>JAWLHK010000042.1:0-3357 GCA_041690355.1 bacterium | reverse complement strand
CCTTGGCGGCAGTGCCCGCCGGACTGCGGCCCAATGAACCGTAAGCGTGTCGTGAGGGGCATATGGATCTGGGGTTGCGCAGTCTACCACACTGATTGGCAAACAGGATCGCAAACCTCTTTGCCAACGAGCGCTGAACTGGTCGGGGTCGTGTCCCATGGCGTGGTGTAGCTGGCGTCCGGCCTGACGGCCTCGGCAGCGCCGCGCTTGTCAGTCGCCCTGTGCGGCAGGGAGGCTGACGATGGGATCATCGCCGACGGGCGCTAGGGTTTCCAGCGTCATGTAGCGGGACCGCTGCACGGCCCATTCCTCGGTCTGCTCCATGAGGATCGCACCGACGAGACGGCGGATGGCGGCTTCGTTCGGGAAGATCCCGACGACGTCGGTGCGCCGCTTGATCTCGCCGTTCAGCCGTTCGATCGGGTTGGTAACCGGTATGTCATCTGTGGTGCCGATGTCCGGCCGGGTTCTTCGGGACTTGGCGTATGCTGCGAGCGTCCGGGACGGAGGCACCGGGAGCACGAAGGTGCGGGCAGGCCGATGCACACGATGAGCTGCGAGCTCGTGTTAGTAGCTGGCCGCCTCTGCGACTCGCCCGGTTGTGCCGTGAGCACGGATCCGTAGTTGTCGTGTCGCCCGCCGCTCCCGTCTATCGAAACAGACGCAGGAGGCGCGCATGCGACGCGTGATCGGAATGGACATACACCGGACCTTCGGGGAGGTGGTGATCTGGGAGAACGGGCTGACCCGCCACGAGGGTCGGGTCGACATGACCCGGACGGCGCTGGAGGGTTTCGCGAGACAACTCCGACCCACGGATGAGGTGGTGATTGAGGCGACCGGCAACGCCATGGCGGTGTCGCGGATCCTCACACCCTTCGTGGCGCGGGTGGTGATCGCCAACCCACTGCAAGTGAAGGCCATCGCCCATGCTCATGTGAAGACCGACAAGGTCGACGCAGGCACGCTGGCGAACCTGCATGCAGCCGGCTACCTGCCGCAGATCTGGACACCTGACGCGGCCACCGAGCGTCTTCGACGGCTGGTCGCCCGGCGCTATCAGGTCGTCCGTCATCGCACGAGGATCAAGAACGAGGTGCATGCGATCTTGCATGCACATCTGATCCCCAAGTGCCCGCATGCCGACCTTTTCAACAAGCGCGGGCGCGCATGGTTGGCAGCGCAACCGCTCCCTGAAGACGAGCGCAGAGCAATCGAGCGTCACGTCCGCGAGCTCGACCGGCTGGGCGAAGACCTCGCCGTTCTGGACCGCGACATCGCGCAGGACGCGCTGGAAGACGAGGCCATCCATCGCCTGTTGACGATCACCGGCGTGAACCTGACCGTCGCCGCGGGGCTCATGGCGGCGACAGGCAGCATCGACCGCTTCGCAAGCCCCCAAAAGCTGGTGAGCTACTTCGGACTGAACCCGCGGGTTCGCCAGTCCGGTCTCGGCGCCGCGCATCACGGCCGCATCAGTAAGTCCGGGCGCAGCCATGCCCGCGCGATGCTGGTCGAAGCAGCCTGGGCGGCGGCCAAGGCGCCGGGGCCGCTGCGGGGCTTCTTCATCCGCGTGCGGGCGAAGAGAGGGCACCAGATTGCCGCCGTGGCCGTCGCGCGCAAACTGGCCGTCCTGTGCTGGCACAGGCTGGCAAAAGGCGAGGACTACCGATGGGCGCGGCCGAGCCTCGTCGCCCACAAGCGCCGCCAAATGGAACTCGCCGCCGGGAAGCCGCAGAAAAAAGGCAATGCTCGCGGTCCGGCCTACGCCTACAACGTCAAGACGCTGCGCAACCAGGAGATGGAGATCGCGGAGCGGGCACAGGAGAGCTATGAGCACTTCGTCGCCGCTTGGCAGCCGCGTCCGAAAGCAAGTCGCGGTGCGGCCTGCACGACGCTCCCCGATGAGGAAAACCGGTGTGCGGCCGCCTCACCTCGGCAGGGCTTCGATGGGCCGCCCGACGACGCTTCCAGCCGACACGTCGCGCTTCGCCACGAGGTCGACCGCACAACGGAAGGGTAGCACAATAGGGCACAAAGGTCTTGTCGATGTCATCCGTGCTGTGCAGCTTCGCGCGGTGCTGGGCCGGGAAGGTCATGTAGGCGAGCACGTCCTCCTCTGCGCCGTCCATGAGCGTGGCGAGCTTGGGGAGCTTGGAGCGCATCTGGTCCGCCACGCGCCGCCACTGGGCGCTGGCGGCGCCGTGGTCGGGCTGGGCGAAGGCGGTGGCGATGAAGGCCGAGACTACGCGCCGGCTGCTCTTGCCGGCGTGGGCCAGAGCGTTCCTCTGGAAATGCACGCGGCACCGCTGCCAGGTGGTGGACAGCACCCGCGCCGTGGCTGCCTTGATGCCCTCGTGCGCGTCGCTGATCACGAGCTTCACGCCGCTCAGGCCCCGCCGCACCAGGTCCCGCAGGAACTCAGTCCAGAACGGCTCCGCCTCGGAGGCGCCGATGGCCATGCCCAGCACCTCGCGCCTGCCGTCCATGTTGACGCCGACGGCGAGCGTGACCGCGACGGACACGATGCGCCCGCCCTGGCGCACCTTCAGATAGGTCGCGTCGATCCACAGATAGGGCCACTCGCCCTCGATGGGGCGGGTCAGGAAGGCGTCGACGCGCTCGTCGATCTCCTCGCACAGTCGGCTCACCTGGCTCCTGGAGACGCCCGTCCCGCCCATGGCCTGCACGAGATCGTCCATCGCGCGCGTGGAGACGCCGCTGACGTAGGCCTCCTGGATCACGGCCGTCAGCGCCTTCTCCACGGCCCGCCGGGGCTCCAGGAACGACGGGAAGCAGGAGCCTGTGCGCAGCTTCGGGATGCGCAGTTCCACGTTCCCGGCGCGCGTCTGCCAGTCGCGGTCTCGGTAGCCGTTCCGCCGCGCCAGCCGGTCGGCGGACTTCTCACCGTAGTCGGCGCCCGTCTTCGCGCCGACCTCGAGCTCCATCAGCCGCTCGGCCGCGAAGCCGATCATCTCTCGAAGAAGGTCCGCGTCCGCGCTCTTCTCCACCAGCGCGCGAAGGTCCATCGTGGGCTTGGTCATCGGGCTCTTTCCTCGGTCCAGGTTGGCTCAGCAATCCGACCCTACCGAGGACCTCGATGACCGCCCCGAGCTACACCACCTCCGGGGACACGACCCGAACGACCCGAACGGCCGACGCGCGGCGAGGGGGCCCCCGCCCGAATCCGCTCGAATCGATGCATTTTCCTCTGGAACGAAACGCCTTCCGGCGGCAACCTGAAGTCACCGCAGTCGCCCGGGCCCGTGCGGAAACGCACGCCAGGCGTGCTGCGCGAGCCTGAAGAGGAGAGCGACACCGGAAGCCCCATGACCCGCACGGATCCCGATTTTCGCC
>JAWLHK010000041.1:0-3752 GCA_041690355.1 bacterium | reverse complement strand
CATCGTGAGGTTATCGTGGGGCTGCATCACCCGCGACCCTTTGGGGCGCATGGAGGAGGTACATCGTTTTCCACGGGTTTACACCCGCGGCTACCTACCTTTGCCCCTTTGGGGCAGAGACCCCTCCATTCCGTCCATCCTTCCCCGGACTCCTTCCTGCTGCCCGTAATCGATTCTGACCGCCGAGTTTTGAATATACCATTTCGGCTATTTTGGACGGCCCCGCTGCGGAACAAGGTGCCGTTGCCACCGGACCTGTTGGAGCAGAAGCTGTAGCACAATAAACAGCTTTATAAAAATGTGTTACAGGTCGTTTTTGGAAACCGTTTAGCTTGGGGCCTCCAGGCAGGGGGGAGCCGTTCGGACGCGGGCGCGACGTGGCGTGAAAGGGCTACGTCGCGGGGCATCGCGGGCACGGCACAGCACCCCGGAGTTGGTGGGTCGCCAGTCGGGTTGCGGGTGGGATCGGGATTCTCGGGCGGGTCAGCTTTTGGCGGGCTTCTCGAAGGGACTCGGGGGAGTGTCCTGAGGGGCGGCGAGCAGATCCGCGAGCCATCTGCCGATGCGCAGTCCGTTCAGCTTGCAGGTCTCCAGGACGCTGGCCAGATCGCACATGCGCTTGGCGCCGCCCGCGGTGTCGCTTCCGTAAGAGTTTTTGCGGTTGACGACAATGGGTCGAACCTGTCGCTCGGTTCTGTTGTTGTGCGGTTCGACTTGCGGGTTGTCGATGAAGGCGACCAGTTCGTCGGCGTAGTTCCGGACCCGCTTGGCCAGCGTGGTGGCCTTGCCCTTGGGCACTTTCATGTTCCCCAGGCGGCGAACGCGCCGGATGAACTTCCCCGCGTCGCGGCGTTTCCCGGGTCCGTCCTCCATGGCCTGGACACGCTTGCCCTCCTTGTAGACGGCCCACGCTTCGTCCTCGAACTTGCGTAGCGTCTTGCTTCCCGGCAGGATCAGCCGCTCCTTCTCGATGTCCCTGAGCAGATGGACCCAGCATCGCTGCGTGTTCTCGAGGAAGTTGTACGCACCGTAGAAGTCGCAGGTGACCGTTCCCCGGAACTCCTTTCCGAGCACGCCCTCCGGGACGGCGGTGGCTCGACTGCGGTCGGGATGGAAGTAGGCGAGAAGCTTGTTGCAGAAGCACCACACGTAGCCGCTCTCCCGCTCGATTCTCCAGCCCGTCTCGTCGGCTCCGATCACCTCCTGCTCGCGCAAAGCCGATGCGATCTCGTCGGCGACCGGTCGCAGTCGGTCGCAGACGCCGTTGACGACGCCCAGCACGCCGGAGGCGGTGAGGGGGATGGCGAGGCAGTCGGTGCAGAGGGAGGCGAGTCGGCGGTATGTCATGCCCATGTGCCGAAGCGTCGTCAGCATGACCGCCAGGTTCGGCCCGGTGACCACGGGCGGCCCGTGCACGGCCTCGTCGTGACGCAGCACGGTTCCGCAGTCGGGACAGCGTCCGCGCCGGTACTTCGAGAGTGTGACGACGCGGCACACGGGCGGAATGTCCTCGGTCCACTTGAGGTCGAACTCGTCCATTGGTTCGATGGCCGCGCATCCGCACGGGCAGACTCCGGGCGGGGGGATCTCCTCGGTGCGGTCCACCCGTTCTGGAACGCCCCTGGACGCGCCCCGGTGTCCCTTCGGCGCACCCCGCCTCTTCGGGCCATTCGTTTCCCCGTTCTCCTCGCCGCCCGCCTTCGATTCACCGGCGTCCGGTTCCCCGGCCGATCCCATGCGTTTCGGCTGTACGCCCAACTGCCTGCGCAACTCCAGGCGAAGACGTTCGCAGTCGGCCGAGAGCCTGCGGTTCTGCTCCTCCATCGCCGTCAGTTTCCCCGACTGTTCGGCGGCATGATCGGCGAGAGTGCCCACCAGTTCCCGCAGCAGGCCGCACTGCGCGCGTTGCGCGTCGTCGCAGGCCCGACGCGCCCGCAACGCCGCCTCGACGGACGGAGGCGGCTCGGCGGGGCATTTCTCGTAGGCGACCGCGATCCGCCGGTGCTCCGCCGCCTCCCGGCCGAGAAGGCGGCTTCGCTCCATCGTCTGGTCGAGATCCTCCCTACCGACCGTCGACATCGTCGCCCACCTCCTCCCGCTCCACCCGGCGCAGAAGCAGGTCGCCGCGCCCGGTCAGAACCCACTCCATCACCTCCCCCTTGCGGAACTCCATCATCTGCGCACACGCCGAGGGGAAGTTCACGTACCATTGCTGGCTGCTCTTGCGGTTGATCAGCTGGATTTTCGTTCGGAAGCCCATTTGACACCTCCATGCTATGGGACCATGTTATCTAGTAGTATAACTAGAGTACGTGACAATGCAAGGCATGAAAGGATGAAGATGGCAAAAGGAACGAGACGAACGAAGAACGCCTTTCCCGACGCGGCGCTGCTGGTGTCGCACCGGTGCCTGCCGCACGTCCGCGCGCTACGCTTCGCCAGTCGGCGCAAAACGTACCGACGGCGGCTCGTGGAAACCGTCACCGGGGAGAAGGCGACCGGGCTCGACTACCTTGTGGCCCCGACCGGTCTGTACGCGCTATTCACGCCCGCCGATCCGCGGCGCACTTCGGCATTGATGCGAACGCTGCAGAGCGGTTCCGTGCATGATTTCAGGCCCTCCGGGCTCGCTCCGGGGCACGTGTGGCGCGACCGGCACGCAGTGACGCTCGTGCAGAACGGCCCCGCCCTTCTCGGCATCATGCTCGCCATCGATCTGCACCTCGTCGCCGAGGGGCGAATCCAGCATCCCGCGCAGTGGAAGCAGGGCGGCTGGAGCGAACTGGTCGGCATCCGCAAGCGCTATCGGGCAGTCAGGCCGGAGGCGGTGTCCGAGGCACTGGGCATGGGGATGGACGCGGAAACGTTCGCGCAGTGGTACATCGACCGAACCGAGCAGTGTCTGCGACGGAACGCGCAGGGGAGGATCGGGGAACTGGCCGACACCCTCGCCGTAGGGCACATCGACTGGGTCGACAAGCTGGCGGAATCGATCCCCAGATCATTCAGGACCATCACGGAATTGAACCAAGGTCAGCTACCCGTCCCCGAGGAGGGCATGGCGGCGCTGGTTGTCAGAAAGAGGCTCCGACGCTACTACATCGACAGGTTCATACGGCACGCCAGGAGCCCTGGCTACGCCCCAAGCTAAACGCTTTCCGTTTTGAGGGTCAAAAACGACTTCTAACGCATTTTTATGCAGCTATCTATTGTGCTATTGGTTCTGCGCCAACAGGTCCGGTGGCAACGGCACCTTCTTCCGCAGCCATCTGTTCGGCAATCCCTTCCCGAGCTTTTCGCCCTGTTCACGATGGCGTGGTATGTTTCTATTTGTCGGTGTTTGCGTCGGCGACTGCGCGACAGTCTGTGGTTAGGCTCAGCCGTGATCTGCCTGAGACCGATCCCGGGCCTGGGACCAGTCGCTGTCACGAAGAGTGTGCCGGCGATAATGGGAGGGTGACACAATGGCAATCACAGGCTTCAATCGCGCAGTTGGGTGGAGCAACTTCGGGACGGTACGCAGCAGGCCCCCAGGCGAGGGGGAGGACGCCAAGATCACGGTGCGGGCCCGGCCGTTGACGTGGGCCGTGGTTGAATCCCGTGACGGTGACTGGACCATCCCCAGCGTGCAGATGACCATCTCCGTCAGCCGCGCCGAGAGCTGGGCGGTGAGGGACAGCCAGACGGACGACCTGCTGCATCACGAGCAGGGGCATTTCGACATATCAGCCCTCGGGTTTCGTGGACTGTAC
>JAWLHK010000040.1:0-5769 GCA_041690355.1 bacterium | reverse complement strand
GATGACGAGATCGCAATCGGCCAGATCGTCGAGCGAGAGCGTGCCCGTGAACGCGAAGGTTCCCTCTTCGAAGCCGATGGTGTCGCCGGGCTTGGCCGTGAGCAGCGCGGTCTGCACCGTGCGCTGAACGTCGCCCCCCGGCGCAATGCGGGTGCAATTCTCGATTCCCTGACAGGGATCGATCTTCACGACTTCGGGCGTGCCGTCGCAGGCCATCAGGGTCAGTGCGGCCAGTCCAGCCATCCAGAGAGCAGAGCGCATGGGGATCCTCCGTATTCGGTCGTAAGCGCGGGCTACATCATACCGCCAGGGGGCGGCGCTTGACAATCCGGCGTTCGTGAGGGGAATTCGGGGGCAGCAATTTGGCCGCAACCCAGCTAGCGCGCGCCGCCGACCACGCGGCGCACGACGGCCAGGGCCTCGTCGACGTCCGGCTCGGTGGTGGCCCAGCCGAGCGAAAAACGCAGGGCGCCCTTGACCCGCTCGGGCGGGTAGCCGAGCGCCGTCAGTACGGGCGACGGCTCGGGGGTGCCCGAGGCGCAGGCAGAACCGGAGGAGATCGAGAGCCCCAGCATGTCCATCCGCTGCAGCAGGTAGTTGCCGTCCAACCCCGCGAACGAGACGTTGAGCGTGTTGGGGACCGAACGATCAAGCGGCGTGTTGAGCAGCGGCGGCTGCGGCAGCGCCTGCAGGCCGCTCCAGAGGCGGTCCCGAAGGGTGCGCATCCGCTCGCCGAATGCGGCGAGTTCGGCCTGCGCCGCCGCCGCCGCGGCGCCGAAGCCGACGATGGCCGCGACGTTCTCGGTGCCTGGGCGCCGCGAACGTTCCTGCTTGCCGCCGTGCAGGGCCTGCTCGAGCTCGGTGCCCCGCTTGACGAAGAAGGCGCCGATCCCTTTGGGTCCCCCCAGTTTGTGCGCCGAAAGCGCCGCCATGTCGGCGCCCAGGGCTTCGAGATCGACGGCGATGCGCCCGGCCGCCTGGGTGACGTCGACGTGCACGACGCCCCCCGTCCGGTGGACGGCGGGGGCCAGCTCGGCCACCGGGAGCAGCACGCCCGTCTCGTTGTTCGCGAGCATGAGGGTCAACAGCCCGATGTCGGCGGCAAGCTCTCCACTCCACGCGCCGTCTTCGCCGAACGGCAGGCGGCTCCACCGGATGCGCCCCTGCTCTTCGAGCGCGCGCAGGGTCTCCATCACGCTCGGGTGCTCGAGGGCCGACGACGCCACGTGCGCGCCCGGGTGCCGGCGCGCGAACCCCTGCAGGGCCAGATTGTTCGCTTCGGTGGCCCCGGCCGTGAAGACCAGTTCGCGAGGGCTCACCCCCAGCAGGTCGGCCACCTGCTCGCGCGCCTCGTCGACGGCCACGCGGGCCTTGCGCCCCACGGCGTGAATGCTCGACGGATTGCCGAAGTGGTCGCGCAGGTAGGGCAGCATGGCCTCGAGGGCCTCGGGCCGCAGCGGCGCGGTCGCGTTGTAATCCAGATACGGCACGGAGGGTCCTGGGGGAGAAGCCGGCGGGCGGCGGCTAGCGCTTGATGCCCAGCCGGTTCAGTTTGTACTTGAGCGTGCTGAGCGGAATTCCCAGGCGGCGCGCGGCCTCGGTGCGGTTGTCGCCGGCCTGCGAAAGTGTGCGGCGAATGAAGGTGCGTTCGAAGGCGTCGACCGCTTCCTGCAGCATGTTCCCCCCGATGGCCGCCGGGGCGGTCACAACCTGATATTCCACCGGAATATCGGCCACGTCGATCTCGGGGCGGTCGACCATGGCCACGATGCGGCTGATCAGATTCTCGAGCTCGCGCACGTTGCCCGGCCAGGGGTTCGCTTCGAGCACCGCCAGGGCCGCCGGGCTGAACGCGCGCACCGGCCGACCGAAGCGGGCCGCATACTTGCGCAGAAAATGCTCGGCGAGCGCCGGGATATCTTCGGCCCGCTCGCGCAACGGCGGGAGCGCAATGGGAATGACGCGCAGCCGATAATAGAGATCTTCGCGGAAGGCGCCTTTGGCCACGGCCTCTTCGAGATCGCGGTTGGTGGCGGCAATGAGGCGCACCCGCGTGCGCAGCGGCCGCGCGCCGCCGACGCGCTCGAATTCCCCCTCCTGCAGCACGCGCAGCAGCTTGCTCTGCAGGTCGAGGGGGAGCTCGCCGATTTCGTCGAGAAAGAGCACGCCCCCGTCGGCCAGCTCGAACTTGCCGATCTGCTGCCGCACGGCGCTCGTGAACGCCCCCTTTTCATGGCCGAACAGCGTGCTTTCGACCAGCTCGCGCGGGATGGCCGCCATGTTCACGCGCACGAAGGGGCGTCCGTCGTCGCCGCCGAAAGCGTAGATCTGGCGCGCGATGAGCTCTTTGCCGGTGCCGCTCTCGCCCGTGACCAGCACGTTGGCGGGCACGGCCGCGATCTTGCGCACGACTTCGAGAATTTCGCGCATGCGCAGGTTGCGGCTCGGCACGAGATCGAGCGCGCGGTACTCTTCGAGTTCGCTCTCGAGCACCGTCATGCGCTTCTTGAGCAGCCGCTGTTCGAGGGCGGCGCGCACGAGACGCCGGACTTCGGCCGGATCGCCCCCCTTGGTCACATAGTAGAAAGCCCCGGCCTTGATGGCTTTGACGGCGGTGGCCGAATCGTCGAGGGCCGAGACCATGAGCACTTCGGTCTCGGGCGCCCGCCGCTTGAGGATGCCGAGCAGCTCGAGGCCGACCATCCCGGGCAGAATCTGGTCGAGCAGGACCAGATCGAAGGCCATGCGCCCGAGCAGCTCGAGGCAGGCGTCGGCTTCGGCCGCCTCGAAAATCTCGTATTCCGCCTCGAACATCAGGCGGTACTGTGTGCGGATGCCGGCTTCGTCGTCGACAATCAGGATGCGGGCGCGGGCCATGGGCGAAATCATACCAAGCGGCAAGCACTGAGCGCCAAGCACTAACGAGTGACGAGTCACGAATGACGAGTGACGAGTAACACGAGGCCACCACTTCCTTGCCGGAAATTCGTCACTCGTCACTTGTCACTCGTAATTTGCAGAAATCGTCAATCGTCAATTGTAAATCGTCAATGCAGCAGATACTTTGAGAAACGTGCTTCACGTCGTCTGCTCCTCGTTCGAAATTTCCGAAGGGCACTCGTTCCGGTTCGACTTGCCCTGGCCCGACGGCAAGAAGGTCCACTGCTTTCTGCTGCGCAAAGGGGGGGTCGTCTACGGCTACGTCAACCTGTGCATGCACTGGCCCGTCACGCTCGACATGGAAACCGGCGATTTCTGGGACTATGACGAGCGCCATATCCAGTGCAAGACGCACGGCGCGCTCTACGAGCTGAGCGGCCTCTGCATTGCCGGGCCCTGTACGGGAGACGCCCTGTACGTCCTCCCGGTCACCGAGTCTGAAGGCCGCGTTCTCGTCGACATGGATCGCCTTCCCGCCATCCTTTAGCCCCCTTCGGGGCACCCGGCCGAAGCTTGCCCTTGCCCCCTTTTTTCGAAACTTACAAATTTACTTGCGCGAAACTCGCATCGATGTGGTATGCTGTGTGCAAGTTCGTTTCCTGCCTTACTTGCGCCTATACCGGTTTTTTTGGTTGGTTCACAAGACGGTTCGCAACGGATGGGGTTGGTTGGTCTCGCTCTTGTAGCTATCCCTTGCCTGGTATCGGTTTCGTTTCCAGTACTGCAATAAAACCACCCGCCGTGAACATGGTGTTCGCGGTGATGTCCTTATTTTATCCAGTAGTGGAGACTCCATGAAACTGTTCGTAGGCAACCTGCCCTGGTCCGTTGATAGCGAAGGGCTGCGCCAGCTTTTCGAAGATGAAGGCTTTACGGTCGACAGCGCCAGCGTTGTCCAGGACCGCATGACCCAGCGCAGCCGCGGCTTCGGCTTCGTCGAAACCCCCGATGGCCAGGCCGCCATCGATCGCATGTCGCAGCTCCAGATCGAAGGCCGCGACCTCACCATCAACGAAGCACGCCCCCAGACCGACCGCGGTGATTTCCGCGGCGGCGCCGGCGGCGCCGGTGGCGGACGTCGCAACGGCGGTGGCGGTGGCGGCGGCGGACGTCGCGATCGCTACTAATCGGTCGCTTTGACGGCAGGCCGGCCCTCCACAGGGACCGGCCTGCCGTTCTCTTTTTTTTCCCACGGAATACATGACCTTTGACGACATGGGCTTCGGCCCGAACGTGCGCGCGGGGATCCGCGACGCGGGCTACGAAAGCCCCACCCCCATCCAGAGCCAGGCCATCCCGGTCGCCCTGGAGGGACACGACCTGATGGGCATCGCCCAGACGGGCACCGGCAAGACCGCCGCCTTCGCCCTTCCCATCCTCGAAAAACTCTCTGCCGGCAAACGCGAACGCAAGGTGCGCGCGCTCATCGTCTGCCCCACCCGCGAGCTGGCCGAACAGATTTTTGAAACCTTCTCCAGCCTCGGCGCCAAGACGGGCCTGCGCACGACGACCATCTACGGCGGCGTCGGCATGCAGCGTCAGATCGACACGCTGAAGCGCGGCGTCGACATCGTCGTCGCCTGCCCCGGACGCCTGCTCGATCACCTGCAGCAGGGTACGATTTCGCTCGACCACGTCGAGACCCTCGTGCTCGATGAAGCCGACCAGATGCTCGACATGGGCTTTCTGCCCCCCATCGAGAAGATTCTGCGCCGCCTGCCCACCGAACGCCAGTCGATGCTGTTCTCGGCGACCATGCCGGCCGAAATCCGCAGCCTGTCTTCTCGTGTCCTGCGCAATCCGAAGACCGTGCAGATCGGCCACGTCGCGCCGGCGGTGACCGTTTCGCACGCCGCCTACCAGGTGTCGAAACAGCGTAAACTCGCGCTGCTTCTGCACCTGCTCGAGCAGACGCAGACCGATTCGGTGCTCGTCTTCATGCGCACCAAGCACGCCGCCAAGAAGGTCGCCGTGCGGCTCGAGAAGGCCGGTTATGCCTCGGCTTCGCTGCAGGGTAACCTGTCGCAGAACCGGCGCCAGGCGGCCCTCGACGGTTTTCGCAGCGGCGAGACCAAGGTGCTCGTGGCCACCGACATCGCCGCCCGCGGCATCGACGTTTCGCGGGTCTCGCACGTCATCAACTTCGACGTCCCCGAGACGGCCGAGACCTACACGCACCGCATCGGCCGCACGGGCCGCGCCGAGCGCACGGGCGAAGCGATTACCTTCATCACGCCTGACGATGCCTGGAACGTGAAGGATATCGAGCGCCTGCTGGGCAAGCCGCTGCCGCGCAAGACCGCGGCCGGCTTCGATTACACGGCGAAGGAAGATCCCGCCGACGCCGAAGAAGATCGGCGTCCTCCGCGTCCGCAGCGCCAGGCAAGCCGGCGCCCGTTCGCGGCCGGCGGCCGTCAGCCGCAGCAGGAAAAGAAACGCGAGAACCAGCGGCGCAGCCGCTCGCGCACCCGCGGGCCGCGCTGAACCCGGCCGAAACGCCTCTTCCATTCCCAGCGGCGCCCTTCGGGCGCCGTTTTCTTTTTTGGGGGGAGCGGGCTCAGCGGCCGGTTGCCGCACGCCCCGCATGCTCTTCGGCGGCAAGGCGCGCGCAGAAGGCCCGCTTCTCGGCCGGCGTCCGCCGCTTCATCGCCGCTTCGGCTTTCGAGGCCGACGACCGATCGGGATACGGAATCACGGCCAGAATCCGCTCGGGGGGATTCGCACGGGTGTGGCGGGCCCCTTTTCCCGCGCAGTGGCTGCGGTAGCGCGCCTCGACGTCGACGGCAATGCCCGTGTAGATGGAGCCGCCCCGGCACTCGAGCAGATAGA
>JAWLHK010000039.1:0-9558 GCA_041690355.1 bacterium | reverse complement strand
CGGCCCCCCGCTCTCCCCCCCTCTCCATCCGCCGGCGAGGGGCCGACGGCGCCGCAAGCGCCGACGGGGGTGAGGTGCCCCCCGGCATACCATGAATATGGTATTTCCCCGCCCGGCGATTCCCGCTAAGGTATAGGCGCGATCGGTTCGAACGACAGCGCGATGCGCACGGTCTCGCCCGGGGCGACGCGGAACTGCTGTTGCGCCGCCACCCAGGCGACATTTCCGTCGGCATCCAGCCCGTCGCCGCGCAGCCGCCACCACCCCGGGGCCAGCGCGTCGAACCGCGCCCCATGCGCGTCATGGGTCAAGCGTTCGGTGCGGACGCCGGTGGGGCCCGCGAGGGTCAGAACGATCTCCACCGGCGCCGGCAGGGCGTCGGCCGCGTGCATCCCGTGCGCCGCCGGCGTCATCCGCACCATGACGGCCCGGGTCTCCGCCTCCTCGGCAGCGCCGCACGCCGTAAGCATCCACATCGTCAACCCGAGAAACCATCGGGCGGTTCGCGTCTTCTGCATGGATCCTCCATCGGGAAAATGCGCCCACCCTAGCACACCCGGCTCGAAAAGCGGAAGCAAAAAGTGACATCGCCCGGCGAACCGAAAAAAAGATCGCGTTGTTGCTTTTTCGTTGACTTCCGCGCGCCGGGTCTGTTATTTCTGGGCGCGCCATGCCACCGGAAGGGAGACGAACCGATGTCCAGCCGTCCAGATCCCGCACGCGCCCGCCGCTCCTCCGCACCGCCGCGGGGGGCATCCTCGTCGAGGGGATCCTCGCCATCCTCCTGCTCGCCCTGTTCTTCGCCGGTATCCTCCAGGTCGGCGTGGTCGCCCTGCGCCGCCAGGGAGCACAACAACAGGTGGACGAGACGGCCTGGCGGGCCGCGGCGGGGCTTCCGCACGACGACGGTTCCCCGCTGGAGATCGAGGAGAATCTTCTCTGGGCGCGCGCCCGGTATCCAGAGGGGAACACGGCCAGCGTCGCCATCCCCCGCTTCCGCCGGTGACGCGTGGAATCCCTTCCGCAACGAGAGCGGGCAGGCTTTTGTGGAATTCCTGCTCGTGACCGTGCTTGTCTCGCTCACCCTTGCGCTGGCCCTGCTCGGCGCGCGGGGGGCCGTGGAGAACCGTACGCAACAGGGAGAGCGGTACCATGCGCTTCCGATCCCCTGAGTTCCTCCAGAAAGAGTGGATGGCCCGCAACCGCGTGCCGTTGCTCGCCGCCGCCCTCGCCGGCCTCAGCGCCGTCATCCTGCTCGAGCGCGAGCGGGCGCACTGGCGCGAACAGGCGGGGCTGGGGGCCACGGTGCCGATCGTGACCCTCGCGAGCGCGATTCCCCAGGGCGAGCCGGTCGAGACGCGCCACCTCGCCCTCCGATCGATCCCCCGCACCGCCGCGCACCCGCTCGCCGTGCGCCCCGAAGACCGCGAGATTCTCGTGGGGATGCGGGCCGAACGGGCGCTCACGGCCGGCCAGCCGCTGCTCTGGAGCGACCTCGCCGCGCCGCAGGGGGATGAAGAACTCACCGCCCTCGTGCGCCCCAACGAGCGCGCCGTCGCCCTGCCGGTCAACGACCTCACCGGGGCGGGGCGCCTCATCCGCGTCAACGATCACATCGACATCTTCGGCACCTTCCGCCGCCCCGAGGGCACGGTCACGATACCCGTGCTCCAGAACGTCATCGTCGTGGCCCTGGGGAACGGGGCAGGGGGCGCGGGGACGCTCTCGGTCTCGGTCACGCAGCCCGAGGCCGCGCTGCTCACCCTGGCCCAGCAGACCGGCAAGCTTACCTATGCGCTGCGGAACCCTCTCGACCACGACACGGCCGAAGACCTTGCGCGGGTCTCGCTCGCGAACCTGTTCGAAGAGGATCACCGCCGCCACGTGCAGGAAGCGCGCAACCGCAACATCCGCGTCTTCAAGGGGAAGCTGTGATGCGCCTCGTCTTCTTCTACCGCGACGACCCCTGCGCCGCCCGCGACCTCGGCCCCGAGCCGTTTTCGGCGGTCGTCGGCCGCGAAGCCGGCTGCGACGTGCAGATCACCGATCCGCTCCTCAGCCGGCGCCACCTGCGGGTGGATTGGGATGGGAGCCTCCTGCGGTTCCACGACCTCGAGAGCGCCAACGGCGTGCGCCTCAACGGCCGCCTCACGCGCGAGAGCCCGCTGCAGCTCGGCGATGTCGTGCAGGCGGGGGAAACCCGCATTCGCGTGGAAGCGCTGCCGCAGGCCGTGCAGGGTGACGTGGCGGCCATTCACCGCAAGCTGCTCGACGCCCTCGACCTGCGCACCGTGAGCGAAGCCCGCCTGCGCAGCCCCGAGTTCCGCGAAGAGGTGCGCGTGCGCGCCTGGCAGCTCGTCACGGCTGAACATCCGGATGCCACGCCCCCCGACGTGCACCGCATCGTCAGCGGGCTGCTCGACGACGTCTTCGGCCTGGGGCCGCTCGAACCGCTGCTGGCGGATGAGACCGTGACCGAAATCATGGTCAACGGGGCCGAGCAGGTGTTCCTCGAACGCGGGGGAAAACTGGAGCCCGCCGCGGTCGCCTTCGCCGGCGATGCGGCCGTGCGGCGGGTCATCGATCGCATCGTGGCGCCGCTGGGCCGCCGCATCGACGAGGCGAATCCGATGGTCGATGCGCGACTGGCCGACGGGTCCCGCGTGAACGCCGTGATCCCCCCGCTGGCGCTCAACGGCCCCGTGCTTACCATCCGCAAATTTGCCCGCCGCAAGCTCACGGCTGACGATCTGGTTTCCCTCGGCGCGTTGGATGACGCGGCGCGGGTGCTCCTCGAAGAGGCCGTGCGCGCCCGGCGCAACATCCTGATCAGCGGCGGAACGGGTTCGGGCAAGACCACCCTCCTGAACGTGCTTTCGGGCTTCATTCCCCCCGATGAGCGCATCGTGACCATCGAAGACGCGGCGGAACTGCAATTGCACCAGCCGCATGTGGTGCGCTTGGAGAGCCGCCCGCCGAACCTGGAGGGGAAGGGGGCGATCACGATCCGCGACCTTCTGCGGAACGCGCTGCGCATGCGCCCCGACCGGATCATCGTCGGCGAGTGCCGCGGCGGCGAGGCGCTCGACATGCTGCAGGCCATGAACACCGGCCACGACGGCGGACTGTCGACCATCCACGCGAACCGTCCGGCGGATGCGCTTCGGCGGCTGGAGACCCTCACGCTTTTTGCGGGGACCGATCTCCCCCATCGCGCCGTACGCGAGCAGGTGGCCTCGGCCATTCACCTCGTTGTGCAGCAATCGCGCCGGAAGGACGGCAGCCGGGGCGTCGAGGCGATCGTTCAGATCGACGGATTCGGCGAGATGGGGTACCTGCTGCGCACGTTGTGGGAGCGGGACGCCTCCGTTCCCCTGGAGGCGGCGTCATGACGATCTTCACGTCGATGCTTCTTTTCATTTCCGCCGCGACTCTCCTGTGGCTGGTCGCTCACGCGCGCCCTGCCATCCGCGCGGGGGAATCGTGGCGGGCGCGGCTGGCCGTGCCGCTCCTCGCGGTAGACCGTGACGGCGAGCTTGCGGCCTGGAGCGAACGCGCCTTTCTGGCCGGTTGCGCCGCCTGGCTGATCGGAATCCTGATGGCCGGAGTCTTTCTGGCGCTCGTGCTCGCCGCGCTCGCGTTCGCAGCGCCGCTGGTTGGCGCCGACGTCCTGCAGCGACGCCGCCGGGCGGCCCTCGAAGCACAATGGCCCGCGACCCTCGAGATGCTCGCGTCGAGTCTGCGCGCCGGCCTCAGCCTGCCGCAGGCGGTCGCCTGGATCGCGGCCGAAGGGGCGCATCCGACCCGCGCCGAATTCGCCCGCATGGATCGTGAGCTCGCCCTTGGGCGCGATGTCGAAGAGGCGTTCCGCGGGTTGGCCGCGCGGGCGGGGAGCCGTGGCGCGCGCAACCTGGCGGCCGTGCTCGAGCCGCTGCGCGCCATGGGGGCGAACCTGATACCCGCGCTCGAAGCGATGGCCGAGAATCAGCGCAAGCGGGGGGCTCTCGATGAGAAGCTGCGCACGTTGACCGCGCAGGGGCGCATGCAGCTTGTCGTGATGGGGAGCGTGCTTCCCGGGCTCACCTTGATTCTATTCGCGATTGCGCCGGATTTCATTGGCCCCTTGTTCCGTACGCCGGCGGGGTGGGCGGTGTTGCTGGTGGCCGGCGTGCTCCAGCTGCTGGCCCTTCTGCTGGCACGGCGCATTCTGAATCCTGCAACCATGTGGCGGCCGGTCCGCCCGAAAGGAGAACACCATGCGGCTTCTGCGTAATCAGCGTGGCCAGGGGATGGTGGAGTACATCTTGATTGTTGCTTTGGTGGTGGTGGGGGCAATTGGATTGTGGGCTGCTTTTGGAAAAAATATTCGCACTATGTTGACGAATGCGAATACTACGATTGGTGGAGCGGTGTCGCCTGATAAATCCCAAGGCGGAACCGACGGAAATTAACTAGGAGGCGTTGAATGTCCCGATTGCTTTTTGTGATGTTTTTTTGCTTGGCTTCCTGTCTTGCTGCGACGGAAAACCCCGATCCAGAAGACCGGCAACAGTCATTGCAGTTTGAAGATCCGAATGACGTTCCAGACAAACTTGATCAGGCACTCACAATCGAATGGGGTGACCACGTGGGTATCCTACGCAGCACTTCAGACAAAGATGCATATGCCGTGCGCTGGCCAGCTGGGTCGACTTTGAAGCTGATTCTGTTCCCCAAAACAACTGGTCTTCGACTTTCAGCTCTTGATTCGTTGGGTTTCTATGAGGAGATGATCGCCTCGACCGATAAGATCGAGTTTAGCTTCGTCACAGATCACTCTACTGGAAGCCAAAAATATTCCTTTCAGGTTGGAGCGGTGTCAGGGGCTGGCGAGTACTCATTTTCGATTACCGCTGTTACGCAAAACGACGCCGGATCGGGACAGGATGCGCCCGAACTAGCTGAGGGTGCCGTGGGAATTAGTGCGGGTGAATATAGCGCGCTTCTTGGAGGTGGCGACACCTACGATGTCTACAAGGTTTTCGTTGCTGACAAGAAGACACTTACCGTGAAGGTTCTTCCTAGCGAAGAGCTTGACAGTGCGATCTCATATCCAGTTTATGACGATTGGAACAATGCAACGTATCTGGTTGTCGGCTCCGACTTGATCGATTCGGACTTTGAGGGAGGAATTGAAACGTACTCCCTCCAAGCGAATGGCGACGTGATGGTTACGTTTGCGGTAGCGGCGGTTGGCCAGACGTCCGGAACATATCAGTTATCAGTCGAGCTTAAGTAACCCATGCTCCCTCTCCTCACCTTCACCGCCGCCGCCATCACGGCATTCCTTCTCACCCGGTGGGCTGTCGCCCACCGGGTGACCGGGAACGCGCGCGTGCAGGTCCCGCTGGATGACCTGCCCGATCTGCTCGAAGGGCTGGCGTTGTGCGTGGAGGCGGGGATGGATCTCATGCTGGCGCTGCGGCGCATGGTCGCGCCGCGCAAGGACGAGCCGCTCCCCGGCGAGCTTTTCCGTATGGCGCGCGAGGTTGAAGGGGGCGCCACGCGGGTCGAAGCGTGGCGGCGCCTGAGCGAACGGCTCGACACCGAAGACGTCCGCTTGCTGGTCGCGTCGCTCCTGCAGGCCGAAAGCCTGGGGACCGGCCCCGCGCGCATCCTGCGCACCCAGGCCGAGGGGATTCGCCTGCGGCGCTTTCACCATGCGGAACGGGTAGCAGCGCAGGCGCCCGTGAAGCTCATGCTTCCCATGGTCTGCATCGTCATGGCCGTGTTCCTGCTGATCTTCGGCGCCATCGGAATCACCTTGCAGCAGGGAGGGTTCGCGGGATGACGAGGCTGATCCTCCGCTACGACGGAATGCAGACTGAGTGGACCGAAAGTCCCGTGCGCCTCGGCCGCGCGCCGGACAACGACCTTGTCATCGACGATCCGTCACTGTCGCGCCATCACGCCGAGATCCGCCTGGAGCGCGGCCGCTGGGTCGCGCATGACCTGAAGAGCGCCAACGGCCTCTGGGTCGCGGGCGTGCGCAAGCCGTCGCATCCTTTGAAGTCCGGAGACACGGTCACGCTCGGCCAGGTGCCCGTCGACATCGTTCAGGCCGGCGAGGCCGCGACCGCCCCCTCGATGCCACCTTTGCGGAAGGCTCTAATTGCCGCCCTGGTCCTCATGATCGCCGGCGTGCTCTGGATGGCGCAGCAGAAGCCGGATGCGGTGGACACAGAACGCCCCTCGGCGCGCGCACTGGCGCTGCGCACGCCTCCGCCGCCCGAGGGGGTCACGGCCGAGCGCGCCCATCGCGCGGCCGAACAGCTGCTCGAAGAAGCAAGCCGATCGAGCGCCGCGCTCGCCTATGCCCGGCGGGCGGCCACGTGGGCGCGCGAGCTGTACGGGGCCGCCGTGCCGCCGCAGCTGACCGAGCTCGAAGCCCGCATCGAGGCGGAACTGGCCGCACGCTTCCACCGCGGGCGCGCAGCTTTTGTACGGGCACGCAAGCTCGGGCGCAAGACCGAAGCCGACGCCGCCCTGCGCATGCTGCGCGAAACGTTTCCGCGCGACGACGCGCGCGCCTGGGACCTCGATCGCCTGGAGGACCGCCGATGACCCTCACGGAATTCCGCGACGACCTGGGGAACCGGTGGATGGGCGGTGTGCTCGACCGTTTCAGCGACCGCGCGCGCGGCTGGATCTTCCGTACGCCGGCGCCGGGGGCCATGGAGGCGCTGCTCGTCGCCCGTTGCAACGCGATCCACTTCTGCTTCGTCACGCATCCGCTCGTGGTCGCCTTCGTCGACGATGGAGGCGAGGTCCTCTTCCTGACGTACCGCGATCCCTTCGGGCGCCCCGCCGCGCACCCGCGGGCGAGCGCGGTCTTCGAAGTACCGCTCGCTTTCGTGCCCGACGGGTGGCGCCCGCGCCGCATCCAGTGGAGGCCCGTATGAAGCAGCTCGGACCCTATCGGCTTCTGGCGGAACTGGGCGCGGGGGGTATGGGGAGCGTGTACCTGGCGGTCCACCGCGGCATCGGCGGCTTCGAGAAGCGGGTGGCCCTGAAGACCATCCGCGCCGACGTGGCCGGGGACGCGCAGTTCATCCGCATGCTCGTCGACGAAGCGCGCCTGACCGTGCAGCTCACGCACCCCGGAATCGTGCAGGTCATGGACCTGGCGGAATCCGAGGGGACCCACTACATCGTCATGGAGTACGTGGACGGGGTCACCGTCAGCGACCTCACGTCCGACGGCGCGCGCCTCGACCTGGACGAGATCACGCACCTGGGCATGGAGGCGGCGCGCGCTCTCGCTTATGCCCACCGGAAGAAGGGGAACGACGGCGAGCCGCTCCACATCGTGCACCGCGACATCTCGGGCCAGAACCTGCTCGTTTCGAGCGAGGGGCTCGTGAAGGTGCTCGACTTCGGCATCGCCAAGGCGGCGTCGAACCGGCACCAGACGCAGATGGGGGTGCTCAAGGGGAAGCTCGCCTACATGAGCCCCGAGCAGGCGCTGGGGAAGCCGTTGGACGGAAGAAGCGACCTGTTCAGCCTCGGCATCGTGCTCTGGGAGCTCGCGGTCGGACGCCCGCTGTTCGACGGAAGCACCGATATCCAGACGCTGCTCCAGGTGCAGAAATGCGAGGTCGAGCCTCCCAGTCGCCTCGTCGAAGGATTCCCCGAAGCGCTCGAGAAGATCCTGCTCCACTGCCTCGCGCGCGAAGCCGAAGACCGATATGCCGACGGCGATCAGGTGGCCGACGACCTCGCCGACTTCCTGCGCTCGCATGCCGGTTCTCCCGCGCCGCGCGAACGCCTTGCCGGGCGCGTGCGCCAACGGTTGGCGAAGCGCGAACGGCCGGCGGTCCCCGATGAATCGGCGCAGACGCGGCTCGAAGCCGTGGGCGCCACGGTGCAGGTGCGCCTGCCGCAGGCTTCTGAAGATACGGCGCCGAAAATGAAACCGGCTCTCTCCCGGAAGAAGAAGCTGGCCGTTGGGGCTTTCGTTGCGGCGGTGTTCGCCGTGACGGCAATCGGCGCGATGCAGAACCGGACGGCGTCATCGGAAGACAAGGGTGCCGTGACCGCCACGGTCGCTCCTCTGCCGGAGACGCCCGCGGATTCCGCCCCACCGTCGCAGGCGGAACCCCGGAGGGTCGTGACGAGCCGGACGCAGGATAGCCCGGAAGAGCCTGTTGCTGCAAAGTCCATCTCCGCAAAGACCGGCCCTGCGCCTGCGGTTGCTGCCAGCGAAAAGTCCGTGCGGGACGCAGGACGGAAGCCTTCGCCGGCTCCAAAGCCGGCACCGCGGGCGCCCGCAAAACCCGTGGTCGCCGCAGCGGTGGTCGCGCCTGCGCCGGAGCGGATCGCCAACGGTTACCTCTCGCTGAATGCGACCCCGTGGGGGCGCGTCTACATCAACGGCGCGCTGATCGCCGAATCGACCCCCGTGTTGAAGCACGAACTTCCGGCGGGCCGTCACCGTGTCGTCGTGGTGAACACCGACCTGCCCGCCCGCAAGGAAATCGAAGTGAACATCGAACCCGGAAAGCACCTGCGTGAATTGATTACGCTTCCCTGAAGGAGGGCCACATGGTGGCTGCAACGGTGTTGACGGCGCTGCTGATGGCGGCGCCCGCGCAGAGTTCTCTCGCGTTGTACGGCGCCGATGCGACCACCGCGCGCGAAGTGGCCGCCGCCCTCGAGCCCCACGGGTGGACCGTTGTTCCGCTCGCACTGCCGGTTCCCGCCGCAGACCCGTGGAAGGCCCGCGTCGATCAGGCCGTGCGGGCCTACGACAACCTGCTCTTCGAAGAGGCGCTGCCGATGTTCACGGCGCTGGAACGGGACCTGGCCGGGCAGCCCCTCGCACCCGAGGCCTTCAGTCACCGCGTGATGACCGGGCTCTATCTGGCGCGCATCCACGAGGTGAACGGCGATCAGGAACAGGCCGATCGGTACCTCGATGAGCTGGGCCGCCTGCAGGTGGACGCGGGGCCGTTTCTCGGCCGCTTTCCCCCCGACTTCCGGCAGCGCGTGCAGGTGCGGTTGGCACAAGTTCCCGCCCGCCGTGGTTCCCTGCGGGTCGAGAGCGCGCCCGCCAGCGCCCGCGTCTTCGTGAACGGACGCGAGCGGGGACGCACGCCGCTCGTCATCGCGGAGCTTCCCGGAGGCGCGCACACGGTCAGCCTCGCCATGCAGGGGCACCAGACGATGACCCGCCGGATCGACGTGCGCGCGGGGTTCGGCATCGGCGCCGAGGCGGTGCCCGATCTTCTCGAAGCGACCCTGCCGTCGGCGGCGCCGGAGCAGACGGCATCCCTGGCTGCTGCGGTGGCCGAACGCCGCCTCCCCGACGCGGCCGAAAGCGAACGCCTCGACCGCTGGCTGCGCGACACCGGGCGCGACGCGGTCGTCCTTCTGGCGCCGGCCGACAACCAGATCGTTCTCGCGACCCGCACGGGCGGCGTCTGGCACGGCCCCGAGGTGCACCCGGGCGAGGCGCAACGGGTACCCCCGCTGCGCCGGCGGCGCATCGAGCAGATCGAGCCGCACCTGGTGCGCAAG
>JAWLHK010000038.1:0-11374 GCA_041690355.1 bacterium | reverse complement strand
CGGTCGAGGAACCGCGCCATGCGGTCGCCGGAGATCGACACATCGACGAGCTGACCGGGGCTCTCCCTGCTGAAGTCATCGACGATGTTGAGGACGCGGTGAACCGCCCCGGGTTTGCCGGAGGCTGATTGGTCTTAGTTACGCGGCCATGGCGGGCTGTGCCAGGGCGTCGTAGTAGTTTGCCTCGGCCTCGGCGGGAGGAATGTTGCCGATGGGCTCGAGTAGTCGGCGGTTGTTGAACCAGTCGACCCATTCGAGCGTGGCGTACTCCACGGCGTCGAAGCTGCGCCACGGCCCGCGCCGATGAATGACCTCGGCCTTGAACAGGCCATTGATGGTTTCGGCCAGGGCGTTGTCGTAGCTGTCGCCGACGCTACCAACCGAAGGGTCGATATCGGCCTCGGCCAGGCGCTCGGTGTACTTGATGGACAGGTATTGAGACCCGCGGTCGGAATGGTGGACCAGGCCGGCCCCTTTGGCTGGCCGGCGCTGATGGACGGCCTGTTCGAGGGCGTCGAGGACAAATCCGGCATGGGCTGTCCTGCTGACCCGCCAACCGACGATGCGGCGGGCAAAAGCGTCGATGACGAAGGCCACGTAAACGAAGCCCTGCCAGGTGGCGACGTAGGTAAAATCCGAGACCCAGAGCGTGTCCGGCGCGGCCACCCAGAACTGGCGGTTCACGCGGTCCAGCGGACAGGGCGCCGCCTTGTCCGGGACGGTTGTCTTTACTGTCCTGCCCCGGCGGGCGCCAGCGAGACCCAGCGACATCATCAGCCGCTCGACAGTGCAGCGGGCGATGTCGAAGCCTTCCCGGCGCATCTGGCGCCAGACCTTGCGCGCTCCGTAGACCCGGAAGTTGTCGTTGAAGACGCGCATTATCTCAGGCCGCAGGTCCGCATCGCGCTGCGCACGGGCCGACTGGCGGGACGGGTCCGCGCGCTTCGCCAGGCGCTCGTAGTAGGTAGACGGGGCGATCGGCAACACCTTGCAGATCGGCTCGACCCCATGCTCCTCACGATGATCGTCGATAAAGGCGCTCATGATTTCGGTCGGCGGTCGAGCTCCGCCTGGGCAAAATAAGCGCTCACCTTGCGCAGGATCTCGTTGGCCTGCCGGAGTTCCCGGTTCTCGCGCTCCGGGCCTTCATTCTCTCGGCCATTTCGGTGGGAACGCCGGCCCGGTGCCCGCTGTCGACGTCGGCCTTCTTGACCCACTCGTTCAGCGTCTGCGGAGCGCAGCCGATCTTCGACGAAATCGAGACGATCGCCGCCCAACGGGAGTCGTGCCGGCCCTCGTGCTCCCGCACCATGCGAACCGCGCGCTCGCGCACTTCAGCGGAATATTTGTTCGTGGTCTTGCTCATGATGGCTCCATCCTACTCAGAAGTTGGAGCCTCCGGCAAACCCGGGGCGGTTCACCCCGCACGACCTGCCGACGCTGCACGAGGCGACGGAGGGCGTGCTGCTTGACGCCTTCATCAGGGGCGGATCGCCGCGACGCCTAAAGGCCGCAGTGCGTCGGGCGCTGGCGGTCTCGGCGGATGATGGACGTCGCCTGCACTGATGAATGCCGCGCGAGGGGCTGGTGATCCAGCCCCTCGTTGGTCACGGAGCCCCCCGACCCTACGCTCATCATCGTGAATCGGATTTATTGTCCTCTGTAACGATTTTCGGAGAACAAGAAACGCTTTCGCCACGGCGTGTAACGGCGATCCACAGGCGCGAATCGGAAACCCACAGCGGAGAACCGGCGTCATGGCGAGGCGTGACGCCGTCACGCTGCCGCGCTGACAAGACATTGCCCCGCCCCATCCCAGCCCGTCGGCGCTTATAATAGCGGCAACAGTCGCGATGGCGGGCGGGGGGGGGACCGTTCATGGTCAAGGTCGTGTTCACCACGAAGTTCGGTCGCGCCTGCGCCAGACCTCCGTCGCCTGGTCAATCGCGACGACCGCCTGCGCCTGCCCCACCCCCGGCGCTCGCATCCGCAATTCCTGCCGATATTCAAAGGTAGAGTTGGGGGGCGGATAATGCGGCTCCACGCAGATGACCACTCCCCCCGTTACTCCACCACCTGGAATCGAAAATCTAAAACCAGGTAACGGAATTCCATGGCGCGAAGTAACGCGCTTCCGCAGGCTTGTAACGGTTTCCCACAGCGCCGAATCGCTTTCCGAGTTTTGGAAAGCGGTGGTTGTAATTTAGGCCGGTGACACCCACCCACGCCCCTTGCTACAATGACATCAAGATCAAAGGAGGCAGACATGTTCAATCCGGCGGAAATCGGCGAACTCGCGGCACTGAACGCGGCCCGCAAGAACGGCAACGCGGCGGCGGCGATCTCCGAGAAGCTGGTCAAGTGGGTCGAATACGCCCGCGAACTGGAGGCCGAGGTCGATGAGCTCAAGGACCGCCTCGCCGTGAAGACCGCCCACGCCGCTGGTCTCAAGGCCATCTTCGACGGCTTCAAGGAGGCGCACAAGAACAGCCCGCTCATGCAGTACAGCGGCAAATATTTCCGCGACGGCGACGCCAAGCACATCTACCACGACCTCTACGAGCGCGCCTTCGACGCGACCGCGCGGGAGCTGGGCATCGACGACCCCGCCGAGCGCCGCGCCGACTGATCGGGCGCCAGGACGAAGCGGAACGGGAGGGCTTCAGCCCTCCCGTTCTCGTTATTTCACCTTGCCCTCGCCGCCTGGGTTCCCCCGCTTCGCGCGGCCGTCGCCGCCGCCTCCACCTCTGGGATCGGCGATTCTCCCGGTGTTCTTCGCGGCCGCTCCTCCGCCCTGCCCGGCGAGCATCCCGGCGGTGGCGCGCCCGGCGCCCTGCATGGTGCTGTGGGCGCCGCGCGTCGTGTGCCCGACGATGAAGGCCACGGACTGGTCGTTGTCCTGCTCCTCGCCGAGGCCTTCCGAGCCCTGGCCGAACCAGCGCATGACGCGGTCGGGGATGCGCACCCTGGATGCTGCCCTCACGACGGGTGGCGGAACCCTCTGTACGGCGTCCCCCCCTTATTTCGGCATTCTGAATCGCAAAATTCCGACTTAGGTAACGAATTTCCCGCGAATTGTAGCGACGATCTCCAAGCAGGAATCGCGGTTCTCATGACTGGACACGGCAAAATAGAATTATGAATCGACTTTGCAGCATCTAGTAACGGAAATCTCCAGCAGCGCTTGTCGCCGACGTGGGTCGACCAGCGCCACTGGGCGCGGTGGCGCCGTAACGCGCGGGGCTGCTGTCAGTCAATCCGCCGATTCGGCATCGACGCGACGTGTCGCGGCAGCCCGAACAAGATCAAGCACTCGCCTTCGCAGCGTCGGATCGCCGATGCGGTAGTAAGCTCGCACCAGCTCCAGGGTCTCGCGCCTGCTCATGGGGTCGGGCTCGGGCTCGGGCAGCGGGTCCATGCGGCCGTTCATGCGCCGGGGGCTTCGCGCCTGAATGCTCTCCGGCATGTCCTCGTAGAAGTAGCCGACGGAGACATCGAGGATCCGGCTGAGGTCGAACAGGCGACTGCTACCTATCCGGTTGCTCCCGCGCTCATACTTCTGCACCTGCTGGAAGGTCACCCCGAGGGCTTCGCCCAGCTTTTCCTGAGTAAGGCCGAGAAGCGTCCGCCGCAACCGCAGGCGCTGACCCACATGGACATCGACGGGATTGGGCGAGCCGTCCGGGCAGCGTCCCCGGTGGGGCTTCCGTCGTGCAGTGTCCTTCGGCATCCGCACCTCCTCGCAAAGGGTCCGCGCCTTTAATGCTGCCAGACGCAAACGGAGACGCAACGGATGATTGCATGTCACAGCCAAAAGAAGGGGGCGCGACGGCAGCCCCCCTCCCTCGGGATCAGTTGGAATGCCTGCGAAGGGCCTCGTGCAAGGCGAGGATGCTGCAGCCGATGAAATGCTCGACCTCGCGGAAATCCATCCGCGCCGCCTCCTGCTGCAGGTAGACGAGCGCCGACTCCAGGTTCCGGGGATCCTCTTCCCGTACGGCGCGACGACGCGCCGACATGTTGATGACGTTCATGCCACTCTCCTTTCTTCTTCGCTCGGAATTTCCAGGACTGATTCGGTGATGCCGTTCCGGCGCCGGCACTCGGCCAGCACGGACGGGTCGAGCGGCTGGCGCTCGGCCACCACGCGCGCCCTGCCCATCGGGATGACCTGCCCGAGGCGCTGTACCCGCCAGCCCGCCCGCAGCAGGAGGCGTTCAATTCGCGTGTCCGAGACCGAAACCAAATCGGACGCCCCGACCCAAAAGCCGAAGTCAAGGAGGCCGCAGAGGAGCTGACCGCAGACATTGCCGCAGCCCTCCAGCCGCTCGCGGCGGTGGTCAACCACCAAGCGGGTTACCTCCCAGACGCGCCGCGAGCGCGGCAGCGTCGCGTCCACCAGTTCGGGGAAGACCTCGTTGAGGAGGCAGCGCTCGACCGTGTTCAGCATGCGCGCGCCGGCGATGGCCTCGCCGTCGACGTTGCTTTGGACGAGATAGACGGCGCGGTCGTCGTCGAACTGGTCGATCTCGCGGTTGTCGTCGCCGAGGATGTTGTCCCACCCCAGGCGCTTCACACAGACCTCGTGCCGCAGGCGAAAAAACGAATCAAGAAGGCCCGCATGATGAGGGTCATTGAGAGAGAGAACTTTCAGCATCACCATCTCCCTGGCGTTTGGCGCCAGAGAGCATGTGCCTGATGCCCTCTTGGATATTAGCTGGGTGGTTTCCCCCCGGTTATTCCCCCTGGGAAAAACGCCAGGGGAATAACGGCGGTCACTGGCCCTGGATCAGGCCCAGCATGATCGCCTTGACGACGGCGTGCGTCCGGTTGAAGACGCCCAGTTTGCGTTTGGCGTTCTCAACGTGGAATTCGACGCTTTTCTCGGCAATGCCCAGGATCTCGGAGATCTCCCAGGCACTCTTGCCGACCGCCACCCATTGCAGGGTTTCCTTCTCCCGCGGCGACAGCAGTGCCTTCGCCCGCGGCGGACTCATTGCACGCTCCAGCAAAATGGAACGGCTGTGCTGGTGGTAGTACAGCGACAGCAGATGCAGGAGATGGATATCCGCCGACGGTGCCTTGCCGTCGGGCACGAGCGACATGGTGGCGAACTCGCGGCCATGGCCGTGCATCGGGATGGTGAGGCCATCGCAAATGCCGAAGTCTTCCGCTTCGAAGAACATCTGGCGCTGTAGCGGCGTCAGACGCTCCGGCGCCATCAGTTCCCGCCAGCCGTAGGGCACCACCCGATGCGGCGCCTCGCCGGTGACCGGGTCGATTTGCAGATAACCGGCGTGGACGTACCGCCTGGCCCATTCGTCGGCGTAGTTGGTGATGGCGTAGGGGAGGCGATCGCCCACGCCGCCGATCGACACGACGTGGTAGGCGAAGTACTTGAAGCCGAGCTCCGCCACCGTCTCCTGAAAGACTCGTTCCAACTCCTCCGGGTCTTCCGCCGCCTTCAGGCGCTCGATGAACCGCTGAAGGAGGTCGTGCGCCTCGATGTGCATGGCGCCTACTCCAAGGCGAAGCCTTGGCATAGGTTCCCCCATCGGAGGCCAGCGGGCAACCCCTGGTAAATTTGCCGGGGTCAAAAGCATCACCTCACGCGCCATGATGAGGCCGACCATGGGTGAAGTGTGGGGATATCGTGCGGCCTGATCACAACCACGAACCGGACGAACGCAGCGCCCTGCGTTCGGCCCTTCTCTATCTGGTCCACCAGGCCGAGCGGCTTGGGCTTCAGGAGGTGGCAGGGTATCTGAGGCGGGCCGAAACCGCCCTCACCGATGAACATCCCGACGACCGGGAGTAGCGGCCGCTGCTGTGGGGGCTGGACGTCGACGCCGGTAACCCCGCCATGCCCGAGGGCGGCCGCCGGCTGACATTGCCAACGCCAAGCGGAAGCTGGGCGCCGCCACCCGCGAGCAGGCGGTGACCGAGGCGGGGCTGCTGGGCGCGGTGGTGCTTTGGGGTCCGAGGCTGCGCGTTTCGGCGCGATCGACCGTTCATTTCCCCCGCTTCTTCCCCTTCTTCTTCGGCGCACCCATTCCCGCTATCAAGGCAAATTCAGTGTCCAGCCGCTCGTCGTAAATCCGGTCCTGACGATCAAGCCTCACCAGCCGCGCGATGCCGGTGGGCGGCACCTCCTCCTTCACCTGCATGGGGGCGGTCATGTCCCTGGTGAGGGGATTAAACACATACGCCGCCGGGTCCGTCTCATAAACACCCGCCGCCCTCACCCGCCCGAACTCCGCCTCGATGCGCTCGCAGATCCAGCGCAACGGCGGCACGGCGATCCCGTTGCCGATGGCGCGGAAGCGGTCTCCGTCCTGCTCCTCCTCGGGAATGTCGGGTAATCGCGTCCAGTTGTCGGGCAGGCCCATCAAGCGCTCAGCCTCCACCGGCATCAGCCAGCGCAGCCAAGCGCGACCCTCCTCCCGTCGCGCCACGATGGGCCGGTTGGGTCGGTGCAAGTCGCCGTAGGCCGCCGTAACCGTGCAGGCGGCTTTATCGATGCGGGTCGAGATGCGCCCGTTCATCCCATAGACGTCCACCAGCACCGCATCGCCGGGAACCGCCGCGGGGTCTATCTCCCGCCCTTGCGCCACCCGCGCCAGGGCGTTCAGTATCCATCGGTTCCTCTGCTTCTCCGCTTCCGGGTTCTTCCGATATTTCTTGAACGCTTTCAGGGCGTTCTCCCGGATCGTCCGCGCCGAGTCGGGGTCAAGCGCAAATCTTGCCTCCCGCTCCGGGTTGCACTCGAAGACTTCCTCGAAACTCCAGGAGACTGGTTCGCTTGGCCCCATAGAGCCCTCGGGGAGCAGATAGAGTTCTCCCTGCGGTGTCTCGAGCGGCGGTCCGAGCGGAGGCGGCTTGTCGAAGAGGCAGTTGATCGGCTCCAAACCGTCGCCGTTGCGCGTCGCCACCAGGAACAGCCTCTGCCGCTGCTGCGGCAGCCCGAACAGCGATGCGTCAAGCACCCGCCAGGCCACGCGTCGTTGCGGGCCGATATAGTAGCCGGTCTTCGGCCAGGTCATGGTCTCGTCGGGAAAGGACAAAGGCGCTCCATCATCCGCCCCGCCCAGCATGCCGAGGATGATGCAAAATGGATGCTCGTCGGGGCTGCGTTTGCGCCCGGTAGTCCTGTTTTTCTTGTTTAGCAACACGTCGGGCACGTTCTCCCAAAGGATCATCGGTACACCGGGCGTGTCTGCCAGCGACGACGCCCCCTTCGCATTCATCGCCAGTTCCATGAACACCCGCGTCAGCCGGCCGCGCGGATCCGTCATCGCGTTCCTGGCGCCGGCGCGGCTGAAGGACTGACACGGGCTGCCGCCGACGATTAAGTCGATGTCCCCGATGAAGTTCGGCTGAAGCTTCGTGACATCGCCGAGGTTCTCCACGCCCCTCGGCAGACGCCGTGCCAGCACGCGGGCGGCGAACTGCTTCGTTCCGTCCTTGGGGTCGAACTGCGCAACGCCCCAGCAGCGCCAGTAGTGGCTAACCGCATGCATGAGACACTCGACGCCGGAAAACAGGGACAGGTAGTGGACGCGCCCCCGGATCGTGTCGTCGCTCTTTCGTCGTGGTGAAGCGGCTTCCGGCGGTGGTATGGGAGTCTTCTGGTTCTTCCGGCGCGCCCTCTCCATCCGGAAATAAGCCCACTTCGAGAGATGCGAGGTCGCGGTCTGTATGTCGCAGTCCCAAAGGTCGGCGAGTCCCTTGAGACTTGCGTGAGCGACGTGATCTATCGACACTACCTTGCGTTGGGCGCCGGCGTTTCTGCGCCTTTCGCGCTCGCGACGTTTGCGCGCGCGCACCCGCTCCCTCGGCTCCTTTTTTCTGTTGCTCATCGCCCCCTCCCAATCCCAACGGTGGTAGCGTGACCGCGTCACAACCGGAGATCAAGGGGGGGACGAGGGAATGGGGTTGGCGATCCGGAAGGGAGAAGCGCTGGCTACCATCGGTCACTGGGGGCGGCAGGCGGAAGTCGCCCCGGTCGTTAAGCGTCCGCGAGACCGGGAACAAGGGTCGTGACGTGGTCACGCGACGGCGTGGCGCATTCCACGACGTGACATCGTCACGCCCGTTAGTCGGGACATATGGCGCCGCGCCCCCAGATCTTGGAGCGCCTGACAACTACCTGCGCGACCTGCAGTCCCCGCAAAACAAAAACGCGCCGGGCCTTGGCCACGCCCGCGCAACCGGCTATAATTACTGGGTTGGTGCTTGAGGAAATTCTCGGTGCCCCGACAGTAAATCGGCCACCGCCGCGGTTGCCGCCGCGACGATGGCCTGACCCCACACACGATGAGGTGACCATCATGCGCAAGGCTGATTTCTCTTCCTACACCCCCTACCCTGCTGTCAACGACGCTTCCGCCTCGTCGATGGCGAGCACGATCACGCGCTACCGGGACCTGCGCGGCTTCGACATCACTCTCCTGCCCGACGACGATACGCTCGAGTGGCTCGACCGCGCCGTGGACGCGGCGGCGGAGGACGTGGCGCGCCTGCGTCCGACGAGCCCCGAGGACACCCTCGCGGCGCTGGATTTCGCCGTGGAGGAGCTCGAGGACGACTGGAACCACCCGCCCATCGTGTTGGCGGTTCTGCGCAACGTGCGGCGCGCCCTGGTCGAGGCGCCGGCGACGCCCTACCATCGCGGGTGATGAGCTTCTTCAGGGAGTCTGACTCGCCCTTAGCGTTCGCTGCGTTCGTGAAGGCGCTGGCGTGGGACAACGGCGGTCGCGGCATCGCGGTCGCCGTCCTCCGCGACGCCCTCGTGCGCGAGCTCTGGCGGGACTCATTCTACGCCTGCGACGGCGACCTCGGCCCCGACTGCCATCCGCATGCGGTGGTGGCGCACCCGCTGCTGGGTGGGGAGGTGGCGCCGCAGCCCCAGCCGGTCACCCGCCACGACATCGTGCACGGTCTCACCTGGTGCGACGGTCTGCCGGCGGCGGCGCGCTCGCTCGCCCGACGCATGGACGGCGACCCCGACGCCGCCCGCGCGCTGTTCCTGAGCCTGACCGCCGTGGCGTGGGCGGACTACCCCGCCCCCGGTCGGACACTGATCGGGCGCCTCATCCTGCCCCTGCGCCACCTGCGGGAGGTCTGCCGGCGCCACGATTTCCTCGAGCCCGAGGTGCTGCGCCGGCGCCTGACCGAGCACGGCGTCGACGCCGCGGTGGCGGTGGCGGAGCGACGCCCGGGGCGCCCGCGCAAATACGCCGACCGCTACCTGGCCAAATTCGAGGAGCGCGTCCGCACCGGCAAGGTCGTGGGCAGCGCCATGGGCGAGGCGCGCTGGCTGCGGGCGTGGCTGCGCCAGACGCTGGCGCAAGAGGGGCTGCCGACGGGCGAGAACGATCTGCCCAAGGAGGAAACCATCCGCAACGTGCTCGGCCGGCGCTTCGATTTCCAACGCCGACGGCGCCGGGAGGTTTCGTGAGGGGTTTTGTGATTATTTCGCACTTTTTCGTGCAGGCGCGGATCCGGGAAAAGCCTCGCCATGACCCGGAACGCGCACAACATCAAGCCGTCGCGCGGCGGCGCCCCCACCCGACCCGAGGAGCCGCCCGAGGCGGTGCTTGAGCTGGCGCGGGTGCTGGCGCGCCAGGCGGCGGCGGAGTGGCTTGAGGAGCTGGAGCGGGCCGAGGAGGCGCGCGAGCAGAGGAGTCCGGGACCATGACCAGGGTGGCGCTGTATGCGCGCTATTCGTCCGACCGCCAGCGCGAGACCTCGATCGAGGACCAGCTGCGCCTGTGCCGCGAGCGCGCCGCGCGGGAGGGTTGGACGATCGCCGAGACCTACAGCGACTACGCCACCTCGGGCTCGAATCTCCATCGACCGGGAATCCGGGCGCTGATGGAGGACGCCCGCGCCCACGCCTTCGACCTGGTGCTGGCGGAATCGCTCGACCGCATCTCGCGCGACCAGGAGGACATCGCCCACGTCTTCAAACGCCTCGCCTTCGTCGGCATCCGCATCGTCACGCTCTCCGAGGGCGAGGTCAGCGAACTGCATATCGGGCTCAAGGGCACCATGGGCGCCCTCTACCTCAAGGATCTCGCGGACAAGGTGCGCCGCGGCCACCGTGGGCTGGTTGAGAACGGTCGTGTCGCCGGCGGCAAGTGCTACGGCTACCGCGTCGTGCCCACCACCGCCTCCCGCCACGAGGTGCGCGGCGAGCGGGTGATCGACGAGAACGAGGCGGCGGTGGTGCGGCGGATTTTCGAGGAATTTGCCGCCGGTCGCTCGCCGCGGGCGATCGCCGCCGACCTCAACAGGGAAGGCATTTCAGCGCCGCGCGGCAAACAGGGGTGGTCGCCTTCGACCATCCACGGCCACCGCGGCCGCGGCACCGGCATCCTCAACAACGAACTCTACCGCGGCGTCGTGGTGTGGAACCGCCAGAAGTTCATCAAGGACCCGGACACCGGCAAGCGCCAGGCGCGCCCCAATCCCCCCGAGGAGTGGATCCGCAGCCAGGTGGCCGCGCTGCGCATCATCCCCCAGGAACTCTGGACCCGCGTCAAGGAGCGCCAGGGCAGTTACACCCGGCGCCGACCGGAGCAGGCGCGGCGGCCGGTGCACCTGCTCTCGGGCCTGCTCACCTGCGGCGCGTGCGGCGGCGGCTTTTCCAAGATCTCCCGCCACCACTACGGCTGCTCGCGGGCGCGCAACAACGCCACCTGCGACAACCGCCTCACCATCCGCCAGGACGTCATCGAGGGCCTGGTGCTGGACGGGCTGCGCCGGCACCTGATGCAGCCGAAAGCGGTGAAGGCCTTCGTGGAGGAGTTCACCCGGGAGATGAACCGCCTGGCCGCCGAGCGCGACCGGCGCCGGGCGTGGCTGGAGGCGGAGCAGGCGAAGGTGGAGCGCGAGACGGCGCGGCTGATCCAGGCGCTCAAGGACGGGGTGCCGGCGGCGGCCGTGCGCGACGAGCTCGCCGCGCTGGAGGAGCGCAAGGCGGCGATCGCCGCCGAGCTCGCCGCGGCGCCGCCGCCGACGCCGACGCTGCACCCCAACCTCTCCGAGCTCTACCGCCGGCGCGTCGAGGCGCTCCAGGCGGCGCTGCAAGAGCCCGAACGCGCCCGGGAGGCGGCGGAGGCGCTGCGCGGGCTGATCGACCGGGTCCGCCTGGTGCCCGAGGACGGGCGGCTGCGGGTGGAGCTGGAGGGGTCGCGGGCGGCGCTTCTGGCGCTGGGGAGCCCGGAAAAGCGGCACCCCCGCCCTGGTGGGGCGGGGGTGCAGGCAACGCTGGTTGCGGGGGTAGGATTTGAACCTACGACCTTCAGGTTATGAGCCTGACGAGCTACCGGGCTGCTCCACCCCGCGGTTGTCTGGTTGGGGCATGTGT
>JAWLHK010000037.1:0-17116 GCA_041690355.1 bacterium | reverse complement strand
GCCGCCGGTCTCGGCCAGCACCTTGGTGATCGCGGCCGTCAGACTGGTCTTGCCGTGGTCGACGTGACCGATCGTGCCGATATTGACGTGCGGCTTCTTGCGTTCGAATTTAGCCTTTGCCATGGTCCTGTTCTCCTTAACCTTTCGAATGACGCCGCGTTACTTGGCGGCGACTCCTTTAACCTTGGCCACGATCTGTTCCGTAATGGCATTCGGAACGGCTTCGTAGTGTGCGAATTCCATCGTGTAGCTGGCGCGGCCCTGCGTCATCGAACGCAGTTCCGTCGAGTACCCGAACATGTCGGCCAGCGGCACCTTGGCGTTGATGACCTGCTCGCCGTTGCGCGTGTCCATGCCCTGGATACGGCCGCGGCGGCCGTTCAGGTCACCGACGACCGAGCCCATGTAGTCTTCGGGCACGGTCACTTCGACGTTCATGATCGGCTCGAGCAGAATCGGCTTGGCCTGCTTGGCGGCGTCCTTGAACGCCATGGAGCCGGCAATCTTGAAGGCCATTTCGCTCGAGTCGACGTCGTGGTACGAACCGTCGAAGAGCTCGACCTTGATGTCGACCATGGGGAACCCGGCGATGACGCCGCTTTCCATGGCTTCGCCGATGCCCTTGCCGACGGCGCCGATGTATTCCTTCGGCACCACGCCGCCGACGATCTTGTCGAGGAACTCATAGCCCTTGCCGGTCTCGTTCGGGTACACCTTGATCCAGACGTGACCGTACTGACCGCGGCCGCCCGTCTGCTTGATGTACTTGCCTTCGACGGTGGCTTCCTTCGTAATCGTTTCGCGGTAGGCCACCTGCGGCTTGCCGACGTTCGCCTGAATCTTGAACTCACGCTGCAGGCGGTCGACGATGATTTCGAGGTGCAGTTCGCCCATGCCGCCGATCAGAGTCTGACCGGTTTCTTCGTCGGAACGCACGCGGAAGCTCGGGTCTTCGACGGCCAGCTTGCCCAGGCCCTGCGACAGCTTGTCGTGGTCGGCCTTGGTCTTCGGCTCAATGGCGATCCAGATGACCGGTTCCGGGAAGTCGAGGCTTTCGAGAATAATCGGTTTACTCTCGTCGCAGAGCGTGTCGCCCGTGGTCGTGAACTTGAGGCCCACGGCGGCGGCGATGTCGCCGGCCCAGACTTCCTTGATTTCTTCGCGCTTGTTGGCGTGCATCTTGAGGATGCGGCCGATGCGCTCTTTCTTGTCCTTCGAGCTGTTGTAGACGTAGGAGCCCGACTCGAGCTTGCCGCTGTAGACGCGGAAGAAGGTCAGCTGGCCGACGAACGGGTCGGTCATGATCTTGAAGCCCAGCGCGCTGAACGGCTCGTCGTCGGAGCTCTTGCGGATGGCTTCGGTGCCGTCGGGGAGCTTGCCCACGATGTCGGGAACTTCGGTCGGCGACGGCAGGTACTTGACGATGGCGTCGAGCAGCCACTGCACGCCCTTGTTCTTGAAGGCGGTGCCGCAGAGCATCGGAACGACCTTCATCGAAATGCAGGCCTTGCGGATGGCGGTTTCGATCTCTTCGGCCGCGATCTCTTTACCCTCGAGCGCCTTCTCCATGATGGCGTCGTCGTGGCTCGAGACCGAATCGATGAGCTTCTCGCGCCATTCGGCGGCGACTTCCTGAAGGTCGGCGGGGATGTCGACCAGGTCGTACTTCTGACCCTGGCTCTCTTCATCCCACTTGACGCCCTTCATCTGCACGAGGTCGATGATGCCCTGGAAGTTGTCTTCGGCACCCCACGGAATCGCGACCACGCAGGGTTCGGCGTTGAGACGCTCCTTGACCTGGCCGACGACGCGAAAGAAATTGGCGCCGACGCGGTCCATCTTATTGACGAACGCCATGCGCGGCACCTTGTACTTGGTCGCCTGCCGCCACACGGTTTCGGTCTGCGGCTGCACGCCGGCCACGGCGCAGAGCACGCAGACGGTGCCGTCGAGCACGCGCAGCGAACGCTCGACTTCGATCGTGAAGTCGACGTGGCCTGGCGTGTCGATCAGGTTCAGCCGGTGATCCTTCCAGAAGGCGGTCGTGGCGGCCGAGGTAATCGTGATGCCGCGTTCCTGCTCCTGCTCCATCCAGTCCATGGTCGCCGCGCCTTCGTGCACTTCACCGATCTTGTAGTTCACACCGGTGTAGTACAGAATACGCTCCGACACCGTCGTCTTGCCGGCGTCGATGTGGGCCATGATCCCGAAGTTGCGATACTTATTCAAAGGATGCGGACGTGCCACAATACCCTCCTAAAACCTTCTCGGCGCGCGCTACGGCAACGCCCTGAAAACTTCTCACCCGCCCCGGTCTCCCGAGGCACCCCCCGGCGGAACCCGTAAAGGGCCCCGCAGAATTTCTTACCAGCGATAGTGCGCGAAGGCCTTGTTGGCCTCGGCCATGCGGTGCGTGTCTTCGCGCTTTTTCACCGCGCCGCCGCGGTTGTTGAAAGCGTCGATGAACTCATTAGCCAGGCGCTCTTCCATCGTCTTTTCGCTGCGGTCGCGGGCATAGCCGACGAGCCAGCGCATGGCCAGCGCGTTGCGCCGCTCCGAGCGAACCTCGACCGGCACCTGGTAGGTCGAACCGCCCACGCGGCGGCTCTTGACTTCAACGTGCGGCTTGACGTTGTCGAGGGCCTTCTTGAAAACTTCCAGCGGGTCGCGTCCCATGCGGTCGCGCACCACATCGAAGCTGCCATAGAGCACGCGTTCGGCGATGCTCTTTTTCCCGTCGAGCATGAGCGTGTTGATGAAACGGGTCACCACCACATCATGGAACTTCGGATCGGGAAGAACTTCACGCTTTACTGCTGCCTTACGCCGTGGCATATCTCGAACCTTGCGAATGTCCGCCGAAGCGGATTGGAAAACGTACTTTCAGCGGCGCGCCGGATCCCGCAGGGCCCGCGAGCGCCGCCATCGACAAAATACCGGGATTACTTGGGCCGCTTGGCCCCGTACTTGGAACGGCTCTGCTTGCGGTTCTGAACGCCGACCGCGTCGAGCGTGCCGCGCACGATGTGATAGCGCACACCGGGAAGGTCCTTCACGCGGCCGCCGCGGATGAGCACAACCGAGTGTTCCTGCAGATTGTGGCCGATGCCGGGGATGTAGCTGGTGACTTCGATCCCGTTGACCAGACGAACACGCGCCACCTTGCGAAGGGCCGAGTTCGGCTTCTTGGGGGTCGTCGTATAGACGCGCGTGCAGACGCCACGCTTCTGCGGCGACTTCTTGAGCGCGGGAGACTTGGTCTTGGTGCGAAGCTTGGCGCGTCCCTTGCGGACGAGCTGATTAATCGTAGGCATGTGCGTTCCTTCAAAATGGCCTGCGGAAATACCACTTCCCACATCGACGAGAGGCCCGCGCCCGGGCATCGTAAAGCAACCGTCCGTTACGGAGCGGTGCAGCCAAGAAAACGTTCAACAAAAAAAACGTTAATCCCAGAGTTTAGCAAGCCCGCGCCTTGGTGTCAAGTCGCCGCGGCTTGCCTCCGGGTTTGGTCGGGCTCCCTCGAGTCTTTCCCGGCAACCGGAGGCGCAGAGAAACGAGGGCAGGCCTCTCCAATCAATGTGAATCCAAATAAATTACCACAGTCTGCACGTACAGATCAAGGACGGGTTTTTCCAGCCCCCGGAAGCCGGGTGAGACCCCGCCCCGTACACGGGAGGCCGGCCCGGCCTGCGACGGAGGGCAACGGCGGGTTCAGCGATCCGGGCTCTCCGCCCGATTTCCCTCGCCGGCGAGCGCCTGATAGCGGCGCACGAGGGGGTCTTCTTCGGCGGCGTCGAGCAGCCAGGGGGTCGTGACGGCCACCGGGCCCAGGTAGCGCAGCAGTTCTTCATCCGCCCACGCGCGCTCTCCGACGGCCATGCGCACGGGCAGCACGAGAAAGACCAGCGAAACCGCCAGAGCGACGGGCCAGCGCGAACGCAGGGGCCGGCGCAGAAACTGGAAGAGGCCGAAGATGAGATGATAGGCCCCGGCGGCCCCGAGCGCCGCGTAATAGGGAATGAAGAAGGTGGGCCAGATCTCGAGCGTCAGACGCACGTAGCCGAAATCGGCCTTGAAACCCAGCCACCCGGGAATCACGCGCGTGAACAGGACGTGACCGACGAAGAACAGCAGGAGGATGAAGCCCGCCCACCCCTGCAGGGCGATACCGGCCGGAAGTTCCGCACCCGCCGGACGCCGCCACCAGCGCAGCAGCGAGCCCCAGACGTGGGCCCCGACGGCGGCGAGCAGCGCCAGCTCGAGCGGAAGATATTGATAGACGGCGCGCGTGGCCGACACGAGGCGATTGAACACCGCCTCGCCGCCGAGCCCCCCGAGCACGGAGATCAGGTGCAGCGTGAGAAAGATCGCGAACGCGAGACCCCCGCCGCGCTGCAGTCGTATCGCCAGGCGGGCGCTGGACGCTGGGCGCTGGGCGCTGGGCGTACTTGCCGATAATTCGTCACTTGTCACGTGTCACTCGTCACGGCGTGAAGCGCCAAGCGCTAAGCGCTGAGCGCCGATGGAAGGGAGCCGGGGGCCGGGGCTCGTCACGTACTTGCCGCCAATCGTCAATCGTAAATCGTCAATCGTAAATTCAAGCGATTTGCTTGCCGGCGAGGCGCTCGAGTTTCACGTCGGGGAGCGAGAGCACGAAATCAGCGCCGAAGGCCTTCGACGGCGTGTGCGCGCCCGCAGAAACTCCCCCCGCCAGCACCTTCTCGACGCAGGCGAGCGAGGCGTCGACCGTGAAGCTGTAGCCCTCTTTCACGGTCAGGCGCATCTCCGCTTTCTCGCTGCGCTCGTTCTCGACTTCGCCCCACACGATCGTGCGCCCGGTGCGCCGCTGCTCCTCGGTCGGGCCGGGCACGCGCTTCTCGATCTGCCGCTTGAGAAAGCGCTGCACCGGCGGCGTGCCGAGCAGGGTCGAAAACAGATTCGACATGCGCATGCCGCGCACGGCCGCGGGCGGGGTGGCCAGGTAGAACTCGATGTTCGGGATCCCCGTGGAATGGTAGGCGGTCGACACGTCGCCCCAGGGGATGGTCACGGCGTGCGACCCCTTGTCGGTGAACGGAATCGTGCGCGTGCGCCAGCCGGTCGGCACGCGGGTCAGCTTGCCGTCCTTGCGGATGCATCCGCCCTGCGAAAGCCCTTCGACCATCGTCTTGGCCGTGCCCGGGCTGATCGAGCCGCCCAGGCCGCGCATGCCCATGCGCAGCCATTTCGCATCGGGCAGCTCGCGGTGCAGCATCGCCGCCAGGCAGTCGGAGGGAACGACGTCGAAGCCGACCCCCGAGATGCCGACGACCCCGGCCCCCTGCAGTTCCGCATGGCGGCGGTGCAGGCCCTCGAAGACGGCGATCTCGCCGGTGATGTCGAGGTAGTGGGTCTTCGTCTGCACGCAGCCGTCGAGCATGGGCCGGCTCGTCGCCGAGAAGGGGCCCGCGCAATGCAGCACGAGGTCGACGTCGCGCAGATTGTCGACGACGGCTGCCGGATCGGCCAGGTCGAAGGCGCGCACGGGCAGGTCGAGGGCCTTTGCCAGCGGCTCGAGCTTCTCGCGGCTGCGACCCGCCAGAATCGGCGCATGTCCCTTGCGGCGCGCTTCTTCGGCGGCGATGCGCCCGGTGTATCCGTTGGCGCCATAGATCATCCACGTGGCCATGGCCTGCTCCTCTGAGTTCCGCCTTCGGTTCCGGCGGAATTCCGTCAAGTTGTCCAAGGGGTCATTCTCGCAAAAAATGGCCTCGCCCGCCGCTGAAAAGCGGAACATGGGCGCTGGGCGCTGGACGCTGGGGGGGCATCAGTCGTCAGTCGGCAGTCGGGCATTTGCTGTGCAAGCGCCAAGCACCAACGAGGCAAGTACCTTCAGCATCAGGTACGTTCCGGAAATTCGTCAATCTCAATCGTAAATTGTCAATTGCCTGACTCGTCACTTGGCGGGCGGGTGTCCGCAATTCAATTTTGTTTCCTGTCTGGAAAGATGTCGGGTATTATCTTTGGCATGCCTTTGCGGGATATTCAGGGACTCCTGGACACAATACCCCTGCTGATCTCGTATGTGAGCCGGGATTTTACCTTTCTGCATGCGAGCGCCTCGTACGCCGCCTGGTACGGGCGCACGCGCGAAGAAATCGTCGGTCGGCATGTGTCCGAGGTGCTCGGGCCCGAAAACGTCGCGACCTTCAGCCCGTTCTGGGAGCGGGCCCTGGCCGGCGAGACGCTCGACCAGGAGATCGACTTCACGAGCCCTGCCGGAAAACCGGTGCGCCTGCGCGTGCGCTACACCCCCTACCGGAGCGGAGACGAGATCGTCGGTTTCGTCGTCGCCGCCGAAGACATCACCGCGTCGAAACAGCTCCAGGAGCGTTCTGCGTCGCTCGCCGGGCTGGCCGCGCAGCTGGCCGCCGCCGTGACCGTCGAAGAAGTCGCCGACACCATCACCCGCGTCACGCTGCCCGTCATCGGCGCCGACGTGACGACGGTCGCCACGCTGAACGAAGATACCCGGGCGCTGCGCGTCGTGAGCACGCGAGGGCCCACGGGCCCCGCCGCGAGCATGGCGGGCGAGTTCGCGCTGACCGATCCCTACACCCTGACCCAGGCCGGATTCCTGCGAAAGGCGCTGTGGGTCGAGGCCTATGCCGCACATCCGACCTATCGCCCCTACCAGAATTCGGCGGCTTCGGTCGCCCTCCCGCTGATTGCGGGAACGCGCCTGCTGGGCGTGCTCGGCTTCTGCTTCTTTCGGCCACAGGAGTTTCGTGAGAGTCTGCGCGAGTTTCTCGAATCGGTCGCCTCGCTCGGGGCACAGGCGCTCGATCGCGCCCGCCTGTACGAAGAAAAGGCCGAAGAGAGCCGCGCGATCGGTATTCTTCAGGCCATCACCGCCGAGGCCGCGGCAGCCACGACCCTCGAAGAACTTGGCGAGGCGCTTACCGGCGAGGTCGTGCGCCAACTCGGCTGTGCAGCATCTGTCTTTGCACTGCACGCCAAGCAGACCTCAGACGTGAACATCGTTACCGCCACGGGCGTTTCGGGCGAGGCGTTCCAGCGCTTCCGCAACATGCCGCTCGATTATCCGCTCCCCGTGCCGCAGGCCATCCGCGAAAACCGCACCCTGTGGCTCGAGACCCCCGACTCGGTACGTCCCTATCGGGATTGGAACGCGGCATTCGGTTCGACCGTCGCCTTTCCGCTGCGGCATGAAAACGAGGCGTTCGGCTCGCTCGCCATCAGCTTCGCCGACTTCCATCCCTTTTCCAACAAGATGCGCCAGCTGCTCACCGAGCTCAGCCTGATCGCCGCCGACGCCGCCCACCGCGTGCGGCTGGTGGAGTCCGAGCGGCGCGCGGCCCGGCGCCTCGAGGCGCTGGCCCAGGCCACCCGGGCCTTCGCCGAACATGCCCGCTCGACCCCCGAACTTCTGCAGACGATCACGCAGACGGTGAGCACCCTGCTGGGCGATGTCTCGGTTCTCCGGATGCTCGAAGACGACGGCGACCGGCTGCGCCTGGCGGCCATGTACGTGAGCAGTCCGTCGGCCGAAGAATTCATGCGCCGCCTGCTGGCCGATCGGGACGTGCGCCTCAGCACGACACCCGAAGTGCAGTTTCTCTTCACCGGCCGCTCGCTGCTGCTGCCCGTTCTGAGCCGGGCCGACAACGAACGCATGCTGCCGCCCGAATACCATCACCTGCTGCAGAACGACCGGGTGCACGCGCTGCTCGCGTCGCCGATTCTGCTCGAAGGGCGCGGCATCGGCTACCTCACGATTGCCCGTCTGGCGCCGGGAAATCCCTTCGACGAGCGCGACCGCGAACTGCTCGAAGAGATCGCCGGCCGGGCGGCCCTCGCCATCGAGAATGCGCGGCTGTTTGAACGGACGCAGGAGGCTGTGCAGCTTCGCGACGAGTTTCTCTCGGTCGCCTCGCACGAGCTCAAGACGCCGCTCGCGGCCCTGCACCTGCAGGCCGGCCTGCTCGAACGCCTGATCCAGAGCGGCCGCCCGATCGCGCCGGACCAGCTTCGGCGGTCGGCCGTCACGATTCTCGAACGCAGCCGCAAGCTCGGCTCGCTGATCGACTCGCTGCTCGACGCGACGCGTATCTCGGCGGGCGCCCTGCCCATCGAGCGAGGCGCGTCAGACCTGCGGGATATCCTCTCCGACATGAAGGGGACGCTCGAAGATCTTGCCCGCCACGGCGCGACGCCGATTGAGGTGCGAATCCCTCCGCGCGCGATTGCGGGGCACTGGGACCATGAGCGCATCGAACAGGTGATCCTGAATCTCGTCTCGAACGCCGTCAAATACGGCGCCGAAAAACCGGTGACCGTCGAGGCGGGGAGCGAAGACGCCACGGCCTGGATCCGCGTGCAGGATCGCGGCGAGGGAATCCCGCCCGAAGAACAGGCGAACCTCTTCCGGCGGTACCACCGCGGCGGGCGCGTCGACACGGCCGGCCTCGGGCTGGGCCTGTTCATTACGCATGCCATCGTGCAGGCCCACGGCGGATGGATCGACGTGCGCAGCGCCGTCGGGGCCGGCACGCAGCTCACCGTGTATCTGCCGGTCGCGGCGGCCGGGACGCAAAGACATGAGCGGGACGCGGAAGCGGAAAGAGAATCCGCGCGGGAACCCGCCGGCCGTTCTGCGGAACGCTGAACGGAATTCGCCGTCACGCCCCTTGCCTTGGCGGGGTTCGGTCTCTTTTCCCTCCCGCAGCGCGTCCCGGAAGCGCAGACCCGCGTGCGGCGCCGCCGCTTTCCGGCACGTTGCCCGGGGATGATCTCCGCTGCCCGCCCGCCGATACTGGGTCGTGCATCCACAGGAGGTTGTCATGGCCCAGAAGAAAAGCCAGTCCGGCTCCGGCCGCGACATGTCGGTCAGCCAGGCCGGCCAGAAGGGGGGCCAGCGCGTGAAGCAGCTGGTCGAAGAAGGCAAGGAAAAAGAGGCGGAACAGGGGCGCAGCTAGCCCGTTCGATTGCTCCCCACGACGAGAGGGCGCCGGGACTCGATCCCGGCGCCCTCTTGGTTTTCGTGCATGCAGCACAACGCTCTGCAAAGCACTGCAGAAATTGCTACGATAACTCAGCCGGCAAAAGCCCTCCTACCGGCAAGGGATTTCCAGCAAACCGGAGAGATCATGCAGGCATCCAGGATGAGAGCACTCGCCAGCGCCCTGTTCGCTACCGCACTGTTCACCGCCTGCGAACCGCCCCCCGTGGAGAGCGGGCCTGTGATCACGGCCGTCTCGCCCGAGTACTTCATCGAGGGAGACGTGGTGACCATTCAAGGGCACGGTTTCGGTACGCGAAGTGCCGCACGAGCGGTCATCTCTTCCGATGGGTCCGCAGAGGCCGATGCTCCAATCCTTGACTGGAGTGACACCGAAATTCGCGTCCGGTTGACCGCCTGTCCAGAGGGATTCAGGATCCAGGGCGGGAATTTCACTGAGCCTCAGTCGATTATCCGCAGCGGTGCATACGTCTTCTGTCAGGTCGAAGGACGCTGGAAATCATTCCTGGGCTGGATGCACGACCCGTCCGAGTGCGCCCGGGAAGAGGAGTGCGGAATCGACTCGCTGATCGGCTATGGACTGGACCCCAACGACACGCTGTTCGAGATTCGAAGAGAGGGCTTCGCATCCTATTCCACTACCCCGGTCGAAGCCGCTGCGCCCTGGCAGGAGGTCGCGATCGGCACGCGCCATTCGTGCGGGATACAGGTCGACGGCACCCTGTGGTGCTGGGGGCCTTCGTTTGGCGGCGCAATCGGCCACCGCGAAGATACCCTGATCCCCCAACGGTTCGGCGTCTGGGACGACTGGATCAGCGTTACGGTCGGCGCTTACGCATCGTGCGGCGTCCGGGCATCGGGGGCAGTCTACTGCTGGGGCTTCAACCACTACTTCGAGCTCGCGCTCTCTGACCCGCGGCTCGCGAGTCATTACGCCTATCCCGTCTCGCTCCCCGTCAAGGCCGTTGCCGTACGGGGCAGCCTGGGCACCGGCGAATCGTATGCCGGCCGGATGTGTGCCATTCCCGAATCGAACGGCCTGTACTGCTGGGGCTTTCTGGCGCAGGGGGATGAAGTCAGCACCCCGACCCTGCTGGGGCCCGCAGAAAAATCCTGGCAGGATGTCTTCGCCCATGTCATCCCCCTGTGCGCGATCGATCGCGAGGACGGAATGGGTTGGTGCCTTGGATTGTATGCTGACGTCCGGGACCTGACGCCAATCGATCCGGCCTATACGTGGTCAAACATGACGTTCTCCTACTGGGACTTCTGCGGCGTGACCAGGGACCATGCCGCCGTGTGCAGCGACGATGACGAACTGTACGCAATCGATCTGGCCAGGCCGCTCCACAGCATGAGTTTCTACCCCATAGCAAACTTGCCGAGGTGCGTCATGGATACCGATGGACAACTGTTCTGCATCCCCTGGTGACCGCCCCGCCACCTGCGATGGCCGCCGCCCGGGAAGCCGACTGAGCAGCCCCCTTCAATACCAGTACGCGCTGTTCACCACCTCGACCGGCGCAAGCCGAGCCTCGAGCGACCTTACCACTGCAATCCACATTGCGGTAACACTTCTTCTCACTGCCTGCAATACCATGTTTATGGTATTGCGATAGGTCCACAAGTAGTGACTTATGATTAGGTGGCCGGACGCATGCTGCCTGCCCACCTCTCTTTTTTTAGAACGGACCCCCATGTTGCGAGCACGGGCTTTTGTCTTATTCCTCTCTGTCGCTGCCTGCGGTGTTGAGGAACGCAGCACAACCAGCTCAGATCTGCCAAACGAGCCGGACCCTCCTGCGCAGCGGCTGGAAACCTGTACCGTGCTCGCAGAGACCTATCAGGACCCGGGGTCAGACGGCGAATGGCTCACCGAGGACGACGTTCTTTCCTCAGCGCGAGAGGACACGCTTGTAAACGGCTATCCGGTGCAAGTGACGTTTTACTTGTCTGCCGGCGATGACGGCGAGTGGAAAACGATGGACGACACTATTGTCTATGCCGCCATTGAGACCGACCCCAGCTCGCCCAGTCTGGCAAGGCGAATTGTCACCTCACGTGACATGGGGCCGGATAAGCTTTGGGGAACCGCAGATGACTCTGTCGACTCGATAACGACGTGGGAGCTGGATGATTCCGGTCGGATACAGAAAAAACGATTCTACTATGCCGGAGGCGAAACCGTAACTGAGGAGCTTGCCAGTCTCCTGATGTATGTAAAGTTCGAGTATACCGACGGTCGATTAGGGCGACGCCTGCAATTTGCCTCTCCCGGCCAGGACGGCCAATGGATGACCGACGACGACGAACCGTCGCATATACAAGAGTACATCTTCTCTGGCGGGACGCTCACGTATGCGAGAGTTCTGACGTCACCTGTATCCTCACCGGCCAACATAATCAGATATACCTTTGAAGGCACTGCCCTCGCCTCCATCGTTTACTACTCGAACGCGGGTGAAGACGCAGAATGGCTGACTGAAGATGACGTGCCCGGGCTGGCTACCGACTACTATCGTCGATCAGACGGCACGTTGCTCAGGGAGCACACTACATATGGCAATTTGATTATCGACGAAACCTTTCAGTACGACGAGCTATCGAGACTCACGCTCGTTGCAAGGGCCAGTGGCGCAGGTGCGGACGGCTTATGGGGGACTGACGATGATCCCTTGGGGCGCGTCTTTCGATACAACTACAGCTGCGATACGACGATGTCGATTCCAGACCTGAATTATGAACCGAAGCCGTATTAACCGAACCGTCCTGGCACTCGCTTTTCTCCTGTTCGCAGGCTGTGCCGAGGAGGCAGAACGGCCAATACCCCGTGTGGATTGGTCGTCAGTCAACCTGTCGATTGACCAGCAGCTCACCGACGAGCGCTACCGGCTGCCGAATCCATACACGAGCCACCTCGCTGTCCTGAACGACCTTTCCGAAGAAAGGCGCAGCATCAAGATTTACGATGCCGATGAGGGCTCCTTTGACTTCGAGGCATCGAGGCTGATTCTCGGTTTCCATGACTTTCCGGCAGATGGCGCCGTTTATTCATTCGCCGACACGCAGTCTGTTTCGATAATTGTCCGGCCAGACACGGGGTGCTGGTTCTTTTGTGATGTATTTGGTTCGTACGATGGAACCGCCGTTGTGCACAGCACAGACGAGTTCGTAAAAGTCAGCCTGCAAGACGTCCGGGCGCAACTCTACCACTACGACGCCACCACCGTCGTTGAAGACCCTGCGAACAGTCTCACCATCAACGGAACCATCGAATGGGCCCGGAGCTGCGAAGAGGCCGTGTACTGCAACGACAAGAAACCGTGAGGCAGAGCAGCCGGCGCCCCGGATTCCTCGATAGACACTTCGCATCGCCGGTCGCGGCCGAGCATCCTGCGGCCCCTCCTGATTCCCCTTCAATACCAGTACGCGCTGTTCACCACCTCGGCCGGCGCGAGCCGACCCTCGACCGTGCCGTCGCCGAGCTGACCCCAGGCGTTATCGCCCCAGCAACGCACGCTGCGATCTTCGAGCAGCAGACAGCCGTTCACGGTGCGGTTGTCGGGGGAATACTTGCGCAGCGAGACCGCCTGCACCGGACGATCGAGCGGAATCGGGCGGGCATAGCGCGAAAGGCTCGCCGTACCGTCTCCGAGGGGCGGATATCCCCAGCAATACAGTTGCCCCGCGTCGCCGACGGCGCACGAGGTGGCCGAGCCCGCGGCGACGGCGCGCATGCCGACAATCCGGTTCGCCGCGTCGAGCATGACCGGCATGGCCGAACTCAGGCTCGCCTCATCCCCCTGCGCGAGCTGGCCGTCGTCGCCGTTCCCCCAGCAGAAGACCTGCCCCGCGTAGGCGTCGGCCCCGAGCAGGCACGTGTGCGTGTAGCCCCCCGCCATGCCGCCCGCGAAGGCCACGTTGGCGCCGTTGTAGCGCACCCGCGTCGGCTCGTCGCGGTTGATCTGATCCTCGACGCCGAGCTGACCGTAGGCGTCGTGCCCCCAGCACCACGCGGAAAAAACATCGCGCCAGGCGCACGTGTGGCGCGTGCCGGCGGTGATGCCGGCCACGCCCGAATTCAGGAGGGTGACCGTGGCCGGCGCGGTGCGGTTCGTCGACGTGTTGTCGCCGAGCTGGCCGTGCACCCCTTCGCCCCAGCACTTGATCCCCGCGGCATTCAGCGCGCAGGTGTGGTAGCGTCCGGCCGCCACCTGGGTGCCCGTGGCGCCGACGACGTCCTGGGCGGATGCGGACCAGGCGGGAGATGCCGATCCGCGGCCGAGCATACCGAAATCGTTGGCCCCCCAGCACGCGAGCGACTGATCGGCGCGGGCCGTGCAGGCGTGCCGTTCCCCGGCCGTCAGGTGGATGGCCCCGGTCACCCCTTTCACCGTCACCGGGTACGGCGAGTCTTCGGCGGTATCGGCGCCGAGCTGGCCGACCTCGTTCGCCCCCCAGCACTTGAGGGCGCCGGTGCGCAGGCGCGCACAGGCGAAGAGCCCCCCCACGGCCACTTCGGCCACGCCGATGTCGTGCGTGCCGAAGACCGGGCGGGGGGATGCGCGGTCGACCGGCGCGAGATTCTCGCCGAGCTGCCCGGCCGACCCTTCGCCCCAGCAGAAGACGGCGCCGCCCCGCGTGAGCGAACAGGTGTGCGAGACCCCGGCCACGATCCCCGAAGCCCCCGCTTCGTGCGCGATGGCGGCCGGGCTGTAATTCGGGAGCCCCGCGGCGCCGTCACCGAGCTGGCCTCTGTCGTCGCGCCCCCAGCACGAGAGGGAATTCCCATCGGCCGAAACGGCGCAGGTGTGATCGCCGCCGGCGGCCACCGCCGACCAGGTTCCTGCGATGGAGACGGGGCTCATCGAATACAACGACGTGGACCCCTGCCCCAACTGCCCCCACGGGTTCGCCCCCCAGCAATGTAGCGACCCGGCGGAACCCACCGCGCACGTCGTGTTCCCGCCGGTGGAATGGGCGGCCACGCGAGGCAGGTTCCCCACCGCCACCGGAGTTCCGGCGGGGGCGTTCGTGCCGGTCCCGAGCTGGCCGTAGTCGTTGTTCCCCCAGCAGGCGAGGGTGGCGTCGGCGAGCCGCGCGCAGGTGTGCATCGCGCCGGCCACGAGCGCGCGCGGTTCCGCGGCGAAGGGGCCGACGGCGACCGGGGTCGCGCTGCGCTCTACGCCGCCGGCGGCGGAACCGAGCTGGCCCTCGGCATTCGCCCCCCAGCAGACGACAGTGGCATCGTCGCGGATCGCGCACGTATGGTTCCCCCCGGCCGCCAGGGCGCGCACGCCGGCGACTTCGGGGACGAGCGCGGGGATCGTCTGCGAAGTCGTGCGCCCGAGCTGAGAGGAACCGTTGGCCCCCCAGCAGCGGACGCGGCCGTCCTCATGCGCCGCGCAGACGTGTTGCCAGCCCGAGGCCAGATCGACGGCGGGGGGGATCGGCACCTCGGTCGGCAGCGTGACCCCGCTCGTGGAAACCGTGTCGAGCCCGAGCTGCCCGGCGGCGTTGCTCCCCCAGCACTGCACGCGGCCGTCGTTGAGCAGCGCGCACGTGTGCTGCGTGCCGGTCACCAGCTTGCGGATCCGCCGCAGATCGACCGTGTGCTCGATGGTGGCAGAAGCGGAACCGCCGTGGCCGTCGTCGACGGTGACCTGGACGCGCCAGCGCTGCCCCTGGCGCAACGTGCGGAAGACGTCCACCGTCGCCGTGTCGGTCACCGGGGCGCCGTCGCGCGTCCACGCGTAGGTCCACGTGAGGGGGTCGCCGTCGGCGTCGGCCGGGGCGTTCACGATGTCCACGTGGAAGGCCGCGGTCTCGTAAGTCATCCCCAGCGGGCTCCAGCGGATCTGCGGGGCGGCGGGGGGCGCATTGACGATCGTGACCGCGGCCGTGCGCAGCGGTTCCCCTTCGAGTTCCCCGCGCAAGGGCGTGACCACGCAGTCGACCGCGTCGCCGCGCGCGATGGTCCCCGCCGCCAGCGTGGCGGAACCGTCGGCGCCTGAAGGAACCGCCGCGCCGTTCACGAACCACTCGTAGCGGTACGCGGGGGACGCGCCGGTGAGATCGAGCCAGCCCAGGGTCTCGACGGTCAGCGCGGTGCCCGCCGTGAAGGAGCCCGGCGCGATGCGCACCCAGACGACCTGCGGGGGAATCACGGCGAGCGGATCCTCGTCGACCGTATCGGTGACCGGCGCCGCGAGCACCGTGATCGTCCACGTGGCTTCGGCGCGCTTGCCGGCCGCTTCCGCCGACACGACGATGGCGTGGGTCCCCGCCTGATCCGTCGCCGGCGACCAGAAGAATTCCGCGCTGCCGTCGCCGCGCTCGGCAAAGGTCGCGCCGGTGGGAAGCGGCGCGGCCGTCAGCGTGGGGACCGCTTCGAGCTCGGCCACGGTGCTCACGACCGCGCGCATGGATTGCCCTGCGCGGATCTCGACGTCGCGCGGCGCGACGATGGAGAGTTCGCCCGACAGCTCGGGCAAAGCCGGGTCGACCGTGCAGGCGGCGAGCAACGCAAAGGCAGCAACACCGGAACGCAGGATCGTGCGGAACATGGTTCTCTCCTTCGGGTTCGAGTCAGTCGAGGATGCCGGCGTCGAGGTCGTCTTCGGCGTCCTCGTAGGCCTTGAGCTGCTTGCGGATCTGTTCGTCGGTCGAATCCCCCGGCTTGACGATGCGCGGGGTGATGAACACGAGAAAGCGGGAGTCTTCGTCGCGGAAACTGCGGCTCTTGAACAGTTCCCCCAGAATCGGGATGTGGCCGAGGCCGGGGATTTTGGAAACGCTCTTCGCGTTGCGGCTGCTCACGAGCTCGGCGAGGATCAACGTCTCGCCGATCGTGAGGTTCACCTCGTTGCGCGTGCGGCGCGTGACCAGGCTGGGCACCGAGAGCCCACCCAGATCGACCCCCTGGGCGAAATCGAGGTCTGAGCTTTCGGCGTCGATCTGGAGCAGTACGTTGCCGTACGGATCGACGCGCGGGAGAAACTTGAGGATGATGCCGAAATCCTTCCACACCACGGTCGTCTGCCCGAGCCCCTGATTCACGGGAATGGGGAGCTCGCCCCCCGACTGGAACATCGCCTCGGTCCCGTTCTTCGCGAGCAGCACCGGATTGGCGAGGATGCGGGCGACGTCGGATTCGAGCATGAACTGGAGCGTCGGGCCGAAGTTCGTGATGACGCTCAGGCTGCCGGTCCACGGGCCGACGCTGCCGACGCCGAGATCCACGGGCGCGTTCAGGGAACCGGTCCCCTGCAGCGGAAGCGAGCCCGGCCAGCCGATGCCGACGGATGCGAGCGCTTTATGGCTCACCTCCATGAGCTTCACGTCGAGCTGCACCATGCGGTCGATGGCGATGGTCTTGAACTCGGCGAGCGAGAGCACCTGGGGATAGAGCTCGCGGATGAGCGCGATGCGCCGGGCGTCGACTTCGCGGTAGATCTCGCCGGAAAGGACCACGCGGTCGCCGACGACGCGCAGCTTGACCCCCTCGGTCCCCTCGAGCAGGGCCTTGACGTCGCGCGCCAGCATCTGCGGATCTTCGGCGAAGACGCGGATCAGATGTTCGGTGCGCCCCCCGGCGCCGAGCAGGGTGAGGTTCGTGCTGCCGCGCCGCAGGCCGGTAATCAGGATGCGATCGCCGCTCGCCTTCACGTCGGCCACGGTGGCGTCGCCGATGGCCACGTCGCGCACGCCGCCCGCCGGCAGCACCTGCGTCTGCCCGATGACGAGCGTGAGCACGTCCCCCGTTTTCGGAGCCTGTGCGTGCCCGGTCGAAGCCCAGGCCAGCAGCAACGCAACGGCGAAGATTCGCGATCGCATGTTTTCTCCCTTACCAGCGGATGTCGACGGTGCCCGCCTGCGGCGGCGCATCCCCGGAGCTCGCGGCCACGATGGCGGCCGTCGCCACGCCGGTGACGAGGACGCCGAGCCCCGTCCACCACCAGACCGCGGTGGACTTCGCGGCGGCAGGCGGTGGCGCAATCTCCGCGCCGGCTGGAGCGGAAGAGAGTGGCGGGGCGGACACCGGCGGAACCGCGGCCACCGGTTCGACCTTGCGCACCAGGTGCTGCTCGATCT
>JAWLHK010000036.1:0-17851 GCA_041690355.1 bacterium | reverse complement strand
CGTCAAGATGACGGTTGAACTCATCACGCCGATTGCCATGGATGAAGGTCTGCGCTTCGCAATCCGCGAAGGCGGCCGCACCGTCGGCGCCGGCGTCGTTTCGAAGATCATCAAGTAAGTGATTCGACTGGCGGGGGGTCCGGTACCCCCCGCCGGTATTCTTTTTCTGGTACTTTTTTATGCGCGATATCGTCAGCCTGGCCTGTGGCGTCTGCAAGCGTCGGAACTATAACACGACGCGGAACAAGAAGCTGGCCAAGGAAAAACTCGAAATCAAGAAGTTCTGCCCCTTCTGCCGGAACCATACTCCGCACAAGGAAGGCAAGGTCTGAGGCGCGTACTGCCGCCGCGGCTCGCACCGCGGTCGCAGCGCACGCCCGGATCGTTTAGGTATTACAGGCCAGTAGCTCCAACGGCAGAGCAGCGGTCTCCAAATCCGCGGGTTGTGGGTTCGAATCCCTCCTGGCCTGCCATTTATCAGGCGACAACGCCAGAACAGAGATGAATATGGCATCACCGGTTGAGAAAAGCACGGAGTTCCTGAGCGACGTTGCTTCCGAAATGAAGAAGGTGACCTGGCCCGGCTCCCGGCAGACTGCCGCGTCGACGCTGGTCGTCATCGTGTTCACGATCGTCGTCGCCCTCTATCTGTTCGGCGTCGACGCCCTCGTGAGCTGGCTCTTCGGAAAGATTCTCGGCTGAGGACGGCATGGCACTGCGCTGGTATATCGTACATACGTACAGCGGCTTTGAGAACAAGGTGCGCCTTCATCTGCAGGAGACCATCAAGCAGCTCGGTCTCGAGGAGAAGGTCACCGACGTGCTCGTGCCCGCCCAGGAAGAAGTCCAGGTCGTCAAGGGCGTCAAACGTAACGTCAAGCAGAAGTTTTTTCCCGGCTATGTCTTTGTGCGTGCCGAGCTGGATGGTCCCGATCGGGACAATATCTGGCACGTCATCAAGGACATTCCGCGTGTAACCGGATTTCTGGGGGGCAACAAGCCCACGCCGGTGCCCGACCGCGAGGTCGAGCGCATCCATCAGCAGATTACCGAGGGCACGATGAAGCCCAAGGTGAAGATCGACATCGAAGAAGGTGAGAACGTCAAGGTCATCGAAGGCCCGTTCGCCAACTTCAACGGCGTGGTCGAAGAAGTCAATCAGGAAAAGGGCAAGGTTCGGGTGCTGGTGAGCATTTTCGGCCGCAGCACACCCGTCGAGCTCGACTTTACGCAGGTCGAGCGCACCGTTTGATCTGAGGGCCCCCGGGGCCCGGAAAGTGGTTCGGAATCATGGCAAAGAAAGTTGTCGGCCAGATCAAGCTCGCGATCGCGGCCGCGAAAGCGACCCCGAGCCCGCCGGTAGGTCCGGCGCTCGGTCAGCATGGCGTGAACATCATGCAGTTCTGCAAGGAGTACAACGCCCGGACGGCCAACCAGGAGGGGATGATCATTCCGGTCATCATCACCGTGTATGCCGACCGCTCCTTCAGCTTCATCACGAAGACCCCGCCGGTCTCGGCTCTTCTGAAGAAGGCCGCCAAGATCGACAAGGGCTCGTCGGAGCCGAACAAGAACAAGGTGGGCACCGTGACCAAGGAGCAGGTTGCCGAGATCGCGAAGCTCAAGCTTCCCGACCTCAACTGCTACGACGTCGACGCCGCCGTGCGCATCGTCGAAGGCTCGGCCCGCTCGATGGGCGTCGAAGTCGTCGGCTGAACGATTTGAGGAGAAGCCTCGCCGCCACTACCCCGGCGAGGCTTCCGCAATTTTCATCGGGTAGGAGACGGATTTCCTCCAGGAAATCAGGAGTCGAATCATGCCGAAGACTGGCAAGAAATATGCGGCAGCCTCTGCCCGCATCGACCGCAACAAGCGGTATTCCTTCGACGAAGCCCTCAAGCTTCTTCCCGAAGTCAGCTACGCGAAGTTCAAGGGGACGGCTCAGCTGAGCTTTCGCCTGGGCGTCGATCCGGCCAAGGCCGACCAGATGGTTCGCGGCGCCATCGTGCTGCCGCACGGTCTGGGCAAGACGATCCGCGTCGCCGTTTTCGCCAAGGGCGAGAAGGAAAAAGAAGCTCAGGACGCCGGGGCCGACATCGTCGGCGGCGACGACCTGGTCGAGAAGATCCGCGGCGGCTGGCTCGAGTTCGATACGGCCATTGCGACGCCCGACATGATGGGTGCGGTCGGTAAGATCGGTAAGGTTCTCGGACCCCGCGGCCTGATGCCGAACCCGAAGACCGGCACGGTCACGTTCGATGTTGCCAAGGCGGTCCAGGAAGCCAAGGCGGGTAAGGTGGAGTATCGTGTCGACAAGACCGGTAATCTGCACGTCGCCTTCGGCAAGGTCACCTTCGACTTCGACAAGCTCCGTGACAACGGCGTCGCCATCATCGACGCCATCGTGCGCGCGAAGCCGCAGACGGCCAAGGGCGTCTATATGAAGGGCGCCACGCTGACCAGCACGATGAGCCCGGGCATACCGCTCGATACGGCTGATCTGCAGTCGCTCGCCCGCAAGGGCTGATGATTTCGGCCGGCGACGCCGCGGGGGCGATCGCCGGTTCGCAGAAGTTCGTCTGCCGAGCGGCTTCAGCCGCAAAGCAGAACCCCACGGCTTGAGTCCAAGACAGCGGGTGTTCCGGTTGCTGAATCGGAACTTAATTTCCCGCCGAGACTGATCCGCTTCGGCGGAAGCAAGCCTGACTCGACTCGGTTGTGGGGACCCGCGCGCCTGATCCGGGCTGTCAGGCGCGGATCCGTTCCTTCGGGAGCGGGTTACCCTACACCGAGCCGAGAGAGGATGGTGAATTCGTTGAACCGACAGGAAAAAGAACAGGTCGTGACTGAAATGTCGGCCGTCATCAAGGACGCCGGCGGGATTTTCGTCACGGACTATCGGGGGCTGACCGTCGAACAGATGACGAAGCTCCGCGCCGACGTGCGCAAGGCGGGCGGTTCGTTCAAGGTGGTCAAGAACACCTTGCTCGAGCGGGCCGTCGAGGGCACCGAGTATGCGTCGCTTGTCGACTTCTTTTCGGGGACCACTGCGGTGGTCATCGGCAAGGACGACATCGCGGCGGTTGCCAAGGCGCTGAAGAACTTCGCCAAGGACGCCGAAAAGCTCCAGATCCGTGGCGGGGCCATGGCCGGGCGCAAGCTCACGGCCAAGGACGTCGAGGCTCTGGCAGATCTGCCGAGTCTGGACCAGCTTCGCGCGATGCTGGCCGGGATGCTTCAGCAGCCCGCCGCCCGTATCGTCGGGGTGCTCCAGGCGCCGGGCGCCCAGGTGGCCCGCGTGCTCAAGGCCTACGCCGACAAGCAGGCATGACCATTCACGTGCCTGGCCCCGGGCGGGGTCGGCGCGTTCGCAGACTAACATCCGTTGTTACGAATTACCCCGTCATGGGGAACAGACCAAAGTTGGAGATTGAAAAATGGCAGATCTGAACGCACTCGTTGACCAGCTCAGCAGCCTGTCCGTCCTCGAGGCGGCCGAACTGAGCAAGCTTCTCGAAGAAAAGTGGGGCGTGAGCGCCGCCGCTCCGGTGGCTGTCGCCGCCGCTCCGGGCGCCGCTGCCGGCGGTGCCCCGGCCGAAGAAAAGACCGAATTCGACGTGATCCTCGCCGACGCCGGCGCCAACAAGATCAACGTCATCAAGGCGGTCCGCGAAGTCACCGGCCTGGGCCTGAAAGAAGCCAAGGAAATGGTCGACGGCGCTCCGAAGCCCGTCAAGGAAGCCGTCAGCAAGGACGACGCCAACAACATCAAGAAGAAGCTCGAAGAAGCCGGCGCGAAGGTCGAACTCAAGTAACCTTCTTCCGGTTCGCGTTTCCAAGGCCGCCCTCCAACCGGGGGCGGCCTTTTTTTGGTCCGGTCCGGAGCCCCGGGCGCCATTGCGCCGGCCGCTCCGGCAGTGTACCGTGATCCTTTTTTCCGAGACCGCCAATGGACATTGAACTCGAGGCGCTGGCCCGGGGCGTACCCGGCTTTCGCGCAACCGGCCTCGCCGCCGGCATCAAGAAGACCGGCAAGCTCGACATGGGGCTGATTGTCGCCGACGCGCCGTGCGTCGCGGCCGGCGTCGCCACGACCAATCAGGTCAAGGCCGCCCCGGTGCTCGTGAACGCCAAGCGCCTGCGCAGCGGGCGCGCGCGCGCGATCCTGGTCAATTCCGGAAACGCCAACGCCGCCACCGGAGCGGCCGGCGTGCGCAACGTCGAGGTGCTCTCGCGCACCCTGGCGGCGCGCCTCGACTGCGATCCGGCCGAGGTGCTGACGGCCTCGACCGGCGTCATCGGCGAACAGCTGCCCGTCGATAGAATGGTCGCGGCCGTCCCGGGCCTCGTCGCGAGCCTGCGCGAGAACGGCATGCCCGACGCGGCGGGCAGCATCCTCACGACCGATCGGTATACGAAGACCGCCTACGACACGATCACCCTGGGCAAGGAGACGATCCGCATCGCGGCCTTCGGCAAGGGGGCCGGTATGATCTCGCCCAACATGGCGACCATGCTCGTCTTCGTCATGACCGACGCCGTCATCGGGCGGCCGGCCCTGCAGGCCGCGCTCAAGACCGCCGTGAAGCCGACGTTCAATTCGGTGACGGTCGACGGCGACATGAGCACGAACGACACCGTGCTCATGCTCGCGAGCGGCCTGGCCGGCAACGAACGGGTGGATGCCGGAACCCGGCGCTACAAGGCCTTTCTCGAGTCGCTCACCGGCATGTTCGATCACCTGGCCCGCAGCATGGTCGTCGACGGCGAAGGGGCCACCAAGTGCGCCCGTATCGAAGTTCTCGGCGCGCGTTCTGAGCGGGATGCCGTGCGCGTGGCACGGCAGATCGGCAACTCGCCGCTGGTGAAGACGGCCTGGTTCGGCGAAGACGCCAACTGGGGGCGCATCATCGGCGCGGCCGGCGCGGCCGGCGTGAAGTTCGACCAGGCCAAGGTCGACATCGACTTCGACGACGTGGCCGTCGTGCGCAACGGCATTGCCGTGGCCGAGCCGAACCGGGAAGCGCGCGCGACCGCCGTGCTCCGGAAACCGGCGTTCACGGTGCGGGTCCACCTGCATGCGGGACGTTCTTCGACCTTTCTCTACAGCTCGGATCTCGGGCACGAATACGTGCGGATCAACGGCAGCTATCGCTCCTGAGCCCCATGGCGGTCCGTTTTCCAGTCGCGCTGAAGGAGTGGGCGGCCGTGGTGGAATCGCTCCGCATGGGCGAGTCCCTGATTCTGCTGCGCAAAGGGGGGCTCTACGAAACGCCGGATGTCTTCGACGATCCTCACCGGCGTTTCCTTTTCTATCCCACCGCCTTTCATCAGGCGCCCGCCGCGCTCAACGCGGTGGGCCAACGGGCGCAGAGCCGGGTCGTCGCGCAGCCGCCCGTCACGTTTGCCGTCGCCGGCGAGATCGTCGCCGACTGGTGGGTTGCCGATCGGGGGCGCCTGCGGAGTCTGCCTGAGCATGCGCTCTCGGAATCGACCCTCGACAGCCGGTTCGCGTACCGCAATCCGGGATTGCACGTGCTGCTCATCCGCGCGTGGATTCTCGCGAAGCCCGTCATGCACCCCGAGCACCCATCCTATGCAGGGTGCGTCTCGTGGGTCGATCTCAGGGAAGTCATTTCGGTCGACGAGGTCCTGCCGGCCGTGGCGGCCGATGAATTCGAGGCTCGGGCCGAATCGGTGCGCAGCGTTCTCGGGAGCGCCGGCTGAGCGGACGCCAGGGCTGGACGCATCCCTGAATTCCGGCGCAACATCCTGCGTAGATATGCTGCCGGGTATCCTGCCCGGGCGGCGAGCGCAGGAGGTCATCATGCGGGAACGTCAACGCTGGCAAGACTGGGTCAACCTGATTCTGGGCGCCTGGCTCTTCTTCTCTCCCTGGATTCTGCAGTACGCGACCGGCGGACCGGGGACGTGGAACTCCTACATCTTCGGCATCGGCGTGGCCCTCTTTGCAGCCCTGGCGCTGTTCGTGCCCCGGCGATGGGAAGAGTGGACCAACTTCGCCATCGGCATCTGGCTGATCATCTCGCCGTTCGTGTTGCGATTCGAAAGCCGCACGGCGGTGTGGAACGTGATCATCCTGGGGCTCGCCGTGAGTCTCTTCGCGTTGTGGGCAATGTCGACGCCCCGCACGTCCGCGCCGCGACCGGCCTGAGTTCCCATCGCGGGATTGTTCCGGAATCCGGGGTTGCCGCGGAGGCGCGGAGGGCCGCTTTGGGGCAGGCGCGGGCTGCGGGGGACCAGGCGCGCGTGGTAACCTGAACGACCGTGAACATCCGCACAGCCTTTCTCCTTGTAGCCTGGGTGCTGAGCGCCTGCGCGCCGCGCCCCGATCAGCGAACCCTTTCTGCCGAACGGTACCGCGCCGACGTCGTTCGTCTCGCCTCACCGGGGTACCAGGGGCGCGGGCTGGCCACGCAGGGCATTGATCGTGCCGCGGAATTCATTGCCGCGACCTTCCGTGCCGAGGGGCTGGCCCCGGCTTTCGGCGATGACTATTTCCAGAACTTCTCGGCCACCGTAGGCCTGAAGGTGCTTCCGGCCTCGGAGCTGACGATTGGAAACACCTCCATCGAACCGGGAAAGTTTGCACTGCTCGGGCTCTCGTCTCCGGGGGCGTTCACCGCACCGGTGGTTTTCGCGGGATACGGGATCTCGGCCCCGGAATACGGCTACGACGATTACGCCGGCGTTGACGTGCGCGGTAAGACGGTGCTCCTGCTTCGCTACGAGCCGCAGGAGCACGACCCTGCCAGCGTATTTGACGGTCGCGAGTGGAGCGAGTACGCCACCTTCCGCTACAAGATCTTCAACGCCGCGCGTCACGGCGCAGCCGCCGTCCTTCTCGTCACCGGGCCCAAGAGCGCCGCGGGGGGCGACGAGCTGGTGCCCACCCAGAGCGATCCGATGGCCGGGAATGGCTTCGGGATGCCGATGTACCATGTTGCCCGGAGCGTGATCGAGCCGCGGCTTGCGGAACAAGGAATCGATCTGCGCGCCGAACAGGATGCCATCGACGCCGACTTCAAGCCGCGCTCGCGCCTTCTCGACCTGACGGCGGCGGGCAGCGCGGTCCTGCGGCGCACGGTGCTCCCCGTGCGCAATGTCGGCGGCGTGATTCGCGGCGAAGACGATGCGCGTACGATCGTCATCGGCGCTCATTACGACCACCTGGGATTCGGCGGCCCCTACTCCGTCACCGGAAGCACGGAACGGGTTCACTACGGCGCAGATGATAACGCGAGCGGTACGGCAGGTCTGCTGGAACTCGCGCGCTGGTACGCGCGTGGGCCGAAGCCGCCGGTGAATCTGCTCTTCCTTGCCTTTTCGGCCGAGGAGTCGGGCCTGGTCGGTTCCTCCTACTTTGCGCAGACGGAACTGGCGGCGTGGGGGCGCATCGACACCATGCTCAACTTCGACATGATCGGGCGCCTGCGCGGGTCGCGCCTCACGCTCTTCGGCCTGGGGACGGCGGCCGAGTTTCCCCAGTGGGTCAGCGACGTTACGCCGCCGGGGCTGTCGGTGCTGCGCAAGCCCGCGGGCATCGGGCCCAGCGATCATACTCCCTTTTACGTGAACGGCGTTCCCGTACTCCACTTCTTCACCGGCTCGCACAAGGAATACCATACGCCGGCCGACACGCCCGACCTCATCCATGTCGAAGGCGCGCTCACGGTCGTGGCGATGGCGCGCGATCTGATCGATCGGGCGGCCGACGCCGATCGGCTCACCTATCTTCCGCCGGACGGCAAGGTGCTTCTTGCCGCGGGGCACGATGGCCTGATCCGGCGCAGACTGGGTATCCTCGCCGACTACGCGACACCGGAGTACGGCGTCAGGATCGGCCGCATCCCTCCCGGCTCCTTTGCCGAGGGGCGCCTGCAGACGGGCGATGTCGTCGTCGGACTCGGGCCGAGCCGCGTGGCCAATTACTACGAGCTGGATTACCTGCTGCGCCGGGGCGGGGTGAAGGAACCGTTCGTGGTGCGAGTTCTACGGAAGGGTGAGGAGCGGGAAGTGACGATCGAGTAGCGGGTTGTTTTGACAAGACTGATTTCAGTTTGTTGCAAGTAGAAACCGGCAACGAGAAACCGTCACCCGGTCGTCACTTTGAACAACGCCAGCTTCTCGCGCAGGCGGTCGCTTTCGACAATCAGCCCCTCGGCAATCGTGTTCATGTCCTGCATCTGGCGCAGGTTCTCGCGGGCGATGTCTGCGATGTTCGAAATCGACGCCATGACCATCTCGCCGCCGCGCCGCTGCTGCTCGGTGGCCACGAGCACTTCGTCGGTCTGGTGCAGCATGTCTTCGACCGCCTGCACGATCTGCGCGGCGCCGCGGGCCTGCTCGGCCGAGGCCGCGTGTATCTGCCCCGTGAGCTCGTTCATGCGGGCCATGGCCTCGGTGACGAGGCGTCCGGCCTCGGCCTGCTCGGCCGTGGCCTCGCGCACGTGGCCCATGATGCGCGTCGTCTCCCGCGCGCTCTCGCGGATGCGATCGATGGCACCGGCGGTTTCGTCGGCGAGGGCGATCCCTTCACGGCTCTCGGCCAGCGCCGAATGCGAGGCCTGAGCGGCATCGCGCGTCTCGCGCGAGATGGAGCCGACCATGCGGTGAATCTCTTCCGTGGCGCCGACCGAGCGCTCGGCCAGCTTGCGGATCTCGTCGGCGACGACGGCAAAGCCGCGGCCGGCATCTCCCGCGCGGGCCGCTTCGATGGCCGCGTTCAGTGCGAGCAGGTTCGTCTGATCGGCGATCTCCTCGATGACGTCGATGACCTGGCGGATATTCTCGCCCTGCTTGCCCAACCCCTCCACGGTGGTCGAGATCGCCTCCATTGTGGCGCCCATGCTCCGGATACGCTCGACGGTACGAAGGACGGCGCTGCCGCCGCCATCGGCCTGGTCCACCGCATGCCGGCTTTTCGATTCGGCCTCGGCGACGCGGCCGGCCACGGACTGAAAGGCGGCGATCATGGCGGCCGAACGTCCGCTCACGGTGTGCACGCTCTCGGCGAGCTCGTCGGCGATGCGCGAAATCTGGCGGATGTTCGCGCTCATCTCTTCTACCGAGCTCGCCGACTCGGCCACGTTCTGCCGCAGGCGCCCGGTACTCGCGGCGACGCTCTGCAGCTGGCCGGCAATCTCCTCCATCGACACGGAGGTTTCTTCACTGGCGTCGGCCTGCACGCGAGATCCCTGCAGGACGTCGCGCGCGGCGCGGCCGACCAGATCGGACTCGCCGATGATGCGATCGCTCGTGGCCCGCACTTCGTGCAGGACCCCCTCGAGATTGTCGGCCATGAAGGCGAGGGCCTGTCCGATGCGCCCCGCCTCGTCGTCGCCCATGGCGTTCGGCCGCGCCGATAGATCGCCGCCGGCGAGGCGCACGGCAACGGTTTCGAGCTCGGCGAGCGGAGCGAACGTCCTGCGCAGCAGACGCACCCCGAGCAGGCCGCATATGGTGAGGGCGAGCACGAGAATCACCAGGGCGGCCAGGCGCATTTCAGATATGCGGTCGTCCCAGGCGGTCAGCGAAAAGCCGACGACCGCCCAGGCGCGGATCAATTCGGGCTGCAGCAGGTCGTAGATGGGGGCTCGGCCGACCGCGACGCGCCCGTGGTGGAAAAGTTCTTCGGGACGCGCCTGTAACCGCTGCAGGACTTCACCTTCGAGCGAACCGGTCTGCGCCAGCACCTCGCCATTCGGTCCGAGAAAGACGGCAAAAGTGATGGCCGGATCGGCCAGGGTGCCGTCGAGAATGCGCACATGGGATTCAGCTTCGCCGGCGGCCCGGCTGGCGAGGGCGCGCGCCCAGGCGCGGCTGCGCTGCTCGCCTTCGCTCGTCAGCCGGTTGCGCACCACGAGAACCGATGACACGGTGAGGAGGATGCCGAGCAGCAGCAGGGCGGCGAGAAATCCGGCGAGAATTCTGGTCTGAAGCTTCATCCGTTGTCGGGCCCGTGTCGGGGCGTCGTCAGGGGAAAAGGATACGATCTGGCAGTATACTCACCCGGCGGTCAGCTTGGCAATGGCCGGCTTGCCGGGCGGCCGCGGCGGTGCTAGGATCCTACACTCCTCTGCCCCACTTTTGCGAGTATGCTCATGACCGGAACTTTTCTGCTCGCGGCCCTGCTGGCCGTCCCCTACTGTCCCGAACCCCCGCGCGACGCCCTCGTCATCGGTCACCGCGGCTCGGGGGCCAGTTCGGCTGAAAACGCCCATGCAGAAAACACGCTCCCCTCGATGCTCCACGCGCTCGACGCCGGCGCCGACATGGTCGAGCTCGACGCGCAGTTGACGGCCGACGGCGTGCCAGTCCTGATGCACGATTTCACCTTGCAGAAGACGACCGACCTGCACGGTTGCCTGGCCGAGCGCACCTATGCGGAGCTCGCGACTGCCGACGCCTCGCTCGGTTCGGGTGCGGCCGCGGCCTCCATCCCGACGCTGCGGGAGGTGCTCGACGCGGTGGCGGCCCGGGACGCGGGGGCCATCAACATCGAGCTCAAAGTGAACACCGGCGGAGCCTGTCCGGTGACCGATCTCGACGCCCTGGCCGCTGCCGTTGCGTCCGAAGTTCTCGCGGCAGGCATGCGCGAGCGGGTGGTCTATTCGAGTTTTTCTTGGGAAATGCTCGAGGCCATGCTTCAAGAGGACGCCGACGCGAAGGTGGCGTTTCTCACGACCACGGGGGGCGAAGAGCTGACCGCGCTGCAACAGGAGGCGGCCGATGCGGGGTTCTACGGCCTGAACCCGATCTATTTCGTCGTCAGCGAAGACGAAGATACCTGGCGGGGGCTCCTTCTCGACGGCGCGCGCCTCTCGCCCTGGACCGTGAACGATCGCCCCACGATGCGCAGATTGTTCGCGGGCGGGGTCTACGGCCTCATCACCGACCACGTCGCCGATGCGATTGAAGAGCGGGCTGCGGCCGATGCAGAGCATGCGTGCTCGACGGCCGGCGACGTGACCGTCGAGGAGGAGGTGGGCTGCAGCTCGGCAGGGGGGGCGTCGGGTTGGCTGCTCATGGCCTCGGCCCTCTGGCTGACTTTGCGGCGCCTGCGCCGGCATCCGGCGGCCAGATAAGCGGCAGCTCGGCCGGCACGCCGGGCCACAGCCGGCCATAGTGATCGGGAGCCTTGCGAATGAGCGCCGCGCGGTGTGCGCGGATGAATGGCTCGGTCACCCAGGCCGGACGCGGCCCCGCATGCGGAACCACGGTCTGCAGCTCACGCAGATACGCTTCACAGCGGGGGCTTTCGTAGCCGCGCGCCCGCCACTCGGCCAGCAGCGCCGGGATGTAGCGGTGCACGAGGTAGGGAACCCACGGCCGCCACATGCGCACGGCGGGATGCCCGCGCCAACCGCGCTTGTCGGTGGTTTCCGTCAGAATGCGCGCCACCTGGATGGCCTCGATGCGCTGCTTGCCGAGCCGCAGGCGATCGAGGACGCGCGCGCATGCCTCCGGCTCCCATTCGCAGAAGAAGGTCTGCATGCCCCCATGATATGCGCATCGGGATGGCCGGCGTATCCGGAGGGGGAACCAAAAAAAAGGCCGCCCGAAGGCGGCCGAAGCGAACGCGGGGGTACCGTCAGGAGAAGCAGACCACCGTGGCGGTCTGGTTGATGTGTCCCAGGTACTGTTCCCCGTACGTATTGAAGCCGGCAGCCGGGGCCAGATCGTAGGTCTTACCGAGCTGGTCGACGATGTTGCGGTTCTTCGCATCCAGATAACGCAGGATGCAGTTGAAGACAAGCATGCCGCTCAGCGCCCCGAGGCCCTGGCGCGCCTTCTCCAGATCGGCGCGCGTATCGGTGACCATGTCACCCGACTCGAGCAGGTGCACGCGCGAGCCTTCGTTGACCTGGCAGTAGAAGCGGATGGCGTCACCCTCGAGCCGCTGCGGGCTGCGCACGAACGGCACGCTGCCGACGAGCAGGCCGATGGGGTTCGACATGAAGCGGTCGCCGATCTGTTCTTTCGGAATGCTCAGGGCTTCGGCATACGCCTGCGCCGCGGGCTTGCCGTCCAGTTCATAGACGATGCGGTTTTTCGGGTCGGCCTTCGTCACTTCCCAGATGCGTCCCGTCGTGCGGAAACTCTGCGTCTTCACGATGGTGAAGGGGCGGGCCGTCTCGATCAGCGCCAGCACGGCGGAATTGGAGTAGGCCTTGCCGTCGGCCAGTACGAAGGCCTGCTTGAACTGCAGGTCGTCGCCGGCCGAGCCGCCGACGAACGTCAGGTTGAAAGCTTCGGCGGCCAGGGTATCCATGACGAACTCTTCGTGCCCCGAGTTGCCGTCGGTGAGCACGATGCCGAGGTAGCGATCGGGGGCCAGGCGGTTCAGATCGACGTTCAGCTCGCCGGCGATTTTCTTGAGGGCCGCCGAGATGGGAGCCGCATTCTGATTGCAGTTCTCGGCCACGGCCACGGCCAGGCGGCTCACGCCCCCCTTCATGAATCCGAACGCCGACACGGCCTGCTCGGTGAACCCTTCGTTGCTCAGTTCGCCGGCCGTGGTGCAGCCGATGACGTGCGTTTCAGGATAGGCGGCCTGCAGCGCCGCGGCCATTTCCTGGGCCGGATAGCGCGACGAGAAGAAGACGTTCAGCAGCACGGTGGTTTTCGGGTCGATGCGGCGCGTGATGTCGGCGACGACGTCGGCGATTTTTTCGGCGCGGCTCGCGGCTGAGACGAACGATTCGGTGATCTGGGTGCTCATGGGGGTCTCCTTAGGCGAGCGTGATGCCGAGCGCCTGGGCGGCGTCCCGGATTTTGGATTCGAGGTTGGCGCCGCGGTCCAGCTCGCGGCGGTCGGTCAGGTCGACGCCGACCTTCAGCGAGAGGCGGGCTCGCGTGAGATTCGGCGGCGTGCCAGTGACCCGCTGCCGTTCGGCGCAGATCAGGTCGATCAGTTTCTCCACGTTGCTCATGAGGCGCGTTCTCCTTGGCTGCACGGCAGCCGGATCGGGAAAATCGAAACAGAGATTCTATCAGGCGCAGGGGCTTCCCGCTGTGAGGCGGCGCACAGAGTCCGCTCGAGGGTGCTGATCGGTGGGAATTCCACTGTTCTATTTCGATTCAGGGTGTTCTGTCAAGATGCATTTGCTGAAGGCGCGTTTTTTTTCGGGCACAATGGGAGGATGTCGTTTGAAGTCGCCATTCGCGTGGGGGTTTTCGGTGGGCTCGTCCTGTTGCTTGCACTTTGGGAAGGGGCGCGTCCCGCCCGTCGAGCCCCCTCGGCGCGGCGCCGGCGGTGGCCGCTCAACTTCGGGCTTTCGGTGGCCGGCGCGGTTGCGATGCGTGTAATTGCGCCGCTGGGGGCCGTAGGGATTTCCGTCTGGGCGGCCGACAAGGGGCTCGGCCTGCTGAACCGGGTTCCGCTCCCCGAGGCCGCGCGCGTGCTCGCCGCCATTCTTGCGCTCGATTTCGCCATTTATCTGCAGCACCGCCTCTTTCACCGTGTTCCCTGGCTGTGGCGGCTGCACGCCGTTCACCACACCGATCGCACGATGGATGTGTCGAGCGGCATCCGCTTTCATCCGGTCGAAATTCTGCTTTCGCTCGGATACAAGGCCGTCTGGATCGTGGCATTGGGCATCCCCGCGGCGGCCGTGGTGGCGTTCGAGGTTCTCCTCAACGCCATGAGCCTGTTCACGCATGCGAACGTTTCGCTCGGCCGCGGCGAACCCTGGGTGCGCGCGTTGCTCGTGACCCCGGAGATGCACCTCATACACCATTCGCAGCGACGCGACGAGCACGACTCCAACTACTCTTTCTGCCTGTCGATCTGGGATCGTCTGCTCGGGACCTATACGTCGCGTGCCCGGAACGGGTTTGCCCTCGGGCTGGCTGAGCCGGATGATGCCGGGCTCACGTTTCTCGGATTGCTGGCGTTCCCCTTCCGCAGATCCCCACGCATGGGACAGGCAGAGCCCGTCACTGCGTCTCAGCCTGAGAATCCCTGAACATCGCCCTTGCTCTCTCCTCTCCGATCTGGGATCGTGATAGGGTGCCTGTACGTGTGTGTTTATTCGGCGGCGACGCCGCATCCCGTTCGCATCTCCGCAAGCTTCTCGAGGCCCGCGACCTGCAGGTCAAGGTCAGCCGATCGTGCACGGCCCTGCTGCGCGACGGTATTGAAGACGCACTCGTGTTCGCGGCCGCCGATGCGTTGAAGACCCACGAGGCCGTGCGCCTCGTGAAGTCGGGCGCGTGTCTTGCCGTCTACGGCGCCCCGCGCAGTCGCGTCAAGGCCCTGCAGAAGGCGGGGGCGACGGTGCTCGCCTCGCTCGATGAAGAGCAGATCGCCCTCGCGCTCGGCGAGCAGGGAAAGGGTCGCGTCGAGTCTGCTGCGCCGGACTACCTGCTTTTCGAAGGGCTGTTCGAGTTTGCGCCGGATGCGATCCTGGTGATCGACGACCGGGGCAGCGTCGCGCGCATGAACGGCAAGGCCGAGTCGCTCTTCGGGTTTCAGCGCAGCGAGCTCGTGGGACGGCCCATGGAAATGCTCATGCCCGAGCGCTTTCGCGCGCAGCACGTCGGCCACCGTCAGGGCTTTCAGAAATCGCCCCACATGCGCAAGATGGGCACGGGAATGGAACTGTTCGCGCGCCGGAAAGACGGCAGCGAGTTTCCCGTCGACATCAGCCTGGGTCCCCTGCAGACGCCCGACGGCATCCGCATTCTCTGCATCGCGCGCGACATCACGGAACAGAAGGAAACCGAGGCGATTCTGCGCCGCGCACGCCAGGAGCTGGGCGAGCGGCTGACGGTGGAGTCGCGGGAGCGCGCGCGCGCCGAAAAGGCGCTCGAACAGAGCGAAGAGCAGCTGCGTCAGGCCCAGAAGATGGAGGCCATCGGCCGCCTCGCCGGGGGCATCGCGCACGATTTCAACAATCTGCTCACCGTCATCAAGGTCAACAGCGAAATGGCCCTCGAGGAGCTCTACGAGGACCACCCCGTGCGCCACGAAATCGAATCGGTGGTCAAGGCCAGCGAGAAGGCCGAATCGCTGACGCGGCAGCTGCTTGCGTTCAGCCGCCGCCAGGTGCTGCAGCCGCGCCTGCTCGACCTCAATCTGCTGGTGACAAACATCGAGCGCATGTTTCGGCGGCTCATCGGAGAAGACGTCGAGTTCGTGACGCGCCTCGGCAGTTCGCTGGGGAGCGTCGTGGCCGACCCCGGCCAGATCGAACAGGTGATCATGAACCTGGTCGTCAACTCGCGCGATGCCATGCCGCACGGCGGGAAGATCATTCTCGAAACGCGCAACGTCGAGCTGGACGAAAACTATTCGAGCGGCCACTTCGAAGTGCGCCCCGGCTCATACGTGCTGCTCATGGTCAGCGATACTGGTATCGGGATGGACGTCGAGACCCAGAAGCACATCTTCGAGCCGTTCTTCACGACGAAGGAACAGGGGCGCGGCACGGGGCTCGGTCTCTCGACCGTCTACGGCATCGTGAAGCAGAGCGGCGGCCATGTCTGGGTGTACAGCGAGCCGGGGCAGGGGACGACGTTCAAGATTTATCTTCCGGTTGCGCAGAAGGGGACCGCCGAAGAAGCGGCCGCCGTCGAGGCTCCCATCGTGCGCCGCGGCACCGAGACCGTACTGCTTGTCGAAGACGCCGACATGGTGCGCGATCTGGCGCGGCGCATCCTGCAGAAGAATGGATACCGTGTGCTCGAGGCCCGCAGCGGCGCCGACGCGCTCGTGATCTGCAGGGAGCACGCCGGCCCGATCGACCTGCTCTTTTCCGACGTCATCATGCCGGGCATGAACGGGGCAGAACTTGCGCGGGAAGCGGCCAGACTGCGCCCCGAACTGCGCGTGCTCTTCATGTCGGGCTACACCGACGACGTCATCGTGCACCACGGCGTGCTCGAGAAGGGGACGTCGTTTCTCCAGAAGCCGTTCTCGCCGGAATCGCTGGCCCGCAAGCTGCGCGAAGTCCTGGACGAGGGCTGACGCGCGCGTCGTCTTTCGCTTCGATTCCGGAACCCGTTCGCCTCGAGCTGACGGCGCGTAACGGAGTGAGCGCGACAGCGAGAGGACCCACTTGGGCACTCATGCGCCTGTCTCGCCGTCGCCGGAGCCTGTCCCGACGGGAGGGAGGGGCGCTGCTGCCGGCCGTCGACTCGATACGAACGGCAATCGACTGACGACTGAAGACTGCTCAGTCCCCGGGGTCGAGGCGGAAGATGGTGGCGCTGGCGAAGTCGGCGACATAGAGTTCGCCGGCCGGGTCGCGGCCGAAGGTGGAAACGAGAATCGGCCACTTCGCGAGCGTGAACGCCGCCTTGACGGGGGCGCCGTCGGCCGGCAGGGGGATGGCCCACAGCCGTCCCGAGACGAAGTCGCCGAAGACGTACAGGTTCCGCAATGCGGGAATCCTGGTCCCGGCATACACATAGCCGCCCGTAATGGACTGCCCTTCGTCACGCCCGTACTCGTAGATCGGATCTGCCAGCCCCTCGGCCGGGCAGTCTTCCTTCGGCTCGAAGCAGTGGTTCCCTTCGCGGATGTTCCACCCATAGTTCCCGCCGCGCACGACGATATCGATCTCTTCCCAGGCATCCTGGCCGACGTCGGCGACCACGAGGCGGCCGTCGGGCGCGAAGCCGTAACGCCACGGATTACGGAACCCCCAGGCCCAGATTTCGGGACGGACACCCTTCTGGCCGACGAACGGGTTGTCGCGGGGAATCGCATAGGCGCGCCCCTGTTCTTCGCGATCCACATCGATGCGCAGCATGGCGCCGAGCAATGTGGAACGATTCTGGCCGTGACCGTGCGGATCGTTGCGCCAGCCGCCGTCGCCCCAGCCGACGTAGAGCATGCCGTCGGGACCGAAGGCGAGCTGGCCGGCGTTGTGGTTCGGGTAGGGTTGCACGACTTCGAGAATCACCCTTCCGGGGCGGGCGGGTGCGGACGGATCCAGGGGATTCATGGACCACGCCTGCACCTGGCTGACGTCCTCGTTCCCCTTGCGCACGGTGGCGTTCACGAAGAAGCGGCCGTTCTGCACGAACCGCGGATGGAAGGCGAGGCCGAGCAGCCCCTGCTCCGATCCGGTGACTACGGGAACGGTGAACAGAGTGCCGCGCGGGGCCCCGTCGAGCGCGAAGCGGCGCCCTTCGCCGGTTTTCTGCAGCACGACGAGCCACGGTTCCACGCCGGTCACCGCGGGCGCGAATTGGATATCGGTGACCTGGGCCACGTCGGTGAGAAACGGGGTCAGGCGCACGGCGATTCGCTCGCGGTCGGCGTCGAGTCCTTCGAAGATGGGCTGCAGATGGCCGTCGGTCGGCTCGGCCTCGTAGTCGGGGGTCATGAGCAGAACGACGCGCTGTTTGAGTTCCTGGCAACCCGAGAGGGCAAGCACGGAGAGGAATGCAAGAAGGGGGAGACGTGAAAAACGCATTCCCACAGTCTACCAAGCGGCGCGTCGGTTTGAGTTTTTCCGTTTTTGGTTTTTCTTTTTTCCGTTCGTCGAGACTGATGACTGACGACCGAAGACTGAAGACTGGCAACGCGGGGTTCAGCCCCGCGCTGCCTGGCCCGCCCGGTAGGCCCTGCGCCGCATGATCTGCACGAGCCCCCGCGGGCGGATGCCCATGCCGTTACGGAACGGCGAGAAGTGCAGGCGCCGGTCGTCGGCGTCGATCGGGCGCTCGAGGTGCAACCAGGCCACGTCGACCCAGCGGCCGAACGGTCGGCGGCGGCGGACCTGAAGTATGAAGCGCGCCTCACCGGCCTCGACCGCCCGCGTGAGGCGTTCGTTGCGGCTCGCCCCCCGGGGCGAGGGAGAACGGGGCCCGGCGC
>JAWLHK010000035.1:0-20733 GCA_041690355.1 bacterium | reverse complement strand
GGGAGAGTGGGGGATGAAACAAGGGCCCCGTGCACCCACGCGGCCCTTGTCGATCAGGAATCAAGAATCAGGAATGCATCGCGCGGCGATCGCTCTTGCGCCAGGCGTCGATGTCGTGCGCGCTCGCCGAGGGGACGGATGTCCAGCGGCTGCGGATATCCTCGAGCAGTTTTTCGCGCGCGCCGTAGCGGGTTTCGAGCAGATCCCTGAGCTCCTGCTCCATGGACACGCCCCGGACCCTGGCGGCCCGCTTGATGCGCCGGACGACGGCTTCGGGAAGATTACGGATGGTCACGTTGGCCATGTCCATGATGCTAGCATTGTGCATGCATGGGGCGCAATAGGGCGGAGTGGGGGAGTGGGGGAGGGGGAGAGTGGGGGATGAAACAAGGGCCCCGTGCACCCACGCGGCCCTTGTCGATCAGGAATCAAGAATCAGGAATGCATCGCGCGGCGATCGCTCTTGCACCACGCGTCGCTGTCGTGCGCGCTCGCCGAGGGGACGTCAGTGCCTGGCGGCCACGGGGCCGTCGGGTGCTGCTCAGACGCGTTCGAGGATCAGCGCGACGGCCTGTCCACCCGCAATACAGAGGGTCACGGCGGCAGTCGATTTGTCGGCGCGCTCGAGCTCGTCCATGGCCGTCCCCAGCAGCATGGCCCCCGTCGCGCCGAGCGGATGCCCGAGCGCGATCGCGCCGCCGTTCACGTTTACCCTGGCGGGGTCGAGGTTCAGCTTGCGCATGACCTGCAGGGCGACGGCCGCGAAGGCCTCGTTGATCTCCCACAGGTCTACGTCGCCGGCCTGCATGCCCGCTTTGCGGAGGGCAATCTCGACCGCCGCCGACGGCGCCGTGAGCATGATGATCGGCTCCGATCCCACGACCGCCATCGAAACGACGCGCGCCCGTGGCCTGTGACCGCTGCGGCGGACATAGGCTTCTGACGCGACGAGCACGGCGGCGGCCCCGTCGGCCAGGCCGCTCGAATTGCCGGCCGTGTGCACGTGGCGGATGGCGTCGACCGCGCTGTAGGGAACCCGGGCAAGCTGGTCGAGAGTCTCCCCGGCGAACCCCACCTGGTTTTCGCCGACGGCGGCGAAGGAGGCCGGCAGCGACAGCAACCCGTCGATCGTGGTGTCGGCGCGCGGCGTTTCGTCGGCCGCGAGCAGCACGTCGCCGGTTGCCGGATCGGTCACGGGGAACAGGCTGCGCGCGAACCGCCCGTCGGCCACGGCGGCGGCGGCCTTGCGTTGCGATTCGAGCGCGAAGCGATCGACATCCTCCCGCGTGAACCCCTCGACGGTCGCGATGAGATCGGCGCTCACCCCCTGCGGCACCTGGAAGTAGCGCCGCCGCAGATGATCGTTGTTGCCGTCGCCGTTGCCGCCGTCGCTCCCCATGGGCACGCGCGACATGCTTTCTACTCCGCCGGCAACGAGAAGGTCCTGCACGCCGGCCATGACGTTGGCGGCCGCGAACTGCACGGCCTGCAACCCCGATCCGCAGAAGCGGTTCAGGGTCACGCCGGGCACCTCGATGGGGAATCCGGCGCTCAGCACGGCGTTGCGCGCGAGGTTGCACCCCTGCTCGTCGACCTGCGAGACGGCGCCGGCAATGACATCCTCGACCTCGCCGCGAGGGATCGCATTGCGGTCGACGACGCGCGCGATCGCCTGCGCGAAGAGTTCCTGCGGATGGACGCCCGAGAGCGCTCCCTTTCCCGCTTTTCCACGGCCGCGCGGCGTGCGCACGGCATCGAGCAAATAGGCCTGTCCCATGACGAGCTCCCACGTATGAGGAACGTTCCCTGCAGAGCCGGCCCCTCCGGATACGCAAGAACGTTCGTGCTTTTATCAGGCGACTGGAAGGCGGGCCATCGTCGGAAAATGGGCCCGCCTTCAGCCTGCAGGCAAACTTGTCGCTTCACTTCTATAATCGCACGGTCGTTCGCTTTTGTCAAAGGGGGAGCCGTGCGTTTTTTCCCCTTACCCTCCATGCTGGCGCTCAGCAGCCGGCCAGATCTTCGAGAATCGGGCACTCGGGCCGATCGTCACCCTGGCAGTGCTCGGCCAGGTGCCGCAGCGTGCGCGCCATTGCCTCCATCTCGGCGATCTTGCGCTCCATCTCTTCGACGTGGCCGAGCGCGAGGGCCTTCACGTTGGCGCTCGCCCGTGACCGGTTGCGCCAGAGGCTCACCAGCTTCTTGATCTCCTTCATGGAAAACCCCAGGCCGCGCGCCCGCTTCACAAAGCGCAGAATGTGCACTTCGGAGGAGGAGTAGACGCGATAGCCCGAACCGGTGCGCGCCGCCTTGGGGATGATTCCGATCGACTCGTAGTGGCGTATGAGCTTCGCGTTCACCCCCGACTGTGTCGCGGCTTCTCCGATGTTCATGACTGCGCCTCCTGATGCTGCACGGGCGGCCGGTCGTCGGCCGCAAGTTCGCCGGTGGTAAGAAAGGGGTCGCTGTAGACCTGGTCGGGGGCGACGCCGCGTTCGGTCACGAGCCTCGACAGCGCCTCGACCATCGGCGGCGGACCCGCCAGATAAGTCTGCCAGTTTCCGGCAAAGGTCGGCCAGTCTGCCGCCAGGGCGTCTGCGATTCGCCCTCGGCGCACGAGTGAAGAGCCCGTGCCGTCATCGATCACGGGTACGAACCGCAGGTTGGCATACTGCTGCTCCAGGGTAAGGAAATGCGAGAGGAGATAGAGATCGCGTCCGCTCCGCGCGCCGAAATACAGGTGGATCGGCTGCCGGAAGCCCGCCGCAAGGGCCCCTTCGACGATCGATTGAATCGGAGCGAGCCCGGAGCCCCCGGCGACGGCGAGAATCGGTCCGCTGTGTGCGCCGTGCAGAAAGGCGTCGCCATGCGGGCCCGTTCCGGTGACAACGTCTCCCGGCCGAAGACGTTCGACCGCGCGGCTTGCGCAGCCCCCCTCGACGCGCCGGATATAGAACACGAGCCGCCGCGAACCTGGCTGGTTGGCCATGGAGAAACTGCGCGCCGCACATCCGCCGATTCGAAGCTGCGCATACTGCCCGGGACGGAACACGGCGGGACGCTCCAGTTCGAGCTCAAGCCTCCGGATGTCGTGGGTCAAGGTCTCCGAGCGCGCCACGAAGGCAGAGAAGCTGTGCGGCGGTGTCGTCCCGTCCTGCTCGCGAAGCCAGGCCGCCGTAATGTCGCTCAAGGCCCTTGCGCGACAGGCGAGAAAGTAGTCAGCCCGCTTCTCCTCTTCCGTCAGGGTGAAGCGGAGACTCGGCAGGTGCTCGACGCTCCCTTCGATGAGCCTCGATTTACATGCACCGCAGCGCCCGCCGCGACACGAGTGCGGATACGGGATGCCTGCCTGAAGAGCGGCGTCCAGCACGGTCGACCCCTCGGGCAGGTCGGCAACTGCGCCTTGATAACGTCCCGGATTGGCAAGAGTCACCTTTTTCATTGCGCACCTCCTTTGCGGCTGGCGGGTTTCCAGAGACGCAGCAGCAGTGCGTTGGAGATGACGCTCACGCTGCTGAACGCCATGGCGCCCGCGGCGACCATCGGGCTCAGGTAGCCGAGCGCCGCCAGTGGAATCCCGACGGTGTTGTACACGAACGCCCAGAAGAGATTCTGCTGGATCTTGCGGTAGGTGCGGCGCGACACGTCGAACGCATCCGGAATCAGCCGCGGGTCGCCGCGCATGAGCGTGATGCCCGCCGTGTGCATCGCTACATCGGTGCCGGTCGCCATCGCGATACCGACGTGGGCCGCCGCCAGAGCGGGCGCATCGTTGATGCCGTCGCCGGCCATGGCCACCGTGCGCCCCTCGGCTTTCAGCCGTTCGACGATGGCCGACTTCTGGTCGGGAAGCACGTGGGCGAACACCTGGTCGATGCCGAGTTCTCCGGCCACACGGTCGGCGCTCCCCTGGTTGTCGCCGGTGATCATGACCGTCCTGATCCCGAGCCGGTGCAGCTCGCGAATGGTATCCGCCGCCGACGACTTCGGCCTGTCGGTAAACGAGACGAGCCCGAGCGGCTCGGGATTGCCCTCTTCGCCGATGAAGGAGACCGTGCTCCCAGCCCGCTCGCGCTCGGTGGCGGTCGGCAAGAAGCGGCCGATGTTTACGCCGTGCTGCTCCATGAGAGGCGCGGTTCCCGCGAACAGCCGGCGACCCGCTACGGTGCCGCGCAGCCCGCGCCCGGCCACGGCCTGCACCTCGCGGGCGGGCAGCAGCGGGATGTCCCGTTCTGCGGCAAGGGCGACGACGGCCTTCGCAAGCGGATGTTCACTTGCGGCCTGCAGCGAAGCCGTCAATTGCAGAAGCTCGTGCTCGAACGCCGGATCGACCAGGAATCGGTCCACCGACGGCCGACCCTCGGTCAACGTTCCCGTCTTGTCGAACGCGACGGTGTCGACGGCGTGCGCCACCTCGAGCGCTTCGGCGTCTTTCACGAGAATGCCCGCCCGGGCTGCGATGCCGGTACCCACCATGATAGCCGTCGGCGTCGCGAGCCCCAGCGCGCATGGGCAGGCGATGACGAGCACCGCGACGCCATTGATGATCGCGGTTTCCCAGTCGCCCGTCGCCAACCCCCATCCGAGTATGGTCAGGGCGGCAATGACGAGGACGACGGGAACAAAAACGGCACTGACCCTGTCGACCAGGCGTTGGATCGGCGCCTTGGCGGCCTGCGCGTTATCGACGAGACGGATGATTCGCGAGAGCGTCGATTCGGCGCCGAGCGCTGTCGTGCGCACGACGAGCAGGCCGTCGGCGTTGACCGCGCCCCCCGTGACGGGGTCCCCGTCGCGCTTGGGCACGGGCAGGCTCTCGCCGGTGATGAGCGATTCGTCGACCCGGCTTTCGCCCTCGACGACGACCCCGTCGACGGCGATTTTCTCGCCGGGACGCACGACCACCAGGTCGCCGAGGCGAACCTCGTCGATCGCGACGTCGACGTCCTGGTCGTCACGCCGCACCCGGGCCCGCTCGGGGCGCAGTGCCTGCAGCGCCCGGATGGCCTGCGCCGTCTGCCCCTTCGCCCGGGACTCGAGATACTTGCCGAGCAGCACGAGCGTAATGATAACGGCCGCGCTCTCGAAGTAAAGGTGCGGCTGCCCGTGACCCGCATGGGCGCCGTACTCGTAGGCGATGAGCTGGTAGACGCTCAGCGCGAACGCCGCCGTGGTGCCGATGGACACGAGCAGATCCATGTTCCCCGCGCCGGCGCGCACGGCCTTCCATGCCGCCTTGTAGAATCGGGCGCCCAGGCCGAACTGGACGGGTATCGTGAGCAGCAACTGGATCCACCCGGGCAGCATGGCGTGGGTGCCGAACGGCTCGAGCAGCATGGGGGCGACCATCGGCAGCGACAGCCCCGCGGCGAGAAGAACACGGCGGCGCTCGTTTCGCAGGGCCGCCTCGCGCGCGTCGCCGGTTGACGCCGGCACAGACTCCTCAACCGGCCGCGCGGCATAGCCCGCGCGCTCGATCGCCTGTCGGAGCGCGTCGCGGGTGGCGGGGGCCAGGTGGCGAATCGTCGCCGTCTCGGTCGCAAGATTCACGGAGGCCGAGACAACACCCGGCACCTTGTGAAGGGACCGCTCAATGCGCTGGACGCACGAAGCGCAGGTCATCCCTTCGATGGAGAACGCCGACTCTTCGAGTGCGGGTTCGTAGCCTGCCCGTCGAATGGCATCGACGATCTCGCCGGCCGCCTCGGGTGCTGCAGCTATACGCGCGTTCTCGGTGGCGAGATTGACCGTAACGTCGTGCACGGCGGCCGACTTGCCGATCACCGACTCGAGGCGCGAGACGCAGGACGCACAAGTCATTCCGTGAATGCCCACCGAGAACTCCAGCGGCTCTGCGGCCGTCTCGGTTCGGTCTTGCAACGTTGAAACCTTCATGTTCGAACTCCTTTCGTTCGGGTCTGACATGAGCGTACGGCTTCCAACCGTTGGAAGGTCAAGGGGAAAAATTCTTCTTGACCTTCCCATCATTGGAACGAATAGCCTTGTAATCGGTTGCCGGCATGGAGCCGGGATCCACGAAAGAACCGAAAGGAAAACGCCATGCAGAACACTCTCGTTCGTACCCTCGTCACCGACGCCTCGCTCGTCGGCCTCCTGGCGCGGCTCGCGCTGGGCATCGTCATCCTTCCGCACGGGCTGCAGAAGGTCTTCGGCTGGTTCGGCGGCTACGGCTTTGACGCCACGATGGGCTTCTTCACCCAGACCATGGGCATCCCCGCGCCGCTGGCGCTCGCCGCCGTACTCGCCGAGTCTCTCGGCGCGATGTTGCTCATCGCCGGCGGAGCGTCACGACTGGCCGCCGCCGCCATCGGCATCACCATGGCCGTCGCAGCCCTCACCAGCCATCTCGCAAACGGCTTCTTCATGAACTGGTACGGCAACCAGGCCGGCGAAGGTTTTGAGTTCCACATCCTTGCCATCGGTCTTGCCGCTGTCGTTCTGGTCTCCGGAGGCGGGCGCTGGTCGGCCGATGGAATTGCGACCCGCCGATGGGCCGGGCGCAACGCAAGGCAGCGGATCGCCGGCAGCCCGGTGGCCGCATGAATCGACTGTTCTGCAAACGGCCTTGACCTTCCCATCGTTGGAAGGAGCAGGCTGTACTTGTCCGCAACATCAACCACGGAGAAAGACCATGTATGAAATGAAAGTCGAAGGGATGGACTGTGCGAGCTGCGCGAACAGCATCGCCTATGCACTGCGTTCGATCGATGCCGGGGTCGAGGTCTCGGTCGACGTGCCGAGCCAGATCGTCCGGGTCAAGAGCGGCCGGGACGAGGCGTCCATCAAGGCCCTCATCGAAGAGGCCGGCTACCCGGTCAAGAGCTCGCGCAAGCTGGCCTGAAGGAGTGTCTCGATGAAAACCATTGCGCTCATTCTTCTGATGTTCGCCGTGAGCCCGATCTCGCAGGTCTGGGCCCACGGCGAAGACCGGCCCGGGCCTCACGGAGGCGTGATCCGAATGCCGGGCGCCTTTCACACCGAGGTCCTGGCGCTCGACGGCGGATTCAAGGTCCTGCTGCTCGATATCGCGCTCGGGAAACCAAGCGTCTCGGGGGGTTCGGTCCGGGGCCGCATCGTGAACGGAGACAGCGTGGTCGCGCTTCAGTGCGCAGCGCACAGCGACCACTTTTTCTGCGAAACACCCCGCGGATCGGTGCCCGACAAGGGCGAGCTGATCCTCGACGCCGCCCGGGGCGGCGAAAAGGAGGGGCGCGCGGTCTATCCGTTGCCGCTCGCACTCCCTTCCGCTCCCGGCGGTAAACACAACCTGCATCATCACTGAGGTGACGCGTTGCCGGCCGTCCATCGCGACGGCCGGCTCTTTTGCTTCGCGCGGCAAGGTCGCGGAAGCAACCGAAAGGAACAGGAATATGCCAACCGTAGAGGAAATCGACGCGCGGGGATTCGAGGATCGCCTTCAAAGGTCTTCGCTCCCGACGGTCGTAGACTTCGGCGCACCCTGGTGCGCACCCTGCCGGGCCATCGCACCCACCCTGGAGGCGCTTGCCCACGAGTGGGCCGACCAGGTTGAAATCGTATCGGTGAACGTCGACGAGGAGGGCGCGCTGTCAGCGCATTATGGCGTCAAGGGGCTGCCGACGCTCATCGTGTTTGAGAACGGCGTCGAAGCCGGTCGCATACGCGGCGCGCTTCCCCGCCGGGGGCTCGAGATGGAACTCCGCCGCATTCTCGGCACGAAGCTTCGGTCCCGGCAGGACACTTGAGAGGAATAGCACATGGACAAGCTCAAATTGCACGTCATTGCCGTAAGCACCCGGCCCGGCCGGGTGGGGCCGGGGGTCTCCCGATGGATGGCCGAAGTTGCCCGCACGCACGGCCGGTTCGAGGTGGCGCTCGTCGATCTGGCCTCTTTCGATCTGCCGGTATTTGACGAAGCCGGACATCCGATGCAGGGCAACTATGCGAACGGGCATACGCAGCGGTGGAGCGCATCGGTCGATCAGGCGGATGCCTTCGTATTCGTCACGCCGGAGTACGACTTCTCGACTCCACCTTCGCTCTCGAACGCACTCATCTATCTCTTCCGGGAGTGGCACTACAAGCCGGTGGGCTTTGTGAGCTACGGCGGACTCTCGGGCGGAATGCGGTCGGTGCAGATGACCAAGCAGATCGCCACGGCGTTGAAGATGATGCCCATCCCCGAAGCGGTGGCCATCCCGTTCGTTCACGAAAAGCTCGGCCACGACGGAAACCTGCGGGAGAGCGACGGGCTCAACGAGTCGGCCCTGGCCATGCTGGATGAGCTGCACCGGTGGGCAGCGGCGCTGCGGCCGCTGCGGGTCGGCGAGTTGCCGGCAGCGCTGGTGTCCGGCGCTGCGTGAGCCGGCATCTGATATCAAAGGGAAGAGTAGAAGGGACAGGGGCTCCGAGAGGTCGGGGCCCCTGTATTTTCAAGGTTCGTCCAAATCAGGCATGGTCAGGCTGGTCACGCGGTGTCGCGCGGCTCACTTCAATTCTTTGGAGCTCTTGCCCAGGAGGCGCCGCGCGATGATGAGGAGCTGAATCTGCTGCGTGCCCTCGAAGATGTCGAGGATCTTGGCGTCGCGCGACCACTTCTCGAGCAGCTCGTGTTCCGTATAGCCAACGGAGCCGCACAGTTCCACACAGCGCAGCGTGATCTCGGTGGACGCGCGGCCCGCCTTGGCCTTGGCCATCGAGGCCTGCATGGAATTCGGGATCTTGTTGTCGGCCATCCACGCCGCCTGCAGCGTGAGCAGGCGCGCCGCTTCCCAGTCCGACTCCATCTGCAGGAACGCCGAGGCCGCCGCGTGCAGATTGTTCGCCGGCCGATCGTAATCGATCTCGACCCCCGCCTCGGTCAGCAGGCGGCGCGTCTCGTCGAGTGACGCCTTCGCGACGCCGATCGCCATGGAGGCGACCAGGGGACGCGTGTTGTCGAACGTCTGCATGACGCCGCCGAACCCCTTCTCGGTGTCGATCTCGGGGCTCCCCATCAGGTTGTCCTTGTGCACGCGGCAGTCGGTGAACTGGATGGTCGCCGTATCGGACGCGCGGATGCCGAGCTTGTGCTCGAGGCGCACGACTTCCATGCCCGGCGTACCCTTCTTGACGACGAAGGACTTGATGGCCGCGCGCCCCAGGCTCGGATCGAGCGAGGCCCAGACGACCACGTGATCCGATCGTTCCCCTGAGGTCACGAAGATCTTCTCGCCGTTCAGGATGTAGTCATCGCCGTCCTTCACGGCCGTCGTGCGGATGGCTGCCGAGTCGCTGCCCGCGCCGGGTTCCGTGATGGCCATCGAGGCCCAGGCCCCCTTGTAGCGCTCGAGCTGCTCGTCGTTGGCGACGGCCGCGATGGCGGAATTACCAAGACCCTGGCGGGGCAGGCTGAGCACGAGGGCGACGTCGCCCCAGCAGGTTTCCATGATCGCCAGCGCCGTCGACAGGTTGCCGCCGTTGCGGTTGCCGGTGGCCGACTTCTCGCCCCCCTGGCCGCGATCGCCCGCGGCCCCCGCCCCGGTTTCGCTGCCGGCGTTCAGGCCGTCGGCGAGCGCGGCGAAGACGTCGAGCTCCTTGGGGTACTCGTGCTCGAGGGTGTCGTACTTGCGCGAAATGGGGCGCAGGATCTGCTCGGCCACCTGGTGCGCCTGGTCGAGGAACGGCGCGAACTTGCGGGGAACTTCAAGGTTCAACATGCGGGCCTCTCGTTCAAAATTCGTTCAGCAGAGAAAAGGGGGAAAACCGAAGCGGCCGCCGCTCAGAGCAGCAGGCCCCCTTCGAGGATGCCGACGGCGCGCAGGTCGCGGTACCAGCGCTCGACCGGATGTTCCTTCGTGTAGCCGTGGCCGCCGAGCAGCTGCACGCCGTCGCTGCCGATGCGCATGCCGTGCTCGGCGCAGGCCTTGCGCGCGAGGGCCGCTTCGCGGGCGAAGTTGTCGCCGCGTTCGGCCCGCGTCGCCGCGCGCCAGGTGAGCAGCCGCATCCCCTCGACTTCGATGGCGATGTTCGAGATCGCGAAGGCGACGGCCTGGCGGTGGCTGATGGGCTCGCCGAAGGCTTCGCGGTCGTTCACATAGGGGATCACGTAATCGAGCACGGCCTGTCCGGTGCCCACGGCGAGCGCGCACCAGGCCAGCCGGCTGCGGTGAATCATGTCGGCGTAGGGAAAGCCTTCGTCGCCGCCGAGCCGGTTCGCGGCCGGGACGCGCAGCCCCTTGAAAATCAGGCGCCCCATGCCGGCGGCGCGAACGCCCATGCCGGGCTCGGCTTCGAGGGTCAGGCCGGGCGTGCTCGACTCCACGATGAAGACGGCGGGGCCCCGGTCATCCTGCGCGGCCACGAGAAAGAGCTCGCCCTGCGCGGCGAGGGGAACCATGGACTTGGCGCCGTCGAGCACATACTCGTTTCCCTCGCGGCGCGCGGTGGTCTTGAGCAGGAAGGGGTCGAAGAGCACGCGCGGTTCGGTCACGGCGATGGACGCGGCGGGCGGGTTCTCGCCGGCGAAGGCGGGCAGGTAGCGGCTCTGCTGATCGGCCGTACCCCACTCGGCCAGGGCGGCGGCGACCCCGGCGGGGGCCAGGCACGCGGCCCCGAGCCCCATGTCGCCGTGGCCGAGGGCTTCGGCGATGAGGGCCTGGGTCACGAGAGAACGCTCAGAGGACGCGCCGCCGAGGGCTTCGGGGACGCTCATGAGCACGGTGCCGAGGCCGGCGCTCTGCGCGAAGAGCTCGGCGGGGGTGGCGCACTCGTGGTCGGCCTTCTGGGCGGCGGGGCGCAGCAGGTCGGCGGCGAACTTGCGCATCTCTTCGCGGATCATCGCCTGTTCTTCGGTCGGCTTCAGATCGAAGAGGTCGGCGCGGCGGGTCGCCGCGGGGCGTTCGGCCTTGTCGGCTTTGGACTTCGGCGCGAACGTGCGGCTGGCGGCGGCGGCCAGCTTGAATCCGGCGCGCGTGGCCTCGAAGATGACCTTCTCGCTCGCCTTGCGGCGGGCGGGATCATCGGTAAATTTCGATTGCGCGAACTTGCCGAGGACCTTGAGTCCCGAGCGCATCATTTCCTGTGCGAAGTTGGCCATGGTCTCTCCTGCCCGTGAGGGGTTCGGGAAGAGACCACTTTATCATTTACCTGACGATCGGTCAAATTAAGCCTGCCGCCCGGTCAAGCGATTGACGATTTACGATTTACGATTGACGATTTGCCGAGTGAAGAGCGCCGAGCGCCGAGCGCTGAGCACGAGCCGGACGGCTCGGTCTTTCTTCCGCCCAGCGTCCAGCGCCCAGCGACTACGAGAGCCCGTAGGCACGCAGGGGTACGCCGCAATCGCTGCAGCGATCGCCGGCTTCGCTCGTGTACGCCGCGTGACAGGCCGGACAGAAACGGTCGGCGCCGGATTCGGGAGGGGGCGCTTGCAGAAGCTCCGCCGGCGACAGGCCGACCTGCGCCAGAAAGGCGAGCAGGGCCCCCCGCCGCGCCTCGCGGGTCTCCCTTCCGCCGGCCGGCGGGAGTTCCCCATCGGCCGGCTGCTCTTCGAGCGCGGCCCAGAGGCGCCGGGCGAGGCGGCGAACCTCGCGGGGGCGTCCCGCCACGTGCGCGATCACCGGAAGTTCATAGCGGATCAGGGCCTCGCCGGTCAGCGCGTCGACGCTGCGCATGGCGTGGAACGGCGAGATCGCCGTGAGAATCCCCTGCCGTACTCGTCCGCCTGATCCCAGGCGTCGCATGGCGATCTGCGTCAGCAGGATGGCGCCGAGGTGCAAGCCGATCAGCACCGCGCCCACCCGCCCGGCTCCGAGGGCAAGCAGCGCCGCCGGCGACAGGGCGAGCAGGCCCGTCGCGCACAGAAAGGCGATGGCGTAGAGGGTCGTCCAGACGCGCAGCGGGGCGACGGCGCTGCGCACGCGATCCCACTCGGCCCGGGCATCCGCGACGTTCCACGCCTGCGTGCGCGCCTCCATTGCCGGAATTCCGCCCGGCCCGCCGGGGCCGAACCGGCGGGCGCGCAGGAAAAATCCGGTCGGGAGGATGGGCTTGAGGACGAGCGGCGCCGTGACCAGGCTGCCCCGACGGCCGAACGAAATGCGCACCGCCGCCTCTCCGTCGCGGAGAAGCGCCAGGCATTCCGTCAGGTAAAGGGCGGCCAGCAGCGCCGCGGTCAACGCTCCGTCCATCGCGATCAGACGGTCGTGTCGGGCTGATCCGGAGGCAGGGTGTTCTGCGGCACGTGCTCTTTGCGGAAGAAGCGGCGAACGGCGGCAAAGAGGCCGATGACGCCGAAGACGATCACCTTCCACAGTTTCTTGAGCAGGCCGGCTTTCGCAACGGCCGCTCCGGCCCCGCCGGCCACGAGCGCCGCGAGCCCTACGCTGGCCAGCTTGTCACCCTGCGTCCACTGCGCATAGCGCTGGCCGTCGTTGAAGGTGAAGCCGGCGAGATCGCGCTGGACGGCGGGGAGGGCCATCGGGAGGTCTTCGGGCGATGCGACGATGATGACGCGCATGACGCCGTGGCGGCCCAGAATGCGCGTGTGGTAGTTCACGGTCTCGCCGTTGTCGCTCCGGTACCGCAGACCCCACTCGAGCCGCTGGGTCTCGGGGTTGTAGAAGGGGGGCGTGTGCCAGCCGAGCAGCTCCATTTCGGCAAGGCCGCGCTCGCGGCGGGCCTCGTTGCTGGCCGCCGTGCCTTCGCGCATCGACTCGAGCATCTCGTCGGCGTTCAACTCTTCCTTATCGGCGTCCTGAATGTAGCCGATGTCGTCAAAGACGAAGAGCGCCCAGTATTCACCGGACTCGCTCGAGCTCAGCAGGATGCCGAGTTCGTCGCCGTCGGCCATGTTGCCGCTGCTTTCGAGAAAGGCGCCGACGTTGGCCCGGTCGACGAACAGATACTCTTCGGGAACGGCAATCGCGGCAAGGTCGCCGATGGCTCCGGTCGCGGGGCCGGTAATGTATTCGAAGGGGAGCTGCGGCTCTTCGACCGGCGCGTCCCCCTCCGACGCGTCAGCCGCATCGGCGGAATCGGCCTCTCCGGCGGCCTCTTCGAGGACCTGATCCGCGGCGCCTCCCGGCTCGGCGGCCTCGGCTCCGGGCGCCGACTGCGCCTCTGCGTTTCCGGACAGGACCAGCATCATTCCCAGGAGCAGAATTCCCCAACGCATGGACGCACCTCGCAGCGATATGTGTACCGCTATCTTAGCGGAGCGCTTCCGGTGGTGCAAGCGGGATTTTCTGCGGAGCAGGGGCGCGGGGGAGAGTGGGGGAGAGGGGACCGTGCGTTGAGGCGTGCTTACCGGCGGCTGGCTATGGCTTCCGGACGCCGAACCAGCGGATGAATTCCTCAAACGTGCGCTCGGCGCCTCCGATCACCGCCGCGTGCACGTCCTCGTCCCGGGCGCGCGTCTCGAGGAACGCGAGAAACGTCTTCCACCGGCTTCGCGTCTGTGCGCCGTAGCCGTGAAAAAAGCGCAGGCCCGCTCGGGGCACGAGCCCGAACCGATCGCCGAAGACGCGCGCGACGACGCTCCCGCCGAGGGTCGCGCCTTCGAGTACGTAGGCCGCGCCCAGGGCCTCGGCACCTCCCCCCAGCCAGGCGGGGTGGGGCAGAAGCGGCAGGCGTTGCAGATCCGCATCCGCCAGGCCGAAATGCCGAAGATCCGCCCGCAGCCAGGAGAGCTTGCGGTGCGCGCGCCCCCCGGCGTCTGCGTCGATCTCGGGAAGGCGTGCGGCGATGGCGGGCTCGAGGCGGGCATAGAGGCCGTGGTAGCCTTCGAGCAGCCGGATATAGGCGTCGACGGTCTCTACGGCGTCGACGGCGACCGCGCGCTCGGAGAGCCGATGCAGTTCGGCCGTGTCTGCGCGCAGTCGCTGATGCAGGCTATGCGTTGTGGGCGTGATGCCCGGCATGGTTTTCCCGCGAAGGTCTGGGTGCATCCTCGTCCCGCGGCAGCGTGAATCGGAAGGTCGTTCCTTCAACCGGGCGGCTCTCGGCGTGAATCGCGCCGCCGTGGGCTTCGACGATCCCCTTCGCGATGGCCAGGCCGAGTCCGGTGCCGCCTGCCCGCCCCTGCTTCGTGTGCCAGTAGCGATCGAAGATGTGCGGCAGGTGCTCGGGCGGTATCCCGGCTCCCGTGTCCTGAATGGCCCATTCGGTGCCGTCACTGGTTTCGCGCACCGCAACCCTGACCTCGCCTCCCGAACCGGTGAACTTGATGGCGTTGCCGACGAGGTTCGCCAACACCTGCAGCATGCGCCCGTGATCACAGTGCACGCAGATCGCTTCGCCTGCCGGCTCGAACCGCAGGACGATACCCTTGGCGTCGGCGTGCGGGCGCAGGACCTCGAACGTGTCGGCGACCAGGTCGGCGGCCCGGCAGCTGCTGAAGTGAAACACCATGCGGCCCGCCTCGATGCGCGCGACGTCGAGCAGCTCGTCGATGAGTTCGCGCATCCGCTCCGACGTGCGTTCAATCGATTCGAGCAGGCGGTCGGCTTCGGCGATGTCGGCGGGTGAGACGAGGCGGCGCAGAATCTCGGCGTTCAGCCGGATGGCGCCGATGGGATTCTTCAGGTCGTGAGAGACGAACGCCATCAGATCCTCCTTGATCCGGTTCGCCTGCTCGGCCTCGCTTCTTGCGCTGCGCTCCCGCTGCAGGCGCCGGCGCAGGTCGACGGTGAGCAGGCCGATGCGCAGCTCCCGCGCGGCTTCGAGCGTCCAGCGGGGCCACGGCTCGGCGCGGCCGTGCACATCCTCTTTCCACGCCTCGAACGACTTGCGCGGATGGAGGCGCATCCCCTCGCCTTCGGCCGCCTTGCGCGGATCGCCGCCCCAGGTGACCGTGCGCACGACCTCGGGGCGAAACCAGAGCACGAGCGTTCCGGCCAGATCGGGGATCCCGATCGCGAGCATGCCCCCCGCCGTCGCCCCGTGCTCCTCGGCGGGCGCGAACGTCCGGGGGAGCGCGTCCTCGGACTGCATCGTCTGGTCTCCTTTGCGCGCGAGCCAGACAGCGAGCGTGTCGAGTACGTCAGGGGGCGGCGTGGCGCCGAACGTGCGCCAATGGTTCTCCTCCCGGATGAAGGTGGCCGCGCCATGGGCCGGAATCAGCGACAGCAGGTTCACCGGCGACCGGGTGAGGCTCTGCAGAAATTCCCGTTCGCTCTCCATCTGCCGCAGCAGCGTCGCGTAGGTCGTGCGGATCCGGTTGTGCTCGCGCAGGTCTTCCATGTATTCCTTGACGGGTATCAGCGTCGCCACGAAGCGCGCGATCGCTTCACAGGCGGCGCGCAGGGCGGGCGGGGCGAAGCGGGGTCCCGAGTGGTGTGCGCAGGTGATGAGCCCCCACAGGCGCCCGCCGACGACGAGCGAGAGGGTGAGCGAAGCGCGTTGTCCCATGTTGTGCATGTATTCCAGATGGATGGGCGAAACGCTGCGCAGCATCGACCGCGTCAGATCCACCGGCGTCGTCTCGCCGGCGAGCGGCATGATCGAGACCGGCTCGTACGCGACGTCGGGAATCATCCGCACCCGGTTCAGGAGGAACACGCGTCGCGCGGGCTCGGGAATATCGGAGGCCGGGTAGTGCAGGCCCAGATACGGTTCGAGGGCGCTGTCGCAGTCTTCGGCGACAACTTCGCCGTGATCGTCGGGGTGAAAGCGGTAGACCAGAACGCGCTCGTAGCCGCTCAGCCGGCGCAGTTCGCGGGCGGCCACGGCCCAGAGATCGGCCACGCTGTCGGCCCCCTCGAGCGCGGCCATCGCGGCGGTCTGAAAGCGGTCGCCAGGCTGCGGGTCGGGCCCGGGGCGCGGCTCGGGCTCGACCTCGAGAATCAGATCGCGGCCGCTGCGGCACGGGGTAACCTCGAAACGGCCGGCGTGGCCCCGCACCCGCAGGGTGGGGCCGATACCTTCTTCACCGCCCAGGGCGGCAATCGCGTCCTGAATGTCGGCGAGGGCCTCGGGCACGAACAGGGCGGCCAGGCGAAAGGGCCGGCCGGGCGGCTGCGGCAGGTCCATCATGGCGGTGACGTTGGCGCTGCAGCGGCGCACGGTGTGGCCGTCGCGGTCGAGCACAAGCAGGGCGCCGAACGGTTGAATGGAGCCCGGGATGTGTACCGGTTCGCGATCGCAGTTCGTGAGATCGAGCATTTGGTGTCAGCATGGCATGGAGGGTGGTTGGGGGTGGACGGCGGGGGGCCGGGGAGTGACGAGTGACGAGTGACGAGTGACGAGTTTCCGGCAAGGACCTTGGAACACTTCGTCCTTGCCGGTTTGGCGCTCAGTGCTCAGCGCTTGGCGCTATACCCGAGTGACGAGTGACGAGTTGCGACAATGACCGATGGCAGATTGCAGATGGCAGATTATCCGGCAAGTGCCGGTTGCCGTCGATCATTGCCGAACGGGCGCCGCGTTCCCGCCTGAGAAAGAGCCCTGAAGGGGCGATGCGCTTTTTGCCCAGGGCAGAGCCCTGGGTAGCGGAAGGGATACCTCTTTTGTTTTGCCCTTCCCGCGAGCGTCGGCAAGCAGCGCCCGCCTGGCAATCCTTGCGGGACAAGGCCCCCCGGGGGAGCAACCGGGTTTTCTCGTTCTTACCGACGTCCGGCGTCCGACGTCCGGCGTCCGCTGTCAGTCCGTCGTCCGATCGCATACCGGCCCGCGCCGAGAAAGACGATGGCGAGAGAGGCGAAGAAGAAGAACGCTTCGAGCTCGATGGCCCAGCCGCCCCCCATCTCCTTGCGGGTGAAGGCCTGATCGCGCAACACCAGGACAACCGCCATGACCATGTCGAAGGCGATGGCGAGCGCCGACAGTCGGGTGAAGAGCCCGAGGATCAGCAGCACGGGCGCCACGACCTCTGCCACGTAAACGCTGTAGCCGATGAAGAACGGGAGGCCGAACTGCCTCAGCGGTTCCGCCATCCAGGCGATGCCGTGTTCGATCTTGTAGACGCCGTGGAAAAGCATGAGCGCCGCCACGGTCCAGCGAAGCACCAGTTTTCCGATGTCGTCCCAGCGGGCCGAGGGTTCCATGATTCCAGCATGCACGTGGCGTGTACGCACGGTCACGGTGGGCGGTTACCGTGAGGGCACGTGCTCTCCTGGGCTCCGCGAATGACAGATGGCAGATCGCAAATGGCAGATCATCCGGCAAGCACCGGGCTCCTCAGCGCCCTGCCGAAGTTCCGCGACGTGCAGGCCCGCTTGAGGAAGAGCCCTGAAGGGGCGATTCGCATTCTGCCCAGGGCAGAGCCCTGGGTTGCGGAAGGGTATTCCCCCCCTTTCTGTTTTTGCCCTTCCCGCGAGCGCCGGCGAGCAGCGTGCACCGTGCGGTGCAGCATTTGCTTATCGTTCCCCCGAGTGGTACGGTGCACTGCAAAATGCCATGTCATAGGAGGGCGCCTCCATGCGTACCCACGGAAAGCATCTGACGCGTATCGCACTGCTGTTTCCCCTGCTGGCCGCGTTGGCCTGCACGAGCTCGGATCCGGGCCCCCGGCGCACCACCGACAACACGACGGATGATGACGACACGACCGCCACGGTCGCCATCACGCTGACCGCCGCCGCCGTGACGGTCGACGAGGACGGAAGTATCGACGTGACGGTGACGGCCGAGGTGAAGAATTCCGACGACGCGCCGGTGTTCGTCGTCGACGCCGCGCCTGCCGAGGGTACGCTGAGCGGCAATGGCCCGACGTGGACGTACACGCCCGCCGCCGACTTCCACGGCTCCGATTCCCTGCAGGTGCATGCGGAAATCGGCAGCGTGAAGAGTGAGACGATCACGATCGACATCACCGTGCGCCCGGTCAATGACGCCCCAGCCGCGGACGGCGACAGCTTCAGCACCGACGAAGACGTGCCCCACGCGGGTACGCTCGCGGGGAGCGACGTCGACGGCGACGCGCTGACCTTTCACGTCGCGACTGGACCCGCCCACGGCACGCTCGCGCTCGCGTCCGCCGGCTCGTTCACGTATACGCCGGATGCGGATTACAACGGCGCCGACAGCTTCACCTTCACGACGCGCGACGGTACGGTTCACTCTGCGGCCGCCACCGTCTCGATCACCGTCGACGCCGTGAACGACGCGCCGGTGGTCTGGCCGCGCCCGATCGCTGTCTTCGAGGCGAAGACGTATGCGGGCACGGTGACGGCTTCGGATGCCGAAGGGGATGCGGTGACCTGGGAATCCGCCGTTCTGCCGGGCGGGGGGACGGTGACGTGGGTCGACGCCGCCGCCGGAACCTTCACGTTCACGCCGGCTGCCGGCTTCGCCGGCGCCGCCACCTTTGCCGTGCGGGCGACCGACGATCAGGCGCTTGCTTCGGCGTGGACCGTGGTGACCGTCGAGGTCTACGCGCGGCAGCTCCTCGGCGCGAGCCCGTGGGGCGCCTGCGCCATCGACAACCTGGGGGCCGCCGCCTGCTGGGGCTATGGGCCACCGGGTCCGCAGTCGGCCAACCCCGCGACGACCGCCGTGCGCGAAGGGACGCTGGCGACCGACTGGACCTTTGTCGCGACGAGCGGTCAACACGGCTGCCTGATCAACGACGCCTTCGAACTCCACTGCTGGGGCGGAAACTGGTCGGGCCAGCTCGGCCCCGCTTCGGTCAACGCCTGGGAAGATCAGCCCGTCTTCGTCGGCGCGGGATGGGCGGCCGTCGTGGCCCCCGCCGATTACACGTGTGGCATCGACGTCGCGGGCGTGCTCTGGTGCTGGGGTTCCGCGCAATCCGGCCGGCTGGGCCTGGGGGATGTCGACGGGCAGACCTTCGCCACGCCGCAGCACGTGGATTCTGCCGGCGACGGCTGGCGGTCGATCAGCGGATCGACGTCGAACATGTGCGGTGTGAAGCGCGACGGCACGCTCTGGTGCTGGGGGAGCAACGGCGGTTACCTGCTCGGTTTCGGCGGAGACTCCAACATCCCCCTGCGCATCGGCGCCGACAGTGACTGGAGCACCGTTGCCAACAGCGGCTCCACCGCGTGCGCCGTGAAGACCGGCGGCACGCTCTGGTGCTGGGGCTACAACACCGAGGGGACGCTCGGGTACGATCCCGCAAGCTTCCCCATCGAGTACGCACCGAAGCTGGTCGGGCTGGCGACGAACTGGGCCGATGTCGCGGTGAGCGGCGGTCACACCTGCGCGATCGATACGTCGGGCGCCATCTCGTGTTTCGGCGCGAACGGCCAGGGGCAGCTCGGGGTTGCCAATGGTCCGGGCACGTACCTTCCCCAGCCCGTGGGCGGAACCTATTCCGGCGTCGGCGTCATGTCTTCTTCCTCCTGCGCGCGCGATATGGCGGGGGCGGCCTGGTGCTGGGGCGACAACAGCGGCGGCGTGCTCGGGGCCGGCGCCACGCCCGATCACTCCACGCCCGCTCCGGTGAACAGCAGCCTGTGGAGCGGGTTCAGCGCGGGCCAGGGGCACAACTGCGGTCTGCAGGGGGGGACGCTCTGGTGCTGGGGCGACAATTCCTACGGGCAGCTTGGAGACGGCGGGACCATCGCGCGATCCGTTCCGTTGCAGACGGGGACGGGCACCGGCTGGACCGCCGTCGAGACCGGGTCGGGCGTCACGTGCGGGCTGCAGGCCGGCGAGATCTGGTGCGCAGGCTACAACAACTACGGTACTGTCGGAAACAGCGCGTCGCCCTGGTATTCTTCTCCCGACTTCCTGCGCGAAGAGACCAACTCGCTGTGGACCGACCTTTCGCTGACGCGCTATCTGGCTTGCGCGGTGCGTGCCGACACGTCGCTGTGGTGCTGGGGCTACAACAACTACGCCGGGGCCGGTACGACGCCCAGTCTGCGGGTGCTCGTACCGACGCAGGTCGGAACCGGGACCGGCTGGCTGCGCGCGGCGGCCGGACACGAACACGCGTGCGGCATCAAAACCGATGGCACCCTCTGGTGCTGGGGGCGCAACGACCAGGGGCAGCTGGGCATCGGCGCCACCTCGCCAGACGACTGCTTCGGCATGGCCTGCGCCAAGAGCCCGCAGCAGGCCGGTTCGGCGACCGACTGGGTCGAGGTGACGGCGGGCAGCGCGATGACCTGCGGCATCCGCGACACGGCCGGCGCCCGCACGCTCTGGTGCTGGGGGGCCGGCTACCTCTGGGGATCCACGTCGAGCAACGTTCCCCTGCAGGAGCCGGGCGGCGGCGTGAACTGGGCTCTCGTGCGCGCCTCTCCCGGTGGTCACCAGTGCGCCGTGGGCACCGACGGCGCCCTCTGGTGCTGGGGCTACAACGGCTCGGGCGAGCTGGGGACGGGGGACAAGACGGCTCGCGCGCAGCTCACGCAGGTCGGCAGCGACACCGATTGGGCCGATGTCTCGGTCAATTATTCGCATTCCTGCGCCACGAAGACCGATCAGACCCTCCATTGCTGGGGTGCGGGGAACCTGGGGGACGGTAAGGCGTGGACCGAGACGCCGCGGGCGGTGGTGTGGCCGTGACGTGAGGTCACGTGCTCTCTCGCGGAGGGGGGGAGTGGGGGAGGGGGAGAGAGGGGGAGGGTGCGTGCCACCCACTTCCCCCATCCCCTTCTCCCTCCATACGACGTCCGCTCGGCGGACCGGTTGGAGGGAGAAGGGGAGCAATCTATCTGATCCGATTTTTCTCCCCCTCCTCCTTCAGCCCGCGCGGGGCTTGGGCCCGTGGGGTTCGACGTGGTGCACCTGCGCGCGTGGTATGGAGGAGGCGGGGGAGATCGGTTTGCACGGATTCGCGTG
>JAWLHK010000034.1:0-25688 GCA_041690355.1 bacterium | reverse complement strand
CCCTCTCCCCCACTCCCCCACTCCATCCTGCTGCCCACGGTGGACTATTCAGCACACAGGTCACCAACGGGAACCATGTCAAGGGGGTTTACAGCAACCGCATTCCAGGCGTCAAATCGCGGCCGCTTTCAGGCTAGCCTGAGGGCAGGGGGAATGCACGATGAAGCTGGAAAGACGTTCGCCCAGAGTGAACCGCCGGGTGCGCATCCGCTACGGCGATGCCAGGACGCCCCATACCGGATACACCACGAACGTCTCGCGCGGCGGCTTCTGCCTCGAGGGGCGCCGCCTGTTTACGCCCGGTACCGAGCTGTGGGTGCAGATTGGCGACAGCAAACGCGTGTATCGGGGTACCGTGGTCTGGACCCGCCGCACGCCGACCGCGCTGATCCACGCCGGCTACTTTCACATGATGGGAATCTCCCTCGAACTCGCGCGCGAAGTCCGGATGCGCGCGTCGCTGTCAGCCGCCGCGTAGCCGCACCGCCCAGAAGATAATCAGGAGCGCGAAGACGAGGCCGACCTGCAGGTGGCGCTTCATGCCGCCGATGACGGTGGCGCACTGCTTGCACGCATAGGCGTCTGGCGGATCGTTGCGGTGCGTCGCCACGTGCGCGATCGCCCGCGGCACGACGCGGAAGGTGACCAGGCCCACGACGACCAGAATGGCCGTCACCAGCGTCAGCTTCTCCATCAGGATGCGCCCGAGCGGCGTGCCCCAGAAAGCGGCCTGCTCCGCATTCCACACGGCGAAGATGCGCCAGAAGCCCGTGGCGAGAATCAAGGTCACGCTCGTCCAGACGACGACGAGAAAGCGCCGCAGCAGGGGCGGAACGAAGTTGGCCCGGTCGCGCAGAGCCACCTTCGGCATGTTCGGCAGCAGGACGGCGAGAATGTAGATGATGCCGCCGATCCAGGCGACGACCGATACGATGTGGAACCAGTGGAAGATGTGGGAGAGCATGGCAGAGCGTCCTTCCGGAAGAAGCGCAGCGGTTGTGATTATTCTGCAGGAAGGCAGACCGTCGGTCCAGCCGGGCCGGTCTCAGGCGGAATCTCTGCCCGGCGGGACGTCGGGAGTTTCGGGCGGATAGCGGATTTCTCCCTCGACCGAAAACCCTTCGACAGCCTTCAGAAGCTTCCGTTTACGCGTCTCGAAGTCCGGCTCTTCCCTGCGCAGCCCCTCGCGCAGCGCGCCGAGGCGATCGAGGAACGCTTCAAAGCGCGCGTCGAAGATCCGTTCCAGCGACTGGCGGATCTTGCGCGCGAGGGCCGGGCTCTGGCCGCCGGTGAACACGGCGATGCGCAGGGCCCCGCGCCGCACGAGCGCGGGCATAGTGTAGTCCGAAAGCGCCGGCTGGTCGAAGCAGCTCACGAGCACCCCGGCCCGGCGGCAGGCCGCCGACAGAGACTCGCTCGTCTCCCGGTCGAGCACGGTGGAGACGACCATGCGATAGCGGCCGACTTCGGAGGCATCCAGGTGCGTTCCTGCCTGGCGCACACGATCTGCGGTGACGAGTTCCGCCAGGGCGGAATCCTCAATCGATTCCGCATACAGGTCGACCTGGGCGCCGGCGTCGAGCAGGCGAGCGGCCTTCTCGGCTGCCTCGGCGCCGCCGCCGACGAGCGCGACGGCCTGCCCCTCCAAGCGCAGTCCGACGGGAAAAACGGCGCTCACTGCGGCGCCTCGAGGGTGAACAGCTGGGCGGTGCGCTGCCGGTTGTCGGGATTCATTTCGCCCCACTGCGTGATCAGCTCGTCTTCGCGCCGGTGGTAGTAGGTGGCGTCGAGTACATAGTAGGGCTTGCCGTCGATCTGGTAGTGCATCGCTTCGGGCGTCGCAGGGGCCTTCGCCCGCGGCCGCAGCGCGAGCCCGAGATGGGCGGCGCTCTCCCAGAGCACCGCACGCATGGCCTCGGGCGGGTATCCGACGTCGAGCAGCGTCAGGGCGAGCACCATGGCGATCTGGTCACAGTCGCCGCGGCGGTCGCGCAGGATTTCGGGAAGGGTCCGCAGCGGTCCTTCAACGTACTCGAAATGCGCTTGAATGCCCCGCAGCAGCCCCGTGACGAAGCGCTCTTCATCGCTGTCGGCCAGCGCGGCCAGCCGCTCGCCCAGGCCGCTGCGGCGCAGCTCGTCGCGTTCGGCCAGTACCTGCGCGGCGAAGTGGCGCTCGGGGAACAGTGAAAGGTAGTCGGCGACGGCGGGAAACACGTCGTAGGATACCGCCCGGCCGTCGGCGAGCGCGAAGAGAACCGGCTCGGCGTCGCGGTTCACGTAAGCGGGCACGCGGTAGGCCGTCAGACGCAGCGGGCGACCGTCGGCGCGGTCCATGATGTCGGGCAGGGGCGTGCGCAGCTCGGGCCGCGCGGTGCGCCCGAGCGGCGGATCGCCGATGCGGTTTGCGATGTCCCAGAGCAGGAAGGCGCGCGTGATCGAGCGGTCGCCGCCGAAGGGAGTGCTGCGCTGAACCGTCACCGTCTGGGTACGGGCGTTGAAGGGAGCGGTGTCGGCGACCGGTAGCCCCACCAGCCAGGTGTCGCCGGAGTGGAAGAGCGCCGCCGGAATGTCGAGACGCTGCAGGAGGCCGGCCGCAAAGGCCGCGCGCGAACCCTGATTCCACGTCAGCCCCTGGGCTTCCTGAAATCGGACGGGGCGCGTCGCCGGCCCGTCGGGGATCGACAGGGCGAGGGCGCGCACCGCGAGGAGCACGCCGTAATCGTCGAGACCGTGGGCTTTCGCAAAGGCCCGGATCGCGTCCGCAGCCGGGCCGGCTTCCCGCTCGGCCGCTTCGGTCAGGGCGTTCCAGTCCTTGGGGGCGGCCGCGAAGCGCGCCGGCTCTTCCCAGGCGAGCGTGCGCCCATGGACATCGACCGCGATCTTCAGCGGCGGGCCCTTCGGCGTGCTTCCGCAGACGGCGCCGACGAGCATCGTCCAGAGAAACGCGAACGGCAGCATGCGGGCGGCAAGGCGGACGGCCATGGCGGGCTCCCCTTCGGTCAGCGGTTGCGGCGCAGGCGGGCGGCGAAGAAGCCGTCGGTCTCGTCGCGATGCGGCAGCGCCAGAAAGTATCCGTCGGGCGTCTGGAAACGCTCGGCATGCGCAAAAAAACGGGCGCACGCCGGCTCGACGGTGAATTCGGGGTGGCGCATGAGGAATTTTTCGACGACCGCCTCGTTCTCCTGATGCGTCAGCGTGCAGGTCGAGTAGACGAGCAGACCGCCGGGCTTGACGGCCTGGGCCCAGAGCGAGAGGATGCCGTACTGGCGTGCAGCCAGCTCGTCGATGGCGTCGCGCTGCAGGCGCCATTTCGAATCGGGGTTGCGCCGCAGCGCCCCGAGGCCCGAACAGGGCGCGTCGACGAGCACGGCTTCGGCGGCCCCGATGAGGTCCCCTTCCAGGCCGCCCGAGGTGAGCACGCGCGCCTGCATGTTGCTGACGCCGGCCCGGCGCGCACGCTCGCGCAGACGCGTGAGTTTGTTGTCGTAAATGTCGACGCTCAGAATGCGGGCGCGGTTCTTCAGGAGCCCTGCAAGCAGCAGGGTTTTTCCGCCGGCGCCGGCGCAGGCGTCGATCACGAGCCCGCGCGGCTTCGGGTCGGCGACCCAGCCGATGAGCTGACTCCCCTCGTCCTGCATCTCGAACAGGCCTTCCTGAAAGGCGGCCGTGCGGAAGATGTCGGCGGGCGCGGTCAGGCGCAGCGCGAGCGGGGAATAGGATCCGAATTCCGTTTCGACCCCCTCGGCGCGCAGCCGCTCCTGAAGGGCCTCGGGTGTCGTCTTGAGCGGATTCACGCGCAGGGTCGTGGGCGGTTCGGTGTTGTTGGCCGCCAGGAGCCGCGGGTAATCTTCGGGGAACCGCTCGGCGAACAGCTCGACCATCCACTCGGGATGGGCATAGGTTTCGGCGTTCGCCGCGACGGAGCTCGTGGCCTCGGGCAGGGGGAGCTGCGAGGCGTTGCGGGCGAGCGAGATGAGCTGGCGCGAGGCCCGGCGGTGGCCGCGCTCGGCCAGGGTGGCCGAGATGGCGGTGAGCAGTTCGGGATCGGCGTCCTGCGTAAAGCCCGACGACAGCGCGAGGCGCGCCGCGTTCTCGCAGATCGGATTCGCCCAGACGCCCGCGTCATGCTTGAGCACGGCGTCGAAGCGCGAGCGCCAGCGCAGGGTGTGGTGCAGCAGATTCTTGACGGCGAGGCGGTCGATGCCGCGCAGGCGGAACCGTTTGCCGACCTCGTTCAAGGCGCGATCGGCATGCTGCCCCTCTTCGACGGCGACGAGCGCGTCGAGGCTTGCTTCAGCGATTTCTTTGGTCGATCGGGTTTCCAAGCTAGCAGGGTATCATACGCCCAACCCCGGATCACAACACGCAGCGCGTCATCCGAAATGACGATTTACGATTGACGGTTGACGATTTGCCGGCAAGTACACAGCAAGAAGCGTCTCGAGGTGACGGGGCGAAACGGGACTCGCCGGCTGTCCTTTTTTTCGCTTGGCGCTCGGCGCTTGGCGCTTGGTGCTTGCGGCCTGAGACGATTTACGATTGACGATTGACGATTTGCCGGCAAGTACACAACAAGAAGCGTCTCGAGGTGACGGGCGGAACGGGCCTCGCCGGCTGTCCTTTCTTCCCCTTGGCGCTCGGCGCTTGGCGCTTGGCACTCGGTGCTTGCGGCCTGTCCCGGTTGCTCCCGGGGGAGCGCTTCGCTATCCTGTAGGGATGGCTGCGCAGAAGGAACGGGAGTGGACGGAGGTGTCGGTACGCCTGGCAGAGCCGGTCGCCGACGTCGTGGGCAACCGGATGATCGAGCTGGGGGCCAGCGGCCTCCTGATCGACGACAGCGACGTGCACCTCGGCGAGGGTGCCTATGCCGAGGAGGGCCCCTACCGGCTGGCCACGATCAAGTGCTACTTTCAGGTCGACCTGGCCAAGGACCTGATCGCCGCCCTCGAGAGCTTTCTCAAGGTCGTCCACCAGGAGTTTCCCGAATACCCCACCCCGCAGATGAGCATTTCGACGCTCGCCGGCGAAGACTGGGCGCACACCTGGAAGCGCTTCTTCAAGCCGATGTCGGTCGGCCCCGGCATCGTCGTCAAGCCGACCTGGGAGAGCTACAAGCCGAAAGACGGGGAAATGATCATCGAGATCGATCCCGGCATGGCCTTCGGCACGGGGCATCACCAGACGACCCGCCTGTGCATCGACGCCATCCGCCGCTACGCGCAGCGCGAAGAAGTGGGCGGACTGCGCCGTCCCGTCAGAAGTGCCCTGGACGTCGGAACAGGCTCCGGGATTCTGGCCATCGTGGCGGCCAAATTCGGCATTCCCCGCGTGGTGGCCATCGACAACGACCCGGTTGCCGTCGAGACCGCGGCCGAGAACGTGCGTCTGAACGGCCTCAAGGGGAAGGTTGAAACCGGCACGACCCCCATCGAGGATCTGAAGGAAGAGTTCGAGCTCGTGGTCGCCAATATTCTGGCCGAGACGATCATCGAGATGAACGAGTCCCTCCGGGCCCGCCTCGCGCCCGGCGGGATCCTGATCCTCTCCGGGATCCTGCGGAACAAGGCGTCACTCGTCCGGGATGCGTTCATGCACGGCAAGCTCGAGTTTCTCGAGAGCAACAACGACGAAGAGTGGACGTCGCTCGTCTTCCAGCGCACCTGACCCCCCTCCCTCACGGACGGAATTGACGGATGCGTTCCCCCGAGGGGGGCACTGCGAAGGTGCACCCTGGAGGAGCGCGAACGTGATTCCAGTCGACCGCAGCTTACCGTTCGTCCCGAGCTGACGGCGCGCAACAGCGTGGAGCGCGACAGCGAGGGAGCGCACATGGGTACCCTGGTGAATGTCTCGCCGTCGTTTCCGGCTCTGCCTTCAACCGTCGGCTCGACACGAACGGAAATAGACTGCCGACTGCCGACTGACGACTGATGACTGCCGCCCGTTCGTCCCGAGCTGACGGCGCGAAACAGCGTGGAGCGCGACAGCGAGGGAGCGCACATGGGTACCCTGGTGCATGTCTCGCCGTCGTTTCCGGCTCTGCCTGCAACCGTCGGCTCGACACGAACGGAAATAGACTGCCGACTGACGACTGATGACTGATGACTGCCGCCCGTTCGTCCCGAGCTGACGGCGCGCAACAGCGTGGAGCGCGACAGCGAGGGAGCGCACATGGGTACCCTGGTGCATGTCTCGCCGTCGTTTCCGGCTCTGCCTGCAACCGTCGGCTCGAGACGAACGGTTGTATCTACCCCGACGTCAGACGTCCGGCGTCCGCCGTCCGAATTGACGCATCCGCACGCGATTTGTTAGCGTATACCCCGCGCCGCGAGACGCGCCGATCGGCCCGGGAGCCGGTCGCGAGCGCGTTCGCCGCAGGGCAGCCGCCGGGCTGCCTTTTCTCCGTTCGCCCCGAGGTGCAGCGTGCAATGGATCGAAAGTCTTCTCGAAACCGTCGTCGGATATGTCTGGAACATTCCGATGGTCGTCCTGCTCATCGGGACCGGCATTCTGCTGTCGCTTCTGTTGGGAACCCGGCGCGGCCCGGTGCAGCTGCGCGGTTTTCTTCACGCCATTGACATCGTCCGCGGGCGCTATGACGACCCGGACGAGCCCGGTCAGATCTCGCATTTTCAGGCCTTGACCACCGCCCTCTCGGCCACCGTCGGCCTGGGCAACATCGCGGGCGTCGCCGTCGCCATGCACTTCGGCGGGCCCGGCGCGACCTTCTGGATGATCGTCGCGGGCTTCGTCGGCATGGCTACGAAGTATGCGGAATGTACGCTGGCCGTGAAATACCGGCACATCGATGAGAACGGCGTCGTGCACGGCGGTCCCATGCACTACATCGAGCGCGGCCTCGGCAAGCGCTGGCGTCCCCTGGCGGTCTTCTTCGCGCTGGCCGCCATCGCGGCCTCGTTCGGCGCCGCGAACATGTTTCAGACCAATCAGGTGGCCATCATCCTCGAGTCTGCCTATGCGGTGCCCCGCGCGGTGACCGGCGTGACCATCGCCATCCTGACGGGCATGGTCATCCTCGGGGGCATCACGCGCATCGGCAAGGTGACCGCGTTCCTGGTGCCCTTCATGGGCGGCATTTACATGCTCGGCGCGGCGCTCGTCATCGCCATGAATCTTCCGCTCGTTCCCGAGCTCCTGCTGCGCATCGTGACCGAGGCCTTCACGGGCACGGCGGCGGCCGGAGGGTTCGCGGGGATCGCCATCAGCCAGGTGCTCATCCAGGGGGTCCGCCGGGCGGCTTTCTCCAACGAGGCCGGTCTCGGCTCGGCCCCCATCGCCCACGCGGCGGCCGCCACCGACGAGCCGGTGCGCGAAGGGGTCGTGGCCCTGCTCGAGCCGTTCATCGATACGGTCATCATCTGCACGATGACGGCGCTCGTCATCCTCATCACCGGCGCCTGGGCCGTGGGCCCCGAGGTGGCCAAACCCGGTGTCGAACTCACGGCGTATGCGTTCAACCAGGTCATTCCCGGTTTCGGCACCTGGTTCGTGCCGATTGCCGTCGCCATGTTCGCCTATTCGACCCTCATCAGCTGGTCCTACTACGGCGAACGGGCGGTCGATTACATTTTCCGCGAGAAGTCCAAGGGGGCCATCCTCGCCTACAAGGCGGTGTTCTGCGTGCTCGCCTTCGTCGGCGCCATGTGGACCTATGGGCCGGTGCTCAACTTCTCGGACATCATGCTGGGGCTGATGGTCGTTCCCAACCTGCTGGCCGTCTGGATGCTCTTTCCGCAGCTGCGCCACGATACGATCAATTACTTCGCGCGGCTCGACCGGGGCGAATTCGACCAGGACGCACGGCTGGCCGCCGAGCACCGGGCGGCCCACGGCAAGAAGATCGTCTGATGAGCGGGTGGTGATCCTCACCGGTCCGGCGCGGCCGGTGTGACAATTTCCGGTTTCAAACGTTGTATCTTGTTGTACACTGAACTGGGGTAACCCACAGCGTCCCACAAGCCATGCAAAAGTCCCCCACCTGCTATGTCCTGGTCGTCGAAGACGACCCCCACATCCGCGAAGCCATGCGGGAGCTTCTCGAAATCGAGGGCTATACGGTCGTCGAGGCTGCCAACGGCAGCGAAGCGCTCGCCCGCGTGAGGGACTGTGAAGGCGAGCCCTGCCTGATTCTGCTCGACCTCATGATGCCGGTCATGGACGGCTGGGAATTTCTCTCGGTCGTCCGCGACGACGGCGCGCTGGCCGGGATTCCCATTGCCGTCGTTTCGGCGGTCGTCGACAAGGCGCGCCTCCCCGAGGGGACCCAGTACCTGCGCAAGCCCGTCGATATGGAAACGCTGTTGCACACCGTGGCCGGGCACTGTGCCGGCGCCGCCCGGGCTTGAGGCTTACACCGGAAGTCGGACGCCAAGACCGGGACGTCGGACGGCGGACGTCGGACGTCGGTAGAAGCAAGGACAATCGAGAGGCACCGGAGCAGGTCCGTTGGAGTTCCCCCTGATGCGCCCGAAAGGGGTGGGGTCTGAGCCCGATGGTATATAGAGCATATATACCCAGCACGCGAAAAAAGGGGTCGTCTCTCCGCATCGAAGGGTAGCCGTGGCTTCCTTTCCCATGCGGCGGAGCTCGGCGACGGATCACCGTCGGTTCCGCTTGAACGTCCGGTGACAGGCTCCGCCCCCTAAGGATTCAGGCGACACCCCTCAAAAACCCACCCCCTGAAAGTCCGCTACACATACGTACGATATACGACGTATATACCCTGCTCTGCGCGCCCTGGGTGTTTTCCAGCGTCTGGTGGCTATGGGGAGGGAGCAGCGGCTCCGAGTGGCAAAAAAGGGCCCGGCGCGAGCCGGGCCCTCAAATCAAACTCGGGCGGGGGTCTTCTCGGAACCCCGGCCGCTTACAGGTAGTGCGAGCGGCGCTTCACGGCCAGCTCGCGTTCCAGATAGAAGACTTCGACCTTCTTCCACTCGCCGTCCTTCTGGACGAACTTGTGGCCGCGCAGCGTGGTCACCAGCCTGCCCAGGTCGGGACGGCCGGGCATGTCTTCCTTCGCGCGGATCTCCGTCGTCGCGAAGACCGTGTCGCCGGCGAAGATGGGGCCCACGTGCTTGCCCGAAGTGTAGACGATGTCGGCCACGGCGTTGTTGTCGACGTCGGGGGAACTGAGGCCGAGCGACAGGTTGAACGGAATTCCGCCGTAGACCAGCAGCTTGCCGCCGATGTACTTGTCGGGGTTCCGGTCGATGAGGTTCTGGTTGCAGTGCACCTGGCTCGTGTTGTCGAGCTTGCCGGTGAGCGAGATGTGCTCGTCGGTGACGACGCGGCCGCGGGAGTGCTCGATCAGCGTGCCGGCTTCGAAATCCTCGAAGTAGTTGTCTTCGCGGGTCAGGTGGGCCTTCTTCCGGTAGACTTCCGCCGACTGGTAGGGGGGAATCCACGGTTCCACCTTCAGGTCGTCGGGGGCAACTTCGGAGTCATCCACCTTGGCCGCGAGGTCGTTCTTCCACACCTGCACCGAGCGCTGGAACGTGAGCACGACTTCGCCGCGCTGGTTGCGGCCGGTGCTCTGCACGGTGACCACGCCGCGATCCTGATCCTTGCTGCTCGGGGTGACCTTGAGGATCTTCGTCTCGACCTCGACCGTGTCGCCGACGTAGAGGGGCACGCCGAACTGCATGTTCACGTATCCCAGGTTGGCGCGGGCGTTCTCGCTGATGTCTTCGACGGTCTGGCTGAACACGACGTTCATGACCATGCCCGGCGGGCAGACGAGCCCCTGAAAGCCGTAGGCCTTCGCAAATTCCACGTTCTTCGACAGCGGGTTCGTCGTGAAGACGAAGTCCGTGAAATCGTTGAACAGGCCCTCGGTCACGGTTTTTCCGCCCTTGTGGCGAAAGACCTGGCCCGCTTTGAAGTCCTCGAGAAAGTGGCCGCTCTTCTTCTGAATGGTTTTCAAGGGAATCCTCCGCACAAAAGGATTCATTATAGCGATCCTTCCGCGGGCGGTCGAAGAGAAATCGGCGGTCTGAGCCGACTCGTGCGGGAAAGTGGAATCCGGTAGGATGTGATCATGAACCCGAAGGATCCGACCGATCGCCGTCGCGTCGACACCTCTACGCCGGTTGTTCTCGATCTCTCTCCCGAGATCATCGCCGAACGCGTGCGGAAACTCGGGATCATGCGCCGCACGGCCAAAGCCGCGCTGGCGGTGCGGGAGACGCTTAAGAACCGAGATGGAAAACCAAAACCCTGATCTGCTTCAGGCAGCGGCCAAGATCGCACGGGCATTGGGGGGCGACCATCTGGTCATCGTAGGCGGGCTTGCCGGGTTTCTCCATGGCGTCGACCGCTATACAACCGACGTTGACCTTGCGACGGATCTGACCTCCGAAGAGGTTGCGGGACGACTGGCCGAAATCGGATTGGCGACCACCGTACATGCCGGCGCCGCCGACGATCCGCTCCCCTGGGTTGCAGAAGCCGAAATTGACGGGGTTCCCGTCCAGATTCTGCCAATCGGGGCCATCGGGGCCGACGTGGGTGCTCATCCTCTTCTCGAGGAGTACGGGTTGCGGCTCGTCAGCGCACAGGGATTCATCCGCTCTAAATGCTATGCCGGCGGGCATCAGGACATGCTGGACGTCGCAGTGCTCGTGCTCAAGAATCCGCCCCTTGCGGAGTATGCCCGCGATGAAGCCCGCCGTCACGGCGGACTCGACCTGCTGAACCGCTGGCTCTCCGATCGGCGCATCCTGGCGAAGTACGCTCCGCCCCCCTTGGATTGACGCCGCCCTAGGCCGGCACCGCCTCGGGGAGCGGTTCCCCGAAGGGACACCGGGCGCCGCCGCCCACACAGTGCGCGCGGCAGGAGCGGAAAAACGCGGCCGCCTCGGGATCGCTGCTCTCCTCCGGAATGCCGCCCATCCGGAGTAGCGCAAGCAGCGCGGTGATGTCGTCGCAGCACGGATGCATCGGGAAGTCCTCGTGCAAAGAGAGCATCATCGCAAGGTCCGCCGGATGCCGTCGATACCTAATTGCGGCGATACGCTCTCGTGCACCCGCCCACGCCGGGCGGCCCCGGGGTCCCGCTGCTATACTGATCGCCGATGGCGCGCATCCTCATTTCCATTCCCGACGACTTCCTGGCCGAGGTCGACGCCTGCGCCGAACGGGAGCGCCGTTCGCGATCGGAACTGATCCGCGAGGCGCTGCGGCGCTACATGGGGAATCCGCCGGAGGGGAAGCGGGCGCCTTCCGCACATGTTGCGGAACCCGAAGCGCTCGAGGCGCTCCAGGCCATCCAGCAGATGCGCCGCGACGTGCAGCCCCCCGCCGCTCCCGCCGAAGAGTGGCTGCGCAAGTTCAGGAGCGGCGATGAGTGAGTACGTGCTCGACCCGGCCGTCGCCGCCAAATGGTTCATCCCGAACGCCCAGGAAGCGCACGTGGTGGAGTCGCGCGTGCTGCTCGATCGGCTCGCCAAGGGGCACGACCGCGCCCACGTTCCCGAAATCTTCCCCTGGGAATTCGCGGCCTGGCTCGCCCGCTTCGGCGCGGATGCAAACTTAAACGCGGAAGCCGCATGGCAGGCCGTGCGCGCACTGCCGCTGCAAATCCATACGCTGACCCGCGAGCTGTCGGCCCACGCCTTTCTCGCCGCCCGCCGGCATCAGGTGGATTTCTACACCGCCGCCTACCTCGCGCTCGCCGAGACCCTGATCGTTCCCTACCTCAGCGCCGACGACGCGCTCGTGGCGCGCCTCGCAGGCAGCGCGCGGATCAGCGGGCTGGCGGGGGCGAACAGCTGAGCCGCGAGCGGAAGAAGTCCGCCCGTTCTGCCTGAAGGTGAACCCAGGAGAACCTTGCACTGCGAGCCGGTCGAGTCAGGACTCTTTATCCTGGACCACAGGGCCGAGCTTCGACAGCCGAGCGACGATGTCGTCACCGATTCGGATGAGCGACTGAACCAAGGCTTCTTCAATCTCGACAAGCCCCTCGTATTCACTCAGATTCCGCTTCCGGTGGGCATCGCTGAGAATTCGCAGATCGGTTGACGCAACAGAAAGCGTATTCGCCAGGCACTGAAAGACCTGAAAGCGGTTGTCCGAGCGGTATCCATGCCAGCGCAATGCCGCAAGGGACAGTGCGTCGCGGCGTTGTAGGCGAGATCGAAGCGACTTTCGAGACGTAAGTCTGTGTTCTTCGAATCCTCGAGCCTCGCCACTCCGGATCGAACCAGACCGTCGAACTCGGCCTGTGCAGGGGGTTCGGCCTTGAGCTGCCCGATGCGAACGAGGTTATGGAGCGCCGAGGAGCTCACGCTCATTTCCAAAAAGCCGGAGCCGATTCCCTGCGAGAAGGCGCGTCAGAAAGGGTTGGCGACTGGCGTGCCGCGTTCGAAATTCCCCTTGTGTCAGCAGCGTGATGTGGATGGGACGACCGAGCTGCTGTTCGACTTGGCGCAACGCTTCGTAAATCTCTTCGAGGGTCAAGGTGTCGGATACGATAAGCAGATCGATGTCGCTCGTACTCGTGTCCTTGCCGCTGGCCATCGAGCCGTAGACAAATGACAGGTCGATCTGCGTTGCGAGAGGCGCCAGAGCGGCCCGAATGACTTCGCCGGAACCCAGTGTCTTTCCGACGATGGAGCAGAGCTCCGAAAAAATCGGCGATGCAGGGTTGGCCCGGTAATGCTTCTGGTTGCCCAGTCGCGTGGTGACCACCAGACCACTCGTTTCCAATTGAGCCAGCTCCCGCTGCACGGCGCCCGAACCGGCGCCGGTCAAAGCGATCATTTCCGTCGTGTAAAAGCTGCGCTCGGGTTGGCCAAAGAGCAGGGCCAGCACACGCTGCTTCGTGGAGGAAAACAGGGCGTCGGCGACACCGCTTCGGAGGGAGGAAACCGGCTGTGGCTCAACTTTACCAGCGTATGTGCCCATATTGGGTATTATAATTCCCTATTTGGGCATACGCAAGGGCCCACCGTCGTCAGGCGACCGCCCGATTAAGATCATCCACCGTACCCGGGTGATACTCGAGCTTCACCGCTTCTTGTGGGGGGTCGTCCGGTCGCGGAATTCCGCGTCGCTGAGCACCTGGGTTTTCCCGGAAGCGATGTCCTGGTCCCCCTCGCGCGCAAGCCGGAATGCGTCTTCGTCCGGAAGCAGGTCAGATTAATCCAGACTATCCGACGCGGGCCAGGTATTCGCGTTCGGCCGGCGACAGGCGAAGGATTTCCTTTTCGATGTCCTGGACCGATTTCACCTCATGAGCATAGCATATTCCCGGTTTCCGGCCGCGGAGGAGCCGCCATCCATCCCATGGTGGAGCCATGTTTGCAGGCATCCCCAACTTGCAGGCATCCCCGAAAAGAACCATAATGGAACCAAAACGGTTCCACGATGCCCAACCTCACGATCAAGAATCTCCCCGACGACATCTATCGGCGGTTGAAGGATACCGCAGAAGCCAACCACCGAAGCCTGAACGGGCAAGTGATTGCCTTCCTTGAACAGGCGCTCCTGCAGACCCGGCCACCGGTCCAGGAACAGTTGCGGCGAATCCGCAAGCTGCGGGCTTCGGTGCGAAGAACATTCGACGCGGATGAGGTTCTCGAAGCGATTGAGCACGGCCGCCGACGGTGATCGTCGTCGACACGAACGTCGTTCTTTATCTTCTTCTGCCGGGCGAGAAAACGGCAGCGGCCGAAGCCCTTCGCGAGCGCTATCCTCTCTGGACGGCGCCGCCGCTCTGGCGGAGCGAGTGTCGGAACGCCCTTGCTCTCTACGTACGGAAGGGGATGTTGACCCTCGCGAAGGCACAGGCCTTTCAGTCCGAGGCCGAGGCCTTACTTCTCGGCTTGAAGCATGAACCCGCCTCCACCGATGTTCTTGCCCTGGCTGCGAGGAGCGGCCGCTCGGCGTACGACTGCGAATTCGTGGCGCTGGCGGCGCAGCTCGAGACCATGCTGGTGACGGAGGATGCGCCCCTTCGCGCGTCCTTTCCGCACATCGCCGTCTCGCTTCAAGAGGCATTGGCGTAATTTTCGCCCGCAAGAATCTGTTTCAGATACACAAACACCAGCCCAGGGCATGAGTGAGCGGGCCGACCGGATGGGGCGCGCGCCCGTGTCTTCTCCGGTACTTGCCTCCCCAGCGTCCAGCGACCAGCGCCCTTGTGATCGATGACCGCTCGCTTCCCCGCCCCACGCCCCCGCAAGCCGTGCGCTCCTTTGCTAATCTGGCCGTGCACCAAAGGAGTAGCCGATGTCCGCACGAATCGTCCTGACCGTATTCGCCGTTCTGCTCACGTCTCAAACCGCCTGGGCCAAAGCAGGTTCCACCGTCTATACGGATCGCCGCCAGGCGAATGCGCGCGCGCACGCCGGGGAACCGTGGAGCGACTACCCCTCGCACGCCGGATACATGCAGGAGTGGCTCGACCGATCGCTCGCCGACGTCCGCGCCCTCGTGCCGCACGCGAGCCTGCCGCGCGCCAAGGCCCCCGCGTGGAGCGGACTGTGTCCGAACGGAAAACCGTTGCGCGGCTGGTATGTGAACCCCGACTGGCATCGGTTCAAGGTCAAGTGCATGGATACCGACGACGGCACGCCCGACCTCTGGTATCCCGAGAACGACTTCGACGCCCACTACACGGAGAACCGTGCGAGCGACGGCGCCTATCAGTATCCGCCCGCCGACACGACGTTCTGCGACCCGGCAAACCCGCACCACGACTGCGGCTACGGCGCCACCTACGACGGCCGCCGCTATTACTTCGTCGCCTACTACGTCTACACCCTGATCAAGAACATGACGCGCCTCGATCTCGGCAATCCGCTCGACGGGCGCAGCCTGGCGTGGAGCGGCGCCATGCTCTCGGTCTTCGACGGCTCCGATCGCGGTCGCCAGGCCGCCCTGCGCGTCGCCGTGCTGCTCGATGCGCTGGCGGAATCGTTCGGCGGATCGGACGGCTGGTACGAAGAGCACCTGCGGCGCGAGCCCGGCCTCGGCGGCTTTCTCGACGGCGGCCAGGGGGTCTGGCTCGGGCGCATGTCCGACGGCATCGCCCTCTTCAATCTCATCCGCGCCTACGACATCGTCTACCGTTTCTTCGACGATGCCGAACTGCAGGGCTTCGCGGGCGCTACGGCCGCGGAGTTGCGTTTGCGGATCGAGCGTGACCTGTTCTTCGCGGCCGTCCCGCTCGTCCGGACGAAACTCATCTGGGGGAATGCGACCCTGCCCCACGACCTGATGCTGCACCTCGCCCTCGTGCTCGATGCCGGCGCGGATTCGCAGGCCATGCTCGACTGGGTCTTTTCGCCGCAGGGCGGACGCCTGCCCGAAATGTTCTTCAACAGCATCGACCGCGACGGCGGCAGCGACGAGGTGGCCGCGACCTACGTTTCCTACGGGTACGAATACCATCTCGACACCGGGCAGACGCTCGAGCTGTATGCGCGCAACCAGTTCGCCCTCAGCGGGTCGTACTCCATCGCTTTCCGCGAGTGGCGGCGCATGCGGTTCCGCCTGGCGCGGCACTTCGCCTATATGCGGAACCTGGAAACGATTCCCGATTTCTACGTGCACCTCGGCGACGACGGGCGCACCGGACGGGCCGAGCGGCTTCCGCTCCCCACGGCCGATCACCTGACGGTCGCCTACGAACGGTTCGGGCCGGATCCCGATCTCGCCGTGCAGGCCCGCGAGGCCAACGGCGGAACGATCCATGGATTGCACACGAGCGTCTGGGACGACGATCCCTATGCGGTACAGCGCAGCCTGACCCGCGATCTGCGCAAGGAACCGCTGGTTCCGCCCCTTCGCGAAAACCTGCCCGGTTTCGGCTTCGCGCAGTTGCGCAGCGGACCTGCCGCATCGGAACACAGCGTCTGGGGATACTTCGGGCGCAGCCAGTCGCCCCTGCGCGGCTTCGGCAACCACGCCCATCACGATCAGCTCGACTTCGGCATCCAGTATGCCGGCCTCGACTTCATGCCGACGCTCGGCTCCCCGTCCGGGTACGGCTGGCGCTATTTCGGATGGGAGAGCCACACGGCGAGCCACAATACGCTGATCGTCGATCGCACGCGCCAGTCGCACAGCATCTGGGCGAGCGACATCAAGACCTTCTTCGACACGCCCGGAAGTCCGGTGGCGCTGTTCGAGCTCGAGAGCCGCACGGCTTATCCCGGGGTGTACGAGTGGCCGGCCATGCTCCCCGACGCAAAGCTGCGGCGCACGGTCTTCCGCATCGAAACAGGCAACGGGAAGTTTTTCGTCGTCGAGGTCTCGAGTGCTTTCGGGGGCGGCACGCACCACTACAGCTACCACGGCGGCGGCGACACGATCGTTCCGCAGGGTATCTCGCTGAGCACGCAGGCGCAGACCTATGCCGGGGCGGATGCCGGGTATCCCGTTGCCTACGAGTCGGGTTATGACTTCGACGAAGTGGATGCGGCCTGCCGCGCCGATCGTGCGTGTGTGGAAGCGTATGCCTGGCTGTACCGCGGATCGGGCTTCCAGTTTCTCGCGGATGCGGACTACACCGCGACGGTCCCCGCGACGTTCCGCGTGCAGTGGAACCAGTTCGATTGGTCGCAGCGGACCGCCTCGAACGCCACGCTCACGCTGTGGACGATTCCCGTGGGCGTCTTCGATCAGGCGGCGACGGCGAACGGCCGCATGCCCGCGGGCGAGACCGTGCGCTACCTGATCCTGCGCGGGCAGAACGGCGCCGCCGGTTCTGCCCTGGTCAACGTCTGGGAACCGTCACTGGATACGCCGCAGATCGCGGAGGTCATCCCGCTGCACGCGTCGATCGCCGGCGGCATGGTCCTCTCGGCCGTGGAGATCCGGCTGGCCGACGGGCGCACCTATCACGTGGGGATCGACGAAGCGGGCACCCAGGTTCCGCGCAGCTTCGGCCCGCTCTCGTGGACCGGGCGCTTCGCCGTGCACGGTTCGGCCGCGAATGGCGCGCGCCTCTTCGGCTGGATCGGCGAGGGGAGCGCGCTCGCGTTCGGCGGGCAGTCGATTCTCGCGAACCGGATTCCCGCCTATGTCGGCGAGGTGAGCCAGGTGCAGGAGTCCGATGGCGCGAGCAGCTTTCGCGCACGCATGAACGTGGATCCCGCGCTCGTAAGCGGCCGCTGGGCCGACATCGAGGTTCCTCTCGGTCTCTACACCGATTACCGCGACAGCACGTACCTGATCGAATCCGCTTCCACCAAGGGACCCAACGCGGAATTCCGGGTGGGCAAGGTTCCGCTCATTGCGGGGGTGGCCGACTACGCCGACTACAATGCGGGGTTTCGCTACCACATCAATGTGGGGGAGCGGTTCAGGGTGGCGTTGGATTGGTGGGAATAACCGCGAATGGCAGATTGCAGATGGCCGATGACAGAGAAGAACGGCCGAATCAGCGCTTTCGGTTCCGGTCGTCATCGTTCTGATCCGCACGATGCATTCTGCGCCAGCGTGCGACGGGAACCATGTATGTGTTCACCAGGACAGAGAATCCGAGAATGCCGACACACAGGATCAGGACCATTTCGGGCAGTCGAATCACATCCACCCCGTGCAGCAGGAGCAGCAGCAGGCTGATGCTCCCCGGCACGCCGAATCCGATCTGCATTGCCTTGGCATCGAAGAAGAGATTCCCCTCGTTGGCGTCATCCTTTCCCCTGCGGCTGAGCAGGTAGACGGTCATCGCCAACGGGAGGATCAGGGGGATACTGGCAAGGAGGAGGATGGAGAAGATTTCCATTCGTCTGAGCCTCAACGCCAGCTGTCCGGGTTGTTGCAGGCGGCACTGCTGATGCGTTTGTCGGCCAGACCTTGTTCGTACAGGGTCCCCGCACAGGTGCCGACCCTTTCGCCCCACTTTCGGCCGTCATGCGGTTGCGACAGCTGATCGGGGATCTCGGACTTCAGCTGAAGGAGGCAGGATTCAGTCCCCTCTCGGGCCTCTTTGTGGCAATCTTCAGCCGTAACTTCGAAACACTGCCTGAAATACGTGCCGTTTTTGCAGAAGGCGGCCGGCAAGGCATCCTTCATCTGGGAAATCCATTCCTCTTTCGGCACGGTGTTGTTGGCAACGACCTCGGGTGTCGCAACCCATCCAGAGAGTACCAGGAACAGAAGGCCAAGCTTTTTGATGCGTCCTCCAGGACGGAACCAGGGGAGATGGCGTTGTTGAATTCGTTATATCTCAGTGCAGTCTGGGTCACAAACTGGTCCGTCGACTCAACGGAGAAACCTCGGAACAACGAGGAGACAAAACGATAGCGTATCAATGCTTAGTTCCGCGCCGTCCTTGCCTCAGGCCCAACCGTAAGCAGGAAACGCTTCAACTTCTTCAGTCTTGGCGCCGCGTATCCGAGCAGTCCAATATAGGGTGCGGCAAACAGAACCGGCAATGCTATCAGGGGGCTTGGGTTTCGAGTCTGGATGGCTGAACCGACCATGACTGCGCCGGCCGCCACCATGAGCGTGAATGAAAATACGTTGTAGCCAGGAAAGCGAAGGGTGAACTCCGTCATCGTGCCTTCCCTGACGACCTGAACATGGACGCGCTCCCAGAATGGAAAACCGATGAGGCGGAACTGACGACAGGTAAAGAACACCCTGACGTCGGGCTCGACCATGATATCTGTGACCCCACGGGCTTCGAGTGCACGGACCAGAGCGGACATGTATTCCTGATCTGGGAGCTCGCTTTGAAAGCGGATGCTGAGCGGCGTGAGGATGCGCATATGAGTCTAGGTAAGCTATCAAGAAACCCAGGTGAAGGTCAGGCCTGACAGGATCCACTTCCCGCCCTTCTTTACGAACACAAACCGGTATCCCTGTGCGTTGAGCGGGCCAAAGTAGACGCTCATATCCACAAGGGCCACCGCCATATTGGGGGAGAGGTAGTGTTCGAAGGCGATGGATGGGAGTTTTTTGGTCTCTCCGGTGACTGGTCGTGTTTCCCATTCGTCCCCTTGCCGTGTCCAGACCCGCATCTTAGACTCCTCAACAAACTGCGGGCTCTCACGCATTCTTGGACCCACACATCCCAATACGAGGCGTTTGAGCGTTTCTTCGGTGCTTTTTCCCTGCCCCTCACAAGGAGTTTCTAAGAGTTTCAGGGCGTAGGTAGCAGCCTCACCGGAGAAGGTTCCTCGTTCCTCCCGTTCGATTCGTTGTAGCAGCTCGCGTGCTCCCCGGTGCCGCAGTACCCCCAGAGAATAGATCGCGTTCATTCGCGGGCCCCACTCGAGCGAATCTTTCTCTTGCTTCACCGTTGCGGTCAGCCACTCGATGTCCCGGGTGCTGCCACGACGTGCAAGCGCAAATGCATATGCCATGCGGATGGCTTCCTCGTTTTTCTGCGCGTGCTTCTTCAAAACCGCCAAAGCCTCGTCGGATCCAACCAGGGCCAGTGCGAATGCAGCATGTGAGTCCGCTCGGCCAGAGGCAAGTCGTTTCTCCAATAGGGGAATACACGCTGCGCCGAAGTCGACAGCAGCTTTCTCGACAGCGGATATTCGCATCGGAGGTTCTGGCTGTGACTCGAAGACCGAACACCGGTCTTTCGAAGGAACAGAAGAGAGAGTGAGAACGAGAATCGATGTGAGGGTGAGCACGGTATGTTCCTGAAGGATTGGTGGCCAGGACCCGTCAGCTTCCGGGCGGTCAGAGTGCGTGCATCCCCGTCCACATTCATGGCGCTGGGCGGACGTGACTCACACTCGGCGGATAGAGTTGGCGGCATTGCTGAATGCACATCTCTTCGTTTCCGCAGCTTTCAAGGCAAGCATAAAGCGGATCGCCTTGCATGGGTATGCACCCTGACGCAGCGTGCAGGAGCAGGAGCATAAGAATCCGCCGGAAGAAAGAAAGCATCCGCATGCCGTACTGGGAGGAAGCGGCCTCGGCGCAAACACTATACCCAGCCGATGGCACGCACGGCAATACAGCATTGCGACAGATTCCGAGCCCTGCATGCGCACGGCGCTCATCGCCCTCACCCTTCTTGACGCAGCGCGTCCTGCGTTAATTTGACCCCCTGTATTCCAAGGATTTCAACCGCTTCCAAGTGTGCAATTAATTGCACAACGCGAGGGGTAGGGGGGGTATCCGGACGGCGCTGCGCGAATGATCAATGGTCGATGGTCAATGGCCAATTGGGTGATGCCGCACTGCATGGACGCCGTGGTCTGCGAAGGACGACTCGCTCGCGCCGTGCCGGCGCTCCCGAGCCCTGGGAAACGCTTCGCTCGTTCCGTAACCCGGGACTGCCGTCCCGGGCTAAGGAGGATCATCCCTCCGGGATGAGATTCCTGCGGCACGGAAGCAAGGCGCACAAGGTTCGTGGGCTCGCGGTGTCCAATCGTTGGGGATCCGTCGTCCGCGTGTGGCCGCCTCGTGATCCGCGGTTCCGATGCTCCTCCTCCTCGTTGGAGGAGGAGGACTGGGTCCGCCCGGGCGGTCCCAGAGGAGGTGGTGGCCGGAAGGACGCCCTCACGGTGTCGCGCCTTCCGCTGGGCGGCGCCGTCGGCTCAGGGCGGGAGGTCGCTGCCTGTGCCGTCAGCTCGGGGAGGGAACTGGTAACCATGCGCGACCCCTCGCTGTCGACCTCCACTCCGCTTCGGTCCGTCAGCTCGGGGCGAACGGAAGGGACTGCCGAAAATTGATTTCCCCCTTGACACCCACCCCCTGCCTGGTCTATTGTTTTACCGAACGGTTAAATCTTTACCAAACAGTAAATAAGCTCGGACCCATTCAGGGAGGACCCCATGGCCACCATTTTCGAAGCCCTTTCGCCGGAACAGCGCAGAATTCAGCAGGACGCCTACCTTTCCTATCTGAAAGAACGCGACGGTCTGCCCAACGTCGTCGACTGCACGCTCGAGAACCGCGAGAAGGTCTACGACGCGTACCGAGCCGACCCGCAGACCTGGGACGGCCCGGTGCCCACGGAGGAGTTCTGGGACCTTTACGACAGCAACGGCCGTAACGCCACCCCCGACAGCACGCCGCTGGCCGCGTGGATGGCCATTCTCGGCCGCATCAATGCCGGCGAGAAGTACGGGGTCGAGCTGGGAATCCAGCGCTACCGGACCAGCGAGCCCGATCTCGACAACCCCGTCACCTACCTCGAGATGGAAGAGTTCTACCACACTCACATGCTCGCCGACGCGCTCAAGGTGCTCGGGATCGATCTTAAGATTCAGAATCCGACGGGGATTACGAAGTGGATCGTCATGATGCTCGCGAAGCTGCCGAAGGCCTTCAGCTTCCCCTTCATCCTCATCGCCGAGACGGTGGCCGTGCTCGTCTTCGTGGAACTGTGGAAGTCGGCGAAGAAGTTCTTCGGTACCGAGACGCCGGCCGCGCGCCGCATCGTCTGGTTCCTCGAGCAGATCATTCTCGACGAGGTCGGCCACGTGGCCTTCGCGCAGAGCAAGCTCGGGCCGGTGCGCCTGTGGATCGCGCGGCAGCTGATTCCGCTCATGGGCAAGGAGATGATGAAGGACAACCCGTGCATCCCCCTGCTCTACGACATTGACGCCATCGCGAAGACGGCGCAGAACTTCACGTTCGACGACCTGCCCGAAGAGCTGCGCGCGAAGGCGTTCATTCCGCTGCAGGCCTCCTATCGCGCTGCCGTGGTCGCTGCTGCGTAACCCGCCAGCGCGGTAATGCCGGATGATCAATGGTCAATGGCCGATGAGAAGCAAGGGCGGAGGACCGGGCACCTGACGCGATCCATTTCCTCCTCCCTTGTGGATGAGGTGGCGGGCGGCGGTCGAAGGACGACTCGCTCGCGCCGTGCCGGCGCTCCCGCGCCCTGGGAAAACACCACGGACCTCCCTTATCCCGGGACTGCCGTCCCGGGCTACGGAGGATCATTCCTCCGGGATCGAAACCCCCAGGCTGACGAGAGGACCGCTCGCACTCAGCTCTGGAATCCGGCACGAAGCAAGCCGCCCATACCGTTACGTGCCGAAATCGAAGCAACCGATTGCCCACTCCCCCGTTCGGGGGAGTCTTGTGCACCGCCATCACGCGGTGGGGGGCCGGGCCCTCGGGATGAGAATCCCGCAGAACGGGAGGTCACCGCAGAAACGGGTTGATCATCTTCTCGCGGCCGATGGTCGTCATCGGGCCGTGGCCGGGGATGACGCGGGTCTCGTCGTCAAGCGTCAGCAGGCGGTCATGAATGGAGCGCATGATCTGCCCGTAGTCGCCCCCCGGCAGATCGGTGCGGCCGATGGAGCCCATGAACAGCGTGTCGCCGCTGATGAGCAGCTTGTCGAGAACCGGGAAGTGAAAGCAGACGCTTCCCGGCGTGTGCCCCGGGGTATGCAGGACTTCGCCCTCGGCATTCCCGAAGTGCAGCGTGTGGCCGTCGTTGAGCGGCGCATCCACGGGCGCGGAATTGGGGCGGCGCAGGTTGAGCATCATCGCCTGCATGTCGACCGCCTGCCAGAGAAAATCATCTCCCGCGTGCAGCATGAGCGGCGCCTCGGTCTTCGCGCGCAGATCGGCCGAGGAGCCGATGTGGTCCAGATGCGCGTGCGTGTGCACGATGGCCTTCACCTTCGCGAGCCCGTGGTGCGCCAGGCGCGCCAGGATGCGATCAAGTTCATCGCCGGGATCCACCACCAGCGCCTCGCCGGTCGCGGGATCGCCGAGAATCGTGCAGTTGCACTGGAAGGGACCGACGGGGAAAGTTTCGACTACGTACGCCATTCCGTGAATACCCAATCATCAGTGCACGATAAAGCGCCAAGCGCTGAGCGCCAAGTCAGCAAGAACCTGCAATTGGCTTCATGCCCTGGAATTCGTCACTCGTCACTCGTAACTCGTCACTCGGATAAATCGTCAATCGTAAATTGTAAATCGTCAATTATTCCTCGTCGCCCTCTTCCTGCTCGCGGAGGATTTCCAGCACGCGCGCGTCCTCGAGGGTCGTCGTGTCGCCGAGCTTGGTTCCTGCCGCCAGATCGCGCAGCAGGCGCCGCATGATCTTGCCGCTGCGCGTCTTGGGGAGCGCGTCGGTGAAGCGGATGTCATCCGGCTTCGCAATCGGGCCGATCTCCTTGGCCACATGGGCGCGCAGGGCGTCGCGCAGCGAAGCATCGGCATTCGCCTGCTCTGCCGTGCGGCCGCGGGGGATCACGAAGGCCGCGATGGCCGTCCCCTTCAGGTCGTCGGGGCGGCCGACGACCGCGGCCTCGGCGACCGTGGGATGACTGACCAGCGCGCTCTCGATCTCCGCGGTTCCCAGCCGGTGACCCGAGACGTTGAGCACGTCGTCGACGCGGCCGAGCACCCAGAAGTAACCATTGTCATCGCGGCGCGCGCCGTCGCCCGAAAAATAGAACCCCTTCACGTGACTCCAGTACTGCTTGCGGTAGCGCTCGTCGTCGCCCCAGATGGTGCGCAGCATCGACGGCCACGGCTTGCGGATGACGAGAAGGCCCCCCTTGTTCCGCGCGACGGGCTTTCCCTTGGCGTCGACGACTTCGGCGTCGATGCCCGGCAGCGGCAGCGTGGCGCTCCCCGGCGTCGTCGGCGTGACCCCCGGCAGCGGACTGATCATGATCGTGCCGGTCTCGGTCTGCCACCAGGTATCGACGATCGGGCAGCGCTCCTTGCCGATCACGCGGTGATACCACATCCACGCTTCCGGGTTGATGGGTTCCCCCACGCTCCCCAGCAAGCGCAGCGAAGAGAGGTCGTGCCCCTGCGGCCACGGATCGCCCGCCTTGATGAACGCGCGGATCGCCGTGGGCGCCGTGTAGAAGATCGTCAGCTTGTGGCGCTCGATGATGTCCCAGAAGCGGTCGGGCTTCGGCGTCGTCGGGGCGCCTTCGTACATGAAGGTGGTCGCGCCGTTGGCGAGCGGGCCGTACACGACGTAGCTGTGGCCGGTGACCCAGCCGATATCGGCCGTGCACCAGTACTTGTCGCTGTCCTTGAGGTCGAAGACCCACTTCGTCGTGAGCGCGGCGCCCAGCAGGTATCCGCCCGTGGTGTGCAGGATCCCCTTCGGTTTCCCTGTTGTTCCCGACGTGTAGAGAATGAACAGCGGATGCTCGCTGTCGAGCGGAACGGCCTCGCATTCCGCGGACGCACCGGCGAGCAGCTCGGAGGCCCAGACGTCGCGGCCGTCATTCCACTTGATGCCCTGGCCCGTGCGCTTGAAGACGATGACCTTCTCGATCGTCGGACACTGCTCGACCGCTTCGTCGACGGCATCCTTGAGCGGAACCACGCGGCCGCCCCGGTAGCCGCCGTCTGCCGTGACGACCACCTTCGCGCCGGCATCCTGAATGCGGTCGCGCAGGGCGTCGGCGCTGAAACCGCCGAAGACGATCGAGTGCGTCGCGCCGATGCGCGTGCAGGCGAGCATGGCGATGGCGGCAGCGGGAATCATCGGCATGTAGATGGCCACCCGATCGCCCGTCTGCACGCCCACGGCCTTGAGCGCGTTTGCGAACCGGCAGACCTCTTCGTGCAGCTGGCGGTAGGTCAGCGTGCGTTCGTCTCCCGGTTCCCCTTCCCACACGATGGCGGGCTTGTCGGCCTTGTCGGCGAGGTGGCGATCGATGCAGTTGTACGAGACGTTGATCTTTCCGCCGACGAACCACTTCGCGAACGGCTCCTTCCACTCGAGCACGCGGTCCCACTTGCGGAACCAGTGGAGGCTCTCAGCCTGCCGCGCCCAGAATCCGTCGGGATCTTTCTCTGCTTCGGCACGCAGGCGATCGTATTCCTCGCGGCTGCCGATGTGCGCCTGCTTTGCGAATTCTGCCGGCGGGGGGAACAGGCGGCGCTCATCGAGCACCGAGGTGATCTCGGCCCCTGCCGAAGCCTTGGCCGCGCGCTTCGTCGAAGCCTTGTCGACGGCAGACCGTGTCACCTTGCGCACGCTCGTCTTCTTGATCGCAGGCGGTTTCCGGTAAGCGGCTTTCTTGACGACGGTCTTCGCTCCGGACTTCCGCGCGGACATGGATGATTTGGCGGGAACCGTCTTCTTCGGAACCGTCTTCTTCCCAAACTTCTTCGCCGCCGCCTTCCTTGAGGCCTTCTTCGGTGCCGCGGCCTTCGTACGCGCGGGCTTCACAGCCGGCTTGCGGGCGGGCGCGGCCTTGCGCTTCTTCGGGTTCGCCGCAGGCTTGCCGACGGGGGCGCGTTTCGCGACGGGCTTCCGGGAAGACGGTTTTGCACTTCGTTTCGCCGCAGGCTTGCCGGGAGAGCGCTTCGCGGATGCGGACGTCTTCGGTGCTGCCTTCTTCGCAACCCGCTTCTTCGCCGCCGGCTTCTTCCCCACGGGTTTCTTCGCGGTCGGCTTGTTTCCCGCCGTCGGCGGCGTTTTACGCGTGGCCTTTTTGGGCCTGGCGGGCGCCTTCGCGGCTTTTGCCTTGGATGCGGCCTTCTTCAGGGCCTGTTTCCTGGCCTTTCCGGCCGGAGCGGGTTTGCGAGCGGGCTTGCGGGGAGTACGGGCCATGGCGAGCGCCTCCGAAAGAAATCGATTGGCACATTTTAGTACGCCCGCGGGCGCGTGTGCCACCCACTTCCCCCATCCCCTTCTCCCTCCATACGCAGTCCGCTCGGCGTACCGGTTGGAGGGAGAAGGGGAGATTCCGAGAGCGATTACTCTTCCCCCTCCTCCTCCAACCCGCGCGGGGCCTGCGTCCGTG
>JAWLHK010000033.1:0-27335 GCA_041690355.1 bacterium | reverse complement strand
TCGGTCGGAGCGACGTGACGGCGGTGCGCCCTCGGGCGGCTCCTCCACTTCGGTCGGAGCGACGTGACGGCGGTGCGTCCTCGGGCGGCTCCTCCACTTCGGTCGGAGCGACGTGACGGCGGTGCGTCCTCGGGCGACTCCTCCACTTCGGTCGGAGCGATGTGACGGCGGTGACGCATGGGGCGACAGCACGGGGGCCGCTCTGTTACACTTTGGAGCGTGAAGCCGCGTTACATCGCCATCGAGGGACCGATCGGGGTCGGCAAGACGACGTTCGCCAAGGCGCTTGCCGGGCGCATCGGCGCCGACCTGCTGCTCGAAGCGGTCGAAGAAAATCCATTCCTCCCCGGTTTCTACCGCGACCCGAAGCACTTCGCCTTCCAGACGCAGCTCTTCTTTCTGTTGAGCCGCTACCGCCAGCAGGAGCAATTGCCGCAGCAGACGCTTTTCGCGCGCGGCGGGCTGGTGAGCGATTACCTGTTCGCGAAGGATCGCATCTTCGCCCATCTGACGCTGAACGAAGACGAGCTGGCGCTGTACGAGAAGGTCTTTCAGGCGCTCGACTGCAAAATCGTGAAGCCCGATCTGGTCGTCTACCTGCAGGCCGATCTCGATACCCTCTTCCAGCGCATCCGCAAGCGCGGGCGGGAGTACGAGCGCAACATTCAGGAAAACTATCTGGTGGAACTTTCGAAGAGCTACAACCAGTTCTTCTTCCACTACACCGAGACGCCGCTGCTGGTCGTGAACACGAACCAGATCGACACGCGGGAACCCGAGGCGCTCAACGAGCTCGCGCGCGAGATCATGACGATGCGCGGGGGAACCAAGTACTACCTGCCGCAGCCGCGCTAGGGCGCGGCTGCGGCCATTCCTGATTCCTGATTCCTGATTCCTGAGCGGAACGGGCGCAGCAAGAACCCGACACACCGGAGCGAACCCTCGAGAACGAACGCCGGAACGACCCCTACCGTCCCCCTTCGGGGGCCGGCGTGGAAAATCGCTGCCAGGCCGTGGCGAGCCGCTGGGCGCGGGCTTTGCCCGCGACCTGGAAGAGGGCAACGTCGCGATGCCAGCCGTTCCGCACATCCTCCGGCGCGAGCTCCCAATGCGGTTCCACCGCGGCCAGGGCTTCGCGGAACAGCGTGAAGTACCCGCCGAGCGCCACGTGTACGCCCGGATCCGACGCGTCTCCCGCGCCGAGCTCGCCCAGAAGCATCGTCAGCGCGATCAGCCGCTCGATGGCTTCGGGCGGCCAGCCCGAACGGCGCGCCACGCCGAGCAGGTAGCCGAGAATGCCCGCGTTCACGTGGATGTCTTCGAACGTGCGGAACGGCTTCACGTAGCGCGCGTAGCCGTCTCCCGGCAGCAGTTCCCCTTCTCCCACGCGCACGTTCTCAAAGCGCACTTCCGCATGCGGAATCTCCGGGACGAACGGGAGCTCGGGCATGGGCGCCAGGGTCACGCCGTCGGCGTCTCGCGGAATCAAGGCCATACGCAGGCGGTTGCGCCCTTCCCCGTCTTCGCCCACCGAGGCGGCGACCAGGAGGAGATCGGCTTCGGTGCCGAGCGTGATGAACTTCTTGCTGCCGTCGAGGCGCCAGCCGTCACCCTCAGGCCGCAGCGTCGAGCGGATGGCGCGCGGGTGCCCGCCCCCTTCCTCGGTGACACAGAGTGCCGCCGTTTTTCCGCCGGGGAGATCGGGGAGCATCCGCCGGAGCGCGCTTTCGTAGCCGCCGACGAAGGCATAACCGAGCCGATCGGTGCGCATGCCTGCCAGCACGGCGCGCTCGAAGGGAGCACAGTCGGCCAGCTCGGCGTCGACCCGGTTCCACCAGGCGCGGATGTCGGGGGCTTCGTGAGGCGTGGGGTCTGTCGCGAGGAGGGTGGTCGGGAGGGAACGCATGGCCAATAGTATACCGCGCACAATGTGCATCCACGTAGCTTTCAAGCGGAGAGGGCCGAGTGGACCCACGTAGCTTTCACGCGGAGTGGGAGAGAGGGGGAGTGGGAGAGTGGGGGAATAGAGCAAGGACCGGAAAGGGCGTAGAACCGATGTGCGGCCGATGCCCTTCTCCGTTCGCCCCGAGCTGACGGCGCGGAATGGAATGGTGCGCGACAGCGACACGGCCGCCATCAAGCGCCTGTCTCGCCGTCGCATCGGGCGCTGCCCTCCGCCGTCGGCTCGACACGAACGGTTCGCGGGGGCCCTTCCCTGCCCTGACCCGCGGGTATGGCCTCACTTCTCCCGACTGATGACTGTAGACTGAAGACTGACGACTGTCTTTCTTGCCCCTCCGCAGACCATTGGATACCATAAGAGGTTCTACGTCCCCAACCAATCCGCATGAGGAGTTGACCGCATGAGCAAGGCTGTTATCATTGCCGCATCGCGTACCCCGATGGGCGCGTTCCTGGGCGAACTGTCGTCGCTGGCCGCGCCGAAACTGGGCGCGACCGCCATCAAGCACGCGCTGGAAAAGGCCGGGGTCAAGCCCGAACAGGTCGGCTTCGTCGCCATGGGCAACGTGCTGCAGGCGGGCATCGGTCAGGCCCCCGCCCGCCAGGCGACCCTCGGCGCCGGCCTTCCCGACAACACGCCGACCGTGACCGTGAACAAGGTCTGCGGTTCGGGCATGCAGTCGGTCATCTTCGCCGCGCAGCAGGTCATGACCGGCGAGTGCGACATCGCCATCGGCGGCGGCATGGAGTCGATGAGCAACGCCCCGTATCTGCTGCCCCAGGCCCGCACCGGGTACCGCATGGGCAACGGCGCGATGGTCGACTCGATGATCTTCGACGGCCTGTGGGATCCGTACGGCGACATGCACATGGGCAACTGCGGCGAGCTGTGCGCCGAGTCCTATGAATTCTCGCGCGAGGCCCAGGACGAGTTCTCGAAGCGCTCGACGGTGCGTGCCAAGGAAGCGACCGCCAGCGGCGCCTTCAAGGACGAGATCGCGCCGGTCAGCGTGCCCCAGCGCAAGGGTGACCCGGTCGTCGTCACCGAAGACGAAGGCCCCAAGAAGATCAACGTCGACAAGATCGGTTCGCTCAAGCCCGCCTTCAAGAAGGACGGCGGCACGATCACGGCCGCCAACGCGTCGAGCATCAACGACGGCGCCTCGGCGGTCGTGGTGACGACCGAAGAGCATGCGCAGAAGATCGGCGCCCCGGTGCTCGCCCGCATCGTGGGCTGGTCGAGCGCGGCCAAGGAGCCGAAGTGGTTCACGACCGCCCCGGTCGACGCCATCAAGAAGCTGCTCGAGAAGACCGGCAAGAAGGTCGAAGACGTCGACCTGTGGGAGATCAACGAAGCCTTCGCCGTGGTCGCCATGGCCCCGATCAAGGACTTCAACCTGGATCCCGAAACGGTGAACGTCAACGGCGGCGCGGTCTCGCTGGGCCACCCCATCGGCAGCTCGGGCGCCCGCATCATCACGACGCTCGTGCACGCCCTCAAGAACCGCGGCAAGAAGCTCGGTGTGGCGGCCATCTGCATCGGCGGCGGCGAAGCCCTGGCCGTCATGGTCGAGCGGCCGTAAGACCTGCATCTGCACTTTGATTCCACACGGGGAACCGGTCACGGCCGGTTCCCCGTTTTGTTTTCCGTGTTCCGTTTCCAGCCTTCCTTCAGTGGTCTTCTTCTGGCGTTCTTACTTCGTCCGTTCGCCCTGTCGAAGGGCCAGCGTATCGGTCAGCACTTTCTCAAGGACCTGTGCACCGGCGCCACCATGCCTTCGAGCACGCATCCATGGCCTGCTGGCCCTTCGAGACGCCGGGGTGGGCATCCTCGCGAACGCTGAGGGAAATTGGAATTTTCGATTCCCCAGTTCCGCCTCCTCAGGGCGAGCGGAATAGACTGTCCCCAAGTCCCTGATCATTCGTCACTCGTCACAGGCAAAGCACCAAGCGCCGAGCGCCGAGCGCTGAGCGCTGAAGAGGGTTCCCACGCCCTTGCCGCGAATTCGTCATTCGTCATTCGTCCATTCGTCACTCCATGAGCGCCCGCCGAGCGGTGGCGCCAAGATGGTGAGGCGCCGGGCGCGATGGTATGGTGGCCGCAGACGCGGTACCCATCGTGAATCTGCTGGACGACAACATCGGGCTCTACGCCGATCTCTACGAGCTCACCATGGCGCAGGCCTACTTCCGCGAAGGGCGGCACGAGGCCCGCGCGGCCTTCGACTATCACTTCCGCAAGAACCCTTTCGGCGGCGGATTCACCCTCTTCGCCGGCCTCGAGACGCTGCTCGACGCCCTGGCCGACCTGCGCTTCGGCCCCGAGGCCCTCGGGTGGCTTGAGCGCAACGGGTTCCGCCCCGACTTTCTGGCGTACCTGGAAACCTTCCGCTTCCGTGGGGATGTCTATGCGCACCCCGAGGGTGAACCCGTGTTCCCCTTCGAGCCCATCGTGCGCGTCGACGGGGGGATGCTCGAGGCGCAGCTGGTAGAGTCGATGCTGCTCAATTTCCTCAACTTCGAATCGCTCATCGCCACCAAGGCGGCGCGCATCCGCTCGGTGTCCGGTGACCGGGTCTGCAGCGAGTTCGGGCTGCGGCGAGGACAGGGGCTCGGGGCCATCCAGGCGGCGCGGGCCGCCATCGTCGGCGGCTTCGACAGCACCTCGAACGTCTACGCCGCGTTTGCGTTCGACGTGCCGGCGGCCGGAACCATGGCGCACTCCTACATCGAGAGCCATCCCGACGAGCTGAGCGCCTTCCGCGCATTCGCCGCCGCGTACCCCGACCGCTGCATTCTGCTCGTCGACACCTACAGCACGCTCGAGAGCGGCGTCCCGAACGCGATCACGGTCGCCCGCGAGCTTGCCGCGCAGGGGCATCGGATGCGGGCGATCCGCCTCGACAGCGGCGATCTGGGCGCCCTCGCCCACGCCGCGCGGCGCATGCTTGACGACGCCGGATTCCGCGACGTGAAGCTCGTCGCTTCGAACCAGCTCGACGAGTTCGTCATCCGCGATCTGCTGGCGCAGGGGGCCCCCATCGACATCTTCGGCGTGGGGACTCGGCTAACGACCGGCCGGCCCGACGCGGCCCTCGACGGGGTCTACAAGCTGGCGATGGCCGACGGCGAGCCGCGCCTGAAGCTGTCGGAGACCCCGGAGAAGATCACCCTGCCTGGAATCAAGCAGGTCTACCGCCTGCACACCGATCGGGGGGAATTCGCCGGCGACGTCATCGGGCTCGCCACCGAGGGGGCCCCCGGCGAGATGCTCGATCTGCGCACCGGAGAGGCTATCCGCCCACTGCGCGATGTGTCGCTCGAGCCGCTGCTGCGTCCCGTGATGCGCGAGGGGCGGCGAACCGACGCGCCGCGCCCGTTGCCGCAGATCGCCGCCTACGCGCGGGCGCGGCTGGCGAGCCTGCCCGCCCCGCACCGCACCCTGACCGAACCGCAGCCGTATCCGCTCGGGCTCAGCCGCGAACTGCACCGCCTGCGGGGGGCCCTCATCGAAAAGCACAGGTCGGCATGGACGCGCTCATAGTCACCGATATCCAGCCGGATTTTCTCCCCGGCGGCGCCCTCCCCGTTCCGCATGGCGACGAGATCATTCCCCTCGTGAACCGGCTGCAGGAGTGTTTTCCGCTCGTCGTTGCGACCCAGGACTGGCATCCGCAGGATCACGTCAGCTTTGCCTCGAACCATCCCGGGAAGAAGCCGGGCGACCGCATTCCGCTCTTCGGATCGGAGCAGATTCTCTGGCCGGATCACTGCGTGCAGGATTCCCCCGGCGCGGCGCTGTCGCCCCAGCTGGTCACGAAGCGGGTGGAAGCGATCATCCGCAAAGGGACCGATCGGGAGATTGACAGCTACAGCACGTTCTTCGACAACGAGCACCGCAAGGCGAGCGGACTCGCCGGCTACCTGCGCGGGCGCGGCGTCGACCACGTTTACTTCGTCGGCCTGGCGGCGGATTTCTGCGTGAACTATTCCCTGCACGATGCCGTCGGGCTCGGCTTCGAGGCGACGCTCATCGAGGACGCCACGCGGGCCATCGGCGTCGCGGGGTTCCCGGCCGTGCGCCAGCGGCTGCAGGAGGCGGGAGTGGGGATCGTGCAGGCGGAGGCGGTGATGGCGGGGCGACGCTGAAGTCTTCAGTCGTCAGTCGGCAGTCGCCAGTCGGCAGTACAGTCCCAGTTGACAGTCCGCTTTTCAGCGCCCTGTCCCCGAAAACAAACGGGGCGCCTTTCGGCGCCCCGTTGTAAGGGTCAGTGCATCAGGTCGGCGTAGGTCGCGCCGACGCGGTCCAGCGGATTGTCGAAGAAGCCGACGGCGCTGAGCAGCAGGTCGGCCCCGACCGAGGCGCTCAGTTCGACGCGGAACGCCTCGAGCCGCTCGGCTTCATCCTGAGTCAGGATACGCTCGTCAAAGCCCGGATCGTTCGGATCGAAATCCGCTTCAAGCCGGCGGTACTCGTAGGCCAGCGATTCGTTGGCCAGCACCGCGTGTTTCAGGGCAACCTGCGCCTCGGTCAGGTCCCCGTCCGGCGTATCGAGAACCGACACCCCCGGCGAGCACTTCGTGCGGCAGAGGAAGAGGAAGCACTGCCGCGCGCAGACCCGCAGGAACGACGGCGCCACGTCGAGCTCGGCCCCCGCCAGGTTCTTCATGTGCAGGTATGCCGGCGCGCTGTACGGCTGCTGCGTACCGAAGACAGAGTACGGCTTGGCTTCGTAGTAGACCCCGAGACCGTCGCTTTCATACGCGAAATAGTCATTGCGGGGGACACCCAGAAGGTCGGCCTCGGTCTGGTTCATCCCACGCCGGATCCCGGCACGCACCTTCACGATGTCAGCGGTCGACGGGGTGAAGCGGACGACGCGCTTGTCGAGCGGGAGCAGGAAGACGTAGGTATTCCCCGTCCAGCTGAATTGCGCGCAGAGCGGCCGCGGCTGGCCAGGATTCCCGACTCCGGGCTTCTCCTTGTACAGGGTATACCCCGCGAGCGTGCTCGTGTGGCTTCCCTGGACGGTGAGCCGGACGTTCGGCGGCAGCGGAAGTGTCATCAGGTTCCCGGCAAGCGTCGCACGGTGGATGTAGCCGTACGCCGGACTCGCGTCGGTGCTCAGGCACAGGTTCTCTTCGACCAGCGTGTTGGCGTGCAGGAGCGTCAGCTTCCAGAGGAAGAACTTGAAGAGCGGCGACCGCTCGATCTCCTCGACGCTCAGGGTGCCGGTCTGGTGGTAGATGTCGAGAATCTCCTGCGCCGTGAGGCCGTCGTCGATGAGGAACGAGAGCGCCGTGCTCCCCGCGAAGATGGCCGCGGCCATCGGCGTCCCCTGCCAGACGGCCGTGTCGCCGGCGGCGGCGCCGGCAGCCCCGACGGGATCGAGCGTCAGAACCGGGCTGCCCGGCGCGGCGTAGTTGATCGTCGTCGGCGCCGCATCCCGATCGTGCACGTTGGCGCGCTCGAGAATGCGATCGTTCTCGTCGATGGCCGTCACGAAGGCCGCGTTCGCAATGTGCAGCGGCGTGGGCGCGCGGTACGGATACAGCTCATGCTTCTCGTCGCCCATGGGGAACACGGCCACGGCGCCGCGGTTGTCGGCGGCGGCGGGCAGCGCGGCGTTCAGGTAGGCGATGGTCTGCGGCAGATACTCGGCGAAGCGCGAGTCGAACAGCAGCACGCGGGCGCCGCTGTCGAGCACCGTCTTGGCCCCCTGCTTGATGCCGCGGTCCGAAGCGACCCAGAAGCAGGCGCCCGAAATCTCGCCGCAGCTGTACTGGCGCACCTTGGCGGGCACGAGCGGCGAATCCTTGGTCACCCCTTCGAGTCCGTACGTGCCCCAGTTGGCCGCGAGCACGCCGGCCATGGCCGTACCGAGGCTGTTTTCGACGTGGTCGGTTCCGGTCAGGTCCGCCGTATCGCCGAAGGCGCTGTAGCCGTCGAGCAGCCGGCCCGCGAGACCGGGCTGCGCATGCTGCACCCCCGTGCTGAGCAGGCCGATGGGGGCCGCCTCATAGCTCACGAGATAGTCGGCAGAACCGTAGACGAGCGCGCGGCTCTGCGTGATGCCGGCCTGGGCCAGATAGCCCTGGGTCGACGTCACCGACGAATCGAGCACGCCGCCAACCGATTCCGCATAGCGGATGACGAGCGCCGGGGCGGCATAGGTCACGCCGGGCTCCGCGCGCAGGCGGTCGGCGAGCAGGAAGTCATCCGACGCATCGGTCAGGCTCCCCGCGGCGAGATAGGCGAACGGTTCGCAGCAGTCATTGGCGACGTCGACGGCGCCGGCCTGGGCCAGCAGGGCGCGGGCGTCGGCATCCGACGTTCCCGCGGCGAACTTCACGTAGACGCCGTCGGCCGTACCCGTCGCCCGTCCGTCGGGCCAGGAGACGACCGGGTGCACCTTCGCGATACCGGGAATCAGTTTCGCGGCCGCCTGCAGACCGGCCACCGAGCTCCCCGCGGCCACGCCGACTTCGTAGAAGCCGAACGGATCGGGCTGCTGCGCGATCGCCGAAGCACCCGCCGCGGCCAGGTCGCCGCCGACCGCGACCGGCGAGACGCCGTCGGCCAGCTTCACGAGGAAGTAGGTGTTCACGACGTCGAAGCGGATTTCGCCGCCGTCGAGGGTGAAGTAGCGGTACGGCGCCACGATGGCGAAGTCGACCGTGGCCGACGCGACGTTGCCCGCGCGATCGGCCACCGAGACGGTGAAGGTGTGGTCGCCGTAGGCCAGGGGCGCATCCTGGGTCCAGACAACTTCGCTGTTCGAAATCGCAAACCGGGCGGTGGCGTCGACCGCATCGAGCGAAACGGCCACGCTGCCGGCGTCGATCCCCGCCAGCGCGTCGCTGTAGGCCGCGCGCAGGTCGGGGGTCTGGGTCGCGAGCTGCGTGCCCGTGGCCGGCGTCAGGCTCAGCGCGGGCGGCGTGATGTCGATGGTGAACGAGGTGGTGACGACGGCCTCGTTCCCCGCCCGGTCCAGGACCGAAAACGTGAGGGTATGGGTCCCTTCCGCGAGCGGCGCGGCGGGCGTCCAGACGGCTTCGCCCGCGCTCACGGCGAACGAGGCGGTCACGTCGGCGCCATCGAGCTCAATACGGAGGCTCGCCGTATCGATCCCCGCCAGCGCATCGCCGTACGTGGCCGCGAGCAGCGGGCGGTCGACGTTGAGGAAGGCCCCTGCCGCCACATTCCACGCGCCCTGGGGCGGCGTCGCGTCATACACGAAGACCGGGCCTGCGAAGGTATCGGTATCGAGCACGCGGCCGCTCGCGCCGGGGCCGCTGCGCACCAGCGAGGCCTCGAGATCGAGACGGTACACACCGTCGGGGAGCGTCGCGCCGCCCGGAAGCCCCGACCAGGAGAGTCCGAAGTCGACCGGGCCGCTCTGCGTGACCATTGCCGTTCCAAGAACCGTATCGACCACCGGCTGCACCGGGTCGACTCCGGAAATCTGCACGGCTGCTTGCAGCGCGAAGGCATGCTGCGCCGAATCGCCGTCGACACCGGCGGCAGCCTCGACAGAGGCCCGGCCCGTAATCGCAAGAGACCCGACGTGCGGGCTGAAGAATTCCACCGGCTCGATGGTCAGACTCTCGAGGAGAAGACGCTCATCGAACCCGACGGCGGATTGCAGACTGGACGACGAATCGGCCTCGGCCATGGACCCCATGACAAGAAGACCGGCACTCAACAACAACGCTACGCGCATGGATAACCCTCCTTGAAAGGGCGTGATACAACCATGGCTGCGCTGTGGTGTCAAGCGCCCACCGCCGTGCGAAGTGGCCCACGCTGAACCGCTTGCGGTGTCTGCATTTCCGCGTGCGACGGTGAACCTGTGAGTTATCCACAGGTAACGTTTCGTTACCGGGTTGGCGCTTTTTCCGCTTTGGGCTATGCTTTACGGCTGAGGGAGTTTTCCGGGAGATGCAGCCGAAAGTACTGTTGATTGACGACGACGAACGAACCCTGTCGACCATCAGCCGCTCGCTTAGCGCCGGCGGCTTCCGCGTTCACTGCCTGACGACGGCCCCGGCCCCCGCCGACCTGTCGCGTATCGGGCCCGACGCGGTCGTGCTCGACTGGATGCTCGGCGATCTTTCGGGGCTTGCCTGGCTGGCGGATCTCCGGAAAGAACCCGACTTCGCCACCCTGCCCGTACTCATGCTGAGCGGCCGCGACACCGAGCGCGAACGGGTGGCCGCGCTCACGGGGGGCGCCGACGACTTTCTTGCCAAGCCGCCGTCTCTGGCGGAACTGGCGGCGCGCCTGCGGAATCTGGTGCGCCGCTTCGGCGCCGACCGCCTGCGCTTTGCCGACGCCTGGCTCGAGATCGACGTCGGCGCGAAGCGGCTCCTGCGCGGTGGAGCGCCGGTGACCTTGACCGGCCGGCAATGGGAATTTCTCGCCTGCCTGCTCCGGCACCCCGACGGCGCCGCCTGCGAGCAGCTTGCCGCGAGCATCTGGGGACCCAGTCTCCCGCCCTCGCTCAAGCGCCTGCACATGCTCGCCCTGCGCCTGCGCCGGGCCATCGAGCCCGTACCCGAGCGCCCGCGCTACATCGTCACCGGCGCCGAAGGGGGCTACCGGTTCGCCGGGCGCGACGGGGTTGCCTGCTCGGTCTGACAGGTTTTGGCCTTTCAGTAAGGTCCCGAGGCCGAAAATCGGTGTCGTTTCCACACGAAAAGCTGCTGGAGGGTATGTTGGCGAGGGACATCAACCCTTTTTCCCGAATCCGAATGTCGGCTGGAAGAAACGCTTGCAACGGTCAACGACGTCTTTTATAATAAGTGCATTACTTCTCTATATTTAATGCGGTCTCTGTATGCCAAACCAGGAGCAAAGGACCATACAGATTTTCAAGAGGCACCATGGAATGCTTCGCACTGCGCAAGCCCTGCGTCTCGGCGTTTATCCTGAAACGCTATACCGGCTGCGTGACGAGGGCAAGCTCGTCGAGGTCTCACGCGGCCTGCACCGACTTGCCAGCCTCCCGCCGCTGGCGAACCCCGACCTTGCCATCGTCGGCCTACGCATCCCCGATGCGGTCATCTGTCTCGTTTCTGCACTCTCCCTGCATGACCTCACGACGCAGCTTCCTCACGAGGTGCAGATCGCGCTCCCCAAAGGGACGCACACGCCAAGGCTCGAATACCCTCCCGTCCGCGTTTTTCGCTTTACAGGCATGGCGCTCACCGAAGGGATCGAGCGGCGCGTCGTTGACGGCAACCCCATCAAGGTTTTCAGCCCCGAAAAGACAGTCGCCGACTGCTTCAAGATGCGGAACAAGATCGGCCAGGATGTTGCCATCGAGGCGCTCAAGCTCTATCTTGAACGAAAGGGCGCTCGGCGGGACGTGCTTTGGCACTATGCCGGCGTGTGCCGCGTCCAGTCCGTGATGCTTCCGTATCTGGAAGCGCTGCAATGAGCCGCCGAAACGTCACAAACGTCGCGGCTTCGGTGCGCGAGCGACTCCACACCTTTGCAAAGTCACAGGGCCTGCCTTTCCAGGAAGTGCTGACGCTCTACGCCATGGAGAGGTTCCTCTACCGGCTCAGCAAAGGGCCGTTCGCGAAAAGGTATGTGCTGAAGGGCGCGATGATGATGCGCGTCTGGGACGACTCCCTTGCTCGCCCTACGATGGACATCGACCTGCATTCGCCAAGGACTGAAGACGCCCGTTCGCTTTACCAGACGGTCAAGTCCACACTGGAATCGGCAGTGGCCGACGACGGCCTCGTCTTCGACACCGGTAGCATCCGCGTGGATGAAATCAGGGCGCAACAGAAGTACCGGGGGCTCCGGGTGCGTTTCGTCGCCTCGCTCGGCGTCGCCCGGACCACGGTGCAGCTCGACGTGGGCTTCGGCGACGTAGTCATACCCAAACCCGGCAAGGTCGCTTTCCCCATCCTGCTCAATCACCCGCAACCACTGCTGCTCGGCTACCCACCTGAAGCCTCGGTCGCCGAGAAATTCAGCGCCATGGTTGATCTGGGCGCGGCCAACAGCCGCATGAAAGACTTCTACGACGTCTGGGTGCTCGCGGGCAACATGGAGTTCGACGGAGCTACGCTCTCAGCGTCCATGCAGGCGACCTTCAAGCGGCGCAACTTGCCGGTGCCGGCGGCCGAGCCGCTGGCACTGACACCGGAGTTCTTCGGCAACCCCGTCAAAATGCGTCAGTGGGATGTGTTCGTCAAGAAGATTCGCGCCCACGGTGCGCCGCCCATCGATGATATCACGGAGCGGCTTCGCACATTCCTGATGCCCGTGGCGCGGGCCCTCGCCGCCAATACGCTCCTCGACAGACGATGGACGCCCAAGAAGGGCTGGGGTAAAGTCCGGTAGCTTACCGTTACGGAAGTATTGCGACGTATCAACCCGGTTGGCGGATACCTCTCATCTGCCTCAGTGACAGTGTGCGCCAGTCATCGCGTGGGTTGCCGGCACCTTTCGCGCATGGTTGAATCATGGCTTTGCTTACCGATACGCCATGCTCGCCAAAGCCGTCCGCTGCGGAATCTCGATCGCCTGTTACAGGCTGGCCCGCGTGCTCGCCCCGGAGCTCTACCGGCCGCCCCCGGAGACCTGGGCGCTCGAACGGCTCGCCCAACAGCAGCAGCTCGCCGTCTGCCTGCACAAGCGCAAACCGCGCATCAGGGACAGGGATCGCCTGTTCTGGGTCGTCTACCGGACCTTCTTTCCGGGCCTGTGGCTGCAGACCCTGCGCATCGTCCAACCCGACACGGTCGTTCGCTGGCACCGCAACCTCGTGCGGATCGTCTGGCGGATGCGCTCGCGCCCGAAAAGCCGGCGGCGAGGTCGTCCCCGGCTCCAGGCCGAGATCCGCGCGACCATCTGCCGGATGGCGACCGAGAACGGCTGGGGCGCGACCCGGATTCACGGCGAGCTGCTGAAACTCGGCATCGACGTCTCCGAACGCAGCGTCTCGCGCATCCTCAAGCGCCAGTTTCCAATCCCTGCGGACCGCCTGCGGCCATGGCGCGCGTTTCTACGCAACGAAGCCGTCGCGGCAATGGATTTTCTCGTCGTGCCCACGGCGAGCTTCGGCTTCCTGTATGCGCTGGTCCTCATCGGCCACGGGCGCCGCAAGGTACTTCACGTCAACGTAACCGCCCATCCCACCGCCGCATGGGTGTCGCAACAGCTTCGCGAGGCCTTTCCCGGGGATGAACCGGCGCCCCGCTACCTGGTGCACGATCAGGATTCCATTTTCTGCAGTCACGCCGTGCAGGAGACCCTCCGCGGCATGAATATCGTGCCCTCGAAAATCGCCTTCCGATGCCCCTGGCAGAACGGCGTCTGCGAGCGGTTTGTGGGAACGGTGCGGCGCGAACTCCTCGACCATGTCATCGTGCTGGGCGAGCGCCACCTGCGGCGCCTCCTCGGCGAGTACGCACGGTACTACAATACCCAGCGGACGCACCTGACCCTCAACAAGGATTCGCCGCTCGGGCGCGCCGTCGAGTCGCGCCCTTCCCCATCGGCGACCCTGATCGCGGTACCCCACCTGGGCGGTCTCCATCACCACTACGCGTGGCGGAATGACCCGCAGGGCCAAGAGGGCGACCTGAAGAAGGCCGCCTGAGCCGAGCTCGGACTTCCCGCTGCGCCCTGCAGCGAAAATAGCCGTTTCCCTGCCACTCGCTCCGCGTGCGAAATTCTGCCCGTATGCCCGGTGACCCGTTCGTAACAGACGCGAGGCCCTGGGACGCAAACCGCGCGTGGCATTTCCCCACGGGAAACTGCCGGATGGAATATTGGCGAGGGACAACATCCCCAAAGAGAACTTAATATTCACCATATTTTCACTCGTCCTGTCGCTTGAGGTCTGCGGATGTTTCAGCATCCGATATGCGTGCTCAGTTACCCGACAGGCCATGCGCGAGCACCTCTAGCGATTCTTCGTTGAGCATCGCGGGTCTGCCAGGCGCCTGCCCTCTCTAATACCCGTCCCCGTCAGGGCTGATAAAGAATGAGCCCTTTTGAGAACGCGATCTCTTGTCAATGTTTGCTCCTTTGGGGCGCCGTCGTAGTCGAAGATGACGACCCGCTGCCCCTCGGCCAGCCCCGCGTTGCGGAAGGTGACGGCCCCCGCCTCGCGCAACTGGATCCCCAGCGGCGCCAGCCCCACCGCGTATTGGATGGGCCAGGCGTCCGAAGACTTCCGGGCTCCGGCGGCGCTGCAATCCCGGCGGTGCGCATGGCGTAACACCGGGATATTCTATCGCTCAGGCCGGCGAAGCGCTATAGCGGGGTGCAGTCGGGGGACGGGGAATACAGGAATGCCGTCAGATTGGCGGCGAGGCGACCTGATATCAGGCAGTGGCGGGTGATCTGTCGCGCGTCGGCGGAAAACGGATTTCGACATCCCGGCCGAGCGCCCAGGCCACGCGGCGCAACATTGAGAGCGAGTGCCCGCCATAGTCTACGTCTTCGAGACGCGAAATGACCGACGGTGTCGTGCCGATGTGCCGGGCGAGCTCGGTCTGTGTCAGGCCCGCCTCAGTGCGCAGCTCGTAGATCGCCATCGCAATACGAGCGTTCTGCGCCAGCGCAGCCCGTTTGGACTTGGAAAGGGGCTTCAACCCAAGTTCCCGTTCGGTGATTTCGACCGCATCACTGGTCTTGCGGGAACTCTTTTTCATACGTGTGCTTTTTGCGGCTGGCATGGTACTTCTTCTTTCGCTCGATCGCTCGATTCAAATCCGCCGGCGGAATGATGTCTTCTTTCGTGATCGAGTGCGCCAGAACGGCAGCGGTCTCCCCGTCGAAGAAGAAGAGAATCCGATATTGGACATGGTTGAGTGACCAGCGCAGTTCATAGATGTCGTGCGCCAGATAATCGGCGATGGGGCGACGCACCTCGTGTCCCAGGTCGGCAAGCAGACCGAGCCATTTACGCCCCTTGTCTCTGGCCTTCGGTTTCTGGCCCCGCAACCATTCGAGGACCGGCACGCTGCCATCGTCATCCTTGTAGAAGACAACACGTATCCTCGGCACGTGTCACTCCGCATTTTCGCATTTTTGCGAATATTCCGTCAAGGTCCACGCTGGCACTCGCGGCAAGACTGAAGTCATGCGCAAACGCTTCCCGATTTGGATTTGGACTATGCGCTCACGGCCCGACCGAGTACGCAGTCTGGAACGCGGGCGTCCATCCGGTGTACGTCACGCCGTCACCCTGGTTGATCCCTCCCTCGCCCACGGACTGAATGGCTCCATATTGAACGAGAAAGATGTTGGAACCTTCGTCGATCACAAGCTGGAAGTTGCCCGGCAAATCGCCGCTGCAACAGTTACCTACGTTGAGATAGCTGACGACGACACGCCGGTCAGGAGCCGTCCCCGTGATGGCATACCGGATTTCAGCACCGCTTCCCAGATACAGATCTCTCCAGTTCAGCATGATCGTCTGGGGGAGCTGCGTCGTCGGAAGCGTTCCTCCGCAGCACCCGTGATCAGTCTGCGTCCCAAAAGAGACAAATCCGTTCGAACTGACGCTGAGCGTGTCGTATTCGGTCGCATACAATTTGACGGTGAACGGAAGCGAAATCCCGATGATACCATCGTCATTCCCGACGCCGAACAGGAGCACGCCCTGACCCGAGTCGGCATCGGAAACCCACGAATACGGGGCGGGCCTCACCACATAGTTGTCCACATCCGCGGTGGAAGGCGGCGCCGTCACCGATACATCATCAATCATCCAGCCGAAGTAATTGTTGGCGGTAATGTCGATGCTCTCGAATTCGAACGCCAGCTGGATGTCGTATCCCGCCAGGCTCGAGAGGTCAATCGGTCCCGAATCCACCCAACCCGCAGGAAGTCCTGTGATCGTCTGGAGTACGGTGAAACTGCCCCCACCGTCGATTGAAACGAGTACCCGAGTGATATCGTAGGTGCAGGAGTCGCACTCTGTTTGCCGGTAATACCGGAAGTTCAACACCGCAGAGCCGGGGAGCGAAGCAATCGTCGGAGAAAGCAGACGGCCGCCCACAGGCCCGCTTCCTTCGTACGTGCAGCTCGCCGTGCCGAAATACCAGCTCGTGGTCAGCTCTCCTCCTGGGGGAGTACAAGTGCCCGCGTGCTGATGCCAGAGGTCTTCGGAGCCCAGGGATGCGTGCGTCCATCCGTTCGGGCCGCTCTCCATGTCGTCGAAGAAAACCACCTGCTCGCCGCTCCCGCCGGTGCTGGACGGCGGATTTTCGCAGCGAATGACCACGTCGTCGACATAGAAATCATCGGTTCCCCAGGCGGAACCGAACGACTGAAAGAGAAGAGTGAACGCATCGTGGTACGCATCGACGGCGGTAATAATGCCTTCGCGTACCGTGAACTCCGAATCAACCGCGGAATTCCCAAAGACCTCATCCACAGGAATGAACCCATAGTAGGTATCGTAGGCATAGGACACCGACAGATAGTCGTCGGTTTCGGGGGCGTCGGGCCCGCGCTTCACCCGGTAGGACCAGCGGATGCCCAGCGGGCAAACCGTGGTGTCGAGGGCATGGGTCTGTATGGAGCTGCTATCGCCGCCCAACTTCACGGATTTGTATCCTGAGGCGCCATAATCCGTCGTCACATAGGCGCCGCCCGCGGTCTGCGGCCACTTCGCCAACGTGCCCGACTCAAAGTCGTCGGCGAACAGGACACGGGTTGCGAGCGGAGCGATGCTCACATTCCGGATAAGGTTGCCGGCGTCGGGGAGGACCGCGCTCTGCCCGAGAAATACGATGCGGCTGCCGACCGAGGACACGTCACGATAGGCCGCGTAGACGTATTCCGGATTGGATGCGCGCTCCGTGAGCACCACGACGTCTTCGGGAAGGATGCTCCGGATCAGGACGGCCTTGTCGCTTTCCGAAGAAAGCACCTGGCCCACCGTGTAACCGGCCGTCGCGGGGTCGGCGACGGAGACCTCCTGGTCGTCTGTGCCCGAGACGTCGGCCCAGCGGGTGAAGTGCCCGCTGGTCCCCGCGGCCTCCGGAGCGAGGTATCCCGAATAGAACGCATAGCTTGCGGCGCTGTCAATCGCGACAATCACTTTGCCGCCGGATTCGAACCACTCAGCGACCTTGGCGAGGTCGGCGTCGGGCACCGGCTCGTCAGGCAGGACGAGCACGTCGTAGGCCCACAGGAAATCGAAATTCGCGACGACGGTCGCCTCGAAGCGCCCCTCGGGGTCGGCATTGTAAACGGTCTCGAATGCTGAAGCTTCGTTGACGAACGTCCCCGCGAAATAGGAGGGGGCGCTCGCACCCCACTGCCACATGACGGCCACCTTTCGGGTCGGAATAACCGCCGGCACCGCCACCGTGAGGGTCAGTGCATTACTGGTCTGGCCGCCGACGACCACGACGACGGAGTACGATTGCTCGGCGGCCTCGAGCGGAACCGTAAAAGTGATGCTCACGTTACCCCACGAATCGGGGCTGATGAATGCGTCGTCGATCATCACCTGGCTCGAGTCGTCCAAAGTGCCGAAGTTCCAGCCGGACAACGTGACCGATTCTCCAGGGGCGACCGAAGACGGGGTCACCGCGTAGATCGCCGGCACGATCGAGATCGGCGTCGTGCCGGACGCCGACGCGCCGCTGTCGTTGGTTACCACGACGGTCTGCTCGCCGAGAGAGGCGCCATTCGGAATCTGGAATTCGATCGACGTGTCAGACCAACTGACAATGGTCGCCGTAACCCCGCCGACCGTAACGCTGCCGGTCCCCTGCACCGAACCGAACCCAGTCCCCGAAACCGTGACAGTCGAGGGATAAGTTGCCGTGGTGTCGCTCATGTTCCCCACCGTCAACGGCGTTGTGGCCGCGCCGGCGATGCGGACGTTGTCGATCATCCATCCGAGAAATGAGTTTGAAGCCCCGTCGACGCTGTCGAACTTGAAGCCGATGCGAATATCTTGACCCGCCCAGGCGGCGAGACTGATCCCGGTCATCGGCAGCCAGGAGGCCGAGTTGTAGTTCACCTGCAGAACCTGCGTCCAGGTCGCCCCCTGGTCGGCCGAAATCTGCACCGTCGCCTTGTCGTAATCGCAGGAGGTGCACTCGGTGCCCTTGCGCCAATGGAAACTCAGCTCCGCATTTTCGACCAGGTCGAAGACCGGCGGCGAAATGAGCCGGCCGGCCACGCGGTTGGTGGCGGCAAAGGAACAGGTGGCATCGGTACCGAAGTACCAGCTTGCGCTCGGCGAAGAGGCGCTCGGCGAACAGGTCGGCTCCGCGATACGGTGCCACTTGATGGTACCCGCCAGAGACACCGCGGCCCACCCATTGTCGCCGGCCTCCATGTCGTCATAGAAGACCGAGACCGGGTACTGCGGCGCAGGCTCGGCGCACTCGACCACGAAATCGTCGACCCGGAAGTGGTCCTGGCCGGCCGTTGCCGACGAGTTCGAGAATTCGAACTGGAGCTCGGTGTGGGCGGCGTCGCCGGGGAGCGTGCCGGTACGGAAGATGAAATCCGAATCCACGCCGCCGGAGCCGCTCCATTCGTCTGCGGTCAGCCACCCCCCGGCCGAAGGACGATAGCGGAGCAGAAGCGCCACGTCGGCTCCGGGCGCCTCGGGGCCGCGCTTGCCGTAATACTGCCAGCGCACCCCCTGCGCGCAGCTGCTCGCATCGAAGAGGACCGTACTTGCCGATCCGCCGGCCCCGAGGGTCAGCGCATAGGAGGCCGAGTGGGCATAAAGGCCGGAGACGGCGGCGTCGCCCTGCAGGAGCGCCCAGTCTGCCGCGTCGGCCGTGCCGCTGTCAAAGGCGTCGGCGAACAGCGCGGCGGGGGTTTCGGTGCCGACCACCGGCGCGGGCGCGCCCCGCACCGAGAGGTAATCGGCGCCCAGTTCACCCTCGCTGTTCATCCCCCAACAGTCGACCTCGCCAGTCACCTGCAGGGCGCAGGTATGGTAGTCGCCGCCGAATACGGCACTGGTGCGCAGCGGCAGCGCGACCCGGAAGGGGAAACCGGTTTTGGCAAAGGATTCGTCGGCCACCTGTCCGTTGGAGTTGTAACCCCAGCAATACACGGCTCCGTCGGATTTCAGCGCGCAGGTGTGCAATGTCCCCGTCGTGATCTGCGTGACGCCCGAACCCATGCCGAGAACGCTCACGGGCACGTTTCGGTTCGTGTACGCGCCGTCGCCGGTCTGGCCCAGCCCGCCCAGCCCCCAGCAATAGAGCGCCCCACCGGCGATTGCACACGATTGACTCCCGCCGGCAGATACCGCCGTCGCACCGCTGAGGCCCGACACGTTCACCGGCAGGTAACTGGTGGCCGTCGAGCCGTTTCCGAGACGTCCCCCGCCGTTGTATCCCCAGCACTTCACGCCGCCCGTATCCAGAACCGCGCAGGTATGAATGCCTCCCGCATCAACGCCGGCGACGCCGGAGCTCAAGCCGCTCACGGTCACAGGTGAGGTGCGGGTTGTAGTACTCCCGTCGCCAAGCTGGCCGTATGCATTATCCCCCCAGCAATGCAACGCCCCGGTTTGCAGAAGGGCGCACATATGATAGTCGCCTGCCGTGATGGCTTCGACCCCCGCGGTGAAGGAACTCGCCATCGGCGTCAGCGTTCCAATCTGCGTTCCGTTGCCCAACTGGCCGAATGAATTCTCGCCCCAGCAGGTTACGGCGCCATCGCCGGTAAGGGCACAGGTATGATTGGAACCGGCGGCAAGCTGCACCACGCCGGAAATTCCCTTCACCGTCGTCGCCACAGGGGCACGCTCCGTGGTCCCGTCGCCGAGCTGCCCGTGATAGTTCCACCCCCAGCAGCGCACGCGACCGTCTTCGACAATGGCGCAGGTGTGATTGCCCCCTGCCGCCAGCGACACCGGTGCAAACGTTCCGCCGCGCACCGTTGCGGTATCCGCGTTGCTGTACGGCGACAGTTCAGGTCCGTTGAAAGCGATGACGCGATACGTATACTCCGCGCCCGGCATGAGTCCGGTATCTTGGAAGAGCGCGGAATCGGCCGGCAAGGTCGCCACAACGGTGAACGTGGAGTCGGTCGTCCTGCGTTCCACCTGATACCCGGATTCCGCCCAATTCGTATCGTCCCAGGTGACGGTCGCTTCGCCGACCGCCCCCGAGACCGCCGTGAGGTTCACCGGAGTTTCGAGCGGCGTGGGGATGATCGCAAAGGTAACGGAATTGCTGAAGGCGACCCCGCTCTGGACGGCGACGTCATAGGTCCCCGAAGCAAGGCCGACGGGCACCTGGAAATCGATCGCCGCGTTCGACCAGGCGAATACCGCCGCAGGAGCCCCGTTGAAATGCAGTTCGCCGGACCCCTGCGGCGATCCGAAGTGATACCCCGTTGCCGCGACGGTGGCATTCGTCCATCCCGCAGACGGCGTAACCGCGACGAGGCGCGGCAGAAGCGTCAAGCCCGCAGGCGCGCTCTCGAGCCCCGTGTCGGCGCGGACGATGACCTCGACAGCGCCGCCCGGCGCGCCGGGGGGAACCGTGAATTCGATGACCGTCGACGACCAGCTGACAATCGCGGCGGCGACGCCGCCCACGAGAACCTGGCCGGTCCCCTGTGCCGCACCGAAGTTCTGGCCCGATGCCGTCACGATCGCCGGGTAGTAGCTTGCGGAGGCACTGAGGCTGTCGATGGCGGGGCGCGGGAGAACCAGCAAGACGGCACTGTCCACAGGGTTGCCCGTGTCGATGCCGTCGGCCGGGCGCACGCGCGCGAAAATCTCATCCCCCTCGGCCAGCCTCCCGGCGGGGAATGCGGACGCGGCGACATCGGCCACAAGGCCGCCGTTGACGTACCACTCATAGGTATAGCCAGGGGTGTCGCCGTCGATATCCTGCCAGCCAAAGATGCCGGCGACAGCAATCGGATCGCCGGCGCCGAGGACCGCCGCGCTCAGAGTCACGCCGGTGATCGACGGGGGGCTGTTTGCAATGGTGACGACATTACCGTAGGCCCACTCGGAGTAGGCCTCGCCATCGAACGCACGCGCGGCAGCCTGGATTGCCGTGCCCCGGGTCAGCACCGCCCCCGACAGCGTCGACGTGGTGCCGACCTCGGTGCCGTCGGCCAGCCACCGGTAGACGTAGGTCTGCCCGTCGTTGTCGAGGTCTTCGGCCGTGAGGGGTGGCACGGAGAGGACCGAATCGCGGTAGAAGGGCCCCTCGCCGATGCTGAACGCGGCCAGCGTCGGCGGCGTATTCAGAATGAGGACGGCAGACGAGGTCACCGTGGCCCCCCAGTCGATGCCGTCCCAGGGGGTCACTTCGAAGTGCCAGACTTCGCCTTTGGCCGTCTGCGCCGCCGGGAGGGCCAGCTCGTCATCGAGCGTGTTCTCGCGGGTCCCGTTACGGAACCAGCGCACCGCGCTTCCGGCGTCGACCTGCTGGTCGTCGTCGGCGAAGGTCCACTGTGCAATGAGATCCGTCGTCGTATACGCGGTAGCCGGCGTCAGCGAGAGGGCCAGGGCCTCGGGCAGCGTGTTGTCGATGGGGACGAAATTGGAGAGCACCGCGATTCCGCTCTCCTCGCCGTCGTGGGGGGTGACCGCGCAGACGACCTCGTCTCCGCGCGAAAAATGCGTTCCGCTCAGCGACGCCGCGGTCTCGCCGGCGACCGTGACGCCGTTCACAAACCACGCGTACCCGTAGCCGGCCGTATCGCCATCCGCATCGAACCACCCCGACACCGTGACCGAGAGCGTATCGTTCGTGCGGAACGGGCCCGTGCCCAGCGAGGCTGAGGCGAGGGTCGGCGGCGTGTTGACGATGGTGACGGCGGCGCTCTCCAGCCACTCGCTGTAGGCGGCGCCGTCGAACGCCTGCACGGCGACGGTGACCGTATCGCCCTTGTGGAACCACGAAGGATCCAGCGAAGCCGTGGTCACCGCCAGCGCAGAGCCGTTCACGCTCCACCGGTAGGCGAACGTCAGCGCATCGCCGTCCGGATCTTCGACCTGAAGTTCCGCCGGTGACAACGTGGTCTCGGTGCGGAACGGGCCCGCGCCGAGCGTCACGGCCGTCAACCGCGGGGCGGAATTCACGATGACCGTCTCGTTGCTGTCGATGGGATCGCCGCTTGACTCGCCATCGAACGGCCAGACGCGCACACGCACGACGTCTCCCCGGGCGAAGTACTCTCCGCTCAGGGCTGCATCGGCCACATCGGTAACGGCCGTGCCGTTCACCGACCATTCGAAACGATATCCGGGCACATCGCCATCCGGATCGCTCCACCCGGTCACGAGAACGCCGATCACCGCATCAGCGCCATACCCGCTGCCGAGCACGGCCGAAGCGAACTGCGGAAATGCGGGCGGGGAGTTTTCGATCACGACCGGCACAGAGTCCACCCAGGCTCCGAAGCTCAGCCCGTCGAACGGGCGGGCCGCGACTGCGACGACGTCTCCCTTCTCGAACCGGTTCCCCCCGAGCGTCGCCGCAATTTCGCCGGGGACCGGAAGGCCGTTCACCGTCCACGCAAATTCGTACCCGGGCGTATCGTCGTCGGCGTCGCTCCACCCCGACGGAACGGCCGTCAGGGTATCGTCGGTTTGAAACGGTCCGCCGGCGATGGAAACGGACGCGAGAGCCGGCGGCGCATTGGCGATGACCGTCTGCGCGCTCTCGCTCCACTCGCCGTAGCTTTCGCCGTCGAACGGCCGCGCGCGCACCGCCACCGTGCTCCCCCGCGTGGTCAGGCCGCCGGGCAGCGTATCGGTCTCGACACCGTCGAGCGCCACGCCGTCCCGCGTCCACGCGAACTGCCAGCTCAGGGCGTCGCCATCCGGATCGGTTGCGCCGTGGGGAACCGCGATCACCGCCTCGCCGGCCGTGTATCCGTCGGCCGCGAACGTGACGCCGGCGACCGCGGGAACCGCGTTCTGAATGACGATGGCGCCGGAGTCGACCCACGCCCCATGGTCTTCGCCGTCGAAGGGGCGCACGCGAAGGAGGACGGAATCGCCCTTGGCCAAGCCGGCGGCGGCCAGCGTGGCGCCGGTCTCTGAGGGCAGTGGCGTGCCGTTGACGACCCACTGATGGGCGAGCGTAATCACGTCATAGTCGAGATCGCTGACGCCGACGCCGGCCAGGGTCAAGGTTCCCGTGACGTCGACCGGGCCGGCGCCGAGCCGCACGCTGTCGACCACCGGACGGGCGTTCGCGATGACAATCGTGTTCGAGTCGACCGGTTCGCCCTCGCGGTCACCTTCGCGCGGGGTCACCCGTACCTGAACGCGGTCACCCTTCTGAAACGCGTACCCGGGGAGCGAATCGCCGAACCCCACGGCGGCCGTGCCGTTGACCGACCAGGCGTAGGCATAGTCCGGCTCGGCGCCGCTCTCGCTCTTCCACCCCGCGGGCTTCGCGACGAGAGTATCGTTCGTGTAGAAGGGGCCGGCGCCCAGGGCCACCGACGTGAGGGACGGGGGCCGCGCGGCCGGCGCCTCGAGCACTTCAAACTCGAGTTCGTTGCTCTTCTCACCGGTCACCACGAAGAGCGTGACCGTCCCCGGCGGCAGCGGCGGCACCGTGACGTGGATTTCGCGGTCAGACCATGACGACGCCTCCACACGCACGTCGCCGAGAAAGAGCATCCCGGAACGTCCAAGTCCGCTTCCGATCACGGTGACCAGATCTCCGGGCGCCGCCGCAGCAGGGGCGACTTCGACCAGGCGGGGGCCGCCCGGCGCCTCGGTCTCCGAACGGCACCCGGCCGCCGCGACGGCCGTCAACGTGAGCGCAAGCAGAAGATATCGCATGGGGAACCTTTCGGCTCCGCTGACCGTCATGGAGCAGAGCGCTCCAGATCATAGCAATTCGCCCGCTGCTGGACAATGAAGAACTCAGGGCGGCGCGATATTTCTTCGCCGGAGGCATGCCGGGAGGGAACCGGCGACGCAAGGAGGCGACGGGAATGGAGTCCCGCCCGGGCCCGCGGCTGCATCCCCCCTGCCCGCTCCGCGCACAAAAAAAGCGGGGTTCCGCTTTCGCGAAACCCCGCTTTCGACTTGGTGGGCCGTCAAGGGCTCGAACCTTGGACCCGCTGATTAAGAGTCAGCTGCTCTACCAACTGAGCTAACGGCCCAAGTCAGGATATCTCTTTATTTTACCATCCGAACGGCGGCGCCGCACGGAAAAACTCTGCCGGTCGAAAACTGGTGCGCCCTGAGGGATTCGAACCCCCGACCCTCAGGTTCGAAGCCTGATGCTCTATCCAGCTGAGCTAAGGGCGCGCTGCTTCGCTCACGGGCCGAAGGGGACCGGAAAAAACTGGGGTGACTTACGGGATTTGAACCCGTGACATCCAGGACCACAACCTGGCGCTCTACCAACTGAGCTAAAGCCACCACAAAACGTACAAACCCCGCGATGCTTCGCGCGAACGGCGCGTCGGCACGGCGGCGGTAATGGCGCGCCCGAGAGGATTCGAACCTCTGACCCACGGCTTAGAAGGCCGTTGCTCTGTCCAACTGAGCTACGGGCGCCTGTTCTTCGCCACGGGTTTCTCGGACCACCCGGCCTTTTCGGATCGCGTCCCGCACGGGTGCAAGATGGTCGGGGCGAGAGGATTCGAACCTCCGACATTCTGCTCCCAAAGCAGACGCGCTACCGGGCTGCGCCACGCCCCGTCAATGCTGTCAAAGAGCCCTGCCTGCGGCGCAGGACACGCGCCAAGGCGAAACGATTAGCATACCAAAGCGCGGCCATTCGTGCAAGAATCGGCCTCCCGCGCCGCGCTTGATTCCTGATTCCTCATTCCTGATTCCTGAGAAGCAAGGGCCCGAACGAAGGCAGGCAAAGCGAGGGGGGGGGTAAGCGCCAAGCACCAAGCGCTGAGCGCCAACGAGGCTAGGACCACTCTGCACAAGTCCTTTCGGACAAATCGTCAATCGTAAATCGTCAATTATAAATCGCCCCTGATTCGTCACTCGTCACTCGTCACTCGTAACTCAAGATATGCTCGCAGGTCATCCAGGGCCTGGCCCCGGTGGCTGATGCGGTTCTTCTCGGCGAGGGGAATTTCGGCCGTCGTGCAGCCCAGCGCTTCGTGAAAGAAGAGCGGATCGTAGCCAAACCCATCCGTTCCGCGCGGCGCATGCAGGATGCGCCCTTCGACGACGCCCGAAAAGCAGCGCTCGCCGCCCGGCAGGCCTTCGCCCGTGATGCAGAGAACGCAGCGGAACCGGGCGGTACGCTTCTCGTCGGGAACTCCGTGGAGCTCACGCAGCAGGCGCGCGTTGTTCGCCTCGTCGTTCCCCTGCTCGCCCGCATAGCGCGCCGAGTGCACGCCGGGAGCCCCGCCGAGGGCGTCGACCTCGAGCCCGCTGTCGTCGGCGAGCACCCACGCGCCCAGTCGTTCCGCATAGTAGCAGGCCTTGAGGCGCGCATTCCCCTCGAAGGTATCCTGATCCTCTTCGGGTGCAGCCATGGGCGGAAAATCCGCCAGCGAGCGGACGTCGAGGGGAACGCCTTCCAGGTGCGCGCGGATTTCACGCAGCTTCCCCATATTCCCCGTGGCCACCACGAGCACCGGCCGGGCGCCGCCGGCCGTCATGCGCCCCTCGGAGAACCCGGTTCTCCCAGGGCCTGCGCCAGGCACGCCCGCTGCGCCGCGACCAGCTCGCCGCAGCCTTTCTTCGCGAGCGCGAGCAGCGCGGCCAGCTCGCCTTCGCTGAAGGGCGCGTGCTCGGCCGTCCCCTGGATCTCGATGAGCTTGCCCGACCCCGTCATGATGACGTTCATGTCGACGTCGGCCGTGCTGTCCCAGGCGTAATCGAGATCGAGCTGCGGCTGCCCGCCGACGATGCCGACGCTCACGGCCGCGACCTCGTCGAGGAGCGGGTTGACCGTCAGCGTTCCCTTCGCCATCGCGTTGGCGACCGCCAGGTGCAGCGCCACGTAGCCGGCCGTGACCGACGCCGTGCGCGTGCCGCCGTCGGCGTCGAGCACGTCGCAGTCGATCGTGATCGTGCATTCGCCCAGCTTTTCCAGATCGACCGCCATGCGCAGGGCGCGGCCGATGAGGCGCTGAATCTCGACCGTGCGTCCCGTCTGTTTTCCCCTGGCGGCCTCGCGCTGGATGCGCTCGGGCGAGCTGCGCGGCAGCATGCCGTATTCGGCCGTGATCCAGCCGCGCCCCGTGCCGCGCAGAAAGGGGGGCACGCCGGTGTCGAGCGTGGCCGCGGCGATGACGCGCGTGTTGCCGATTTCGATCAGGCAGCTCGCCTCAGCGTGGCGCAGCCAGTTCGCCGTGAGCCGCAGCGGGCGCAGGGCCCCCGGGACCCGAGTTGACGTAGGAACCATGTTGCTTTCGTACCCTTCGATGTAGCAGCGACTCGCGCACGCCGGCCATGGCGTCGGCAAAGGCCTGGGCCATGCGGGCGCGATAGGCGTCGTCCTGCAGGAGTTCGGCCTCGGCCGCATTGGTGAGAAATCCGGTTTCGATGAGCATGCTCGGCATGTTCGACCCGAGCAGCACCCAGAAGGGGGCGCGTTTGACGCCCCGGCTCTCGGCGCCGAGCGCTTCGGTCACCGTGCGCAGCACCGCGCCGGCCGCCTTCGCGCTGTGCTGCAGCTGATCGGCCACGGCCAGGTCGGCGAGCACCGCCTCGGTGTCGCTGCGCGCGATGGGCGCGTCGGCCGCCGCGGCGTTCTCGGTCGCGGCCAGCAGCGCGGCCTCGCGATCGTCGGCGGTCTGGCCGGCGATGAAGACCTCGACCCCCTGCGCCGCCTCGCGCCGGCCCGAGTTGCAGTGGATGCTCACGAAGAGATCGGCCTGCACGCGGTTGGCGACGGCAGCCCGCTGGGCGAGCGTCAGGTACTCGTCTTCGGTCCGCGTCAGATAGACCTCGAAACCCGGCTGCCGCGCGAGCCGCTCGACGAACAGGCGCGCGAGCGAGAGCGTGATGTCCTTTTCGGCCGCGCCGCCGTGCGACCGGGCGCCCCCGTCATGCCCCCCGTGCCCCGCGTCGATGACCACCCGCAGCCGGTCGCCCGGCGGCGCCACGAAGTCCAGCAGAAAATCGGGCCGGCTCACGATGAGCGGCAGCCCCTCCGGCTCTTGCAGCCCCAGGCAGCGCACGGTGTCGCGGGCCAGATAGGCGGCGCCGTCCCAGCGCCGCCCCGCGCCCGCGCAGGCGGCGGTGGACTCGGTCTGGGGGAGCAGCGCCCACGAAGCCTCGGGTTCGCCCGGCGCGCCCACGGCCACAATCCGATCTGCCTCGTCGCGGAACCGGCCGGGAAACGACTCGATGGCGTAGTAGACGCCGTCGGGAAACACGGCGATGGGGGTGTCGTCGGCCCGCAGCGGGGCCCCGGCGGGCCGCAGGATCCCCGCAAGC
>JAWLHK010000032.1:0-28453 GCA_041690355.1 bacterium | reverse complement strand
ACCCCTCCGCGGGCGACTACCGCCTGCGGGCCACCAGCGTCGCCGTCGACCGCGGCGATGCGGCGCTCTCGCTCGACGTCGACGGGGTGACGATTCGCGGGGCGGGGATGGACAAATCCATCCTCACCTTCAAGAACCAGACGTCGGGCAGCGAGGGGATTCTCGTGACGGCCGACGACTTCACGATCGAAGACCTGGCAGTTGAAGATACCGTCGGCGACTCCATCAAGGTCGAAGGGAGCACCAACGTGGCGTTTCGCCGCGTGCGCGTGGAGTGGACGAACGGTCCCGATCCCGAAAACGGCGCTTACGGCCTCTATCCCGTCCAGTGTACGAACGTGGTCATCGACGGCTCGGTCGCCATCGGCGCCTCGGACGCCGGTATCTACGTCGGGCAGTCGCACAACATCATCGTCAAGAACAGCCGCGCCGAGTACAACGTGGCCGGCATCGAGATCGAAAACTCCATCGGCGCCGATGTCTTCGACAACGTGGCCCGCAACAACACGGGCGGCCTGCTGGTTTTCTCGCTGCCCGGCCTGCAGGTGCCCAACGGCGCGAACATCCGCGTCTACAACAACGTGTCGGAGAACAACAACACGAAGAACTTCGCCCCTGAGGGCAACATCGTGGGCGAGGTGCCGACCGGCACCGGGTTCATGCTGCTCTCGAACTCACTCATCGAAATCTTCGACAACACCTTCAAGGACAACGACTCGGCGAACTTCATCATCGCCAGCTATGTGATCTTCAACTCGAAGATCACCGAAGAGTCGCCGAAATATTATCCTTATCCCGAAACGATTTCCGTTCACGGCAACTCGTTCGTCGGCGGCGGGCAGAATCCCGACAAGGAGAACATCAACGTGCTCGGCATCATGGCCGAACTGCGCGTACAGACGTTCCCCGACATCGTCTGGGACGGCAACAAGAATCCCGCCCACGGCGGCGTCCTGCCAGACGCGGCGCGCATCTGCGTGCGTGACAACGGCGACGCCGACATGGTGAGCCTTGAAGCCGAAGGGCTCGATTTCGGGACGCTCATCGACGACATCAAGGCCTTCGACTGTACCCACCCGCGGCTGGACGCGGTCACGATTCCGGGGGAATGAGAGGGGCCATGCGGAGCATGTGGGGATGGCCGGCGCTGCTGGCCGTGGGTCTGATGGCGTGCGCGGGAGAGCCCCCGGCGCCGGAGCCAGTGGGCGACTTGGCCGCGGAACACTGCATGGTGACGTCCGACGCGCCGGGGCTCGATCTCGCGCAGGAACCCTGCGCGAAGCTTTCGAGCTACCACTTCATGAGTCTGCAGGACGGCGTGGTGACGCATGCCGACGGCGTCGTTCCCTATGACATGAGCACGCCGCTGTTCACGGATTACGCCCACAAGTTCCGCGCCGTCTGGATGCCCGAGGGCGAGGCCGCGTCGTTCTCGACCGACGCCACCTTCACGTTTCCGGTCGGCACGGTCCTGCTGAAGACCTTTGCCTATCCCCTGAATTATGCCGCTCCCGATGAGGGGGTGCACGTGATCGAAACGCGTCTTCTCGTTCATTACCCCGAAGGCTGGCGGGGCCTGCCGTACGTCTGGAACGACGAGCAGACCGAGGCCTATTACGATCCGGCGGGGCTCAGCGTGCCCGTGACGCTCGAGTACGGCGACGGCAGCACGGTCGACATCGACTACCTCGTCCCGAACGGAAACCAGTGCAAGGGGTGCCACGAAGCGACCGGCCACATGGGTCCCATCGGCCCCAAGGCGCGCTTCCTGAACGCAGAGGCCGACTTCGGCGGCGCCGTCGCCAATCAGATCGACCGTTGGGTGCAGGCCGGTTACCTTTCGGGTGTCACCGATACGCCGCCGGCGCTCGACGCCTTCGACACGGCGGCCGATGTGGAGGAACGGGTCCGGGCCTACCTCGACATCAACTGCGCCCACTGCCACAACCCGCGCGGCCCGGCGCGCACTTCTGGGCTCATGCTCGAGTGGAGTCCGACGCCCGTGACCGAGCGCACCGTCGATCAGCAGACGAGCTACGGCATCTGCAAGACGCCGGTGGCGGCGGGGCGCGGCTCGGGAGGCCTGCACTATGACATCGTTCCGGGAGACCCCGACGCTTCGATTCTGGTGTTCCGCATGGAATCGAACGATCCGGGGATCATGATGCCCGAGCTCGGGCGCTCGGTCGCCCACGAAGAGGGGGTCGCCCTGGTGCGCGAGTGGATCGCCGCGATGGCACCCCGGACCTGCGCCGAGTAGCCGCCCGGACGCCATCCGGGGTGAACCCGGGGGCGAGCGGGGAGGGGAGCGGGGCCGGAACGGCCGGGCAGACCGCATTGCACCGGCGCACCCGTGCTGATATTCTATAAGTTATCCAAATTACGGGAGTACCATGGCTCGTATCACCGTCGAAGACTGCATGCGGAACGTGAATAACCGTTTCGCCCTGGTTCTGGTTTCCAGCCGCCGGTCGCGGCAGATCCTGAAGGGCTCGCGCCCGCTCGTGAAATCCACGAACAAGCCGATCGTGACCTCGCTGCGCGAGATTGCCGCCCGCAAGATTCTGATTGAATTGCCGGATCAGCAGCCCGACCGTTCGTAACGGGCGTCGGTCTCCCCTTCGTATTTCAGGAGAGTTCAGGTTCCGGCCGCGGAACCGCGGCGTAAGCCCGCGCGGCCGTGAGCGTACAGGCTATGATTCGGCTGGATGACATCATTGATCGGGTGACGAGCTACAACCCGCAAGCCGATGTCGAGCAGATCCGACGGGCCTACGTCTTTTCCGCCAAAGTCCATCAGGGGCAGACCCGCCTTTCGGGCGAGCCCTATCTGACGCATCCGCTCGGCGTGGCGGCCCTGCTGGCCGACCTGCGGATGGACACCGACTCGGTGGTCACCGGGCTGCTTCACGACACCGTCGAAGACACCTACGCGACCCAGGAAGAGATCGAGCAGATGTTCGGCCAGTCGGTCGCGCAGCTCGTCGAGGGGGTCACGAAGCTCTCGAAGGTCGAGTTCCGCAGCAAGACCGAAAACCAGGCCGAAAACTTCCGCAAGATGCTGCTCGCGATGTCCGAAGACATCCGCGTCATCATCGTGAAGCTGTGCGACCGCCTGCACAACATGCGCACGCTCGAATACCTGGCGCCCGAGAAGCAGCGCATCATCGCACAGGAAACCATCGACATCTACGCCCCGCTGGCCAACCGCCTCGGCATCAACATCCTCAAGAGCGAACTCGAGGACCTCGGGCTCAAGTACACGAAGTCCGAATCCTTTCAGGAGCTCAAGGAAAAGGTCGCGACCAAGAAGAAGGAGCGCGAGAAGTACATCGAGGATGTCGTCAACATCCTGCGCCGCGCCCTCGAGGCCCACAAGATCGAAGGCGAAATCACCGGACGGCCGAAGCACTTCTACTCCATCTACCAGAAGATGGAGCGCTACCGGCTCACCTTCGAGCAGGTCTACGATCTGATTGCCTTTCGCATCGTGACGAAGACGGTGCGCGACTGCTACGAGCTGCTCGGCATCATCCACTCGCTGTGGAAACCGGTGCCCGGGCGGTTCAAGGACTACATCGCCATGCCCAAGGGCAACGGCTACCAGAGCCTGCACACGACCGTCATCGGCCCCGGCGGGCAGCGCGTCGAGATTCAGATTCGTACGGAAGAGATGCACCGCGTGGCCGAGACCGGGGTCGCGGCGCACTGGCAGTACAAGGAATCGGGGGCCGATCTCGAAACCAACGATGGCTCCAAGTTCGCGTGGCTGCGCCAGCTCGTCGAGTTCCACAAGAACGTCGAAGATCCGATCGAATTCCTCGAATCGGTCAAGGTCGATCTGTTCGACGATGAGGTCTACGTCTTCACGCCGAACGGCGACGTCAAGAGTTTTCCCAAAGGCGCGAGCCCCATCGATTTCGCCTACAAGGTGCACTCCGAGGTGGGTGATCACTGCGTGGGGGCCAAGGTCAACGGCAAGATTGTGCCGCTGCGCTACGAGCTCAAGAACGGCGACACGATCGAGATCCTCACGAGCACGACGGCCAAGCCTTCGAAAGACTGGCTCAAGGTCGCCCGCACGAGCCATGCCCGGCAGAAGATCCGCTACTACGTGCGCAAGGCCGAACGGGAGCGCAGCCGCCAGCTCGGCCACGATCTCCTCGAGAAGGAGCTCAAGCGCTACGAGATCAGCTTGAGCCGCATGATCAAGGACGATTCGCTGCAGGCCGTCGCCGATCAGTTCGGCCACAAGACGATCGACGACTTCTTCTCGTCGGTGGGTTTCGGCAAGATACCGGTTTCGCGTGTTCTCGCGCGCATCGTTCCCGAAGACAAGCTGCAGAAGGAGCCCCCCGAAGAGAGCGCCTTTCAGAAGCTGGTCAAGAAGGTCACCGGACGGCAGACGTCGAGCCCGGTCGTGGTCAAGGGAATCGACGACATGCTCGTGCGCTTCGGCCGCTGCTGCAACCCGATTCCGGGCGACGAGATCACCGGCTTCATCACGCGCGGCCGCGGCGTCACCGTACACAGCCGCAAATGCCCGACGGCGCTCGAATCCGATCCGGAGCGGCGCATCGAGGTAGAGTGGGGCTCGGGCAAGGAGACCGTGAACGCGGGCCGGCCGGTGCGCATCCGCGTGCTCTGCGTCGACAAGCCGGGCATTCTTGCCGACATCTCGAAGAGCATCTCGGCGACCTCGGTTAACATCCGCACCGCCCAGATCCGCACGACCCGCGACGACAAGGCCTACGGCACCTTCGAGGTCACCGTGCGCGACACCCGCCAGCTGCACGACGTCATGCACGCCGTCGAGAAGGTCAAAGGGGTCATCTCGGTGGCGCGCATTTGAAACGCATCCCCTGGACCAACATCGGCCTGTTTCTGCTGACCGTGCTCACGACGCACTATGCGGGCGCCGTCATGTCGGGCAAGGCGTTCGAAACGTTCGGAGAACTCTTCGCGAACGGGTGGACTTTCGCCGTGCCGCTTCTGCTCGCCCTGGGCACGCACGAGATGGGGCACTTCGTGGTCGCCCGGCGGCACGGGCTGAATCCGAGCTGGCCGTACTTCATTCCGGGCCCGCCGATCGTGGGCACCTTCGGCGCCGTCATTCAGATGCGGTTTCCCCGCCGGCCGACGCGGGCCGAACTGTTTGACGTGGGCATCGCCGGTCCGCTCGCCGGGTTCGTCGTCTCGGTCGCGCTGCTCGCCCTCGGGGCCCGGTGGTCTGAGGCGCTGCCGCTGGCGGGCCGCCTCGAAACCTATTCGCTCTGGGACGCCTCGGTATACTGGTGGCAGACCGGTTCGGCCGAATGGTTCGCGCGCGCGCTGGGCGGACCTTACCTGATTCTCGGCGATTCGCTGCTCGTGCAGGGGGTCGTCGGGCTGGTCGCCGATGCGCCGGCGGCGAGCGTCGATCTGCATCCGGTCGCTTTCGCCGGCTGGGTCGGGCTCTTTCTCACCGTGCTCAACCTCATGCCCGTGGGGCAGCTCGACGGCGGCCACGTGGCCTATGCGCTGCTGGGGGCGCGCTTTCGCGCACTGCCCAAGCTTGTCATTCCCCTGCTGTTGGTGTTAGGCTTTCTGGGGTGGCCGGGCTGGTTCGTGTGGGCCGGTCTGGTGGGGTGGCTCGGGGTTCGGCATCCGCCGATGGATCCCGAGCCGCTCGGTCCCTGGCGGCGCGCGCTGGCATGGTGCTGCGTCGTTCTATTCATCCTCATTTTCACGCCTGTGCCGATCCAGCCGGCCTGGTGATACTCGACGGTTCCCTGCATGCGTGTAGGCAAGATTCTCATCGCCGATGATCTCGAAGTCGTCCTGAAGCTCGAAGAAATTCTTCTTCGCCGCACGGGATGCGACGTCGTCAAGGCCAAGAACGGCACCGAAGCGTTGAAGAAGATTCAGACCGAGCGCCCCGATCTCGTGCTTCTCGACCTGATGATGCCCGAAATGAACGGCGACGTCGTCTGCAAATTCGTGAAGAGCAACGAAAAGCTCGCCGAAACGACGATCATCATGGTCACCTCGAAGGGGGCCAGAGAAGACGTCGAGCGGTGCGAGCGCGCCGGCTGCGACTACTTTCTGACGAAACCGATCAAGCAGAACGAGCTGCTGCAGATCGTCAGGGAAGTGCTCGACAAGAAGGGGCTCGTTCCGGCCCGCTGACCTTCCGGCGCTTCGGCACCGGCACGCGCGGTTCCTCGCCACGCGTGCAGTCCCGCGGGGCTGCCGCTTGGTCGCCGATACCATTTGTGGTACGGTAATGGTTTTCTCTACGCCATGACCGCACTCCAATCCAGTCTGCTCGCCGCTCTGGCTACACTGTTCGGCGGCGCCCTCGTGCTTACCGCCCGCAAGTGGTCGACGGCGAACCGCGCGCTGCTGCTCGCGTTCACGGCCGGCGTCCTGACCGGCCTTTCGTTTCTCAGCATTCTGCCCGAGGCGTTCGAACGCAACGAGGCGGCGCCGTTCGCGGTCGTCGTCGGTTTTCTCGTGATGTATCTGCTGGAACGGTACGTACTGCCGCACGACGTGCATCACGAGCGGGAGCTGGAGCTGGGCGGTCTGACCGTCATGGCCTGGTTCGGATTGCTGATCCACTCGCTGGTCGACGGCCTGGCCATCGCCTCGGCCGCCGCGACCCCGGCGGGCCTGCTGACTCCGGTGACGCTCGGGGTCGTCCTGCACGAGCTGCCGGAGGGGCTCGTGGCCGCTGCGCTCCTGCTCGCCATGGGCTACAGCGCCCCGCGGATTCTGGCGCTGACGGCGCTGGTGGCCTTCGCGACCCCGCTCGGCACGCTGCTCTCCACGGTCGTGCTCGCAGAACTGCCCATCGATCTGGAATCGACGTCCTATCTCCTGACGGCGTTCGCCGGGGGCACGTTCGTCTACGTGGGCGTGGCCGACATGCTGCACCAGGCCCACGAAGGCAAGCATGAAGGATCGGGCGTAACTGTCGCCTTCCTGCTCGGGATCGGCCTCTTCGTCATTCTGCGGCTGTTCGGCCACGGCCACGGGCATTGAGCAGCCGCCCGCCGGCAATCTGCCACCCCTCGACCCGCAGCAGCGTTTCCTTCACGGGCAGCCCGCAGCCGAAACCGGTCATCGTGCCGCCCGATCCGAGCACGCGGTGGCAGGGGAGAAACAGCGGCAGCGGATTGCGGTTCAGGGCCTGGCCCACCGCGCGCGCCCCTTTGGGATTTCCCGCCCGGGCGGCCAGCTCGCCGTAGGTCGCGAGGCGGCCGAACGGAATCTCGGCCAGTAGGCGCCAGATCGTCTGCTGAAATGCGGTCCCTTCGGGCGGCCATAGCGCAATGCCGCCCAGCGCCGACGGGTCGCCGCCGAAGTAGGCCGCAACGGCCTCGCGTATGCCGGCAAGGGGCGCCGCTCGCAGGGCGGGCCAGCGGGTCTGCCAGGCGGCCGCCGTGCGTTCGGCATCGACGCCGAGCGCCGAGGCGGCGACGGCGCCGTCGCGCACGAGGACGGCTATCGAGAGCCCCCCGCAGGGGAAGCAATCGGCCGTCGGTGGGCCGGACGGCGAAGCATTCGGCAAGGTCACCAGGATTCCTCCGGCCGCGCATCGGCGTAGCCCGGCAGGTGTCTGCGCAGGAAGGCCTCTTCATGCCGGGCGGCAAGCCAGGCGGCGAGCGCCGTGAACGCGGCCGGCGCCCAGGCGAGTGCGGATCCGGCGGCCAGCGCGGTACCGGCGGCGAGCAGGACGCTCCCCACATAGTGCGGATGCCGGAGCCACCGGTAGGGACCCGTGCGGACGACGCGGTGGCCGGCGACGACGCCGGTGCGCGCCGTGAAGTAGCGCCCGAGCGCGACCACGGCGCTGACGCGCAGGCCACCGCCGGCCGCGACGGCGAGCACGCCCGCCGCAAGCAGGCCGACGGGCGCGAGGCGCGCATCCACGGCCCCGCAGACCGGCACGGCGCGCAGGGCGAGGGCGCCGCGCCGGCGCCAGGGCGAATCTTCAACGCGCTCGAGCCGGGGGTCGGGCAGATGGAATTCTTCCCAGGCAGACAGCGCCGCCCAGGCGAGCACGATGAGGCCGATCGCGGCCAGCGAGGCGTCGGGGGCCGCGCGGTGCCCCGCCAGCCAGGCCGACAGGGCCACCGCGGCGTACACGCACGCATGGGCGAAGGCCGACAGCACGATTTGCCGCGAAGGCACCGGGCCGATATGCTGGAGAGACTGCACGATGGATTACGAAAAGATCTACACCGAAGACTATTTCAGCGGCAAGGACTCCTTCTTCTACAAGATATCGGGAGGCTACAAGGATTTCACCCGCTACTTCGACAACCTCGCGAAGGCGTATGCGCCCCACTTTCAGGGCGAGACGCTGCTCGACGTCGGCTGCGCCTACGGGTTTCTGCTCGAGCGCTTCCGGGGCAAGGCGTCGCTCTACGGCCATGACATCTCGGCGCATGCCGTCGAGGTCGCCCGCACGCGCCTGCCCGAAGCGAAGTTTTCGGTCGGCAACGCCGGCGAGCCGCTCCCCTTCGGGGCCGGATCGTTCGACGGCGTCATGATGACCGATGTCATCGAACATCTCGTGCGGGAAGATCAGGAACGCGCGGTCGACGAGCTGCGCCGCGTGCTGCGGCCCGGCGGCACCGCCTATCTGACGACGCCGAATCACAACTGGGTGCGCAAGCTTTTCTACGCCATCCCCGACCGCATGGAGCATCATGTCGGCATGCTGCACCTGCACGAGCTCTGCGCGCTGCTCGAGCTGCACGGCTTCGAGATCGTGTCGGGCTGGGCCTATCTGCACGGCATGATCCCGCTGCGCCTGCCCGCCTGGTTCGGTCCTGAAGCGGCCGTGATCGCGCGCCGGAGATCGTAGCCATTCCGCAAAAAGAAGGGACGATCCCGCCCGGGATCGTCCCTCCGACGCTCGACAGAGCGGCCTTGCGCGGGCCGGTGTCAGACCGCCGTGACCATGTGCGCCCGCTTCGGCGCGCCGACGAATCCGCCCAGCGCGCTGAAGCCCAGCAGCACGAGCCAGACGATGAAGGCCGCCCAGGCAACCGTGCTCGAGACGCTCAGCACCTGTTGCCCCACGCTCTGCGCGGCGCTCCCCAGGTCAATCTCACCGGCCTCCTGCTGCAGTCGGGCGATGATTTGCTGCGCCTGGTCGCGGTCGAGTCCTGTGCTCTGGGCGAGAATGTCGGCAGCTTCTTCCTGCGAAAGACCTGCCTCCCCCTGCTGGGCCGGAGGCGGCTGCGCGGGCTGCTGCGCGGCCGGATCGGCCGGCTGCTCTTCGGGGAGCAGCGCTTCGGCAACCGCCTGCTGATCGACGGAACCCGCCGCTCCGGAGGCGGCGCTGATGCCCGTGCTTGCGATCGTCGTGGCGCTGCGCAGCGCGAAGCTGAAGACGGCGCTCGCCGTGAATAGAAAAAGAATCACGAGGATGCTCCAGACGAGCACGCCGTTGAGCGCGCCGTCGGCCCGGTCATTGATCCCCGCCAGGCGTCCGGCGACGAGGCCGCCTACGAAAAGGCTGATGATGAGCGTCAGGGCCAGATAGACGATGGCGCCGATGCCGAGCCCCTCGAACGGGCTCGCGGCATAGGGATCGACGGCCCCGAATCCGAGTCCGAGGCCGAGAAGGCCCAGCATGGCCTGAATGGCCAGGGCAATGACGACGCCGGCGGTAATGGCACCCCAGCTTATGCGGTCGCGAAACGCGCGCGTCGCCAGGTTGAGTGTGGCTACTTCGGCCATGGGTGCAACTCCTTTGCAAAAAGTTGAACACGGAAGCGTGATTCGCCCCCATCGTGCGAGTCTGCCGACATGCACGCAAGACAAGGGGGCCTTATGACGGGCGGGCGGGCAACGGCGGGCGGCCGGGTCAGGGGGCAGTGCGCAGGGCTTCGCGCACCGCGGCGGGCGTATCGGCAAGGTCGAGCAGATGGCAGACGGGGCTGCCCGGATTGACGAGGGGGTTGACGGTGACGCCGACGACGAGGCCGTCGAAAGGGGCGCGCAGGTCGGCCAGCTCGCGGCCGTAGGGATTCGAAACCGTGCCGACGAGATCGCCGCGCGAGACCAGCTCGCCGGGGTGCACGACCAGCTCGACGATTCCCCCGCGCTCTGACCGCAGCCACTCGCCTTTGCGCACCACCGCCTGCAGCGGCTGCTCGAGCGGCGGCCCCGGGAGCATCTGCAGCCCGCGCAGCAGACGCAGCCCCCCCTCGACCCCCTGGCGCACGCTCTCCTGCTCGAAGCGCCCCGATTCGCCCGCCTCGAAGGCGATCGTGGCGATGCCGCGCTTCCCGGCTTCGCGGCGCAGCGACCCGCGTTGCCCTTTGCCGTCGAGCACGACCCGGGTGCCGAAGGCGAGGGCGAGCAGCCGCACGTCGTCGAGGGAAAGATCGGCGCGTACATGCGGCATGTTGAGGCGTCCGCCGCTCCCGGCGTGGAAGTCGACGCCGAAGCGGCAGCGGCTCACGATGCCGTCGTAGAGCAGGTGCGCGACGCGCGACGACTGGCTTCCGTGGCTCTTGCCGGGGAACATGCGGTTGAGATCGCGGCCGTCGGGCAGATAGCGGCTGCGGCTGTTGTAGCCGGGTACGTTGACGATCGGCACGCAGAGCACCGTGCCGCGCAGCGTGTCGGGCTCAAGCGCGTAGGTGAGCCGGCGCACGATTTCGATGCCGTTGATTTCGTCGCCGTGCACGGCGCCGGTGAAGAAGACCGCCGGGCCCGGCTGCGCGCCGCGCACGACCGTGAACGGCATGTAGATGGCGACGCTGCCGTAGTTCTCCGACAGCTTCAGGTGCAGCGTGCGCGCCTCGCCCGGGGCGATCGATTCGCCGGCGATGACGAACGGATCGGTCATCGGCCGCATCGCCGCCTCACGGCGCCACCCCCTCGGGCAGCGTGAAGGCATGATCGAGAATCATGCGGGCGACGTCGCGGCGGGTCGCCTTCTCGAGCCCTTCGAAACCGGGCGAACTGTTGATCTCGAGCACCTGGGGGCCCGTGGCCGACTCGATGAGGTCGACCCCCGAGACGCGCAGGCCGACGACGCGTGAGGCCCGCACTGCCACCTCGGCCCAGTCGGGGGGAATCTCGATGGGCACCCCTTCGCCCCCGCGGTGCAGGTTGGCGCGGAACTCGTGGGCCCCCGCCTGACGCTGCATGGCGCCGACCACCTGGTCGCCGACCACGAGGGCGCGGATGTCGCGGCCCCCGCTTTCGTGCACGTAGCGCTGCAGCAGAAGGTTCTGTCCGAGTCCCCACATGGCCTGCACGATGCTGCGCAGGCTGTTCAGGTTTTCGACGAGCATGACGCCGATCCCCTGCGTGCCGTGGAGCAGCTTGAGCACGACCGGCGTACCGCCGACGATCTCGACGGCCGGCTCGATGTCTTCGGGACTGCGCAGCATGACGGTGGCCGGCACGGGAACGTCGTGGCGGCGCAACAGCTGCAGGCAGCGCAGCTTATCGCGGGAGTTGCCGATGCCCGCGGCCGAGTTCACGGTCGCGACGCCGGCCAGCTCGAACTGGTTGACCACGGCGAGCCCGTACTCGGTGATCGAGTTGCCGATGCGCGGGAGCACGACCGAAACGTGGTCGAGCGTCTTGCCCCGATGGATGACGAGGGGGCGCTCGTCGAGCCGCAGCACGCAGTGCAGCGGATCGAGCACGATGCTGTCGTGTCCCATGCGCCGCGCCGCCTCACTGAAGCGGCGGGTCGTGTAGAGCATGGGATTGCGCGAGAGGATGGCGATGCGCATGGCCGGGTTCCCCATCGTATCACAGGTCGCTTCCGGCCGGCACCGGGAATCGCCGGGAGCCACCGGGCGCCGTCGGGGGAGACAAAAAAAGCCCCGCCGGAAAACAAGTTTCCGACGGGGCAGGGGGGAGCCTTCGGGTCAGCCGGAGCGCGAATAGTCGAGCGCGTCGGGCTCTTCGGGGTCGTAGGGGACGACTTCGTCGCCCACGGCCCCTGCCGGCCGGCTTCCCGGAATGATTTCAAATAACTCCCACGGCAGCGCCCCGGGCTGGCGCGCGATCCAGGGGTTGCTCTGCGGGAGCAGGGCGTCGCGGTTACCTGGGGCGGCATCGTCGGGCAGCCGGGTCACGGCGGGTATCTCCGCCGTCTCTTCTTCGAAGCCGTCGCCGCGAAGCCCCCCCGTGCCGCCGGGCAGCAGGACGGGGGCCGCGGGAAGCTCGGTCTCGGTCGGCATCGTCCGGGGCCGGACGCCGAGGCCGGGTGGCAAGCCGCCCGCGGTTCCCGGCAGGGTCGGGACGGCCGTCAGGTCGAGGGTCTCGCCGGTCTCGCCGGTCTCGCCGGTGAGCGTGCGGGTCTCGCCGCCGCCGAAGACCTGGATGACGATTGTGGGCGCCCGGGCCTCGGCCGTGACGCCGCCTGGGCCGGGGGCGGCGGTCGCGCCCGCCGTCGGTGCAACGTCGGCCACGCCGGGGGTCCCCTCGAGCTCGATGACGGCGTCGTCAGGGCGGGTCACCTGGGGGACGACGGAAAAGGCCCCCGTCTGCCCTTCGGGAAACACGCGCCGGGCCTCGGGGGGGAGCGATTCGGCCGGGGCGTCGGGGTCGAGCAGGATCATCAGGCGCCCCTCGCCGCCGTCGCCGGTCAGGACGTTCCCCTCGGTGCGGGGAATCAGGGTTTCGGCCGGCTGGCCGCTCGGGCTCCAGACTTCTTCGGAGCGCCGCGGCGAACGCTGGGGCCCCGTGTCGTCGGCGCCGGCTTCGGCTCCCGCGCCGATCCGCGTCCGGGGGGCCGGGGGCACCCCCTGCTCGAGGGGCGGAATCACGCGGTACCCGTCGGGCGTGCGCGCCGCGTCGGTCTGGGCGCTCTGGGCGGCGGCCGAGGGGGCAACCGACAGGCAGAGCATGCAGGCGGCGACGCTCCAGGCGCCCGCACGGCGGTGGCGGCGGCGTTCGACCGTCGGGCGGGTCGATGCCCGCGGTGCCGCCAGGGGGGCGATGGGTTCCTGCATGACGCTCCTCGTTTCTCCGGCCGGTTTTCTGCGCGCCGGGGGCCGGTTGCGGCCGGCCGGGGGCCGCGGCACGGCAATTTATTTCATTCTAGGCGTCTGTCCAGCCAGCGCGGCCCCCTGAGGGGCGGCCCCGCCGCCGGGGATTGACATCGGGCCCGGCAGGCGGGGCGCGGGCCCGCCTGGAGCCGTCCGGAGGGACTCTGCCGGGTCGCAAGGCGGCCGCTTTTCCGGTCAGAGGCTTTTGAAAAAGCGCTTGCCGCGGGATATACTTAGCCGTTGATCGCTGTGACAGCAGTCACAGCAATTGAGGGGCTGGCACGCTACACTGCTGCCATTCACGTTGCGGAGGGCAAACGATGCTGAGCAGGAAACTGGTCTGGGCCGCGCTGATTTTCGGAACCGTCGCCGGAGCGTCGGTCGCCGAGGCCGGCGATGTGCGCGTGCTGTCGCTGGGTCAGAACGAGCGGGATGCGTTCGGGAAGAAACTGACCGACGGATTGCGGGACGCCCTCCGCAAGAAGGGCTACACGCTGGAAAGCGATGCGCCGGAGCCTGCCGTGCTGCAGGAGCTCAAGACGCGCAGCCTCGCCACGGGCGAATCGCTCGACGAAGCCAAGGGGCTCATTTCAGGGTCGGAGACCTTCATCGTCGGCGGCTGGGAAGCCAAGGGCGATGACGTGATCGTTCGCGCCCGCCTGGTCGACGCCGGGAGCGGCGCCGTGCTCGACACGGCCGAAGTCACCGGCGACGAGGGGGATGCGGAGAAAATCGCGTCGCAGCTCGCCGACAAGCTTGCGGGCGCCATCGGCAAGCCGGTCGCCGCCACCGCCAAGGACGAACTGGTCGAAGTGCAGGTCGTCGGCATGGGCCCGATGGAGCGGGTGGCCCTGACGGTCGCCAAGCGCGACGCCGTCGAACAGGCGGTGGGCGCCGTCGTCGATGTCAAGAAGGTTCCCGACATGAAGACGGTGAAGGCGTCGGCGCAGTCGAGCCTCAGCTACCGCATCGTCAAGAAGGAACAGGAAGGACGTATCCACCGCGTCACGATCGCCGCCAAGGTACTCGTGCCGGCCGAAATCGCCCGCCGGTATCCCGCCCCGGCCAAGCTGGTCAGCGAGGAGACCGGATTCAAGCCGTACGTCGAACGCTCGGCCAAGGGCGAAGTCGACTGGGAGAAGGGAATTCTGCGGGTCGTCGGCCGGGCCAAGGTGGCCGCGGGCGCCGACGCCAAGACGCAGCTGAACGCGCGCCGCGCCGCCGTGGCCGATGCCTATGCACGCGCCATGGAGGTCGTTTCGGGCGTGCGTATCTCCGGTGATGAGAAGATCGCCGACGCCGAGAAGGCCGATGCCACCCTCTCGGTGCGCATCAAGGGTCTCGTTCAGGGGGGCAAGGTCGTCGCCGAGAACGCGACGGCTCCCGGCGGGAACTACGAAGTGACCCTCGAGGTGCCGATGCGCGGCCTGCGCGGCGTGCAGACGACGCTGCTCGATCGCCTGGGCACCCCGAAGGAAACCGTCGAGACGGCCGAGATGTCGAACGTGAGCGATCAGGAAGCGGAGTTCACCGGCATCCTGATCGACGCGCGCGGCACGGGTCTGCAGGCCGGTCTCTTCCCCCGCATTCTCGACGCCGACGGCAACGTCATCGCCGACCCGGGCGAAAGCGACCCCACGGTGCTCGCCGAGCGCGGCCAGGCGGCCTATGTCGTGAGCGAGCCGGGCGATCAGGGCTGGATGCATGAACGCCTCGGGCCGAATCCGGTCATGTTCCGCGCCGAAGTGCTCGGCGGCGAACCCTATGACGTGGCGGGTCTCGAGCCGATGGTGCTCGCGCAGAACGCGCCGCGCATCCGCAAGATTTCCTCCGGCAATCTGCGCCAGGGCAAGAAGCCCATGCAGATCAAGGGGGTGAAGACGAACGGGCGCACCCAGGTGAACCTGCTCGTGTCGACGACCCAGGCCAACAAAGCTCAGTTCAAGAGCAACCTGAAGAACCTGTTCGGCAAGTGCAAGGTCGTCGTCGTCATGGACAGCCAGATCGGGGGCACCGAAGGCCGTCTCGTCCCCGCAACCCTGGTGCTGACGGAGATGGCCGCGCGCTGAGACGCGGGGCTTCGAGAAGATACGCATGAGTCAGAAGACCGGCCGTCGTCGTACACCGCTGATCCTCACCCTGGCGCTCGTTGCCGTCACGACGGCCGTCTATCTGTTTCCCGAATCGCGGGGCCCGCAGGGGCTGCTCACACGGCTCGAGCGGTTGACCTACGACATGCGGCTGCGCATCCGCGGCATCGGCGAGGCGCGGCCCGAAGTCGTCATCGTGACGATTGACGACGAGAGCATCAACCTGCTCGACAAGCGTATCGCCGACTTCAACCGCCATGATTACGCCCGGGTCATCCGCAACCTGAACGCCGCCGGGGCCGCCATCATCGGCGTCGACGTGCTCTTCACGAAGCCGGCGCAGTCCAAGGTCTGCGCGCCGGTCACCGGCGCCACCGAGGCGCTGGTCCTTCCCGATTCCCCCGAAATGGCCGGCGGAGAGCCGGAGGAGGACGCGGGCGCAGAAACTGCCGGCGACGAAACACTCGCCGAGGCCGAGGCCGGAAGCGCCGCCGACGTCGTCGAAGAAGAGCAGGCGCCGAGCTGGGATCTCAGCAACGAGGACCAGGATCTCGCCGCCGCCGTCATGGAAGGGGGCAATGTCGTGCTCGCCCGGTACGTTTCGGGCGGGGTGGCGCAGCAGCCGCTCGACATGTTTCTGCAGGGCGCCTACGGCCAGGCCATGATTACGCTGACCCCCGACGGCGACGGTACGGTGCGCAGCCTGCCGCTCGTCGAAATTCAGCCCCTGTCTGACGGCACCATCGACCACCATTTCACGATGGGCTACGCCGTCGTGGCGCCGTTTCTCGAACAGCAGGATCTGCAGCTCGAGCTGACGAACTACGGCGCGCGGCTCGGCGGCATCCGCCTTTACGGGGCCGTCAGCAACTACTTCATCAATTACATCGGCCCCAGCAACACGTTCACGCGCGTGCCCTTCGGGCGCATCTGGGCCGGCCAGTTCGAACCCGAAGAGGTGCAGGACAAGATCATCCTGATCGGTAACGTGCACCCGTCGGCGCACGATTACTACTCGACCCCGTTCGATCTCAAGGACGAGACCGAGGCCGGCGACACCGAAATTCAGATGGTCGCCACGCAGATGCCGGGGATCGAAATTCACGCCAACGTCGCCCAGAGCATCCTGAACGGGCGCCACGTGCGCTTTCTCGTCGCCGGCGAGGTGTTCTCGTTTCTGCCGGCGTGGACCGATCGCTACTATTCTGCCGTCTGGCTGGCGCTCATCGGCCTCGTGCTCGGCTGGATCTTCGTCGTCTCGAAGCTGTCCATCCCCGTGCGCGTGACCCTCTTCGTGCTGCTGTTCGGCGGCTATGCCTTCGTGGCGCAGCTGCTCTTGGAGCGCGCCGACATCATGCTGCAGGTGAGTCCGTACCTGGCCATGTTCAGCATGACCTTCCTGGGCGGCGTCGTCTACACGGCCTTGAGCGAGGGGGCCGAGAAGGCCCGCATCACGCGCACCTTCGGGCAGTACGTTTCGCCGCAGGTCGTGGCCGAACTCGTGAACGATCCCTCGCGCGCGCAGCTCGGCGGCGAGAAGAAGATCATGACCGTCATGTTCTCCGACATCCGCGGCTTCACGACGCTCTCGGAGAAGATGGACCCGGTCGCCCTCGTCAACTTCCTCAACGAGTACCTGTCGGCCATGACCGACATCATCTTCGAGTACAAGGGCGTGGTCGACAAGTACATGGGCGATGCGATCATGGCCTTCTGGGGCGCCCCGCTCGAAATTCCGAATCATGCGGAGGAGGCCTGCGTCGCCTCGCTGCGCATGATGGAGCGGCTGCGCGAGATGCAGGCCGTGTGGGCGGCCAAGGGGCTGCCCCCGCTCGACATCGGCATCGGCCTGAACACCGGCCCGATGACCGTCGGCAACATGGGCAGCCACGTGCGCTTCGACTATACGGTCATGGGCGACAGCGTGAACCTGGGCAGCCGCCTCGAGGGGATCAACAAGGAATACGGTACGCACATCGTCATCTCGGAGTTCACGCGCAAGCAGCTCCCCGACGGGTTTGTCTGCCGCGAGCTCGACCTCGTCGCCGTGAAGGGCAAGAAGGAGCCGGTGCGCATCTTCGAACTCGTCGCCAGCCGGCCCGATCCGGCCTGGTCTGAGCGGCTCGAACTCTACAAGCGCGCCTTGGACTTCTACAAGAACCGCCGGTTCGACGAGGCGCGCGCCGGTTTCGAAACGGTCGCGGCCCGCTGGCCCGACGACGGCCCGAGCAAGATGTATATCAAGCGTTGCGAGACGCTGGTCGAAGAGCCGCCGCCCGAGATGTGGGACGGCGTCTACGTCATGAAGACGAAGTAGGCAGGTTTTTCTATTTTGGCTAACCGTCCCGGCACGTTACGCGAAGGGGACTTGGAGGAAACGGTATGAGGACCATGAAACTAGGCTTCACCATGCTTGCGCTGGCGCTCTATGCGGTGCCCGCGTTTGCCGCAGAAGGGGATGTGCAGGTCGTCGAGGCCGAAGGGCGGGCCGCGATTGAACGGGGTGACGAAGCCGCCGCGCTGAAGCGGGCGACCGACGACGCCAAGCGCAACGCCGCCGATCAGGTCGGCTCTGAAGTTCTGAGCGACACGGTGGTCGAGAACATGGAGCTCGTGCGCGATCGCATCGTCACGAAGCTCGCCAGCTACGTGCACAACTACAAGGTGCTCGAGAAGAAGAAGGTCGGCAACGACATCGTCGTGCGCATCGAAGCGAGCGTGAGCACGAAGCAGCTGAAGGATGACGCCCGGCTGCTCTACGCCGACATGAAGAAGCCGCGCATCCTGATTCTCGTCAGCGAGGTCAAGGGGGGCGACAAGAAGCTCTCGACGCTGGCCGAGAACGTGCTGGCCGAGTTCCTCAAGGAAAAGGAATTCGAGCTGCGTGACGCCGAGGTCGTGAAGGCCAACATGAAGGCCGACGAAGCCCGCGCCATCGCCGAAGGCGACAACCGCGCCGCCGCCAAGATCGCCGCCAGCCACGGCGCCGAAGTGCTCATCGTCGGCACGGCCGAAGTCAGCGCCCCCGAATCGGTGCGCGGCATTCTCTACGCGGCCAAGGCCAACGTGCAGCTGCGCGCCATCCGGGCCGACAACGCCCAGGTGCTCGCCGTCTCGAACGTGGCCGACAACGGCATCGAAGGCATTCCCGAAGCGGCCCCCCGCAAGGCGATCACGCAGGCCGCGCGCAAGGCGGGCAGCGACGTCTTCGGCAAGATCGTCAAGGAGTGGAACACGGCGCTGCTCAACGGCTCGGTGACGGAGCTGCAGCTGGTGAGCGGGGTCGACTTCATGCGCCTGAAGCGCCTCAAGTCCGAGCTGGCCAAGCTGCAGGGGATCAAGGAAGTCAACCAGCGCACGTTCGACGCCCCGACGGCGACGCTCGACATCACGTACCTCGGCGACAGCGAAGAGCTGGCCGAAGCGCTGGCAACCGGTCCGGTGGGTGGGTTCACGATCTCGGTGCAGACCGTGGGTGGAGGAAAAATCCGGGCGACGCTGAAGTAAACCCAGTGAGGATTCGGTGAACGAAGCAAAACTCGGCGCGTTTCTCGTCAAACTGGGTATCATCACGCCCGAGCAGCTGCACCTGGCGACCACGGCCCAGAATCAGGGCCGTGAAGTCGCCGGGAGGCTCACCAATCAACTGGTGACGCTCGGCTTCGTATCCGAAGAAGAGCTCGGCCGCCTGGCGGCCATGGCGTTGCGGCTCGCCTACGTACCGCTCGAGCGCGTGCAGATTCCCCCGGCCCTGGTCAAACTGTTCTCGCGGGACCAGGCCCGGCGGGCGCGCGGCATGATTGTGAAGAACGAGGGCAAGCGCTTCTGGCTTGCGACCTGCGATCCGACCAACATGCAGATGCTCGACGAACTGCAGTTTCAGCTGGGCGGCCGGGTGATCCCGGTCGTCGCGGCCGAAACCGACGTCGTGCGCGCCATCGGCCACTACTATACGACCAGCGTGCTCGTCGGGCGGCCGTACGATCTCCCCTTCACCGACAAGCTCGATCTCGACTCGCCCGAGGTCTTCGACATCCAGGCCGCCCGCCGCAAGCGGGCCGAAGTTCAGGCGGCCGCCGGCGGCCAGCGCAAGCCCGACGCCCGCGCCGCCGCCATGGACAAGCTCGCCGCGGCCGCCAGTCAGGTACAGAGCGAAGCGCCGGCGCCCCCGCCGCGGCCGCGCCCCGAGCGTCCGGTCGGCGCTTCGGTTGCTCCGCCGGTGGAGCCCGACGAGGTGCTCATCCTGGACGACGAGGGGGACGAAACGATCGAAATCGGGACCCCCGTCGAAGAGGTGCCCCTCGTGCTCGACGCCGAACCCGCCCCCCCTCCGGCCGCCCCGGCAGCCGAGGCCGGCGACTTCATGGCGGCCCTTTCGGCCGCGTTCGGGGCGGGCCCGTCCACAACGCCGGCGCCGGCCGCCACCGGGGCCGACGCCGATCTGGCCGGCCTGTTCATGAGCATGCTCGACGGGGCGGGCGCGGGCGCGTCTGGGGAATCGGAAGCTCCGGGCGAGGCTGCCCCCGCGTCGCCAGAGGACGCCGCGAAGGAACTGGCTGCGCTGCTGCTGAACAACTTCTGAGACGAGGCGCCGATGAGCAAGAAGGCATCGCGACTGACGGTGTGGGCCAACCGGGTTCTCGGCTTCGGGGTCGGCGTGGCCGCCGCGATTGCGTTCGTGTGGGCCGGGGGCGACGAGATTCTCGATCGCTACCGCGACAAGCCGGCCGAGAAGCTCGAGGGGGGCATCCAGGCCACCCGCAAGGGGCTCGAGAAGACGGGCGAGGCCGTCGGCGAGTCCCTCGAAAAGACAGGCGAAGTCGTCGAGGAATCGATCGAAAAAGCCGGACGGAAGACCAAACAAACCGTCTCGGACACCGGAACCGGTATCAGGAAGAAGGCAGACGAATGGATCGAAGACACGGTCAAGTAACCGCCCTTGCGCTTCTGCTTCTGTTGAGCGCGTGCGAAGTCAAGCTCGAAGAAACCGCCGTCGAGAAGCAGGCGAACTGCCTCGAGCCCGACGCGCCCTTCGAGGCCGGGTTTGCCGCGGTCGATTTCACCCCGGAGAACATCGAGGGGTATGTCGACGAGAACGGCAACCATCTCTACGATTACGGCGAAAAGACGACCGATACGAACGGCAACGGCGTCTGGGAGCCGCTCTGGATCGCCGGCTTCAACAACGGCCGCGCGGCGCAGGGGGTCCACGACGATCTCTGGGCGCGCACGGTCACGGTGAAGCAGGGCAGCTGCATCTACTCGCTGACCTCCATCGACTCGGTCGGTCTGCTGCCGCGTTCGGTCGAGGCGATTCGCGCGGCCGTGCTGGAGCGCATCGGCGCGAAGTACCCGCTCATCGACAGCGATCTGGTCATCGCGGCCACGCACACGCACGAAGCCCCCGACACGATGGGCTACTGGGGCGAGGCGCCGCTGGTTCCGGGCGTATCGCAGCCGTTCATGGACAGCCTGGTGGCCGCCGCCGCCGACGCCATCGTGGCCAGCTTCGAGGCGCTGGCGCCGGCCAAGGTCCGCTTCGGCAAAGGGGTCGCACCGGGGGACATCAACAAGGATTCGCGCTACCCGATCGTCATCGACAACGACGTCGTGGCCGCCCAGTTCGTCGACGGGGCCGGCAAGACCATGGGCACGCTGGTCGAATTCTCGATGCATCCGGAAGTGCTCTGGAGCAGAAATCCCTACATCACCTCGGATTTTCCGCACTATACGCGGCTGCGCATGGAAGAGGAACTAGGGGGCATCAGCGTCTTCGCCGTCGGCACCATCGGCGGCCTCATGACCCCGCAGCACCACGATACCTTCGCGCTCGCCGAAACGACAGGCGTGCGCATCGCCGACGTTGCGCTCGAAGCGCTCAAGACGGCGCCGCTGCACGAAACGTGCGCCATGCATACGAACGCCGAGAACCTTCTGCTCCCCATGGAGAACGCCGCCTTCCGCATCCTCGTGCAGAACGAGGTCTTCTACGCATCGGACGAGGATCTCATCCGCGACGAAGACGTCTGCAAGGTCGGCTGCGTCTATGCCCACATCAAGGCGGCCGACTTCTGCGACGGCGCCGCGCAGTGGGTGAACGTACCCGGAGAACTGTTTCCCGAGCTGGCCGACGGCGGCTATGACGTGCCCGGTTCGGCGCAGTATCTCGAACAGTTCCCCGACGGCACGGACAAGTACAAGGGGGATTATCCGGACGCCCCCAAGGAAAAGACGATCCGCAAGGAGATGATGACGGCCGACTTCAAGTTCGTCTTCGGGCTCGGCAACGGCGAATTCGGCTACATCATTCCGAAGTCGCAGTGGGATACGAACGAATATGAAGAGACCGTCTCGCTGGGACCGAAAACGGCGCCGCTGCTGGCCGAATCCGTGGAGAGCGTGCTTGCGCCCCTCCGGTAAGCTCGCAGGCGCGCTGTTCGTCCTGGCGCTGGCCGGGTTCGCGCCCGCCTGTACCTCGACGACGGAGTCCGATCCGGCGCCCACCCCGAAGCCCCTCGAAGCGGGGGCCGGTGAAGCGCTCATCGATCTGCCCGTCGGTCACTCGACGGCCGGCTACGCGCAGACGAGCGTGCTCGCCTTCGCGTTCCCTGAGGACGAGCCGGGCAGCCCGTTCGCCGATCTGTTTCCCGCGAGCCGCGGCCTGCAGGCGCCGCCGAAGGCCAAGGCCGTTCTGCTCGACGACGGCGTGACGCTGATGGCCCTGGCCCGCATCGACGCCATCGGAGTATCCGACGTCCTTCTCGATCGCACGGTGACCCTCGCAAAGGAGGACCTCGGCCTCGATCTGCGCGACCGCCTGATTCTCTCGGCCACGCATACGCACGCGGCCGGCGCCCGCTTCGCGACCTCGCTGCGGATCAAGCTGCTCGAGAATGAAGAAGGGTGGCGGCAGGACGCCGTCGGCCATGGCCTCGACTCCTTCAATCCCGAAAGCGTCGACCGCGTGGCGCGCTCCATCGTGAAGGCGCTGGGGCAGGCCAAGGCCGCGCTGCGCCCCGCGGCCCTCGGGTACGCGCGCGGCGAACGCGACGACGCCAACCGGGATCGCCGCTGTAACGACGACGACGAATACGGCGAAGACAACATCGACATCGGGGTCCGTCTCGTCCGTATCGATGCCGTCGACGCCGAATCGGGAGAACCCGAAGCGCCCATCGCCGTGCTCGTGAACTATGCCATGCACGGCACCATCCTCGGCGCCTACAACCACCATCTCTCGACCGACGGGCCCGGGTTCGTCGAGACGAAGCTCGAAGAGCGCTTTGGCGCGCCGGTCACCGTCATGTACATGCAGGGAACGGCGGGCGACGTCTCTCCCGGCGGCCACGGACAGGGTTCGCAGCGCATGGAGGACGTGGGTTACCGCGTCGCCGAAGAGGCGCACCGGCTGTATCGTGCCGTCACCGGCGCCGCCGAGGCCGAAGGGGTGCGCGAGCTTTCGCGAGACATCCCCCTGGGCATCAAGACGCGCCGCATTCCACTCAGCCGCGAGCTGCTCGGCTACGAGGAGGGGGAGTTTTTTGAGGACGGCGCCATCCTCTGCCAGTTCACCGCCGAGGCCTGCGAGACGAAGACCACGCCGCTCAGCGTGAGCTGCCTGGGGCATGGCCTCGAGGGGCAGGGGAAGTATCATACGGATATTGCGGTGGCCGACATCGGGGGGCTGAAGATCTTTGCCGTTCCCGGCGAGGCCGTGAGTGAAATCGGGCGCGTGCTGCGCGAGGGGGCCGACCCCGAAGACGAAGTCATGATCTACGCCTACGCGCAGGATCACAACGGCTACATCCTCATGCCCGACGACTGGATGAGCGGCGGCTACGAGCCGACCATCAGCTACTGGGGATGGCGCTTCGCCCCGTACCTGATCGAGCAGCACCTCGACCTGTACGAGGAACTGCGGACGGGCAAGGCGGCGAAGAAGCACCCGACGCCGAAGATCGAGCTTCCCGCCATCGAATACGAGCCGGTGCCCGCCGCCGCCTCCGCAGGCGCCCCGGCCGTCACCCTCGAACCGGCCGCGGCCTATACGCGCCTGCAGGCCGTGCAGATCGCGTGGAACGGCGGCGACCCCGTGCTCGGGCATCCAAGCGTGTCGATCGAGACCGCCGCCGGCGAGCCGCTCCGCACGCGGGGCTGGCGGCCGGTGAGCAACGCGCACGTCGACATCGTCACCGATTACCGCGCGGAACCGACCTTTGAGGAAGCGCCGACGGCAGGCAAACGGCGCCACGGCTGGAGCGCCGTCTGGGAAATTCCAGCCTGGGTTTCCGTCGGTTCCTACCGCGTGCGCATCACGGGCACGACGCTCCCCGCCGCCGGCGCGCAGCCGGAGTCCTATGACCTCGTCAGCGCTCCCTTCGAGATCCAGGTCGCCGACGGGCTCACCGTCGGCGCCAATTGCGCGCTGGCCACGGGTGACTATTTCCACGTGGTCTCGACGGCGACCGGACTCGAGATCGAATTGTCGGCGTTCTATCCGCAGGCCGCACCGGTCTGGGACGAGGTCTTCAACGAAGGGGACCACCAGCTGGGCAACTATCGCCTGTTCAGCGAGCGCGGAACCACGGATTTCCCCATCGTCGACGGCATGGCGGGAACCGTGCGCGTCATCTACAATAATGCGGTTACGGAGACGGTTTCTTTGACCTGGGTGTCCGAGGGTACCGACAAGGTTCCCACGCTCTGCCCGGGCGAAGAAGGGCTCCCGCGGCTCGAAGGGTCGATGGCCTGGAAGGGCGCGGGCACCTACCGGATCGAGTTCGATACCGGCGACGTCACCGACGCGTACGGCAACCGGCTTCAGGGAACGTTCCGCTCCCTGGCGCACTGAGCCTCGCGAGCCCCATCAAGGCCGGCGTCGGAAGGCGCCGGCGTATTCATTTCTGCGTTCGGATAGTTTCAATCGTATGAAGATTCTTGTCGTTGGTAGCGGCGGGCGTGAACATGCGCTCGTCTGGAAACTTGCTCAGAGCCGTCTCGTCGATCGGATTTACTGCGCGCCGGGGAACCCGGGAACGGCGGCCCTCGCCGAAAACCTGGATCTGCCCGTCGACGACGTCGAAGGCCTGGCCGATTTTGCCGAAACCAAGCGCATCAGCCTGACCATCGTCGGCCCCGAGCTTCCGCTCACGCTGGGGATCGTCGACGCGTTCGAGAAGCGGAACCTGAAGATCTTCGGCCCCTCGCGCGAAGCGGCCGCCCTCGAGGGGAGCAAGGCCTTCGCGAAGGGGTTCATGCAGCGCCACGGTATCCCGACGGCGCGCGCCGAGATCTTTCACGCCGTCGAGCCGGCCCTCAAGTACCTGAAGGCGCACGGTGCGCCCATCGTCGTCAAGGCCGACGGGCTTGCGGCCGGCAAGGGGGTCGTCGTGGCGACGACCGAGGCCGAGGCCGAAGACGCCATCCGCCGCTGTCTCGAGAAAGAGGAATTCGGGCTCGCGGGCAAGACCGTGCTGCTCGAAGACTGCCTGACCGGCGTCGAAGCGAGCATCCTGGCCATCACCGACGGCCGCATCATTCTGCCCCTCCCGAGCGCGCAGGATCACAAGCGCCTGCTCGACGGCGACAAGGGGCCCAACACGGGCGGCATGGGGGCCTATTCTCCCGCGCCGATCATCACGCCGGCGCTCATGCGCCAGGTCTACGATCGCGTACTCGAGCCGACCGTGCGCGGCATGGCGCAGGAGGGTTTCCCCTTCCGCGGCGTGCTCTATGCGGGGATCATGCTCACGCCCGACGGCATCAGCGTCCTCGAGTTCAACGTGCGCTTCGGCGATCCGGAATGCCAGCCGCTCATGATGCGCTGGGATGACGACGCCGTGCCGATCCTGCTCAAGGCGGCCCGCGGGGATCTCGACAAGGACATGACGCTCACGTTCAGCGACGACGCGGCCATCTCGGTCGTCATGGCCGCCGCCGGCTATCCCGCTTCGCCGCGCAAGGGGGATGTCATCGGCGGACTCGACGAAGCGGCCAAGGTCGACGGCGCCGTCGTCTTTCACGCGGGCACGGCCCAGAACGAGGCCGGCGAGATCGTCACCAACGGCGGGCGCGTCCTGACCGTGACGGCCCGCGGCGAAGACGTGCGCCAGGCGCGCGAGCGGGCCTACGAGGCGGTTTCGCGCATCAAGTGGGACGGGGCGCAGTACCGCAACGACATCGCATTCCGGGCCCTGGAGCCCGGCGAACGTACGAAGAGTTGATTGCCATGACACAGACGCAGGAACTGGTCGTTCGCACGCACTACGTGAGCAACGGCAACGGATGGGATCTGGAACTTCGCCAGACCCACAACCCCGAGAAGCTGCGCAAGGAGCTGCGCCCGCTCATGATCGTGCCGGGCTACGGCATGAACAGCTTCATCTTCAGCTTCCACCCGACGGGGCGCTCGATGGAGGCGGCCTGGGCCGACTACGGCTTCGACGTGTGGAGCGTGAACCTGCGCGGGCAGGGGGGCTCGAAGCGCCGCGGCGGCACCCGCAGCTACGACCTGCGCGAGATCGTCCTGGACGACATTCCGGCCGCCGTCGGCGCGATTCTCACGCACACCGTCAGCCACAACCGCACGGCGGTCGACGGCGTGGGCGCCAGCCTCGGCGGCACGTTCCTCTATTCCTATCTCGCCCTGGCCGAAGATCCGCGCATGGGCTCGCTGGTCGCCATCGGCGCGCCGCTGCGCTGGGACGACATCAACCCGGTGCTCAAGGCCGCCTTCTCGGTTCCCGAGCTGCTGGGGCGCATTCCGTTCTACGGCACGCAGCGCCTGGCGCGCACGCTGTTCCCGGTCATCGCCAAGTTCCCCTTCGTGCTGCGCGCCTATCTGCACCCCGAGATGGTCGACACGGCCTCGCTGGGCGAAATGATCCGCACCATTGAGGATCCGGTCCCCAAGCTGAACCGCCAGATCGGCTACTGGATCCGCCACAAGGATCTCGTGCTCGACGGCCTGAACGTCAGCGAGGCGCTGCGCAAGCGCACGAATCCGCTGCTCTGCGTGATCGCGAACGCCGACGGCATCGTCCCCTACGAGACGGCTTATTCCGGGGTGCGCCTGCTCGGCTCGTCGGTGAAGGAAGTTCTCCAGGTCGGCGATTCGGCGCGCCCGTTTGCGCATGCCGATCTGTTCGTGAGCAACCACGCCGAAGAGCGCGTTTTTCAACCCATCGCCGACTGGCTCGTCCGCCAGGAAGGGATACCCCCCGCGCGCGGGTGAGGTCGGCTTCGGTCCAAGACTGTCTGAGGAGATTTTCGATGTCCCTGTTCCGCCTTTCGCTGACGCTGATTCCGGTTCTGGCCCTCGCGGCCTGCGCGCCAGACACGCGCAAATCCGTGGAACCGCGCCAGGCCCGCGACGCCGAATCGACGGCCGCCGTGACCGACGCTGCCGAAGCACCGGTCGCCGCCGAAGAACCCGCCCCGGCCGAACCCGCCCCAGCGGCCGAGCCGGCGCGCCCGGCGCCGAAGGCTGCTCCGGAGCCATCCGGGGATGCGCAGGCTGAAGCGGCCGTCGACGACGAGTTCACGCGCGACGGCGTGACCATCAAGGTGCTCAAGGCGGGCGACGGGGAGATGGCCCGCAAGGGGCGCCAGGCCGTGGTGCACTATACCGGCTGGCTCACGAACGGCCGCAAGTTCGACAGCTCGCGCGGCCGCACCCCCTTCACGTTCCTGCTCGGCGCCGGCCAGGTCATCAAAGGCTGGGACGCCGGCGTCAACGGCATGAAGGTCGGCGAAATCCGCAAGCTGACCATCCCCCCGCACCTGGGCTACGGCGCCCGCGGCGCGGGCGGCGTGATTCCGCCCAATGCGACCCTGGTGTTCGAGGTGGAGCTGCTGGATGTGAAGTGAGGGGAGGGGGAGGGAAGAACCCTCTCGCAACTCCTGACCGTTTCCATGGGCGCCCGTGCGGGCACGTGTGAAAAAGCGCTGCGTTCGAGCAGCGCTTTTGTTTTTTTGGGGGGGGGAGGGGCAGATGCGCGTTGGATTGAAGTTACTGCCGGTGCGCCTTGCACTCCTTCACATGCGTTCGCTTCATAAGCTCGGTGGTTCCAGCCCCCGAGCGTTCCCCGTCGAGGACGAATACGTGTTTACGTAGGTATCTTTCAACTACCCGCCACTTCGCTCCAACTGAATAATACTTAAGTATCTTGGCGGATGCAGTTATGGGACCGTCGATTGCATAAGATGCGGGGCCTACAGGATAAGCGCATTGTTCAGATCCGTTACAGTCTTCTACGGGGGCCAACTTATCCGCCTTCTTATGGCATTCATGGTTCTGGTCGCCATAAATCTGGAACTGCTTTATCGGCGCACGCTCGATTCTATCGATAAATTCCAGAGAGTCCCTTCCGCGGCTGGTGTGTCCCTTAGCGTATGAGTCTTGGATGACGTGCAGTATTGACCCAAGAGCCGCCTTTCGAATACCTGCATCATTTGGCTGTATGGTCTCCCGGCAGCTTGTAGATCTTAAGAAGCACGAGAACGAGAAAGGTGTGGAGATTCTCCAAGCCGGGCCGTCTTTCTTACACGGATAACCATCATGTCCATCTGGCATCATAGCCCTTAAGAATTTTTCGTTGCTCCCGTATTCCGCAGAAAGGGTCTCGCAGTAAGGCCGATCGTTGTGGTACGTCCCGCCACGTTTTTCGTTCATTGCTACTGCATAAGCATATTCAATCCACGCTAGGATGGTAGCCAGAGTCTGATCGGCCGGAAGAGAAGTCTCACTTTCCATTGCATGCAGAAACTGAAAAGGTCCGTAATGAGAGCTGCAACGAAGTCCGTGTTCGAGTCCCTCGAGTTTTCCGGCGCACTCATCTTCAGCAATTCTGTAGACCCAGATAGGGACCCGGTAGAACTTGTACCATCGGAGTTCACGAATAGGATCATCGCTCCAAATGACAGCGCTCTCCATGTCAGCGATCGAGATGGGGATTGTATCGCCATTCTCTGACTCCACCACTGTTTGGACAGCAACTAATCTTTGGTTTTCGCAATCCGTTATCTCTTCGATGCTCTTGGCACTTGCAGCACAACGGACTGCCCGTGCAGCCATGTCTGTGTGGACAGGATTACCATAAAAAGCGAACTCAAACTCGTAGGCATAAGCTAAAGAGGCGTTACAGAGTGCGAAGGTCACCATAGCAATAGCGTATTTGAACCACATATTAAACCTTCAGTTAAGCCATCCGACCCGAGACGGCAGATTTTAGTTCTTTAGAATTCGAGGTAGCCTCAAAAGGTGTGTAAAAACGAAAAAGGCGGTGTATCCTTTCGATAACCAAACCAAACCTCCGGGTTGCCGCCCGGTGAAAGGAATACACC
>JAWLHK010000031.1:0-29492 GCA_041690355.1 bacterium | reverse complement strand
ACGGGAGGGGAAGCGCCGAGCGCTGAGCGCTGAGCACCGAGGAAGCGGGAAACCGTTCGTGTCGAGCCGCCGGTCGAAGGCAGCGCCGGAAGCGACGGCGAGACAGGCACATGGATACCCAGGCGCGACCCCTCGCTGTCGCGCTCCACTCCATTTCGCGCCGTCAGCTCGGGGCGAACGGTGTGCCCTTGCTTGATCAGTGCTTGCTGCTTGGCGCTCAGCGCTTGGTGCTTGGCGCTTCGCCTTCGGCCCCCACTCCCCCCCTCCCCCACTCTCCCCCTCCGGACGCTGGAATCAAGCCCGCCCTGCGGACCCGTCGCTGTTCCTCTTCCCCCCTGTCTCGCCCACACTGATCCCCATGCGCAGGGGCAGGAAATCGGCGGCCGCGCTCGGGGTCTCGCTGGCGCTCGTGGGGGGCGCGGCGGCGCTCGGCGCGCGCTTTACGGCCGGCGGCTGGTACCAATCGCTCGAGAAGCCGGCGTGGACGCCCCCGGCCTGGGTCTTCGGGCCGGCGTGGACGACCCTCTACGTGCTCATGGCCGTCGCCGCCTGGCGCATCTGGCGGAAAGGGGACGAAATGCCGGTCGCCTTCCCGCTCGCTCTGTACGGGGGGCAGCTGGCGCTCAATGCCGCGTGGTCGCCGGTGTTCTTCGGCGCCGAAGAAGCGGGCGCCGGCCTGGCCATCATCCTGGTCCTGAGCGGAACGGTCGCGGCCACGGCGACCGTGTTCCGCACGCGCGATCGCGTGGCGGGCGCTCTGCTGCTCCCCTATCTCGGCTGGGTCCTCTACGCCACGTCGCTCAATGCTGGCATCGTCCTGTTGAACCGGTCGTGAAACCGGCGGGCGATGACTCAGCGCTGATTGACGATTTACGATTTACGATTGACGATTTGTCCGGAAAGTACCAATGGCAGAGGCCTTTGCCGGGTTTGGCGCTCAGCGCTTGGTGCTTAGCGCTTAGTGCTTGGTGCCCCCGTCACCCCACCGACCGCTTGGCCGCACCCTCCTCGCCTTCGAGCTTGCGGTACAGCGTGCTCCGATCGATCCCCAGGATCGACGCGGCCTGGCTCTTGTTGCCCCCCACCTCGGCAAGCACGCGGCGGATGTAGAGCGTTTCGAGCTCGCCGAGCGAGAAGCGGCGCGAGACCGCCATGTCGAGAAAGTCGCCGCTGGGTGAACTCTGCAGGGAATCGGGGAGATCGGTGGGCTCGATGCGGCCGCCGCGCGCAAGGGTCACGGCCCGCTCCATGGCGTTCTCGAGCTCCCGCACGTTGCCAGGCCAGCGGTAGCGCAGCATGGCGCGCACCGTTTCGGATCCGAGTTCCGGCGACGCCATCTTCATGCGTTCTGCCGAGACGCCGATGAAGTGCGCGGCCAGGCGCAGCACGTCTTCGCCGCGTTCGCGCAGCGGCGGCAGCGCGAGGTGGAATACGTTCAGACGATAGTAAAGATCCTGGCGGAGCACCTTACCCGAGCGCAGCTCCTCGGGATCGCGGTTGCTGGCCGCGACGATGCGCACGTCGACCTTGACCGCTTTCTCGCTGCCCACCGGCCGCAGCTCCTGCTCCTGCAGCACGCGCAGCAGCTTGCTCTGCATGGCCGGCGAAATCTCGCTCACTTCGTCGAGGAACAGGGTTCCGCCGTTGGCCTCGCGGAAAAGGCCGGCCCGGTCGGCGCGCGCGTCGGTGAAGGCCCCCTTCACGTGGCCGAAGAGCTCGCTTTCGAGCAGCGAGTCGGGGATGGCCGCGCAGTTGACGGCCACGAACGGCCCCGTGCGCCGCGGGCTTGCATAGTGGATAGCGCGCGCCACGAGCTCCTTGCCCGTGCCGCTCTCGCCCGTGATGAGCACGCTGCCCGGGCTGACGGCGATGCGCTCGATCATGTCGAAGACGTGGCGCATGGCCGGGCTCGAACCGACGAGGTTGTGAAAGCTGTGCTTCTGCTCGACCTCGCTCTGCAGGCGCTTGACCTCGCCGCGCAGAAAGCGCCGCTCGAGCGCGCGGCTCACGGCCACCTGCAGCGCCTCGGCGCGGAAGGGTTTGGTCAGGTAATCGGCGGCGCCGCTCTTCAGGGCGCGAATCGCCGTGTCGACCGTGGCGAAGGCGGTCACGATGATGACCTCGGGCGGCTGCGGCATGGCGCGGCAGCGGTCGAGCACGTCGAGCCCGCGAATCTCGCCGCCGAGTTCGAGGTCGCTGATGACCAGGTCGGGCGACTCGCTCTGCAGCTTGGCAAGCCCCTGCTGCCCCGTCGTGGCGTGCGTGACCTGGTGCCCCTCTTCTTCGAGCAGTTCGCGCACGTAGGCCCCCATGGCCTCGTCGTCTTCGACAATCAGAATCCGGTACGTCTGGTTGGTCATGCCTGTGCTCCGCTTGCCGCCGCCGCAGCGTCGGCCGGAAGATAAACTGAAAATTTCGCTCCCCCGGCGGCGCTGTCGCTCACCCGGATGAAGCCCTCGTGTTCCTTGACGATCCCCGCGCAGATGGCCAGGCCGAGCCCGGTACCCGCACCCACGGGTTTCGTCGTGAAGAACGGTTCGAAAATCCGCTGCCGGGCCTCCTCGGGCACGCCGGTACCCTGATCGCTCACCGACACCTCGACATACGGCCGCGTGAGCAGATCGAGCCCCGCCGGGGCCGCCGTCACCGGCTGCAGCACGATGTCGACCCGGCTGTCGGCCGGGGATGCCTGCACGGCGTTCAGAATCAGATTCGTGAACACCTGCTGCAGCAGCTCTCCGTCGCCCGTCACCACCCCGCGCGCCAGCGCCTCGAACCGCAGCGTGACCCCCGCCTTCGTCGCCGTCGGATTGAGCAGCGCCACCGTGTCTGACAGCACGTCGACCAGGGTCACCGATCCCCGCCGGCGGTCCTGGCGGCGCGAGACGTTGAGCAGGCGCTGCACCGTTTCGGTGATGCGATCGACCTGCTTGCGAATCGTCTCCAGATACTCCTTCACCCGCCCCGGGTCCTCGACGCGCCGCAGCGCCATGTCGGCCCGCCCGCCGATGATGTTCAGCGGCGTGCCGATCTCATGGGCCAGCCCGGCCGCCACCTGCCCCAGCGTCGCCAGCTTGTCGGCCTGCCGCAGGCTGGCTTCGAGCTCGACGCGCCGGGCGGTTTCGTCTTCGAGCTTGCGGTGCTCCTCTTCAAGGCGGCGCCCCATGTGTTCGATGGAGGCGGCCAGCTCGACGATTTCGCGCCCGGCGCCCCCCGGCACGGGAATCCGGTACCGATACCGCCCGCTGCCGATCTGGTAGATGGCTTCGACGAGCACGTTCACCGGCACCGTCACCGATTGCCGGATGAGCACGACGGAACCCACCAGCAGTACGGCTAGCAAGATCAGTACCGCCGTGAGCGTCGACGACTGCAGCTGGTCCAGTTCGAGCTGCAGGGTGCCCAGGCTGCGGGCCACCACGAGCACGCCCGCCGTCTCTTCGTCGGTGATGTGCAGCGGCAGATAGAGGGAATAAACCGGAATGCCGTTGACCGAGAGAAACCGGTCTTCGTTGCGGTCGTGGCGCAGCGAGGCGCGCACCAGATCGGCATCGACCAGATCGAAGGCGCCCGCCGTCTTCATGCGGATGCTGCCGCGCGCGTCGACCACGTACAGGCCGTAGATGTCGCCGATCTGGCTCGAGGCGTCGACCAGCGGCTGCAGGCGGTAGAACTCGCGGTCGCGCAGGGCCTCTTCGAGCGGGATGGCCAGGGCCGTGCCCACCGTGAGGGTCTCGTCCTTCATCCGCTCGATGAGATTGATGCGCCGCTTGCCGAGCATGTCGAGCGCATAGACCGAGAGAATGATGACCAGCGCGAAGGTCAGATAGAGACTGATCTTCGTGCCCAGGCGCACGGGGCGGTTCGCCTGCATGAGGCGCGCGCGCACCCGTGCCGCGAGCGAAAGCGGAGATGCGGCCGCGACGGGCGTGTCTGGTGTGGCGTCCTGCAACACGTGTGGAACCCTTCTTCACCCCGCCCGGCTGAGCGCAAGGCCGTTGACGGACGGCGATCGTGCGAACGGGGGTAACTCTGCAGGGGACTGCAGAAAACGCGCCATGGGTCCCGGCCCCCCCTTCTTGCGCGAACGTGCTTCGACTAGTCTGTACTCAAGAGTGTACCCAAGCGGGCGCAGGCTGGCACGGCGTTTGCTCAGGTTATCGGTGCAAGGCCGATGCCGTATATCCGGGCCACTGCCCGAGGAGATTCGAATTATGATTACCCTGAAATCCATGACCGCCGTATTCAAGCCCCATCGTCTCGTATTCGCCGCCCTGCCCCTGCTCGTCGCCGCGGGCTGCTCCAAGAAGGCTGAAGAAGCCGCCGCCCGCGACGCCGCCGGGAGCCAGGCCGCCGCGACCGCCCCGGCCCACAGCGCCGAACAGGCCGCCGACGGGGCCCGGCTGGCCGACAAGGGCGCCCGGGGCACCGACATGTTCGGCGCCGCCGAAATGCACGAGCTCGTCGTCGTCCATTTCCCCTTCGACAGCGCCGAGCTGACCGTCGAGATGCAGGAACAGCTGCGGAACAACGCCGAGTTTCTGCGCGCCAACCCCGAAGCCCGCATCGTCGTCGAAGGGCACACCGACGAGCGCGGCCCCTCGGAGTATAACCTGGCCCTCGGTGAACGCCGGGCGAAGGCCGTGCGCGACTACCTGACGCGCCTCGGTATCGACAGCTCACGGCTCGAAACCGTCAGCTACGGCGCAGAGATGCCGGTCGATTCGGCGTCGAACGAGAACGCCTGGGCCCGCAATCGCCGCGCACAGTTCCGCGAACTTCAGTAAGAGGTACGAACGCTGCGGCGGGTGCGTACTCCTCCCTCCCCGTACGCATCCTTCCGCATCAACCCAGGCCCGAACCGGTTCTCTCCTTCCCGGTCCGGGCCTTTTTCTTTCTGCCCGCGCCGTCTACATCATAGCCCGGCGCACCCCCGCACTTTCAGGGACGGAGTGTCTACCCGTCCGACCCGCCGCAGACCCGGGGGCGGCTTGTCGCGCCGGCGCTGCGCGCCCGGCCACTTCCGGAGCTGTCGGGGAAGTTCGCGGAAAACAGATCGGACCCTCTGGGAACGCGCGGGAAGGCGACCGGGAACCCCGGAAGGCGGGGTGGTAGAATATAACCCCCTGCCACTTTCCCGGGTTCCCCCATGCGCGAGACCTTTCGACTGCTTACCGCCGCCGCCCTGCTGCTCGGCGCCTGTTCGAGCCAGGTGGCCTTCGTCGATCCCGTCGACACCACCTGCGAGCTGGGCGACTTCGATCCGACCGGCGCCCTGACCGCCGGCGAGGCCGACTTCGAAGTCCTGCTCTACGGCGTGCACCGCGCGCGCCCCGTCAAGATCCCCAACGGGCGCTGGGTGACGCCGCCGGGCATCAGCCTGCGCATGCAGACCTTTCCCATCCGCGTCGCCGCCGACCCGCGCGGCGCCTGGTTCGCCGTCGGCAACAACGGCAAGGCCGACCTGCCGGGCAATTCGCAGTCCATCACCTTCGTGCACGCCGAGAGCGCCCGCGCCGTCACGCTGCCCGTGAAGCAGCTCTTCGGCGACCTCGTTTACTCGTCGAGCGGCAAGCGGCTGTACGCGGCCGGCGGCGGCGCCCAGGAAGTCATCGTCGTCGACACCAGCGACCCCGAGGCACCGGCCATCGAGCGGCGCATCCCGGTTCCGCATTACCCCGCGGGGCTCGCCCTGACCCCCTCGGGCGACGAGCTGCTCGTCACCGGTTTTCACCGCCACGAACTGCACCGCGTGCGCCTGAGCGACGGTGAGATCCAGGCCACCTACACGGTGCAGACTTATCCCTACGGCGTGACCACCGACGGCGTGCACGCCTACGTCTCGAATCTCGGATCGAACTCGGTGAGCCGCGTGCGTCTCACCGACGGCGCCGTCACCACCGTTCTCGTGGGGCGTAATCCCGAAGGGGTCGCCCTGTCGCGCGACGGGAGCCGCCTCTACGTCGCCAACTCCGACTCCGACACCGTGAGCGTCTTCGACACGACGCGCTTCGAGAGTGCCGAAGGCGTGCAGACCATCGATCTCAAGGATCGCCCCGACGCCCCCATCGGCAAGAGCCCCGTCGACGTGCAGCTGTCGGGCGACGGCATGCGCCTCTACGTCGTCATGGCCGGCGAGAATGCCGTCGCCGTGTTCCGCACGACAGACCTGATGCCGCTAGGCTCCATCCCGACGGGCTGGTACCCCACGACGCTCGCCGAGGGGAAACAGGGCGACATGCTCGCCATCGTGAACGCCAAGGGTTTCGGCGCCGGCAACACCGATCCATTCCAGCACGGCGGCAGCGACCCGTTCAGCCCGCTCGCGGTAGGCACCACGCAGAAGGGGACCCTCACGCTGATGCCGACGCCGAACGATGCGGAGCTGAACGCGCTCAACGCCACCGTCGAACGCAACAACAACGTAGCGCGCACGCTGTTCAAGCCGGGCTGCGAACAGGTGCGCGGTCCGGTTCCGCTCAAAGTGGGCCAGCCGTCGCCCATCAAGCACGTCGTCTACATCATCCGCGAGAACAAGACCTACGATTCGCTGCTCGGCGACTATCCCGGCCTCGCCAACCCTGCGCGCGGCAAGCCCGAGCTGGCCATCTGGGGCCAGGAGATCACGCCGAACCTGCGCAAGATTGCCGAGCGCTTCGCGAGCCACGACAACTACTACAGCGAGCCGGAGCAGAGCATCCAGGGGCACATCTGGGCGACCAACGGGTGGAGCAACGACTTCAGCGAGAAGGTCTGGATGGCCATGTGGGGCAACGAGCGCGACTCCCTCTTTCTCCCCGGCATCGAACCGGCGAGCCGCGGCGGCGGCGGGAGCCTCATGCATAACGTGCTCGACGCCGGGCGCGACCTGCGCATCTACGGCGACATCTCGGCCATCGCGCGCCAGTCGACCACGCTGTTCCGCGACAAGATCGCGTGGAAGTTTCCCACCTGGTCGCTGCACATCCGCGACCGCGACAAGGCGCGCATCTTCATCGACGAACTCAAGCAGGGCATCTTTCCCAGCCTCGTGACCATCTGGCTCCCCAACGATCACACGTCGGGCTGCAGCGCCGGCAATCCGTATCCCGTCTCGGAGATCATGGACAACGACGAAGGCACCGGCATGGTCATCGACGCCATCTCGAAGAGCCCGTTCTGGAAAGAGACGGCCGTATTCATTTTTGAGGACGATCCGCAGAGCGCCCCCGACCACATTGACGGACACCGCTCCATCCTCATGGTCGCGAGCCCCTATGCGAAGCGGGGCTGGACGAGCAAGGTGCACGTCAGCTTCCCGAGCATCCACCGCACGATGGGGCTGATGCTCGGCGTGGCCCCCACGAGCCGTTATGAGGAACTGGCGACGCCGCTCTACGACGCCTTTCAGGAAGAGCCCGATCTGGAACCGTTCGATTACATCCCGCTCGGCGACGACAAGTTCCGCATGGTCAAGGCCGACGACCCGGCCACGGTCGACATCGGCGGCATCGAATACCACAATTGCCAGGAAATCAGCAGCGCCTACCTCTCGCCCCATTCGCTCGATCAGCCCGATCAGATCCCCAACCTCGGGCGGATACTCTGGCACCACCGCATGGGCGACGCCCCGTATCCCGAGCACTACATCGCCGAAGAAGAGGAAGAAGAGGACGAGGAGTAGGCGTTCGGATTGACGGCCGCCCGGCCGAGCTTCGCCGCCTCGCCCTCGGGGGTCAGGATGCGCTCTTCGAGGCGGAAAACGAGCAGGTGGGCGAGCAGCGCGGCGGGCTGCAGAAACAGGGGCATCCAGACCCACGGCGTACGCAGCAGGATTTCAGCCGAGGGCTCGTCGAGAAAAACCCGCAGCTGCCCGGGGAGCGACATGGCCCACAGCCCCATGCTCACGGCGAGCAGCAGCGTGCCCGTCCCGTTCCAGAAAACGATGGCGCGCCCCGAGAGGCGGCCCTTCGCCGCGAGCAGGGCCACGGGCAGAGCGGTCACGCCCACGAACAGGTCATAGTTCCACCCCGCGACGGTCAGCCGTTCCGGATAGTAGCCGCGCGCGCTCAGCCCGAGCACGACCAGCTCGAGGGGGATGCGGAAGACCTGGAAGCCGATGAGCCACCCCAGCCCGACCTGTTGCGCGGCCCGCGTGCCCGCCGGCGACCACGCGACCAGAAAGGCGGTGGCCAGGGGCACCATGAGAATGCGCAGCATCGGCGGCGGATTGAGCGATTCGCGGTTCAGCCAGCCGGTGTCGGCGATGGTCGCCGAGAGCGACAGCCAGATGCCGAGAAAGAGCACGGTCTGCCCGGCCAGGGCCCGGCGGCCATCCGGGGGGGCGGCGCGCGAAATCGTGTAGACCCAGTAAAGGGCGACGGCCGTCACGAGGCCGAGAAACAGGTTCTGGCCCAGCAGGAGCTGTTCGGCGAGGGGAGTCAGAAAGGTTGGCTGCACGACATCCGCAGATAGCGACCGGGGCGTCTCAGCATCGTAGCCGCCGGGAGCCCTGACGGCAAGCCCCCGGGAGCGGAACGGAGGGGGTTGTGCTAAAATGAATAACCATTCATTCAGCTGAAAGTTCCGTCATGAGCCTCATGTTTCGCTACCACTTGCGCATTCTCGCCGTCGTCGCCCGCTGGTGGCGGCAGGGCAAGCCGCGCGGCGCGGTGAGCCGCCTGCGGCTGCGCGCCTCGCGGGCCGACTGCGACTGGCTGGGCCACATCAACAACGCCCGGTATCTGGAACTGTTCGACGCGGGCCGCACCGATCTCTTTCTGCGCCTGGGGCTCTTCGAACAGGCGCGCCGCGAGAAGTGGCACATGGTGGTCGGCACGATGAACGTGCGTTACCGCAAAGAAGTGCGCGCGGGGGCCCGGTTCGAGATCGAATCGCGCTACGAGTCGATCCAGGGCAAGGCGCTGCTCATCCGGCAGCGCATCTGGCTCGGCGACACCCTGGCTACCGACGCCGAGGCCCACGTGCTCATCGTGCGCGACCGCAAAGCCGCCGATCCGGCCTTCCTGCTGCCGCTGCTGGAAGACCAAGGGGAACCGCTCGCCGCGTGACCTCAATTTACAAAGTACGATTGACGATTGACGATTTGCCGGAACGTACCTGATCCAGAAGGTACTAGCTTCGTTGGGCATTGAGCATCGGGCATAGCGAAAGGCCCGATTGAGGATTTGCCGGAACGGACACAGTTTCCGGCTGCCCCCTGGGGCATCGGCGCTTGGCGCTTAGTGCTCAGCGCTCGGGTGCTTTTCCCGGCCCTTGCTGCTCAGGAATCAAGAATCAGGAATCAGGAATGGTTCGCAGCGCCCTCAAGCGCTGCGAACCGGAATGTCCTGCCATTCGCTCTTGAGGGAACGCCCCATCAGGTCGGCCACGACCTCTGACATCGGCTTGTCGTGGTAGAGCCCTTCGTAAACCTGGTCGATGATCGGCAGCTCGATGCCGAGCTTCTTCGAGAGATCGTAGGCGCTCTTCGTCGTGCGCACCCCCTCGGCCACCATCTTCATCTCGGCGAGCACGTCCTTGAGCTTGCGCCCCTTGCCGATCTCGAAGCCGACGCGCCGGTTGCGGCTCAGTTCTCCCGTGCACGTGAGGACGAGGTCGCCCATCCCCGCAAGTCCGAGAAAGGTCATCGGGTTGGCGCCGAGGCTGACCCCCAAGCGCGCGATCTCACCCAGTCCGCGCGTGATCGTAGCCGCCCGCGCGTTGTCGCCCAGCCCGAAGCCTGAGATGGCTCCCGTGGCGATGGCGATGACGTTCTTGAGCGCACCGGCGATCTCGGTGCCGATGACGTCGGTGTTGCGATAGACGCGGAAGTAGGGTGTGTACAGCGCGCTCTGCACCTTCGCCGCCAGGTCGTCCTGTGTAGCGGCGACGACGACCACGGTCGCAAGCCGCGCGGCGACTTCCTTGGCGAAACTCGGCCCCGAGAGAAAGGTCAGGCGCTCGTGCAGGTGCGCCGGAAGCACCTCGCGCAGCACGCCGTCCATGGTGAGCAGCGTGTCGTTTTCGATCCCCTTCGAGGCCGAGACGATGATCGCGTCCCTCTCGATGTGGGGACCCGCCTGGCGCATGACGTCGCGCACGGCATGCGAGGGGGTCACGCTGAGCACGAGCCGCGCGCCGCGCAACGCTTCGGCAAAGTCGCGGGTGGGGGTCAGGTTGTCGGGGAGCGGGTAGCCGGGCAGGTAGGTTCGGTTCTCCCGATGGTCGACCAGCGCGCGGCAGTTCTCCTCGCCGTGCACCCACAGCCGCACGGGGTGGCCTTTGTCGGCCATGAGCAAAGCAAGTGCGGTGCCCCAGCTTCCCGCACCGATGACGGCAACCGGCTCCATCTGCATACCTCTCAGCTATCGATATCGTCGAGCAACCAGGACGGGTCGTACCCGTCACGGATCATTTCCTGCACGTCGGCCAGGCTCTTGTGCACGAACCTGCGCACGAAAGGATTCTCGTCGGGATTCGGGTGCGCCAGCGTGGCGGCCGCCTGCTCGAGCCGCAGGGCGAGCGCGGGGTCGGCGCCGATGGCGCGCGCCCAGGCGGCATTGCGCATCAGGCGCCGGCGCATCTGCGGCAACTCCGGCGCAACGTAGTCGAGAAAGGCGCGCCGCGTGAAGCGGTCCAGCTCCATGCGCCGCATTCGCTCGACAGGGGCGAGCTCGCCCGCCTGCTGGAAGAATTCGGGGTCCTCGACCATCCAGTCTTCGAGCACGGGCTCGCCAAACAGGTCGATCAACGTCTCCCAGCGCTCGGCGCTCAGCGGACCGTCATGCCGCACCTCGGCCTCGGCGGCCGGCGCATGCGGGTGCAGATCGGCGAGCCCCAGGCGGCGCACGCGGAAGGGGAATTCGGGGGGCACGGGCAGCCCCTGCTCGCGGCCCTGTTCGAGGGCCTGTTCGAGCAGCTCGCGCGCATAGGCCAACGCAACGGGGGCGCCCATGCCGGGTTCGCGCACCTGCACCTGATGTTCCTCGAACTGGCTCAGACGGGTGTCGACTTCGCCGAAACAGTCGATGAGGCCGCGCCCCTCATGCAGGAGAAAACAGACGGTATCGGCCCGATCCTCCGCCGTCGGCAGGGCAAGCCAGACGAGCTGCGTCCCGTTTCCCTCGACGCGGCTCGCCCAGCTCTTGAGCGGCGGGAGCTCGCGAGCGGGAACCGGTTCGGGGCGCACCCCGGCGAAGCCCAGGCGGCGCATGGCCCGCGCGGCCTCGTCGCGCAGCACCGGCGAAACCGAATAGCGGCGCAGATCTTCGAGCGCCCGCAGGCTGTGAACCTGCCGCAACCGCCCGAGCCCCTGCACGACGAAGGCGGCCGTGCCCGGATCGGCCACTTCGGCGAGCTGCACGGCCAGGTCGAGGGCCGCGGGAGAACCGTCGTCGAGCAGCAGGCGCGCCGTGGTCAGCCGCTGTTCGTCGCCCGCGTAGAAGAGATCGTAGAGAAACTGCACGGCCGCTTCGCTCTGCGACTCCATGCGGCGGAAGAGCTCAGCCAGGTTGAGGCGGATGACCTCTGTACGCGAAAAAAGGTTACGGTAGGCGCGATGGTCGGTGTCGACCCCGAGGCGCTCGAGCGCCTGCAGGATGTGCGCCTTGTAGGTGCGGCTGCGGTGGGGGTGGTAGAGCAGGCGCGCGAGCGTATCGACGAGCCGCTCGTCGTCGAGGTAGGCGGCCAGAAACGTGAGCCGGTTCAACCGCTCGAGGTCTTCGGTCTTGGCGATCTCCTGCGCGAGGACCGCGCCCGCCTGCTGGCCCGCGCCGGCGAGCTCTTCGGCAATGCCTTCGAGCTGGGCGTAGGTCAGTTCGGGACGGTCGACCCGATGCAGAAGTTCGAGAACGGCGCGGCGTTCGCGCAGGGCCGGGTCAATCGTGCGAGAGTGCATCTGGATGAGTGGAATCATACCGAATCCGCCCCCAACAATCCACCGGAAGTGACGAGTTACCGGAAGTTACGAGTTACCGGAAGTGACGAGTTACGAGTGACGAATGACGAATGACGCACCCGGCCGTTCGTCCCGAGCTGACGGGCTGGAATGGAAGTGAAGGCCGACAGCGAGGGAGCGCGCCTGGGTGCCACGCGCATGTCTCGCCGTCGTCTCCTGCCGCCGCCTCCGACGGTCGGCTCGACACGAACGGCACGATGCGCCAGTGCCCGAATTGAGGGCAGACGATGCCGCAGAAACAGGCAGTTCCCGCCCCGAAAGTGCGCACGCGGTCGCAAAAGCGGCGGTGGCACGTCTCCTGCTGTAGAAGAGTCGCCAGGAGGCGCATGCCATGAAGACCGAACCCATCGAGCTGAAGATGAAGGATGGTCGACTGCGGCGCGAGGTGGGTCAGTTCCGCGAACGCTTTCAGGCGCTGTCGACCGCGCTCCAGGACCTGCACAGCGGGCGCGCGCCGCAGACGGTACTCCGCAGCGTGCGCGCGGTGATCGCCAATACGCTGGCGGCCGACGCCGTGTGGATTCTCGACGGCCGCGGCGCCATGCCCGTTCCCCTGCTGCGCGGGGGCGAACCGTTTCCCCCGCTTGCGCTCGGCGAGGTACGTCACTGCCTGCGGGCAGGCCGCGTGCTCACGTTGCAGGAGAACGAGCGAACCACGCTGTACCTGGCGCCGGTGAGCGCCGGCACCAGCCGCTGGGGGGCCCTGGTCGTGCGCATCCCCGAAGGGCGCGAGCTCGACCCCGAAGGGCTGCGCTTTCTGTCCCTGATCGCGAGCCTGCTCGGCGGCGCCGCGGGACTGTGGGAGAACCGGCTGCACGCCGGCGAGAAGAGCGGCGACGTTCCCGAAGCCTGGCTCCGCCTGGGGAGTCTCCCTGCACGGATCCTCTTTCTGTTCGGCGAATCAGGCACCGGCAAACGCACCCTGGCCGAGCGCATGCATGACCGGTACGGATCCGGCTCCTTCGCCTCCGTCCCGATCACCGGGGGCGCCGAAGACGCCGCCGCCCTCCAGGCAGCCCTGCGGCGCCCCGGCCTCGGAGGCCTGTACGTGCATGACGCCGCCCTGCTCGGCCCCGACGCCGCCGCGCAACTGCTGAATACCGCCGAACGCGAGGGGGCTCCGGTAATCTACCTCGGCAGCTCTGCGGCCATGCTCCCGCGTTATCCGTCGCCGATCGTAAGCCGTGGCATGGTCTTCACGATTCGCATGCCGGCCCTGCGCGAACGGGCGCCCGAAATCGCCAGCCTCGTGCTCAAGGGGCTCGCCGAGCGCGGGGTCAAGGCCCGCCTTTCTACCGCGGCCCGGCGCCTGCTCCTCCGCCATGTCTGGCCCGACAACTACGACGAGCTCGAACGCTTCGTGGCCCATGCCGAGCAGGCGCTCCGTCTCGAAGCAGGCGAGACCCTGAGCGGCGCCATGGTGCGCCAGTTTCTCGGCGACGCCCGGTGGCTTGACCTGCCGGCGATCCTCGACGGCGTCGAAGCCGACGTCATGGCCGAAGCCCTGCGCCGCCTCGACGGCAACCGGGCGGCGGTCGCACGCGTGCTCGGCATGACCGCCCGCCAGGTCGGCTACAAATGTGAGAAGCACGGGCTCGAAGATACCGCCGTACCCGCCGCCCGACGCCGCATCCGGGTAGGCACCGACGCCGCCGGCGAAGTCTGACGGGCGGCGCTCAGGTCCGGCGCCAGCGGTCTCCGTCGCGCACGGCCTGCCCGCGCCGTTCCATGCGCGCCAGGTGCTTTTCGACGTGGGCCCGCTCGAAGAACGCCAGGTGCCGGTTGCCCTCGATATGTTCCCTGCGATAGACGAGGCCCATGCCCGAAAGATCTTCAATCGTACATGGTTCCGCCAGACGCTCGAAGATCCGCTCGTCCCTGCGCTGCACATGAGCGCCGAAGGGTTCGAGCAGGCGCAGCATCTCTTCGCGATCCACGGCCGTCGGATGGTGCGAAGTCATGAACCAGTCGGCATCGAAGTCCGCGATGCGCTGGAGCGATGCCTCGAGTGCGTCGATGTCGCTCCCCACGTTGGCGTACCAGGGGCCGAACGGCGTCAGATCATAGTCGGCCAGAAAGAGCAGGCGCTGCTCGGGAAACCAGGGGCAGATCAGCCCCGGCGTATGCCCGGGCATGAGCAGCGGAACCACGGAAACGCCGCCGAAGTCGAGCGGGTCCTCCGAGGGAATTCGGTGGTGCACGGTGACCGCCTCGAGCCCCATGAGGCGCTGCCACTTGCGGAAACCGCGCTCCAGCTCCGGCGGGGCGCCGATGGCCGCGAGGATCTTCTCCGGATCCTCGACCGTGTCGCCGTCGATGACAGACGCCCAGGTCTCGATTCCCTCGAACAGCGGACCATACCACCGGTGATCCGAATGGTAATGCGTGTAGAGCACGCGGCGCACGCTCCCGCCGTCGCGCAGCGCCCGCAGCGCACCTTCGCCGGCGCCCGTATCGATCAGCAGTCCGGCCCCGTGCACGAAGAGGCTGTTGGCCTGCAGCCGCGGCGAGCGGGCGCCGGCGACGAGTTCGACCGGGCCGATGCGGGTGGGATAGAGAACGGAAGCGGACATGGGTAACGAATGCGGGCGCGGAAAGTCGCGCGAAGTCGCATGGTAGCACAGACCACATGGGGATTCCTGATTCTTGATTCCTGATGCCTGAGAAGCAAGTGATGGGGAACAGCACCAAGCACCAAGCGCTGAGCGCCAAGCAGCAAGCACTGATCAAGCAAGGGCAAGAGCCCCCGTTCGTCCCGAGCTGACGGCGCGAAATAGAGTGGAGCGCGACAGCGAGGGGGCGCGCCTGGTTAGCATGCGCCTGTCTCGCCGTCGCTTCCGGCGCTGCCTTCAGCAGTCGGCTCGACACGAACGGGGTTTCGTCAATCGTCAATCGTAAATCTCACTTGCCCTCACGCGTCACTCTTTTGCAACCTCATGGAAAGTCTGGTAAAAATATCATGGGCTGACAGGCCTGTTCCCCGTCCATCCGGCGACCGTCCCCGCGGCCGTCGATGCGCTGTTCCCTTTTTTCAAGATGCACGGCTTGCTCAAAGACGCACGACCCGAATTGCCGCTGCCCGGCGTGACTCCCGCAGGAGGAGCGCGGCAGCGTCGGGCCGAAATCTGGGCCGTCGGCGGGGGTAAAGGGGGCATCGGGAAATCCTTCGTCAGCAGCAGCCTCGGGCTCCTGCTCGCCGCACGCGGCCGCAGCGTGACCATGGTCGACGCCGATCTGGGCGGGGCCAATCTGCACACGCTGCTCGGCGTCAGCCCGCCGACGGCGACCCTTTCAGACTTCTTCAATCGCAAGGGCGAGCTGAACACGCTCGTCGTCGAGACGGGCGTCCCCAACCTGCGGCTCATCGGCGGCGCCGGCGACACGCTCGAAGCGGCCAACCCCCGCTTCCGCCAGAAGGTCAAGCTGCTCACCCGCCTGCGCGAGACCGCCGGCGACGTGCTCCTGCTCGATCTGGGCGCTGGGAGCAGCTTCACGACGCTCGACTTCTTCAATCTCGCCCACACCCCGATCGTCGTCGTGCTCCCCGAGCCGACGAGCGTCGAAAACGGCTACCGGTTCATCCGCGCGGCCGTCGTGCGCCGCCTGCGCATGGTCTCCAAGCACTTCGCCTTTCATAAACTGCTCGATGAAGTGCAGGATCCGCGCAACGACGCCACGCTGCGCCACGTCGACGCCATCCTCGAGCGCGCCCGTCGCCTCGATGCCGAGATCGGCGACCACGCCACACGCGCCATTCAACAGTTCACGCCGCGACTCGTTCTCAATCAGGTGCGCGAACCCGAAGACATGAAGGTCGGCTACGGCCTGCGCAATGCCTGTCAGAAGCTGCTCGGCATCAATCTGCGCTTCCAGGGCGCGCTGCCGCATGATGACCAGGTCTGGCGGGCGATTCGCAAGCGCAAGCCGTTCGTGCTCCAGTTTCCCGACGCCCCGACGACGGCTGCCCTTCGCGGACTCATCGATCGGCTGCACGACGGCGCGCAGCTCGTCATGGATTTCTGACCATGAACCTGACCAAGCTCGACTACTACACGGCCCTCGATATCTCGCCCGACGCCACCCGCGAGGCGATTGAAGCCGCCCATCAGGACGCGGTCGACAACTACAGCCCCGACTCCATGGCCACCTACGGTCTTCTGACCGACGACGAGCGCCGGGAGATCCTCCGATTTCTCGAAGAGGCGCGGCGGACACTCTGCGACGACGACGTGCGGGCCCGCTACGACAGGGAACTTAAGGATGCCGGCCGCTATCCGGAACGGCGTATGCGCGCCGTACCGACGCCGCCGCCCGCCATGCGCATCGCCGAGCCTCCCGCCGAGTCACCGGCTCCCTTGTCAGCCGCCCCCGAACCTGCCGAGCGCGCCGTGCCGGATGCCCCCGAAGCCCGGCCGACCGGCGAGAGTACCTCGCGCCCGCTGCCCCCGGCTGCAGAACGCGTGGTCGAGCGGAAGCCCGAACCGCCGGTCACGCAACCTCCCGTCCCCGATCTGAGCGCCCTGCCCGAGCTGGACGGCAGGCCTTTCGGCGGCGCCGAGCTGCGCGCCATCCGCGAAGCGCACGGTCTCAGCATCCGCGAAGTAAGCACGCGCACCAAAGTCTCATCGTCGAACCTGACCTGGATCGAGGAATCGAATTTCGCCCTGCTCCCCGCGCCGGTCTACCTCAAAGGGTTTCTCCGCCTTTACGCCAAGCTTCTGCGGATCGACGAGAACAAGGTCGTCAGCGATTACATGCGCAACTTCGAAGCCTACCGACAAGGATAAGCATGGCCCACCTGACGAACGACCCTGTCGAAGCCCGACGCATCGCCGAAACCCTGGTGGGCGACATCGCACTCTACAACCGCGAGAAAATCCGCCAGGCACTGCGGCGCGACGCGCTTTTCGAGGAGCTCGCCTCCGAGATCGAAGAGGCGCGCCGGATGTACATGGGCCGCGTCGACGAAGAGCTCGAGCAGCGCCTCAACCTCTTCAACCGCGCTGTGGTCGATATCATCATCAACCCCTTCGGAAGCGAAGAAACCACGATCTGGTAAGCGGCCTGCCGCCGCGCTTCGCTACCGCTCCCTCGGCCACGCATGCAGACCCTGACCTTCGTCATCCAGTCCGAACAGGAGGGGGTCCGTCTCGACCGCTTTCTCGCTGACGCGCATCCCACCCTCAGCCGCAGCCGCTGGCAGGCGATCATCGACGCCGGCGAAGTGCGCCTCAACGACCGGCCCGCCAAGGCAGGGGCAGTGCTGCGCGCCGGCGACCGGATCGACGCCACCGTTCCGCCGCCGGTTCCGGCAGAGCCCGAAGCGCAGGCCATCGACCTCGACATCCTCTTCGAAGACGACGACTACATCGTAGTCAACAAGCCGGCCGGCATGGTCGTGCACCCCGCCGCCGGGCACCAGGAGGGAACGCTCGTCAATGCGCTGCTGCACCACTGCGGCCACCTGTCGAACGTCGGCGGCGTGCAGCGGCCGGGCATCGTGCACCGCATCGACAAGGACACGTCGGGGATTCTCGTCGCCACCAAGAACGACGCCGCCCACCGGCACATCGCCGAACAGTTCGAGCGCCATACGGTGGAGCGGATGTACGTGGCCCTCGCCTGGGGCGGTTTCCGCACCCAACGCGGAAGCTGGCGCGGAACCATCGAGCGCGATCCGCGCAACCGCCTGCGGATGACCGGCAAGACCGGAAGCGGCCGCCAGGCCGTCACGCACTTCGAGGTCATCGCGCAGACGCCGCACTTCGCCCACCTGCATTGCCGGCTCGAGACAGGCCGCACGCACCAGGTGCGCGTTCACTGCTCCGAAGCGGGCCATCCGCTCGTCGGTGATCCGCTCTACGGCAAGAGCCGTTCGGTCTCGCCCCACATGGGAACCGCCCTGCAGAACGCGGTGCGCAGCTTCGCCCGGCAGGCCCTGCACGCGGCCGTGCTCGGGTTCGTCGATCGCAAGGGGAACGCCCTGCGCTTCGAGACGCCGGTTCCCGACGACATGATCGGACTGTGGACCCTGATGCAGCAGGAGGACGCACCGTGAAAACCGGCGCGCGGGGAATCGAGTTCTACACGGGGCGGCCGGTCAACGGCTTCTTCTACGGCGTGGGCGACCGCAATTTCGATCCGCTAGCGGATGCAGGCCCGCTTGCCGAGCGGCTCGGCCGCACGGCGCCCGGCCAGGTGCGCCAGGTCCACGGCGACCGGATCGTCGATGTCGCGGCTGCGGCCGACGCATCCTGCGAAGCCGACGCCATTGAAGTGGCCGCGGGGGAATCCGCAGTGATCCGCATCGCCGACTGCGTGCCCATTCTTCTGCTGTCTTCCGCCGAACGGAAGGCCGTGGCCGTGCACGCCGGCTGGCGCGGCACCTATGCGCGCATCGTTCTGCGGGCCCTCGAGCGCTTCGCCGATCCCGGTTCCGTCTACGCGTACATCGGGCCGGCCATCGGCGCCTGCTGTTACCGGGTGGATCCCGAACTGGCCGGCCGCTTCCGCCAGTCCTTCGGCGAAGGCCCCTGGGTGTCGGACCGCGAAGACGGTCCGCACCTGGACCTGCAGCAGATCAATGCGCGCCTGCTCGAAACGGCCGGCGTTGCGCAAATCGAGGTGGAAGCCGTCTGCACCCGCGACGCCGCCGACCTCCACTCGTTTCGCCGCGACGGCGAACGCGCCGGACGCCTCGGCGCGTTCGTGTTCGTGGATCCCTGACCTACTCTTCGGCGACGACCTGCTTGCCCTTTCCGTAGGGCACCAGAAGGTGGTACCGCAGCGTGTCGCCGGCGAGCCCCTTGAGCAGGAACGGCTTGCTCGTGTCGGCCTTCTCGAAGGCCTTGCGGAACTCGGCCAGGGTGCGCACGCGCGTGTCGTTGACGTACTGCAGAACTTCTGAGTAACCGAGGCTCGCTTCGGCCGCGACGCTCCCCTTTTCGACGAAGCTGACGAAGACCCCTTCGCTGCTCGCCAGCCGGTTCGCGACCGTCATGGACGTCGTGATTTCCTGCACGGTAAATCCGAAGTCGGTCTCGAACTCCTCCCCTTCGATCTGGGGCTGCTCGCCGATGGCGACCGTCAACGTCTTCTTCCTGCCGGCGCGCTGGACGTTCACCTTGACCCTGGTCTCGGGCGCGATGGCCGCAATGACGCGGCGAAACTCGTTCAGGTCCTTGAGATCCTCGGTGTCGATGGGCGTGCCGTTGACCTCGAGAATGATGTCTTCGACGCGGATACCCGCGCGCGCCGCCGGCGAGGTGTCGATGACGTGCGTCACGATGGCGCCCTTGAGGTCGGGTTTGCCGAAGTATTCTGCGAGATCGCGGCTCAGCGGCTGCACGGTGACCCCGAGCCACCCGCGCTTATAGGTGCCGCTCTCGACCAGCCGGTCGCGCACTTCGAGCGCGGTCGAGATCGGAATCGTGAAGCCGATGCCGCGCCCCTGCCCGCGCGAGTTCACGCCGATGACTTCGCCCTTGAGGTTCACGAGCGGGCCGCCGCTCGAGCCGTGGTCGATCATGGCGTCGGTCTGGATGAAATCGTTGATGATGGAGCCGACGTTCAGGTTGCGCCCCTTGGCGCTCACGATGCCGAAGCTGACCGTGCCGTCGAGGCCATAGGGGTTGCCGATAGCGAGCACCCCCTCGCCGACGCGCACGCTGTTATAATCGCCGAGCTTCGCGGCCGGCAGCTTGCCCGGCGGTTCGATCTTGAGGACGGCGATGTCAGTCTGTTCGTCGGCGCCGACGATCTCGGCGCGGAACTTGCGCCGGCTGTTCATCAAGGTGACCTCGACCTTCTGCGCCTTCTCGACGACGTGCTGATTCGTGACGATCAGGCCGTCTTCGCTGACGATGAAGCCGCTTCCGGTCACCTTCGCCTTGCGGTTGTTGTTCTTCTGAATCGCCTCGATGAAGACGACCGAGGGGAGCACCTTCGAGCTCACGTCGCTGATGACGTCTTCGAACAGCGACATGAGCATGCGCTCGCGCGAGGGTCCCGCAGCGGACCCGGTCGCCGATGACGAATCATCGGCCGCCTGCGGGGCGACGGCGGGTTCCGCGCTCCAGGCCGGGGCGGCGGCGGTGAGGAGCAGAGAGAGGACGGCGGCAACGGACGACAGGCGAATCGACATGGGTACTACCTTTGCAATCATGGAGCTTCGAACTGCTGCATCTGCTGGAGCCAGGTTTCAAGCCCGCTCGCTCCGATGGCGAGCACGACGAGGGTGGCGACCAGCCCGATGAGCGACATGAATACGATGACCGGCAACAGAGCGGCGCTGGTGGCTCGAATCGGATTGAGCCCGTAACCGCCCTGCAGTCCGGCGATGGAATAGATGAAATAGAAGAACCAGGGAACAGACCAGCCGAGCATGGGGACGGCCCAGAACACGTTGACCGCCATGGAATAGGACACGATACGAAAAGCGATGCCGATGTCGCCGCGCGCGCCGAAGATGCGGGCGCCCACGTGCAGGGTGACGGTGGAGATGCCGACGAGCACGGCGACGCCGAACGGGGTCGCAAGGACGGCGCGAAGGAGCTCCATGGCGAGCGTCGTCCCCTGTCCCTGGAGCAGGACATAGTTGCCGGGGACGCCGAGCACGGCCCCGACGACGCTCACGGCGACGGCGAACAGAAAGGGATTGCCGATTCGCTCACGAATGAGCGGCGAGGCGAAAAAGCGCGAGGGGTGGAACACGACCTCATTCCACGTCTCCCAGATGCCCTCGGGAACCGGAGGGGGCACTTCGGCGGGAACGTGGGGGGCGTGCGTGACATGGGCGGCGGGCGCGGGTTCCGGCACCCGGTCTGCGGAGAGGCCGGGCGGCGGCGTACGCTCGAGCTGCGTCTCGCTGTCGCGTTCGCGCCACCAGGACGGATCGTCGGGCCCTTCACGCAGGACGATGCGCAGGCCCAGCGCCTCGAGCGCTTCGCGCCCGCGCGCAGCGGCGTCGTCGGGGAGCCAGCTCGTCAGTTCGAACGGCGGACTCACGAGCAGTCGGCCGGCTTCGGATTCGGGCAGCGCCGGCTCGACCTCGCGCAGGCCGGCAATCAGCTCCGAAAGCGGCGCCACGGCCCGATCGGTATGGTAGCCTTCAACGATGATCTTCTGCGCCATTCCACAACTCCCTGCTCTGCGACAGAAAGGCTCCCGCCGCGTCCGCAACATCGTCCGCATCGTACACGGCGCGGATGAGCGCCGCGCCCGATGCACCCGCCGCCGCCAGCCCGGCCAGCGATGACGGCGTCACCCCGCCCAGGGCGAGCACCGGTATATTGTACCGGACGACGGCATCGCGCAGCCCGTCAAGGCCCACGGGGTCCCCTTTTCCAGGCGATGCGAAGACGGGCGAGAAGGTCAGGTAATCGGCGCCGGCGAACCGCTCCTCCGCATCTCCCGCATGCCCCGACGCCCCGATGAGCGCCTCCGGCCCGAGGACGGCCCGGGCCGCCCGGGGCGGAACATCGGTTCCGCCAAGATGCACGCCGTCGGCGCCGACGGCCGCCGCGACGTCGACTCGGCCGTTCACGAGCAGCAGCGCGCCGAACCGGGCAGTCAGCTCGCGCATGCGGGCGCCGAGATCGCGCAGCCGGCGTACAGGGGTCCGCTTGCGGCGCAGCTGTACGGCCCGGATCCCCGCCGCCAGCGCCTGCTCGGTACGCTCGAGAAGCCGGCGCTCCTCTTGCGGAGAGGCTCCGGCCGACGCCTCTTCAGGCGTAATCAGGAGCACGCGCAGCCGCGGGTCGCGCAGCCTCACTCGATGAGACCTGCCAGGGGGCTGCTCGCGTTCGCGTACAGGCGCTTCTCGATGCGGCCTGCCAGATACGCAAGACGTCCGGCGCGGACGGCGAGCTTCATGGCCGTCGCCATGGCAATCGGGTCGCGCGCGCCGGCGATGGCCGTGTTCATGAGCAGGCCGTCGACGCCGAGCTCCATGGCGCGGGCGGCGTCGCTGGCCGTGCCCACTCCCGCGTCGACGATGACCGGTACCTCGCGGATCGTTTCGCGGATGATGAGCAGATTCGTGCTGTTACGGATGCCGAGTCCGCTGCCGATGGGCGCGGCGAGCGGCATGACGGCGGCGCAGCCTGCGTCCACCAGCTTGCGGCAGACGATCGGATCGTCGAGCGTGTACGGCAGCACCGTGAAGCCGTCCTTCACGAGGATGCGGGCGGCTTCGAGCGTCTGCTCGTTGTCGGGGAAGAGCGTCTGCGGATCACCGATGACCTCGAGCTTGACCAGGTCGGTGTCGAGCGCCTCGCGCGCGAGCCGCGCGGTGCGCACGGCCTCTTCGGCGGTGTAGCAGCCGGCGGTGTTGGGGAGAATCTTCATCCCCTTGGGCAGGTGATCGAGCAGGTTCGGCTGCGACGCGTCGGTGACGTTGACCCGGCGCACGGCGACCGTGATCATCTCGGCTTCGGATGCCTCGGTGGCGAGCCGCGTCTCGTCGAAGTCGCGGTACTTGCCGCTGCCGACAATGAGCCGGGAGTGGAAGGTATAGGGACCGATAACGAGGGGATCCGGTTGCATGCCTCAGCCTCCTCCGACCATGTGAACGATTTCGACGGAGTCCCCTTCGCGCAGCCGGGTTTCAGCGTGGCGCGAACGGGGCACGACCTCCCGGTTGATCTCGACGGCGATCCCCATCGCCGGCCGCCCGAGAGACGCGAGCAGATCTGTCACGGTGGTCTCGACCGAGACCTGCCGGAGCTCGCCGTTCAGGCGGATGGTGACAGAGAGCGTGTCGCGCAAGGGGCCACCCGGGGAAAGAGTTTCATCATAACGCGCTGCGGATGAGGAGTCGAGAGTCGAGCGGCGGCTGCCGCTGCGGCATTCCTGATTCCTGATTCCTGAGAAGCAGGGAGCGGGGGAACAGCGCCGCGCGCCAAGCGCTGAGCGCCAAACCGGAAAGGGCCACTGTCATGGTACTTTCCGGAAAAATCGTCAATCGTCAATCGTAAATTGTAAATAGCGCCGACCGTCACCTGACGGCTCCGGTCCTCACAGAAACTGTATCCCTTCGAGCGCCGCCGTGAACTGCGCGCGATAGCGCTCGCGGAAAATCTCGTCGGGCGCCCACGCGGCAAACTGATACGCCGTGCCGCCGCGCACGACGAACAGCAGCATGTACTCGTAGCGCACCCCGTCGATGTCGGCCCGCCCGGTCACCAGCTTGCCCGCGTGACCGTCGATCTGCACGGCGCGCGATTCCGTCGGGTGAAACCGGCCCCCCGAGCTCTCGACGATGCGCGCCACCGCACGGCGCTCCAGTTCGGCCAGCGGCAGCGCAATACGCTCGGGAATGATCGTGAAGTAGGCCAGGTTCGACCGGGCGTGGAACTCCTGCTCGGCATCGCGCACGATCCGCTCGTCGCCCGGCGCCCACTCCGGATACGGCAGGGTCACGATGTATCCCCACTTCGGCGACGGATAGGCGATCGCGTAGTCGGCTTTCGGCGGCGCGGCCTGGCGCAGGCGGAAGTCAGCCAGGAACTGTGCGTAATCCGGGGCGCGTTCGTCGAAGACCTCCTCGCGGCTCCAGTAGGCGATGCGCCACGCGAATCCGGCGTACTGGAGAAACGCGATGCGGTACTGCAGCAGCGTACCGCGCACCGTCACGCGCAGCGTGACGAGGGTCCCCGGCACCGACGAGACCGTCACCGGCGTCTGCGAGAGCACCTTGAGATCGGGGCCCTCCTGCTGCAGCGACAGGAGCGCCGCGGTGCGGATCTCGGCAATCGACGCCGTCGACGGCTCGGCCAGCACGCCGATGAAGTGGGCCGCCTGCGCGTCGGCGAGCACCAGGTCGCCCTGGGCCAGCACGACCTGCCGTTCGGCCGGAGACAGGATGCGCCAGCGGTTCAAGTCGTAGCCGGCGACATAGGGAAAGTACTCGCTGCGATACTGGATCGGCGCCGGAACGGCCTCGGGCACAACGCCGCGGTGGGCGCAGCCGGCGGAGGCGAACAGAACCAGCAGGGCTGAAAAACAAAGGGCTTTCATGGTTACTCCAGACGCAGCAGCCGGCGGATACCGGTCGACCAGGCGTCCCATTCTGCAGTGCGGGCGCGGTAATCCTCGAATTCGGGCATCCGGCTTACGGCGCGCCACAGGGCCGGCTCGAGCTTGAGCGCGCGCTCCAGGTGCAGGCGCACACGGATCCACGGCGCCCGATCCTGCGCGTCGACGACGGCAAGCATGAAGTGGGCGCGCGAAAGGTACGGGTTGACTGCGAGAACCTTCTCGAACTCCCCGCGGGCCGCCTGCAGGTCTTCGCGGCGCTGCAGGCCGCGCTCGAGCATCGAGACGCCCAGGTGGAACCGAGCCACTTCGTCGGTCGGATCCAGGGCCAGCGCGCGCTTCAGTTTGTCTTCGGCGCCCGAATAGTCGCGGCTCCCCGGTTTGCCCTGGTTGAGCGTCGCCTGGCCCATCACGCGAAAGGCGAGCGGCTCGGCCGGATTGTCGTCGGCGGCGCGCACGGCCATCTCGAAGGCGCGGGCCGGATGCACGTTCACGTAGTCGGCAGCCTGCCGGGCGCGCAGCTCGGCACGCACGGCGAGGGCGGCGCGCGGCGCCGCCCTCCAGGCGGCGAAGAGTCCGACGAAAGCCAGCGCCAGGGCCGCGCGGGGACGGCTCCCCTCCCTTTCGTCGCCGGGGTTCAGGGGAACAATCTGGGCGAGCAGCACGAAAAGGGCGAGCCAGGCCGCCGGATGCGCCGACACCGATTCCACCAGCATGGCGGCGGCGAGTCCGGCCGCGGCGAGCCCGGCCGCGAAGTCGAACGCCTGAGCCCCCGTGAGCGCCCGGGGCGTAAAACCGCCGCGCAGGGCGATCAGGAGAAAAGCGGCGAGCATCAGCAGCGCCGGAAACCCGCCCGCAACCCCCACCCCGATGACATCGCTGCGCGGATCCTCGGGACGCTCGCCGACCCGCGCCATGACCTGCTTGGCCGTTTCTTCAGACCAGTGGTCGGGCAGTACGATGCGAAACTGACCGGGACCGAACCCGAACACAGGCGCTTTTTCGAGCAGGTCGCCCGCGTCGCGCCAGACGGCGAACCGGATGCCGTTGGAGGCCTTGCGCGTGTCGAGCGCCGAGGTGAGCTCAGGAGGCGCGCCCGAGACCGAAGCGCCGACGACCGCCACGGCGATCGCGGCGAGCACGGCCGCCGCCGTCATCCGCCGCTCCCATTGCGCCTTGACGAGAAGCCACAGGGCCGCGAGCACGGCGACGCCGACGATCACGAACCAGGCTCCGCGGTGGCGGGTCATGCCGAGATACGGGAGCGCGACGGCGAGCGCGGCCGCCGCCGGCGCGAACCACACGGCGCGGCCGCCGCGCCCGGCCTGGAAAAGCAGACCAATCCCGAAGAGCGCGAGCGGGAGGATGGAGAGCGCCGCGGCCTGCGCAGAGCCGAAGGCGCCGGCGGCGACCCGGCCTGCAAACGCGGAATCGTGCAGCGGCGGACCATACCCGGCCGGCTGCAGGTAACCGACGACGGCCGCGAGGGCGCTCCCGACGAGCACGGCGGCGGCGGCGTGGCGGCGCATGTCCGAGCGGCGCACGAGCACGAAGGCCCCCGCGGCGGCGGCCCACTGGAACCAGGCCTGCGCCGCGAGAAATCCGTTGCCGGCGAAGAGCCCCGCGATGCCCAGCCACGCGAGCAGCACGACGAGCAGCCCCTCGAGGCGGTCGGCGGGAAACAGAGACCGGCCCGACTGCCACCGTTCGAGGGGAATGCCGACGATCAGCAGCGCGCCGAGCGAAACCAGCAGCGCCCGCTTGACCGGCTCGAAGAGAAAGACGCCTTCCGCTTCCACATAGGCGAGCGGGAGGACGACGGCAACCGCGGCGATCAGGCCGACGAGCAGGGTGCGAAGCGACGTTTTCATGTGCGAACCAGATAGAGAAAGAATTCCACGTTCCCCTCGGTGCCGGGCAGTTTGCTCTCGGCGCTGTCGACGACGCTGAAGCCCGCGCCGACGGCCGCGTGCATGACCTTCTGCACGGCGGCGGCGCGCAGCGCAGGCTCGCGCACGATCCCCCCCTTGCCCACCTGATCGGGCCCGACCTCGAACTGCGGCTTCACGAGCACGAGCGCGCGACCGCCCGCGGGGAGTGCCCGCGCGAGGGTGGGCAGAATGTGTTCGAGGCCGATGAAGCTCACGTCCACGGTGGCGAAATCGGGCGGCGGATCCAGTTCCGCCGGATCGAAGTAGCGGAAGTTGACCCCCTCGTAGACCTTGACGCGCGGGTCCTGACGCAGCTTCCACGCGAGCTGGTTGCGGCCGACGTCGAGGGCGTGCACGAGGCGGGCGCCGCGTTCGAGCATGACCTGGGTGAAGCCGCCGGTTGAGGCGCCGACGTCGAGGCCGACGATGCCGCCCAGATCGGCCAGGGAAAAGCTTTCGAGGGCACCGAGCAGCTTCTGCGCGCCGCGGCCGACCCACCCTTCGGGGTCGCGCCGCAGACGGATCTGCGCGTCGGCGGGAACCTTGGTGCCCGGCTTGTCGACCGGCACGTCGTTCACGAGCACCTCGCCGGCGAGCACCATGGCGCGCGCTTTCTCGCGGGTGGGGACGAGGTCGCGTTGCAGCAGCAGCACGTCGATGCGTTCGCGCGCGGCGCTCATCCGATCGCCCCCGGAATTCCTGCGAGGATGACGCCGCCATAGGTGAGAAACCAGCGGAACCCGAGGGCCGAGACGACGATCCCGACCGTTCCTCCGATGGTCACCTCGAGCCACGTGTGGGCGTCGAGGCGGCGACGGCTGTAGGCGACGAGGGCCATGATCGGCAGCACGAGCAGGCCCTCGAAGCCGATGAGGGCGACGGCGATGCTCAGGGCGCCGCCGAGGCCGGCCAGGTGGTAGCTGACCTTGTGCCAGATCGTGAGCACCCCCAGCGTCGCGCTGACGGCGATCATGGCGAAGACGGCGGCGCGCAGGGCCATGCTCGACGTCGTGTACGCGAAGAGCAGAAAGATGGCGGCCTCGCAGGCGAGCAGCATGGGATAGAAGTAGAGGCGATCGCGGCGGCGGGCGTAGAAGATCCCCGAGATGCGCCCGGTCCAGACCAGGATCCCCGTATAGGCGAGCGGGATCACGGCGCCGAGAACGACCAGCCCGAGCACGACGAGCTCGAGGGGAATCGTGAAGAGGTGGCGCCGCACGTACACGAAGAGCACGACCAGCGGAGCCGAAAAAAGCGACGGCTCGAACAGGTAGGAAATGATGCGGTGCAGCCGGCGGTGCTCGCTGACGGGAGCCTGCGCCGGCGGCGGCTGGAGAGCGGTCGTTCCTGACATGGACGGTGATCCATTATAAGGAAATTGCGCCGGCATCTGCCATGCAAGTGAGCTCATGTTCGGCTTTGGAGGGGGGGAGTGGGAGAGTGGGGGAGTGGGGGCGTCGGAGCAAGAACCCACGGTCCTCCGACCCCGGCGGGGTCGCACTCTTGAGATGCACCGCACCGCGCGGAATCATCCCCCCGGGCTCGGGAGCGCCGGCACGGCGCGAGCGAGTCGTCCTTCGCGCTCCGGGGGGAACGGGAATTGTGTCCATGATTTCCCGGCAACCCGGCCGGAATTCCGCCTGCGCGGCCTCAGGCGCCCCGGTCGGCGACCCAGTGCGCGAGCTGCACGAAACGATCGCGGTCGCCGGGAAGATCGGCGGCGAGGGCCGCGGCCCGGTCGACCGTCTCGCGCAGGAGGGTCCGGGTGGCGTCGATCCCCACGATGCGCGGATAGGTCGCCTTCTGCGCCGCCACGTCCTTGCCGGGGGTCTTGCCGAGCTGCTCGGCCGTGGCCTCGATGTCGAGCAGGTCGTCCTTGATCTGGAACGCGAGCCCCAGCAGATCCCCATACTCGGCCAGGCGGCGCACGGCCGGCTCGGGGGCGCCCGCGAGCAGCGCGACCCCCTCGAGGCTCACGCGGATGAGCGCGCCGGTCTTGCCCGCGTGAATGCGCTGGAGTTCTTCAAGCCCGATGGCCTTGCCTTCGGCCGCGAGGTCGCGGCTCTGCCCCCCGACCATCCCCCGGGCCCCGAGGGCGCCGGCAAAGGCCTGCAAGGTCCGGGCGAGCCGCGGCGCGGGCAGTTCCACATACGCTTCGCCGAGTATCTCGAAGGCCCGCGTAAGCAGAGCGTCGCCGGCCAGAATCGCGGTCGCCTCGCCGTAGACCTTGTGGCAGGTCGGGCGCCCGCGGCGCAGATCGTCGTTGTCCATGGCCGGGAGATCGTCGTGGATCAGCGAGTAGGTGTGCACCATCTCGAGGGCGCACGCATAAGGCAGGCAGAGATCCCGCCCGGCGCCCAGCGCCTCGCCTGTCAGCAGCGCGAGCAGCGGCCGCAGACGTTTGCCGCCGCCGAGCAGGGAGTAGCGCATGGCCTCCTGCACGACGTCTTCGGCGTCGCCGGATACGCCCGGCCCCGAGGCCCGCGCGGGGGGCATCACGGCGGCGGCGCGAGCGGCCAGATGGCGATCGAGCGCCTCGTCGACTTCACGCCGGCCCGCGGCAAACCAGGCGGTCAGGTCGGGCATTCAGACTTTGACCGGCTCTTCCTGCGGTTCGTAGAAGAGAATGCGGTGGCAGTTCGGGCAGGTGTAGAGCGTGTCGACGCGGCGCACCTGGTTGTAGAGCTGCGGGGGCAGGCTCATGAAGCAGCCCTGACAGGCGCCGGCGCGCACGTTGACGACCACGAGGTTCGTGCGTTTGCGCACGAGGTTGTAGCGCGAGAGCAGATCCCGGGGCACTTCGCCGAGCAGCTCCTGGCGGCGCTTGTCTTCAGCGCCGTGCGAGGCTTCGACCTCGGCGAGCAGCTCCCTGATTTCCCTCTGCTTCTGCTGCAGGGCTTCGCGCTTGCCCTGCGTGCGTTCGCGGGCGGCCTCGACCTCGCCGGCCAGGCGATCGATCTCTTCGCGCAGGCGCTTGAGCTCTTCGTCGATCTCGCCGGCCGCCTTCTTGGCGAACCCGACCTCGCGCAGCAGGGCCTGGTATTCGCGATTGGTCTTGATGTCCTTCAGGCGGGCTTCGTACTTCTTGACCCGGTCGTTTTCTTCGGCCTGATCGAGCTCGCGGCGGGCCCGCAGGTCGACGACCTCTTTGTGCTGGGCGGCCGCCTGATTCGCCGCGGCTTCGAGCTCAGCCAGTTCGGCCTCGAGTTCGGCCTGCTGCTTCGGGAGGGTTTTGCGCTGCTCGTCGAGTCCGTCGATGACCTGGTCGACCGCCTGCAAAAGCTTCAACTGACTGAGTTTCTCTTTCACTGGAGGCCTCCCGGGAAAAAAAATGCACGGGTAGCCCGTGCAAAAGGAAGAGTACTGCGATGTAATTTTGACGTCTGCATCGAGTTGGTGGGCCCACCAGGACTTGAACCTGGGACCAACCGGTTATGAGCCGGCAGCTCTGACCACTGAGCTATGGGCCCGCTGAAAACGCGTAATTCGATATTCTACCGGCCCGCGCAACAATGGTCAACCCGGGGGCAAGGCTCGAATGGCAAATTTCAGATGGCAGATGGCAGATGGACGGGTATGCCCGCTCC
>JAWLHK010000030.1:0-43319 GCA_041690355.1 bacterium | reverse complement strand
TTCGCGTGCGGAGGGGGCGGTGGCGGGGTTTCTTCAGCGCTTGTGAGTGCCACCCACTTCCCCCATCCCCTTCTCCCTCCATACGCAGTCCGCTCGGCGCACCGGTTGGAGGGAGAAGGGGAGCAATTTATCTGATCCGATTTTTCTCCCCCTCCTCCTCCAACGCGCGCCGGGCCTGCGTCCGTGGGGTTCGACGTGGTGCACCTGCGCGCGTGGTATGGAGGAGGCGGGGGAGATCGGTTTGCACGGATTCGCGTGCGGAGGGGGCGGTGGCGGGGTTTCTTCAGCGCTTGTGAGTGCCACCCACTTCCCCCATCCCCTTCTCCCTCCATACGCAGTCCGCTCGGCGTACCGGTTGGAGCGAGAAGGGGAGCAATCTATCTGATCCGATTCTTCGAGCCCTGCCGAAGGTCCGCCACCGATAGGCTCGCCGAAGTATCGCTCCGTTTTGGGTCCCCCGGTCGGGGGACGGCAGGGGGGTGCGCTACCGGGTCACTTCGTTCACCAGCGGTTCGCCGCGCTCGAAGGCGGTGGCGTTGGCGAGGGACGTGTGGGCGATGTTGGCGAGGGCTTCGCGGGTCAGAAAGCCCTGGTGCGACGTGATGAGGACGTTGGGGAAGGACATGAGGCGCACGAGCACGTCGTCCTGGATGACCTGATCCGAGAGGTTCTCGTAAAAGACCCCTTCTTCTTCTTCGTACACGTCGAGTCCGGCCGCCCCCAGATGCCCGCGCTTGATGGCGTCGATGAGCGCCCGGCTGTCGACGAGCGCTCCGCGGCTCGTGTTCAACAGCACGACCCCGCGCTTCATGCGCGCGAACGCCGCCGCGTCGATCAGGTGATGCGTGGCCGGGGTCAGCGGCGCGTGCAGCGACACGATGTCCGATGTTTCGAGCAGCTCCTCAAAGGAGACCTGACGCAGACCGAGCTCCTGCGCGAGATCCGGATGCACGGCGATGTCGTAGCCGAGCAGGCGGCAACCGAATCCACGCATGATCTGCGCAAAGGCGCGCCCGATGCGACCCAGGCCGACGATGCCGACCGTCTTGCCGTGCACGTCGTAGCCCACCAGGCCCTCGAGCGAGAAGATCTGCTCCTGCTGGCGCAGGTAGGCGCGGTGCACGCGGCGGTTCAGCGCGAGCAGCAGCGCCACCGCATGTTCGGCCACGGCATAGGGGGAATACTCGGGCACGCGCACGACGGGCATCCCCAGGCGCCGCGCGGCGTCGAGGTCCACATTGTTGTAGCCGGCCGATCGCAGATCGACGAGACGCACGCCAAACCTGTGCAGTTCCCCCAACACCGGCGCGCTCAGATCGTCGTGGATGAAGACGCAGACCGCGGGGAACCCTTCGGCCAGCGGCACGGTGGCCGCCGTGAGGCGCGGTTCCAGATAGACCAGTTCGTGACCGTAGTCTGCGTTCGCCGCCTCGAAGGCGCGCCGTTCGTACTGGTGGGTGTCGAAGACCGCGATGCGCATGGGTTCATCTTAGCAAGTTGAGGTCCGTGCGTGTGGGCCTCACGGATTGCGGCGGGAGGGGGGGAGTGGGGGAGTGGGAGAGTGGGGGAGAAACAAGGGCAAGGGCCACGTGCTTCCTCGGACTTCGCGCCGCCGGAGGCCATTCGCCACACGAGAGTACCGTTCCCCCGAGCAGCGACCCCCTGCCTCCTGCCGGTTTCCTCAGAGCCCTGAAGGGCTGCGCCAATGCCGGATGGCAGATCGCAGATGGCAAATCCCTTCGGGCCCCCACCTTGTGCACATCGTGAAGCATGGCTCCCCGGGGGAGCAAACAGGTGCTGCTCGAATGACAAATGGCGGATCGCAGATGGCAGCTGGCAGATCCGTTCGTCTCGAGCGGACAGCGGGAGCAGCGCGACCGCGGCAGCGAGAGGGCGCCCATGGCCTGCCTCCGCTGGCGCGGCCCCCACCTTGCGCACATCGTGAGTCACGGCTCCCCCAGGGGAGCACCTGTTGCTGCAGGCGATTGCGGACCCCTTCGGGCCCCCACCCTGTGAAACTCGTGAACTAGGGCTCCCCGGGGGGAGCAAGCGGGAATCGATGCGTCCTCGCCTTCACGCCGGCGTGATATCGCTCCGTATTGGGTCCCCCTCCAAGGGGAAGACAGGGGGTGTGCGCTCCGCGAATGCCAGACGGCGCGGAGGTGGGAGCACTGTCCCGAGCGGCTACCATCTCGATCAAGCCGGTCTCCTCAGAGCCCTGAAGGGGCGACGGCCATCCGCCCAGGGCAGGGCCCTGGGTTGCGAGAGGGAATTCCTCTTTTTCTCATTGCCCTTCCCGCGAGCGTCGGTGAGCAGCGATCATTGCCCCCGCCTGGGCGTCCACTGTGCCGCTTGCGCGGCCCCCACGCTCGTGCGCATCGTGAACCATGGCTCCCCGAGGGGAGCAAACGGGTTTCTCGTTGCTTCTGCAAGCACTTCTCGTCACCGCACGCGGCGATTGTTAGAATACAGGTATGCGCGACGGCATCCCGACTCCCGTGCGAATACGACGGCTCGACCAGGCCGAGGACGCCTACCGCGATCTCACGCCTGCCGAGCGCATCGGGCTGGTCTGGCAGTTGACGATGGACGCCTGGGCCTTTCAGGGAGAGCTGCTTGCTGAATCCCGATTACCGCGACATCTTGTCTGCGTTACTCGACGAGAGCGTTGAGTTCCTGCTCGTCGGCGCCTACGCAGTCGCGGCGTACGGCTGGCCGCGCGCGCGACCGGTGACATCGATTTCTAATCGATTTCCTCACCTCCATTGACGGCGTCTTATTCGACCATGCGTGGCGTCATCGGGTGGCCGTTCCCGTCGATGGGCTCCAGGTTCCCGCCATTTCCAAAGCCGACCTGATCACCAATAAACTAGCGCGAATGCCAGATGGCAAAGCAAATGGCAGATCAATTCGGACCCCAACCATGTGCACTAAGTGGACGATGGCTCCCCAGGGGGAGCGGAACGAGAGCCCGCGGAGCCACCCCGGTTTCCTCAGAGCCCTGAAGGGGCGATGCGCTTTTTGCCCAGGGCAGCGCCCTGGGTAGCGGAAGGGAATTTCTCTTTTTCTCCTTGCCCTTCCAGCGAGCGTCAGCGAGCAGGGGTCATGTCGCCAAATTCGCTCCGCCGACTCGTTGACGCTACGTACCCGAATTGAGTACAATCGTACTCATAATGAGTACGGAAAGAAGCATCGCATCGGTTCTCCTCGGTGAAACGCGTCATCGCGTACTCGGGTGGCTGCTGCTGCATCCGCATGAAAAGTTCTACCTGCGGGAACTGATCCGGCATACCGGTGCAGCCCATGGCGCCGTTCAACGGGAGCTCGAAACCCTGACGCGCATCGGCCTCATTCGCCGATCGGAGCGGGGAAATCAGGTGTTCTTTGAAGCCAATACCGAGTCTCCGATCTTTAGCGAGCTGGCTGCTCTCCTGACCAAGACCGGGGCCCTCGTGGATATCCTGCGCATCGCGCTCGAGCCGGTCGCCGGGAACGTTGAAGCCGCCTTTGTCTACGGTTCTGCGGCAAGAGGTGGGCTGCAGAGCGGCAGCGATATCGATATTCTGGTCGTCGGCGACGCCTCGTTTCCCGAGGTCGTGTCTGCACTGGCGCCCGCACAGGAACGCCTGGGACGCGAAATCAACCCTGCGGTCTATCCCCCCGCGGAGTTTGCGCGACGGGTCGCAGAGAAACAGCATTTTCTGACGGCACTGCGAAAGCAGGAGCGTCTTTTTCTACTGGGAGGAGACGATGCGCTTGGACGACTGGCTCCGCAATGGCTGGCTGGTTCGACACGAACCCAGCCGGGAAGAAATCCGCGATCTCCTGCACGTAGTTGAGCGCGACCTTGCCGACAGTGCCACTGCAACGCTGAGTCCCGACTGGCGCCAATTGGCATTCCCGTGACCTCACGCGGAGTGGGAGAGTGGGGGAGTGGGGGACGGGGGGGCGAAGAAAAAACCAAAAAAGGGCGCTTGCATGAGCTTTGGAAGGGCCCGCTGCCGCGACCCCCATGCTATGCACCACGTGACCGAGGGCTCCCCGGGGGGAGCAAGCGGGAATCGATGCGTTCTCGCCTTCACGCCGGCGTGATATCGCTCTGTATTGGGTCCCCCTCCAAGGGGAAGACAGGGGGTGTGCGCAACAGGACCCAGCCGCGACAGCGTCTGTCCATCCGCTCGGCTAGACTGTTCCCACGTGCCCTCCCGTGCGGAGGGAAATCGCACCCGTCCTTCCCCTTGGACCCGCGGGGCAGGAGTCCGGTTGGCGTGCCGTCATGCTGCATGACGGTCACCCGACGTCCGTTTCCGGAGGACTCCATGGAACCGAACACCCACCCCGTCCGCATCCGCTCGCAGATCGAAGACCGCGCCGCCGCCTGGGCCGCTGCGGGAAAGAACCCGGACCTGCTCTGGCAGGACTGGACCTTTCTCGTCGCCTGGTGGTGGTCCTCCAGTCCCGGCGGCAAGGCCGAGGGGCTCTCGGCCATCGCCCAGGCCTTTCTCACCGCCTGCCGCGAGCGCCTCGGCACCGGCTACGCTGCCCTCTTCCGCGGAAAAGAGGAGTGCGGAGGCTCCTGCGGCTGGACGTGGAAGTACGAGAACCTCGCCTTCTGCACGGCCTGCCGGCGCGGCGTCTGTCACGGCTGCCTCGAAACCCATCCGCGCGCCGCGAACGGAAACCGGCTCTGCCGCTGCGGCGAGGGGGAGATGGTGGGGTAGCGCGCTGCGCGCGCGGTCATCGGACGCCGGACGCCGGACGTCGGCGCAGGAAGGACCCGGCCCCCACCTTGTGAATCCTGCGTCGCAGGACTCCCCCGAAGGGGGAGTGGGCAGGGGACGCATGGTGCTCCGACTCCGGCGGGGTCGCATCCCTTAGCCGCGGCGCCAGCCGCAGCAAGCGTGGTGCGGAATCGTTCCCCCCGGGCTCGGGAGCGCCGGTACGGCGCGAGCGAGTCGTCCTTCGCGCATCTGGTTTCACCGCCGCCGGAGGCCATGCGCAACGTGGAGGCACTGTCCCCCCGAGCGGAAGCGAGGGGGCTATCCTGGTGCACTTGTGCACGGACCGCCAGGCTTGTTTCACAGGATGCCGAAGCGTTTGCACGCTCGCCGCATGCCGTGAAGGACGAGGGTGCACGGGCGGCGTCGGAGCGGATCCGCCGGCGCGGCCCCCACCTTGTGAATCCTGCATCGCAGGACTCCCCCGAAGGGGGAGTGGGCAGGGGACGCATGGTGCTCCGACTCCGGCGGGGTCGCATCCCTTAGCCGCGGCGCCAGCCGCAGCAAGCGTGGTGCGGGATCGTTCCCCCCGGGCTCGGGAGCGCCGGTACGGCGCGAGCGAGTCGTCCTTCGCGTGCCCGATGTCACCCGCCGCCGGAGGCCATGCGGTACGTGAGGCACTGTCCCCCCGAGCGGAAGCGAGGGGGCTATCCTGGTGCACTTGCGCACGGCCCGCCAGGCTTGTCACAGGATGCCGAAGCGTTTGCACGCTCGCCGCATGCCGTGAAGGACGAGGGTGCACGGGCGGCGTCGGAGCGGACCCCCCATCCGCTGCGCTACGGGGGGCAATGCCCGCCGGCGCGGCCCCCCACCTTGTGAATCCTGCGTCGCAGGACTCCCCCGAAGGGGGAGTGGGCAGGGGACGCATGGTGCTCCGACCCCGGCGGGGTCGCATTCTTGAGACTACGCCACGCCGTGCGGAATCATTCCCCCCGGGCTCGGGAGCGCCGGTACGGCGCGAGCGAGTCGTCCTTCGCGCAGCTGGTTTCACCGCCGCCGGAGGCCATGCGTAACGTGGAGGCACTGTCCCCCCGAGCAGGAGCGAGGGGGCTATCCTGGTGCACTTGCGCACGGCCCGCCAGGCTCGTTTCACAGGATGCCGAAGCGTTTGCACGCTCGCCGCATGCCGTGAAGGACGAGGGTGCACGGGCGGCGTCGGAGCGGACCCCCCATCCGCTGCGCTACGGGGGGCAATGCCCGCCGGCGCGGCCCTCACTTTGTGCGCATCGTGAACCATGGCTCCCACGGGGGGAGCCGGACGCACGATCGTCACGAAGATTCTTGCGTGCTCGCGGCCCTTAGGGGATACTCTTCGACGCGTGGCTCTTCACTCTAGCCGCGGTGTCGAAAGGTCATTGGCATAATGCTGAGGCGAAGCTACAAACTCATCACGCATACCAGCGCGGCCCTTCTGATCCTCGTAGGTCTGTGGAGCATTCTCCTGGCCATCTGGCTCCCGCTTGCCAACAGCGATGTCACCGCGCGAAGCAGGCAGGCGGTCTGGGCGGCAGGCACGGTGGGAAAACAGGGGGTGACGCTGGCGTTGGTTCTGCATCGCATCGCTCCCGAACAGAATGGTGTCGAGGCGAGCCTCCAACTATGGATTGATGACCCGGAAGTGACCCACGGGATCGCCCAGGGCGAAACCGTCCGCGCGACGCTGACGGAATCCTCGGGGACGCTACCACTTCCCCTTGTGGTGTCCCTGAATTCGGATGATGCACAACGCGTCAAGCGAGGCTACCTTGCCGAGACGGCTCGATTCATCCTGCCTACGTTCTCTCTGCTTGCGGACTATCCATTCGACGCTCACGCTGCGAAAGTGGACCTGCGTGTTTCAACTTCCGGCGGAATGCTGCAGCCTGCGCGATATCTGGTGCAAAAAGACTTTCCTGGGCGAGAGCTGAGCCTGGCGAGCGATCGTCCGCAGGATCTCTATGTTCTGCTTGAGCGACCCCTCGTCGAGCGCGTTCTTATTCTGACAAGCGCCCTGGTCTTTCTGCTTCTTCTGGGGGTTGCCGTATTCCAGCTCAATGCGCCGGGAAAGGAAGCGCGCGCAATTTCGAGCGTGGCTTCTGTAGCAGCCACGGTCATCTCGATCGCCGGCATCCGTGACATTGTCGGTCTGGATGACCTGCCGAGCACAAGCTGGCTTGAATTACTCGTGGTAGGCGGGCCCCTGCTCATTCTCGCTGCAGCATTTCTTCGCCTCCTGGGAGAACGCCCAGAAGGTTCCGAAGCGGAACAGAGGCGAAGGGTCGTGCCGCCCCACGGCTAGATCACCCTCTGCCGAGGAGCAAACAACCGGTTCCGCAAGTGTAACTAATTTCCTTCCTGGCCCAGCGTCTCGGACCACCGGGCAGTGATGACGCGTGCGGCCCGGACAGCGTCCCCGGTTTCCAGGGCCTGCAGGCCCACGTACAGCGTGCCCCACTGTCTGCAGGCCGCTGTGATTCGCTCTGCCGAGTCGCCCAGACCGACCGAAAACAGAGAGGTACCATCCTCGAAGGTGAGGCGCTTCGTCAGGCGATCGCCCGGCGTTTTTTCATGTGCCTCATATCCAGACTGAAACGTGAGCGACAGGTTCGTTTCGTTATCCCACCAGAGTTCGCGGTTGAACCAGCGGTGCGGATTGCGACGCCCCCAATGCACCGGGTTCGCGTAGGCCAGACAGTCATGGGGAGACCGCTCGAGAAGCCCGGGCAGAATATCCTGCTGAAGGGCCACGAACTCCAGCACGATCTCCGGGTCCACGAACGGCATGCGGCGCATCCGTTCGATCGACAAGAGCCGGTACACGTCATTCCACAGCTCGGCCTGAGAAGAACCTCGGCGTACCGCGTGCTTGACCGCCTTCAGTACATCCGCGAATTCCTTTGGCGCGTTCTCATGCACCACCTGCATGAGCTTGTCTGTGAGCAGCCAGCTCTCGAGTTTCAGATCGTCCGTGGCGGGATCCATCTCCGACCAGGCGAGATCGAAGCCGCTGACCATCTGGTGGACCAAGCCGGAAGAGGTCAGTTCGTACTCCGAAGGGTGCCACATGTCGTCTGCAGGCAGCGTGTGAATTTTGTCGACAAACGCAGCGGTGACCCCCTGCTGTTTGAAGCGACGGCCGTCGGCGTCATCCTCGCTTTTCATGAAGGCATAGCTGACGCCCGGAAACGACGCTTGATGGAAACCCAGCCGGGCGCCTTCTTTGAGCAGGCGCGTTCTGCCTGCCGAATACACGATCGTGCATGCGCTGGCGCAGTACTTCGGCACGTAAGTATCCAGCTTCGACCTTTGGATAAGGTCAAAGAGCTTACGTGCCTCGGAGATGCGACCGCCGTCGCTCGACAGATGGACGGTTACGGCCTGTGGATAGCTGGCGAGGACGCGAGCAAACGCATCGGCCACGCCGAACGCGATGCCACCCTTCAGTTCGATTTCCAAGCCATCGCGAAGGGGGCGAATCGTATACAGCGAGGACTGATCGCTGAAGAGGATTGAAACATGCTCCTTCCACTGGGGGATGGCGACAGAAGGGATGACCCAGGCCCACATCAGCGCCCCGAGGACGAGCATCACCTGCGCGACGCGAGGCCAGAAGACCCCAAGGCCGGTGCGGATATAGCGCGTGGCCGATCGCCACGTGCCGACGGGGCTCCAGATGGCGAAGGCCAACAGCAGAATCCAGTAACCGATTATCATGCCTGCGGTCAACCGGTACGCCGACCAATCCAAAAGATTGAGCAGCTCGCCGGCCTTCGAAATTGCGAATCCCAGGAGACTGCCGACCACCCAGTACGCGTAGGCGAGGGAGTTGTCGCCGTCCCAGTGGCGGCGAAGGCTGCCTTTAGCGGGGCTGTCGACCCGTTTGGGTGGTCGGAGGGGCACGAACTCGATTGGCCCCGGCGCCTCGACCTGGGGCTCCGGCGGCTCGGCGTTTTCATCAACGGCGGGACCTTCGATCATCGCCAGTAGAGACTGCGGCAGTCGACTCTGCGGATGCGCGGAGACGGACTGCGGGAGCAGAGCCCGCAGGATCGCGAGGGCGAGCGGGCTGTGCACGTGCGTGAGCTCGAGCACGTCTTCATTCGACTCAATGCGCAGCGCGGGTTCCCCATCGGGATTGTCGACCTGAACGGCGATCACGTCTTCCCACGGCATTTCTTCGACCGCGGGCTCGAGGAGCCAGTCAACGACGAAGATGCGCCGGGCGGTCACCGCGAATGACGAACGCATCGTTCCATCCTTCCCGTGCAGCCAGACATGAATCCGCTCGTTCGGTTCGAGGCGGGGCGTCACGGGATTCACGCGCATCCGCGCGCGGCGGCATCCGCGGCAGCGATGGTCCAACCAGAGGAGAAACGCAAACCACAGATAGCCTGCGACCGAGTGCAGCAGAAACGCGGGAATGGCGCCCAGAAAATACCATGCACGTACCCGCATGGGTTCGCCCCTGTAGCCACACCGCGGGCAGAGTCGATCCCGACCCTGATCTATGCGTTTCAGTGACTTCACCATGCTCCTCCTCCATGTATCGCAGGGCAACGGCTAAGCTTAGCATTCCGGCCAGGTGTGCTCAACCCAGCCGGGGTAGCGGCCGCAGGGTCCATGAGATCGCGCCCGGCCGGTTCACATGCAGACCCCTTTGATCGCGCCACCCTCTTTTATGCAGGCCCGTCCGATGCCGCAGTCGAGGTCGAAGCTGCATGTCTTTCCGATAGAGTCCCGGCGGTTGCCGGGGTTGTATACCGGGCGCCTGTCGCCATCATTCCCGGGCTTCAGTCCACCGACGCACACGCCGTTCAAGGCGTAGTCCTGCTTTACGCACGTTGAACCGACGGCACAGTCTGTGGTGAAGCGACAGGCGTAAACGGTCTGGGCCGTGACGGCAAGGAACAGAAGGGCGAGAAGGATGGACTTCAGCATGTGGCCTCCCTGGGTGTAGTGTTGTGTGGCCCACAGCATAGACCATGGGGCGGACAACAGTTGTCCAGATTCGTGAGCCATGGCTCCCCCGGGGAGCAAACCGGCGCTCCGCGAATGGCAAATCGCAAATGGCAGAACCCGTTCGTCTCGAGCTGACGGCGGGAGCAGCGCGCCCGCGACAGCGAGAGGGCGCCCCTTGATCACGAGCTATTCCGCTGCCGCGGCCCCCACCTTGTGCACTTCGTGAATCAGGGCTCCCCCGGGGGAGCATCCATTGCTGCATGGGCCTGCGAACCCCTTCGGGCCCCCACCTTGTGCACTTCGTGAACCATGGCTCCCCCAGGGGAGCAAACTGCAACCGATGCGGCTTCTGAGGGATTTTACCGAAGTCAGACGCATTGCCCCCCGTAGCGAAGCGGATGGGGGGTCCGACGTCCGATGACCGCCCGCGGGGTACCCTACCGACCCGATTGTGCAATTAATTGCACAATTGGAGGTATCTGAAATCATTAGAAAACAGGGGGTCGAAGTGATAGGTTTGCGGCGGCCCCCCGGATCGAAAACGGGGCCCGCAGGCCCCGTCCGAAAACCGATGCGGAAGCAGGAGTGCCCGTCACGCGAGCAAGGCGTCGAGTTCGAGGATGCGCGCGCGCAGCGCCACGTACTCCTCGACCAGGCCGGCGGGGACCTCGTCGCTCTCCTTCACCCAGGCCTCGAAGCCGTCGAGGTGCTCGCGCCACGTGCGGAACCGGGAGCGATAGCCGTTCGCCAGCTGGATGGGGGTCGCCTCGGGCCGCCGGCCGCGCTGCTTGTCGACGAGGCGGAAGAATTCCACATCGGTCATGCGCAGAATCTTCTCCTGGTGTTCGGGCTTGAGGATGCGGTCCCAGCGGTTCGCGGCGACGCGGGTCAGCATGTAGAACTTGCTCGCGCCCATCTCCTTCCAGTCGCGCAGCAGGTCGGGGCGCGCCGCCGCCAGCGCAGACACCCCCATGTAGTTGTACGCGGTGCGGCGGCTCAGGCCGCGTTCCTCGATCCACTCGGTGAAGGCCGGGCCGAGCAAGTCGCGGGCCTTCTCGAGCAGGCTGCCCAGTTCCGCGACGGTCTCGACCTCGTCCCGGTTCTTCTGCAGCTGCAGGGTTTCGATCTTCGCCGCCAGCGAGGCGACGCGCGGGTGATCGGGGGGATAGTACTCCGCGGCCGTCTCGCTCTCGACGGCCTGCCGGGCCACTTTGCCGGCCTTCGCGGTGGGTCCACGCTTCATGGGGAGCCTCCTTCAAGACTAGGGTTCGGCAACGCTTCGATCGCGTGCAGCCTAGTCCGGATGGGGAGGGGTTGTCAAGCGATATTGCGTGGGGGCAGGAAGCAGGGCTGCCTAGTGCCGGCAATATACCCAATTCATGGTATCGACAGGCACGCTTCAATTTGGTAGCGTTTCTAACTCCCCGCAATTCTGAGAAGAGCGTTACGATGAGCGTTACCCTTGATGACCTGCCCCTGATTCTCGCCGGACCGATTCTTCGCCGCGTCGAGGCCAATGCGGTCTCCGTCTGGCTGGCCCTGAAGGAAGACCTTCCCGTAACCCTGCGGGTTTTCGACCCGGATGGGAACGTCGCCATGGCGAGCACGCCGAGTCGCCCATTCCGCATCGGCGATCACCTGTGGCTTGTCGTCGTGACAGCACGGCCGACCGGTGACCCTCTCTCGCCGGGCGTCCTGTACGAATACGATGTTCAGGTTGGAGATCGGGGCAGACTCGCCACCGAGGGGGTTCTTTCTTCGGCGACATACACCGTAGACCTTGCGTATCCTGGACACTCCTATCCCGCGTTCCGGCTTCCGGCCGCGGATGCGGCGGGTCTCCGGCTGGCCCATGCGTCCTGCAGGAAGCCGCACGGGAGCTGGCCGGATGCGCTCGCGCATCTCGACAGAGTTCTTGAAGGCGGTCCCGACGACGAGACGCGCCCCCAGCAGCTTTTTTTGACGGGCGATCAGATCTATGCCGACGACGTGGCGGATGCGCTTCTTCACCTGATTCGTGACCGCGCGACCGCGCTTCTGGGATGGACCGAAACCGCTCCAGTCACGCTGGATCCGGCATCCCTGCGGCCGGGCGCGCGAGGGAAAATGACGAGGGAGCTCTGCCGCCTGACCGCGAATTCTGGCGCCCGGAAGTCTCACCTGCTCTTCTTCGAAGAATTCGCGCTGATGTACCTTTTCGCGTGGTCGGACGTGCTCTGGCCGCAGTCGCTCCCCAAGGCAGAGGCGGTGTATCAGGGGGGCGAAGCGCCATCGACTTTCTACGAGGAATGCACGGCGCTTCGTGCGTTCAAGGACACTCTGCCGAAGGTTCGACGGCTCCTGGCCAACATCCCTTCCTACATGATCTTCGACGACCACGAGATCACCGATGACTGGTATCTGGATGCGGAGTGGTGCCGGGCCCTTCTTGATGCGCCCATGGGGATGCGCACGATTCAGAACGGGATGCTTGCCTATGCGCTGTTCCAGGATTGGGGCAATAAGCCCGCGGACTACGAGTCTTGGGACGGCCAGGGGCTGTTGAGCGCCGCCCGGGCATGGATCGACGCGCGGGGCGCCGTGTCTGCGGATGCAGACCTGGCGAGTCGGCTCGGTGTCCCGCACACCAGCGGCAGAGCGGAAATGCTATCCGGTCTTGATAGCGAGGGGATGCTACCCAAGCCCCCGCATGCCATGCATTGGCACTACCATCTCGACTATCCCGGCCACCGCATCGTGGTCCTCGACACACGGACCATGCGTGGGTTCCGCGATGGCGAAGAGGGCGCACAGCTGCTCCACCCAAGTGCATACGCCGGAGAAAGACGCCAGTTGCCCGACGTGAGCGGCGAGCGGCTCACCATCCTGGTTTCGCCCGCTCCAGTCCTGAATTTCCAGATGATCGAAGACGGGCAGAACCTGATTCGGAGCCTTGCGGGCCCATACCTGTTCGATTTCGAGCCCTGGTCGGGGAGCGAATCGGGATTCGAGCAGTTTCTACGTGAAGCGGCTGCCCGATACGGGAGCCCCCGGCACCCGATCGTGATTCTCTCGGGTGATGTCCATTACAGCTACACCATGGATATGCACTACTGGTCGCACTCCGGCGTCGGCGCACATTTCATACAGTGCACGTCGAGCGCGGCGAAGAACGCGACCGTTGGCGGCGGCGGATTCCTGATGCGCGCCTGGTTCACGGAATCGGTGGACGATTTCCTTCGTGCAGGCTGGCAGAATCCGGGGGCATCCATCCGGCATGTCGGTTACCGGGTGAACGGTCACGACAAGCGGAAGGTTCTTGTCCAGGGCTCCCCGGCCCTGCTCAAGTGCGAAGTTGCGCGGCGTGGTGGTAACCGGTTTCTTGCCGAACGGGAACCTGAGTGGAAGTATAGAGTCCGCCTCCTTGGCGCCGATGTGGAACTGCCGGAGGGGATCACCTATGCCAAAAATTCGCATGCAGTTGCGGGGGCGAAAGGGTCCCTGGCGAACGCCGCGGCGCTGGTCAGCTTCAGCAACGGCACCGCCGGGCGGGTCTACCACACCGTGCTGGGCTTGACCCCTGAGGATGCCCCCATCCTACACTGGTCGGTCGCAGCCGCTCTGGAGAGGGAGCCTGACGTTGCCCCTGCGGGGAGCGACTTCATGGCGGCGGCGATTGGGTAACAGACCTTTGATTCTTGGAGCGGACATGAAATTCGGACTCAGTATTGCGCTCATGGCCCTTGGACTTTTCGTGGCAAACCCGACATGGGCCCAGGACTCGTTCGAAAACCTGAGCGAGCCTGAACTGTCACAGAGGATAAGTGCGGCGGAGGGTAAGAAAAAGAGACTTGAGGCCGAAATAGATGCTCTCTCGCAAATCAAAGATTCGATTGCTTCATCCATCGCCAGGACAGATCAACTCGCTTATCCGAGTGGCCTGGAAAAGACGTTTTCCGCATTGAAAAAACGTGTGGGACGTTCTATCGACAATCAATCTATCGGGACGATTTTTCAGATCATGGGCGAATTCAACATGAAGCTCGGATCAGTGGCACCTGAGCTGATGCCGCGCGGTTTCTACGGCGCACCAGGACCTCAGCCGACCACACTCCGACAGGATATCAGCAGCGAGCTCTACATGGATTTTGATGGTACCGATATCCTTGTGAAGAACTATCTGCCGATGGCGCCGGATGCGGACCTGAACGAAGAAACTCGGCAAGAACTCCGCACGCTACTTGACACGCTTTCGCCCACATCATTCAACACAAAGCGGACGCAACTGAAGAATTACTTGAAGTCGAAGTTGGAAGTGGTTAGTGGGAGGCTGAACGCCAAACGCCAAGAGCTGGTCGAGGTCGAGAACAATCTGCGCCTGTTATATCCTGCGCTTGAAAAAAAGAAGAAGGCTCAGACCCAGATTGATGAAGCGCTGGTCACCTATGGCATTCCTGCCATTGCCCTTACGATGATCAGCCTTATCATAGTCCCGATGTTTTATCGGAGGGGGAACGCGCAGGAATACATCCTCAATTCAGGATTGCTGGTGCAGATTTTTACTATCTTCCTTTTGACGTCTACAATCCTGGTTCTCGGATTCGCCGGAAAGATTGAAAGTAACTCTTTGGGCACACTTCTCGGTGGAATTTCCGGGTATGTCCTTGGGAGAACGGCGCAAGGGGGGCGGTCGAGACGAGACGACGATCACGACGACCTGCCGACCGGTGGGAAAGCATAGCACGTTTATCTTCAACCTTGCGCCTCTTCTGATTGGCCGGATGAGGGAGCTGCTTAGACGGGGCGACCTGGGGGCTCGACCACATACGCGCCGGCCTTGTTCCCTGCCGCCACTCGACCAGGTACAGGCCTAGGATAGAAACTGCCGACTGCCGACTGCCGACTGCGGACTGCCGACTGCCGACAGCGGACTGACGACTGACGACAGACGACTGTCCCCAGACAACCGCTGTCCACCCCATTCTGGTAGAATATCGCTTCGATTGAAGCCCGGTCGGGTACCCGATCGGATATTCTGCGGACCCCCGCGCGCCCTCTGCCCCGCGGCCCCGCACCCCCTGTATGGACGCGTTACCCGGATGAACACCGAAAACCACTCCCAGACCGCCGCGTTTCTCTGGTCCATCGCCGACCTGCTGCGCGGCGACTTCAAACAATCCCAGTACGGCCGCATCATTCTCCCCTTCACGCTGCTGCGCCGCATGGAGTGCGTGCTCGAGCCCACGAAGAAGAAGGTGCTGGCGGCGGCCAAAGAGCACCAGAAGAAACCCGACGCGGCGCGCGAGAAGATTCTGCTGCGCGAAGCCAGGCAGCAGTTCTACAACGCCTCGCCCCTCTCGCTGGGCACGATCTCGGACAGCCAGCCGGCCCAGGACCTGATGAGCTACGTGCAGTCGTTCAGCGCCGACGGCCGCGACATCTTCGAACACTTCCACTTTGAAGACTACGTCGAGCAGCTCGCCGCCAACAACCTGCTCTACCAGGTCATCCAGCGGTTCGCCGCCGTCGATCTCAGCCCGAAACGGATCAGCAACTTCGGCATGGGGATCATCTTCGAGGAGCTCATCCGGAAGTTCGCCGAAAGTTCGAATGAGACGGCCGGAGAGCACTTCACCCCCCGCGACATCGTGCACCTGACCACCTCGCTCGTGCTCACCGGGCAGGACGACAAACTCAAGCCGAACGGCATCGTCACCATCTACGACCCCACGGCCGGCACGGGGGGCTTTCTCTCCGAGTCAGAGGAGTACATTCAGCAGGTGAGCCAGAAGGTCACCGTTTCGCTGTTCGGGCAGGAGCTCAACCCCGAATCGTATGCCATCTGCAAGGCCGACATGCTCATCAAGGGACAGGCGGTCGGCAACATCAAGAAAGAGAACACCCTCTCGAACGACCTTCTGCCGAACGAAAAATTTGACTTCATGCTCAGCAACCCGCCGTTCGGGGTCGACTGGAAGAAGGTCGAAAAGCAGATCAAGGACGAACACGCCAAGAAAGGGTTCGCCGGCCGCTTCGGCCCCGGCCTGCCGCGCGTGTCAGACGGGTCGATGCTCTTTCTGCTGCACCTGGTGAGCAAGATGCGCGACCCGCGCGAAGGGGGTTCGCGCATCGGCATCATCCTGAACGGCTCGCCCCTGTTCACCGGCGGCGCGGGGAGCGGCGAATCGGAGATCCGGCGCTATCTGCTGCAAAACGACCTGGTGGAGGCGATCGTCGCCCTGCCCACCGACATGTTCTACAACACCGGCATCGCGACCTACGTCTGGATTCTCTCGAACCACAAGCCGAAGGTGCGGCGGGGCAAGGTGCAGCTCATCGACGGCACGCAGCACTTCACGAAGATGCGCAAGTCGCTAGGGAGCAAGCGCCAGTACATCGCCGACGAGCAGATCGAAGACCTCGTGCGCCTCTACGGGCGCTTTGAAGAGGGGCCGAAGAGCAAAATTTTCCCGGTCGAGGCGTTCGGTTACCGGCGCATCACCGTCGAGCGCCCCCTGCGCGACGAGAAGGGGAAGGTCGTCATCGCGACCAAGGGGAAGAACAAGGGGAAACCCGAAGCCGACCCCGCCCTGCGCGACTCCGAGAACGTGCCGCTCGGCCAGTCGGTCGATGACTACTTCGAGCGCGAAGTGAAGCCCCATGTGCCCGATGCCTGGATCGACGAGAGCAAGCGGGACGAGAAAGACGGCGAAGTGGGGATCGTCGGCTTCGAGATCCCGTTCAACCGCCACTTCTACGAGTTCAAGCCGCCGCGCCCGTTGGAGGAGATCGACCGCGACCTGAAAGCCTGCACCGACCGCATCAAGCAGATGATCGAGGAGCTGTCGGCATGAGCTTCCCGAAGTACGAGGCGTATAAGGATTCGGGGGTCGAGTGGGTAGGGCCCGTGCCTGGTCATTGGCAAGTTGTCCCGTTCTTCAGCCAATTTCGAGAGCGAAAAGAAAAGAACATTGGGATGCAAGAGTCGAATCTCCTGTCATTGAGCTACGGTGCGATCGTCGACAAGGACATCAACACCCTTGAAGGCTTGCTTCCAGAGTCTTTTGAGACCTACCAGATCGTATACGAAGACGACGTTGTTTTTCGTCTCACTGACCTTCAGAACGATAAACGAAGCCTCCGCAGTGCAATTGTTGGTAAGAAAGGAATCATAACATCGGCCTATCTCGCTGTTGTCAGCCGGGGCATCAACCCTAGGTTCTCCAACTACTTGTTTCGGGCGTACGACTTAACGAAGGTCTTCTACTCCATGGGTGGTGGCCTTCGACAGTCCATTGGATATGCCGACATGAAATGGCTGCCGGTACTGATTCCCAGCGACGGCGAACAATCCCAAATCGCCGGCTTCCTCGACCACGAAACGGCGCGTATCGACGCGCTGATCACCGAGCAGCAGCGGCTCATCGAACTGCTCCAGGAAAAGCGGCAGGCGGTGATTTCCCATGCCGTGACCAAGGGGCTCGACCCCACCGTGCCCATGAAGGATTCCGGAGTCGAGTGGCTTGGCGAGGTGCCGGCGCATTGGGAGGTGACCAGACTGAAGCATGTGACATCGATGATCGTGGATTGCCCTCACGAAACGCCGATATACGAGCCAGATGGTGAGTATCTTGTCATCAGGACGGCGGACATTGATCGTGGGGTCTTAAAGCGAGAGCAGATGTACAGGTTGGATCAGGATCAGTACATTATTCGGACGCGACGCGCGAGCCTTGATGAAGGGGACATCGTTTATGGCCGAGAAGGTGAACGGTGGGGTCATGCAGCTGTGGTTCCGGAATCAGGACGTTATGCCTTGGGGCAGCGTATGATGCAGTTTCGGGCAGCTGAGGGTATCTCGCCCTCCTATCTGATGTTCCTTTTGAATTCAGATGCGGTTTATAAGCAAGGCGACGTAGACACGGTCGGGGCAACGTCGCCTCATGTCAATGTGGCCACGGTCAGAAATTACAGCCTCGCTGTCCCTCCTCTTGGGGAGCAGGAACGAATAGTGGACCATTTGGAAGCTGCTTCTAACGCAATGGATATGTTGGTGATGACGGCTGAGCAAGCAGTCCACCTCCTTCAAGAACGCCGCTCCGCCCTCATTTCCGCCGCTGTCACCGGGAAGATCGACGTGCGGGGCTGGCAACCGCCCCCCGACACGGCATTGAAATCATCCGCCCGCGAGGCCGTGCATGGCTGACAGCCGGGAGCTGGCCTTTCAGCAGGACATAATCGGCGCCATGGCCGCCCAGGGGTGGCTGGTGGGCAAGGCATCCGGGTACGACCGCGCGGCAGCCGTCTACCCCGAAGATCTGATCGCTTACTTTCAAGAAGCCTGGCCTGACCGGTGGGAGAAATTCCGCAAGAGCAACCCGAACAACCCCGAATCGGTGCTGGTGCAGAAGGTCGTGCGCGCGCTCGATCAGGACGGCACCCTCGATGTGCTGCGCCACGGGTTCAAGGTGCCCGGCGTGAAGATTGAGCTGTGCAGCTTTCAGCCCGATCACGGCATGAACCCCGACAGCCTGCGGCGCTACCGCGCCAACCGCCTTCGCGTCGTGCCCGAGGTCTCCTACTCGCCCCACGCGCGCGAAGGGGAGTACAACCCGCGCCTCGACCTGGTGCTCTTCGTGAACGGCATCCCCACGGCCACCCTCGAGCTGAAGAGCGAGTTCAAGCAGTCGGTCGAGAACGCCAAGCGCCAGTACTGCAAAGACCGCCCGGTCAAGGATCCCGTCACGCGCAAGCCCGAACCGCTGCTCACCTTCAAGCGGGGCGCCCTGGTGCACTTCGCCGTGGGGCAGAGCGAGGTGGCCATGACCACCCGGCTGGCCGGCGACGACACCTTCTTTCTCCCCTTCAACCGGGGGACCGAAGACGGGGGTGCCGGCAACCCCCGCCCCGCCGACGACACGCAGTATGCCGTGGGCTACCTGTGGGAGCGACTCTTTCAGCCCGACGCCTGGCTCAAGGTGCTGGGGCGTTTCCTGCACCTCCAGAAAGAGACGAAGGAGGGGTTCGACGGCAAACCGGTCACCAAAGAGACGATGATCTTCCCGCGCTACCACCAGTGGGAGGTCGTGAACAAGATCGTCGACGCCACGCGCGCCGAGGGGGCGGGACGGCGCTATCTCGTGCAGCACAGCGCCGGTTCGGGCAAGTCGAACTCCATCGCCTGGGCGGCCCACCAGCTCGCCTCGCTCTACGACGACGCGGGGAACCGCATGTTCAGCTCGGTCATCGTCGTCACCGACCGAACCGTGCTCGACAGCCAGTTGCAGAACACGATTTACCAGTTTGAACATGCGCAGGGGGTCGTGCGCCCCATCAGCCGCGATCTCGGCAACCAGAGCAAATCTGAGCAGCTCGCCGAGGCCCTGGCCGAACAGACGCGCATCATCATTGTCACCCTTCAGACCTTTCCCGCGTTGTTCGAGGCGCTGAACAAGCAGCCGAAGCTCGCCTCGGGGCGCTACGCGGTCATCGCCGACGAGGCTCACTCGTCGCAGACCGGCTCTTCGGCGAGTAAGCTGAAAGCGATCCTGACGAGCGAGAAGGAGGCCGAGGGGGAAGATCCCGAGCGTGAAGAGATCAGCGCCGAAGAGCTGCTTGATGCCGCCGTGCAGGCCCGCGGGCCCCATGATCGCATCAGCTACTATGCCTTCACCGCGACCCCCAAGGCGCGCACGCTGGAGCTGTTCGGCCGCGTACCCGACCCGTCGCAGCCGCCGGGCGCCGAGAACAAGCCGGCGCCGTTTCACATCTATTCGATGCGGCAGGCCATCGAAGAGGGGTTCATCCTCGACGTGCTGCAGCGCTACACCACCTACAAGACGGCGTGGAAGATCGCCCATCCGCATGCGGAAGACGAAGAGGTCGACTCGAAGAAGGCGCGCACGAAGCTGGCCCGCTGGGTGCGGCTGCATCCGCACAACATCCGCCAGAAGGTCGAGGTCATCGTCGAGCACTTCCGGCAGCACGTGCGTCACCTGCTGAACGGCCAGGCCAAGGCCATGGTCGTCACCGGCAGCCGCCAGGAAGCCGTGCGTTACCAGCTCGCCGTGAAGCAGTACGTGAAGGAGATGGGCTATGCCGACGTGCACCCGCTCGTCGCCTTTTCGGGCACCGTGCTCCCCGACGGCGTGATTCCCGAAGAGGTGAGCGAGACGAGCACCTTGCTCAACCCCGGGCTGAACAAGCGCGACCTGGCCGAGGCCTTCGACACACAGGACTTCAACGTCATGATCGTGGCCAACAAGTACCAGACCGGCTTCGACCAGCCGAAGCTGTGCGCCATGTACGTTGACAAGAAGCTCCAGGGGGTCGACTGCGTGCAGACCCTCTCGCGGCTCAACCGCACGTTTCCGGGCAAGGAGACGTTCATCCTCGACTTTTTCAACGACCCGCAGGACATTCTCGACGCCTTTCTCCCCTACTACAACAAGGCCGAGCTGGCGGATGTCTCGGACCCGCAGACCGTCTACGACGTGCAGAAAACACTCGACGCCGAGGGGATCTATCATTGGGAGGAAGTGCGCAGTTTCGCGCTCGCCTTCTTCGACCCCAAGGCGCCGGCGAGCAAACTGTCCTTCTACTGCCAGCCGGCGAAGGATCGCTTCAAGCTGCGCTACCGCGAGGCGCAGGAGGCGGCCCAGCGCGCGCGCGAGGCGAAGCGTACGGCCGACACCAACGGCGACAGCATCGGCCTGAAGCGGGCGGAACATGATTTGAAGGTGGCCGGCGAGCAAATTGACCAGCTCGATCTGTTCAAGAAGAACCTTATGAGCTTCGTGCGGCTGTACGAGTTTCTCTCGCAGATCGTGGAATATGACGACCGCGAGCTCGAGCAGCTCTGCGTCTACGCCCGGCACCTGTATCCGCTCTTGCGCGTGGACCGGCTGGAGACCGAGGATGTCGACGTCGCCGAACTGCAGTTGACGCACTACCGGCTTACGAAACACGACGAAGCCGCGCTGCGCCTCGGCGACGACCATGATCCGTATCCCCTGCAGCCCGGCAGCGCCATCGGCACCGGCAAGGCCCACGAGCCCGAGAAGAAGCGGCTGGCCGAGATCATTCAGGCGCTCAACGAGATTTTCGGCGCCGAGGTGGGGGATAACGACCAGCTCCAGTTCGCGAAAACCATCGCCGAACGCATCAGCCGGCAGGATGACGTCATGGCCCAGGTGCAGAACCACACCCCCGAAACAGTCATGCACGGCATTTTCCCGCAACGCGTCACCGACACCGTGCTCGACAACATGCAGGACCAGGAAAAGATGTCGCTGGCCGTGTTGGCCACCGACGAGTCGGCCCACCGCTTCACCCTCACCGTGCTGCGCCTGCTGACCGAGGCGAAAGAGCTGCTGCGCGGCGGGGTGGGGTGAGGGGGCGGGTGATAGGGGAATCAGCAGGCATTAACGAGCGTTCTTTGAAAGGTCGCCCGTACGAACCTGCTCGTCATCGACGACTGGAAACTCGAGCCCATCGGCGACACGGGACGAAGGGACATTCTAGAAGTGCTCGAGGAACAACGATTTTGGCTCAATACTAATCACAGCCCGTGAAGGCCTGGCACGCCCTGATGGGCGAGGCCACACTCGCCGATGCAATCCTCGACCGGCTTGTGCACAACGCGCACAGGATCGAGATGAAGGGTGGATCCATGCGCAAGACGAAGCGGGGTTTGCAGGCGGAGAAGCCCGCCAAGTAAGATGAGCGGAGCTGGTGCCGTTACGCTAAGGGTTTACCCCGGCCGTAATTCTCCGATACGCCGGCCGATTTAACCGAAATCCTCGGCCGCTTAGACCGAAATACGCAGCTGCCCCTCGAAGAGACCCTGATGCGCACGAAAGCCGATAACGTCGCGACCACAATCATCGTCCCCTACTACCTTCTTTTCCTCGTGGTGGGCGTTCTATTCTGCGGGCTCTCTGCGTTTCTACAGTACGTTCGTGCCGCATGGCTCCCGATATTGCCTGATTTTCTTTACCTTGCTTGCGGGCTGGGTGTTCTCGTTGGCCTGGCCTCGATCGCTTTAGGCTCCGTCGTCTACTATCAGGCTCCAGCGTCCAGACGCCGCCTCCCATTGGGTTGGCTCATGCGTGAAGGAGCCGAGGGTTTAGAGGTTCGTGCGGGGTTCGTTGCAATACTCGTGGTTCTCGCATTTTTTGGTCTTCTCGATGCGTTGGGCTATCCGCACCTTGCTCTCACGAAGGGCATAGGAGTAGCCTGGGTCAGGCTTGTGAATTTTCATGCACCGACCCTGGTTTGGAACTACGGAGCGCTCGGTACGATCTTCATGCTTGGTGCCGTCGCCTTGACATACCTTGCGCCTGAAGTCAGGGTCTCTTTCCCCTATCGAAAGGTTGAGCCCGAGATTCCGGCAGGCGCGCCGATACTCTTTGACGTAGCAGAGCGCCTGCCAATGCAATTTCCGGGTGACCCGGTCGCAAGTGTCATCGGAGCCGTTGAATCGTGGCGACCGCAGGGATGGCTTGTTTGGGAGAGACAGTTTCAGGACAGCCTTAATGCTCACCTGAGTGCCGAATTCCCTGGTGTTCACCTTTCGAAGGAGTCTGGGTTTGATGGGTTAACTAGGCGTGCGGACATCTGCATTGGCAATGTCATCATTGAAATGAAAGCTGATCTCAATAGGAAGGACGCGCTGGATCGACTTATCCGAGAGCAACTTCCGATATATACTGCCGCGTGGAAACATCGTGGCCCCGCCATCGTCCTCCTTACCGGGGAGACAAAGGACGGCTATGCGGAGCAGATAGCCGGTACGTTGGATGTTCTTTCTAAGGAGCACGGCATCGAGTTGGCGCTTATCGAGAAGTCGGGACGGGGCCGACCTGTGCACAGGCGCTTCCCCCCGGTCAACTCCGGTGCCAATGCCCCTGCCTGAGCGCCGTGTTCCTAAAAGAGGTGACCTATATGACTCTCCCGATGCAGTCCGACCCGCGCATGATGGATGTCCTTGAGGCCACCCGCCGACGAGTACGCTCTCGGCTACGATGACTCTCGCAAAAGTGTCGGCACCAAAAGGTTTTCCCGAGTTGCGCCCGCGCACTTCTTCACGTAGCGATCCAATATCCCGGCTGTAATGTAAGGATTGGTTTCTTGAATCGCCTTGCCCATCGCAACGGCGTCGTCTTTAGGGATGACTTTTCGACCGACCAAGTCTACCAGCAGCTCCAGTCCCCAGGCAACGAGCACGTTGGCTTCAACGCACTGCTTTCTGAGGGGCTTATCATTCGTAACGACTACCCACCTTTCTTCGCAGGCGACGGTCAAGCAGATTCGATCCGCGAACGACAAGCCTGCGATTCGACGACTCGCTATCGTGAGCTGCTGTACCGACGGTTGATAAACGGATAGGCCAAGACGACGACAACGTCTTTCGTCGAGGTGTTCGACCTCGCTGAGAATGGGCGTGGGCACATGCAACTGGCCAATGTTTGCGCTAATCAGCGGAAGGGCTCTCCTGGCACCAACATATAGGTCGATCAGAGCGCTTGCATCCACAACAAGGCCGTTCTTTATTGATGGCAACTTCATCCATATGTCCAAAAGTGCGCGCTCCAATGACGCTGATCAATGAAGCGCCCAGGACTTTTGCAGTTCGAGCAGACGTGGGACTGGCATCCCAAGAATTTCTGCCGCTCGACTACGACTTATTAACTGGTCCTCAAGAGCCTTCCTTACAAGTCGATTCAGCCGATCAACCATAAAGTCGGCTGGGTCCAACCGCCTCGGCTCCAACCGAGCGGGTGCCCCATGGTTCAGAATACTCCCCTTAATGCCGTCGGGTTCCTCGTCAAACTTCAGTGTTTTCTGGTAGTGCTCTTTGTACTCCGTTTTGAAGCGTTCCCAGACTTGCCGCTCGTTCGTTACTTCGCCCACACGGTAAAGTACGGTTTTGTAACTAACATTGAAGATCCGCTTCACCTTCAAGACCCGATCGACGAAGCGAAGACCTCTCGTTTCCTCCCACTCTGACTCGAAAAGCGTCTTCGGCATGAGGAAGCAACCTGCAAAAAGATTGGCTTCCTTTTCTTGCCGCTCATCCTCTTCCGAATTATTCACATTGAATGCGTCCAAGTGAAGAATGAGGTGGCCTAACTCATGGGCAGCAGTGAATATTTGCCGTTCTACAGGAATTCGTTCGTCGGTATTGACAGCCACGGCCGGGCCACCATCTTCTTCACCAACGGACAGCCCAAAGAACCCGTCCGACTTAACCGACATAGCGAAGACCTTAATACCTTTGTCCTCAAAGAGGCCGCAGATATCCCGGATAGCATCAGTGTCGTTCAGCCCAAACGCTTTCCTGGCTTCTTGAGCGGCAACTTCGGCTCGATTCCCACTCTTGACACGCGAGGCGACACCCCGTATCTTCTTGACCGGAAATTCGCAGACCTGTTTCGTGATGAGTTCGAGTTCGACATAGCTGTCCAGCCATCTGCCGACGCGGTGAAGTATCTCATCCCTCGTCGTCATCTGCTTATGAGCGCGGAAACGAACGGAATGCAAAGTCCTAGGCGGGGTGAAGAAGTCTTCTAGCTTCACACCAAACAAGTTCGCGAGCTGCAAAAGGGTGCTAAATCGTGGTTCCGATCGGCCGGCCTCAAGATTAAGATACGCATTCCGGGAGAGGCCTGCAGTTTTTGCCGCATCAGTCTGAGAAAGACCGCGCTCTAGACGGTACTTACGGATATTTTCCGCCAAAATTGCATTCGGTTTCAGGGCGTTATCCATGTGTACTCCTCCTGCCCATAATTATGGGCAGGTAGACGTAACTTGTCAACGTGCGCAGAATGTGCTTCACTGTAGGTGGCATGATTCCGAGCGCTCATTGCCGAGGACGGAAAGAGTCTCTTTCGCGGGAGCACTAAGGCTTACATATCAAGATTGGCAAAAAAAATGGGGAAGTCATGCGCCAACATGACTTCCCCGTACATAGGCTGGTTGACAGGCAACCAGATATCGCATCCTCAACTTAGCAAATTACCCCCTGGCGCGCAAGCGCCTGCCTGTCATCTCCGGTCTTATCCGCTCATCGAGTGGTTGCCGAGCTGTGGAGAACAGGCATGACCGACGACGAACAACTACAACTGCGCTATCAACATGCGCAGCAGGCCAACCTGCACGTGGATGGCCAGATTCAGGCTGCAGACCGAAAGGGTGCCTTCCTGATCCCGGTGAACGCGGCTATCTTTGTGCTGCTTTCGGCCGATCTGGCACCCAAAGTCCGGGCAAGCGAAGTCTTGGCAGGCTACTGTCCGCTGAAAACCATGGTCATTTTGGCTCTCCTAGGGAGCCTGGGTTTACTGATCGCCTCGTACGTCTGCATTTACGCACTCGTGAAGGCACGCCTGGATCAGGACGAGTACCAAGGCGGCTGGCCCGAGGACTATAAGCCGGAGGAGTTGATCTACTTCGGAGCGGTCGCTGACGCACCGAGAAAAGAGTATGTCGACCGATATGCTCGTCTCGACCGACGGGCCGCTTGGGTCGACCTCTCGTTCCAAGTGTACAAACAGGCTCGGATTGTCGCCAAAAAGTATAAATGGTTCGGGAGAGCACGGCTGACGTCGGCACTGGCCGGCTTGGTGGCGCTGGTCGCGGCCCTTATTTTGAATCTTGTGAGTTGAGGAATTCACGATGAAATGGTCAATCGAAGAAAGCCGGAAGCGTAGCGAAGCGGAGAAGAAGAAGCTCGCCAATCCGGAAATTGTCGACCTTGTCCGAGAGCGGGACCTGACCTCTATCCCGAACGGAAAGGCCTACCTGGTACGAGGTGTTCACGTCTATATCGACATTCTGAACGCCCGCGAGCTGCTTCAAACCGACAAGTCGGATTCTGAACGCAGTCATAAACGATACCTTCGCTTTTTGAACCTGTACGTCCGGGCTTGCCATACCGTGTTTCGGAACACGGATGCTGCCATGAGGGTTGACTTTCAGAACGCGCGATTACACTTCGTTGTGTTTAAACCTTACGACGGCCAGGATACCTCTCGCGAAGTAGCGAGGGTCCAGAACGCCGTGGCGGTGGCCAATTTGGTGTGGCGGTTGCTGAAAGCGGCAGATGAGCTTCACGAAGAACTGCCTGACGTGAGAGTTCGGATTGGTATCGAGTCGGGCATTTCGCTGGCCGTGAACAACGGAACGAACGGCGATCGGGAACCGCTTTTCATTGGGGAGCCCGCAAACCAGGCCGCGAAACTGCTCGCCGGCAACCAGGAAGGCATTTACCTTGGTTCTCAGGCGAGATCGTCGATGGGGGCAGGTTGGGCAGCCAGCAACCCGAAACAGACACCATTGACGAGTGGCCAGATCGAAGACTGTGAAACCGCCGCCCAGCTCGGCATCGTAATGGACTCGCTTCTCGATGCTTGGGAAGAGGAGCTCACCGAGCACCGGCTCTCGGAAATTTCCTTCTCGAGACCGACACCCCCACTGAACCAACTTGAATTTGGTGTACTGACCCCAGCCAACTCGAGGCGCATCGAAGCCATCTCGATCTATGCGGACATCGACGGCTTTACAAAGTACGTTCGCGAAGCAATCGAGAACGGAGACGCGAAGGGGGCGATTCAGGCGCTCCACGTAATCCGCACCGAGCTGCGGAATATCATTCACCAGGTATTCGAGGGTCGAAAGATTCGGTACATCGGGGACTGCATGCATGCCATGATTGCCGTGGGTGCGCAAGCGACTGACGTCAATGCGACGATCACCCAGGCACTACTGGCAGCCGGCGCGATGAGGGACGCATTCGCAGAAATCCAAGAGATCCTACCGGATACGCAGGTGCTCGGCTTGGCCATCGGACTGGAGTTCGGGCCGCTCAGCATCACCCGCCTTGGGGTGAAAGGCAGCCGAGTTCGCGCGGCTGGTGGCCAAGCAGTCTACAGCTCGGAGGCTGCTCAGGAACGTTGCAGTGGCTCCGAGACGGCAGTCGGTGAGGTCATGCAGAAGAAGCTCCCGGAACACTTTCGCGACCTCTTCGATACCAATGGAAAATCTACCCAGCTGACTTTTAACATGGTTGAGGCTCATATCCCCGAGAAGGCGGCCGAGAAAGCCAAATTGGAGGTCTTACAGCAGGTAGGGGGCCCCGTGCTCGTAAAGAGTCGGGCCTTTGCGGAATGACTCCTTCACCTGCACTCATTCTTCTGGAACGTGAGGCTGATCGGAAGTACGTGACAACCTCACTTTTGGTCGGCTCGTCAGACACGAGACTTGACGCCCTGACGCTGCCCGGCTGCGTAAGGACGCCGACGCTTTTGGCAGGTGTAGCCACCGAGCAACTCGATGGCCGGGGTCCCACGTATGTCATTGAGATTACAGACCCTTCGTGGGTGCCCGCAAGACCGTTTGCTCCAGGTGCGGTCAGGGTTCGTGAATTTCCGGGGGCGAGAAAGCTACCAGGAGTCTGCTTCCCCAGACACATCGTGCGGGAGGGGTATTTCTGCCTGGGATTTGACCCCAGTCAACCGTCATATCCCATTACACGAAACGACGCCCAGAAATTCTGGGGCATCCTGCATCATTTTCTGAAGCTTCAGAATAAAGCCACCCTCTCCGGAAAATGGCAGGACGACGCATGGCCGCATGGACGGAAAGCGGCCGAGATCCAAATTGAATTAGATAGGGTCCTCGAGACTGTCCCCGCCTCACTGCAAGAGTGGAACACAACCACGACCCCGGGTAAGCAGTGCCCTTGCGGGTCGGCACTTCGAGTGGAGGCATGCCATGGGCCCAACCTCATTCAAATTCGCAAACTTCGCGATGAGGTTCGCAAAGCTGAACAACAGTTCTACCAGGCGAATTCGGGCTTGGCATGTTGTGGGACGATGAGGGCTTGTGGCTTGGCCCCCTCATAAACCGTAATCCCCGCCGCCTGGGCCTGTGACGGATCTCCGCCGATACACATGGCGGTCGCGCACTCGTGTGAATGTAAGACAAGTGCCCCCTCAATTGCTGCGTGGTACTTTCGACCTGAGAGCGCGCGATTAACTTGTCTCTGGCTTAGGCAACAGCTGGGTCCCGAGCGTCGTGAATCACCGGCATGCATACCGCTGGAGAGTGGCCATATCTGTGTCATTGTGAAGCGATGCCGACGGGGGCGTCGTATGTCACTCGATGACTCCAGAATGGTCTCATGGCAGCCACGTCACCCCTTCTCCATTTCTGCATGAATAACCCGCCGCAACCGCACATACCCGAACAGGGCCCCGTCGGCATGGCGGGCGAGGAGGCGTGGGTTGAGGTGGAAGGCGACATGCACGCAGTACCAGCCGAGGCCGCGGGGGAGCGGATCGCGGATCAGGACGAGGGCGCCCAGGAAGGCGTCGCGGCGGGTGTAGAAGTCGTCCTGCGGGCCGATCTCGACAATCTCGGCGTAGTCGCCGGAGCGCAGGTCGGTGTCGTGGCCGTGCGCCCGCCCGACCCACCGGGCCACGTCGGCGCTCTCCCGGTCGCCCCCGCCGTACCCGCTTCCGTCGCGCACGAGCAGATTCACGAGTTGCCGGTAGGCTTCGGTGAGGGCGCACATCCGTTCGTGGGCTGCGGCGCGCAGCTCAGGGGGCGCGTTCTCGAAGTGATCCGGGCGCCATGCCACGGTAGCCGAGAGGGTGGACAGTGGGTGTCCACCGTTCCTCGGGTGCCTTGGGGGAGAAGCGCCAAGCGCTGAGCACTGATATTCCGGCAAGAACGGGTACCCATGTTTTGGCAAATCGCCGGTCCCTATGTCTTGTCTTTCCCCAAGGTGGGTGCCTACCGGCGTCCGATGATCGGCGCCAGTCGCCGCCCGGTCAACCTTCTGATACGCTGACCCGCATGTCTCGCGTACCGAATGCCGCCGATCGCCCGCTTCCCGCCTCCAACGCCGAGTGGCTCCTCGAGATCGGCATGCTGGCCACGATCCTCGACACGCAGTTCGGCCGGTACGCGGTCGGACCGATGGCCTACCAGATCCCGCGCGCTGCGCGGGAGAAGACGTGGACCCCGGGTGCGCTCGCCGGCGCGCTCGCGGAGGGGCGCGACGACAGCGACAATCTCGATCTGCTCGCCCTGGCCGAGACCTACCTGCAGGCCCACGTCTTGATGGAGCTTCTGTCGCAGAGCGAAGCCCGCCAGATTGCCGCCTACGTCGAGAGTAACCTTTTCCCGCTCTCGAACATCATCGTCAATCTGCAGAAGGCGCAGCCCGCGACCCGGCCCAGGGCACATGCGCCGGCAGGCGCCTGGCTGCAGCTCAAGGTTACGCTGCGGCATGTCGCACCGGCCGTCTGGCGGCGCGTGGTCGTGCCCGCGGATCTCAAGCTGCCCGCATTGCACACGGTTCTGCAGGAAGCGATGGGGTGGACCGACAGCCACCTGCACCAGTTCCTGCTCGGACATCTGCGCTATGCGATTCCCCACGAAGACGACTTCACGCCGCCCGATGGGGACGAGCGCAAGATGTACGTGGGCGATCTCCTCGGCGCGCCCAAGGACCACTTGATCTACGAATACGATTTCGGCGACAGTTGGGAGCACGAGGTCGTCGTCGAAAAGGTGCTCGCCGAGCCGCCGCCGGACGGGCGCATCAGTTGCCTGGCGGGGAAGAATGCGTGTCCTCCCGAAGACGTCGGCGGACCGCCGGGGTATGAGCGCATGCTGGCCTCGCTCGCGGATCCCGGCGATGACGAGCACGAGAGCTACCGGGAGTGGCTCGGCGGCAGCTTCGACCCCGGCCGGTTTGACCGCGCGGCCGTCAACAAACGCCTGCACCGGATCCGCGTGCCCAAACCCCGCGCGGCCCGTTTACGCCTCGTCCGTTGAGCGCAAAGGACGACTCGCTCGCGCCGTGCCGGCGCTCCCGAGCCTTGGGGGAACGATTCCGCACCGCACGGCGCGTCTCAAGAGTGCGACCCCGCTGGGGTCGGGAGCACCTTGAGCACGCTGTCTCGCCTGCAGCAATGGATGCTCCCCTGGGGGAGCCCTGGTTCACGATGTGCACAAGGTGGGGGCCAGAAGGGGTCCGTAATCGCCTACGTCGCCGGATGCTCCCCCCGGGGAGCCGTAGTTCACGTTATGCACGAGCGTGGGGGCCGCTCCGGTCCGCTAATGCGCCACCGGCGGCGCCACCACGGTCACGTGGACCGGTTTCCCCTCGAATACGATTTCGGCGGTCGCTTCCAGACGGCCCGGCGAAAGCAGCGCGCACGCGTGCAGACAGGCGGCCAGCACCGCTGCTTCCGAGGCGCGCACCGGCAGCATCTGCCCCTTGCGCAGCGCGTAGGGGAGGGGAATCCGGTCAAACCCGAACCGGTCGCCGACGGCGCGGGCGGCCCACGCAGGCTCGGCATCGAAGGTGATCGCAATGCCGTCGGCCAGTTCCCGCGCCTTGTCGGCTTGTCCTTGGGCCGCTAGCGTGTGAATCCGGGCAACGGCCCCCGGCTTCCGGTAGAGGGCAAGACCGTACTCGAGGCCGGCGGCGCCCATGATCGAGCCCTCGAACCGCTCGGCGCGCGGGGCATCGACCGTGACGCGCAGCGGAAACCGATCCGGCCAGTAGCGCCAGGGTTCCGCGTGACAGAAAGCGGTCAGGGCAGGAAGGAACTCGTCGATCAGCTCCGCCGTAAGGTTCTCTCCCAACCCGGCGAGCGCCAGCCGCGTCGCGAGATGAGCCCGCATGGTCAGCGCCCAGTCCGGCGGCGATGCGGTCGCGAGCTTCGCGGCGCGCGCGGCCGCGGCCAGCGCGGGTTCCACATACAACGGCGCGCCGCCGGTCTGGGCCTGGAGGGCGCGCAGGGCCTCGGCAGGTTTCCCGCCGAGGATGGGGGGCAACGCGAAAGCCCGCGACCCGGCCATGTAGGCCTGGACGCTCCCTTCACCCGTTTCAATCGGCCCGAGCGCATAGGCATAGAACGCATCGGGTTCGGGCAGGTCGGTCCCCGGCAGCGGTTCCCGGGCGGCGAGCGGCGGCGGTGATTGGGCGAACCGCAGCAATTGCTCGGCCAGTTCGCGGGCATCGTCGGGCTCGAAGTGCGACAGGAGATCCGGCAGGTCACCCGCACGGTTCACCGCTTCTCTCCACATCCGGTAATGGGTGCGCAGCTGGGCTGCCACCGGCTTTTCGCGCAGGACCTCGGTCACGATTTCGAGCCACAGATCGGCCTGGCGCGACTGGGGCGCCCCCACGACCAGGCTCGGCCCCTTGGCCTCTTTCGCCGCGGCGTCACCGAACTGCGCCTTGTAGTGCTTCAGCGGCGCCCAGCCGTACTGCACGGTCGCGAGCACTTTCTTCGGGTGCTTCAGGGAGACGACCTGGAGCATGACGAGCCGGCAGTCACAGCCGGCATCCATGCAGTAGTGTTCGAGAAATGCATATTCCCCCTTGGGGAGGGGATCGCCGGGTCTGATCTCGATGCGCAGGAGATCGTCTTCCGCAACTTCGAGGAACAGGGAATGAAACGGCGCGAATTCCATCGGAACACGGTAGAGCGGCCGGGGCGAGGCGTCAAGTGGCGAAGAGCCGAGCGCCAAGCGCTGAGCGCTGACATTCCGGCAAGAACCGGTACCCATGTTTTGGCAAATAGCGGGTACCACGGTCTTGTCCTTACCCCGACGTCCGACGTCCGGACAGCCCGTTGCACGCGTTGTACATGACGCCTATACTGATGTACATGAAGGAATGGTCCATCGCCCAGGCGCGGAAATTCTTTGCCCGGTTCCTCAAGGATGCCGAGGCCGAGCCCCAGGCCGTGTATAACCGCGGCCGGCTGGCGGGCGCCATGCTCGGCCCCCGGGAATTCGAGCGGTACGAACGCTGGCGGCGTGCGCAGGATCAGGAAAGCCTCGCCCAGGCGACGCAAACGCTGCGCGGTCTGTGCGAGAGCGAGGGATATGTCTTCGAGGCGCCCCCCCGTCGTGACCGCGCCAACCCGTTCGGCGCCGACGACGAATGAGCGTCCCCGCCCCATGAGCGTCCTCCCATTGAGCGTGCTCGTCGACACGAACATCCTGGCCGAACTCGCGCGTCCCCGGCCCGACCCCGGTGTACTCCGCTGGGCCGCGGGGGTCACGTGCGTCTTCCTCAGCGCCGTCACCGTCGAGGAAATTGCCTATGGCCTCGCGTGGCGGCCGAACGCGAGGATCGCAGCCTGGTTTGCGGCGTTCCTGGAGCGGCACGCAACCGTCTTGCCGGTGGACCAGACGATCGCTGAACAGGCCGGAGCGATGCGGGGCCGCCTGCAACGCATGGGCAAACCCCGCACGCAGGCCGACATGCTGATTGCGGCGACGGCCGCGGTGCACGACCTCACGCTGGTCACGCGCAATGAACGCGACTTCGAGGCGTGCGGGATTCGGGTGTTGAATCCGTTCCGGTAAAATGGAAAACCATCGAGGTTCCCTATGCCGACCCTTCGTGAAATCGCCGAAGAGATCCAGGCCCAGGCCAGCGACGGCACGACCGCCGCGTACATCCATCGCACCACCGGGGAACTTGTCCACCTGACGGACGAGGACCGGAGCGCGGCTGACTGCGACGATCTTTCCGAGCTTCCGGAGTGGCAGCGCGAAGCCGCCGAACTCGCACGCCGGGTGTTGGACTCCGACGAATTCGTACGGCTCCCCGAGCGATCCGATCTCAACGAGTACCGCCTGATGGAAGAATTCATCCACGCGCTTCCGGAGGGAAAAGCCGCGCGGGAGCTGGCGGATGCGATCGAGGGCCGGGGCGCCTTCCGCCGATTCAAGGATCGCGCATACCACCACGGCCTGCTCGAGGCCTGGTATGCGCACCTGCAACGCGCCTGGGAAGACTACGCCGCCGACTTCCTCGACGAGCATGGGATTCCGTATGCGCGGAACGTGAAGACGTAGCGTCCCCCTTTGGCTCACCCGCGCTGATGATTCCCCTCTTCCGGTGAACGGGATTTCCGATTCCAGGAGGGACAAGGTTCACAAAGTGGGGGTCCCGGCCCTTGTTTCAGCAAGCATGGTCCGCCGCCCTCTTCCCCCAGCCCCTTCTACCCGCCATACGCAGCGCGCCGGGCGCAAAGGTTGGCGGGAGAAGGGGAGCAATTGCGGCCTGAAACGCATGTCCGGCTCCCCCTCCTCCTCCGCCCCGCGCGGTGAGACTTGTGCAAAGGTTTGCGCTGCAAGGACCGCCTGCGCGTGCGGACGGAGGAGGCGGGGGAGACCCTTTTCCCGCGGGTGCACATGCGGAGGGGGCGGTGGCGGGGTCTTCTTCACCGGCCATCGAGTTGGGCCGCCCTCATCCCCCAGCCCCTTCTTCCCGCCATACGCAGCGCTCCGGGCGCAACGGTTGGCGGGAGAAGGGGAGCGATTGCGGCCTGAAACGCATGTCCAAGTCCCCCTCCTCCTCCGCCCCGCGCGGTGGCCTTAGTGGAAAGGTTTGCGCGGCAAGGCCCGTCTGCGCGTGTGGACGGAGGAGGAGGGGGAGACCCTTTTTCCGCGGGTGCACATGCGGAGGGGGCGGTGGCGGGGTCTTTCACCGGCCATCGAGTTGGGCCGCCCGCATCCCCCAGCCCCTTCTGCCCGCCATACGCAGCGCGCCGGGCGCAAAGGTTGGCGGGAGAAGGGGAGCGATTGCGGCCTGAAACGCATGTCCAGCTCCCCCTCCTCCTCCGCCCCGCGCGGTGAGACTTGTAAAAAGGTTTGCGCTGCAAGGCCCGCGCGCGCGTGCGGACGGAGGAGGCGGGGGAGACCCTTTTTCCGCGGGTGCACCTGCGGAGGGGGCGGTGGCGGAGTCTTTCACCGGCCATCGAGTTGGGCCGCCCTCATCCCCCAGGCCCTTCTTCCCGCCATACGCAGCGCGCAGGGCGCAACGGTTGGCGGGAGAAGGGGAGCAATTGCGGCCTGAAACGCATGTCCGGCTCCCCCTCCTCCTCCGCCCCGCGCGGTGAGACTTGTGCAAAGGTTTGCGCGGCAAGGACCGCCCGCGCGTGCGGACGGAGGAGGCGGGGGAGAACCTTTTTCCGCGGGTGTACATGCGGAGGGGGCGGTGGCGGCCGCTCGCGCTAGCAGAACGGCGCCGAACCCACAAGCGGATCAACCCCTGCCGCCGTCATCGGATGGGGCGCGGCTGTGAACGGACGGGGCAGGAACCATAATGGGAAGAGAAGCGCTTGCCCGGATGCCGGAACGCCCGGCGGCAAATCCTGGAACCATGACAATGCATGACAGTGGATGACGTTCGACCTCGAACATCGCAACCGGTGGAGTTCCGGCGGCGACCTGAACGTACTCCGGAAAACCCTGCCGGCCGTCATCCGCGGTGCGGGCTGCGGAGCGAGGACACGATGCGCACGATACTCGTGACCGGCGGCGCCGGATTCATCGGCGCCAACTTCGTCCGCCAATGTGTGGCCGGCGGGCTCACCGTCATCAACCTCGACGCGCTCACCTACGCGGGTCACCTGGCCAGCCTTCGGGATGTCGAGGGCCCCGGCAGGCATGTCTTCGTCCACGGCAGTATCTGCGACGTGCCGCTCGTCGAGAGCCTGCTGGGCGCGCACCGGCCCGAAGCCGTCGTGCACTTCGCGGCCGAGTCGCACGTCGACCGCTCCATCGAGGGGCCGGCCGCGTTCATGGAAACCAATGTGCACGGCACCTTTCTGCTGCTCGAGGCGACCCGCCGGTACTGGGAAACGCTCACCCCGGAGAATCGCCGCGCGTTCCGCTTTCTGCATGTTTCGACCGATGAGGTCTATGGTTCCCTCGGAGAGGCCGGGTACTTTACCGAGGACTCGCCCTATCGGCCCAACTCGCCGTACGCCGCCTCCAAGGCGGCCTCCGACCACCTGGTACGGGCTTACGGGCAGACCTACGGGCTGCCGGCCGTCACGACCCACTGCTCGAACAACTACGGGCCGTACCAGTTTCCGGAGAAGCTCATTCCGCACATGATCTCGCGAGCGCGCCGCGGCCTGCCCCTGCCCGTGTACGGCGACGGAAGACACGTGCGCGACTGGCTGTTCGTCGGCGACCACTGCGCCGCGCTCGCCGCAGCGCTCGATCACGGGCGTCCGGGGGCGACGTACAACATCGGCGGCAACTGCGAAGTCGCGAACCTCGACCTGGTACTCACGCTGTGCGCCCTGCTGGAGGAACTCGCACCCGAAGCGGCCGGCTGCGCCGGGCGCATCACCTTCGTCGCCGATCGGCCCGGGCACGACCGGCGCTACGCCATCGACGCCTCGCGCATCCGCGACGAGCTCGGCTGGCAGCCGCAGGAAACCCTGGCGAGCGGACTGCGCCGGACCGTCGCGTGGTACCTCGATCACGCCGCCTGGTGCGCCGAGGTTTCGGGCGACACCTATCACCTGCAGCGGCGTGGGCTGCTCGAGGGAGACGAAGTATGAAACGCAAGGGAATCATTCTGGCCGGCGGGGCGGGCACCCGGCTGCACCCGGTCACGCTGGCCGGCAGCAAGCAGCTCATGCCCGTCTACGACAAGCCGATGATCTATTATCCGCTGACGACGCTCATGCTGGCGGGGATCCGGGAGATTCTCCTCATCACCACACCCGAAGACCAGGCGCGCTTCGAGAGTTTTCTCGGCGACGGCAGCCAATGGGGGATCCGGCTTGCCTACGCGATTCAGGAGACCCCCCGCGGCCTCGCCGACGCCTTTCTCATCGGCGCCCCGTTTCTCGATGGCGCCCCTGCGGCCCTGATCCTCGGCGACAACATCTTCTACGGTGACGGCCTCGGGCGGCTCGTGCGCGATGCGGCTCAGCAGCCCGAGGGGGCGACCGTATTCGCCTATCACGTCAACGATCCGCAGCGCTTCGGCATCGTCGAGCTCGACAGCCGGGGCCGTCCGCTCAGCATCGAAGAAAAGCCGAGCCGGCCCCGCTCGTCGCTTGCCGTGACCGGTCTCTATTTCTACGATGCCGACGTCGTCGACATCGCCCGGGCGGTCGAGCCGTCGGCCCGCGGCGAGCTGGAGATTACCGCCGTCAACGACGCCTATCTGCGGGCAGGGCGGCTGCAGGTCGTGCCCCTCGGGCGCGGCATGGCCTGGCTCGACACGGGCACGCATGACTCTTTGCTCGAAGCGGGGAATTTCGTCGCCACGCTCGAACGGCGCCAGGGGCTGAAAGTGGCCTGCCCCGAAGAGGTGGCCTTCCGCATGGGCCTGATCTCCGTCGACCAGCTCGAGGCCGCCGCGGCCCGTCTGGCCAAGTCGGGGTACGGGGCTTACCTCAGGCGCCTGGCCGAAGAGCACCGGGCAGAAAGAGACGGGATCCGGCTATGCGCGTAAGAAGTGGCTGTCCCGGATTCGGAGATGGGGCCCCCCGCCTCCACGGCGCCCGAGTGCTGCATGCGGTTCCCCCGGAGGGGGCACCGGAATGGGATTCAGGGTATGCGAAGGGCTGGGTTCACGCGGAGGCGCGGAGGCCGCGGAGCGAAGAAAGGGCTTTTTCACAAGGGATGCGGGGCAGGCGGAACTCGAGTACCGCTTGGACTTACATGGAATCCGGAACAGGTGGCTAAGGCCCTTTCCGGTCCTTTCCTCTCCGCGACTCCGCGGCTCCGCGTGGGATGCCCTTGCTTGGTACCTGCTGAAAACCGACGTCCGACGCATTGCCCCCCGTAGCGAAGCGAATGGGGGGTCAGGCGTTCACGCCGCGGCACGCCCGTCCTGGCCGGCATCGGCCCCGTTTCGCGTTGAACCTCGCCCCGCGCGGCGTCCGTCGCCGCACGAAGGCCAGCTTCGTGGTTCACTCCATGCTTCCCGCTTGCAGGCGATAGCGGAGCCCCCGGGAGAGCATGCGGATGGCCGTCGCCACTTGCCCGCGAAAGAGGGCGTTCCTGCCGAACAGAAGGTACATGCCGGCGAGCATGTCGGCGCGCAGGTGCGCGGGCACACAGTCGCGGGCGGCCCGTTCGATACGGGCGACGTGCCGCGGGAGATCGCGATCGCTGTTGGTAGCGTGACGGCGGTACTCCACGACGATTTCATCGACGAAGGCGAACCGTCCGGCCCCTGCGGCGAGCGCCTCGAAGACACGGATGTTGAGCGGCCAGTCGTCGAGGCTGCCGGCCGCATCGAACGCCCCGATCGCTTCGAGAAAGCTTCGCCGGAAGAGCGCCGCCTGCACGTACAGACAGGGATCGACCGAGCGGTACAGGTGATCGCGGATTTCCGCGGCGCTGCGCCGCAGCAGGGCGACGGCGGCGGGGCCATGGATAGCAGAGACAGGGCCGGCCTGGCTGAACGCCACGCCATTGCCGTACACCACCTGCACGTCGGGGGTGAACGCGGCCAGTTGAGAAACGAAGCGCCCGGCGGCAAAGCGGTCGTCCGAAGCCAGCAGCGCCACGTAGGTTCCCCGTGCGAATTGGAATGCCCGCCGGAGGGCCGCTGCCGTGCCGCCGTTGGCCTGCTTCACCACCGTCATGGGAATCGGCGAACGTTCCCGCAGCGCGCTGGCAAGCTCGAAGGTGCCGTCGGTCGATCCGTCGTCGACCACAATGAGTTCGAGCGGAATGTCCTGTTGGCGCCAGACACTCTCGACCGCTTCGCCGAGAAAGCGAACGTGCTGGTACGCGGGCATCAGCACGCTGATCGATGGGGTCTCCCGGTTCCGCCTCCCCGTCATGCCGCCACGGCCCTCCGGTGAAAGTCCCGCACGGCCTCGATGACGCGGTCGACTTCGTCGTCGGTGAGAAACGGATCCATCGGCAGGCTGAGAACCTCGTCGGCGAGACGCTCGGTCCGTGGCAGAGAGACGCTACCATACGACCCGCTGTACGCTTCGCTGCGGTGCACGGCCACCGGGTAGTGCAGGCCCGTCTCGATGGCGTTGTCGCGCAGGTAGCCGGCCAACCGGTCGCGCGCCGCCGTCCTCACGACGTACTGGTGCCAGACCGGTGTGCATCGGGGGTCGGGTTCCGGGCGCCGCAGGGGCAGACCGGCCAGCCCTTCGTGGTAACGGCCTGCGATGACCCGCCGCCGTTCGTTCCACTCGTCGAGCAGCCGGAGCTTGACGCGCAGAAGGGCCGCCTGCATCTCGTCGAGTCGCGAGTTGAAGCCTGCCTCGCGATGGACGTACTTCTGGCTCGAACCGTAGTTCCGCAGCCGCCGCAGCCGTTCGGCCAGCTCGTCATCGTTGGTGGTCATGGCGCCGCCGTCGCCACAGGCGCCGAGGTTCTTGCCGGGATAGAAGCTGAACGCGGCGGCCTTGCCGAAGCTGCCGGTCACGCTTTCGTCCCATCGGGCGCCATGGCTCTGGGCGGCGTCTTCAATCAGGGGCAGTCCCCGCGCGTTGGCGATCGCACGCAGGGCCGTCATGTCGGCGGGTTCGCCGTAGAGGTGCACGGCGACGATGGCTCTGGTGCGGGCGCCGAGGGCTCTGCGCACGGCGGCCGGGTCGATCTGAAAGCCCCCTTCCCGCGGCTCGATCGGCACGGGTGTCGCGCCCGTGTGCGTCACGGCCAGCCAGGTGGCGATGAACGTATGCGCGGGCACGATGACCTCGTCGCCGTGACCGACACCGAGCCCGCGCAGGATGAGGTGCAGGGCGTCGAGGCCATTGCCCACGGCGATGCAATGACGCACCCCGCAATACGCCGCGAATTCGCGTTCGAAAGCGGCGCATTCCGGCCCGAGGATGAATTCGCCCGAAGCGAGTACGCGCGCCATGGCGTCGCGCAGGGCGCCCTCGATCGCCTCGTGCTGGCGTTGCAGATTGAGCATGCGAACGGTCATGCGCTCGCTCCTGCCAGTCGGCGGAAGGTCGCATAGTCGCGGATGTAATCGGCTTCGTCGTAGGGCGCCGAGGCCAGGACGACGACCGTCACGTCGGGGGAAAAGTTGCGCAGTGTGATCCAGTGCAGCGGGGGGATATGCACGCCGTTTTCAGCCGCCACCAAGGGCCAGACGCTCGTCGTGCGTCCGTCGTCGAGCAGGAGTTCGGCCGATCCCGAGAGGCAGAGCACGAATTCGTGCAGCGTGCGGTGGGCGTGTCTGCCGCGCACGGTATCGGGAGGAAGATCGTGCAGAAAGAAGATCCGCTGTACCGGGAAAGGCACCTGCGTGGGCACGGTCAGATGCGTCAGCGTACCGCGCGATTCGCGCACGGAGGGCAGGTCGATCGAAGTTCCCGGCATGTCACCCTCCCGCATTGTTGACGTTCAGGCTGCGCACGACCCGGGCCGGCATGCCCATCACGACATCGCCCGGAGCGACGTCACGCGTGACCACGGCGCCGGCGCCGACGAGCGATTTCGCGCCCAGCCGCACGGAGGGGAAGACAATGGCGCCGGTGCCGATGGTCGCCCCGTCGTCAATCTGAGGACCTTGGGTCGCGGCCTCGTCATATTCCCGCGTCAACAGGGAATTATCGTTCGCGGTCGACACGAGCATGCCGATGAAGACGTCGTCGCCGACCCGGCACTTGCCGGTGATATGGGTCTGGTCCATGATCTTGGTGCGCGAGCCGATGCTGGTTTCGTAATTGACGGTGACGAAGCGACTGATGATGCAGAAATCGCCGATACGCACCTGTTCGCGGATGGCAGCGCCGTCGCCGAGCAGGGTGTTTCGCCCGATGCGCACGTCGCGATAGACGACCGCATGCGGACCGATGGCGCAGCCGTCGCCGATCTCGACCGGGCCGTCATCACGCAGCGGCCGGGCCGTCGCGCCGGCGCCCTGCGGACGTTTGCCGAGGTAGGAACCGGGAAAAATTTCGACCCCGTCGCCGATGCGGACGTCCCCCTCGAGGACGACATGGGGGTGAATCGTACAGTTCCGCCCGATGACGACGTCCCTGCCGATGACGGCATAAGGGTGAATGACCGTACCGGCACCGATGCGTTCGGTTTCGACCACGGCGGTAGGGTGTCGCATGCGTCGCCTCGCTAAGGTCTCGGAGTGGAAGCGTATGGACGTCGAATCAGCCTGCGTGGCGGGCCGTTCTCGGCTGGCGGGGCAGAGGTGATTCGGCCGGTTTAAGACCAGCGTAGCATGCGACGGGGCGCGGTTCGCTTCGGGCATCGCTGCGCACCCCGATGAATCCGCCGGTGCTTGCCAGGCGACCGGATTGCTGTTAGACCCGTCTTTCTGCGTCGGGTACCTGTACGCCCCCACACACCATTGCTAAGGTAGACAGGGTGCGCCGAGGTTCAGCGCTCCGGCACCGGCGTGCCTCTTCTGGGGGAAAACATGAGGCGGCAAGTTGTATCCCTGCTGATGCTTTGTGTAACAAGCGTTCCGCTGGCTTGTTCGCGTGGCGCTTCGTCAGAAGGAAGTGAATCCGGCGAACCGGTCGCGTTCGAGGTGCGGGTGCGCCCGTTCGAACAGGCGATTCGGTTTTCCCGGAGCGACTTGCTCGGTTCTGAAGCCGACAACCCTACGGTATTGCAGTTCGGTCCCGACGGCCGTCTGTACGTCGGGCATCTTGACGGCCTGATCCGCGTCTATACGATCGTGAGACGCGGGCCGGCGCGATATGAGGCCGTGGCGGTCGAGAACCTGACGGAGGTGCGCGAAATCCCCAATCACAATGACAGCGGCGAGCCGGAGCCGCGGATCACGACGCGCCAACTCACAGGCCTCGTCGTAACCGGCACGCCGCGGCAGCCGGTGGTCTATGTATCCTCCAGCGATCCCCGTATCGGCGGGGGCAGCGACAACAAGGGCAAGTTCGCCGTCGACACGAATTCGGGCGTCCTCTCCCGCCTGCTGCGTACGCCGCAGGGTTGGCAACGCCTGGATCTCGTGCGTGGGCTCCCTCGCTCCGAAGAAAGCCACTCGACCAACGGCCTCGCCTACGACCCCGAACGCCACGTTCTGTATGTCGCCCAGGGGAGCAATACCAATACCGGAGCGCCCTCGACATCGTTCCTCGGGCTGCCCGAGTATGCGCTCTCCGCTGCGATCCTTCGCGTCGATCTGCGGGCCATCGGCGAGCAGACCTACGATTTGCCCACCCTCGACGATGAAGATCGCGCCGGAATTCAGGACGCCAACGATCCCTTCGGAGGCAATGCGGGCAAGAACCAGGCGCGTATCGTGCCGGGCGGGCCGGTCGAAGTCTATGCGCCGGGATTTCGCAATCCCTACGATCTGGTGATCGCCGGCGGGCGTTTGTACACGGTCGACAACGGCCCCAACCAGAAGTGGGGCGGCCTGCCCGAAGGCGAAGGCCCGGGGGGAACGTGCACCCACAGGCTCCGCGACGGCGGCGCAACCCACGGCGACCAGCTGCACCTCGTGCGGCGGGGCGTCTATGGCGGACACCCGAATCCGACCCGCGGCAATCCGGCCATTCGTTTCAACGCCTCGAATCCGCAGTCACCCGTGCCGGCGGCCGACCCCCGGCAGTGTCAATTTCTTGCGCCCGGTGAAGATGGGGCGCTGGCCGTCTTCCCGGCGTCGACCAATGGTCTCGTCGAGTACACGGCCTCCAACTTCGGCGGCGTGCTCCAGGGCGATATCCTGGCCGGGTCGTGGGACAATCGCCTGATCCGTATCCGGCTTGCCGAGTCGGGCGAAGAGGTTTTAGAGCAGGAAACGCTCTTTGCGGATGTGGGGGCGTCGCCCCTCGATGTGACGGCCCTCGGCGATGGGGAGATTTTTCCCGGCACGATCTGGGTGGCCGATCTCTACGCGCATGTCATCCGCGTGTTCGAACCGGCCGACTATCGGCGGCATGAGCCGCATCTGCCGGCACAACCGCCGCTGCGTGTCGCCGAGCTGCCGGGGTGGTGGGGCCTTCCGTATGCGGCTGCGGACGCGCAGGTCTACCGCTTCCCCATGGGTGACCGGGAACGGCCGGCCGCCGTCACGCCGCCCTATCGTGAAGCCGGACTGAGCCTGCGCGCACGCTGAGCCTCGTTGGCCGTTTTCTCTTTCCGCCCGCTCCTCTCTCGTGCCGACGGAGTAAGACGCAGGGTCCGTCCTCCGCCATTTGCAATCTTCTCGCGCTCTGCCATCTGGCATACGCGCGGCGCGGGTTTGCTCCCCCGGGGGCGTTCGCGATGTGCACGAGCGCGGGGTCGGGTCCTTGCTTCACCGACGCATTGCCCCCCGTAGCGAAGCGGATGGGGGGTCCGGTGTCCGGCGTCCGACGTCCGGAAAGGACTCGCTCGCGCCGCGCCGGCGCTCCCGAGCCCGGGGGGCACGATTCCGCACCACGTCATTCTAAGAGCTGCGAACCCCGCTGGGGTCGGAGAACCTTGAACACGCTGTCTCATCTGCAGCAATGGATGCTCCCCTGGGGGAGCCATCGTCTACAAAGTGCACAAGGTGGGGGCCCGAAGGGGTCCGCAAGCACATGCAGCAATGGTTGCTCCCCCCAGGGAGCCCTGGTTCACGCTGTGCACGAGCGTGGGGGCCGCGCCAGCGGTGTTCCGATGCCCTTGCTTCACCGGCGCATTGCCCCCCGTAGCGCAGCGGAAGGGGGGGCCGACGTCTGGAAAGGTTCCGGCCGCCGCCTGCGACACCAGACGTACATTATGAAAGAATGTATACGTATGCAGACCAAACTGACTCTCCGTGTTGAAAAATCCCTCATCGAAAGAGCGCGGCAATATGCCCGGAAATCCGGGAAGTCGCTTTCGCAGATGGTCGGCGAGTTTTTTGCCGTACTCGAGGAGCCTGCGGCCGAGGAGTCTCTCGGGCCGGTGACGCGCAAGCTGCGCGGCGTCCTGAAGGGGGTCGACCTCGACCGGAGTGACTATCGACGTCATCTGGAAGAGAAGTACCGGTGAGGGTGCTGCTCGACACGGATGTGGTGCTCGACGTGCTTCTCGATCGGGCGCCGTTCGCCGACGCAGCGGCGGGTCTGTTCACCGAGGCTGAAACGGGTCGCGTACACGGCTTGCTCTGTGCGACGACGATCACCACGGTTCACTCCTGGCGGCCAAGGCCTTGGGCGCACGCAAAGCAATGACGCATGTGCGCTCGCTCCTGGAGCTGTTTGAAGTGGCGCCGGTCACGCGGCTCGTCCTGACCGAGGCCATGGCCTCCCGCTTCCACGACTTTGAGGATGCCGTTCTCCATGCGGCCGCGCGCGAAGCGATGGTCGACGCCATTGCCACGCGGAATGTACGGGACTTCCGCGCGTCTGCGATCCCGGTGTTGACCCCTGATCAGCTGCTCCATCGGTTGCGGGGCGGGGAAGCGCCAAGCGCTGAGCGCTAAGCACTGAGCACTGATAGATCTGGTACCCATGTTTTGGCAAATAGCCGGTACCTATGTCTTGTCCTTCCCGGGCCTACCGGCGTCCTTTCAACGGCCATCGAGTTGGACCGCCCTCATCCCCCAGCCCCTTCTACCCGCCATACGCAGCGCGCCGGGCGCAAAGGTTGGCGGGACAAGGGGAGCGATTGCGGCCTGAAGCGCATGTCCAGCTCCCCCTCCTCCTCCGCCCCGCGCGGTGAGACTTGTGCAAAGGTTTGCGCTGCAAGGACCGCCCGCGCGTGCGGACGGAGGAGGCGGGGGAGAACCTTTTTCCGCGGGTGCACCTGCGGAGGGGGCGGTGGCGGGGTCTTTCACCGGCCATCGAGTTGGACCGCCCTCATCCCCCAGCCCCTTCTACCCGCCATACGCAGCGCGCCGGGCGCAAAGGTTGG
>JAWLHK010000029.1:0-48724 GCA_041690355.1 bacterium | reverse complement strand
GGCGGCAGACGCCTGGGATACGCAAGGGTTACTCCCTTGCTTCGTCCTTGTTGCGCCCTTGCTGGTTCCCCCACTCTCCCCCTCCCCCACTCCCCCCCTCCAAAAGCCGGCCGAGAAGTGACCTCTAGACTCCCGCCGGCGCCGCCGCGCGACTTCGGTACTTCTCGAGAAACCTCGCCATCCGCCCGATGGCGTCGCGCAGCTCCTCCTCGTAGGGCAGAAAGACGATGCGCATGTGGTCGGGGCGCGGCCAGTTGAAGCCGGTCCCCTGCACGACGAGGACGCGTTCGTCGACGAGCAGCTCGCGGATGAATTCGGTGTCCTTCGCGATCGGGTACACCTCGGGATCCAGGCGGGGGAACAGGTACAGCGCCGCCTGCGGCTTCACGCACGTGATCCCCGGAATGGCCGTGAGCAGCTCCCAGGCCAGATCGCGCTGGCGCCGCAGGCGGCCCCCCTCGCCGACGAGATCCTGGATGCTCTGGTATCCGCCCAGCGCGGTCTGAATCGCGTACTGCCCCGGCACGTTGGCGCAGAGGCGCATCGACGAGAGCAGCGTGAGCCCTTCGATGTAATCCTTCGCGGCCTTCTTGTTCCCCGACACGACCATCCAGCCTGACCGGTATCCGCAGGAGCGGTAGCTCTTCGAAAGGCTGTTGAAGGTGACGGTGAAGACATCGTCGGAGAGCGACGCGATGGGGACGTGCACGGCGCCTTCATACAACACCTTGTCATAGACCTCGTCGGCGAACACGACGAGTTCGTGCCGGCGGGCAATCTCGACGATCTGCTGGAGCACGTCGCGCGAGTAGACGGCGCCCGTCGGATTGTTCGGATTGATGATGACGATGGCGCGCGTCTGCGGCGTGATGCGGCGCTCGATGTCTTCCAGATCGGGCATCCACCCCTTCGTCTCGTCGCAGAGATAGTGCACCGGTTTCCCGCCCGAGAGGCTCACGGCGGCCGTCCACAGCGGATAGTCGGGCGCGGGAATCAGGACTTCGTCGCCGGGGTTCAGGAGCGCGTTCGTGGCGAGCGTGATGAGCTCCGACGCGCCGTTCCCCAGGTAGATATCCTCCAGAGTCACCCCCGGAACGCCCTGTTGCTGCGCCTGCTGCATGACGGCCTTGCGCGCGGCGAAGATCCCCTTGGAATCCGAATAGCCGGCCGAAGACGGCAGGTTCCGCATCATGTCCTGCTGAATCTCTTCGGGCGCCTCGAAGCCGAAGGCCGCGAGGTTGCCGATGTTCAGCTTGAGAATCTTCTGCCCTTCCTCTTCCATCTGGCGGGCCGTTTCGAGCACGGGTCCCCGGATGTCGTAGCAGACGTTGCGCAGCTTGCTGGATTGGGCGATCGGTTTCACGCAGGGTCTCCGCCGGAAAACAAGGAGTCCCATCAGTATATCGGATGCGGGCCTCCGGGCGGCAGTAGAAGGACGGCCGGGGCGGAGAAGCGGCGTGTTGACAATCCCGGTGCCGCGCTGCTAGCATCGTTGTGCTCCCCCACTGGCCCCGCAACCAACCCGGTTCCCATCCGGCCCCCGGGCGTCCCGCCCGCAACCACTCGACAATCCGGTGCATGACATGATCCGCCTCTGCCCACGCCTCTTCGCGGTTCTTTTCGCGGCGATCGCGTTCTCGACTTCCGCCTGCGACCCCGTGGACGACTCCGGCCAGGCGGTCTTCGATCGCAAGGTCACGCTCACCCTGGGCGCGCCGCAGGTTCTCTCTCTGGGCGACGAGCAGCATACCTTCACAGTGCTCGAGGTCTACACCGATCGGGCCGTGCTGCAGATCGAGTCGGAGCCGGTCATTCAGTCCTTCAGCGTCGGCAAACCGCAGCAGGTCGACCTCGACGGCGACGGCGCGGCCGATCTGGTCGTTCTCATCGAAAAAATCGAAGGCGACAAGGTGACCGCGCACCTTCGCGATCCCGGCTCGGCCTCTGCCGACGGAGGCTCGATCGCTGCCGTCCAGGAAGATCCCTGGGGCGTTGCCCCCTCGGAAAAACCGGCGGGAAATCTGCTCAACACCCTCACCATCTCCAGCCAGGCCGAGGGCCCCATCGTGCTGTACGACATCGCGCCCGTTCTTGACGCGTGTACGAAGCAGGTCGAAGCCGCCTATCCCGACCACCCGAGCATCTACGCCGCCTACCTCGAAGAAACGGGCGGCCGGATACGCATCGAGTACTCGCTCGGCGGCTCGCGCTCGTTTCCGTACTTCGAAATCACGACCGAAGAAAAGCGCCCCCGCTATTCGGAATGCGTCGACGAATGGGGCCACGGGCCGATGACGACGACCGAACTCACGCTCGACAAGCGCGTCGGGGTCGACCTCGAGGGTGACGGCGACCTCGACGTCGACGCGGTGCTGCACCAGGTCAGGATATCCCGCGAAACGGGCACGGCAACGGTCACGGTGCTCATCTACGAGCGAGAGTAGAAGCCCGGTTCCCTATCCTGTAAACCTGCGCACGAGGGGGAACCGTTTGTCTTCCCGGGGCGCCGGCCTTCAGTAATCGACCCCCTGCACGTACGGCCGCAGCGGCGGCTTGGGCGCTTCGGGGTTCAGCAGCACCCTGTACGGCCGCATCATCTCGTTGTCTTCGTGGTCGAGAATGTGGCAGTGCCAGACGTACCCCGGCCCGGCCGACGGATCGAAGGCGAAGTAGAGATCCGGGCTCGGCGTGTCGACCGGCAGATTGACCGGCGCCCATCGCGCGACCAGGCGTGTTACCGCTCCGGGCGGCACGATGACGGTATCCTTCCACCCCGCCTCCCAGGCCTCGGGGGGCGCCGCGGGCCCCATGAGAAAGGGCACGACGTCGGGGTTGCCGCCGAGCGCCCGGGGATTTCCGGCCCGATAGTCTAGCGGCGGCCCGTATTCCGGACAGTACACCCCGCCGGTACATTCCGGACGCCCGGGAACGGCCGGGAATGCGGCCGCGTAGGTCTCTTCATACGCCTCGAGGTCGAAGGGCTGGCGATTCAGGACCTGAAACTGGATGAGATGCAGGTGAATCGGGTGCGCATCGGCCGTCAGATTCACGAACTCCCAGACTTCGGTCGTCCCCTCGCGCGGCCGTTCTTGAATTCCCAGCGAGAGATTGCCCAGGCTCACCGTCACAAAATCATCCTGCGCGCGCTGGTGCATGCCGAGCAGCTCGCTGTTGTTCAGCAGCACCTCAAGCGGCCCCCCTTCGTACTCGATCAGCTCGCCCGTGACTGGATTCACGACCGTCGACTCGTCCTTCACTACCTCGTTGAGCGTCAACTGGCGCGTCGCGTCGACCCGGGTCCCGGCCGCGAGCGATCCCGAAACCGGATCGGCGAGCCGGCGAATGGCCTGGGTTCCCGTGCGCAACGGCGTCCCGCCGGCCGGGTCGAAACTGAGGTCGGCCGGGCAGCCGCCTGCCCCGCACCCCACGCGGAACTGTACGATGCGGCCGTCGGCATCCTCTTCGGGCGCATCGCCGTCGGGGAACGGATTGGCCGCCGTGTTCCGCAGTACGAGCCGCGTCCCCTCCGAGAGCGCGCCGAAGTCGACGAGCACCTCATACCGCTCGCCCGGCATCATGAGCAGACGCCCGCCCGCCTGGGGGTCGACTTCGGCGGGAAAGTCGAGGTAGCCACCGTCGCTGGCGATGACGTGCAGCGACGGGCCGGGCTGCCCTGTCTCTTCGTCTTCGAGGTAAAGCTCGAAGGTACGCGCCTGCGAGCCGTTCAGAAGAAGAAAGCGATAGCGCCGCGGCTCGACGTCGAGATAGGGCCATGCCTTGCCGTTGACGACAATGACATCGCCGATCATCTCCGGCGCCCAGTAAGGGTGATCCGGATTCGGCGCCCACTGGATGCCTCCGTTCGTATTCGCCTGGTAGAAGAGCTGGCCGTTGGTATCGAACATGCGATCCTGCAGCACCAGCGGCACCGTCTCGGCGGCGGCGGGCAGATCGGGCGGCAGGTTCAACGCCGGATCGGTCAGGAGCCATACGCCGGCGAGCCCCGCGTAGACGTTGAGCCGCGTGACCCCCATGGCATGGTCGTGAAACCAGAGCGGCGCCGCCTCCTGCACGTTCGGATACCGGTAGACGGCCTGATTACCCGCCACCTGGCGGAACGGCGCCGTATAGTAGCCGCTCCCCTGATGGGCGCCATCCCCCGTGAACCAGGAAAAGGGTCCCCCGTCGAGCTGCGCTGGAACCTCGCCGCCATGCAGGTGCGTTACGGCGGGCACGGGCCCCGTATACTGCGACGCGCAGAACGAGCCGAAGGCGGGGATGAAGCCCGGGATGTCGCAGAGGTTGGCCTCGTCGTTTTCGGGGTCGGCCCAGTCGAGGGTCCGATCGAGGCTGTTCCGGTAGAAGACGACGCCGGAGGCCCCGGCATTCGGGAGATTGTTCTCGAACAGCACTTCGGTGGGCACGCCGCGCGTCGCGACGACCACGGGACCAATGTAGGTATCCCGCGCTCCGGTCGGACAGGCGTCGTCGGCGACATAGCCCCAGACCCACGTCTCGGGCGCTTCGGTGCCGCCGAGCGTTCCGGGCGGCAGGATGCGCGATCGGAACTCGCACATCCGCAGAGTCAGCGGCCGCTCGCCGGAGACCGTCTGCAGCGGACCACCCTGCACGGTCAGCAACGGCAGGGGCTGCACGAACTGCGGAACCGCGCTCTGCGGGAGCGGTGTCTGCAGACTGTCGCCGTGTTCGAACGCGGGGCGCACGCCATCCGCGCCATCGACCACCCGACGATCACTCGCGTCGGGTCCGCACGCCACGACCACTGCCAATCCGACTGCTGCCCCCAAGAGTCGTTTCCGTTCCATGATTTGTTTACCGTCCACAAGGTGAGCGTTCCCCGGGGCACTGACAGCACGAATGCAATGCATCCGGCCGCCCGAACAGCCCCGAAGTGTCAGGCGATTTGATAACTATCGCTAGTATGGATCGGAATGCCGACTCTGACGCCGCGCAGCGGCTCGCCGCCTTGCCAGCCTTGACAGCAGGGCAATCGGCGACGGAATGAACGCTCGGCAACCCGGCGGGCGCAAAAGAGACGAAGGATTCGTGACCGGGAACGCCGTTCCGCGGATTTTGTGGACGGGCGGTCGACAGCGTCTACAGATGCCCAACTACCCAGCGCTTTGACGCAATGCGACTTGCGTCAATTCTACCCCCTGTTTTCCAAGGGTTCCGCGCAGTTACACGTGTGCAATTGATTGCACAAACCGGCGAAGCGGGCGACCGGCTTTCCGCGTCCGGCAACGGGGCTTCCTAGCCCACGGCAGCTCGGCCTTGTGACCTTACTCTGATGGTCGCTCGCCACCCTGCACCCACCGGGCGATACCGGAGCGGCCGCGGGCCAGCTGCCCACCTTAGCGCCCCCACTTATTTCGTGACCGCCTGCCGCGAGGGCGGTTTGAATTCCGCTGACCTCTGGGATATAACAGATCCGTGGTTCGGGGGAGCGAATCCCGGGGCGCTCCGCCGAAAAACAACGACCTAGCCGCCCGGACGGGATCTTCGGCCCCCGAATTGGTGGATGGCCTCCGGCGGATCGGGGGCATAAACAGTAGTTCGGCCAGTGCCTTCCGCCGGCTTCACATCCTCATGCGGCTTGCCCGACCTTGGAAGCTCTGCGGTTATTTGAAGGCAGACTATCAAGGGCCTGGCAACACCCCGATAACTCGCTGCGCCGCATGGCATTCATGTTACCGCCCATGGTAACATCAGGAGAGGCAGGGTCCTTTAATGGGTAGAATCCGCAGAAAGAACTACATCTTTGTCAGCCAGCTGGCTGATCACCCTCCTCGACACGTTCACATTTACAGCGATGATCGACTTGTAGCGAAGTGGGACTTGGAAAATAAGTGCGTGATGCTCGGAGCCGTCGACAAGAAGCTCCGGAAGGTTATTGAGGAGCTTGTAAATGAGGGGCAGCTATGAAAATAGAAAAAGCTAGCTTTAGCAACAAGAAGCGCCTGTTTACGATAGTCACCGATGAAGGGAAGACATTCACCTTGCCTTACGCGCGACTTAGCGAGGCCAGCAAGGGGGGCGTCCAGATTGTGAATGCCTATGTAGATATCGAACTCGGATGTGAAGCTATCACTTATTCAACGAATACGGGTGCCGAAGACTCTGTTCACCTGGACACCTTCCTCGATTTCAATAGCGACCCTGAATTTGTATCCAATGTATTCCTATACAACCTAACACTAAGGGCTTTGGAAGCACTTGAGGGGGCAGGGCTTTCGATCCGGGAGATTGCTAGGCGTCTAGGAACCTCCCCTTCTCAAGTTTATAGATTGATAGACACGACAAACTATTCAAAGTCTATTGATAATATGGTAAGGCTATTGGCGGTCTTGGGCTCTCCTCTTGAGGCTGAACGGCATGTTGTCGTTCGCCGCAAATCTGACGGTGACCTTATACGGCTGCGCCAAAGGCTTCCATACCTTACTGAGGATGACTTCGACTCAACGCCCAAGTCATCGACCTTTCGTCCACTAGGTTCACGGAAACAAGCCGCATGAACAAGGGTAAACAAATCAGAACCCAGTTTGTGACTTTTTACTCGTATAAGGGGGGCGTGGGGCGCACCAGTGCCCTCGTAAATACAGCAGCCCATTTGGCGCAACAAGGTAGCCACGTGGTTACTATCGACTTCGATCTAGAAGCGCCCGGGCTTGGCTCGTACTTAGGAAAACTGAAGTCTAGCTACGACGAGAGGACCCCGGGTATTTTGGAGTACTTGGATGATGTCATCTTTGGAGAAAAACTTCCCAGCTTGAAAGCACTGTCGGTTGACTTTTCCGAGCACCTGGCGCTCGGGAACGGTGGGGCGTTATATGCCATAAGCGCGGGCGACACCTCGGATCCAAGTTATTACAGCCGTTTAGAACGCCTGAAATGGGGAGAAATCTTCGAGCATAAGCATGGGGAGCTTATTCTAAGAAATCTTCGTAACCAGCTCGTGGAGGAGTTCGAAAATCCAGATTACGTTCTAATCGACTCTAGGACAGGAATCACGGAAACCGGTGGGGTTTGCACACGCTACTTGTCTGATCAGGTTGTCGTCCTGTCCTCCCTAAATGAGCAGAATATAAACGGTACGGCCGCCATCTATCGGGAGCTCGCAAGTGATAAAAAGTCGTTCGTGTTTGTGGCTTCCAATGTGCCAGCGGGAATGCCATCGGGACAAGGGCAGTTATTCACGGAAAGGGTAGCTAGCTTTGTGCAAGCATTTGGGAAGGAGCCAGATATTTTTGTTTACTATTATCCAGCCCTCTCTCTCGAAGAAACGATCCCTGTAATGACGCGCAACGGCTTGTCCGCGAAACTGACCGATCCGCTTTATCAATCCTATCGTTCGCTATCCAATACGCTTGAGCTGAAGAATCGCAATTCGTTCCTGAGGGCTCTGGAAGTTGCCGCACGAGACTTGCGACGAGTCTACATTATTAAGATCCGCTCGGATACTTCGGTGGAGCCCGAGCTTAGTAGTCTCGAGACGTTGCTCGTGAATTATCCAAGTCGCAAACTTACCCACATCTTGAGGGAGTTCTACGAACTTGCCGAGCTCGTAGCCGCCAACCCGAACAACCCTAGGAAGTGGGGTGCAAGCCGATACAAGCAAATCTGCCGTGAAGCTGAAGCCGTCGACAATAGGGCCATAAAGCTAGCAAGAGATGCTTTGGTTGATTACTACGATGTTGCCCTTAGACGGTACGTGGAAAAGGGCCGGATGAGCAAACCATTTGAGCTATTTGCTCTTTCTCATAACCATTTAGTACTCACAGAGATTGCCAAGGGCAACTATGACTGGCCTGAGTCGTTCCTAGAGAGACGACTTTCCGCGATAGACAAGGGCGAGGAATCTATACGTCATGAAATGGCTTGGGTTCTCTTCAATCTTGCACGCGTCTATGACCTTAAAAGTAAACCTAGAAAGGCGAACAGCTTGTACGCCCGGTTTCTCGACATTTTTGGAGAGGTCGATGGATTTGGGAGCCTGGAGAGCCAAGCCAATGCTTACGCTTGTGCAGCTCTCGCTTCTTCCAGTTTGGGACGATACGATTCACGCGACCATTGGGCACGCCTCGCAACAGACAGTGCCGCATCTTTGCCTCCTGATAGCATGATCTTCAGTCCATTTGTCTACCGGGAGCACCCACGAGAGCGGTTCATTAAAGAAGTTGCTGAGAAACTGAGTCCCACGCTCTGACATTGGCTAACCACCGGCTTCGCGCGGACGGCGGCCCGCTTAGCAATGTGGTAGGACTTGGGAAACTGCCGGGCCGCCGCCGGTGACCCGGAACGTCAAGCTCCTTCGAAATTGGAGTGTCGTACCGATTCGAGGAGGCGGTGTTTTGCGCGGACCAGTGAAGTGATAAAAGCAGCCGGCTCGCCGAGACCGAGGGCTCGGAAGAGAGTGAGGGTGGCATGGCAGAAGTCGTGAACAAGCATTGCGCGGAGCACTACAACTGGGGCGGCGATTGTGATGGCTGGCATCTCCTGAAGACTGAGGGGCTGAGCGTCATCCAAGAGCGCGTACCTCCGGGGCGTCGCGAAGTTCGTCATCATCATCGTCAGGCTCATCAGTTCTTCTATGTACTGTCTGGCGAGGCGACGCTGGAGGTTGGAGGTGAGGTTCTGAATCTCAAGCCACGCGATGGTTGTTCCGTGCCGCCAATGGTCTCGCATCAGTTGCGTAACGACGGCGTGGAGGACTTGGTCTTCTTGGTTGTGTCTTCTCCACCGAGCCATGGTGACCGAATTGTGGGGGAAGACAAGTCGTGAAGCTGTGGTATGAGGGCCACACAGGTCTGCGGAGGCGAACAGCGGGGCCGACCCAATGCGGGGTGCCTGATGTGACGTCGTCAACACCTGGCCTGCGCCGGGCGCAACCGCGCAGCAATGTCTTACCCGTTGCATGCAGCCGAGCTGCTTCCGGGTCGGTGCTTCGCACCGCAGCTCCGGGAGGCGGCCGATGCCAGCCGTCAGAGGGCGTCATGCGTCAGGGGCCAGCTCTTCTCTTATTCTTGGCCGTTATCTGTGCTGCATTGCCTGGCTGCAATGGGCCCAGCAAAGCTGAACCCGGCGCCAGACAGGCGTGGGCACCAGCCGAGACTGGTCCTGAAACCCACTGTAAAGTTGATGCGGAATGCTGGTGTAGAAGCTTTACAGGTGCAGAGTTTCTCCCCGGCAAGGTCCAGAGCCGCTGTGAGAGCAGCAGGTGCGTTGCTTGCACCTATGAGTAAGCATTGGAGAGGCCGGCTGGGTCCCTTTAACAATTCATACCAGGGAACGGTCTTCGGGTCGTTCATCTGCCAGGGCTTCAAGTACTTACTGCAAGAGAATTCATGACCGGTTCTCACAAGTACTGTAACCCGTCGCCTCCACGCCTGACACTGCCTCCAGGTGGACGCATAGCGGAGCACTGTTTGATAAGATTGGTTTTCACGGCGCGCCACTGAGCTTCGTCCGTCATGCCAATCAAGAAGCAGCCCAAGCACGAGTTTTCTTGGAGAAAACGTCAAGGATGACGATCGCATCGGTATCAACTCGATAGATTAAACGACATAACGTATTTTGATCGGTGACCTCAACTCGCGACATCCTGGGGGGAATTGGGGCATTCGGTCGCGGATGCCGGAGACCAGGAATTCTCCTGCTTGGAGCGTCCTGTGTAGAAATCCCGTTTCAAATCTGGCCTCGGCCGACAAAGGTGGCGATTTGACCTCGCCATGTATCTATACCAATGGTTTGTGCGTCGGCGACGCACCAAAGAACGATATCAATACTGACATGAAGCCAAGGCCCCCCGTGCCTGACAAACGCAAGTGCCGCGGCATGTTGTCAATCCACGTTCGGTTACTGATACGGCGGCCACCCACTTTGTTGAACCTCGATAGTAGCCTGACAGCAACTGAAGTCGACCAGAGGCTCGACCGTTGGCAGGAGGCCTGGCATGTTGCGCCGCATCTACGTTCTTGTGTTTTTGGTTTTGTTTGTGGCCGCGTGTGGAGATGAGAATCAGGAGAAGTCCTCCACAAGTCTCGGCGTTCCGGTCACTTTGGGGGGGCGTTACGACCCGGTTTCCCCGTCACGAAGTCCGGCTTTGGCCGCTGGTCTGACGGTCAGCGGTGCCTCCGCCAGCCTCACCTGGTCTACCGGCCCCACCTGGAGCCTAAGCAAGACGGGCGCGCTCACTGGCTCGGTCGTCACCTGGACCATCGTCGCCACCGAAGGGCCGGTCGCCCCCGGTGCGCTCGTGGTGTACGGCACGCTCCCGCTCTCGAATGAGGGCGAGGCCCCCGCGCCCATCGGGAACCTGGTCGTCAACCTCCAGCGCCGGGCGGGAAACGCGTGGGTCACCGTGGCCTCGGATATCGCTGACGCCACCGCGGGTGACGCGGCCACCAGCGCGCTCATTCACGCGCCGGCGAGCAGCGAGAGAAAGGGCACGTTTACCGAGACCGCTGCTTCGGGGCCGCTCAAGCTCACCGATCCTGCGACCGGAGCGGACGTTTCGCTTACCGCGCCGATCGTGCTGGGCCCAGGCGTGGTGCAGACGCTGGCGTTTCAGGCGGCGTTTGATGCCGTGGCGCTGGGGCTCGCGCCTGGCATGCCGCTCCGCGTGGAGGTGCTCGTGACCTACGGCAACGCCCCCATCGCAAACAGCACCCCTGACCTGGACATCAACGGCAATGGAACAATCGATACCGACGAAGGGCGGGTGAGCTCGGCGGTCACGCGGATCGGGCTCAAGATGCCTAGCGCGGCGCCGGGCACCGGCGCGGTGACGCTGGTGGACGGGCTCGAAGACATTACGACGACCGGCACGGTGACGTTCTCCGAAGCCGAGTTCACCTTGGGCCCCACAGGCGGCACAGTGACCGTGACGGTTGACGGGGGCTCCGACGGCGGTACGATCACCAACTGCGCGCGGCTCAACGGGGCGGCGCCGAACGGCGGGGATCTCACCGCGTGCAGCCCGGTGGATGTCGCGGCCACGCCGGCGTGCACGCCGGGGACGCCGGGATGCGGGTGGAGTCCGGGCGATCTCATCACATTCTCGCAGGCAGCTTGGCTGGATCCGAGCGGCGTATCGCCGGTCGCCTTTGGCGACATCCAGATCTGTGGCGCAAGCCCACTCGCCAATATGAGTGTGCGCGAGTTTCTCGCGGTCGCCAACACGGCGCTCGGCGGGGGCTCAACTGGATATGCATACGCCGATCTCGACGCGATCGCGCTGCAGCTCAATGGCAGCTTCCGCGACGGACCCAGCGCCTTCGCACAAGCGCACCTCGTCAACGGCCCATGCTCGACCGGTGAGGCGGCGAGCTACCTGCTGACGTTCGGGCAGGGTGATTGGGGGGATACGAGTGGAATCGCCGCGAAATTGCTTTCGGACAGCTTTGGGTCAGTCTATTTCGCAGCGGGCGGCGTTCTCGAGGTTGGCATCCCCGGCTCGACAGGGTTCTCGATACGAGTGGATGCGCCAGGCATCACGGCCTACCTGCCGGCCACCGGAGCGCCTGGCGCCCTGACGAGCGACCACATCGATTCCAGCACGACCTCGTCCGGCTCCTTCGGCGGCAATATCGTGGCGCTCAAACTCAATGTCGATTACTCGGACGCCGGTCTGACTGGTGGGGCCGGACCCCGACTGTTGCTTGCCAACTACGCCAGTGTGTACTTCTCCGCAGGCGGCGTACTCGAGGTTGGTATCCCCGGTATTGCCGGTTTCTCTATGCGGTTCCAAAACGTCCAGAGCGTCGTGTCCTATCTGCCGGCGACCGGCGCTCCGGCCGCGCTGACCAGTGACCTCATCGATCCGACGACGAGTTCGTCCGGGAGCTTCGGTGGAGAAGTTGTAGCCTTGAAGCTGAACGTCGATTTCGACGACGCCGATCTACTCAGTGGGAGTCCCGCTGTGGTCTTTGGAGATCTGCGAGTGTGCGGTATTGCGGCGGAAGGGCTGAACGATCGAACGGTCCGCGAAATCCTGGCAATGGCGAACACGGCCCTTGGAGGCGGGGCGGCGGGTGTGACGATCGCGGAGCTCAATTCTCTCCTCGTGGAGCTGAACGCAGCTTTCTTAGGTGGCTCTGTCAGCACCTTCGCGCAGAATCACCTCGTCAACGGCCCATGCAATGACCCACCACCATCGTGCACGCCCGGCGCCCCGGGCTGTGGGTGGGAGACGGGCGACTTGGTTACGCACGGGCAGGGGGATTGGGGGAGCACGAGCGGGACCGCACAGACCCTGCTGTCCGGACACTTCAATAGCGTCTACTCCTCCACCGCAGGCCTCCGCGTCGGTATCCTAGGGACCAGCGGCTTCTCGATGGCGTTTTTGGACGCGTCAAACGTGACGGCATACCTGCCCGCTTCCGGAGCACCGGGACCGCTGACCAGCGACCTTCTGAACCCCACTACGAGCGCATCCGGTTCGTTCGGGGGCAACACCGTCGCGCTCAAGCTTAACATCGACTTCTCCGACGCCGACTTGACAGGCGGCACGGCAGCAGTCGCGTTCGGGGACCTGCTGATCTGTGGCGCGGCACCGCTCGCAAACATGAGCGTGCGTGACTTCCTGACTGTCGCGAACACGGCGTTAGGTGGAGGTTCCACCGGGTACGCGTTCGCAGATCTCGACGCCATCGCCACCCAGCTCAACGGCAGCTTCCGTGACGGACCCAGTGAATTCGCGCAGCAGCACCTGTTCATGGGCAGTTGCCCCTAACGTCGCTACCAGCCGGATCGAGCCGGAACAACCTTGACGGCCCTCTCCACCACTCTCAGCGTCGTGCGCTGACACGCCGCATAGGGAGACCCCCGAGCGCCGATTCGTCAGCCTACCGAAACCAGGCCGTCCTCGCCCTCGCGCTCGACCTGGCGGCTGACCAGCAGGTCGCCTATGTCGAACAGGCGACGAGCGGCGCCCTCGCCCTCAAGGCCGACGTCGAGCGGCTGCTGCGCGCGTATCGAAACCGGGAGACCGGGAATCGCATGGTCGTGTGGGGCGGCGATTCATTCCAAGGTCACTTGAATTCGGGCGGGGAATCTACGGTCCTACGAGCGCACCCTTGATTGTTGCGCCGTCACCTTCCCATCGTTCCTCTCGACCGCCGTGAGGTCGTCAAAAAAGCATCAGCCTCGGCGCAGTAGTGACCGAGAGCCAGACTTTCCCCGGTCGACCATTTTCACCCCGCAGGGTCCGCGCAGGCCATCCCGACTACCGGGAGAACCTGAAACATAGCGATTTCCTCGCGCCCCCTCGATCTCGCGCCCGTGAAGTTGATTACCGCGCGCCAGGATACCCTCGACGCACGGCCTTCGCTGTGGCGATAGCGGATGGCAGATTTCCGGTTGGAAAGCCGAAGAGTACGGCGGTCAGGCTTTTCCGAAGAGGCGTTCGAGGAGCTGATCGCGGCTCAGATTCAGATGAGCGGCCACTTCGCCGAGAATGGCTGAAAGGGTACCTACCCGAAGCGGGTCATGGGATGGGATGGGATGGTGATGTGGTGTTCACCGTTTGTGCGCGTGCTCAGCCTGATATGGCTGCCCGACTGTCTTGAAACTTCATAGCCGAATATGCCCAATCGCTTCGCAAGCTCTGCACCCGAGAGATCGCGGGGACGCCTCATGTGCCGATGATTTCTTCGCGCACAAATTGAAGCCGGATCACCTTCGGCCCCTGGCCCTTTTCGAAATGGCAGACGACTGCATCGCGAACCCGATCGCGAAGCTCCTCGGCCGTGTCGGACTCCGTAAAAATTGCATGCCCCGAAGCACGGGCCGTATAGCCCCCTTCAGGCGACTCCTCAACGATGAAAAGAATCTCAGAATCGGACATCGGCACTATCTTATCACAGGCTTCCAACAGCTATCCGTGAAGGTGCACCCGTACGCGATCGCGTGCAAAGAAACAGGCAACCTACGAAGCGCGGGACTCGTAACGCGGAACTGCGAGTACATGGACCGGGCAGTTCCGCGCTCCGCGCTCGCACTTCGACTTCGTGTCAGGCCGCCCTTCCGTACCGGTCGTTCAGCCGGACGACGTCGTCGAGCTCGGGGGTGCTGACCTCGAGGATCTCGCAGTCTTCGGCGGCCTCCATCTGGTGCACGGTGCGCGTGCGGATGTGAAAGCTCTCGCCGGGGCCGAGACGCGTCTCCTGAAGCGCGTCGGGATGCGGGCCGTGGCGGAAGATGAGCGTGCCGCGCAGGACGTTGATCGTCTCATCCTTCATCCGGTGATACTGCAGGCTGAGACTTTCGCCCTTCCGGATACGCAGGACTTTGCCCACGTAGCGCGGGGTATGCGCCCAGATGAACTCCTCGCCCCAGGGCTTGGGCACAATCCGGGGGATGTCCTTGCCCTCGCCACCCTCGACCATCATCTTCTCTGCCATGACCTTGGCGACCATGCCGACCGACTGGCCGTGCCCCTTCTTGAGGATGAGGATGCCCTGATCGCCGTCGATCACGATGATCTCGCCGAGCCCGACGACGGCGACCGGGCGTTGCGCGAAGACATCGATGGACTCGCACTCGATCTCGACGTCGGCCCGCTTGAAGCGCCCTTCGCCGCGCAGAAAGCTGACGACCGAGTCCCACGTGCCGACATCGCTCCAGGCAAACGCGGCCGGCACCATGCGCACCCCGGCGGCTTTCTCGAGCACCGCATAGTCGACGGAAATATCCGGCGCCTCGGCGAAACGCTGGCAGAAGGCTTCCCAGCTAAGCCGCAGCAGGGGAACGATTTCGGGAAGATGGCGCTCCAGCGCCCGCAGAATGGTGCCGCTCGTCCAGACGAACATGCCGCTGTTCCAGAAGTAGTCGCCCGACGCGACATACCCTTCGGCGCGCACGCGGTCAGGCTTTTCGACAAAGGCGCGGACATCGGCCGCCCCGTCGCGCACCTCGGCCGCGTGGATGTAGCCGTAGCCCGTCGCCGGGCCGGTCGGGCGCACGCCGATGGTCACCAGCATCTCGTTGCCGGCCTCTTCGACCGCCTTGCGAATGGTTTCGCGGAATGCGTTGGCATCGCCGACGTGATGATCGGCCGGCAGGACGACCATCCGCGCCTCGGGCCCGAAACGGTCGCGGATAAAGGCGGCTACCAGGGCGATGGCCGGCGCCGTGTTGCGTGCGCACGGTTCAGCGAGCACCGTCACCCGATCCTGCCCGAGCCCGAGGTCGCGCAGTTGGGCCTCGGTCTCGAGCTGCTGGGCCGCGCCGGTCACGACGAGCAGGTGACGGGCGGGCAGAGGCAGAATCCGCGCGATCGTCTCCTGCAGCAAGGTGCGCCCGCCGAAGAGCGAGAGAAACTGCTTGGGGGTGCCCGGCTTGCTGAGCGGCCAGAGCCGGGTACCCGATCCGCCCGCGAGAATGACGGGCACCACGTTCAGGTGCTTGACTGTGCTCATATTCCAGATTCCTTATTCGGATGGCGGATTCGGGGCGCGCTCAGGCGGCTTTTTTCCCGATGTTCCCCGCACGGTGGACGTAGGCAAGGTACCACTGGTAGGTGTTGCGGATACCCTCGCGCAGATGGATTCGCGGACTCCAGCCCGTCTCGCGAAGCCGGCTTACGTCGAGCCATTTGCGCGGCGTGCCGTCGGGCTTCGCGGTGTCCCAGTGGATGGGGCCGCGGTGCCCGACGACTTCCTGAATCATCCTGGCCAGCTCGCGGATGGCGATGTCTTCGCCGGTCCCCATGTTGACCGGCTCGTCCCCCTCATAGTGCAGCATGAGGTGGATGGCCGCGTCGGCGAGATCGTCGCAGTGCAGGAACTCGCGGCGCGGTTCTCCGCTTCCCCACAGGGTGACCGGCCGGTCGGGCAGCGCTTCGTGAAACTTGCGGATGAGCGCCGGCAGCACGTGGCTCGACTCCAGGTCGAAGTTGTCGCCGGGGCCGTAGAGATTGGTCGGCATGCCGACGATGAAGCGCGTGCCGTGCTGCCGGTTGTAGGCCTGGCACATGCGAATGCCGGCGATCTTGGCGACGGCGTACGGTTCGTTCGTGCTTTCGAGCGGGCCGGTCAGCAGGTACTCTTCGCGAATCGGCTGGGGGCACAGACGCGGATAGATGCAGGAGGAACCGAGAAAGAGCAGTTTCTTCACGTCATGGCGCCAGGCTGCGTCAATGACGTTCGCCTGGATCAGCAGGTTGTCGCGGATGAAGTCGGCCGGGTAATCGCGGTTGGCGAGAATGCCGCCCACCTTGGCCGCGGCGAGAAAAATGTACTCCGGGCGTTCGGCGGCGAACAGTTCGTCGACCTCTTCGCGGATGCGGAGATCGACCTCGCGCGAACGGCGCAGAAGCAGATTCGTGTAGCCCCGCGCCTCGAGCGCGCGCCGGATCGCCGAGCCGACGAGGCCGCGGTGACCCGCAACAAAGACCCTTGCGTTCCTATCCATGTCTCCCCGTTTCGTGCTTGGGATCCCCAGTCGACGACACAGGCGTCGGCCTTGATCCCAACTTAGCACGCGGGGTCGGGCTGAACCGAGCGTCCAATAGCACGTCCTGGCGCTCGGTGGGAGGGGGCTTGCGTCCAGGCTGCGCTTGTGACAGAAGCTTTCACAAGGTTGGGCTGCCCCCCCCCCCCCCCGCTTGTGTGTATTCGACGACGCTCCCAAAGGTCGGATTTCCCTTTCGCCCGAGAGCTGCAATGCCGTTCCCGGGGGCGTCGAATTGACCTATAGTAGGGACATCGAGTGCCGCCTTTACGGCTGAAATGTAGCACAGAGTGGGTTTTCCATGAGGGTGCACAGCGTGCCAAGCCAGTTGAGTAACTGCACGAGACGGGGCCGATTTCCTGTTATCGTTCTTCTTCTCCTTCTGACGGCCGAGACGACGGGGTGCTGGTGGCCGCGTTCGACACCCGACGTCGACAACCCCGTCGTCGCCTTGCCGCTGCCGGTCGACATCTCGCCGCTGCGCGAGCACGCCGGGGCCGCAACGCTTTACACGGTCGGGCCCTATGACCGGCTGGAAATGCTCGTGTGGCGCAACGCAGATCTCACCACCGAGCTGCTCGTCAAAGACGACGGCACCGTCTTTCTGCCCGCCGCCGGACACGTGCACATCGCCGGCCTCACCTTGCGGCGCGCCCAGGAGAAGCTCACGCGCACGCTTGGCCTGTATTTTGAGAATCCCCAGCTCGACCTGAAGCCCGCCGAAATCCACTCGAAGCGCTTCTATGTACTCGGCGACGTCAACAAACCTGGCGGATATCCGATCTACAAGCCGATCAGCCTGCGCGAGGCCGTCTCCCTCGCGGGGGGCACCACACCCGCCGCCGTACTCGACGGCGCCTACCTCTCACGGCGCGGCAAGGTCTACCCCATTGACCTGACGGCAGTGTTCACGACGCCGATGGAAGACATCTACATGCAACCGGGCGATACGCTCTACGTCCCCTCGCAAAGCCAGAATCTCGCCTATGTGCTCGGCGAAGTCGCACGCCCCAGCGCCGTCCCGGTGTCGGCGCACGGGCTCGGCGTGCTGCAGGCCGTCGCCCAGGCAGGCGGTTTTACCATCGGCGCCAATGATGACGAAATCGCCATCATCCGGCGGCACGGCGGCGAAATGGTCCTGCACGTCGTCGACGTCGAGGCCGCCATGAAATACGGCGAGGGAAATCCCGCCGCCCTGCGACTGCTGCCCGGCGACGTCGTCTGGGTGCCGCCGACGGGCCTCGCCAACTGGAACCGCGCGCTGGCGCTCATCAACCCGACACTCGACACCCTGCTGATCAGGCCGCTCGGGGTCGTACGCGACTACTTCATCATCGACGACATTATCGACGGGGGAGATTGATGACCGGGAACAGGCAGAACGGATTGCGTGACTACTGGCTGGTGCTGCGCAGACGCTGGCGTCTCGTCGCCGTCATCGCCGGAACGGTTTTCGTCGCCGGCACCGTCGGCACCCTGTTTCTCACACCGCTCTATCAGGCCGAGGCCACGGTGCAGGTCGAAGAAGAGCGCCCGCGACTCGGCGTGCTCTCCGAGCTGCCACGTGGGCTCGAAGAAACCTCGGTCGCCGTCGAGGCCGAGATGCAGATCATCAAATCACGCACCGTCGCCGAACAGGCCGTGCGTGAGCTTGGTCTCGATGCCGTACTTCTCGACGAGCGTCCCGGGCGGCGCATCGTCATCAACGAGTATCGCTCACAAACCTATCCGGCCGCCTCGGGGCCGGTCTTCGTGGTGCACTTCGGCGAAGAAAATCGATACGAGGTTTTCGACGAAGCAGGCAAGAAGCTGGGCGCCGGCGAACGCGGCAAGCCCTTCAACACCGCCGACTTATCCTGGGTGCTCGAAGCAAGCGGCGCCAGACCGGGCGATCAGGTCCGCTTCCGCAAGATCCGCATCCGCGACGCCGTCGGCGCCCTGCAGGCCGCCATCCACGTCAACGAGCTCGGGCGCAAAACGAACATGATCCGCATCGGCTACGACTCGCCCGACCCCTTCGCCGCCCGCGACATCGTCAACAAGGTCACCCAGATCTACATTTCGTGGAACGTCGAGCGCAAGAGCCAGGAGGCCAGCCAGACACTGCGCTTTCTCGACGAGCAGCTCGATGTCATCCGCGGCAATCTCGAGCAGGGCGAGGCGCGGCTCGACGAAGTCAAAAGCGAGAAGGGCATCTTCGTGCTCAGCGAAGAGGCCAACCGCCTGATCGAGCAGATCAGCAAGCTCGAGCTGACCCGGGCCGAACTCGAACTCCAGCAGCGCCAGAGCTCGCGTCTGGCGGGCCTGTTGAAGCATGCCGGCGAGAAGGACGACCCCTATCTGCTCGGCACAGTGAGCATGCCCGACCCGACGATCAACCAGATGGTCACCGACCTCTCGCAGCGTCTCGTCGAACTGCGCGGCCTGCGCCAGGACATGACGACCCTGAACCCGCGCGTGAAGATTCTGACCGCACAGGTCGACGAACTCAAGGATAAGATTCGCCAGAGCGTCGTCAATACAGACCGTTCGCTGCGTAACCGCCTGGCAACCGTCAAGGGGCTCATCAACCGCTATGAAGATCGGCTGAAGACGCTGCCGAAGGCCGAGCGCGAGCTGGCGGCCCTGACGCGCAAGAGCGAGGTCAACGCCGACCTGTACACCTTTCTGCTCAAGAAGCATGAAGAGGCCCGTATCGCGCGGGCCGGCATCGTCGGCAACGTGCGCGTCATCGATCCGGCCATCACGCCTGAAGACCCGGTGTCTCCCGACGTCAGCGGCAATCTCATGCTCTTCGCCGTACTCGGCCTGATGTTCGGGGCGGGCGCCGCCTTCGTGCTCGAGTTCGCCGACGACAGCCTGAAGACAGACGACGACGTCGAGCGGCACCTCAAACTTCCCGTTTACGGACTGATCCCGACCATCCGGGGCGAGTCTCCCCTGCTTGAGGCACGTAAGGAATCCCGGTCGCCCGCGCACGAGGCCTTTCGCTCGTTCCGAACAAACCTGCGGTTTACTGCCTCAGACAAGTCACCGATTCGGACCCTGCTCTTCACGAGCGCTGCGCCCGGCGAGGGCAAGACGACGACGATTACGAATCTGGCCATCAGCCTCGCCCAGGGTGGGAGCCGCGTGCTGCTCGTCGATTGCGACCTGCGGCGGCCGCGCATTCACACGGCCTTTCAGCTTGCCTGCGAACCGGGCATGACGAATGCCCTGCTCGAAGGCGGCGCCTGGCAGGAACGCGTGCGCACGCAAACCGGCGTAAGCGGACTCTCGGTTCTGCCGGCGGGCCTTCTGCCGCCCGACCCCGCCGAATTTCTCGAGACGCCCCGCTTCCGTGAATTCCACCAGGAAGCACGCCAGGCCTACGACTACGTGCTCTTCGATGCGCCGCCGGTCGTGGCCTTCACCGACGCGGCCGTGCTGGCGGCGACGGCCGACGCCGTCTTCTTCGTGGCCGGCGCCGGCAAGACCTCGATCCAGGAGGCGAAGCGCGCCCTCGAACTTCTCCGGAATGTCGGGGCCCGTATTCGGGGCGTCGTCCTGAACCGCACGGCGACGAATGAAAGCGGCGACGCCTATTATTACTACGGGTACGGAACCGAAGACATCAGCCCGATGAAGCGGCGCCTGCGCAACGCCCAGCATCGGATGGCCGAGTTCTTCAGGCCGCGGGCCTGACGCGCTTTCGCGCCGGCAGTTCCGGGTTCAGCCCTCCGGTATCCGACTGGTCAGCAGCCTGTGCCCCGAACGACGGCGGGAATCGTCTTCAGGATGAGCTTGAGGTCAAGACTCAGGCTCCAGCGGTCGATATACTCGAGGTCGAGTTTCATCCAGTTGTCGAAGTCGACGTCGTTTCTGCCCGAGACCTGCCAGATGCAGGTGAGACCCGGCTTGACGCTCAGGCGGCGGCGGTGCCAGGGTTCGTAACGGGCGACTTCGGCCGGAAGCGGCGGACGCGGACCCACCAGGCTCATTTCGCCCCGGAGCACGTTGAAGAGCTGCGGCAGCTCGTCGAGCGAGAATTTGCGCAGCCAGCGCCCGACACGGGTTACGCGGGGGTCGTCGCGCATCTTGAAGACCGGACCCTGCATCTCGTTCTTCGCCCACAGCTCTTCGAGACGCGCCTCGGCGTCGACGTACATCGTGCGGAACTTGAGACAGGCAAAGTGGCGCCCGCGCACCGTCACGCGCGTCTGCCTGAAGAAGACCGGGCCGCGCGAATCGAGCCGCACCGCCAGCGCCACCAGGGCAAAGAGCGGCAGCAACAGAAGAACCGCCAGGCCCGAGAGCGTGCTGTCGATGGCCTGTTTCAAGGCCAGTTGCCCGCGCTGCCGCGGCGTCGTCGTGTAGCGCACCGACGGCAGGCCCAGGTGGTCTTCGACGGTCGCATGGGCGATGCCCTTTCCGGTCACCCGGGGAAGGTAGACCGCCTCGACGCCCATCTCTTCGCATGTAGCCAGATGACTCGCGAACTCGGCCTCGTCGCAGCAGAAGACGACCTGGTCGATCGACTGTTCGATGAGAATGCGCCGAAGGCCCGAAACGCTGCCCAGAACGGCGAAATCATGCTTACCGGTCGCCACCTCGCTCGGATGGGCGCCGAGCAGTTCGTCAAGCGTCCGGAGGGACGCCAGGTCGGCCATGCCGTCGCCCTCGGCGTGGAGAAATCCGACGACATCGACCCGCCGCCCGATACTCTGCTGGAGCCGCTCGGCGTAGTCGCGCGCCTGCCTCGCGAAGCCGACAAGCAGAATGCGCTGGGTGCCGGCCAGCGCATAGCCCGGGGCGTAGACGCTCCTGCGCGCCGCGAACCTGGTGACGAGCAGAAGACAGGCCGTCAGCTCGGCATGCAGGATGGGGATGCGCGCCGAGGCGGGCGCGAAGCCGCCCGAATAGAGCAGCATTTCAGACAACATCGCGAGCAGCGCACCGGCGACGATACGAACCGTCCAGCCCGTCATCGTCGGTCGACGCACATCGCTGACGCCGATGTGCAGAACCGCAAGCCAGACGGGCAGCGAGACCGCAAGCAGACCGAGAAACGGCATGACCTCGAAGCCGCCGACATGCAGCATGTCGGAAAGAAACGCCAGCCAGAGCGCCAGCACGAGCACCAGCGCATCGCCGAACACCATTGCCGTCCGCCGTAATGTTGTACGCATCATCCATTCCCCTGACGGGTCCATTCCCCTGACGGGTACGATTTTTGTGTCGGTCGATGCTTCCTCGGCATGACAGCGATCCTGTCAGCGGGAGGTGCCGAAGAAATGCAGCTGAGAAGAAAATCTGCGGAGAAAAGCCGACCTGCAAGTCCAGATTAACACCGGCTGAGGCGGCCCCAAGCAAGGCGCCGCCGCGGTGACGGAGACACCTTGCCGCCGCTTGACGCAAGCCGTCAAGAGGGCGGATTAGCAGCAAACGGCTCGCTTTGCAAGCGGATGCGGTTGGCGGCGCCGTCCCGCCGGTCACGCGGGCGTTGACGGCTGAGCCGCATGCTAGGCTGGACGTAACCGACTGCCACGCTGCACGCCGCAACGACAGGTGCGTAGGCCCGGCCCGGTGTCTCCCTGCGCCGCCGCGGCGTGGCCTGCGAAAACGTGGCGGCGCATCGCATCCGGAACTCGACACAGAGACCTATCATGCAGACAGACCGGCCTCGAATCAGCGTAATCGTACCCTCGTACAACCAGGGCCATTTTCTCCGACGCACCCTCGATTCGATTCTCCAGCAGGGCTGGCCCGAACTCGAGCTCATCGTCATCGACGGCGGTTCGACCGATGACTCGGTCGACATCATCCGCGAGTACGAATCTCACATCCACCATTGGGTCAGCGAGCCCGACGGGGGCCTCAGCCATGCCTTGAACAAAGGCCTGGCCGTCGCCACCGGTGAACTCATCGGCTGGCAGAACTCCGATGACTATTATCTGCCGGGCGCCTTCCATGCCCTGGCCGCCGCCTGGCGTCCCGATGTCGACGTCGTTTTCGGCGACCTGCTGCTGGTCGACGCAAAGGAACAGACCATCCGCGACCTGCGCTACTGCCCCTTTACCGCCGACGACGTGCTCTACTACGGTATGACGATGGCCAACCAGAGCGCCCTGTTCAAGCGCAGGACCCTCGTCGACATCGGCGGGCTGCGCGAAGACCTGCTGACCGCCATGGATGGCGAACTGTTTCTACGCCTCCGGATGCGGTCCGACCGCTTCGTGCACGTTCCGCGCCACCTCGGGGCCTTCCGCATCTATCCGGGCACGATCACCTCGGAGAACAAGCGCAGCGAACGCTCCCTGCGCGAGTGGAGCGACATTCGACGGCCCTTCGGGGTCGAGATGGAGCCCGAGCTGCGCTGGGGCAAGCAGTTCCGCCTGCGGAAGCTCGCCTATCTGCTTCGCAAAGCCGTCTACCTGGCCCGCAGCGGCGACGCCATGTACCTGCTGCGCGGCGCCGCAACGCTCAGCGGCCTGAGGAATTGACCGGAGAAGCTCCGATGCTCGTCAACTACGCCATCTGCGGACGCTTTCACTACCACAAATACCTCCACGAGGTCGCCCGGCGGGGCGTGCTCGGCCAGTTCCACTACGCCTACCGGGTCGGCTACCGCTTTCCCGGGATCCCGCCGCGGCACCTCCGCAATCATCCCCTGAAGGAATATCTGATGTACGCGCACCTGCGGCCGCTGGGCGGGCGCGGGCTGCGGCCGATGATGCCGCTCTACCATCGCCTGTGGGAGAGCGCCGTGCTGCGTGATTGGCAACCGGCAGACGTGCTTCACGTTCTCCTCCACGGCACCGCGCCGCATCTCGTACGGCACTGCAGGAATCACGGCACGAAGATTGTTGGCGAAGCGGTCAACGCCCATCCCTGCGTCCAGACCGATCTCCTGCGCCGCGAATATGCGCGCTGGGGGATAGACTATCGGGAAGACGGGCGCACGACGGAACGCATGCTGTGCGAAATCGCAGCGGTGGATCGCCTGCTGGCGCCTTCGCGTTTTGTGGCAGAAAGCTTCGTGGCCGCCGGCATTCCGGCCGAGCGCGTCGCCGTCCTACCGTACGCCGTCGATCGCCTGCCGCCCCCACGGCGACATCTTCAACCGGCTTCCCGGTTACGGCTGCTCTGCGTCGGGCAGGTTACGTTCCGCAAAGGTCAGGCGCACCTTCTCGAGGCGGCGCGCCTCCTTCGCGCCCGGGGCCATCGCGGCCTCGAGGTGACGCTTGTCGGCGCTCTCGACCCGGCCTACCGTCCGATCATCGAACGCCATGCCGGCCACTTCACGCATATTGCCCACGTACCGAACGAGCGCATCGCCGAGGTCTACGCCGAACACGACCTCTTCGTCCTGCCCAGTATCGAAGACGGCTTCGGGATTGTCGTCGCCGAGGCCATGGCCGCCGGTCTTCCGATCATCGTCAGCAGAAACGCCGGCGCCGCCGACCTCGCCGATCCCGCAGGCGGCGACCGCATCGTGGCTCCGGGCGACGCCGAGGCCATCGCCGATGCCGTCGAAGGGTTGCTCGACGGCGGGGGGAAACCAGGCGCGACCGCAGATTTCGCTCCATCCGCTGCGGCAACCACGGCGACAGACGCCTTCACGGGCTGGGATGTTTACGTCGAACGCCTGATCGCCCTGTATCAGGAGGCGTTTCCGGCATGACCGTCACCTTCGCACTTACCGTTCCCTTTCTGACGATGGCCCTGTTTCGCCTGTCGGCCATCCGGAAGCGACCGGAGGCGGCCCTTGATCCACGCCTGTTCGTCTGGGTGCTGTTCACCCTTCTCTACATTCTTCCCTACTGGAGCGCCGGCGAAGAGATCGACCACCTTTTCACCGAAAACCAGTACCGATACTTTCTCGTACTCGCCATGGCTTCGGGCTGCGCCTTTGAGATCGGCGCCCTGCATGCCCTGATGAAGAGACGCGCCGCCGACAAGCCCACCCCATCGGCACCCACTCTTGATGGGTCGCGGTATCTGCTGGCCGCGCTCACCGTCACCTCGGTCGGAGCAGCCGCCTATCTGTATTTCATCGCAGCTTCGGGCGGCTGGGTTTCGTATTACGCGGGCCACGGGCTCGGCGCCTATGAGCAGGTGAGCGGCTACGTTTACGAGATGCGCTATTTTCTCTTTGCGGGTCTTCTCCTCTTTCTGCTTGCCCGCAAGGCGAGCGGCCCCAATCCGTTGATCGATGCGGCCACGCTGGCGACGGCCGCGTACCTTCTGTTCGACGCCTGGTTCACCAATCAGCGGGGCTCCTGGATTCGCCTCGTCATCATCTTCCTGGCCGCCTACTGCTACGATCCGAAAGCCAGGGCGCGCTCGTCGGGCAGGCGGCGCTCGGCCCTGCCCCTCGTGATCGTCGGAACGATTGCCGCGGGCCTGATCGTCGTGACCCCCTACCTTCGCGGCCAGACCGCGATCGGCGAAACCTCTCTGCGCCAACAGCTCGACGCCGTTTCAGCGCTGTTTTCGGACATGGAAAAGATTCGCACCATGTCGGCAGGCTCGACCGTAGACGAAGGAAACGAGCTTGCCGTCGCCGTCGGCTCGACGGCGGCGCGAGAACGAGTCGGCGCCGTGGACTACGGCCGGAAATGGCTCTTTCCGATTCTCAACTTCATTCCGCGCGCCTGGTGGCCAGACAAGCCCACCTGGCACGACTATTCACTTTCGACCGCGCAGACCATGCGCGAGAGCGGCTCGTGGGAGCCCGCCCCCGGCGCGGCCGAGACCGGCGTCGCCGACGCGGGGTATCGTTTCGGCCGGCTCGCGCCGATCTTCTGGGCGCTTCTCGGCATGTTCCTGATGGACCGGTACCTTCGGGCAGGGCGGCAGGATGCCCAGTCCCTGGCGAACTATGCCTGTCTGCTGATCGGCTTCATCTACTTTGTCACCCAGAACATGCTTCCGTTCGTAAACTTCTATCTTTTCATGTGGCTGCCGATCTGGAGCGTATTCTTCGTCTCCAGGGAAACGGCTCCGCACCGCCAACATTCCTTCAGCCTGGCGCAGGGAGGTTGGCGATGAACATCGCCGTTCTCTTCTACCATTACGGGCCCTATCACCACGCCCGCCTCGCGGCGCTCGAAGAGGCCGGTCAGATGCAGGGCGTGGCCGTGACGGCCCTTCAACTGGCCGGCGCGACCACGACTTACGCATGGCAGAGCCGAAGGGCAGGAAAACTCGACACCCTCTTTCCCGACCGGTCGGCCGAGACCATCGGTTTCGGAGACGCCCTGCCCCGCATGATCGCGGCGCTGCGCCGGCATGCGGTCGACGTCATCCTGATTCCCAGCTACTGGCCGCGGCCCTCGGCGGCGGCGCTGGCGGCCGCGCGACTGCTCGACATCCCCTCCGTCATGATGAACGACAGCCACGACGGCACCGCCCGCGCCTCGGGGCTGCAGGCCTTGGTCAAACGTGCGTTGGTGCGGCGTTTCGACGCGGCCCTTCTGGCGGGCGAGCGCCACCGGCGCTACTTCACCCGCCTCGGCCTGCCACCCGCCCGGATCTTCACAGGCTACGACGCCGTCGACAACGCCTGGTTTGCCGCGCAGGCCGCGCGTGTCCGGGCACGGGCGCCGTCGACGAGGCGGCGGCTCGGCCTGCCCGAACGGTACTTTCTGAATGTCGGCCGCATGGTCGACAAGAAGAATCTGCCGCTGTTGTTGCGCGCCTTTGGCGCCTTCCGCCGCCGCTTGCCCGCGGCCCCGCACCACCTGGTACTCGTCGGCTCGGGCGAGAACGAGGCGCAGTTGCGCCGGCTTTGCCATCGGCTGCGACTGCCGGTGCGTTCCGGAGGCGCCACCCCGCACGCCCGCTCGGGTGAGCCGGCGGTGCACTTCTTCGGTTTCCGGCAGGTTGACGAACTGCCGGCGTTTTACGCACTTGCCGAAGCCTTCATCCTTCCGAGCCTGCAAGAAGAGTGGGGTCTGGTGGTCAACGAAGCCATGGCCTCGAGCCTGCCGGTGATCGTCAGCCGCACGGCCGGCTGCGCTGAAGACCTCGTCCCCGGCGTATCAGACGCGCTCGCAGGGCCGCTCGAGCAGCGCGCCAACGGGTTTGTCTTCTCGCCGCGCAACCCGCTCGCCCTCGCCGAGGCCATGGCGCGCCTGGCTCTGGATCGGCAGCTCGGCGAACGCATGGGTCGCCGGGGGCGGCAGATCATTGAAGGCTATTCCTGCGAAGCCTTTGCGCAGAACGCCCTCTCGGCCGCCCGGGCCGCCCTGGGGCGGCAAGCAGACCTCACGCTGGAGATGGCCGCATGAAGCACCTGCATTTCGTACAATCACTCGAGCCGCTGCAAGGCGGCGGCCTCGGCCGCGCCGCCCTTGAACTGCATGACCAGCTGCGCCGGCGCGGCGAGGGCTCGACGCTCGCGGCCACGCGGTCGCAGGACTTCACCGAATCCTGGCCGGGGGTCCTCCAGTATGAGAGGACGGGACCCCAACCCCTCTACTTCGCCCGCGGCCTTGCGGCGCACGCGCGCCGTCTCGTCGAGGCATGCGACGTCGTGCACGGGCACGGGCTCTATGTGGCGCCCAACGCGTTGTTCGGCCGCGAAGCGGCTCGAACCAACCGACCGCTCGTTTACCACGTGCACGGTTTTTTCGAACCGTGGATACTCAATCGATCCCACTGGAAGAAGCGCCTGGTGCACCGCCTGTTCGAAGACAGCAATTTCAGGCGCGCCCGCCTCTGGCGGGCCCTTACGATGCGCGAGGCCGACCAGATTCGCGCGCAGGGGATCACGGCGCCCATCGTCGTCGCGGCAAACGGCATCGATACCCTGCCCTTCGATACCTACGCGGGAGCCTCCGCCCCAAGACAGCGAAAGCGGGCCGTCTTTCTCGGCCGCCTGCACCCCAAGAAGGGACTCGACCTGCTGCTGCCCGCCTGGGCCGCCCTCGCAAGGGAAACACACGACTGGGAACTGGTCATTGCGGGTCCCGATGAAGGCGGCTACGCCGCCGAAGTGCGCAGCCTGATCGACCGGTTCGACCTGGCCGGCCAGGTCCACATGCCGGGGCCCCTCTGGGGCGACGCAAAAACGGCCCTGCTCAAGTCGGCCGACCTCTTTCTGCTCCCGTCGTACTCCGAGGGCTTCTCGGTCGCCATTCTCGAAGCGATGGCCTGCTCGGTGCCCGTCCTGGCGACCGACGCCTGCAACTTTCCCGAGCTCGCCCGCGAAGGCGGCGGATGGGAGTGCGCGCCCGAAGCCGACGCCGTGCGCGAGACCTTGCGCCAGGCGCTGCACGCATCGGACGACGAACGCAGCGAGCGTGGCAGAGCCGGGCGGCGCCTGCTTGACGAACGCTACACCTGGCCGTCGATCGCCTCGCAGATTGGCGAGGCCTGCCGGCTCTACTGTGCGGACGGAGACGTAGCGATGCAGAGGAAAGAGAAGATGAAAACAGAGAAGAGAATGAATCGGGACGCCGAACCCGCACCGGAATCACAGGCTTCAGTGGACAACCGGATGCGTGGCGGCGCGCCGGATTACCAGCGGATCGCGCAGTATGATCAGTCCTGGTACAGCCGCGGCCGGCCCGCCGCCATGGTCCTGCTCTGGTTCGGCGTGCAGGCGACCGTCTTCCGCTTCTCGCCCCACTTCGCCGACGGCTTTCGGGCTGGCATTCTGCGTGCGTTCGGCGCCCGGGTGGGAAAACGGGTCAAGATCCGCCCCTCGGTGCGCATCACTTATCCCTGGCGTCTCTCCGTCGGCGATGACGTGTGGATCGGAGAAGAGGCCTACCTGCACTCCCTCGAAGACATCACCCTGGGCAACGACGTCGTCGTCTCGCAGCGCAGTTTTCTCTGCACCGGGTCCCATGATCACAGGCGGACGGGCTTTGACCTGATCGTCAAGCCCATCCGCATCGAAGCCCAGGCCTGGATCGCCGCCGAGGTCTTCGTGGGCCCCGGGGTTTGCGTCGGTCGCGGATCCGTGCTCAGCGCCCGGTCGGTCGCCATGCGTAACGTACCCGCGGGCATGCTCTGCGCGGGTCATCCGCTTCGCATCATCGGTCCCCGTCTGAGCGGATCGGAGGAACCGTCTCTCGCCAGGGCCGCGTAGCGATGCCGGGAGAAGTCGACCGGAAGGCAAACACGCTGCGAGACACGGCGTCCTCTCAAACTGTGATGCCGGCGCCTGTGAACCGCCTGCGTACGCGGACCATCTGCCGAACCGTGACGCTGGCCTGGGTACTCGCGGCGGTTATCCTCAGCGGCCCTGCCCGAGCGGAAGAGCCTCCACGGGCCGTCTACGCTCACTACATGCTCTGCTGCCCGGCGCTCGGCGACAGCACCGAATCATTTCAAAAGGAGATTCGCCTTGCCAGGCAGCATGGAATCGACGGCTTTGCCCTGAATGCCGGCGGCTGGTCCAAAGAACCGCACTATCGGCAACGCGCCGAACGGATGTTTGCCGCCGCGGCCCGCGAGGCCCCCGACTTCCGCCTTTTTCTTTCCGCCGATCTCTGCTGCGGCCTGACCGATGCAGACCTACGCGACATGGTGACACGCTTCGCCGACCACCCGAATCAGCTCAAGGCGAGAGGCCGGGTGGTCTTGTCGACATTCGGCGGCGAAGGGAAGGCAGACTGGAACAAGGCGGTGTTGGAGCCGCTCGAGAGGCGGGGCGCCGGCGTCTTCTTCGTCCCCTTCTTCTACCCGCCGGGTTATCCCGAGGTGCCCGGGCCCGACGACATCGGCCGCCTCCACCTGAAGCATGGCGATCTGCTCGAGGGAATCTTCTTCTTCGGCGCCGCGGGACGCCCCGAAGCCCTGGCCGCGGCGATCGAGGCGCATGGTCGCCAGGCCGGCAAGGCAGACCGCCTCTTCATGGCCGGCGTTTCGCCGGGGTATTCCTCGCACAAGACCTCGAACAACCGCGCCTTCGACGGCCAGGGCGGCGAAGGGCTGCACGCACAGTGGCAGGCCGTTCGCGAAAACGGCGCGCGCTGGGTCGAACTCGTCACCTGGAACGACGGTGGCGAAGGCACGCACTTCGGTCCCGCGGGCGAAGGGCCCGATCACAACGCCTACCTGCGCCTGAACGCCTACTACGCGAACTGGTTCAAACAGGGCAAGCAGCCCGCCATCATGCAGGACGAAGTCTTCTGGTTCTACCGCCCCCATCTGCGCAAGGCCGAGGCTGCGAACGAAGGTCCCGGCCGCCCCGCCGGCTGGCGGGCCTTTGAAGATCGGGTCTACATCAGCCTGCTGCTCCACGCCGATGCCGAGGTTGTCTTCGAGAACGCCGGCCGTCGACAGGTTCTCCCCGTCAAGGCCGGACTGCGCCATGTCTCCTTTCCCATGCAGGCAGGCGAGCTGCGGATTCGTCTCGAGCGCACGGGCCGCCCGCTCGCCGACTCAGGCCCCCTCGCCCCGGTCGTAACCCGACCGGCACGCTACGACTTCACGTACCGCAGCGGGTATGCGGCGGCGAGCGCGGAAAAGCAGACGGCGCCGCGGGATGAACACCAGGACATTCCAGGAGACGCGAAACGGTCCCGGTCACCGGCAAACGCCCCATCCCCAGCGAAAGCAAAAAGAAACGGGGAGACGGCCGCGCCGCCTCCCCGTTGAAGAGCACATGGAAGCGCAGTCTTACTGCAGCACGCCCGTGTAGTAGTTGAAGTCGTAGTTGGAAATCGAGTTGTTGATTCCCAGCACGCTTCCGCTCTGCAGGAGTGTCATGCCGTTGCTGACCAGCTTGAAGGCGGGCGTACCCTGCGCGAACGGAACCTTGTGCTGCTGCACGCCTGCCGACGCAGAGATCCGGTGGATGACACCACCCGTGTTGATCTCCACCGTGGCCGGCGCCGTCAGCTCGGTCGTCACGTAGATGTAATCGCCTTCGAGTCCGTACAGCGCCGGCTTCCCGACGCCGTCGCAGCAGGCCACCGCATCCTTCGAGTGCGGACGATAGTAGAAGAACATCCGGTCCTTCGTGATCGTCGGCTGCACGCCCGTCTTGAACCATTCGGCGTAGTACTTCGTCTGTTCAAGCCAGGCACGGTGGGAGTGGCGGTTGAAGATCGGTGGACCGATGTACGAACCTTCGTTCGCATCGTTCCACGTAACGATCTCGACCCAGGGCACGTTGGCGCGGTTGGCGATGATGTGCCGCCACATGATGTCCTGGCCGTTGCCGCCCCGCCCGTCATAGGTACGATTGTTGCCGCTCGAGTGGGCGCTGTAGTGCGGCGTGACGCTCGCCATGAAGGTCTTGCCGAGTTCGGCCGCCCGCTGCAGGTGGGCCTGGTTGCTGTCGCGCAACAGCTCCGGCGTTCCCGCGCCGCCGAAGTAGAAGAGACCGTCGACGAAAGGCCGCCGGGTATAAATGCCGACGACGTCGTTGTAGGTCGGGGTCTCGTCATAGTTCGAGGGGTAGAAGTACGGCACGAAGTAGATCGGCTTTCCTTCATTGGCCATCGGGTTCAGCACGCCCGTTTCCCAGTCGTTCTTCCACTCGCCGCCGAAGGTCGAGAGTACGATGCGGCCGTCATGCCTGAACTGATTCGGGTGATTCCCGTACGTGCGCACCATGTCCTGGATGTCGCTGTTCGGCAATCCGCAGCAGATGTCGGCCGAGAAGAACAGCTTGAAATCGGTACCGAGCTCGTAGGCCGCCTGGTACATGAGCCGCGCGCGGTCCTTGTAGTGGGTCTCCGAAGACCAGGCGCCGGCGTTGAGGGCGAAGCCATCGATGCCCACCGACTGCGCCTGCCGGATCTCTTCCTTGAATCCGTCGAGCGTCGACCCCAGGCCGTTGCAGCACAGCATGTAGTGTGCGAAGACCTTGTTGTCGTAGTTCGGCGCCGGCTCGGGCGTCGGCGTCGGCGTCGGTTCCGGTTCGGCGGCGGGAATGTCGCCTTCGTAAACGACGCCGGAGTAGTAGTTGAAGTTGTAGGCGCTGATCGCATTGCTGATGGCCTGGATACCCGCCGTTCCGGCAACAACCGTGCCGTTGCGCCGCAACGTGACCGAGGGCGTTCCCGTACCGAACAGAACCTTGTGGAACGAGAGTCCCGCGGGGGCCGTCAGGGTCTGGGTCTGGCCACCGGTGGCGACGTCCAGTTCGGCCTGGCTCGTCAGTGCCGTGACGACATAGATGTAGTCGCCTTCGAGTCCCGTGAGGACCGGCTTGGCCAGCGGATCGGAAGAGGCGACGGCATCCTTGCCGTGCGTGCGGTAGAAGAAGTGCACCGCATCCGTCGAAATCGCCGGAGGCGTGCCCGTCTTGAACCAGGTGGCATAATAGCGCGTCAACTGCAGATAGGCATCGTGCGAGAAGACGCCGTTGATCGTCGGGGCGATGTAGGTCGACTCGTTCGGGCTGTTCCAGGTCACGACCTCGACCCAGTGTACGTTGGGATCGGCGATGACCGATTCCCACTGTACGCGCAGGCCGTCGGCGCCGCGGCCGTCGAACACCCGGTTGTTCACGTTCTGGTGCGCGCTGTAGTGCGGCGTGACGCTTGCAAGGAAGCCCTTGCCCAGTTCGGCGGCGCGGGTGGCATGCGCGGTATTGCTGTCACGCAGCATCTCCGGCGTACCGGCAGCGCCGAAGTAGAACAGGCCGTCGACATAGGGGTGGCTGGTATAGAGATTCGAGACCTCGGTGTAGGTCGGTGTCTCGTCGGCCGTGCGGAAGTGCGGCATGAAATAGACCGCGTGTCCCGTATCGGCGAGCGGCGTCAGCACGCCCGTCTGCCAGTCGGTCTTCGTCTCGCCGCCATATACGGAGAGAACCGACCGCCCGTCGCGCTTCAACTGGTTCGGATGGTTGTAGAAGCGCGTCACCATGTCCTGGATGTCGGCGTTGGAGACGCCGCAGCACAGGTCGGCCCGCATGTAGAGCTTGAAGCCGGTGCCGAGCTCCTGAGCCGCCTGGTACATGGTCTCAGCCCGCGTGATGTACTGGGTCTCCGACGACCAGGCGCCGGCCGTAAGCGCGAATCCATCGAAGCCCGCTTCCTGGGCCTTCTGGATCTCGGATTTTATCCCGGCGAGCGTCGAATCAACGCTGCAGCACAGCTGGTAATTCGCAAAGACGAACTTCTCTGCCAGGGGTTCGGGCGTCGGTTCGGGGGCAGGCGTCGGCTCCGTTATGGGAGTCGGTTCGGGAACAGGCGTCGGCTCCGGTTCAGGCGTCGGCTCAGGTGCCGGGTCTTTGGTTTTTCCCTTTCCGTTCGAGCCGGGGTCTGTCGGCTTGGCGGCAATCCGGGCGTCGGCATCACTGAAGGTCTGCGCGGTCGCGCCCGCGTCGGTCATCGCGCTGCCGCAGCCCGCGGCGAAAAGAGCCATCAGAGCGGCCGATAGCAGGCCGTGATGGTAGCGTTGTCGTTTCATAAATCCGGTTGGTTAGTCGTGTTGATTGTGGCCGCGATCATGCCGATCGGCGCGACGGCGCCCACGCTTCTGCGTATTGGTTTAACGTTTGGCCAGTGAGCGAGAGCAAGACCCGTGCCGAACCCATTCGCGCTCGAAAAGCGAGCGCCGGCGTCGTGATCTGCAACAGAACCGGCTGTAAAAACCCCGGCGGCCGGCAGATGACAGCCGGGCGTGCGGTAGATCCGCACCGGGGCGAGGTTTCAATCAACCCGGTTGTAGCAGGATTCGGCGGGTCGCTTTACCCGGCAAGGGATTCGGCGGAAGACGAAAAGGACGAAGAGCGCAGCAGCAGGAGCGTGCCGCAGGCTTAGACCATGGGAAGAGGGAGAAATGGAGCGACGGCAGACGGCCGCCCGTTGAGGAAGAAGAGGCGCAAGGTCAAGTCACGAGAATACGCCCGCGAGGCCGGGTACGCCCTCAGACTATTTCGGAGGAGGGCTCGGGTGCCGGGAGGTCGGCCAGAAGGCGCAGGTGGCGGAAAAACTCGCCAAGCACGGCATCGCGCGTCAGATGCCGTTCGATATGATTGCTCGCCGTGCGCCCCAGGCCTTCGCGCAGGAGGTCATCGCCGGCAAGCTGCTCGACGGCCTGCAGCAGCGCGTCGGGACTCTCGGGCTCGACGGCCAGGCCCGTACCCTGGTCATGCACCAGCCGGTAGAGCTCCGTGCCCGGATCGGCGGTGACGATGGCGGCACCGCCTACCGTGTAGATGGCGAGCAGCTTGGAGGGCATGACGAGGTCGGCCGCGGCGCGGGCCTGCGTCACCAGGTGCACATCGGCACACCGCAAGAGAAGCGGAAGTTTGTCGGCGGGCTGCAGCGGCAGAAACCGCACGTTCTCGAGGCCCTGCCTTTCGGCGGTCGCCATGAGCCGCGCCTTCGCCACCCCCTCGCCGCACAGGATGAAGACGGTATCGGGCAGGCGCGTACGCGCGAGGGCGGCCGCGTGCAGGACATCGTCGAGCCCCTGCTTCTCACCGAAGTTCCCTGCGTACAGCACGAGTTTCGACCAAGGAGCAACACCCAGGGTCGACCTGAAGGCCCGCACCGCCCCATCGTCGGCCCGCATGGTGGCCGTGTCGATCCAGTTCGGAAAGTATCGAATCCGGTCTTCGTCGACCCCCTTTTCGCCGAGGCGGGCGAGCATGCTCGCGGTGATCGTCGAGACGCGATCGAAGCGCCGCATGAGCCACGATTCGATGCCGGCCAGCACCCGGCGCGCCGGCGCGGGCAACATGCCCAGGTTCACAGCCGCATCGAGTTCAAAGTCCTGCACGTGAAGCCAGGCGCGCCCCCCGCTGAGACGCGCGACAAGCCACGCCTGGGCAACCGATGCGAACGTCGGCTCGAGCACGATGACGACATGCGGCCGCCAGAAGACCTGCAGCAGCATGACCGGCAGACTCGACAGCGCGAAGCTGAGCAGGTGCAGCGCACGGGTAAGCCCCCTGGGTCTGGCAGGCACCCAGAGGGGCGTGCGCCATACGTCGACGCCGGCCATCCGTTCGCGTCGATAAGCGAAGGCCCGGTAACCGTCTGCAATACGCCACGCCGGGTAGTAGGGTGGCGCGGTAACCACCCGTACCTGCTCTCCCTGCTCGGCCAGCCACGAGGCAAATTCGCCCGTATACTTGCCGACCCCGGTCAATTCGGGCGCGAAGTTGATCCCGTGAACGAGTATCCGCATCAGGCTTCTCGGTGCCCGTCATGCCGCACGGGATTCGCTATCCGAGAATGCAGCCTGCTCCTGCTCACGTTCCCGGCGGGCCTGCATCAAGTCTTCGCGCACCATCTCGCGGCAGAGCTCTTCGACGCCGATCCGGGCCTCCCAACCGAGCAGCTTCTTCGCCTTCGACGGATCACCCAGCAGGGTGTCGACTTCAGTCGGGCGGAAATAGGCGGGATCGATGCGTACCACGGGTTGACCGGTCTCGACGTGCACCCCGATTTCATCGACGCCCTCACCCTTCCATGCCAGGGGCAGACCGACTTCGGCAAAGGCCATCTCGACGAACTTGCGCACCGAGATCTGGCGCCCGGTGGCAAGCACGAAATCGTCAGGCTGATCGTGCTGGAGAATCCGCCACATACCCTCGACATAGTCTTTGGCATGGCCCCAGTCGCGCAGGCTGTCGAGATTGCCCATGTACAGGCAGTGCTCGAGGCCGAGACTGATACGGGCGGCGGCGCGTGTGATCTTGCGCGTCACGAATGTCTCGCCGCGAATGGGCGACTCGTGGTTGAAGAGAATGCCGTTGCTCGCGAACATGCCGTAGGCTTCACGGTAGTTGACGGTGATCCAGTATGCATACTGTTTGGCGGCCGCATACGGACTACGCGGATAGAACGGCGTCGTCTCGCGCTGGGGCACTTCACGCACCGCGCCGAAGAGCTCGCTGGTCGAGGCCTGGTAGATGCGGGTTTTCTTCTCCAGCCTGAGAATGCGCACCGCCTCGAGCAGGCGCAGCGTGCCGAGGGCGTCGGCGTTGGCCGTATACTCTGCCGTTTCAAAGCTCACGTGCACATGGCTCTGCGCGGCGAGATTGTAGATCTCGTCGGGCTGCGTCTCTTGAACGATGCGAATGAGGTTGGTGGCGTCGGTCATGTCGCCATAGTGCAGAATGAATCGCGGGTGCGGATCGTGCAGATCCTGATAGAGGTGATCGATGCGCCCGGTGTTGAAACTCGACGACCGGCGCTTGATGCCGTGCACCACATACCCTTTGTTCAGAAGAAACTCCGCCAGATACGCCCCATCCTGACCGGTCACGCCGGTAATCAGAGCCACCCGTTTCATCTAAGCTCCCCCACGTAATTGTTACGCTACCGCCTTCTCTGCGGTGCAACCCATTGCTTCCAGTTTGTACCCCCGGCCCGTCTTTGGAGAACCCCATGGAGGCCAAACCCTATTTCAATTCCCAATTCCCGCTACGACGATGTCGCAGGCGCCGCTCTACCGCGCCCGAGGGCGAGCTCTACATACCCCCGAAGCTCCTTGACCGTACCGGGCCAGAGCAAGCCCAGCGGCACGGCCGCGAAGGTCCAGAGCCCAAGCTGCTGCCAGAACAGGGGCAGACAGAAGGCGAACCACCATACCGGCGCGACACCGTACTCGGGGCTCGCCACCCGCCTGCGTACGGCACGATGCACCACGTAGTAAGACGGCAGCGCCAGCAATTCGGCGTAGCCGTAGCCGACCATGCCGAAGCGCGGCACCAGCATCAGGGCCGCCGAGGCGAAGACCAGGATGTGCACGAGGTGAAACCGGGTCACCTCCCAGTTCTGCCGGCGCGCATACAGCGCCGAGGAGTGCAGGCTGAACATGGAGTTCGTCAGATATCCCGCCGCGATGAAGGGAAACACGGCAAGCGCCGGCTCCCACTGCTTGCCGTAAATCAGCGGAAGCAGCCAGTGCGCCGTGGCCGAGAAACCGAGAAGCACCGAGCCGTAGGCGAGCAGCTGCAGACGCATCCCCTCGCCGACCGCCCGTGAGAGCCGGCCGGGTTCATGCTGCACCCGCGACAGCGCCGAGAGTGCGATGCGCCAGGTCGCCTGGAGCACGAAACCCAGCATCTCTGCGAAGCGGATGGCAAGCGCCACAAACCCGACGGCCTCTGCCCCGAACCAGCGCCCGACAAGGAGGGGATTCACAAGGCGTCGCGACTGCCACACCCACATCGAGCTCGAAAAAGAGAACCCGTAGGTAAGCATGCCTCGAAACTCCTCGGGGTCCCAGCAGAAGCGCGGCCGATATCGTGACGCTCGTAACAGGAGAAAGCCGTTGACGAGCAGCTGCGTCCACACCCCGCCGATGACCGCCCAGGCCCCGAAGCCGGCCAGCGCCAGGGGAATGCTGACGCCGAGATGCCCGATCTGGCAGAAGAATTCGATCCAGGCGATCTTCCGATACTGGAGCTCACGCTCGAGCCAGGCGAGGGGGATGATCAGAACCGGCGTCAGCAGGACCGAGGGAAACAGCACCAGCGCGACCGGCGAGAAGCCGTGCAGATCGACCCAGCGTTGCAGCAGGGGAACCGAGGCGGTGAGCAGCACGCCTCCGACGAGGCAGATCATCGTAAGCAGCGTAAAAGCCGCATCGAGGTGAACCCGCGTGGTCTCTCCGGGTCTGCGGATGAGCCAGGTATTCAGACCCCACTGCATGATGGTGCCGGCAAAGGTATGGATGCCGATCGCAGCGGCTGCCAGCCCGTAGGCATCGGGCCCGATCGTACGCACGATGACGAGATTGCCGCCGAAGCCCAGCAGCGCGCCCAGCGCCTGGCGGGCAATCAGGTAGCGTCCTCCGTGCAATACCTGTTGGCGAAGACTCATGGGCTCCTTCCGTCAGTAGAGACGCTGGGCGTCGGCGAAGGGCGCCCCGCGGCGGGATGCCGTCCTGTCTCCAGCTTAGCACTGCTCGCCGGCCGTACCTTCTGCGTGTGACAGCTCGCCGGGCGAGCGTCTGTTCAGCATTTGCATTCCTCGCTCTCCGGTTACAAAGTGAAGAAACAGCGGAGGAGAAATGGAATCGGTTTCCATCGTGACGCCCTGTTACAACCGGAAGCACCTCATTGCCGAAACCGTCGAATCGGTCTTGAACCAGCGTGCCGTGCGCAGCGGGAGATTGCGGCTCGAATACATCGTCTGCGACGGAGGATCCGATGACGGCACACTCGAGATCCTCGAACGCTACGCCGGCCGGGGGATAACCCTCGTGTCCGAGCCTGACAGGGGCGTGTACGACGCACTGGCCAAGGGGTTGCGCAGAACGACCGGCGACATCGTCACCTGGATCAATGCCGGCGACTACTACCACCCGTCGGCCTTCGACATCGTCGCCGACGTCATGGAACAGCACAACGTGCACTGGCTGACCGGATACAACGTCTTCTACAACGAGAGCGCCCAGGTTACCGGCGTCGTGCTTCCCTTCCGGTACCGGCCCGAGCTCTTTGCGGCGGGCTTCTATGGAGACGGTCTGCGCTTCGTACAGCAGGAGTCGACCTTCTGGCGAAGAGATCTGCTCGATCTGATCGACTACGACAGGCTGGCCGGTTTCAGGCTGGCAGGCGACTTCTACCTGTGGACGCACTTCGCGAAGAAGCACGACCTGAAGATCGTCGAGGCCTATCTCGGCGGCTGGCGCCGGCACGGCGACAACCTGTCGAACGACGTCGAGCTGTATCGGAAGGAAATGAGCATGCTCGCGCGCCGCCGCACACTCGGCGACCATATCAAAGCCCGGTTTGACCAAGCGCTCTGGGTCGCACCGCCCAGGGTGAAGAAACTCCTGAACCGCGAAGGTCTTTTCCGCTGGGACAGTGTGCGCAAGGTATGGGCCTAGCAGGGTGTTGAAGACCGCGCCGCACGCCGGGCGTCACGCCTGTTCAGACTGGGCGCCCGCCAGCCTGCGCAGCGCTCCGGCATGCTCTTCGAAGGCATCGCGCCAGAGCCAGACGGCATTCCGCAGCCGGGCCCGGTTGCCCCCTTGTCCGGGCGAGCGCAACGCAGCCCACGTCGCCGGAACCAGGGTTCTGTAGCCAGACAGTTTGCATTGCAGCCGGCGCCAGGGCCAGTGGTCTTCGAGACGCAGCCGTTTGGCGATGCCGTGACCGGCAAGCGCCTCGTTCAGAACGTTGACCTGCAGCTCATAGCGTGCCGCCTGCGTCTCCATGGCCGATCGTGTCTGGGCCAGGCGCGCGCTGTTGTTCCAGTTGTTGTCGCCGTGCAGCCGGAACTCGGCGAGCGGTTCGGGCAGGCCGACGACCTCGCCGAAGAAAGGGGCGAGCTCAGCGAGCCAGGCATCGGCGCAGATGCGGAAAGAGTCTTCGGGAATGGGCAGAATGCGTTCGAGCACCCGGCGGTGGAAGCACAAGGCGGTCGTGAACGGATATTCCCACCATCCCCCCGATGCGGCGACGCGACGAGTGATGTTCCCCGTGAACAGGTTCTTCGGCCAGGGCAGGTCGAGCCGGTTGCCTTGGGCATCGATGTTCTGCATGCGGTGGTAGATCAGGCCGGCCGCGGGGTGGCGCCTCGCCGCGTCGAGCACCCGCGCCGCCTTCTCCGGGCGGAACCGATCGTCGGCATCGAGCAGCATCACCCAGTCGCCCCGGGCCGCCTCGAGACCGCGATTGAGGGCCGAGGCCTGCCCCCCGTTCTTCTTCAGGATGGGGCGAATCGCCTTGCCGAAAGACCGGATAATGGCCGGCGAGTCGTCATGCGATCCATCGTCCACCACGATGGTTTCGACCTTGACGTCCTGCTGGGCGAGGGCGCTGTCGATGGCTTCGCGAAGGTAACGCCCGTAATTGTAATTATTGATGACGATACTGGCCGCCGGCTTCATCGCTGCCCCTTTCCGATATACGTATATGGATCTCCTGCTCCGATCCTAAGCCCAACCACGCCTGGCGACAAGGATGCAGGTTCCGCGGATCGAGGATCAGGGAGCGGGGATCCGGCTCGGGAACGGATCGGGAATTGAAACCGGCGTCTACCACCCCCGTCCCGGCCATGTCAACGGGGGTGCGTAGCGTAGCGTTGCAGCCCCTTTCCACGAAGCTGGAGACCGAGCGCCTTCGCAGTAGAGTGGACGTAAAGGCTGCCCACCGCCTGATGGCCCCCTTTCTGATCGCGCGCCCGGTCGCCAGCCCTGAACTCCGCTTGAGAGGAAGAAAACGGATGCCCCGATTCAAGACGCCTCTGCTTTCCATGACCCTGTGCGGCCTGCTTGCCGCCCTGACTGCCTGCGGCGACGACGAGACGCCGACCAGACTACGCACGGTGCAGGAAGCCGACCGACAGGATGTTCATGCGCTTGCAGCCCCTGGCCTCCTCTACCGGATCAATGTCGGCGGTCCGGCGCTTCCCGATGGCTGGAGTGCCGACTCGTCTGCCTCACCGTCGCCGTACGTCAACAGCGCCGACACCAACACCTTTCAGGTCTGGGACGCCATCGGAACCAGCGACCCCTCGCTGCCGGCCGGCACCCCGGCCGGAATTTTTCAGACCGAGCGCTGGGATCCCCTCAGCGAACCCGAGATGCACTGGAACCTGCCCGTGCAGGCGGGCAACTACGAGGTACGCCTCTACTTCGCAGAGATCTATACCGGCGCCATGTCTGCCGGGGCCCGTACCTTCGATGTCTTCATCGAGGGGCAGACCGTGCTCCAGGACTTCGACGTCTATGCCGCGGCCGGCGCCAACAACGGCATCATGCGGTCGTTCGAGGTCGCTGCCGACGCCTCGCTCGACATCGTTTTCGGGCACAAGATAGAAAACCCGGCCCTGAAGGCCCTCGAGGTTCTCACGCTCCCTGCAGAACCGTGCACCGCCTGCACGCTTGAAGCGGCGCCGACGCTGCTCGACTTCGGTTCCGTGCCCGCCGGCGACAGCGCGACCCTCAGCGTCGCCCTCAGCAACCCTTCGGCCGAATCGGTCACCATCGAATCCGTGCTCGTGAGCGGAACCGGTGCGAGCGCCTTCAGCGCCGGAAGTCCCGACACGGCGACCGTCGCCCCCGGGCGCACGGCGCATCTGACGGTCACCTTTGCGCCGGCGTCGTCGGGCGCCTACGATGCGACCCTGCAGATCGCCTACAACAGCGACGCCTCGCCCCTGCTCATCTCCCTCACCGGGCAGAGTGAAGGCGCCTGGGGAATGCCAATCTACCGCGTCAACGCGGGCGGACCCGCCGTCGAAGACTGGGCCGCCGACACGGCGACGGCGCCCTCGCCGTATGGAAACGCCGCAGAGACGGGCAACACCACGTACGCGACCGCCAACAGCATCGACATGAGCGATCCCTCCATACCCGCCGGCACGCCGATGACCCTGTTTCAGACCGAACGGTGGGACGGCGGTGCGTCGCCGGAGATGACGTGGAGCTTTCCGGTCGTCGCCGACACCTATAGGGTGCGCCTCTACTTCGCAGACATCTACGTCGGCACCCAGGCGCCGGGGGCGCGCGTCTTCTCCGTCGCCATCGAGGGCCAGACCGTTCTCGCCGACTACGATATCGCCGCTGATGTGGGCGGCGATGCAGGCGTCGTACACGAGTTCACCGTCGTCGCCGACAGCTCGATCGACATCACACTGCTGCACAACGTTGAAAACCCGGCCATCAAAGCCATCGAGATTCTGCCGCCGGCCGACCAGCCCGGCTACCTCTCGCCTTCGCCTTCGAGCATCGACTTCGGCGACGTCGACGCAGGCGGCAGCGCGAGCAAATTCGTGCTGCTCATGAACACCGGAGCGCAGCCGCTCACGGTCACTGACGTGCAGCTCGTCGGCAGCGACCCGGCCTTCAGCCTGACGTCCGACCCGTCGGGCACCCTGCTTGATCCGGGCGCGTCCGTGTTCGCCACCGTGACCTTCACACCGGGCGCCATCGCCCCGTATGCAGGCACGCTGTACGTCACCCATGACGGCGAAAACGGACCGCTTAATATTCCCCTCGCGGGCAACGGAGTCGATATCATCCCGGTCGGCTTCGGCAAGAGCGCCCTTCAGGGAGCCGCGGCCGGTCACCCGAGCTCGCTGCAGTTCGGCCCCGACGGCCGCCTCTACGTCGCCGATTTCACCGGCATCATTCACATCTATACCGTCGACCGGGCCGCCGCCAACAGCTATACCGTCATCGACCAGGAGACGATCGACAGCATCTACAACATGCCGAACCACAACGACGACGGCAGCCCCAATCCGGGCGTCACCTCGCGTCTCGTCACCGGCATTCTCGTCGCGGGCACGGCATTGAACCCGGTCATCTACGTCACCTCGAGTGATCCCCGCATAGGGGCGGGTCCCGACGGCACCGACCTGAACCTCGACACCAACTCGGGCGTGCTCTCGCGACTGACGTGGACAGGCACGACGTGGACCAAGCTCGATCTCGTGCGCGGACTTCCCCGGTCCGAAGAAAACCACACCGCCAACGGCATGACGCTCGACGCAACCGGCCAGATCCTCTACATCGCCCATGGGGGAAACACGAATAAGGGCGCCCCCTCTCACAACTTCGCCAAGTTGCCCGAGTATGCCTACGCGGCGGCCATTCTCTCCGTCGATCTCGCCGCCATCGGCAACACGACCTACGACCTGCCGACCCTCGACGACGAAGACCGGCCGGGCATCAACGACGAGAACGACCCCTTCGGGGGCAACGACGGCAAGAATCAGGCCGTCATCGTGCCGGGGGGCCCCGTCCAGGTCTACGCCCCGGGCTTCCGCAACCCCTACGACATCGTGCTCACCGAGAGCGGTCAGCTCTACACCATCGACAACGGCCCGAACGGCGGCTGGGGCGAGGTTCCCGTCAACGAGGGGCCCGGTGGCAACTGTACGAACGAAGTGAATGAACCCGGCTCGACCGTCGGCGACTCGCTTCACTACATTTCGGGGCCCGGCTACTACGGCGGCCACCCCAACCCCACGCGCGGCAACAGCGCCAACATGTTCAACCTCTCGAATCCCCAATCGCCGGTGCCGACATCGAACCCCATCGAATGCGACTACCTGATGCCCTGGGAGGCCGGCTCACTCACGACCTTCCCCTCGTCGACCAACGGTCTCGCCGAATACACGGCGAGTAACTTCGGCGGCGCCATGAAGGGCGATCTGCTCGCCGCGGGCTATGTCTACAACACGATTTACCGCATCGAGCGCAATGCAAGCGGAACGGCCATTGTCTCCGATGCACCGATCTTCTCGTCGGTGGGCCAGAATCCTCTCGACGTCACCGCGCTCGGCGACGACGGCATTTTTCCCGGCACCATCTGGGTGGCCGATCTCGCCACCGGTATCATCCATGTCTTCGAACCGAACGACTACGAAACGGGGGGAGCGACCTGTTCCGGCGTCGACGACCCCGGCATCGACGAAGACGGAGACGGCTACTCGAACGCCGACGAAATCGACAACGGAACGAGCCCCTGTTCTTCGGCCGACGTGCCTGCCGACTGGGACAACGACCTCGTCTCCGACCTGAACGACCCCGACGACGACAATGACGGCCTGGCCGACATCGTCGACCCCTTCGCCATCGATCCAGCCAACGGCATGAACACCTGGCTGCCCGTCGAGTACACCTGGGAGAACGACGCCCCGAATCCCGGCGGTCTGCTGAACCTCGGCTACACCGGTCTCATGAGCAACGGCGTCGACGACTATGCGACCCTCTTCGACAAGGCCGATATCACGGCGGGCGGCGCCGCCGGCGTCCTGACGGTCGATGCCGTTCCCGCAGGCGACGCCCTGGGGTCGGCCAACTCGCAGCAGTATGGCTTCCAGTTCGGCGTCCACGCCGCCCCGAGTGAAGTCGGCGTGTTCACGGCGCGTACGCGCATCGTGGGGCCCTTCAACGGCGTGACGCCCGAAGGCAACCAGTCACTGGGCCTTTTCATCGGCACAGGCGACCAGGACAACTACGTCAAGGTCGTCGTCACCGCCAACGGCGGCAGCGGCGGCATCCAGGCGCTGAAGGAAATCGAGGGCCAGGTCTCGGGCACCGTCACCCACGGGGTCGCCCTTCCCGGTCCCGACTACGTCGATCTCTATCTGACCGTCGACCCTGCCCTCGGCACGGTACAGCCCTGGTATACGGTAACCGCCGGCGGAGTTACGGGTACACCCGTCACGCTGGGGGCTGCCCTCACGGTACCCCCCGGCTGGTTCACGGCGGCCACCGGGCTCGCGGTGGGCATCCTCTCGACGTCGGGTGGGCCGGCCACCTTCCCCGGCACGTGGGACTTCATGCAGGTCTACGAAGAGCAATCGCAGGGGGCCACCGTCGCGAACGACACGTTCACCCGCACGGTGGCCGGCGGCTGGGGCCTGGCCGACGTCGGCGGGCCGTGGTCGGTACTGGGGGGCCCCACCTCGGCCCTTTCCGTCGACGGCAACAAAGGAGGGGTGCAGGCCACGGCGGGCGACGGCGAACGCCTTCTGCAGCTCGGCACCACGACAGTCAGCGATCCGGATGCCAAGGTTACGGTCAGCTGGTCTGCTCTGCCGCAAGGGGGCGGCGGCAACTTCGCCTACCTGGTGATCCGCCGGCAGAGCAGCGGCGCCTATTTCCGCGTCGGCGTCTGGGTCGATGCGAACGGTCAGGTATTCCTGCGCGGCCAGCGTCAGGATCACAGCTTCCTGTTCGCCGACGTGGGTCCCCTCCTGACCGTGCAGGCCAATGAGCCCGTCACCCTCCGGATTCAGGCCGAAGGCGCCTCGCCGACGACCCTGCGGGCCAAGGCGTGGAAGACGGGCACCCAGGAGACCGCCTGGGCGGTTGAGAGCCAGGATTCAACCACCGGCCTGCAACAGGCCGGTACCTTCGGCATACGGGTCATCAACACTTCGTCGATCTCGGCCGCCGTGCACTTCGACGACCTGGTCGTGATCGATCCGGACGCGAGCATCACGCCGACGTGGCAATCGCTGGCGGCGGCCGGCCTCGAACGGCATGAAGTTTCCTATGTCGCGGTAAACGGCAAACTCCACCTGCTCGGCGGACGCAACACTCTGCTGCACGAAGTCTACGACCCGGCCACCGACACGTGGACAACCGCGGCCTCGCTGCCAACCGAGCTCCACCATGCCCAGGCCGTTGCGACGGGCGGAAAAATTTATGTCATCGGCGCGCTGGCCGGCCCCTATCCAGACCACCAGGTAAGTACGGTTTACATCTACGATCCCCTCGCCAACACGTGGAGTCAGGGCGCATCGTTCCTGTCGGGGCGGGCACGCGGGAGCAGTGGCGCAGCTGTTTACCAGGGCAGTATCTACGTCGCGGGCGGCCTGCAGGATACCTTGAGCGGCACCGGCCATGAGGGTGCGCCGGTCGCCCTGTTCGATGTCTACCATCCCGCGAGCAACGCCTGGCAGAGCCTGCCCGACATGCCGCGGGCGCGCAACCACTTCCACGCGGCCGTCCATGACGGCAAACTCTATGCCATCGGCGGCCGTGTGCAGGGCAATGACTTCTACGCCACCATCCCGGAGATTGACGTCTACGATTTCGGGAGCGGCACCTGGTCGACCTTGAACGTCGGCCTGCCGACCCAGCGCGCCGGCGCCATGACGGTTCTTGTCGGCGGCGAGGTTCTCGTCCTGGGGGGCGAAGGGCACGGGCAGGCCTATGCGACGGTCGAGGCATTCGATCCGGCGACCCTGCTCTGGCGCACCTTGCCGGAGATGCCCGAGGCGAGACACGGCACACAGGCCATCGCCTGCGGAAGCAGCGTTTACATTGCGGCAGGCGCTCCGCAGCAGGGCGGGCTGGTCGAAACGAACCGCCATGACGTGCTGCACCTCGGCGCGCCGGGCAGCTGTTCGCCTTGAGCCGCGCTGGGTGGTCCCGGAGAGGCGTTTCCTCTCCGGGGTTGCGGCATCCGGGGAGGCGGCGCAGCGACCGCGCCGAGCCGGCGGTGAAGTCGTGCCCGGCAAGCCGGAATCCACGGCTTCGCGCGGATTCCTCCGAGCCTCCACGCTTTGGGGGTGATGCCCGCGCGCACCACAAAAAAGCCCCCTCGCCGATGGCGAGGGGGCTTGAAGCGCGCTGCCCGCAGATTGTCGCGAGCGTCAATCCAGCAGGTTTTCGTACGGTGCGAGAAGCGGAGTCGTGGCGGTGTCGCCGGCCTGCCGCTTCGCGTTGTCGCCCCAGCCCCAGAACGAAAGAGCGCCCCCCGCGAGACGCACGCCGAGCGAGTGATAATCGGCCGACGAGATGGAGACCCAGCCGGTTTCCGTACCGATCTTCTCGGGAACCGTCGCGGCCCCCACGGCGCCATTTCCCAGCTGGCCGCTGGTGTCCGTTCCCCAGCACCACAGGGTGCCGCCCGTGCGCAGTGCGCAGGTGAACGACGTGCCGGCCGCGACCGTCTGCCAGTCTGCGTCGGTGCCCACCCGGACGGGACTCGAGGGGGCCGAGCCGTGCCCCGTCTGTCCCGACGTGTTATCGCCCCAGCACCAGAGCGCGCCGCCGGTCTTGATGCCGCAGGTGTGATCGGCCCCCGCCGAAATATGCGCCCAGTCGGTATCCGTGCCCACGCGCGTCGGCGTGCTCGTGTCGGTCGTGTTGCCCACGCCGAGCTGACCGGCGTAGTTCAGGCCCCAGCAGTACAGTTCGCCGCTGCCGTTGATGGCGCAGGAGTGCCCGTCGGCCGAAATGCTGACCCAGTCGGTGGCCGAGCCGACCTGCGCCGGCGCCGCCACCATGGCGGTCGACGTGGGCTGGCCGGCCTGTCCTGAACCGTTGTTCCCCCAGCACCAGAGCGAGCCGTCGGTCTTGATGCCGCAGGCGGTCGAATAGCCGACCGAGACGCTCTGCCACTCGCCGGCGGCGCCGATCTGCACGGGCGCCGGTGCATCGACATCGCTGTTGTTGCCGACCGTTCGGTTATAATTGCTGCCCCAGCAGTACAGGTCATTCGCCTCGTTGAGCGCGCACCGGGTATCGCCTTCGCCCGAAACCATGCGCCAATCGGTCGCCGTACCGACCTGGGCGGGCGCGGTCGACGCTATCCCCACATTCTCGCCCCAGCAGTAGAGCAGGCCGTTCTTCACTGCGCAGCTGCTGTTGTAACCGGGGGCCACGCTGAAGGTCACGTCGCCGGCAAAAACGGGAAACGTGACCGTCCACGTCGCCGAGGCCGGAGTCGCATCGGCATTGCCCGCCCCGTCGCGGGCCCGCACCTCCACCGTATGCTCGCCTTCGGTCGTGACCACGGCGACGAAGGGGCTCGTGCAGGCCGCAAACGTCCCGCTGTCGAGGCGGCATTCAAAGGTGCATCCGCTCTCGTCGCAGGCAAACTCGACCGTCAGCGAAGTGCTCGATGCATCGTTGGCGTACGTCGAGGTAATCGTCGTCTGCGGAGGCGTCGTATCGGGGGGTACCGCCTCCACGGTCCACGGATACGAGGCCGGGTTCGCCTGCCGGTTACCGACGGCGTCGCGTGCCCGCACGCGGAACGTGTGCTGCCCAAGCTGGAGGGACGTGTAGGTTTTCGGACTCGTGCATGCCGCAAACGCCGCGCCGTCAAGGCTGCACTCGTTGGAGCAGCCGGCCAGGTCGCACGTGAAGGCAAAGGTCGCCGCGGTGCTCGTCGTGGTCGCCGGCGGCATGGCGCTCAGGGTCGCCGCAGGCACGGGGCCGCCCACGGTGAACGAGGTCTGCAGGCGTCCGCTGACCCCTTCGGGGGCCTCGCCGGCCGGAAAAGCGCTCGAAGGCACCTGGGTCACCGCGACGGTCAAGGTATGCCTGCCGTGCAGAAACGCGCGGGAGAACGTGCGGCTGCTGCAGTCGGCAAACGGTTCCTGATTCGCGCTGCACTGCAGAACGGCCCCGGCAATGTCGGGCGCGAGCGCAAAGCGGAACGACACGACGCCGTCGGCGGGCTCGAGCTGCGCGTCGTGGGCGGGCCCTTCGGCGACCGTCAGGGTGAAGGTCGTGCTCCTGTCGCAGGGATTGCCGATACCGTCCCCATCGGTGTCCACCTGTTGCGCGTTGGGATGATACGGGCAGTTGTCATCGACGTCGAGAATCGAGTCGAAATCCAGATCTGATTGTGCCGGCCTCGCCGTGGGCTGTTCATCCTTCTGCGACTGCTGCGTGCCGCCCACCTCGCCTTCGACCGTCACGGTGCCGTTCGACGTCGTGGCGATCAGACTGACCGGCAACTGCTCGCCAGTCGACGTCGTCAAGGAGCCCGTGAGCTGCATGGTCGACGCATCGCGCGAGGCGTCGGTGGTATTGAGGGCGAAGAGGCCCTCGGGCTCCAACGTGAATTCGGCTCCGTTTTCCTCGCCGGCGCTGCATTCGTCACTGTCATAGAGAACGTCGGCGGCTTCGAGCGGGCGTATCCCCGGCGCGTTGTTATGGCGTTTGATCAGGACCGGCTCGCCGGTAATCGAAAACAACATCGGATCCGGGAAATACGGCTCTTCATACCTTGCGATCTGCACCGGATCAAGCGACACACCTGACTTTCCCTTCTTGACCTGGACCGTCTGCTTACCGGCCGACGTATCTGTCTGCGTGGGCGGCCCGTAGGCCACAACAACGACCGTGTTTTCCCCATCCGGGCCGCCGACGGTCAGGGTCTGCGGTTCGGTGTTCTGGTTCGGATTGACCTTCTCCACGTAATAGGAAAACTCCTCGACGTCGCCACCCTCTGCGTCAGCGTCGACGTGCGAGCGCAGATCGATGATCTGAAGGTCGCCCTGCGTCCTGATGCGCAACCCGGTGCCACTGTCTTCGCCGGAGACCACACAGGCTGTGCGGTCCACCCGCTCCTCGCGCACCGCTCCGTCGCCGGTGACGGGGTCGGCCATGAAGCGCAGATCCGCGGCGGCGCGCTCGAACGTATAGGTCCGGCCGCCGCTGTCATGCAGGCGAACCTGCAACGCATACGGGCTGCCCTGCGGCGTGCCCTCGGCCTGCAGTACCGAAAGTTTCATCAGGGTGATACCGGTCGCGACCACGTCGCCGATCTGCCCGGTGAATTCGTGGATTGCTTCCTGCCGCGCCACTTCCTGCGCGGCCTGGCCATTGTCGGGAACTTCGGCACCGGTGCAGGCAGTCGTCAGCGCGGCGATACCAGCGAGAACTTTGAAACGGGTCAACATGAACGCTCCAAAAAGGAAGGAGCATTGAGGGTACCATGACCTCCCCAAAAAGGGAGTAAGGATTTCATTACGTGCGGCATCGACGGTCACGGCGCTCGGGGGGATTCCGTTGTCGTTGCAGAGAAGGACGAGGGACGGCCCGGAAGTATGCAGGCTCGTCGGCCCGGCCGGCGTGCGCCCACGGCTCGCTCGGGGGGGGGGGGGGGCGAAACCGCGGACGG
>JAWLHK010000028.1:0-54709 GCA_041690355.1 bacterium | reverse complement strand
CTCGGCCTGCTGGGCGGGGGCGGATCGATTCTCACGGTTCCGATCCTCATTTACGCCCTGGGGATGGGCGAGAAGTCGGCCATCGCCACCTCGCTGCTGGTCGTCGGCGTGACGAGCGCCGTGGCGGCCATCCAGCACGCCCGCGCGGGTAACGTGCGGTGGAAGACCGCCCTGATTTTCGGCGCCGCCGGCATGGCCGGCGCGTTCGGAGGCGGCTATGTCGCCAAGTTCATCCCCGCGAGCATCCTGCTCATTCTCTTCGCCGTGATCATGTTCGCCACGGCCGCCGCCATGTGGCGCGGACGCAAGGGTGACGCGGCCGGCACGGCCGCTCCCGGCGAGAAGAAGGCCGAGCTGCCCGTGGAAAAGATCGTCGTCGAAGGCCTCATCGTCGGTCTGGTAACCGGCATGGTCGGCGCGGGCGGCGGCTTTCTGGTCGTTCCCGCCCTGGCTCTGCTCGGCGGCCTGTCGATGCGCGAGGCCATCGGGACCTCGCTGGTCGTCATCGCCATGAAGTCCTTCGCCGGCTTCGCCGGCTACGTCAGTCACGTTCCGGTGAACTACGAGCTGGCGATGATCGTCACCGCTTCGGCCGTGGTGGGCAGCTTCGGCGGCGCGTTCTTCGCGTCCCGCGTCAACCAGGACAGCCTGCGGCGCGGTTTTGCCGGGTTCGTCATCGCGATGGCCTTCTATCTGCTCTACAAGCAGCTGCCGGCTTCGGTGATCGACGCGGTCTTCGGCTCGACCTGGCCCTTCTGGGCCGGCGGCGTGGCCATCGGCGGCTTCGTGCTCCTGTTTCTCTTCGGCACGAACAAGCTGCTCGGGGTCTCGACCGGGTACATGGATGCGTGTAATGCGGTCAAGGACACGTCGGCTCGAAAGTCGTGGCGGCTGCCGTTCATCGTCGGCATCATCGGCGGCGGTGCGCTGTCGGTCTACCTTGCCGGCGACGCCGCCCACGGGTTCGCCATGGGGATGTTCGATCAGCTGATCTCTGCTTCGGTGGCGGTCAAGGCGGTGGTCTTCACTCTGGGCGGCGTGCTGGTCGGCTTCGGCGCGCGTCTTGCCGGCGGATGCACGTCGGGACACGGTATCGTCGGCGTTTCGATGCTGGCGCCCTCATCGCTGGTGGCCACCGGCGCCTTCATGGCGTCCGGATTTCTGGTCACGAATATCATCTTTCGCGTTCTCATCGGGTAACTGACCATGCAGATAGCATTTCTCATCTTCGGCACTCTCTTCGGTTTCGTGCTGTCCCGCGCGGGCGCGACGGAGTATGACAAAATCGAAAACATGTTCCTCCTGCAGGACCTGCACCTGATGGGGGTGATTTCGGTCGCCATCCTGACGGCGGCGACGGGGCTCTTCCTCTTCCGCCGCCTCAAGGTGAAGGCCTCTGACGGCAAGCCGCTGGCCATCGAAGCCAAGCCGCGCAACCCCGGCAATCTGTGGGGCGGGCTTCTCTTCGGCGCCGGCTGGGCGATCACGGGCACCTGCCCGGGCACGGCCCTCTCGCAGATCGGCGAGGGCAAGCTGACGGCGCTCTTCACGATCACGGGCATCGTGCTCGGCACGCTGCTCTACCGGAAGATCGGCGACAAGGTGCTGGCCCGCTTGAGCGGGCGCGCCAAGTCGGGGTCTTCGGCCACGGCCCGTCCGGCGCGCGCTAGCTGAGCGGCCCACCCTTTTCTCTCACATGGCAACACAGCAGCCCCCGGAGGTGGACCCGGGGGCTGTTTTTTTGCGGGATCACGGAACCCCTCGTCTCCGTTCGTGTCGAGCCGACGGCGGCGGGCAGCGCCCGAAGTGACGGCGAGACATCGCACCCGGTGCCCTCCTCGCTGTCCGGCTCGCGCTGCTGCGCCCGGTCAGCTCGGGACGAACGGTTTGTGTGAATTCGTCGCAAGTGCATCGAATCCCGCCGCAACCGCTTGCGCCAGAGCGCCTCTCGGTCCAGACTGATTCCTTCTCTTTGTCTTGGAACTCCCCGTGCGTTCCCGCGCCGTCATCTACGCCACGGTTTTCGTCGATCTGCTCGGCTTCGGCATCATTCTGCCGGCGCTCCCGTTCTACGCGCTGTCGTTCGGCGCAGGCGGGTTCGCCGTCGGCATGCTGCTGGCGGCCTATTCCATTGCGCAGTTCGTTGCCGCGCCGCTCCTCGGACGGCTTTCGGATCGCTTCGGCCGTCGACCGGTGCTTCTGGTCTGCCTCTTCGGTTCCGCCGCTTCGCTGACGGCCACCGGACTGGCAGATTCGATGGGAACCCTGCTCGCGGCGCGCGCCCTCGCCGGCTTCTTCGGGGGGAGCATCGCGACGGCGCAGGCCTGGATCACCGATCGCACGCCTGCCGAAGAGCGCACGCGCGCCCTCGGACTGCTCGGCGCGTCCATCGGCATGGGCTTCGTGCTCGGGCCCGCGCTCGGCGCGGCCCTCAGCCCGTGGGGATTCTCGGCGGCGGCCTTCGTCGCGGGGGGTATTGCGGCCGTGAACGGACTCGTCGCCATTTTCCGGCTCGAGGAATCGCGCGCGCCCGGGGCCGAGCCGGGGGCGCCCCGGCGCTTGCGGATTCCGCTGGCGGTTCCCGGCGTCCCCCCGCTGCTGACGGCGCGTTTCCTGCTCATGTTCGGGTTCGTCTCCATGGAGGCGACGTTTGCGTTGCTCGGCGCGCGCCGCTATGGATTGACCGCCGGTCAGATGGGGCTCGTCTTCACGTTCGTCGGTATCGTCATGGCGGTCGCGCAGGGGGCGCTCGTGGGGCGCTTGAGTACGCGGCTGGGCGACCGGGGAACGGCCATGATCGGCGCGGCGACGGCGGCCCTCATGCTGGCCGTGCTCCCCTGGATGCCGGCGCTGGCGATCGCCGTGGGGATTCTTGGATTGCTCGCGGCCGGCCAGGGGCTCGTGACGCCGTCTCTCGCGAGTCTGCTCTCGGCGTCGGCCGCGGCAGAGGAGCAAGGTAGCGTTCTCGGGGCCGGCCAGTCGGTGCAGGCCCTTGCCCGGGCGGTTGGGCCGGCCATCGCAGGCTTTCTCTTCGACGTGGGCCCCGCGGTTCCCTATGTTCTTGCAGCGGGGGCCGCGGCGGCGGGGGGCTTGGCGCTCCTGTGGGTTCCTGATGGGCGCCCTCGCGGAGAAAGGTCTGCGGTGGCGTGATCGTGCGGAGTGGGGGAGCGGGGGAGGGGGAGAGTGGGGGATGAAACAAGGGCCTGAAAACAAGGACCTGAAAGCAAGGACCTGAAAACAAGGACCTGGAACCAGGACCTGGAAACCAATACGCGGAACCGCTCCGGCTTGAGCATGCGCCCCGTTTCATACTATAGTTATGGTATGAACAGGAATGACATACGGGTCACGTACGCGTTCGACCGGCAGACGGTGGCCGACATCGACCAGCTTGCCGAGGCCTGGGGGGTCTCGAAATCCGAGGCCACGCGCAGGGCGGTGCGCATGGCATGCGAGCGGTTCGACCTGCAGGTCGCCCGGATGAGCCCCGCCGAAGTCCTCGAGTATGGTCTTGTCCATCCCACGCGGTCCAGGAAAGAGACCGCCGCCTGGCAGCGGGACGCCCGCGCCCTGCGCAAGGACTGGGAACCGCGTTGACCATCCACCTCGATACGAACGTGCTGATTGCGTTCGTGGGGGGAGACGCGGCGCGACTCGCCCCCCTGAGAGAACCGCTGAAGCAGGGAGCGGCCACGGCGTGCAGCGCGCTCGCATGGTTCGGATTCCTCTGTGGCCCCTCGGAACCTGCCGTTTCGGACGAAGAGCTCGATCGGGCATCGGCGTTGATTGGGGGAACCGTGATTCCCGTGGACGGTCGAACGGCCTCCCTCGCGGCCCGTCTCTTCAACCAGACCGGCCGTCGCAGAGGCTCCCAGTCCGATTGCCTCGTCGCCGCGACCGCCCTCGCCTCCGAGGCGGACCTCTTCACCCTGAACGTCGCGGATTTCGAGCCCTTCGAGTCCCTGGGCCTCCGCCTCCTACACTAGAATCCGTTCTGCTGGTATCCGTTCCACGGGGTCGGCCATTGATCATTGACCATCGATCATTGACCATTGATCATTGACCATTGCTTCATGCCGCAGGCTTGGTGTATGATATCCGGATTAACTTGGTACCGGAGTACACGTGTGCCCTGTCATGGGGCGTATTCCGGGTCCGCAGGCTCAGCCTCTGCCTTCTGCGATACACCGCGGTACGGCATGCTGCGAGAATGACCCTCAGGAGTCGCAACGACGCTCCCGGCCCGCTTCCCGACAGGGAAAGAAGCAGGCGCGGGAGAGGTACGTTATGTTTGACGCACTGTCCGATAAATTGACGGCGACAGCCAAAAAGCTGCGCGGCTACGGTAAGATTCGCGAAGCGAACATCGAGGAGGCCCTCCGCGACGTTCGCCTGAGTCTGCTCGAAGCCGACGTGCACTTCCGCGTCGTGAAGGAATTCACCGACGCCGTGAAGCAGCGCGCCCTCGGTCAGGAAGTGCTCGAGAGCGTCTCGCCCAGCCAGCAGTTCATCAAGATCGTTCACGACCAGCTCGTCGAGATTCTCGGCGGCGAAAACACCGAGCTCGACCTCAAGGCGCGCCCGCCCGTCCCCATAATGATGGTCGGCCTCCAGGGTTCCGGTAAGACGACCACTTCGGGCAAGCTCGCCCTGCTGCTCAAGAGCCAGCGCAAGCGGCCGTTTCTCGTCCCCGCCGACCTGCAGCGCCCCGCCGCCATCGAACAGCTCAAGACCCTCGGCCGCCAGATCGACGTTCCCGTCTATCCGACCGAAGCGGGCGACAAGCCGGTCAAGGTCGTCAAGAAGGCGTTGAAAGAAGCCGAGCTGAACGGATACGACGTCGTCATTTTCGACACCGCCGGCCGCCTCGCCATCGACGAAAAGCTCATGAAGGAGCTCGCGTCGATCAAGGAAGAGGTCGACCCGGTCGAGATTCTCTTCGTCGCTGACGCCATGACCGGCCAGGACGCCGTGAAGACCGCCGAGGCCTTCAACCGCGAACTCGAATTTACCGGCGTCGTGCTCACGAAGATGGAAGGCGATGCCCGCGGCGGCGCCGCCCTGTCCATCAAGCACATCACCGGCAAGCCGATCAAATTCGCGGGCATGGGCGAGAAGCTCACCGACCTGCAGCCGTTTCACCCCGACCGCGTCGCAAGCCGCATGCTCGACATGGGCGACATCGTCAGCCTGGTCGAGCGCGCGCAGGAAGTCGTCGATGTCGGCCAGGCCGAAGACATGGTGCAGAAGTTCCGCACCAACACCTTCACCCTCGACGACTTTCTGCAGCAGCTGCAGATGATGAAGAAACTCGGCTCCCTCGAGGGTATCCTCAAGATGATCCCGGGCACCAAGAATCTCATCAAGGGCGGCGCCGATCTGGCCCAGGCCGAGAGCGAGCTGCGCAAGACCGAAGCCATCATCCGCTCGATGACCCGCGCTGAGCGCCGCGACCCGCTGATCCTCAACGGCAGCCGCCGCAAGCGCATCGCGAAGGGGAGCGGCACCGAAGTGGCCGACGTCAACCGGCTGATGAAGAATTACCAGGAAATGAAGAAGATGATGTCGCGCATGCAGAAGATGGGCATGTCGGGACTCATGAAGAATCTCATGCGGGGCGGCAAACTGCCCCCGATGTAAGGAGCAAGAACGATGGTCAAGATTCGTCTCACCCGCGTCGGCGCCAAGAAGCGCCCGACCTACCGCATCGTCGTCGCGGACGAAGATTTCAGCCGTGACGGCCGGTTTCTCGAGAACATCGGGCAGTACGACCCGAACGTCGAGCCGGCGAAGGTCGAGGTGAAGGAAGAGCGTCTTCGCGAGTGGGTCTCGCGCGGCGCCCAGGCCACCGACACGGTTCGCACCCTGCTGAAGAGCAAGGGCATCGCTCTGCGCTGAGCAGAGGGGGCGCGGTGGCCGAGTCGGCCCAGGCTTTCGTGACGCTGGGGCGCATCGTGCGTCCCCACGGCATCCGCGGCGAGGTCCGGATTCGTCCCTACGGGGATGATCCGGCTGTCTTTGCGGAACTCGGAACGCTCGATCTGGTCGGCCACGGCTCCCGCCGTGTCCTGCGCGCGCGCCCCCACGGTGCCGTGGGCATCGTCCTGCTCGAAGGGGTGGCGACGATGAACGAAGCGCAGGCGCTGGTGGGGGTCGAGGTCGGAGTGCCGCGCGAGCGGCTCCCCGAGCTCGAGGCCGATGACGACGAGTGGTACTGGGTCGATCTGATCGGCTGCCGGGTCGTCGATGCGGCACGGGGAGACCTCGGGGTCGTCAGGGAGCTGTTCGAGACGGCGGCGCACCCGAACCTGGTCGTCGCGCGCGAGGGCAAGGCCGAGGGGTTGATTCCCTTCGTCGAGGCCTTCATTCGCGAAGTCGACCTCGAGGCGCGCCGGATCGATGTCGAGCTTCCCGAAGGGCTGCTCGAGGATTAAGGAGAGAGGCCGATGAACGTCACCGTCCTCACCCTTTTTCCCGAGTTCTTTCCTTCGGCGGTCGGCGCGAGCCTGCTCGGGAAGGCCGTCGAAAGCGGTGTCCTCGGTTTCCGCACGGTGCAGATTCGCGACTTTGCGACCGACAAGCACCGGCGGGTCGACGACGCTCCCTTCGGCGGGGGCAGCGGGATGGTCATGAAGCCCGAGCCGCTCGTGGCCGCGCTCGAAAGCGTGCCGCGTATCGACGGGCAGGTGCGCATCCTGTTCTCTCCTCGGGGAGACCGGTTGACGCAGCCCATCGTGCGCGAGCTCGCCGGGGCATCGGAGCTGGTGCTCGTCTGCGGACGGTATGAAGGGGTCGATCAGCGGGTGAGCCGCTACGTCGACCGCGAGCTTTCGGTCGGCGACTTCGTTCTCTCGGGGGGCGAGCCGGCGGCCATCGTGCTCATCGATGCCGTGGCCCGGCTGTTGCCGGGGTTCATGGGCAACGAGGCGAGCACGGCGGAAGAGAGTTTTTCAGAGGGGCTGCTCGAGTACCCGCAGTACACGCGGCCCGTCGAGTTCAGGGGTGACGTCGTCCCCGAGGTTCTGTTGAGCGGCAACCACGCGCACATCCGTCGCTGGCGCCGGGCACAGAGCCTGAAAGCGACGGCCAGGCGGCGCCCCGAGCTGCTGCACGGCGTTGCGCTGAGTCCTGAAGATCAGTATCTGCTGGACGAGGCGGGGCGTGAGGCGGCCGGAGAGTCGCAGGCGGAGTAGCGGAGTCTCCAGAAAGATACGGTCGTCTTTCTGGATGCCCCGATACGTCGCCGGGTTCGCAGGGCGGACCCTTTTCGACGGTTAGGTAAGTTTGTGATCGGTTAACGACTTCGGTATTCTTATTCGGACAAGGAGTGAGCTATGAGCAACGTCATCGACAGCCTTGAGCAGGCGGCGCTTCGCAGTGACGTGCCCGTCTTCGGGCCGGGCGACAGCGTGCGCATTCACGTGAAGATTCGTGAAGGAGACAAAGAGCGTCTGCAGGCTTTCGAGGGGGTCGTCATCTCCCGCAAGCACGGCGGCGTTCGCGAAACCTTCACCGTGCGCAAGATCAGCTACGGCGTCGGCGTCGAACGTACGTTCCCGCTGCATTCTCCCCGCGTTGATCGCATCGAAGTAATTCAGCACGGTGCGGTGCGGCGCGCGAAGCTCTATTACCTGCGCGGTCTGCGCGGCAAGGCGGCCCGTATCCGCCCCGGCCGCCTGGTGATTCGCGACCAGCAGCCCGCCAAGGCGCCGGCTGCTCCGGAAGCGCCGGCCGCAAGCGAATAAAGGCAAACCCCGGCTGACCCATGCAGCTGCTCGAGGTGTACGTTCAGGGGGTGGGACGCTTTCTCACCCCCTTCAAATTCTCCCTGGCGAAGGGCTATAACGTCGTCTATGGGGGAAACGACACCGGCAAATCTGCGCTGGCGCAGTCCATGGTGGCCACCTTCGACGCCGCCCAGGCGGCCCTTGCGCAGACGCTGTTGCAGCCGCAGGTTCCCACCGACACCCCCGCCCGCTACGGACTGCTGTTCGAGCACGGGGGTGAACGGTACCGCCTGCTGCGCAACCTGAGCGGCGGGCTCAACCTCGCGCGCCTAGACGCCTCGACCGGCAAGTTCGAGCTCGTCGCCAAGGACGAAGCAGGCGCGGCTGTTTTTCTGCAGGACAACCTCGATTTTCCCCTCGAGGGTCTCTACGCCGCGCTGGGCCGCATCGACCGGGCCTCGCTTATGCCGGGAGCCGGGGCGGCGGCGCAGCCTGCACCGGCGGCCGACATGTTCGGCGGCTATGAGGATGAAGCGCCGCCCGCGGCAGGCAACGACGATATCGGCGCCCAGATCGCCCAGCTCAACCGCGAGCTGAACCTCGTCGAGAGCGTCGGCGACCTCGAGTTCCGCCTCGACGGCGTGCAGAAGAAGCAGTATGACATCGAAGCGCGCCTCGCCAAGTTCCGCGACATGGCCAAGCAGGAGAGCGACCTGCGCAAGCGGCTCGAGTCGCTCGCGCTCCTTGAACAGGTCGACGCCGATACCGAGAACCGCATTCGCAATCTCGACCGTCACGAGCAGTTCCAGGGGCAGAAGCTGCACGCGCTCGATCAGGAGATCGCGGCGCTCGAAAAGCAGCTCGACATCCTCGAACCCAAGCTGCAGAAGCGCTTCCAGAAAGATCCGTTCTTTCTGGCCGGTGCGGCCGTGACCCTGCTGGGTCTCACGCTCCCGTTCTTTACGAAGATCTACTTTCTCTCGCTCTTCGGGTTCGGCGGCGGCGGCTGGCTGGCCTACCTGCTCATTCTCGTCTATCCGAAACTGCAGAGCGATTACGCCGAGGCTGACCGCAAGTACAAGGCGAAGTGCGCCGAAGAAGAACGCGCCAAGAAGGACTTCGAGACGCAGATGGCGGCCATTACGCAGCTCGTCAAGTCGCTGAAGGTGCTCGACGCCAAGGATCTGGGGAGCCTCCTCACCGAGTACCGCAAGCTGCAGGAAGACCTTGTCGAGCTGCAGCGTGGGCGCGAGACCTACGCCGCCGAGAACGGCGACGAGGCAAAACTCCAGGCCGACAAGACGAGGTCCGAGGCCGAAGTCGCGCTCTTTCAGGAAGAGCTTTCGCAGGCGGGGGCCATCACGCGCGACGCGCACCAGATTCGCGCCGAGATTGCGCGCCTCGAGAAGATTCAGGCCGTCGGGGGCGTCGCGGCCGCCATGCCCGCCGCCACGGCGGCGGCGCAGGTTCACGCGCAGCCTGCGGTCGGGGGCACGTCGCTGGCCGGCATGGTGCAGGCGGGCGCGCAGGCGGCGCGGCGCGACCTCGCGACCTTTGTGCCGATGCTCGCCGAGAAGTTCGCCGTCTACCTGCGGGCCATCGCCCCCAGGTACGGCGTGAACGGAATTTCACCCGAGGGCGAGCCCAGCCTGACACGCCAGGGGGTGGGCGCCGGTACAATCGACCTCGCCCGCATCGGGCAGGGCGACCGCGACGCCATCGTGCTCGCCCTGCGCTGCGCCCTGCTCGAAATCACCCTGCCGGCCCGCCAGTTTCCGCTGATCGTGGATGACCCGTTCGGAAACCTCGACGACATGAGGCAGGCCGCCGCGGGCAAGTTCCTCAAGCGCCTCTCGTCGGTCACGCAGGTCGTGCACCTGACGTCGCAGAAGTCCTTCCTGCAGATCGCCGACCATCAGGTCGAGCTCAAGTAGCCGCAGGCGCCGGCGCCGCTTCTCCCTTAGCCCTTTTTGCGGGCCTGCGCCGACGCGAGCAGCACCGCCGCCTCGAGCGCCAAATCCGCCGCCTGGCCGGCGCCGGGCCATCCCGGCGTGTCCTGAGGCCCGAGAAAGACGCGTAGATGCCCGCGCTCGGGCCCGAGTTCGGCGCCCGGGCCTTCGAGGCGGACCCCCCCCTGCAGATCGGGGGGAACCGAGGCGGCGCGCGGCCCGCGGTGCAGGGTGATCTGCCACAGCGCCGCTCCGGCCTCGCGCAGCGCCCGCGGGTGGAACGGATGGGCGGCTTCTTCCAGGAGCACTGCATCCTTCCAACCCAGGGCCGTCGCCGCGCGCAACGTGCGCCCCAGTTCGGCCGGCTCCTGAAGGCCGAGCACCAGCGCGCGCGCAGGCCACGGCGGCGCGCTCCCGGGCTCGCTCACGCGCACGACGACGAGCGGGCTCTGGGTGCCGTCTTCGTCGAGCGCGGCGAAGAGCTCGCGGCTGAGCACGGTGGCGTCATGGCCCACGAGTTCGGGCAGGGTCTTCATCCCTTCGCGCAGAATGACCTGTTCGACGGCATCTGGTTCCCAGCCGAGAATCTCCAGGGCCGCCCGCCCGCTGGCGATGGCGCGCCCTTCCTTGCGGATGCCGCGGCTCGTGAGCAGTGATTTCCATTGGCGGAAACGGGGATTGTCGGCGCTCGTAATCTGGGGTGCGGCTACCGGCCGCGGCGCCTCGGTTTCGGTGCGCTCGAAGACGACCAGGCGGCGTGCGTGGTCCGACTCGGGGAGCCGGTAATGGATGTCGTCACGGGTAATGTACCAGCGCGCATAGCGCTTCTCGGCCTGGGCGATCTCTTCGTCGCACTCGGGTCCTTTCATGAAGATCGCTTTGCCGCCGGGCAGGAGGCAGCGCATGACCCGCTGGAGGGTTTCGGGAATCGTCTCGACGGCCCGTGTGATGATCCCCTGCACGGATCGATCGTAGTCCGGGGCAATGCGGTGCCCGAGCACTTCCACGTTGCGCAGACCCAGGCGGTCTACGCTCTGCTGCAGAAACCGGTTCCGCTGATGCCGCCCTTCGGACAGCAGAAACTGCACCTCGGGGTGCAGGATGGCGAGCGGGATGCCGGGAAATCCGGGGCCGGTGCCGATGTCGAGCAGCGGCGACGGCAGGGCGGTCAATTTGCCGACAAGCGCGCTGTCGATGTAAAGTTTGAGAACCATCGCATCGAACTCGAAGATGCGGGTCATGTTGAGCGTCTCGTTCTGCTCGCGCAGAAACTGGTGGAAGATCCAGAACTGCTCGGCCTGGCGCGGCGTCAGTTCGAGACCGGCCTGCGCCATGAGGTGGACGAGACGCGCGCGCCCCGGGCGATGGATGGGTTCCTGTCCGCTCGACATCCTCTTAGTGAAAGCAAACCCCGTCGCCTTGTCAACTCCTTTCGATTTCGCCCGCGAAATTCTCTACGTCGACAACCATCTTCTTGTCGCGCGCAAGCCTGCCGGCATGCTCGTGCAGGGTGACGTGACCGGCGACGTGTCGCTGCTCGATCACGGCAAGGCCTGGCTCAAAGCCGAATTTGCCAAGCCGGGAGAGGTCTTTCTCGGCCTCGTGCACCGGCTCGACCGGCCGGTGTCGGGGGTCATCGTCTTTGCGCGTACCTCCAAGGCGGCGTCCCGCCTCTCCGAGCAGTTCCGCACGCGCAGCGTCCGCAAGGTCTATTGGGCGATCGTCGAGGGGCGCATGGATGGGCAGGGGGAACTTTACGACCGTATCCTGCGCGAGGGGCCCCGCGCCCGCGTTCTCCCCGCCGGCGCTTCTGAGGGAGACGAGGCGCGACTGAGCTGGCGCTCTCTGGCGTCGGAACCCGAGGCCTCGTGGATCGAAGTCGACCTGCACACCGGGCGCCACCACCAGATTCGCGCCCAGCTCGCCGCCGCCGGACATCCGATTCTCGGCGATCTGCGCTATGGTGCGACGATGCCCTTCCCGCGGCGCGCCGTCGCGCTGCATGCCCGTTCGCTCGCGTTCGAACATCCGACGCTGCGCGAGCCGCTGACCTTTACGGCGGAACCGGAGGCACACTGGCCCTCCCGGTTCCGCCTGCCTCCCGGCGCTTGAAGCGAGGCGCGATCAGGCGCTCGGCCGGCTCCCGCCATCCCCCTCGGCCCGGGCGCCGTGCGAGATGTCTTCGAGCGCGTCTTCGGCTTCGTTCGACTCGATCACCGCCAGATCGCCCAGCGAGATGATTCCGACCAGATGGCCGTTTTCAACGACGCAGAGCCTGCGGATCTGCCGGTCGCCCATGATTCGGGAGGCGTCATCAATATCGGCGTCGGGCTCGATGGTTACCACCTGCCGGGTCACGAAGCGATCGACGGTGTCGTCGGGCGTGGCGCCTTCGGCCACGGCGCGAATGGCAATGTCGCGATCGGTGAGAATGCCGATCGGCTCCCCTTCGGGTCCCGAGAGCACAGGCAGCGCGCCCGTGTCGTTGTCTTTCATCTTCTGCGCCGCTTCGCGCAGGCTCGTATTCGGGTCAATGCAGACCACGTTCGTGGTCATGATGTCGCGTACCTGCATGGAGTCCTCCTTGCTGTGGAATCTTCTTCCATCTTCCCGCGTCCGGAGGGGGAATTCGGGCCCGGGGGCTTTGCCGGAAGGCCGTCGACGCCTGCACGCGCGTCTGTCAACGCCCGCGCATGGACTCGAGATATCCGGCCACGCTCTTGCGCACCGTCGGGAGCTGTGCGCGCAGTCCCATGAGACGCCGCCCGTAGAGCCGGTACAGCCCGGCGCCCGCCGCCGCCCCGCCGTGCCGGCGCAGCATCTCTTCACGCGAGGGGAACAGAAGCCGCACCCAGCCGCCGGGGCGCGTGAAGAAGACCTCGTCGTACCGGTTGCGTACGCGCAGGCTGCGGATCAGCTCACGGCGGTTTTCGAAGACCGGCACGGTGGGCAGCCCCTGTGCGCGAAGGGCACCGTTGAGAAACCAGAGGTCGATCTGACCGCGCACGGCGAGTTTGGCGTCGCGCGCATGGTGTATCTGGAGATGCATGGCCAGCGACGGCAGAAACTCGTCCCGAAACGCTTCGAAGCGCACGGGGATGTTCAGGTCGACCTGATTGCCGATACCGCGATGCAGCTCGATGACCGTGCCGCGCCCGTTCACGAGCGGCGGCAGATGGCGCGCGTCGGGTTCATTGTCGACCATCTTGCGGTAGTCGTGCCCGCGCAGCAGGTCCCAGGCGCGCTGGGCGTCTACGGGGCGCACGAGCAGGTCGAGATCGCTCAGGACGCGCAGGCCGCGGTCCGGGTAGATCCCGCGGTGCAGCAGGGCCGCCCCCTTGAGCGGAACCCATTCGATGCCCGCTTTGTCGAGAGCCGCGCCCGCCGCATGGAGGTCGTGCAGGAGGATGGCGTTACGGCTCGCCACGGTCTCGTAGTGGTCGCGCAGGCGTTCGCGTGCGGCACTCGGAACGAGGTCGAGCAGTTCGTGGCGGCGGAGCTGAAAGAGTACGAACGGGGCCACCAGCTTGGCGTCTGCCAGGTGCACGAATGCGGCCCAGTCGAACGGGCCGCGCATGCGCCGGATGAGACGTTTTTCTTCGCGGCGCGTCCGCTCGGGCTCGACGAGGATGAGCAGGGCTTCGTGTTCAGGCCGCATGGCGGTTCTCCTCCCTCTCGATGCGCTGACCGAATGCGCGAAGGCAGTAGTAACAGGGTTGCAGATCGGTTGGTCGCGGCGGGCCGTTCTGCCACGCGCGCCGCTTGTCGTCCAGAAAGTCGGCGACGGCTCGCGCCTGGGCCGCGACGGCGGCCGCGAGGCCCCGGCGGGCGTCGGCGATCGTGACGGCCGCGGCGTCGGGACTGTCGTAGAGGGTCGATAGCTGGCAGCAGAAGGTGACTTCGCCGCGGTGATTGATGTTCAGATCGTCGAGTGCGAGCGTCGAGCACAGGTGGTCGTGCGCGCGGGTGAGCGGCTCGAAGGCAAGCGTGACCGGAACCGGTGCCGAATCGGCCGCCCGTTCGAGCTGTTCGAGCAACTGTGCGTGTTCGGCCATGTCGACCGGTTCTTCGTCCCGGGCCGTCGGCTGAAAGGCGGCGAGCGAGACGCCCGAGGCGCCCAGGCGCTCGGCCATCTCGAGCATGGCGGGCAGCTGACCGGCATTCCATGCGCCTACGGCGAAGCTCAGGCGGAAACGCACGCGGCGCGCGGCAAGCCCCAGCACTGTGCGCAGGAACCGGCGGTAGGCATTGCGGCCGCGGATCAGATCGAAGGAGGCCCGATCGGCCCCTTCGGCGCTCAGGGCCACCGTCAGCGTGCTGAAGTCCAAGTCGCCGGCGAGCAGCTCCCAGAGCCGTCGCGGGGTTTGCCCGTTGGTGACGACGGTCAGGGCGAATCCCCGCCGCAGGGCATGTTCGGCGAGCTCGACGAAGTGCGGGTGCAGCGTGGGTTCGCCCCCCGTGAAGACGAGCGTCGTGAAGCCGGCTGCGTGCGCTTCGTCGAGTATCGCGTGCGCCAGGTCGCGGGGCAGATCGCGGCGGTCGACGTTGATCGCCCGCAGGCAGTGCGTGCACTGGAGGTTGCAGCGGTCGGTAAGCTCGAGCCCCAGACGGCGCATCAGAGGTCCCGGATGAGGGGATGGTAGAGCGACGGGTCGGTATAGACGTCGCGCCCGGCCACGAAGCGGTAGCCACGCGCCCGATCCGTCACGGAGCGCAGTGCGTCCAGGTGGGCGGCGGCCAGCTTCCGGTCGAAGAGCACCTGTGTGCTCGCAACGAAGAAATTGCTGAGGACCTCGGCCTGCGGCTGGCGGTCGATGCGGGTTTCGGGAGCATCGTGAATCGAGGGCATGAGAATGACGTCGGCCTGGTCGATCCCGTCCAGGCGCTGCTCGGGGAAGAGCAGTTCGGGATCGATCTCGCTCTTGTCGGTCTTGCCGTAGGGGAGAAATGCCTCGGCGCCTGCGCGCCCGCTGAAGCGGGAAATCAGGTCGTTGCCCACGTGAAAGGCTTTGTGATAGCCGAGCAGGCGTACTGTTTCGCCGCGCGTGTCGAGAAAGACCGCGTCGTCGCTCAGATACCGGTATCCGTGGAGCAGCAGGCTCAGTGTCAACGTGGATTTTCCCTGGCAGCCGTCGCCCGCGATAAGATAGCGCTTGCCCTCGGGCGAGACGAGGCAGGCGCCGTGCACGTAAAAGAGGCCGTGGTGGCGCAAGGCCTCGATGAAGGCGAGATTGAGCGTGAAGTGCACGAAGAGGCGCGGGTCGCGCGGGGCCGGAGCGCGCAGGTAGGCTTCGATCAGCCGGGGCCGCCCCACGACCACGCGGTCGGGCTCGTGCAGGACGAAGTAGTCGTCGCGATAGTACCATTGCAGCGGGCCGATGAAGATGCTCCCCGGCTCGCGCCTGCGCTCTTCGTACGGTGTCCAGTCGCCCGGGTGATGCAGCTCGATGCGCAGGTCGGCCGGCGCAGACGCTGCGGCGTCCCGGCGGTAGGACTTCCAGAAGCGCCGGCACTCGTCGAGTAGCGGGCTCAGCTCGGGCCCGGCCTCGACCTGGCCCGTCACGCCGAAGAAGTCGAACCATGCGGATGTGGGCGATGTCGTTTCGGTCCTCACGCAACCTCCCTGGAGTGCTCCCCCCGTTACCCCCAGCATAGCGTCCGGCTTGATAAATGGTCAAGACATTGACACAATACTAAGCAGGGGGGATACGTGAGCCCCTTCGCGCGCGTTTACCCGACGGGCGCCGCGTGCTATCCTTTAGGCGGCCCCCGCAGACGGCCCGCCGTCGGCCCGCACGGGCTCCGGCAGCGGCCCTGCCGAGGCATCGAGAGGCTTCATTTATGGATATCTGCGTTATCGGAACCGGCTACGTCGGGCTTGTCACGGGCACCTGCTTCGCCGACAGCGGCAACCGCGTCGTCTGCATGGATACCGATGCGGGCAAGATTGCGCGCCTGCAGAAAGGGGAGATCCCGATCTACGAACCGGGCCTCGCCGAACTCGTGCGCCGCAACGTGGCCGACGGCCGCCTGCGCTTCACGACCGATCTGGCCGAGGCCGTCGGCCACGGGCGCATCTGCTTCATTGCCGTCGGCACCCCGCCGGGAGAAGACGGCTCGGCCGACCTGCGTTACGTGCTCGACGTCGCCCGCGGCATCGCCGGCGCGATGGACGGGCACCGGGTCATCGTGAACAAGAGCACGGTTCCCGTCGGCACCGGGGCCCTCGTGCGCAAGGTCATGGAAGAACGTACGACGCACGCGTTCGCCGTCGTCTCGAACCCCGAGTTTCTCAAAGAAGGGGCGGCCATCGACGATTTCACCAAGCCCGATCGGGTGGTCGTCGGGCTCGAAACGCCCGATGCCGAGATTCAGGCGCTCATGACCGAGCTCTACAGCCCCTTCGTGCGCACCGAGAACCCGATCCTGTTCATGGACATCCGCAGTTCGGAGATGACGAAGTACGTGGCCAACGCCATGCTCGCCACCAAGATCAGCTTCATCAACGAGATGGCCAACCTGTGCGAACATCTGGGGGCCGACGTCAACCAGGTGCGCAAGGGGATCGGCTACGACCGGCGCATCGGCTTCCAGTTCATTCATCCGGGCGTCGGCTACGGGGGCTCCTGTTTTCCCAAAGACGTCAAGGCGATCATGCACATGGGGGAGCAGCTCGGGCAGCCGCTCGACATCATGCGCGCCGTCGACGCCGTGAACGACCGCCAGAAGCAGGTCCTTTTCCACAAGGTCCGGCGCCACTTCGCCGGCGAGCTGGCCGGGCGGGAGATCGCGGTCTGGGGGCTCAGCTTCAAGCCGAAGACCGACGACATGCGCGAAGCGCCCTCCATCACGATCATCGAGCGCCTGCTCGGTGCGGGCGCCCGCGTGCGCGTCCATGACCCCGTGGCCATGGACGAGGCCCGGCGCCACTTCGGCGATCGCATCGTCTACGCGCCCGAACCCTACGGCGCGCTCGACGGCGCCGACGCCCTGCTCGTCGTGACCGAGTGGAACGAATTTCGCCTCCCCGATTTCGGAGAAATCCGCCGGCGCATGCGCATGCCGGTCATCTTCGACGGCCGCAATCTGTACGACCCCGGGCGCATGGTGGGCTACGGCTTCATCTACCATTCCATCGGCCGTGCCCCCGTCGCCATCCCGTCCTGAGGCCGCCTTCTGCGGCTTGACGCTCTTTCTGAGCGCGTGATACCGTTACCTCTTGCCCGTGCGCCGAATCCGCGGCGTCGCGGGCGTGTTTCTGTTTTACTCCGGATTCCGCCTCCATGGTCCAGCCGACCTTCGAGGAGTTCCAGGCGCGCTGCCGCCAGGGCAACCTCATTCCCGTCCATCGCGAGATTCTCGCCGACTTCGATACGCCGGTCTCGGCGTTTCTGAAACTGCTCGGCGGCGAGCACGCGTTTCTGCTGGAATCGGTCGAGGGGGGCGAGAAGTGGGGCCGCTACAGCTTTCTCTGCACCGAGCCGTCCGTCGTCTTCCGCGCGCGCGGCAATGAAGTCGAGATTCTCGAGGGTCGAAGCTGGCGGACGGAGACCGTCGAACACCCGCTGCACCGCCTTCGCGAACTGATGTCGGCTTATCGCCCGGTGACCGATCCGGCCCTGCCGCCGTTCTTCGGCGGTGCCGTGGGCTACTTCGGCTACGACGGCGTGCGCTATTTCGAGCGCATTCCCATGACCGGGCCGGATGAGCTGCAGCTCTATGACGCCTATTATCTGCTGACCGACACGCTGGTCATCTTCGACGGCCTGCGCCACACGGCCCGCATCGTCGCGAACGTGCACGTTCCCGACGGAGCCGACGCGCGGGTCGCCTATGACGAGGGGGTGCGCAAGATCGACGCGCTCGCGGCGAAGCTTCAGCAGGCGGTGTCACGTCCGGTTCGCCGCACCGCCCGCAAGAGCGAAGTGCAGTCGAACGCGACCCGCGAGGAGTTCTTCAACTGGGTCGAGCGCGCCAAGGAATACATCCGCGCCGGCGACGTCTTTCAGGTCGTCCTTTCGCAGCGCTTCTCGGTCGAGAGCGAGGTCGATCACCTCGACCTCTATCGCGCCCTGCGGGTGATCAACCCGTCACCCTACATGTTCTTTCTGCGCCTGGGCGACGTCGACATCGTCGGGAGCTCGCCCGAGCTGCTCGTGCGCCTCGAGGGCGACGTCATCGATTCGCGTCCCATCGCCGGCACCTCGCCGCGCGGCAAGAGCGACGAAGAGGATCTGGCCAATGCCGATCGTCTCATCCACGATCCGAAGGAACTGGCCGAGCACATCATGCTCGTCGACCTGGGGCGCAACGATGTCGGCCGCGTTTCGGTCGGCGGCTCGGTGCACGTCACCGAACTCCAGGTCATCGAGCGCTACAGCCACGTCATGCACATCGTCTCGAATGTGCGCGGCCGGCTTCTGCCGGGCAAGGATGCCTTCGACGTGCTCGCGGCTACATTTCCGGCCGGCACCATGAGCGGCGCCCCCAAGATCCGCGCCATGGAGATCATCAACGAACTCGAGCCCTCGCGCCGCGGGCTCTATGCGGGCTGCGTCGGCTACTTCGCCTTCGGCGGCAGCATGGATCAGGCCATCGCCATCCGTACGTTCGTCGCACGCGGAAACAAGCTCTACATGCAGGCGGGGGCGGGCATCGTCTACGACAGCGTGCCCGAGCGGGAATATCAGGAATGCTGGAACAAGGCGCGCGCCCTGATGCGCGCCGTCGAGATGGCCGAGGCGGGGCTCGAAACATGATCCTCATGATCGACAACTACGACAGTTTCACGTACAACCTCGTGCAGTACCTGCAGGAGCTCGGCCAGACCGTCGAAGTCTACCGCAATGACGTGCTCACCCCCGAAGACGCGCTCGCCCGCAAGCCCGACGGCATCGTCATTTCGCCGGGCCCCTGCACGCCGAACGAAGCCGGCATCAGTATGGATCTCATCCGGGCCGCCGCCGGCCGTGTGAAGCTGCTCGGCGTCTGCCTGGGACACCAGTCCATTCAGCAGGCGTTCGGGGGCCGCGTCGTGCGCGCCCGACAGATCATGCACGGCAAGACGAGCCTCGTGCACCACGACGGCCGCGGCGTCTTCAAGGAACTCGGCAACCCGTTCGTCGCTACCCGCTATCACTCGCTCGTCGCCGAAGAGGCGTCCGTGCCGGCCGAACTGGAAATCACGGCGCGCACCGAGGACGGCGAAATCATGGGCCTGCGTCACCGCCGCTTCCCCATCGAAGGCATACAGTTCCACCCCGAGTCGATCCTCACGACCGAGGGCAAGCGGCTGTTGCAGAACTTTCTCACGCTGGAGTAGAATACTCGCGCCGGCGCGGCCCCGGGGCTGCGGGGCGCTTCTGGGCCTTCTGCCATGCAAGTATCCGCTCATCGACTCTTCGCTTCATTTCTGCTCTGGGAGGGGTGGAGCCGCGCCTTCGGGTTCGGCCTCATCAGCCTGGCGGGCTTCGCCGTGGCTGCCCTGCTCGAAGGCGCCGCGCCGCGCGTCGACTGGATTGCCGGCGGGCTCGGGCTTGCGGCCGCGGCCGTCGACATCGTCTGCCGCCATCCCCGGTTCTTTGCCGATGATTCGCTGCTCGACGCCATCCGCCGCTCCCATGGCCGGGGTGACCTGGCGGGCATGATGCGGGCCGAGTTTCTGGTCTGGAACGAGCAGTACATGGCCAACTTTGCCTTGGGGTTTCTGGGTGCGGTCGCGGGCGCCGACTATCTCGTCGGCTCCACCGCTTTTCCCCAGGTGATTCGTCTCTATCTGCTCTTCGCCGCCGTCTTCTATCTGCTCAATGCGCTCGCGTGGCGTTTTCGCACGCAGCACCGCGTGCTCGCCGCCCTCTCGCGTATCCCGGCCGAAGGCAAGGAGTTCAACCATGGCTGAAAAAACCTTGACCCAGCAGGCCATCGATCGGCTCGTCCGGGGCGAAAGCCACGGCGCCGACGAGATGTACGCCGTCATCAGCGAGATCATGGAGGGGAAAAGCACTGACGCGCAGATCGCCGCTTTTCTCGTGGCTCTGCGGATGAAGGGCGAGACGATCGACGAAATCGCAGGCGCCGTGCGCTCCATGCGTGATCACGCTCGCCGCATCAGCCCGAGCCGCCCGGTCTTCGATACCTGCGGCACCGGGGGCGACAGCTCGGGGACCTTCAATGTGTCGACGGCGACCGCGTTCGTCGTGGCGGGGGCGGGCATGCCCGTCGCCAAGCACGGCAATCGCTCGGTGTCGAGCCGCTGCGGCAGCGCCGACGTTCTCGGCGCGCTCGGGGTAAACCTCGACATGAGCCCCGAGCAGGTGCTCGAGGCCATCGAGACGGTGGGGGTCGGCTTTCTCTTCGCCCCCGTCTACCATGGCGCCATGAAGTATGCGGCGCCCGCCCGCCGCGAAATCGGCGTCCGCTCGCTGTTCAACATTCTCGGCCCTCTCTCCAACCCGGCGGGGGCCGAATATCAGCTGCTCGGCGTCTTCGATCGCAAGCTGGTCGAGCCGCTCGCGCGCGTGCTGCAGTCGCTCGGCTCCAAGGGGGCGATGGTGGTGCACGGCGCCGACGGCCTCGACGAACTCACGCTGACCGGCCCCTCCTACGTGGCCGAGCTGCGCCGTGGCGAGGTGACGGTGGCGACCTTCGACCCGCGCGACATCGGGTTCGAGCTGGTCGACGCCGCGAGCCTCAAGGGGGGCGAGGTCGAAGAGAATGCGCGCCATATCCGTGACGTGCTCTCGGGAGAACCGTCGGCCATGCTCGAACTGACGGTGCTCAATGCCGCCGCGGCGCTGCGCATCAGCGAGCGGGCCGATGACTGGAGCGCCGCCGTGACGGCCGCCCGGGAATCGGTCCGTTCCGGCGCGGCGCTCGAGAAACTCGACCGCCTGATAGAATTCGGGCGCAGGCTGCAGGCGTGACGCGCATGCCCGGGGCAACGGGAACGTTTCTCGATCGCATTCTCGACCGCCGCCGTGAGCGCGTGGCCGAAGCGCGCCGCCTGCGTCCGCTCGAAGAGGTGCGCCGCGCTGCCGAGGCCGCATCTGCCGTGCGCAGCGTCGATTTTTCGTCCGGCGCGCCGTACGTCATCGCCGAGGTCAAGAAGGCGAGCCCGTCCAAGGGACTGCTGCGCGCCGACTTTCACCCGGTCGCGATTGCGAAGGGCTACGACGCGGCCGGTGCGGCTGCCATCAGCGTGCTCACCGAAGAGGATTTCTTCGAGGGCGCGCTCGCCGATCTCGTCGCCGTGCGCGAGCAGGTCTCGGTTCCGGTGCTGCGCAAGGACTTTCTCTTCGATGCCTATCAGGTCTACGAGGCGCGAGCGGCCGGCGCAGATCTGTTTCTCATCATCATGGCCATGCTCGACGACACGCTCGCCGGCGAACTGAAGGCGCTGGGAGAGTCGCTGGGCATGACGGCGCTCGTCGAGGTGCATGATGCCGCCGAGGCCGAACGCGCGCTGCGCCTGAACACGGCGCTGCTCGGCATCAACAACCGTAACCTGCGCACCTTTGAGACCCGCCTCGAGACGACCCTCGATCTGCTCGCCAGCTTGCCCGGCGGGGTGCGCGTGGTCTCCGAGAGCGGCCTGGCCACGCCCGCCGACCTTTCGCGGATGCTCGACGCCGGCGTCGACAGTTTTCTGATCGGCGAGACCTTCATGCGCGCTCCCGATCCGGGCGCCGCCCTCCACGCCCTGCGCGCCGCGACCCGGCGCTGACACCATCGTAACGCGCTCCGGCCCCCAACCGTTGGATGAAGCGGCAGGGGAGGCGTCCGCCCCGCGTTAACCCGACTGTTCATGTCGGGTTGGTTCCGTCCTCCATTTCCGCCTGTATGCCCGCCGATCCGTCCTGTTGCCGGCTCTGAAGCGAGCCTTGACAAGGTGCCCCCCGGCCAAGTAAAGTGATGCCACGGTGGTGTAAAGTGGTGGGTCGTGGTGTCAGATGGACGTAAAGTGGTGTGAATAAGCATGTTCGTGGGCCAGAGCCAACATACGCTGGACGACAAGGGGCGCATTAATCTCCCCGCGCGTTTCCGCGATGTCCTCAGCCGGCAGTACGATGAGCGACTCGTCGTGACGCTGAGCGCCCGTGGTATCGATCGGATCGATCGGTGCCTGCATGTCTTTCCGCGCGTGGAGTTCGAGGGCATTCTCGAGCGTCTGCGCGCCGCGCCGGCCTCCGACCCCGCTGTCATGCTGTACAAACGCAAAGTGGTCTCCAACGCCGAAGAGTGTCAACTCGACAAGCAGGGCCGGATTCTCGTGCCCGCTCTTCTGCGCGAAAAGGTCGGGGTGGCCAAGGACGCCATGCTGGTCGGCGACAACAATCTGATCGAGATGTGGAGTGTCGACGAGTGGAAGAAGGCCCAGGATGTTGACGACATGCTGCTGCAGCATCGCGACCGCCTTGCGCAGTACGGACTCTGATTCCGGCGGAGTGCGCCGTTGAGCCACGTCACCGTACTGCTCGAGGAAGCCGTGAATGCGACCGTGCCCCTGGGGCGCGGACGCATCGTCGATGGCACCGCAGGCGGCGGGGGGCACGCTGAGGCCATTCTGGATCAGGGCCCCGAGGTCAGACTGCTCGCCATTGATCGGGATCCCGAGGCGGTGGCCCGGGTGCGCGAGCGGCTGGCGAAATACGGCGATCGGGCGCGGGTGGTGCAGGGGCACTACCGCGACTGGCGGCGCCTGGCGCAGGACAACGGTTGGTCCGAGGTCGACGGCATACTGCTGGACCTCGGTTTTTCGAGCTATCAGATGGACACGCCTGAACGCGGCTTTTCGTTTCAGAAGCAGGGGCCGCTCGACATGCGGATGAATCGCAGCGAAGGCGAATCGGCCGCCGACCTCGTGAACCGGCTCGAGGCCGACGAGCTCGCGCGCCTGTTCCGCCGTTACGGCGAAGAACCTGACGCGCGGCGCATCTCCCGCGCCATTGTCGCCGCGCGGCCGATCGAGACGACGGGCGCCCTGGCCGATATCGTCGCCTCGGCCGTGGCTCCGGCACGGCGTTATGGGCGCATTCACCCGGCCACGCTCGTTTTTCAGGCGCTGCGCATCGCGGTGAACGACGAGCTCGGCGAACTCGAGTCGTTTCTGGCCGACCTCCCCGACGGACTGGCCGGCGGAGCTCGCGTCGCCGTCATTTCATTTCACTCGCTGGAAGATCGAATGGTGAAGCAGACCTTTCGCGCGCTCGGACGCGGGTGCGTCTGCCCGCCCGATTTCCCCGTCTGCCGGTGCGGAAACCTGCCGCGCATGCGCGAAATCCAACGCAAGACGATCCGGCCGGGCGAAGAAGAGATTGCCCAGAACCCCCGGGCGCGCAGCGCGAAACTCCGCGTTGCTGAGAGGATCGCCGCATGAGTGCCACGCAGACGAGAGCCGTCGCCATCGGTGCGCCATCCCGTGTGCGCGATCGCGGCGAGACGCGGGGTTTTTCGGTGATCGGCGTTCTGGCGCTTGGCTTCACGCTTTTTCTGGCCGTGGGCCTGTTTCATGTCTGGAGCCGGGTCGCCATTCTCGAGGCGGGCTACGATGCCGTCCGTGCGGGCCGTGAACAGGAGGCGCTCCGCGAAGAGCAGCGTGCGCTCACGCTGCAGCTTCAGCGCCTGCGCGATCCCGCGCGCCTCGAGCAGGCGGCGGCGCGGTACGGCCTGTCTGCCCCGGCTCCTGGCCAGATTGTGCGCATGAAGGAGGGCCGGTGAGCCGTCGCCGAACCATTCGCACACGGGTTCGCGTCCTCGGGGGGGTTCTCGGGGTGCTTTTCGTGGTGCTGCTGGCGCGTGCCGCCGATCTGCAGCTTCGCAAGGGGGTCGTGCTGCGCACGCTGGCCGATCAGCAGCAGCAGCGCACCGAACGCAGCCTGCCGCGGCGCGGCGAGATTCTCGACCGCAACGGCGAGGAGCTTGCCGTGAGCCTTACGGTCGACTCCGTGTTCGCCGATCCGAAGAACGTCGAGGACGTGCCCGCGACGGCCAAGGCCATCGCCGGAGTGCTGCGCCGCCCCGCGGCCCAGATTGAGTCTCTGCTGCGTAAGAAATCGCGCTTTGTCTGGATTGAGCGGCAGCTCGACGCGCCCGTCGCCGAAGCGCTGCGCAAGCTCGACCTTGCCGGCATCCAGTTCACGCGGGAATCCAAACGCTACTATCCGAACGGGGCCATCCAGGGGCAGCTGCTCGGGTTCGTCGGCGTCGACTCGGTGGGTCTCGAAGGCATCGAACGGGCCTACGACGATTACATCCGCAGCCGGCCCCAGGTGGTCGAGCTGCAACGCGACGCCCTCGGGCGCGGCATTTCCATCGGCGAGATGGGCGAGCGCCTGGCGGCCGGCGGCTACCGCGTGCAGCTCACCGTCGACAAGAGTATTGCCTGGGAAGCGCAGCGCTCGCTCGACGAAGCGGTGAAGAAATACGAAGCCAAGAGCGGTGTCGCTGTCGTGCAGGATGTCGACACGGGCGCCATTCTGGCCATGGTCACTTCGCCGCCGCTCGATCCGAATCACTTCGGCTCCCAGATGAGCCGCGTACGCAACCGCGTCGTGACCGATGTCTACGAAGCCGGCTCGACTGTGAAGCCGCTTCTGCTCGCGGCGGCGCTCGAAGAGAAGCTGCTGTCGACCGATACGATTATCTTCTGCGAAAACGGCCGTTTCCGGGTTGCCGATCGCGAAATCCGCGATACGAAGGAGCACGGCTGGCTCACCGCGGCCCAGGTCGTGAAGTACTCTTCGAACATCGGCTCGCTGAAGATCGGCAAGATGCTCGGTAAGGAAGCCTGGTACCGCTATCTGACCGCCTTCGGCTTCGGGTCGCCCACGGGCATCGACCTTCCGGGCGAATCGGGCGGGCTCATGCGCCCGGTGAACCGCTGGGGCGAAGTGCTCCTTGCGACGTCGAGTTACGGCATGGGCATCGCGTCGACCCCGCTGCAACAGGCCAACGCCATGACGTCCATCGCGAATGGCGGACGCCTGCTGCGCCCTTATGTGGTGGAGCGGATCGTCGACGACAAGGGGCGTACCGTGTTCGAAGCCGCCCCCGAGGTTCGCGGGCGCCCCATCAGCGCGAGCACGGCCGAGCGGGTGCGCAGGGTGCTCAAGTCGGTCGTGGACGCCGACGGCACCGCGCCGCAGGCGAACATACCCGGTTATCAGGTGGCGGGAAAGACCGGTACGGCCCAGAAAATCGATGCGAAGACGGGGCTTTATTCGCGCGAGAAGTATCTGGCGAGCTTTTCGGGCTTCGTGCCGGCCGATGATCCGCGCGTTTCCATTCTGGTCAGTCTCGACGAGCCCAGTGGCTCCATTTACGGCGGCGTCGTGGCGGCGCCGGTCTTCGCGCGCATCGCCGCCCGCGCCATGCAGCAGCTGCAGGTGCCGCCGGAGAAGCCTTTGCTTCCCGAAGTGCACGCGGCGGTGCCCGAGCCCCTGCCGATGGCCGCGGATGCGACCGCGCCGGAGGGGATCCGTTTCGCCGGATTGACGATGCGTGAAGCCCTGCAGGTCGCTTCGCGCAACGGTGTCCAGATCGTTCCGCACGGTACCGGCATTGCCCGGAGCGCGCGGTGCGCAGGTATGAAGTGTGAGGTCGTTTTCAGACCGCTGTGACGCGGAGTCGAGCGGTCCGAACTCTTGTCGTAGTTTGTAGTACGTTGTCACAATGATGGCCTTTACCGGGAAAGGTGCCGGTCTGCGTGGTGGCTGTTGATCAATGGTTGATGGATAACGGAGTTTCGGCTTCGTCGGGGCTCGAGGCCTCGCTGCTCGTGGCCGATTCGCGCCGCGCACGGCCGGGCTCCGTCTTCGTCGCGCTCCCCGGGCACACGGTGCACGGGCTCGATTACGCGCGCGCGGCCGTCGAGAGGGGGGCCGTGTGTGTGCTTTCCGATCGCGCCGCCGACGTCGGGGCCCCTCTCGTCGTGATTCCCGATCTGACGCAACGGCTGCCGGCGCTCGCCGCCTCGTTCTATGCCCGGCCTTCACTGGGGATGCCGACCATCGGTGTGACCGGCACGAACGGCAAGACCACGACCACGTATCTCATCGAAAGGATTCTTACCGAAGCAGGCCTGCGGCCCGGCTTGATCGGGACGGTCGAGTACCGCTGCGGCGAGCACCGCTGGCCGGCGCCGAATACGACCCCCGACTCGGTCACCCTGCAGGGAATCCTTGCCGAGATGCGCGAAGCTGGCGGGCGTTCGGTGGTCATGGAAGTGAGCAGCCACGCCCTGGATGAGCACCGTGTCGACGAAACGAGCTTCGACGTCGGCGTCTTTACGAACCTGTCGCGGGACCATCTGGACTATCACGGCTCGATGGAAGCCTACTATCAGGCCAAGGCGCGCCTGTTCCGCGCTCTGCTTGCGGCATCTCCGAAACCGGCGCGCGCCGTCATCAATGTCGACGACCCGTACGGCGCTCGCCTTGCTTCTGAAGTCGAGACCGCCGTGTGGACGGTCGGGCTCGGTACCGGTGATTTCAGTTTCGCTGAGCCGAATCTGCATCCTGCCGGGTTTGAAGTCGACGTCCACACGCCCTATGGTGCGCACCGGATCGAGTGTGACATGCCTGGCCGCCACAATGTCTATAACGCGGTACAGGCGCTTGCTGCCGCCCTCGCCATCGGGGTCGAGCCCGAGCCCGCCTTGCGTGCCCTGCGGTCGACGCGGGGGGTTCCCGGACGCCTCGAACACTTTGCGGGTGCGGGCATCCACGTCTATGTGGACTATGCGCACTCCGAAGATGCGCTCGCAAACGTCCTCGATTCCCTGCGCGCCTTTGCGGCCGGACGGGTGATCACCGTCTTCGGCTGCGGCGGCGACCGCGATCGCGGCAAGCGCCCCCGCATGGGGCTTGCCGCCGGTGCCCGCAGCGACGTTGTCGTGCTGACTTCCGACAATCCACGCACCGAAGATCCCACTGCGATCCTGGCTGAGGTGCAACCCGGCATCGTCGAGAGCGGCTTGGCCGCGCTCGACGGCGAGCGGGGCTACGTCGTCGAGCCGGACCGCCGGAAAGCCATCGCGGCCGCGGTCTCGCTTGCCCGGCCGGGCGATGTCGTCCTGGTCGCCGGCAAGGGTCATGAGACCTATCAGATTATCGGGGCCGAGCGGCTTCCGTTCGACGACCGCGAAGAAGTGCGCGCCGCCCTGCAGCGGCGGGAGGTAGCAGGCTGATGCTTTTTGAGAGCGAACAGATCGATCAGTATCCGGGATTCGCGCGCCTGAATCCCGGAACGGCTGCTTCGTTCGACGCGGTCGCGACCGATTCGCGTGCATTCCCCTCGGGTGCCCTGTTCGTGGCCCTGCGCGGGGATCGCTTCGACGGTCACGACTTCATCCCCGACGCCCTCGCGCGCGGCGCGGGCGGGCTGGTCGTCTCGGTTGCGCCGGCAACGCTGCCGCCGATTCCCGTCTGGCAGGTCGAAGATACGTTGCATGCCCTGGGCGAACTCGCCCGGGCCTACCGCGAGCGGTTCTCCATGCCGGTGCTCGCGCTCACGGGCACGACCGGAAAGACGACGACCAAGGAACTGATACGCTCCATGTTCTCGCGCCGGACCATTCTCGTCAACGAGGGAAATTTCAACAACCTCATCGGCGTGCCGCTGACCTTGTTCCGCATGGGCACCGAGCATCGCTATGGGGCCATCGAAATCGGCATGAACCGCTTCGGCGAGATCGGGCGGCTGACGCAGATTGTGCGCCCGACCCTCGGCCTCATCAACAACATCGGGCCCGGTCACCTCGAGGGGGTCGAGAACCTCGACGGGGTTCTGCGGGCCAAGACCGAACTTGCCCGCGAAATGCCGGCCGAGTTCCCGCTCATTCTCAATGCCGACGATCCGCTGCTGCGCCGGTTCGGCCAGGGTTCTCAGCGCCGCATCGTGTGGTTCGGTCTGCGGGCGGGCAGCCACGTGAGCGCGCGCAATGTCGAGCAGCTCGGTCTTAACGGACAGCGCTTCAGCCTCGTCACGCCCCACGGTGAGGTCGACGTCGAACTGCGTCTGCCCGGCGAACACAACCTGCGCAATGCCCTGGCCGCGACGGCTGCGGCCCTTGAAATGGGGCTCCCGCTGGAAGAAATCAAAGCCGGACTCGAGCAGGCGCTCCCGTTCAGGCTGCGCAACGAAGTGCTCACGGGCCCACGCGGCGCGCGCATCATCGCCGACTGCTACAACGCCAATCCGGCCTCCATGCGCGAGGCTCTGCGCATTCTGCGCGGCGCCCGGGGCGAAGGGCGCACGGCGGCCGTGCTCGGCGACATGCTGGAGCTGGGTGAGGCCGCGCCGCGCTACCACGTGGAACTGGGGGAACAGATCGCCGCCGCGGCCCCCGACAGGGTCTGGCTCGTGGGCGAGTGGGCGCCGGTCGTGGCGCGCACGGCTACCGGAGTCGAGACCTCGGTGGCCAAGGATCTCGACGCACTGACCGCTGAGGTCGGCGCATGGCTGCGTGCGGGCGACACGCTGCTCGTCAAGGGTTCGCGGGGCGTGAAACTCGATCGGGTTGTCGCGGGACTGCGCGGCGAGGGGACGGAGCACTGATGCTGTATCTTCTTCTCTATCCGCTGCGGTTCGAGTTCAGCTCGTTCAACGTGTTTCAGTACATCACGTTCCGCACGATCATGGCCGCGCTTACCGCCATGGCCATCAGCTTTCTGCTCGGGCCCCGCACGATTGAGTGGCTGCGCAGACTCAAGTACGGCCAGGTCATCCGGGAGGAGGGACCGAAGGCGCACTTCGCGAAGAAGAATACGCCCACGATGGGGGGCGTGCTCATTCTCTTCTCCATCGTGATTTCGACCCTGCTCTGGGCCGACATCACGAACCGGCTCGTACTCTACACGGTTGCCCTGACGGTGTCTTACGGCGCCATCGGCTTTCTCGACGATTACCTCAAGATCAAGAAGAAATCCTCTGAAGGGCTGGCCGGCAGAAAGAAGCTGGCGCTCGGGTTTCTCTTCGCCGGACTGCTCGGCGGTGCGCTGTACTGGGAAGCCCATCAGGCCGCGCCGATCTACAATCTGAAGCTCACCATCCCGTTTCTCAAGACCTACGCCCCGGATCTCGGGTGGTTCTACATTCCGTTCGCCATGCTGGTCATCGCGGGAGCGTCGAATGCGGTCAATCTGACCGATGGCCTGGACGGACTGGCGACGGGTAACGTCATCATCACGGCGGGCACGTACCTTATCTTCGCCTATGTGGCCGGCCACGTCGTCATTGCACGGTACCTGAACATCTACTACCTTCCGGCTTCGGGCGAGCTCGCCGTCTTCTGCGCGGCGCTCATGGGCGCGGGCATCGGCTTTCTCTGGTTCAACAGTTATCCCGCCCAGGTCTTCATGGGCGACGTGGGCAGTCTCTCGCTGGGCGGCGCGATCGGCGCCGTGGCCATCATGGTCAAGCAGGAGATCGTGCTCGTTCTCGTCGGCGGGGTATTCGTCGTCGAGGCCCTCTCGGTCATGCTTCAGGTCTTTTCGTTCAAGACCTTCGGCAAGCGGATTTTCCGCATGAGCCCGATTCATCACCACTTCGAACTGCTGGGCTGGCCTGAAACAAAAATCGTCGTCCGCTTCTGGATCATCGGGTTGATCCTGGCGCTGGTCGCCTTGAGCACGCTGAAACTACGCTGATGACGAACTACAAGAACAGAACCGTCGGCGTCGTCGGCATGGGCCGCACCGGGCTCAGCGTCGCCCGCTACCTGGCGAACCAGGGCGCGCGGGTGCTCGCCTACGACAGGAAGCCTTTCGAGGAGTTCGGCGAGTCTGACCGCGCCGAGTGGCTCGCGTTGGAAAATGTGGAACGGAGGACGGGCCACGAGAAGGAGAACGCGCTCGACGGCGTCGATCTGCTCGTGTTGAGCCCCGGTGTTCCGCCCGAAATACCGCCCGTCGCCCGCCAGCGTGAAAAAGGCATTCCGGTGTGGAGCGAGATCGAACTGGCCTCGCAGGCGCTGCGCGAGCCGATTCTCGCCATCGGCGGCACCAACGGCAAGAGCACGACCACGACCTTGCTCGGCAATCTGCTCAAGGCGGCGGGGTGGAACCCGTTCGTGGGGGGCAATCTGGGTACGCCCCTCATTGAGGCCGTGGGTGAAGACTACGATCAGTACGTCGTCGAGGTTTCGAGCTTTCAGATGGAGGCTACCGACATGTTCCGCCCGCACGTGGCCGTGCTGCTGAACATCACTCCCGATCACCTGGATCGGTATCCCTCCATCCACGAATACGCCCGGGCGAAGGCCGCCATGTTCCGCCGCATGCTTCCCGACGATATCGCAATCGTCAACGGCGACGACCCGCAGGTCGCGCGCGTGCTGCCGAATGGTCCGCAGATCTGGAAGTGGAGCTTCAAGGAGCCGGTGGCGCTCGGCGCCTGGGCCGACGCAGAGGGGCTGCACTTCAGCACTCCGGCCGCGGTCTTCATGCTGCGTCGCGAGGAGATTGCCCTCAAGGGGAGGCACAACGAAGAAAACGTCATGGCCGCGGTGCTGGCCGCGCTCACGGCCGGTGCGACGCCGGCGAACATCCGCATCGTTCTCGAGCACGCCCGCCCGCTGCCGCACCGGGTCGAATTCGTGCGCGAGGTTCGCGGGGTCAGCTACTTCGACGACTCGAAGGGGACCAACATCGGCGCGGTGGCCACGGCGCTGCAGGGCTTCACGCAGCCGGTGGTGCTCATCGCCGGCGGCGTCGACAAAGGGGGCGATTATCATGAGATCGACGCGGTCGTGCGTGAGCATGCGCGCGCCGTGATCGTCATCGGAGAGGCGGCCGACCGGATTGCCGATGCGTGGGGTGAACTGGTGACGGTGCGCAAGGCCAAGACCATGGACGAGGCGGTGCGCAAGGCCGCCGCGGCCGCACGGCCCGGCGATGTTGTGCTGTTGTCGCCTGCGTGCTCCTCTTTCGACATGTTCAGGAACTATCATGAGCGCGGCCTCGCCTTTCAGGCAGCCGTGCAGGCAATCGAGCCGTGAAAAATTTTTTTGTGACCGGATACTACGTTTGGCGACTGCTGTAGAAGAATCGAGACAAAAGTTGACATCTGTCGCAGACAAGATGCACCGGACGCGCACGCGCACCGGAACCTGGACGAACTGGGGCGAAGGATACCCTGACGCCGTACTGCTCGGCGCCACGCTCGCCCTGCTTTCGCTCGGGATTCTCTTCGTGTATTCGACGAGCAGCATCGCCGCCGAGCGTACGTTCGGCTCGGCGCATTTCTATCTGCTCAAGCAATCGGTGTTCGCCATTCTGGGCCTGGGCGTCATGGCGGGCGCGGCCTACATCGACTATCACCGCTGGCTCAAGCTGACTCCGCTGCTCTACGGCGCGGCGATCGTCGGTCTCGTTGTCGTGCTGGCGGGCCTCGGCCATTCGGCCGGTGGCAGCAGCCGGTGGATCCGGCTCGGCGGCATCTCGATTCAGCCGTCGGAATTCGCCAAGCTGGCCCTGATCTTCTATCTTGCCCATTCACTGGCGAATCGCGGCGATCGTGTGCGCAACCTGCAGCAGGGTTTTCTGCCCAGCCTGGTCATGAGCGGCCTGCTCATGCTGCTCACCCTGGCGCAGCCCGATTTCGGCACGTCGATGATCATGGGCTTTCTTACCTTCACCCTGCTGTTTGTCGCGGGGACGCGTCTGAGCTACATCTTCGGCACGGTGCTCGCGGCGGCGCCCCTCGTTTACTGGGTTCTCTTCAGCGCCGAGTACCGGCGCAACCGCATTCTCGCGTTTCTCAACCCGTGGCAGGACCCCGACGGCGTCGGTTTCCAGATCATTCAGAGTTACATCGCTTTCGGTTCGGGGGGAGCGCTGGGGCGGGGCCTCGGCGAGGGACGCCAGAAGCTGTTCTTTCTACCCGAGGCGCACACCGATTTCATTTTCGCGGTCTTCGGCGAAGAGGCCGGCTTCGTCGGCGTTCTCTTTCTGGTGGCCATCTACGCGATCATCGTCTGGCGCGGCCTGGCGATCGCCATGCGCGCGCGCGACGAGTACGGCTCCTTCCTTGCCGCGGGCGTGACGGTCATGTTCGGGGTGCAGGCTTTCATCAACATGGGCGTCGTCATGGGGCTGTTGCCGACCAAGGGGCTCGCCCTGCCCATGATGAGCTACGGGGGCAGTGCCCTGCTCATGAATCTCATGGCCCTCGGCGTTCTTCAGAGCGTGCATATGCATGGGAGGTCGGCATGAGCGCGCGCTGGATCATCGCCGGCGGCGGTACGGGCGGACATCTCTATCCCGGGCTCGCCATCGCCGAGGCACTGCGCGAAGCCGACCCGCAGGCACAGGTGCTCTTCGTGGGCACCGAGCGCGGTATCGAGGCCCGCGTCGTTCCGGCGCAGGGGTACGCGCTCGAGACGATCAAGGTCCAGGGGATCAAGAACCGCGGGCTCGCCGCCCTTGCCAAGGCCGCCCTGCAGGTTCCCCTCAGCATTCTGGCTTCGATGGCCCTCATCCGCCGGTTCCGCCCGTCGGCCGTCCTCGGCGTCGGCGGCTACGCGAGCGGCCCGGTACTCATCGCCGCCTGGCTGCTCGGGGTGCCGACGGCCATTCAGGAGCAGAATGCGCTCCCTGGCGTCACCAACCGCATTCTCGGGCGCTTCGTGCGGCGCGTCTTTACGAGCTGGCCGGGCACGAGCGGTTTCGCTGCTCCACGTATCCTCGAGTGCGGCAATCCCATCCGGGCGGCCATCCGCGCGCGCGGGGGGGATACGGAGGAGCGCTTCACGGTGCTCGTCTTCGGGGGGAGCCAGGGTGCGCGCACGATCAACCACGCCATGGCAGCCGCCGCGCCGCTGCTGGCCGACATGAAGGATCGTCTGCGCATCGTGCACCAGACCGGCCGCGATCCCGACGTCGATGCCGCGGCGGTTTATCGCGCGGCCGGCATCGAGGCCGACGTGCGCCCGTATTTCGACGACATGCCGGCCCAGTACGCGGGAGCGTCGCTCGCCATCTGTCGCGCAGGGGCAACCAGCCTGGCCGAGCTGGCGGCGGCCGAGCTGCCCGCCATCCTCATCCCGTTCCCCTTCGCCGCCGACAATCACCAGGAAAAGAACGCCGACGTCTTCGTGCACGCGGGAGCGGCCCGCAAGCTGCGCAACGCCGACACCACCGGCGAGACGCTCGCCGCGGCCATCCGCGAGTTGAGCGGCGATTCGGTTGCCCTGGAGAAGATGCGCGACGGCATGCGTTCGCTCGCCCGCCCCGGCGCCGCGCGAAACGTCGTCGACAGGCTGCTCGCGTTGAGTGGAGACCGTCATGTTTAAGAAGATTCGTCACCTGCACTTCGTCGGAATCGGCGGCATCGGCATGAGCGGCATCGCCGAGGTGCTGCTCAACCTCGGCTACCGGGTCAGCGGCTCCGATCTCAAGTCCTCGGTGATCAGCCAGCGCCTCGAGTCGCTCGGCGCGCGCATCACCTATGGCCACCGGGCCGACAACGTCGAAGGGGCCGACGTGGTGGTCACTTCGAGCGCCGTACACAAGTCGAACCCCGAGGTCGAAGCCGCCGTGCGCCTGGCCATCCCGGTCATCCGGCGCGCCGAGATGCTGGCCGAGCTGGCCCGTCTCAAGTATACCGTCGCCGTCGCGGGCGCCCACGGCAAGACCACGACCACGAGCATGCTCGCGGTGGTTCTTGCGCAGGGCGGGCTCGATCCGACAGCCATCATCGGGGGCCGGCTCAAGAACTTCGGCAGCAACGCCAAGCTCGGCCTTGGAGAGTACATGGTCGCCGAGGCAGACGAAAGCGACGGCAGCTTTCTCCATCTCAGCCCGACCATTGCCGTCGTCACGAACATCGATCCCGAACATCTCGACTACTATGGGAGTCTCGACAACATCAAGCAGGCCTTCGTCGACTTCATGAACAAGGTGCCGTTCTACGGCGCCACGGTCTGCTGCCTCGACGATGCGAACATCCAGAGCCTGCTGCCGCGCATCAACAAGCGCCTCGTGACCTACGGCTTCGCCAAGGGGGCCGACTTTCATGCGAAGAACGTACAGTTCGACGGCATGGTTACGACTTTTGAAGCCTGGCACCGCGACACGCCGCTCGGTTCGGTGCGGCTGCGTATGGTAGGCGAGCACAACGTCTCGAATGCGCTCGCCGCGGTGGCCGCCGGACGCGAACTCGATATTCCCTTCGAGCAGATCAGCGCTGCGCTCGGCGAACTGGCGGGAATCGAACGGCGCTTCGAGGTGAAACTCGACACCCCCGAGCTGACGATCATCGACGACTACGGGCATCATCCGACCGAGATCCGCGCGACCCTCAAGGCGGCGCGTAACGCGCTCGACCGGCGCTTGATTACCGTCTTTCAGCCCCATCGCTATACGCGCACCCGCGACCTTTTCGAGCAGTTCACCACGGCCTTCTACGACGCCGACGTACTTCTGCTGCTCGACATCTACGCGGCCGGCGAGCCGCCGATCGAAGGGGCCTCGGGTAAAACGCTGGCCGACTCGGTGCACGCGCACGGGCATCGCGAGACGCGGTACGTGGGTTCGAAAGACGACGCCCTGGCCGCGCTGCAGGAGATCGTACGTCCCGGCGACGTGGTGCTGACGCTCGGCGCCGGCGACGTCTGGCAGGTGGGAGAAAGGCTGCTCGCCGTACGGGCAGGGAGCAAATCATGAAGGAAGCGATCGAAATCACCCCCGTCATGCTCGAAGCGCTGCAGGCCGCGCTCGAGGAACCGATTGTGCCGAACGCGCCGCTTGCCGGCATGACGACCTTTCGCATTGGCGGTCCGGCCCAACTGCTTGCTTTTCCCCGGACCGAAGACGAGCTGGCCGCCCTGCTGCGCACGGCGAAACCGGATAAGCTGCCCATCACGGTGCTCGGTACCGGGGCCAACGTACTCGTGAAGGACGGCGGCATTCCGGGACTCGTGCTTTCGCTGCGCAAGGGGTTCAATGGGTTCGAAGTAACGCCGCTCGGAGAGCAGGCGACGGTCATCGAAGCCGAGACGCTGTCAGACGACCCGTACGAAGCGACGGCGCTGGAGGGCAGCCAGGCGTATCCGAACGGGGCCGAAGTCCATGTCGGCGCCGGCTATCCGCTTCCCAAGCTGGTCAAGTGGTGCAACGTGAACGGGCTGCGCGGACTCGTATCCTGCGCGGGCGTTCCGGGCACGGTGGGCGGCGCGGTGCGCATGAACGCCGGCTCGGCGAGCGAGTATATCGGCAGCTACATCACCGCCGTAGACGTCGTCACCCTGGGCGGCCGCAAGAAGCGGATCGAAAAGGACAAGCTCAAGTTCGAGTACCGCGAGAGCCACCTGGGCAAAGACGAGGTCATCGCCGGCGTCGTCCTGCGCCTGCCGGCGGGCGATCCGCGCAAGCTCCAGAAAGAGACGGCAGACGCCATCAAGCGCCGGCGCGATACGCAGCCGCTGACGCTTCCGAACGCCGGCTCGATCTTTCGCAATCCGCCCGGCGAATCGGCCGGAAGGCTCATCGAGCACGCCGGTCTCAAGGGGGTGCGCGTGCGCGGCGCCCAGATTTCAGAAGTCCACGCCAACTTCATCGTCAACGTCGGCGGCGCCACGGCGCGCGACGTGCTCGCGCTCATCAAGATGATGAAGGAGAAGGTGAAGGACGACAGTCAGATTGCCCTCGATCTCGAGGTGAAGATTCTCGGCGTCGATGCCGACAGCCCCATGGCTCCCGCCGAGCGGGAGGAGGTAGTGCATGCCGACGAATGAGTACCACGTCGCCGTTCTTCTGGGCGGCCCGAGCAGTGAACGGGAGGTGAGCCTCCGTTCGGGCGCCGCCGTGGCGGGGGCGCTGCGAAAACTCGGATACCGGGTGACTGAGCTCGACGTCGGCGAAGACATCGCCGAACGGCTCGACGCGGCGCGCCCCGATGTCGCCTTCATCGCGCTGCACGGTAAGTATGGTGAGGACGGCACCATTCAGGGGCTTCTCGAGCTCAAGCGCATTCCATACACCGGCTCTGGGGTGCTTTCGAGCGCCCTCGCCATGGACAAGGTGCACTCCAAGCGGGTCTTCGAGCGGGAGGACGCTCCGGTGGCCCCGTGGAAGCTTGTGCGCTGGGATGCGATTGACGCCGCGGCCGAACAGGTGCGGACGCTGGGTTATCCGGTCGTGGTGAAGCCCCGCGCCGAGGGCTCGAGCGTCGGCGTGAGCCTCGTGAAAAGCGAACCCGAATTGCGCACCGCGCTCGATGCGGCTTTCGAATGGGACGGCGATGCGCTCGTCGAGGCCTATATCAAGGGGCGCGAAATTCAGATCGCCTTGCTTGACGACCGCGTGCTCGGATCCATCGAGGTCATTCCCTCGAACGAATTCTACGACTACGAAGCGAAGTATACGGCCGGAAAGACCACGTACGTACCGTCTCCTGAGCTTCCGGCCGGGGCCTACGAACGGATGGCGGGGATTTCACAGAAGGTGACGGCGGCCCTGGGATGCGAAGGGGCCGTGCGCGTCGATTTCATCCTCGCGGCCGACGGCACGCCGTATCTGCTCGAGGTGAATACGCTGCCGGGGATGACGGAACTCAGTCTGATGCCGAAAATAGCGGCCTCGGCCGGCATCCCGTTCGAGCAGCTCGTCGAGAATCTCGTGGCCGGAGCGCGTCTGAAGCTGTGAAGCCCCGTAACGTACGATACCGCTCGGCGGCAAGAAGACGCGCGCCGTCACCGGCCCTGCGCGTCTGGCTGCAGCAGGCCTTCTGGGCCTCGTGCCTGACGCTGGTCATCGCGGCCGTGGCGGGCGGGTGCTGGTTCGCCTACCGGCAACTGCTGGCCTCGGGGGCTATCGAGCTGCGCGAGATCGCCGTGCACGGCGCCCGGCGCGTGGGGTCCGAGCTGAATCAGTACCTCCAGCTGCGTCCGGGCATGCCGCTCAGCTGGATTGACGAAGACGTGGTCGAGGCGCGCATCGCGAAGCACCCCTGGGTGAAGGATGTCGAGGTCGAGCGGAAATATCCGCACGGGCTTCACATCCGTCTGACCGAGCGCGAGCCGGCGCTGCTGCATCTGGCCGATGCGCTTTACGTCGTGGACCGGGACGGGGTGTGGGTCGAGCCTGCCGGCGCCGAAGTCGACCTGCCCGTCGTGACCGGCATCTCGCCGAAGCCCGCTACGCAGGCCACCGAGCGCCTGCGCGCCCTGGCGCGCTTCGCGGGGTACTGGGACGGCGCAACGTCGCCGGTGCGCATCGGCGAGCTGCATTTCGTCTCGGACAACGAGGTCGTCCTCTATCCGGTGGGCAAGGGCATGCGCATTCACCTGCCCCTGGCGCCGGAAGCCTGGCCGATGGCCCGGGAGCGGCTGCAGCGTGTGCTGCGCGAAGCGGGCAGGCTCGGGGTCAGTTTGAACGTCGTGGATCTGCTTTTTCCCGACAGGGTCGTCGCCAGGAGAAAAACGTAGGTATAGACCGGTGCGCGGCGGACACGCGAGTGTCGGCTTGCGCCGGACGGAGACAGGTTATGGCAAAGAGAGATTCGAGTATCGTCGTCGGGCTGGACATCGGCACCACCAAGATCTGCGCCATCGTCGGCGAGATCACGGATGACGGCATCGACATCATCGGCATCGGAACGAGTTCGTCAAAGGGGCTGCGCAAGGGGGTCGTCGTCAACATCGAGTCGACCGTGCAGTCCATCAAGAAGGCCGTTGAAGAGGCCGAGATCATGAGCGGCCGTGAAATTCGCGAAGTCTATGCCGGCATCGCCGGCGGCCACATCCGCGGCCTGAACAGCCACGGCGTGATCGCCGTCAAGAACGGCGAGGTGAATGAAAACGACGTCAAGCGGGTCATCGACGCCGCGTGCGCCGTGGCCATCCCGATGGACCGCGAGGTGATTCACATCATTCCGCAGGAATTCATCATCGACAACCAGGACGGCATCAAGGAGCCGCTGGGGATGAGCGGCGTGCGCCTCGAAGCCAAGGTGCACATCGTCACCGGCGCGGTTACGAGCGCGCAGAACATCGTCAAGTGCGCCAACCGGGGCGGCCTCGACGTCGCCGATATCGTGCTCGAGCCCCTGGCCAGCTCCGAAGCCGTGCTGACGCCGGACGAGCGGGAACTCGGCGTGGCGCTCATCGACATCGGCGGCGGCACGACCGACCTGGCCATCTTCCACAACGGCAGCATCAAGTATACGAGCGTCATCTCGGTCGGCGGCAATCACGTCACCAACGACATCGCCGTGGGGTTGCGCACGCCGACGAACGAGGCCGACAAGATCAAGCACAAATACGGTTGCGCCATGAGCGCCCTCGTGAAGAAGGACGAAGAGATCGAGGTGCCCAACGTGGCCGGCCGCGAGCCCAAGAAGCTGCCGCGGGCCATGCTGGCCGAGTTCATCGAGCCGCGCATCGAGGAGATCGTCGAACTGGTGCGCCGCGAGATTCTCAACAGCGGCTATGGCGACCTGCTGGCAGGCGGTGTCGTCATCACCGGCGGCGCCAGCATTCTCGACGGCTTTCCCGAGCTGGCCGAGCAGATTCTCGGCCTGCCGGTACGCCGCGGCCTTCCCCAGTACATCGGCGGCCTGCGCGATGTCGTCAGCAGCCCGATGTATGCGACCGCGGTGGGGCTTGTGCTGTATGGAGCCCGCCAGGAGATCGGACGCGGCGGGGGCAAGAGCAATGGGCAGGGCAAGTTCAAGATCCGCGACGAGCAGATCTACGATCGGCTCATCAAGCGTATGCGCGGATGGTTTACGGAATTCTTCGGATTGTGAGGTCGCTCCATGCAATTCGATCTGCCATGGATTGCCCGCGGGGGCAGCAAACATTTCCTTCCCGGTGCGTCGTCCGGGAACAACTTTGAGAGAGGGGAGAAGCCAATGTACGAACTGGACCAGAGTCTTGACCGCGCGAATATCAAGGTCGTCGGCGTCGGGGGCGCCGGCGGCAACGCGCTGAATACGATGATCGCCTACGAGCTTCAGGGGGTCGACTTCATCGCGGCCAACACCGATGCCCAGGCCTTGCGCGCCTCACGGGCGCCCGTGAAGCTGCAACTCGGACCCACGCTTACCAAGGGTCTTGGCGCCGGGTCAAATCCCGAGGTCGGCCGCCAGGCTGCCATCGAAGAGCGCGACCGGATCATGGAAATGCTCGAGGGGAGCGACATGGTCTTCGTCACCGCCGGCATGGGCGGGGGTACGGGGACCGGAGCCGCGCCGGTCATTGCCCAGCTGGCCCGCGAGGTCAAGGCGCTGACCGTGGGTGTCGTTACCCGCCCGTTCACGCTCGAAGGCAAGCAGCGCCGCAGCTTTGCCGACGAGGGCCTGCGCCACTTGCGCAATTCGGTCGACAGTCTCATCGTCATTCCCAACGATCGCCTGCTGCAGTTCGGCGGCAACAAGATGACGTTCAAGGAGAGCTTCCAGCTCGCCGACAATGTACTCTTCCAGGCCGTCCGGGGTATCAGCGACATCATTCAGGTCCCCGGCCAGATCAACGTCGACTTCGCCGACGTGCGCGCCGTCATGACCGATCAGGGCCTGGCTCTCATGGGGGTCGGCGAGGCCACCGGTGAGCACCGTGCCCGCGAAGCGGCTGAGGCGGCCATCAGCTCGCCCCTGCTCGACAACGTCGATATCAAGGGGGCCCGCGGCGTGCTGCTCAACATCACGGCCCCGAGCACGCTGGGCATGGACGAGTTCCAGACCATCATCGAAACCGTGCAGGAAGAGGCGCATGAGGACGTGCTCTTCAAGTACGGCATCGTCTTCGACGAAGGCCTGCAGGATCGCGTCCGCTGTACTGTCATCGCCACCGGCTTCGACGATCCGCAGTCGATGCGCGTCGATATCCGTGCGCCACAGCCGCTGCGCGCCACCGGCACCACCGGCCGCGCATCCTGGGGCGGCTCGACGCAGACGGGCGGCAGCATGGGAAGCGCCGGCGCGGCGTCTCCGTCGCGACCGGTGCTCGGCGGCGATCGGGACCTGCCCGCCCACAAGCGCCAGGAGCGCGATCTGCAGCTGCCCGAACCGGTGCGCCATGAAGCTTTGGGGAAAACCGGCGACGACGGCTGGGACGAGTACGATATCCCGGCTTTTCTCCGGAAACAGCGCGATTAACGGCTTGAAGTGAAGGAACGCATCATGAAAACGCGCGTCACTAGTGTCCGGCTGAACGAAAGCACGCTGCGCTCGCTGCGCCAGTACTGTCAGTCGCACGGATTGAAAGTCGGCCATTTCGTGGAACAGGCCGTTCGCGAACGTCTCGACCTGCTCGCCAAGAATCCCGGCCAGAGCGGCATCAACGCGACGCTGCTCGAAGATATCTTCGAGAAGCTGCGACGACTGGAGGTCTGAAGAGCCGCGGTTCGAGCGTGCGCCAGCCTTCGGGGAGGCGCAGGGGCGCGACCCGGATCTCGTCGGCGGCTGTCCAGATCGCCTGCGGCGTGCCGCCGTTCCAGTCGGGCCGTTCGCCGGGCTGCGGCGGCGCGCTGTTGCGTTTGAGCCAGTCGAGAACGAAGAGGTTATGGTAGACCCGGGGCTGCCCGGCGAAGAAGGGGAGGCGCAGCCAGGAAAGCTCGGGCCGTTCGCCCGCATCGAGCCGCTCGGGCTCGGGCAGCAGGACGACGCGGAACTCGTCGGCGTGGATGTAGCGTACCGGCTCGCGCGTGTCGTCGTCGGGTCCGCGCAGCATGCCGAAGATCCCCCCTGCGCCGGGATAGTTGGCGGGCAGGGGATAGCTTCCGCCGCTGAAGATGCCGTTGCGGAAGAGGAAATCGCCGCGCCCCCCGGCAAAGACCATGACGTGGTCGCCGTCGGGCCGCCGCCCTCCCACGCGCACGACGCGGGGCGGTTCATACATGGTTTCGTGAAAGTAATACTGGTAACCGACGGGCGTGAAGGCTGACGCGTCTGCGAGCCGGTCGGGCCCCTGAAGGATCACGTTGATGTGCTCCCAGTCCCCTTCGTGGTTGTTGATCCACTGATCGAAGGGATAATAGAACCAGTACTGCACCCCCAGCAGACCCCGGCTCCGATCGACCCAGTACAGGTGGGCGTACTGGGTCGGCGGATAGGCCGTCTGGGTCACGGCTTCGGGCCCGCTTTCGGGCGCGGTCCCGGTAATCTCGCGCCAACGCTGCACCCAGCGCATCAGGCCGGCCTCTTCGCGGTCGTCGCCGGGCCCGTCGACATAGTATTCGATGCGGTTGCCGGAAGCGTCGGTGCGAGGCAGGTCGGCCCAGGACGTATCCTGCAGGGTACTGTGGGCGCGCGCCACGAACTCGCGCAGAACCCGCCCGGTTCCGGCCACGATGCGCCCCATGAGGGGCGAACCGTCATGCCAGCTGTAGCTCACGTCGGTCGGCCAGATGTCGCGGGACGGAAAAGCCATGGCGGGGTTGAAGCGGCGCGCGATGTCCTGCGCGGCCGGCGAGCGCTCTTCTTCGATCGTCAGCGGTTCGGCCAGGTTCAGGGCCCGCCACGAAAAGGACCCGGCGAGGGCCTGGCGCGATTCGCCGGTCTGCTGCAGACTGGCCAGGACCAGGATGAACAAGAAGAGCAGGGGGCGGCGCTGACGGGCGAAAAAAACAGGCACTGGGGGTGGAGATCCGGGGAAAACGGTGACTGGGACGCGACGCACGCCCATCGGACACGGCGACGCGCGGCCCGTTTTTGTACCATCGCCGCGTAGACTCTCACAAGCCTCGAGCGCTCCGCCCTGCGTTACCCACCTCCCCACGGAGTGAAAAACTGTTGTAATCTGAGCAAGCGGGGGCGAACTCTGCTTCAGGCGGCGGCAGGACGCTCGCTGCGTGAACGGCAACCCCCCGGTTCGCGGACGGAGAAAATGCTTTGACCCGGGCATGTAAAGCATGCTAGATATGGATTAACTGGCAACACGAGGGCGCATCCATGGGGAAGATCAGAGTTGCACTTGCAGGCGTAGGAAACTGCGCGAGTTCGCTGGTGCAGGGGCATGAGTACTACCGGACCCATCGTAAAGAGGCCCCCATCGGCCTGATGCACGAGGAACTCGGCGGTTACCGGGTCGAAGACATCGAGTTCGTCGCCGCTTTCGACATCGACGCCCGCAAAGTCGGCCGCCCGCTCGCCGAGGCCATTTTCGCTCATCCGAACTGCACGAAGACGATTCAGCGCCCCGTGCGCGACAGCGGGATCGTTGTCCAGATGGGGCCGGTGCTCGACGGTGTCGCAGACCACATGGTCGACTATCCCGAAGAGCGGCGTTTCGTGGTCGCCGACGCCGAGCCCTGCGACGTGCCGCGGGTGCTCGAAGAGACCAAAGCCGACCTTCTCATCTGCTATCTGCCGGTGGGGAGCGAGCAGGCCGCGCGCTACTACGCCGAGTGCGCCCTGAAGACCGGGGTCAGTCTCATCAACTGCATCCCCGTCTTCATCGTGAGCGAGCCGGCCTTCGCCCAGCGCTTTGCCGAGGCGGGCATTCCGGTCATCGGCGACGATATCAAGAGCCAGGTGGGAGCCACGATCGTCCACCGCATTCTGGCGCGGCTCTTCGACGAGCGCGGCGTCCTTCTGGACCGTACCTACCAGCTCAACACGGGGGGGAACACCGACTTCCTCAACATGCTCGAGCGTCGCCGCCTGAAGACCAAGAAGATTTCCAAGACCGAGGCCGTGCAGAGCGCGCTGCGCCAGCCGCTCGCCGAACAGAACGTGCATATCGGGCCTTCGGACTACGTCCCCTGGCAGGGCGACAACAAAGTTTGTTTTCTGCGTATCGAGGGGCGCGGCTGGGGTAACGTGCCCATTCACATCGAGGCGCGACTCTCCGTTGAAGATTCCCCCAATTCTGCCGGGGTCGTCATCGACGCCATCCGCTGTATCGCCGTGGCGCGCGAGCGGGGTCTCGCCGGGCCGCTCGAGGGGCCGTCGGCCTACTTCATGAAGCATCCGCCCCGGCAGATGCCCGAAGCCGAGGCGCGTGAACTCATCGAGCAGCTGGCGAGTCCCCTCGTCATACCCGGGCGCACCGGAACGGCCGGATGAGCCCTTCGACGGCGTTGTCGCCGAGCCTCGCGCTGGCGCCGGCGGCCGTCCTCATTCTGGCCCTGGCCGTTTACGGGATAACCTCCCTTGCGAGTCGCCGGCGCGGTTCACCGGATCCTGACGCCGTGCGCAAGGGGGGGCGCCGCCTCCTGGGGCTTTTTCTCCGTGACTACTGGTACTGGCTGCACGGCCCGGCAGAGCGCCTCGTATTACGGCGCGGCCTGACGCCGAATCAGCTCACGCTGATCGGGACCGCCGTCACCCTGGCGGCCGGCCTCGCATTCGCCCTCGGCTGGTTTGCCCTCGGCGGTTGGCTGATTCTCGCGGGCGGCAGCTTCGACCTGCTCGACGGACGCGTGGCGCGCCGCACGGGGCAAGAGACCGCAGCTGGGGCCTTTCTCGACAGCACACTTGATCGCTACGGCGACTGGGGGCTGCTCGCCGGTCTTGCCTGGTTCTTCAGCCCGGGCCCCGGGCTCGCACTGGCGCTTGCGGCCCTGGCGGGTACGTACAACGTCTCCTACGCCCGGGCCCGGGCCGAATCGCTCGGCATCGAGTGCCGCGACGGACTTCTGCAGCGGGCCGAGCGGATGGTCATTCTTGCGTCGGCTGGCATTCTGGCGCCGATCTGGGCCTGGCTGAGCGGAGTGGACGCCGCATGGCTTCCATTTTTCGCGCTCGGGATCCTGGCGGTCTTCGGCAACTGGACAGCCGTGCAGCGCATACGCGCCGTCCTGCGCGCGCTCGAAGCCCGTCACCGCCTGCCGGGCCCGCTCCATGGAGAACCGGCCCAGCGCGCAGCCGACTGAATCCCTTGCCCGGCGCGGCTCGCCGGCGGTCTGTAACGCTTCAGGAAACCCAACGGACTCATGCGCGCCCTGCACGCCGTCTTTCTCTGGATTGCCGCCGGCTTCGGCGTCGGCTTCGTGCCGCGCGCACCGGGCACCTTCGGCTCCCTGCCGGCGCTCGTCTTTTTTCTCGCCACGGCCGAGGCCGCCTGGCCGCAGCGCATCGGGCTGTTCGCCCTGCTCTTTCTCGTGGGATGGTTCGTGAGTGAAATCGCAGGGCGCTATTGGGGGCACGATCACGCCCGTATCGTCATCGACGAGGTCGCCGCGCAGTATTTCGTCTGGCTGGCCGTCCCGGATATCACCTGGCCATGGCTGCTGGCCGGCTTCGTCCTTTTTCGGCTGTTCGACGTGACCAAGCCGCCGCCGGCGCGGTGGTTCGACGACCAGAAAGGCGGATTCCACACCATGACCGACGATTTTTTTGCCGGAGTCTACGCCGCCGCGACGCTGCTCGCGATCCGCTTCACGCTGACGGCCGTCTACCCCTGAAAAACCGGAGAAAATCCGGGCCAGGCTATGCCCCGCGGGGCCGATCCGAGGCCCGCCGAAGCCGGTTGCGACCCCCTGGCGCGCCCGCTCGGCTCTTTGACACACCCCGTCAATTTTGATATAAACAACTCTTTTAGCTGGCCGTAGCCCTGCACCTCCGCAACAATACCCTGAATCCCGAACTTCCGGCCCCGCCGGAACGGCACGGGACCAGACGGAGAACGGGGCCGACCGAACCCGGACGTCGAGTATGGAAGACCTGGCGAGCAAGCTTACCCAACCCTTCTTTCAGATTTCGTCGGACATCTCATTCAACGCGACGCTGCTGATTCAGCTCGTCGTGTTTCTGACGCTGTTCTTCGCGCTGAACACGCTGTTCTGGAAACCGTTTCTCAACCTGCTTGACCGCCGCCGCGCGCTCACGACGGGCAGCCAGGAAAAGGCGGCCGGCGAAGAGGCCGAGCTGCTGCGCCTCGAGGCCGAATATCAGGAACGCGTGCGCGAAGCGCGCGCCGCGGCGACCGAAGAGCGCCAGAAGCAGCGCGCCGCCGCCGATGCCGCCGCCAAGTCGACCCTCGACGCTTCGCGCACCGAAGCGGCCCGGATCACCGACGGCATCCGCGCCGACATCGAAAAGGCGACCGCCGAAGCCCGCTCGGGCCTGAAGGCCGAGGCCGACGGCATCGCCAAGCTCATGACCAACAAAGTTCTGGGACGCCCCGCATGAAGCGCGTACTTTTCTCCGCTTTGACGGCGCTGGCCGTCTCCGCCCCCGCCGCGGCCCTCGCGGCGACCCAGGGCGGCGAGCACGCCCCGCTCTTTTCGACGGGCCTGCTCTACCATGCCATCAACTTCGCCATCCTGGCGGGCATTCTGATTTTCCTTCTCCGCAAGCCGGTTCGCGACTTCACGGCCGGCCGCCGCGACGACGTGCGCAAGGCGGTCGAAGAGGCCCAGGCTGCCCGCACGCGCGCCGAGGCCGCCCTGGCCGAGTACCGTGCGAAGATGGCCAATGTCGATGCCGAGCTCGCCCAGCTCAAGGCTGAAATCCTGGCGGCCGGCGAGCGTGAAAAAAATCAGCTGCTCGACGCCGCGAAGCAGCAGGCCGACAAGCTCATCGCCGACGCGAAGCTGGTCGGCGAGCAGGAAGTGCGCCGTGCCCGTGAGACGCTGCGCGCCGACATGGTCGCCATGGCGGCCGAGCTCGCGGCACAGCAGGTCGCCGGCGCGCTGTCGGCCGAAGACAAGAGCAAGCAGTTCGGTGAATTCGTTTCGAAGCTGGAGCGACTGTCGTGATTGAAGGAGCCATTACCCAGCGCTGGGCCCGGGCGCTCATCGCGCTCGCCCAGGAAGAGAACCAGCTCGCCGCCGTGCGCGAGCAGCTGAACGCCTTTCAGGTCACCCTGACGGCAGAAGACGGCAAGCTTGCCGAGGCGCTGCAGTCGCCGAGCTTCAGCCGGGCCGACAAGGTGGCCATCGTCACGCAGCTTGCCGGCGCGTTGAACGCCCTTCCGGCCGTGCGCAATTTTCTGTCGCTGGCGGTCTCGAAGGATCGCGCCCGCTACATCGGGCCCATCATCGAGCGCTTCAATGCGATGGCCGATGAGCTGACCGGCATGGTCAAGGCCGAATTGACGGTGGCCGAGCAGCCCGGTGCCGACATGCAGGACAAGGTGCGCCAGGCGCTCGAAAAGGCGACGAACAAGAAAATTGAACTCCAGGTTCAGGTCGACCCTGCGATTCTCGGCGGCGCCGTCGTGCGTCTCGGTTCGCTCGAGGTCGATGGCAGCGTACGGTCGCAGCTCGAGGCCATGGCCCGCGAGCTCGCTGCCGCCGAATAAGTATCAGTCAGGCTTTCAAGGTCAACGAGGATCCCGATGGAAATCCGAGCCGAAGAAATCAGCAAGATTATCAAGCAGCAGATCAAGGACTACGACAAGAAGGTCGAAGTCCGGGAAACGGGCACCGTGCTCTCGTACGGTGACGGGATCGCGCGCGTGCATGGCCTCGACAACGTCATGGCCATGGAACTTGTCGAATTCGAAGGGGGCCTGCGCGGCATGGCCCTCAACCTCGAAGAAGGCAACGTCGGCGTCGCCGTTCTCGGTGAAGGGCTGCACATCAAGGAAGGCCAGAGCGTCAAGCGCACCGGCGAGATCGTCAGCGTGCCGGTCGGCGACGCCCTGCTCGGCCGCGTCGTGAACGCCATCGGCGACCCGATCGACGGCAAAGGGCCCATCGCCGGCACGCAGAAGCGCCGCGTCGAAATCAAGGCCCCCGGCATCGTCGCCCGCAAGTCGGTGCACGAGCCGCTGCAGACCGGCCTCAAGGCCATTGACTCGATGATCCCCATCGGCCGCGGGCAGCGCGAGCTCATCATCGGCGACCGCCAGACCGGCAAGACCGCCGTCGCCGTCGACACGATCATCAACCAGAAGGGGCTCGACGTCATCTGTATCTATGTCGCCGTCGGCCAGAAGCAGAGCACGGTGGCCCAGGTCGTCGAAAAACTGCGTGAAAACGGCGCCCTCGACTACACGATCATCGTCGCCGCCACGGCCGCCGAAGCGGCTCCGATGCAGTACATCGCCCCGTACACCGGCGCGACCATCGGCGAATACTTCCGCGACTCGAAGCGCCACGCCGTCATCATTTACGACGATCTCTCGAAGCAGGCCGTCGCCTACCGCCAGCTTTCGCTGCTGCTGCGCCGCCCGCCGGGCCGCGAAGCTTTCCCCGGCGACGTGTTCTACGTGCACAGCCGCCTGCTCGAGCGCGCCGCCAAGCTCTCCGACGATCTGGGTGCCGGTTCGCTGACGGCGCTGCCGATCATCGAAACCCAGGCCGGTGACGTGTCGGCCTACATTCCCACGAACGTCATCTCGATTACCGACGGTCAGATCTTCCTCGAAACCGACCTGTTCAACTCGGGTATCCGCCCGGCCGTGAACGTCGGTATCTCGGTGAGCCGCGTCGGTGGCTCGGCTCAGACCAAGGCGATGCGCTCGGTCGCGGGCACGCTGCGTCTTTCGCTGGCGCAGTACCGCGAGCTGGCCGCTTTCGCGCAGTTCGGCTCCGACCTCGACGCTGCCACGCAGCGCTCGCTGAACCGCGGCGCCCGCCTGACCGAAATCCTCAAGCAGGAGCAGTACAAGCCGCTCCCGTTCGAACGCCAGGTGCTCATCATCTTTGCGACGTCGAACGGCTACACCGACGATTATCCGGTGAGCGCGCTGAAACGGTATGAGAAGGAACTTAACGAGTTTCTCGATACCAAGTACAACGATATCCTCCCCACCATGCGTGAGAAGAAGATCATCGACGACGCGCTCAAGAGCAAGCTGAACGACGCCCTGGCCGAGTTCAAGAAAGTGTTCACCGTCTGAGAATTTTCGGGCGGAACCCGTTCTGCCCCGGATGAACTATGCCCTCACTGAAGCAAATCCGACGCCGTATCGTCAGCGTCAAGAGCACGCAGCAGATCACCAAGGCCATGAAGATGGTCGCGGCGAGCAAGCTGCGGCGTTCGCAGGAGCGCATCACCGCCTTCTCGGCCTACTCCGAGAAGACGACCGAAGTCGTGCGCGGCCTGGCGGCGCAGATCAGCACCGACGAGCACCCGCTTCTGCTGAAGCCCGAAGCCGAGTCGAAGGTACTGGTCATCGCCATCAGCTCCGACCGCGGGCTCTGCGGCGCGTTCAACGCCAACGTCTTCAAGCGCACGGTCGCTTTTATTGATGAAAAGCAGGCGGCCGGCACGCAGGTCGACATCGTCACGATCGGCCGCAAGGTGAATGACCTGCTGAAGCGCCGCAAGGCCAGCATCGTCGAGCACCACACCGGCATCTTCGATCGGCTCGATTTCGCCAAGGCCGCATCCATCGCCAACCAGGCCATGGATCAGTTTCTGGCGGGCGAGTACCAGGGTGTGTACGTCGTGTACAACCACTTCGTGAGCGTCATCAACCAGAAGATGATGTGCGATCAGCTGCTGCCGCTGGCCGCCGCGCCTGGGGAAACCAAGGTCGAAGAGACTCCCGAAGGTACGCGCCTCATCGACTTCATTTACGAACCGAACCGCGGTGAGATCCTGAATCAGCTGCTGCCGCAGAGCGTGCGTCTGCACGTCTACCGGGCGCTGCTCGATTCGATTGCGGCCGAGCACGCCGCCCGCATGAGCGCCATGGACAGCGCTTCGACCAACGCCAAGAAGGCGATTGGACGGCTGTCGCTGCAGTACAACCGGGCGCGCCAGGCGGCAATCACCAAGGAACTGATGGAAATCGTGAGCGGCGCCGAGTCCCTGAAGTAAGGGCGCGCGCAACGCTACGCAGAGTATTCGCATTTTTGCCTGAGGAATGGAAACATGAGCAACGGCGTTATTAAGCAGGTGATCGGCCCCGTCGTCGACGTCTACTTCGAAGACGGCAATCTGCCCGAAATCTACACGGCGCTCCGGGTCACGAACCCGACGATCGACAAGCGCGAAGGGAACCTGGTGCTCGAGGTTGCGCAGCACCTCGGCGAGAACACGGTGCGCACCATCGCCATGGACTCGACCGACGGTCTCGTTCGCGGCATGGCTGCGGTCAACACCGGCAACCAGATCACGGTGCCCGTCGGCACGGCGACGCTCGGCCGCATCTTCAACGTGGTCGGCGAGCCGGTCGACGAGCTTCCGGTCGAAGTGAAGTCTGAGAAGCGCCTACCCATTCACCGCGAGCCCCCGAAGTTCGTCGATCAGGACGTGAAGGTGCAGATGCTCGAAACGGGCATCAAGGTCATCGACCTGCTGGCCCCCTACACCCGCGGCGGCAAGATCGGCCTCTTCGGCGGCGCCGGCGTGGGCAAGACGGTTCTGCTGATGGAACTCATCCGCAACATGGCGGTCGAGCGCGGCGGCTTCTCGGTGTTCGCCGGCGTCGGCGAGCGCACCCGCGAAGGAAACGACCTGTACCATGAAATGCAGGACTCGGGCGTCATCAATCTGAAGGACCTGACCAAGAGCCAGGCGGTTCTCGTCTACGGCCAGATGAACGAACCCCCGGGCGCGCGTGCCCGCGTGGCGCTCTCGGCCCTGACGATGGCCGAATACTTCCGCGACGAAGAAGGGCGCGACGTGCTGCTCTTCGTCGACAACATTTTCCGCTTCACCCAGGCGGGTTCGGAAGTCTCGGCGCTTCTCGGCCGCATCCCGAGCGCCGTGGGTTACCAGCCGACGCTGTCGACCGAAATGGGCGAACTGCAGGAACGCATCACGTCGACCACCAAGGGTTCGATTACCTCGGTGCAGGCCGTCTACGTCCCCGCCGACGACCTGACCGACCCGGCTCCGGCGACGACCTTCGCCCACCTCGACGCCACGACGGTGCTTTCGCGCGCGATTTCGGAACTCGGGATTTACCCCGCGGTGGATCCGCTCGACTCGACGAGCCGCATCCTCGATCCGAAGATCCTCGGCGACGAGCACTACGCGGTGGCCCGCTCGGTGCAGCAGGTTCTGCAGCGCTACAAGGACCTGCAGGACATCATCGCGATTCTCGGCATGGACGAACTCTCCGAAGAAGACAAGCTGGTCGTCTCGCGCGCCCGCAAGCTGCAGCGTTACCTGTCGCAGCCGTTCTTCGTCGCCGAGCAGTTCACGGGCAGCCCGGGCCGTTTCGTGAAGCTCTCCGACACCATCCGCGGCTTCAAGGAAATCGTCGACGGCAAGCACGACAGCCTGCCCGAGCAGGCCTTCTACATGGTCGGCGCCATCGAAGAAGCGATCGAAAAGGCCAAGAACCTGTAACGGAAAGCGGACGCGATGGATCGCATTCAGCTCGAAATCGTGACCCCCGACCGGCGGGTCCTCTCGCAGCAAGTAGACGAAGTTCTGCTTCCGGGCGGACAGGGCGAACTCGGTGTCCTTCCGGGGCACACGGAACTGCTCAGCCTGCTTCAGCCCGGGCGGCTGGTCTACCGCAGTGGTTCGACCAACGGCACCTTCGCCATCGCCGGCGGCTTCGTCGAAGTCGGGCACGGCAAGGTCATCGTGCTGGCTGACGCCGCCGAGGCGGCGCCCGAGATCGACGTCGAACGCGCGAAGACCGCCCAGAAGCGTGCCGAAGAGACCCTCGCGGGGCTCGAGATGCGCAATGAGGACTACCTCGCGGCCGAGCTGGCGCTCAAGCGCTCGCTGGTTCGCCAGGAAGTCGCGCTCACCCGCTGAGTCACGTTCGGTTATTCTTTCAAGAAGCGCTCTTCGGAGCGCTTTTTTTTGTGCCTGAATCGACAGCCGGGCGGTCGGGCAGCTCAGCGCCCTTCGAGTGGGCCGTTCACTGGTTCAGGGCCGGAAAGGCCTTGCAGACTGCCATGAGGATCTCCTCATCGCGAAGGTCGAGGTTACGGAGGGTGAGCGCTGCGGGGAGCTCCAAGGCTTCGCTGAGGGCGTGTACCTTCTCGATCATCGGGCGATCCAGGGGGATCTGGTGCGTGGGGTCGCGTGCCTCGATGCGTTCCAGACAAAGGTTGAGCGGAACCTCGAGGCGAAGCACGCCGCGTTCCTCGGCCGGGGCGAGTGTGAGGAGCGCGTCCAGAATCTCGGGAGAAGCGCCGGTCGTTTCGACGCAGACATGTGTCTGTTCCGCCAGTGCCTGCGCGATGTGGGGATGCACGCGACGGATTCCTTCGGGAATCGAAGGCTGCCGTCCCTCGGCGGCGCAGGCGGCGTGGTACTCCATCCAGAGTGGTTCCACATGGAAAAAGCGGACGCCGAGGTTGCGCTCCAGCAGCCGGCCGATGTGACTCTTCCCGCTCCCTTTTGGCCCAATCAGCACCAGAAACATCATCGCACCGCCAATCTCTCCGGTTCTTGCGTCCGCCCGGGCCACGAACTCTCGTGCTCGGCGAGGTAGCCCGACTGAATGTCAGGCGGCAACTGCGGCAATGAGCTCCGCCCCCTGGTTCCGGGGATTGTTGACCGCCGTACTGACCGGCGTGAGTACAAGATCATGGTCAGGGCAGGGGACGAGCAGCATCTCGAGTCCCTCGCGGCTCACGGTGCCATCGAGCCAGGTATCCCAGGCGTCGGGGTGAAGAATGACGGGCATCCGATCGTGCACCGCCTCCATGACGCCGTTCGGGCCGCAAGTGAGCAGAGCCGATGACTCAAACGCGCCGTCGTGTCCCTCCCAGTATTCATGGATTCCGGCAAGGGCGAGCGGCGCGCCGTCGGGCCGGTGGATGAAGTACGGCTGCTTGACCTTGCCGCTCCCCTTCTTCCACTCGTAGAAGCCGGAGATTGGTATCAGGCAGCGGCGCCGCTTCATGGCGCTCCGGAAGGCGGGCTTGTCGAAGGCCGTCTCCGCGCGAGCATTGATCATCCTGGAGCCGATGGAAGGATCCTTGGCCCAGGAGGGCACGAGCCCCCAGCGCGTCCACGCGGCTTCGCGCACGCCGCCCGGCCCCTCGCGCACGATCAGCAGCGGCTGCGTCGGCGCAATGTTGTACCTCGGTTCCAACTCGGGAAGGCCCTTCAGGTCGAAGGCCGCTTCGAGCTCGTTCTTCGGGGTATGCAGGGTCATGCGTCCGCACATGCGTCCATTGTACGGACTTCCGTAGTCGAAATCGAACATTCCATAACCCGCAGCTGTATCCGGCCCCGCCGGTCGGCGAGGAAGAAAAAGTTGCATTTCCGGCTGTGCGCCGAGTAGGCTTCCTTGGGCTTGCCTCCCCCACCTTAACAAAAAAGAAGGGTGGCACTTCCGGCTTTGTTCTTGTTCTCACACCATAGACTCTTGATATTATGTGGAAGCTGAACAAGTGCAAACCTACAACATAAGGCGCCTTGAAGACACGGCTATGGACTCGGAACCATCACCGCAAGTTGTGCTACAACGAATTCGCAATCGAGTGATCGAGGAACTCGAGGTATTGGCGTCCTTCGAGGAGCAGTTGGACTACGAAAAACGCGTGCCTTTTGTTAACGCGCCCTATGAGTTGATCAATAGCTGGGAAGACTGGGTTCCATCCCCACGACCGGCGCATTTCATCGCACCTGTATTTACCCAAGCCGAAATTGATGCTGTCGAAAGGGTGCACCGAGCGTGGGAGAGCGCTGCCGCAGCGCTTCCAGACAACTATCCACCGCTCAATTTTGTTCAAGACCAAGGTTACTGGCTTCACCTCCGTAACATAGCCCGGGAAGCACTAGGAGTGTTTCAGAGTCGTGGTAAACTCTCAGAGGAAACCGAGCTCAGTGAAAATTGAATAACGGCCTCGTAATCTGACAAGATATTCGAGCGACTGCGGCCACCTAGTTCCTTGGCAGGCCAAATGCGTTTCCTGGGCATTGCCGCTCACCATCAAGCCGATATACTCTCGCCATGTCGATCCCTGCGGCCGTCACGTCCCCTGCCACTGCCCCCTGGCGCCCCGTACCCACCATGATCGCGGTTGCGGCGGGGGTCCTGCTCGCCGTCGTGGTTGCAGCGGCCGTCCTCCTGGCTCACATGCGGCAGGTCACCCTCGTGAATCCGCGCGGGTGGATGGCCATCCGCAACATCGGCGCCCAGGATACCGATCCCATCACGCGGGCCGTCATCGCGCGTTTCGGCCTCTTCGCGAATTCCTCTGCCGAGGCGCTCTATCTGCAGGCGCAGGCGGGTGAACCGTTTTCTCTGCGGAACATTCTGCGCGGCGAGCCGATCCGGCGCCTCGACGGGGGCCGACATCATCGCATCCGCATCGAACGCCCGATTCCCGCCGAGTGGTGGAGCCTGACCCTCTATGCCGCCGACGATTACCTCTTTCCGAATGCGGAAGGGCGCTATGCCTGGTTGAGCCAGGAACTGGAGGGCGAACCGTATCCCATCGTCATCGATGTCGCGCCCGAGCGGCCTGCGGGAGCGCGCTTCTGGCTCCCCTCGCCGCCGGAGGGACCCATCGGGTTGACCATGCGCCTGTACCGTCCTGACGTGGAATTGGTGCGCAACCTCGAGCGCTACCCGCTTCCCGCCGTCGAAGCGGGAGAGGGGCGTTGATGCGATACCTCCTGCTCATGCTCGCGACCGCGGCCGTCATTCTCGCGGCCGTTTCCACCGCCGTTCTACGTTATCCCGCGCGCCAGGCCGGCCGCGCCATGGAAGGGCTCGCTGAAATCGCCGGCGGCGTGAACCGGTTTCACCACGAGCGGCTTCCCGACGAGACCTGGCGCACGATCGTGCGGCCGAGCCCCGACCTGCTGTACAGCGCCATGGTCTTCGACCTGCGCGCGGGGCCGCTGCGGCTCACCTTTCCGCACCATGCCGACTACTGGAGCGCCCAATTCATCGATCCCCGGACGTCCACTTTCGCGAATGTCGGAAATTCCGCAGGCGTGACGGGGCCCACGCGCGTCTTCCTGACTCTGAAGGACAAGACGGCGGGGGAGGGGCGCGTGATTCACAGTCCCGAGGCACAGGGAGTGCTCATCCTGCGTTACCTCGTGCGGAAACCGGACGACATTTCCGCATTGGATAGACTGCGCAGGATGACGCTCGTCGAACGCGCTGTTCCCTAGAACACGTGGGCACCTTCGAACTTGTTTACCGACGACTGGCGACCGATGTCCGACTTGGCCCCTCGCTGTCGCGCTACACGCCGTTTCGCGTCGTCAGCTCGGGGCGAACGGAATAGCAGCCTCCGGGTGGGTCAGGCGCGGGCCTGAACAACCAGCTTCTCTCCGGGAGCTCCGGGGGGAGTTTCAAGAAGGGTGGGATTCTCGACGAAGGTTTTGAAGAGCTCGAGGCTCTTGGCGCAATAGAGCCCGTCGGTTGAGCGCTCGTCGAACGTGAACTTGTTGTCGACCACGTCGTGCACGCTTACCTGGCCGTCTTCGGACACGACCTGATCCTTCTTACGCCGTCCGATGACCCCGAAGAGGGGCGCCGTGCCGTATTCATACATGTGGTGGTAGCCGGAATCGATGCCGACGCTCCCCAGGTTCGCGAGAAAAATGCTGCAATAGAGCGGATCGTTCCGGATCATCGCCGCCGGCAGGAGGTTCATGGCGTCGAGCTGTTTCTGCGCCCACATGATGACGCGGAGCAAGGGGCCGGGAACCTTGAGCACCCAGTTCATCTCGGTCTCGGATGTCGTCTCCTTGTCGCCGCGCCCTTCGCCGATGGCCTCGTCGACCATACGCCGGATTTCGTGCAGCGTCTCGGTGCCCTTGAAGCTCGCCTTGACCGCCGTCATCCGCGCCTCATCGGTCAGCCTCTTCTTGACTGCGAACGAAATCTCGACGGCGTTGCGCTGGTATACCCGCCCGCCGACCGTGAAGCGATTCATATGGGGGCGCAGATAGATTGCCCGTACGACCCCGGCCAGAATGATCTGGAAGAGGGTCATCTCGTCGTCGGGGTGCGCCTGATTCCACGCCCGGATGTATTCGAGCGTCCGATCGACGATGAGCCGCTGCTCGAAATACACGGCCGACTCGTTGCGCCCGCGCATGACATACGGCAGCATGCGGCGCACTGAGGGGATGTCGCGGACCAGCGTACCTTCAGCTCGTTTGAACAGCATGAGACCCTCCGGGACTTGCATGTGGGGGCGGAACGACTCCGCGCCGGGCCGGTGCCCGAAGCGGCCGGAATATCGTTCCATCTTACACCCCGGCTTCACGGCAGGAAAGGCCGCCGCGGGCGCCTGCGGCGGGCCGCGT
>JAWLHK010000027.1:0-61830 GCA_041690355.1 bacterium | reverse complement strand
CTCGACCAGCTCGGGGTCGGCCATGTCCATCTTGTTCAGGAAGACGACGATGGCCGGCACGCCGACCTGGCGGGCGAGCAGGATGTGCTCACGCGTCTGAGGCATCGGGCCGTCGGCCGCGCTGACGACCAGGATGGCGCCGTCCATCTGCGCCGCGCCCGTGATCATGTTCTTCACGTAGTCGGCGTGGCCCGGGCAGTCGACGTGGGCATAGTGGCGGTTTTCGGTCTCGTATTCGACGTGGGCCGTCGCGATCGTGATGCCGCGCTCGCGTTCTTCGGGGGCCTTGTCGATCTGGTCGTAGGCCGTGAAGGTCGCGCCGCCGGTCTCGGCCAGCACCTTGGTGATCGCGGCCGTCAGACTGGTCTTGCCGTGGTCGACGTGACCGATCGTGCCGATATTGACGTGCGGCTTCTTCCGCTCAAATTTCGCCTTTGCCATGCTTCGCTCTCCTCGGCGTCGAAGATAAGGTGAAAACTGGAGCCCACGACCAGGATTGAACTGGTGACCTCGTCCTTACCAAGGACGTGCTCTACCATCTGAGCTACGTGGGCCTTGCATTCAAATCTGGAGCGGGAAACGGGATTCGAACCCGCGACATTCAGCTTGGAAGGCTGACGCTCTACCAACTGAGCTATTCCCGCTAATCAACCCGTACTACCCCGAAACAAACAACCGAACTGAAAACCATCCAGAAAAAGTGGTGGAGGGGGAAGGATTCGAACCTTCGAAGGCTGAGCCGTCAGATTTACAGTCTGATCCCTTTGGCCACTCGGGAACCCCTCCGAGTGCGATAACCGACCGGTCGTGCCTGCTGGATGTACGCGGACGCGTTACCGGGTGCGCCTGTGACGATGGAGCTGGCGATCGGAATCGAACCGATAACCTCCTGATTACAAGTCAGGTGCTCTGCCAGTTGAGCTACGCCAGCAGACAGGAAAACGATCAGTTTACCGTGGTCTTGCCGTTGACGCAACTCACAGCCCGGAAAGCGTGCCCTGGGTGACCATGACACACCCCGCGCTGTGCAAGCGCAAGTTAATCTAATCAGGTTAGCAGAGGTAACTTCGTCTGTCAAAGAAGATTCGGGGGCGAAGCCGGGCCGGAGCTCGACGGAACTCGAAAGACGGGGGCGGGCGCACGCCCCCGAGGCCGTTTGCGCCCTCCCGGCGGGCTGTGATTGAATGACTGCAGGCCCGGAGGCCGGCTGGCCCGCACTCCCGGCGGATGGAAATGTTCCCGCATGATTGACGTTCGCGAACGCACCCGCGCCCTGCTCGGCGAAGCCGGACGCTCGGCCGCCCGGGTGGCCGAGGCAATGGGCGCCCAGACCGCCCCGCTGGTCGAAGCGGTCATCGAGGTCTATCGCACCGGCCGCAAAGTGCTCCTCTGCGGAAACGGCGGCAGCGCCGCCGATGCCCAGCATCTGGCGGCCGAGCTGGTCAACCGGTACAAGGTCGATCGCCCTCCCCTGGCCGCCATCGCCCTCACGACCGACAGCAGCATTCTCACGGCCGTGGGCAACGATTTCCATTTTCACGAAGTCTTCGTCAAACAGATCGAGGCGCTCGGGCAGCCCGGCGACCTTCTGCTCGCGATCACGACGAGCGGTAATTCGCCGAACATCATCCGCGCCCTCCAGGCGGCCAAGCAGCGCGGCCTCGTGACCGCCGGCCTGCTCGGGCGCGACGGCGGCAAGGCCGCGCCGCTCGTCGACATTCCCGTCATCGTGCCGCTGCAGGACACCGCACGGATTCAGGAAGTGCACCTCATGATCGAGCACACCGTGTGCGAGATCGTCGACGAGGTGCTTTTCATGCCAGCGACATGAAGCTCGGCGATCCGATAGCGCCCGGAGATATCCGCTATACCCGCCTGGCAGAGCGCAAGAGCAAGGTGCACCGGGAGGACTTCGCCCGGCGTCCGCAGAACGGCGCCAGCTTCGCCGATTTCTGGAGCGGCCTGCCGAACCTCCTCGGCGCGGCCGATCTGCGCGAGATTGCCGCGCGCATCGTGACCGCGCGCCGGGGCGGGCGCGTGCTCCACTGGTCCATCGGGGCCCACGTCGTCAAGGTCGGCCTCGCGCCCGTGCTCATCGAACTCATGGAGCGCGGCTACGTTTCGGCCCTGTCGATGAACGGCGCCGTACTGGTTCACGACGTCGAGATCGCCCTGGCCGGGCGCACGAGCGAAGACGTCGACGAGAGCCTGCGCGACGGCAGCTTCGGCGTCACGCTCGAAACGGCTGAATTTCTGAACGGGGCCGCCCGTGAGGCGGCTTCGCGGGGCGAGGGGCTTGCCGGCGCCGTCGCGAAGCGGCTCGTCGCCCACGGGGCGCCGCACGCCGACGTGTCGATCCTCGCCCGCGCGATCGATCTCGGCGTCCCCGTCACGGCCCACGTCGCCCTGGGCACCGACGTCGTACACCTGCATCCGACCGCCGACGGCGCCGCCATCGGAGCCGCGACCCTGCAGGATTTCCGCATTTTCGCGGGGGTCACGGCCCAGCTCGAGGCGGGCGTGTACCTCAACGTCGGTTCGGCCGTGCTGATGCCCGAAGTATTCCTCAAAGCGCTCACGCTCGTGCGCAATCTGGGGCACCGGGTCGATCAGTTCACGACCGTGAATTTCGATTTTGTCCGTCACTACCGTCCCCTGACCAATGTCGTCGGACGGCCGACGGGCGGGGGCGGCAGAGGATTTCACCTGACCGGTCAGCACGAACTCATGATTCCCCTGCTCGCGCAGGGTCTGCTGGCCACCGAACAGTTGCTGGAGGCGTGAATGGAGAATACGGAATATCTGAAGACGGTCTTCATTTTCCGTGAGCTGACGAGCATGGAACTGATCCCGATCAACCGCGTGCTCAAGACCGTCAAGGTTCCACGTGGCACGGAGATTATCCGCGAGGGCGAGCTGACCGATCGCATGCTCTACATCATCAAGAAGGGCGCGGTCGACATCTACAAGGGGCTCGGTCTCCACAAGAAGAAGATCACCCACCTGCTCCCCGGCAATCACTTCGGCGAGATCGCGCTCATCGACGACAATCCGCGCAGCGCCACCGTCGTCGCCCTCGACGACTCGGAGCTTCTGACGATTTCGCACGCCGATTTCGAAGAGATTCTCGAGCAGAACGAAGCGACTGCCCTCAAGGTATACCGCGCGTTTACGAAGGCGCTCTGCAACCGCTTGCGTCAGGCCAACGAGAACCTGATCATTTCTCAGCAGGTTCAGGGCTGAGGATCGCCGGCCCTCGCCCCCGCGCCGCGGCGGGCCTGCCGCTCGATGATCGGCAGCAGCGAAGCCAGGCTGAACGGTTTGATCAGCATCCCCTCGGCAGCCTGGCCGCGCAGGCGCCGGGGCGCCTCGGTGTCGGCCGAAATGACGACCGTGGGAATGTGCAGGCGCAGTTCGCGCATGCGCACCATCAGTTCGGTTCCGCTCATGCCCGGCATCATGAGATCGAGCAGCAGTACGTCGGGGGGATCCACGGTGAGGCGTTCGAGCCCTTCGGCCCCGTCGCGCGCGGTCGTCACGGCGTATCCATGGGCCTCCAGAAAGAGCCGGATGCTCTCCCGGATATCCGGGTCGTCGTCGACCACGAGTACGCTGACGGGTTGCTTGGCCGGTGCCTGCATCGCGGCTATCATCCTACGGGGGGCCGCACGATTCTGCACGGGCGGGCCCATGCCGATTGAGGGCTCCTGACACCATGCCTGGCGGACGCGTCTGATGCTTACCCTGCTCATTACTCTCCTTCTTGGATTCTCGAACGACGACGAGGGGCCGCACTGCGCCCACGTGGCTCGCATCCTCATGATGGGGAGTGCGGTAGAGCGGCAGGCGCTCGCAGCCGAGATCACGCTGCCGCCCGAACGCCTCGTTCACTTCTGCGGCGTCGAGCTGGGGCGCGCATTCGGCGCTCCCGAGCGGCGGTGGCAGCAACCCGCCGACGAGCGCACGAGAACGGTCGAACAGGCGTGGCTGGCGGCGTACATCCGTTCGCTGCCGGCCCGCGAGGCGGCCCCGTGGCTCGCGAAGGTCGATTTCCGGCTCGTTCCGGCCGACACGCTTTCTGAGCTGACCGAGCACTTTGCGACGGGCCCCTCGGGTCTTCCCGTGCTCGTCGAAATCCTGCGCCGTGCCCCCGACGCGAGCGACCGCGTCCGGCTTCTGCGGGAGCGCAGCGCAATCTTTCTGCAGGGGATGGCCGCCGACACCACGACCGCGGCCCAGGTGCGCGAAGCCATCACGGGCGCGGGATTTCAGTCGCTGCTCGACGACGATGCGCTGGCGACGCTGTGGCTTTCGCTGCCGGCACCGGCCGAAGAGGGCGGCTGGCAGGCCGAAGTGAAGCTGGCCGGAGGCGACCTCGCCGGCGCGTTCGAAGACTATGCGCGGCTGGGCCTGAACGACGCCGCGTACCGCATGGCGGCGGCCGCACTAGCCGAGCACCTCATGGCCGGGCGCCGTCTCGATCCGCTCCGGCTCATCCCGCACGGCATCGAGTACCGGACGTGCGACGGGCGCGTCGTGGTCGACTGGAACGGCGGCCGGCTACGCGGCAATCTGAGCGGATTGTCCCCCGCGATGCAGGCCGCGCTTCACCTTCGCCGCAGGCTCGGCTGCCGTCCGCCGCCCGCCGACGATGACGAACTTGCCGCCGAGCTCCGCTTCGCGCGCGCCCTGCCCCGCTCGCCTGCCCGGGATGGCCGTCTGGCCGAGCTCTATCGCCTGCAGGCCGAACGGGCCGACTACCTCGCGGCCCACGGGCAGAGCGTCGCGGCCCTCGATCTGCGGCGCGAACTCCTGCAGGCCATGGGGCGGCCGGCCGAGTACCGCACGTTTCGTTCGGTGGAGCATATCCGCACGCTGCGCGGGCGGGTACGCATCATGCTCCCCCCGGATCCGTACGGGAACCGCCCGGACTAACGGCCCCTTCTTCGGCCCTCAGCTCGTCGTGCGCAGGCGGTGGCAGAAGCGGCAGGGGCCGTCTCCTTTTGACAGCAGCGTGCCGTCGAGCGGCGCGAGCGTATAGGACGGATTGAGCGCTTCGTAGGTAGCCGATTCGAAGTGGTGAATGACGTCGGTGCAGAACTCCGGCAGATCGAAGCGCCGGATCATGGCCGCATAGGGGCACGCGGTCTCGACCTTGACGGCCTCGTCTTTCCCGCGCGATTCCCAATGCCCTTCGACCCCCCACATGCGATCCTCGAAATCCTGCAGGCGGCCCAGGTCGCCCATGTCCTGCGGGTCGAGCTTCAGGTACGCGGCGAGTGGGCCCGTGCGCGCGCGGCCGAAGGCGCGCATGAACGGGCGGATGTATTCGTCCCACGTCCGCGGCCCCCCCAGGCGCCGCGCGACGAGCGCGCCGAGAAGCAGCCCGTAGCTGGCGGGTCGAAAAACGAGATGCCGGAAAAGCGGCGAGCGATCGGCGGCCATCCACAGGCGCGGGCTGAGATCGACGACGCGCTGCAGCAGGGGCGGCAGCTGCCCGGCAGCGGTTGAAACGGATTGGGTGGTCATTCCGGTCCTCCCTGGGCGAACGTTCAGTGTCGTCGAGAGGAGCATATGCGTCAAGCCTTCGGGCGCTTGCGCTTTTTCGGGTCGACGGTAGGCCGGGGGGCGGATTCCGGGGGTGGGGAGCCGCGACGTGCGGGCTGACGTGCGGGCTTACGATGGGCTGAATCGCGCGGCGCCGAATCCCGGGGCGCGCCCCGCTTTGCCGGAGCCCCCTGGGGCGCCGGTTTCGCATGGGCGGCGCGAGGCTCCTCGCCTGCGGGTGCCTGCCTCGCCGCTCGGCGAAAGGCGGCAAACTCCGGCGGCAGCGCCGACTCGAAGCGCAGTTTTTCGCCGGTGATCGGATGCGTGAAGCCGAGCACGGCCGCGTGCAGCGCCAGCCTCCGCGGGCGCCACCCGCCCCGTGAAGCGAGATCCTTGCGATAGCGGGTGTCGCCGAGCACCGGGTGCCCGGCCTCGGCCATATGCACGCGGATCTGGTTGCGCCGCCCGGTCTCGAGCGTCACCTCGACGAACGACCAGACGTCAGTGCGCTCCAGGACCCGGTAGTGCGTGACGGCGAGCTTTCCCCGCGTGGCGTCGGCAGTGGAGTACTGGTCGAGGTCGGGGGCCGTCGCCAGGTGGCTGCGAAAGGTCCCCTCGGCCGGCTCGAGCGCGCCCGCGACGAAGGCCAGGTACACGCGCTCGGGCTTGCGGGCCGCGAACTGGTCCTTGAGCGCCCGCGCGATTCCCTCGGTCTTGCCGAAGACGAGCACGCCCGAGGTGTCGCGATCGAGCCGGTGGACGATCCCGACCTTGCGGCGGATGATCGGCCCCCGGTTCACATACTTCGCGACCTCGTGCACGAGCGTATTGGGCTCGCGCTTCTCGGTCGGCACACTGAGGATGCCGGACGGCTTGTCGACGACGACGAGGTGCTCGTCCTCGAACAGGAGGCGGAACTTCGAGGAGCGCACGGGGGGCCGCTCGCGGTATCGGCGCTCCGGGTCGAACTTTACGCGGATGCGATCGCCCGCCCGGATCAATTCGCCGGCCTCGGCCACGGGCTTTCCGTTGCGGCTCACGCAGCCGTTGTCGAACAGCGCCCGTACCCGCGCACGGGTGAGCCCGGTCAGCTCCTGAACCGTCCGATCGATGCGCCCCGGTTCTGACGCCCGGATTTCCTGCACGGTCTCTGCCATGTGTTCTCTGCCGCCCCCGAAAGTGGAAGCCATGATTGTACAGGGTTCCGCCGCGGAAAGAACGGAGAACCGCGCGCTGTCGGCCGCGGCTCCGGGGGATGGACGGCCGGAGCGGCAATCTCAACTGGACAGGCGCGCCGCCTGCTGACGGACGGCGGCCTGCACGGCCTGCGGCAGGTCGCGGCGCTGCAGCAGTCCGCGCACTTCCTGTTTCGTGAGGGTCGAGACGATCTTCTGCACGATGGCCTGCGGCAGGCGGAAGTTGCCGAGCAGCGCGTTTCGGATGCGCTCGTTGCGCACCCAGTTGCCCCGCGCCGCGATGGCGGTCAGCAGGTGCGCGGGGAGGGTCGCCAGTTTCGCCAGCTTCGCCACCTCGGCCTCGGTGATGCGCGGTTGTGCAGAAGCGCCTCGAACACCATCTTGCCGTACATGCGCATCAGCAGATTGCGCTGCATGAGGTCGCCGTCCTGGGCGAGCCGCAGCTTCTGGGGAACCGGCAGCGCCTGAATGCGCTTGAGCTCCTGCACGATGGGGTCCTTGCCCTGGTATTCGCGGCGCAGGGCCTCGACTTCGGCCTCGTCGGCCTCGCCGGCCTCGGAACCGGCGCCCTCGGGTTCGTCTGCGCCGGGCAGTGAAGATTCGGGTGCGGCCCCCGCGTCCTGTACGATAGGGGGCACGGCTGCGGGGGACTCGGCCCTCCCGTTCGACGGCGCCGCCACCGGTTCGCCGCCGGCCAGGCCGACCGCGTCGAGAAACCGTTCCGTCTGATACCGCAGGTCGGACGGCTCGTCGGTCAGAAGAACAAAGCGCTCTCGCCCGATGCCCATCAGCTCGAGCGTGTGCGCACCGAAGCGCACGCGCACGGTTACCGTGCCGGCAACGGGATGGTCCGGGGTGACCCTGGCGGTCCTGCGGATGTCTTCGAGGGCCGCCCGGAGGCTTTCGGGGCTGTCGAACGCCAGTTCGACCGGAGGCACGGGGGTCAGCTCCCCGCGATGAAACTCTCGAGGGCCCGGCGGTCGTCTTCTTCGAGGCTCACGAACTTGAGCCCCATGCCGCCGATGTAGTGGCCGTCGCTCTCATCGCGCAGCTCACGCATGACCTCGCACGACGCCTTTACGATGCGCCCGGGGGGAATGCGGAATTCAACCTCGAGCGGCACGCCGATCGGCAGCGTGTCGCGCGTGATGACGAACATGCCGCTCGTGCTGACGTCCTTCGTGAAGGCCTGCACGAGCTTGTCCTTGTTCTCACCGATGCGGTAGTCGACCTGCAGTCCGACGGCAACCCGCTTGTCCTGGCGCTCCTTGATGGGGACGAACTTCTTGATCCCCTCCAGAAAAGCCAGTTCGTTGATCGGCTTCTGCCAGAAGTCGTCGGCCCCGGCGGCGAAGCTCTCTTCGCGCTTCGAGGTGCTCGTCACCATGACGACAGGAATCGACTTCGTGGCCGGATCGCTCTTGATGATGCGGCAGCATTCGATACCGGTCATGCGCGGCATCTCGATGTCGAGCAGCACGATGTCGGGCTTCTCGGTCTTCGTCTTCTTCAGGGCGTCGATGCCGTCGTTCGCCGTGATGATCACGCAGTCGCTGCGACGAAGGAAACTCACCTCGAGATCGAGAAAGTTGCTCATGTCGTCGACGAGAAGGATCTTGATTTTCTTGTCCTGCGTGGCCACGGTGGTCATGGAATTGCCTCCGATGCGGAAACGGATTTTCGGGTTTACGGCGCCTATGTTATAGCACGGGGGATCGAGCGCCGTCAAAATCGGCCGGCCGCCGCCGCCTTCGGTTCGGCGGCCTCGATGAACCGGCGCACGGGAGCCCAGATCTCTTCGTCGGCACGCCGCCCGCAGACGAGGTCGAAGTGGCCGTAATCCGCCCCGAACCCCTGCGCCCGGCCGGCGAGCAGAAACTCGCGGCGCGGCGCGTCGATGCGCTCGAACGTCCACCGGGCGGTCTCCGGCGGGCACTGGCCGTCGGCCGCCCCGGCAATCGACAGCCAGGGTACCGGAATCCGGGCCGCCAGCTGCGGAAGCCGGCAGTCGAGATCACGGCAGTGAATTCCCTCGCCGCCGTCGAAGGTGGTCGCCAGTTCGAGCAGTTCGGCCACGGTCAGGTCGACGTAAACATGCGCCGAAAGCATGGCGGCCGTGCGCCCGCTGATATTGCGCCGATTGTACTGCATGCCGTCGGGCGAGATGCCGAGCGCGCCGAGCGGACCATTCCAGCGCTGCACCAGCCGCCAGGGGATGCGCCGGAAGGAGCGCAAAAGGGGGTGCAGGCGATGAAGCTTCGCGAAGACGCTGCCGCCGATGCCGTAGTGCAGCGCAGAACCGAGGGTGGTCAAAGTTGCCACCTGCCCTCCGCCGAAGTGCGCCGTGTAGGCGAGCCCGAGAATGCCGCCCATGGAGTGCCCGATCCAGTGGACCGGCCGCCCGGCGCGCCCGTGGATGAACCCCACCAGCGCGGGCAGGTCGCGAAGCAAGTAATCCGAGAGCGTCCACGTGGCGGCGCGCCCCGTGTGAATCCCGTCGCCGAAGGGGCGCCCGCGAAGATTGCCGGCAAAGACGCGATACCCGCGGGCCGCAAGCGCCCGAGCCGGGCTCGGGCCGTGGGGGTGGAAGTCGAAGGCGCGGTGGGTGGCCGCAAGCCCATGCTGCAGAAAGACGACGGGCCCGCCGTTGTGGGCGCCATACTCGGCCAGGCCGAGCCGCCAACCGTCGACTGTCGTCACCTCGTGAAGGACGACGTCGTCGGCCGGGCGCACGGCGCGGGCGAGCCGGTTCACGGCGACGGCGTACCCGGCGACCGCGGCCCCGGCAACGAATGGAAGGAGCGCAAGACTCAACGGGCACCTCCCGGGCGGCGCCTCAGGCGCGCCGCAGTACGGCCACGGTCTGCGCGTGCAGCACGGGCAGCACGGCGCGCATGGACTCGACGCGGAAACCGGCGGCGGCCGCTTCGGCGACGAACCGCTCCCGTGGGACCATGGCCATCGACTGGCGCGCGCTCGGCTTGAAGCGGCGGCGCAGGCCGAACTGCAGGCGATGGACCGGCGGCGCATCGTAGAAGGTGATGACGAGCCAGTCGCGCACGACCGCGGCAAAGGAGCGCAGAATCGCCTGCCGGTGCGCCGGGTCGGGCCAGTTGTGCAGCATGCGGATCGAAACCGCGCCGTCGAAGGCATCGGGCGCGAACGGCAGGCCGCCGATGAGATCCCCCGTCACGCCGGTCGTGGCCACCGCCTGCTGCGCCAGGCGCGAGACGGTGCGCGCGACCATGGGGGTCGAAATGTCGACGTTGGTCGGGCGCAGCCCCAGCTGGGCGAGGTAGGGGGAAAAGCGTCCGTAACCGCTCGGCGCGTCGAGCACCCGTTTGCGCGGCGCCGGCAGCGCGGCGACCGCCTGGGCCACCAGTTCGAGCTCTTCGCGGCTGAGCCAGCGCTGATCGCGGGATGCGTACCGCGTCGCCTCGTAATGGTCGACGGCGGCCATATCGGGATAGAAATTTTCGTATTGGGCCATAACGAGGCAGTGTACTCGGGTACCCGGCCCCGCGCAATTCCTGCGCCGTGGTCAGTGCCCTGTCAGGAGCGTTCGACGCGCAGGGGAGCCCCATGGGTGGCCCGGATGACCGGCCGCGCCAGCCGGGGCATCCCCCGCAGGACGCGCAGCGCCAGATCGGTTACCCGGGGCTCGCCCATGAGCGGCTGTAGCAGTCGGCCTGCGAGAATGCGCGTGCGATAGGCCTTGCGCCACCGGGCGGCGTATTCGCGTTCACACTCCGCTCGCGTGCAGGCGCCCTGGAGAAAGGCGGCCGCAGACTCGGCGGCGAGACGGGCGGCGCCGATGGCCATGGCCATGCCGTTGCCGCACAGCGGCGTCACCAGCCCGGCCGCATCGCCCACCATGAGGGCATGGTTTTCGGTCGCGCTCCGGTCGGCGAAGGAGATGCGCGCGATGGCCAGCGGCCGCGGATCGATCTTCTGCGCGCCGCGGAAGAGCCGGGCAAGCCAGGGGTTTCGGGACAGGACCTCACGCTCCATGGCCGCAATGCCGTCGCCCAGATTCCGTTCGTGCGCAAGGTAGCAGACGTTGGCCAGGCCGCCCTCGATACCGACGACCCCGCAGTACCCGCCGTCAAAGCTGTGCAGCGCGATGACCCCCGGCTCGGCGCCGCCTTGGACGTGGTACTTGACGGCCATCCACGGCGTCGGCCGATCCATGAACCGCCGGTCGAGGCGCCGGTCGAGGCGCGACCGTTTACCCGTGGCGCAGAGCACCATGGCCGCATGCCACTCGCCCCCCTGCTCGGTCACGACGCGCATCCGCTCGCCGGCCGGGCCGAAGGTGCGCACGGGGGTGCGCTCGAAAATCCGCACGCCGGCCGCGCGGGCCTGTTCGACCAGATGCCATTCGAACACGTAGCGGCTGAGCCCGAATCCGCCCAGGGGTAGCGGCGCCGACCAGGTTTCGCCTCCGTCACAGCCGGTGGCGAAGAGGCGGTGCACGGGGTGGGCGCCGAGGCCGGAGACATGAACGCCGAGCGATTCCAGGTACGGCAGGACCTCGTTCGAGACATATTCCCCGCAGACCCGGTGCATCGGGTAGTGCTTCTGTTCGAAGAGGGCCACCCGCAACCCGCGGCGGCCCAGATCCAGCGCGGCCGTGAGCCCCGCCAGTCCCCCGCCGACGATGGCCACGTCGGCCTCATTTCCGATGCCCATCTTCCTCCCCTTCCCTCCTGCCTTCCCCTCAGGCGTCGGCATGCGGCCGCACGACACGCAGCACGGCCGACTCCATGGTGAGCCCGGGACCGAAGGCCGCGGCGAAGACCCGTTCGCCGTCGGCGGCGTCACGGCGGCGCAGATCCTCAAGCAGCCGTTCGAGGACAAACAGGATCGTGGCCGACGACATGTTCCCGTAGTCCCGGAGCACGCTGCGGGAATGCTGCAGATCCGCTTCGTCGAGCCCCAGTTCCATCCGGCAGGCGTCGAGGATCCGGCGTCCCCCCGGATGGATGGCCCAGTGGCCGATGGCCGAGCGGTGTATCTCGGCCCGCGAGAGCAGCGACTCGGTAAGCGCGCCGATCCCCCCTTCGACCAGATCGGCCACATAGCGGCTCAGGGTCATCAGAAAGCCCGTATCCCCGATGTTCCACGCCATGTGCCCCCTGCTGTCGGGCGCGAGCTCGGCGTGAAAGGCGTCGAGGGCAAGGTTGATTCGTCCGGGACGCGGCGCGCCTTCGACGATGGCGACGGCCGCCCCATCGGCGAACAGCGAGTTGGCCACGATGTGGTCCATGGTCGGCAGCTTCTGGAAGTGCAACGTGCACAGCTCGACGCAGACGACGGCCACCCGCGCGCGCGGATTCGCCTGCACGATGGCGTCGGCCACCTTGAGCCCGTTGAAAGCGGCATAGCAGCCCATGAAGTTCACGCACGTCCGCCGCGTGGATCCGTCGAGGCCCAGCCGTTCGACCAGGTCGATATCAAGCCCGGGCGCGTACATCCCCGTGCAGCTCACGGTGATGACGTGGTCGAGTTCCCGCGCATCGAGACCGGCGTGTTCCAGCGCGGTGCGCACGGCCTCTTCGGCGAGGGGAGCCGCGAATTCCCGGTAGAGCGCCATGCGCGCCTCGACCCCCGGAAACGGCTCCAGATCGGGCGTGTTCGCGTAGAAGCGGAATTCTCCCCGTTCGCGGGCGTAGTCATCGATCACCGAGTGACGCACGCGGATGCCCGAGTTGGCATACATCTTCTGCAGGCGCATCTTCTCGTCGCCGCCGATCTGCAGCATGCGCGCCATGAAGTCGGCGATGCGTTCCTGCGCGATGGCATGAGGCGGAACGGCGGTACCGATGGAAGTCACGAAAGCCTCGGCCATGCAATCCTCCCTGAAGCCGGCGCCTGGGAACAGGCTCCTTTCTCCATCCTACGGCTTCTCGTCCCCGTTCCCCACGGCCCGAGCGTATGTGCCCCCGCGGCGCTTGCAACCCTGCCCGCGCGCGTTCTCTACTGGAAAAAGATACGGAACGGGAGGATTCATGGACGGCATGAGCGGAACAGAAGCGGCCCCGGTGGTTCCGGAAGACCGGTGGACCAATCGTATGCGGGATGCCGTTCTCCTGCTGCGCATCCCCTTCTCGGTCTACCTGGCGCCGATTTTCCTCTTTGCGGCCGGCATGCTGCCACAGGCCGATCCGCTGCGGCTGCTCTGGGGATTTCTCGTCGTGCACCTGCTGCTCTACCCGGCGACGAACGGCTACAACAGCTGGCACGACCGGGACGAGGGGGCCATCGGCGGCCTCGAGCATCCGCCGGAGGTCAACCGCTGGCTGCTCTACCTGACGTGGGGATGCGAAGCGGGCGCGCTTCTCGGCGCGTGGGCCATCGCCCCGCGCTTCGCCCTGTTCGTCGGCGGCTATCTTCTGTTCTCACGCGCCTACAGCAGTCCTGCAATCCGCATCAAGCGGCGCCCGTGGATCGGTTACGCCACGGTGCTCTTCTTCCAGGGCTTCTACACGTATGCCATGGTCTGGGTCGGCCTGGCCGCTGCGCCCGCGGAGGGGCTCCGCTTCTGGCTGCCGGCGATCGCGAGCAGCCTGTTTCTCGCCGGGTACTATCCGCTGACCCAGGTCTACCAGCACGAAGAAGATGCACGGCGGGGCGATCGGACGATCAGCCTGGTGCTGGGAATCCGGGGCACGTTCAACACGGCGGCCGCCGCATTCGCGCTGGCCGGCGCGGCCATGGCGGCCCTCTGGTTTCTGCTGGGGGAACCGTGGCGCTTTGGACTGTTTCTCGTACTCCTCGCGCCGGCGGGGGCCTACTTTCTCTGGTGGCGCATGCTGGTCCGGCGCCACCCGTCGCACGCCGATTACGCCTCGGCCATGCGCATGACGCGCCTGTCGGCCTGGGGGATGAACTTGTTCATGGGGAGCCTGCTGCTGAATTCCTGATTCCTGATACCTGATTCTTGAGCCGGAACGGGCCGGCGACCCGCACATCCTTCGGGACAGCGCCAAGCACTAAGCGCCAAGCAACAAGGATGTGGTGATCCTGGCCCTTGCCGGAAACTCGTCACTCGTAACTCGTCACTCGTCACTTGAATAAATCGTCAATTGTAAATCGTCAATCGTAAATTGAAGTGTTCCCCCGTTTCCTTCCCGGCGGGTCTGCACTAGGCTGGAGCAGAGGCGCCATGAACCGCACATTTCCCCCGTACCGCCTGATGGAGCGCGACTACCTCGCCGAGGCGCAGCAGCAGCACGCCCGGCTCGAGCGGCTGTATCACAAGGGGCAGCAGCTGGCCTGGGACGGGCGGGCCCTCCTCCGCGAAGCGCTCGCGCGAAATGGCGGACGCATTGATATCCCCCCGGAGAAGAAGAAGGCGATCGGCCAGGTGTTCACGATCATTCTCTGGGGCGAACTGGCCGCCTGGACCATCAGCGCCGACCTGGCAGAACAGCTGGAGGATGTCGAGGCCAAGATGGCCGCCTCGGGGCAGGTCTTCGACGAGGCGCGCCACTTCTACACGATGCGCGACTACCTGCTCGCCCTCGACATCGAGCTCCCCCCCGTCGACGCATTCACCCGGGCGGTGCTGCTCGATCTGCTCGAGACCCCGTCGCTCGTCTACAAGCTGCTCGGCATGCAGCTGCTCGTCGAGAACGTGGCCGTGAACCTCTTCAAGGCGGTCGCGAAGAGCGGCGTCGAACCGGTGCTGTGCGAACTCATGCCCTATTTCGAGCGGGATGAAGCGCGCCACGTCGGTCTCGGCGTGATGTACCTGCCGAAGCTGCTCTCCAAGCTGACCCGGTGGGAGGGGCTCAAGCTGCAGGCGTTCCAGATCAAGATCAACACGTTCATTCTCTGGGGCTCCATCCTCGTGCGGGACGCCATGGATACGCTGGGCATCGACACGAACGCCTCCTTCCACCAGGGCCTGGCCAAGCAGGTGGAGCTGATGACGCAGATGGGGCACTTCCGCAACGAGCTGCCCGGGCTGTTCCGCGCGCCGCCGTGGCTGCACGAGGTGAACGAGCGCAGCATCGATCTCCTCTTCCCCCCCGATCCGCAGGCGACGCCCCGCTGGCAGCAGACCCTGAATGGCGTCATGGGCCGGGCGGCAGGCGTGACGGAGCGGGTGCTGGCGGTGACGGAACGCTTGTGACTATTTATTCGCAGTTCTGTCCAAAACAGTTTCAGCGCGTTACCGTTCGGCCTGAGGAGCCGGGCCTTGGAAATCGGCGTTCAAATCGGCGGCATCGTCTCGCCAGGCTGTCGAGCCCGGCGTCTCGAAGGCCCAGCGCCACGTGAGCAGCATGTTCGAGAACGAAAAAACCCGGAATTGGCTCCTGCTATGAGCAAGGTCGCGAAGACATTCTGGCCCCTCGACAAGCTCGGGGCGAACGGTTCCCGGCAGACCTCAGGGTGAGCGGTAATCCCGGGGAACGATCATGACGAAAAACCGAGGAAAATCATGCTTCGCAACCTGGCTCAAGCGGGAGTGACCGGCTTTCTTTTCGTCTTCGGCATGAGCACCGTACTGCTCATGATGGCGCTCGAGCGCGCGGCCCCCCATCCCGACGGCTCCGCCGGCGTAACCCCCTGAACTCCCGGGGAAATCTGCTCTCCGAAGTCCATCAGGCGGCAAAGGAGACACAAAAATTGCACATCCGGATTGCGCGTGACACGGGTGTGATCTATGATACGGGCGGGAGGGACAGACCCCTAACCGACGGAGGACCGATGGCCAGATTTGAACTCCCCCGTTTCACCCCGCTCGAGACCCCCTATCCGAAGGATGCCGACAAGGCCCCCGGACTTGCCACGGTCGGCGAAGAACTGATTGCCGAGGCTGAACAGTACGAGCTCGACTTCGTGCGGAACATGCACGCCGTGCGCCGCGCCTCCCGCCATCGACAGATCTGACTGCGATCGCCGCTCAAACACTTCCGGCCGGCCTTGTACAGGTCGGTCTTTTTATTCCGCGGACTTCGCTTCGCCGGCCGCCGCCAGCAGGGCGGCCAGACGGTCTCCGGGACGCGCATCCGCCGGTGTGATCATTCCGATCACCCTGCCCCCCGACACGACCCAGCACCGCCACTCCGCGGCATCCTCGAGGCCGAAGGTTTTCAGGTAGGCACCCTTCCAGTCGGCGATCAGGTGGAACTTACGCTGCGCCGGATCGAGGGGAAGCTTGGCGTCCTGGAACTGCTTTTCGAGCTTGCGCGTGGCCCGCTCGTTGATGCCGGCCAGAATCGGTTCCACCACATACCGGAGAAACCCGGGCACGCCCGATACGTCGGCGAAATTCAGATAGGCCAGCTTGAGCGCCGGAAAACGGAGCGCGATCTCGAGATTCGCGCCTTCCTGCCAGGCCATGAGCGCGTCAGAGCTGTCGCGGTCGGCGAACGTGTAGATGATGACCCGGTCGGCGAAGGCAGCGCTCGACCCCTTGTTCCCGTGGATGTCTTCGAAGCCGATCGTCGGGGCGGTTGCGCCGATCTGGAAGGAGGCGGCGAGCAGCGCGGTCTGAACCAGCGTGAGCAGGGGCATGCGGGAACCTCGCGGGAAGGTGCCCGCACATTTTACCGGGGAGATTCAGGGTGCTCAAGCGCTCTGCGGGCCAGGCCGCAGTCGTCAGTCGTCAATCATCAGTCTTCAGTCATCGGCAAGGACCCGCCTGGACCTCCCGCCTTGACGCGCAGCAGAACGGAGCGCGACGGCGTGAGAGCGATCAGCGAGGGACCGCCCAGCGATCCGTTCGTCCCGAGCTGACCGCGCGCAACAGCGTGAGCGCGACAGCGAGTGAGCGCGCCTGGGCATCCAGGCGCCTGTCTCGCCGGCGTCTCCGGCCCTGGCTTCGACCGTCGGCTCGACATGAGCGGGCTTGGGCACGCTGGACGCTGAGGGCTGCGCAGACAGCAAGGGCGATCGGCACGCGGAGCCGCGGAGTCGCGGAGAGAAGTAAATACGCAGCAAGGACGCATACCTCTTTCGAACGTGCGCCCACGGTTGTCACGTCCCGAAGAAGAAGGCGCTCTTTCCGGTCTTTCCTCTCCGCGCCTCCGCGTGGGATGTTTGGGTCTTTCGCACGCGCCGGGCGCTGGGCACTCGGCAAGGGCGAAGGGCGATCGGCACGCGGAGCCGCGGAGTCGCGGAGAGAAGTAAATACACAGCAAGGACGCATACCTCTTTCGAACGTGCGCCCACGGTTGTCACGTCCCGAAGAAGAAGGCGCTCTTTCCGGTTCTTTCCTCTCCGCGCCTCCGCGTGGGATGTTTGGGTCTCTCGAACGCGCTCTATGCTGGCCGCTGGGGGTCCAGGCGGACGACTGCAACCTGCGACTGAAAACTGACGACTTCAGACTGATGACTAAGGACTGATGCGGACGCTCGACTCCGGAGACCAAGTGGAATAAGATATGCCATGCAAGAGACACTCGCTGCGAGCGCCGATGCGCTCCCCTGGACGGGCATGTTCGCCGCCGCCACCGGCGAATACGATCAGATGCTCACCGACATCGAGGGCGACCTCCCGGCCGGCCTGCGCGGCACGCTCTACCGTGTCGGGCCGGGGCGCCACGACGTCTACGGCTACCGCAATGGTCACCTGTTCGACGGCGACGGCATGGTGCACGCGTTCTCGTTCGATCCCGACGGAGTGCGCTACCGCAACCGCTACGTGCGCACCCCCTGGTTCCGCAAAGAAGAAAGAGCACAGCGCGCCTTGTTCCGCGGCTTCGCAACGCAGGCGCCCGGCGGGCTGTGGAGAAATTTCGGCCGCCGCCCGAAAAATCCCGCGAACACGAACACGCTGCTGCACGCGGGCCGCCTGCTGGCGATGTGGGAAGGGGGGCGCCCCTTCGCCCTCGATCCCGAGACGCTCGAGACCCGCGGCGAAGAGAGCTTCGGCGGCGCCATGCCGGGGGGCACGTTCTTCTCGGCCCACCCCCATATCGATCCGCGCACGGGCGATCTCTACAACATCGGTCCCGTCATGGGGCCCAATCCCGCCGTCCGCCCGTGGAAGGTGGATGCCGCGGGCAAGGCGACGGCGCTCCCGGCCATCCCCACCGGCAAGCCGTACATGATGCACGATTTCGGCCTGACCGCCCGCCACCTCGTACTCCTGGGGGGACCGTTCTATCTGGAAACGAAGGCCATTTTCCGCGCCCTGCTTGGCTTCCAGTCGATTTACGATGCGTTCTCGTGGCACGGCGATGAACCGATGGCGATCTTCGTGGCCGACCGCGAAGGAAAGCGGCCGCCGCGCCGCTACGAGCTTCCCGCGAAGCTCGTGTTTCACCTCGCGAACGCCTGGGAAGAGGGGGCCGATATCCTCGTCGACGCCGCCCTGTATCCCGACGACTCGGCCCTGAAGATCGTCGCCGACGCCTTCGCCGGACTTCCGCTCACCGGCACGCCCGCCACGCTGCAGCGTATCCGCCTGACGCCTGACGGCAAAGCGACGGTGGAAACCGTGGCGGGCACGGGGCTCGATTTTCCGCGCATCGATCCGCGGCGCGAGTCGCAGGCGTACACCTTCGCCTACAGTCTTCCGTTCGAACACGGCGGGTTCTCGGCTTCGGCGCTCGTAAAAACGAATGTGCGCACGGGCACCGAAGAAACGCATCGCTTTGAAGAAGGGTGCTATCCGTGCGAAGCCGTTTTCGTTCCCTCGGCGAACAGCGATTCGGAAGAGGACGGCTGGGTGCTCTCCATCGTCTACGACAGCCGCGCACACCGCTCGTTCCTCTCCATCCTGCAGGCCGATCGGTTCCCCGAGCGCGGCGTGCGCGTGCACCTTCCCTTTCACATCCCGTTGACGTTTCACGGGAACTGGGCTGAAGACGGACGGCGGACGCCAGACCCTTCCTTCGTCAGGGCAGGCTCTGGACGTCGGTGAGGCAAGGCCTGGGTTAGGACCATCTCTCCCCCCTCCCCGCTGGAGGAGGAAGGGGCCATAGGCAGACAGCACAGGCGGAGGTGGTGGACTGGCTGGAATGCCCTTCCCCATCGACCATCGGCCATCGGCCATCGCGCAGCTCTGCTGCGCTACTCGTACATCGGGATGCGTTCCTGCTCCGCTTCTGCCGCGACGATCCACTCCTGCATCGCGGGCAGCGCCAGCACGGCGTCCATGTAGCGGCGGCCGACGGAATCAACGTCCACCTTGTAGGTGCGGAAGCGCAGCACGACCGGCGCGTACATGGCGTCGGCAATCGAGAACCGGCCGAAGAGAAAATCGCCGTCGTACCCGTAGCGTGCGCGGCACTCGCGCCAGATCTGCTGCACGCGGGCAACGTCCTGCATCGTGTCGGGCCGCCGGCCGCGCGTGGGGAACGAGGCGCGGATGTTCATGTTCATGTGCGTGCGCAGCGCCGAAAAGCCGCTGTGCATCTCGGCGCTCACGGCTCGCGCGACGGCGCGCCGCTCGAGTTCCTCGGGCCACAGGCGCGCGCGCGGAAATTTTTCCGCAATGTATTCGCAGATGGCCAGGGAGTCCCACACCTTGAGCGGACCGTCCACGAGCGCCGGCACCTTGCCGCTGGGCGACAGCTGCAGCAGTCGGACCTTGTAATCCCCCTGGTAGAGGGGAATGTAGCGTTCCTCGAAGTCCACGCCGGCCTGCCGGAGGGCGAGCCAGGGACGCAGCGACCAGGACGAGTAGTTCTTGTTGCCGATGACGAGAATCATGAGCGCACCTCTTCGATGGATACTCTACGGTAGCATCCGGCAGTCCGGTCGGCCACTTTGGCGCTCCGTCGTCAGTCGGGAGTCTTCAGCCGTCAGTCCTAAGTCTTTAGTTGCCGGTCGTCTGTCGAAGAGCGTTTGTTCTCCGTACGCATGATCGACAGATTTCGGGGAGGGTCCGCTTTCAGCGCGCAGCGCCGGCGCATCGGTAATGACGAAGGACAGCGATTTTCTCCGTCTGCTCGAGAAGTTCGGACCGCCCCCTCAAGTCCTCCTGGTTACGCTGGGAAACACATCGAACGCGCGAATGCGCGAAGCGCTCGCGCATACCTTCAGGCAGGCGATAGCGTTGCTGCAAGCGGGTGAACCGCTCGTGGAGCTGCGCGAGGCCCTGTGACGGCCCGATCCGCCCTGCGGGCCGAGGAAGGGCAAAAACAACGGGTGGCTCGTCGGGGCTACTCAGAAGTGCGCCCCCGCTGGGGTCGAAAACCATCGCCACGGTAGCCTGAGGGATGCGACGTCGGGGTGACCGGTCGGCCGCTGCGCAACGCGCGGCCGATCAGACGCAGCGCTGTGTCATCCGCTCGCGCGAAGAGCAGACGCCCTTCTCTTCGGGTCCCCCTCGGGGGACAACAGGGGGGGGCGTCAATCGTCAATCAGACCTTCGGCAATGCCCGATGGACAATGCCCAACACACGAGTACCTTGGGCTGCACAAGGTACGTTCCGGCAAATCGTCAATCGTAAATCGTCAATCGTCAATTCAAGGAACGGTCCACGTGCTCGCGCCGTTGACGAGCTGCTGCAGATCGCCGTCGCCCTTCTTTTCCTTGGCTTCGGCTACCTGACCGTTGAGGAGGTCCTCGTACACCGGACGTTCCACCCGGTAGAAGACGCCGACGGGAACCGGGAGGTGCAGGCCGCCGAGCAGGAAGGCCTGCGAGAGATTCGCCTCATCGTGGACCAGGATATCGGTTTCGGTCACGCCATTCTCGCCGAGGGTCACGACATCGAGCGTGCCGTTCACGAGACGGATCCCCTTGTTGCGCTCCTTGCCGTACAGCATCGGCTTGCCGTGCTCGAGCTGTAGTACGATGTCGGCCTTGGTGGCCTTGTCGGTCACCGCGTCGAAGGCGCCATCGTTGAAGATCGGGCAGTTCTGCAGGATCTCGACGAAGCTTGCGCCACGGTGGCCGTGGGCCCGCTTGAGCATGTCCTGCAGGTGTTTTGCCTCGATGTCAACCGAGCGGGCGACGAAGCTCGCGCCGGCGCCCAACGTGAGCTGAATCGGGTTGAACGGCGCGTCGACCGTCCCCATCGGGCTGCTCTTGGTCTTCTTGCCGATTTCGCTCGTCGGCGAGAACTGCCCCTTGGTCAGCCCGTAGATGCGGTTGTTGAACAGCAGCAGCTGCACGTTCGGATTGCGCCGCAGCAGGTGGATCAGATGGTTGCCGCCGATCGACAGCGCATCGCCGTCGCCGGTGATGATCCACACGCTCAGCTCCGGGCGCGACAGCTTGAGCCCCGTGGCGATCGTCGGCGCGCGGCCGTGGATCGTGTGGAAGCCGTACGTGTTCATGTAGTAGGGGAAGCGGCTCGAGCAGCCGATCCCCGAGATGAATACCGTCTGCTCGCGCGGAATCCCGAGATCGGGAAGCGTGCGCTGCATGTTGGCCAGGATGGCGTAGTCGCCGCAGCCCGGGCACCAGCGCACGTCGTTGGCGGTCTCGAAATCCTTCTTCGTCAAGGCAACAGGGGCGGTCATGTCAGGCCAGCTCCTCAATCTTTTCCAGAATATCGCTCTTGGTGAACGGGCGGCCCTTCACCTTGTTCAGCCCCACGGCCGGGATGAGATACTCGGCGCGCACGAGCATGCGCAGCTGGCCGAGGTTCATTTCGGGAATGAGGACCGTGTCGTAACGCTTGAGCACCGTCTCGAGATCCGCCGGCAGCGGGTTCATCCAGCGCAGGTGCGCGTGCGATACCTTCTTGCCCTTCGCGCGCCCCTCGCGCACGGCCGAGCGGATCGCGCCGTACGTGCTTCCCCAGCCGAGTACGAGCAATCCCCCGCGCTCGTCACCGAAGACCTCCGTGGGCGGGATGTCCTGCCGGATGGCGCGGATCTTCGCGGCGCGCGTGTGCACCATGCGCTCGTGGTTCTCGGGCGAGTAGCTCACCATGCCCGAACCGTACTCCTTCTCGAGGCCGCCGATGCGGTGCTCGAGACCCGGCGTACCCGGGCGCACCCAGGGGCGCGCGAGCGTCTGCTCGTCGCGGCCGTAGGGCTGGAACCCCTCGGGTTCGGTGCGGAAGGTGACCGGAATCTCGGGAATCGCCGCGACGTCGGGAATCTGCCACGGTTCGGCCCCGTTGGCCAGATAGCCGTCAGAGAGAAAGAAGACGGGCGTCATGTACTTGACGGCGATGCGCACCGCTTCGATGGCGGCGTCAAAGCAGTCGGCCGGGGTCGAGGCGGCGATGACCGGCACCGGCGATTCCCCATGCCGGCCGAGAATGGCCTGCAGCAGGTCGGCCTGCTCGGTCTTGGTCGGCAGCCCCGTGCTCGGCCCGCCGCGCTGGATGTTCGCGATGACGAGCGGCAGTTCGGCCATGACGGCCAGGCTGATCGCCTCCTGCTTCAGCGCGACGCCGGGACCCGACGAGGTCGTGAGCCCGATGTGCCCGCCGAAGGCGGCGCCGATGGCCGCGCCGACCGCCGCGATTTCGTCCTCAGCCTGGAAGGTGAGAACGTCGTAATTTTTGTACTGCGACAGCTCGTGCAGAATGTCGCTGGCCGGCGTGATCGGGTAGCTGCCGAGAAACAGCTTGAGCCCGGCCTTACGCGCGGCCGTGATGAACCCGTAGGCCGTCGCCGCATTCCCCGTGATCGAGCGGTAGGTGCCCGCGGGAATCTTCGCGGCCGGCACTTCGTAGGAGTGCGTGAAGATCTCGGCCGTCTCGCCGTAGTGGAAGCCGGCTTTCAGGACGCGCAGGTTCGCCTCGAGAATCTCGGGCTTGGATCCGAACTTACGCTTGAGCCCCTCGACGGTCACGTCCAGCGGGCGGTGGAACATCCAGCTGACCAGGCCGAGCGCGAACATGTTCTTCATGCGGTCGATCGTGCGCGCGCCGCCGGTGATATCCATGCCTTCGACCGCGCCGGCCGTGAGCTTGTTCATGTCGACCGCGTAGATGCGGTACTTGTGGCGGAACGCTTCGTCTTCCAGCGGATTGGAGGCGAACCCCACCTTTTCGCAGGCTTTCTGGACGAACGCGGTGCTGTTCAGAATCAGGATCGATCCCGCGACCATGTCGGGGAGATTCAGCTTCAGCGCGGCCGGATTCATCGCGACGAGCACATCGGGCGCATCGCCAGGGGTGTAAATGTCGTAACTGGCGAACTGCAGTTGGAAGCCGCTCACGCCCGCGAGCGTACCGGTCGGCGCGCGGATTTCGGCGGGAAAATCAGGCAGCGTGCCGATGTCGTTGCCGGCCATGACCGATTCCTGCGTGAACTGCGTGCCGGTGAGCTGCATTCCGTCGCCGGAATCGCCTGCAAAGCGGATGACCACCGCCTCCCGCTTTTCAACGACCTTGGTTGCCTGATCCATAAACACGAACACCAGAGGAGTAAGAGAAAAGACTTATTATATCACCCCACCGCATACAACACCAAGATAATATGCTTTGATTTGCGCATTATCCTATCAAACCGGTAGGCATTAGTCCGGACCCCAATTCCAGTGGCGATGTTGCGGACAGGCCGCCCGGCGATTTCCTCATTTCCCCTCGCACGGCAGCCGTATTGCCATCGGTGTGCGGGCGTGCCATTCTGAACAGCAAACCCTTTTTCCCGGCGCCTCTATGCTCGCAACCACGCTTCTGGCGGCCCTGCTGGCCCTCTCTCCCGCTTCGGCCTCAGACCCTGTCCTGCTGCTTCAGGAACTCATCCGCATCCAGACCGTCAACCCGCCGGGAAACGAGACGTCGCTGACGCGGCCGCTCGCCGATCTGTTCCGCGCGAACGGGCTCGACGTCGAGCTGGTGGGCCCAAGGGCCGACCGCAAGAGCCTCCTTGTCAAGATTCCGGGCCGGACATCGGGAAAACCCTGGCTCGCGCTGGCCCACATCGACACCGTGCATGCCGAAGCCGAAGCGTGGCGCCATCCACCCTTCGCCGGCCTGATCACCGACGGCAACGTCTGGGGGCGCGGCGCCCTCGACGACAAGGGGATGGCCGCCGCGCTCGCCGTCGCGCTCATCCGCCTGCACAAGGCGGGAACCCCGCCGCGGGTGCCGATCATCGCCCTGTTCGCCGCCGACGAAGAGGCCGGCAGCCGCGAGGGTATCGAATGGCTCCTGCAGCAGCGCCCCGAACTGTACGAGGTCGAGGGGGTGCTCAACGAAGGGGGCTTCACGCTGATCGACGCACAGGGTCCGGCCAAGCGCACCTACTATGTCTCCGTCGGCGAGAAAGGGGTCGCCTGGCTGCGCCTGACCGCCGAGGGAAAGCCCGGTCACGGTTCGATTCGCTGGGGCGACAATGCCAACGAGAAGCTGATCGGGGCGCTGAACCGCGTGCTTTCCATGAAGCATGCCGAGGCGCTCAACTCGCCCACGGGCCAGTTCGCGATGGCCGACCTGCGCCGGCGCGGCAAGACGGCGCGCTCGGTGCGCGAGGCGCTGCGCAAGCATGCGCTCGGGAAACAGGTCGACCGCGATCCCACGCTGCAGTCGTCGTTGACGAACACATGCAACCTGACCGTGCTCAAGGCCGGCGAGAAGCACAACGTGATCCCCTCGTCCAGCGAGGCCCTCGTCGACTGCCGGCTGATTCCCGGCCACACGCCGGAGCGCTTTGCCGCCGCGGTGCGCCGCCGGGTCGGTGCCGACGTGAAGGTAGAGCTGGCGTTTTCAGCGACCGCCACGGAGAGCCCTTGGGAGACACCCTTCTTCGCGGCCTTGCGCGACGCGGCATCCGAGCGGGATGCGAATGCCCTGGTCGTACCCGTGCTCAGCGCGGGCGCGACCGATTCCCGCTTCTGGCGCCAGCGCGGCATTCCGGCCTACGGCATCGTGCCCATTCCGGTCACTCCCGGGCAGGTTGCGGGGATGCACGGCGTCGACGAGCACGTCTCTGCCGAAGGGGTTCGCGACGCCGCGGACTTCCTCACCGCCACGTTGCGGCGGCTGGCGTACTGAGTAGACCGGGCGCTGGTCCCTGGTCCCTGGGCGCTGTGGAAACAAGGACGCTTGCCTCTCGACGCTCGACGCCGGCCCCCGGCCGTCTCGAACTGACGGGCTGCAACGGGAGTGGATGCTGACAGCGAGGGGCCGAAATCGGGCACCCACGGGCCTGTCTCGCCGTCGCCTCAGGCCCTGCCTTCGACCGTCGGCTCGACACGAACGGAAATGGACTGAAGACTCAAGACTTCAGACTGAAGACTGACGACTGAAGACTCATGACCCTCGACTCCCGCCTCTCTGACCTCACGGCCCTCGTCACCGGCGGCGCCACCGGCTTCGGCCTCGCCGTCGCGGGCGCCTTTGCCGACGCCGGGGCCAACGTGGTCATCTGCGGGCGCCGCGCAGGGAAGCTCGCCTCGGCGACCGCGCGCCTCGTGCAGCGGGAGCCGCGCGGGGATATCTTCTCGACGCCCTGCGACGTGGGCGATGCCGCTTCGGTGGCGGAACTGGCCGAGACTGTCCTCGAGAAGTTCGGCCGCGTCGACATTCTCGTGAACAATGCGGCCGTCCTCGCGCCGCGGGCGCCGTGGGAGAAACAATCCGATACGGACATCGAGCAGGCGGTGCGCACGAACCTGCTCGGCCCGGTCCAGGTGACGCGGGCCTTTCTTCCGGCCATGCGCCGCCGCGACTACGGACGCATCGTGAACGTCACGAGCGGGCTCGGGTGGAAGGCCATTCCCGGCTACGGCCCCTACAGCGTCGCCAAGGCGGGGCTGAACGCCTTCACGCGCACGCTTGCGGCCGAGCTGGCCGGCACGAACATTCTCGTGAACGCCATCGATCCGGGCCGCGCACGCACGGAGCTGAATCCGCAGGCCGAGGATTCCCCTGAGAAGATCGTCGAGGGGATGATGCGTCTCGTGACCCTGCGCCGCGACGGATCGAGCGGCCGGGTCTTCGAGAAGGACGGGCTGACCGAGGCGGAGTGAGGCGCGCGATCGCCTTGAAAATCAGTGGACCCCGGCGGGGTCCCGCTCCTGAGCTCGCGATGCACCAAACGCCTTCCGACTCCGGAAGGGTCGCACACCTGCGCTCGCGATACATGGAATGCCGCGACCCCGGCGGGGCCGCACGGAGCACGCCCTTACAGCGACGCGATGACCTGCTGCAGGCGTGACCGCACTTCGCCGGCGATGGCGCCGAGCTTCTCGTTCCGCACGGCCTGCATGGATGCCACCGGGTCGACAGCGGCGACTTCGGTGCGGCCTTCGCCGGCATCCTGCACGATCACGTTGCAGGGGAGCATCGTGCCGATCTTGTCCTCGGCGGTGAGCGCCTCGAGCGCGAACTTCGGATTGCACGCGCCGAGAATGCGGTAGGGGCGGAAGTCGGCGTCGAGCTTCTTCTTCATCGTCTCGCGCACATCGATCTCCGTGAGCACGCCGAACCCCTGCGCCTGCAGGGCATCCTTCACGCGCGGAATCACATCATCGAGCGAACCATCAATGGTCTTGGAAAAGTAGTAGCTCATGGGGAAGCTCCTTGCAGAAGGGACGCAAAGAAAAAGGCCGGAGAAAATCCCGGCCCTTGCCTGTCAGGAATCAAGAATCAGGAATCAGGAATCAGGAATGGACACCGGTGACCCGGTCACCGGTGTCCCAGGGTCACCAGTTCCCAATGCCGCCCAGATCGAAGACGTCGTATCCGCGCTCCCGCAGCAGCGAGGCAGCGCGGGCCGAGCGGGCGCCGCTCTGGCAATACACGACGACCGGTTTATCCTTGCTGAGTTCGCCGGTGCGGCCCGGCAGCTGGTCGATGGGGATGTTGGCGGCGCCGTCAATGTGGCCGCCGCGATATTCTCCGACCGTGCGCACGTCGACGAGCTGCGCACCTTCGCTGACGAGGGTCCGCGCCTCCTTGCCGTCGACGCGCTGCGGCCCGCCGGCAGACGGGCTGCATGCCGTCGCGAGAAGAATCAGAAAAACAAGTCCCATCCAGAAACGGTTCATACGCATTCAGTTCACCCTGCTTCCGGCTCAATACCGCCGTCCGGAATATATTTCGCCATGGCATCGGCCATGTCGCGTTTCGCCTGCTCATAACGCAGACGTGCGTCGCGCCGCGCCTTACCGACACGCCGCGAACATTCTTCCTTGGCCGCTTCGGCCCGGCTGGCCGCATCGTGGATGCGGGCGAGCGCTTCGACGCGGGCCGCTTCGACCTTGCGCGCGGCTTCGGTGTGAGCCGCGTCAAAACGGGCCTTGGCCGCTTCGAGCTGTTCCCGCCAGGACTGGGCCAGCGAACGGGGCGCCAGGGCCGGCACCGGATCACCGTGCTCGACCAGATTCTTGTGCAGCACCTGCTCGGGCGGCATCTTCAGATCCCAGACGACGCCGAACCAGGAGAGAACCTTGAGGACATAGTAGCTGGCGTCAATCTCCCACCAGAAAAAGCCCTGACGAACCGAGCTCTGAAAGTAATGGTGGTTGTTGTGCCAGCCTTCGCCCATCGTCAGGAGGGCGAGCCAGACATTGTTCCGGCTCGTGTCCGTCGTGCGATAGCGCTGCTTGCCGAAGACGTGCGACAGCGAGTTGATCGTGAAGGTCCCGTGCCACAGCGCCACCGTGCTCGCCAGGAACCCCCAGATGAGCCCCGGCCAGCCCCAGATCGCCCACACCGCAAAGCCCACGACGACAGGCGGCACCATGAAGTGCCGGTTCAGCCAGCGCAGCTCGGGATACTTGGCGAAGTCCTTGATCTTGTCGAAGGGCGTTTCATCGTACCTGGGCACGAGAAACCAGACCATGTGCGACCACCAGAACCCGCGCTGCAGGGGTGAATGCAGGTCTTCGGGCTGGTCGGAGAACTTGTGGTGGTTGCGATGATGACCCGCCCACCAGAGCACCCCCTTCTGCGCCGAAGCGGTCCCCAGAAAAGCGAGAATGAACTGGAACACGCGCCCCGTCTTGTAGGTGCGGTGTGAGAAGTAACGGTGATAGCCCGCGGTGATGCCGAACATCCGCAGGAAGTAGAGGGCGATGCCGACCCCGACCGTCTCCCAGGTCGGATGAATCCAGATACCGGCGAGTACGGCCACATGGGCGAGAACGAAGGGGAGAATGCCGATGCCGACTTTCTCAGGGTTCTGCGTGCTGTTCGACTGGCTCACGTTGACTCCGAAGTTCTGTTGCAACCCGCTGGGATTTCGCTTTCGGTTTTCAATCCCAACAGTATACACGGTACCACCTCCGGGTGAACCCCTCCACCGGTTCTGGACCGCTCGTGAACGGGGCTTGCGGAATTCTGGCCGTGTGCTCCGGCGTGCCGCGTCCCGTTACACATGCGTGCCGCGGCGCGTCAGCCCGTATTGCGCAGCCCGGCGGCAACGCCGTTGATCGTGAGGTGGATGGCCCGCTGCACTTCGGGCGAAGAGTCGCCGGAGCGCTTGCGCCGCAGCAGCTCGACCTGCAGGTGGTTCAGCGGGTCGATATAAGGGCTCCGGTTGCGCAGGCTGCGCGCGAGCAGCGGGTTGCCCGCAAGCAGTTCGGTGTGTCCGGTGATGGCGAACAGGTGCCGCTGCGTCAGCTCCCACTCAGTCCGGATCATGCCGAAGATGCGCTCGCCCAGTTCCCGGTCGGAAACCAGGGCCGCATATTCCGCCGCGATCCCCATGTCCATCTTGGCGAGCACCATGTCGAGCTTTTCGACGATCGTGCGGAAAAAGGGCCACTCGCGGAACATGCGCTGCAGATCGGCCATGCCCGCCGCGCCGCGCGCGTCGACCAGCGACTGGACGGCCGTGCCGAAGCCGTACCAGCCAGGAATCGACTGGCGGTTCTGCGCCCAGCTGAAGACCCAGGGGATGGCGCGCAGGTCCTCGATCCGATCCGAAAGCTTGCGGGCGACCGGCCGGCTGCCGATCTTCAGTTCCGCAATCTCGTTGATCGGCGTCGACTCGCGGAAGTAGCGGATGAAACCGGGGGTCTCATAGACGAGGCCCCGGTAGGCGTGGAACGCAGCCTGGCTCATGATCTCGAGAATGTCGTGGTCGCGGCGAAGCGAGGCGTCGGGCTCCGAGGGGCCGAGCAGCGTCGCTTCCATCGTCGCGGCTACCAGGGTCTCGAGGTTGCGACGCCCGATTTCAGGGTCGGAGTACTTGCTGCCGATGACCTCGCCCTGCTCGGTCAGGCGGATCTGGCCGTTCACGCTCCCCGGCGGCTGGGCGAGCACGGCCATGTAGGCGGGACCGCCGCCGCGCCCCACGGTTCCCCCGCGGCCGTGGAAGAGTCGCAGGTTGACGCCGTGGCGCCGGCAGACCTCCACCAGATCCAGCTCTGCCTTGTACAGCTCCCAGTTTGACGTCAGAAAGCCGCCGTCCTTGTTGCTGTCGCTGTAGCCGAGCATGATCTCCTGGATATCGCCCCGGCTGGCGATGAGCTTGCGGTAGAGCGGATGCGAAAACAGCTGCTCCATGATCTGCGCGCTCGAGCGCAGGTCGCCGATGGTCTCGAAGAGCGGAATGATGTTGACCGCCAGCCGCGGCTCGTCGCCCGGAACCAGCAGGCCGAACTCGCGCAACAGCAGGGCGACCTCGAGCACGTCGCTGGGGCCGGCCGACATGGAGATTACGTAGTTACGGATGGCATTGCGCCCGAAGCGCTGCTGGATGGCCGCGGCGGCCGCGAAGGTATCGAGTTCCTTGCGGGTCTCGGCCCCGTAGTCCACATGGGGTGAGACCAGCGGACGGGCCGTGCCGAGTTCGCGGGTGAGCAGCGCCTGGCGCTCGGCTTCCGAAAGGTCCTCGTATCGCGGCCCGCCGGTCCGGCGGAACAGCTCGGACACGACCCGCTCGTGCACCTCGCTGTGCTGGCGCAGATCGATGGCCGCCAGGTGAAAGCCGAAGACCTGCGTCGCGCGCAGCAGGCGGCGCAGGCGGCCGCGGGCCACCGTCTCGGATCCGTAACGCACGAGGGATTCGTGGAGAACGCTCAGCTCGCCGCGGAACTCGTCGCAGCCGGCATAGGGCGCGGCGGCCCCCACGGCCGGCACGAGCACCCGATCGCCGAGCAGCTTCTGGGCAGTCGCCGCGAGCCGGGCATAGATGCCCGTGAGGGAGCGCCGGTAGGGCTCTTCGGCGCGGCTGGGCGACACGTCGGGGGAATTCTCGGCGAGCGCGCGCAGCTCGGGGGTCACCTCGACGAGCTTTTCCGACAGACTGAGCTCGCTGCCGAGAGCGTTCACTTCGTCGAGATAGTGATGGAGCGCGACCGCCGACTGCCGATGCGCCGCCGCCGAAAGCACGTCGGGGGTCACATACGGATTGCCGTCGCGATCGCCGCCGATCCAGCTCCCCATCGCCAGAAACGGACCCGGATCGAGGCGAACGCCGTGATCGGCGAAACGGTCCTCGATTTCCGCATACAGTGACGGGATCTGCTCCAGAAAGGTGTAGCGATAATACGAGAGTCCGTTCTCGATCTCGTCGATGACCGTGAGGCGCACCGAACGCAGTTCGGAGGTCTGCCACAGCAGGAGCACCTGCCGGCGGAACTCCTCGTCGAGCTCCCGCTGCTCGAGCGGCGTGCGCTGCTCCCGATCGCGGCGGCGCATGAGGCGCGCGATGGACACGTGCCGATCGAGAATGCTCTTGCGCTGCACCTCGGTCGGGTGCGCGGTGAGCACGGGCTGTACGAGCGCCTCGCGGAAGAAGGCCTGCAGGCGCTCGGCGGCGATCCCCGCATCGATCAGACGCCGGATGGCGAGTGTCACGCTCCCGGGCTGGGGAGGCGCGCCGGCCAGCAGGTACGTCCGGCGGCGCCGGTTGTGGTGCTGATCTTCGGCCGTGTTACTTAGATGCGAGAAATAGCTGAAGGCGCGCACGACCGGCGTCACCTTGTCCATCGAGAGCCCGCGCAGAAGCTCTTCAAGCTCCCGCAGCGAATCGGCATCCTGGTCGCGCCGGTACCGCACGCCGAGCTGCCGGATGCGTTCTACGAGCTCGAACGCCCGCTCGCCGTCCTGCTCGCGGATGGTGTCGCCGAGAATCCGCCCGAGAAAGCGGATATCTTCGCGCAGCGGGAGGTCTTTGTCTTCTTTGGGCCGGTCGTTCATATTGCCTCCGGAGCCGGGGCCGGCGCGGCAACCGAACGCACCCGGGACAGACGGCGCAGCATGTAGAGGCTCACGGCGAAGGCCACGATACCGATGGCCTGACTGGTCGAGAGCACGCCATCGAGAAGAAAACCACGGCCGGTGTCGCCGCGCATGAACTCGACGCCGAAGCGCCCCACCGCGTAGAGCGCCATCATCGTCCACACGACGGCGCCGTCGAACGGTTTCCGGCGCTGCAGAAGGACGAGAACTCCGAAGACGAGCAGCGCGTTCAGGCTCATCAGCGGCTGGGTGGGATAGAGCGGCCGGCCGAGCAGTTCGGCGGGAACCAGGCTCTGCGGATGCGTGAAGGTCAGCGTCCACCAGGCCGGATCGCCGCCGTCGACGAGCGCCTGCCATGACGATTCCACCACGGCGCCGTAATCGTCGCCGGCCGCCAGACAACCGATGCGCCCGATGGCGAGCCCGAGCATGACTCCGGGCGCCACGGTGTCGGCCGTTTTCCACACGGGCAGGCCGCTGCGCCGCATGTGGATCCAGGCGACGGCAAAAGCCGTCAGCAGGCCCCCGTACCAGACGAGGCCCCCCTCCCAGATGGCCACCGACTCCACCAGCACGGCCCCGAGGCCCGCCAGCCAGCCGCCCGCTTCGACTTCGGCGGCGGCGAACCCGAGCAGCGAGCGCCAGTTCACGGCGACGTACAGAAGGCGCGCCCCGAGCAGCCCCGACGCCATGATCCAGAAACAGAGATCGAGCACACGGTCATGCGGAAGCCCGGCGCGGCGCGCGGCGCGCAGCGTCCAGAAGATTCCCGCGATGAAGCCCAGGGCGACGAACAGGCCGAAGCTGTGCAGCGTGTACTCTCCCGCTTCAATCAGAATCGGAAACATCTAGGCCTCCTTTCCCGCCGCATGGGCCCGCCGCGCCTCGCGAAGGGAATCGAGCAGCAGCAGCGCGATGCCGACGGTGATGCCGATGTCGGCGACGTTGAAGACCGGCCAGTGAAACCGGCCGGCATGAAGCAGCAGAAAATCGACGACCACCCCCTGCCGCGCCCGGTCGACGAAGTTCCCCAGCGCGCCGCCGAACACCAGCGCCAGGGCCGTGAGCTTCATGGCGTGCTCGGGCGGCGTACGCCGGGCCATGGCGAGCAGAACACCAAGGGCGGCAGCCGTAATCACGAGAAAGAATGGAACGCGCACGGAGTCGGGCAATCCCGCCAGCAGGCTGAAGGATGCCCCCCGGTTCTCGACGTGCACGAGCGCGAAGAACCCGGTCACGCGCACCACCTGGCCCAGCGGGAGGGCGGCCTGCACCCAGAGCTTGGTGGCCAGATCGGCCGCGACGGTCACGAGGGCCGTGGCCGCAAAGAGCAACAGTCCGCGCGAGAACAAGGCGCCCTTCACGCCGGCTCGCCCGAGGATCCCGCAGCCGGATTCCGCCGCTGCTCGAGCAGTCCGTCGAGCAGCATCAGGCCCACGCCGACGGTAATGGCGATATCGGCCACATTGAACGAGGGCCAGTGCGCGCCCCCGAGGTGAAAGTCGAGAAAGTCGACGACGAAGCCGAAACGGATGCGGTCGATGAAGTTACCCACCGCGCCCGAGAAGATGAGCGCGAGCGACAGAACGTAGGCTGCGCTCGCCTTCTCGGCTTTGTGCAGCATCCAGCCGACGGCGCCGAAGGCGACCAGCGAAATGCCGAGAAAAAACGGCTGGCGCAGCGACTCATCGACCCCCGACAGCATGCCGAAGGCGGCCCCGTAGTTGCGCACGTAGACGAGGTTGAAGAACGACGTGATCTCGTCGACGCTCCGATAGGGCATGGAGGTATGCACCCATTGCTTCGTCGCGAAGTCGAGCAGAACCGATACAGCGGCGGTGACGGCGAAAACCAGGTAGCGGGACATCAACGCTTCCTCACATTCCCAGCCCGGCAACGACGTCGGCGCAACGCTCGCAGAGGGTCGGGTGGCGTTCATTCTTGCCCACCTGGGTGCTGTAGCGCCAGCAGCGTTCGCACTTTTCTCCGGGGGCCTGCGCGACGCGGATGCGCAACCCGGGGATGGCCGTCTCGGTGTCGGCTCCGGCATCGTCCAGGTCCACATGACTGACGATGAAGAGGCCGGGGAGCTCTTCGGCGTATTTCCGCAGGCGCTCACGTTCGGCATCGCCCCGCAGCCCCACCATCGCCTCGAGCGACGAGCCGATCATCTCGGCCTGGCGGGCCGTCTCGAGCGCCTTGGTGACTTCGGAGCGGATCTCCCACAGGCGGTCCCACTCCGCCGCCAGCGCGTCATTCTTCCACGCGGCGTCGGGAACGGGGAATTCCGCCAGATGCACGGATTCCGCCAGTCCGGCCTGCTTCGCGTAGGGAATCGTGCGCCAGGCTTCGTCGGCCGTGAAGGCGAGAATCGGCGCCGACATGCGCAGCAAGTTCTCGAGCAGAATCGAGAGGGTCGTCTGCGCCGAGCGGCGCGACGGGTCGTCGGCCGCCCAGGTATACAGGCGATCCTTGAGCACGGCCAGGTAGAACGAGGAGAGATCCACGGTGCAGAAATTGTGCAGCGCGTGGTAGACCGTGTGGAACTCGTATTCCTCGTACGCCTTGCGGCAGCGCTCGACCAGCGCCCCCAGCCGGTGCAGCATGAAGCGGTCGAGCTCGGTCAGCTTCCCGTACTCCACGGCGTGCTGCGCCGGGTCGAAGTCGAAGAGATTCGCGAGCAGAAAGCGGTACGTGTTGCGGATGCGGCGGTACGCATCGGCCAGGCGCGTCAGGATCTCGTCCGAGATGCGGATGTCGCCCCGGTAGTCCTCGGCCGCGACCCACAGGCGCAGGACCTCGGCCCCCATCTTCTTGATGATCTTCTCGGGGGCGATGACGTTGCCCACCGACTTGCTCATCTTGCGCCCCTGGCCGTCGACGACGAAACCGTGGGTGAGCACCGACTTGTACGGAATCTGATCGGCCGCGCCCAGCGCCACGAGCAACGTGGAGTGGAACCAGCCGCGATGCTGGTCGCTCCCTTCCAGATAGAGATCGGCGGGCAGACGCAGGTTCTCCCGGTTCCCGAGCACGGCGAACCAGCTGGATCCGGAGTCGAACCAGACGTCGAGAATATCCTCTTCCTTGCGGAACTCGGCGGCGCCACACTTCGCGCACTTCGTCCCGGCGGGCAGCAGGTCGGCCGGTTCGCGTTCAAACCAGACGTCGCTCGTTTCGCGGTCGAAGATGTCGGCCACGTGCTCGATGATCGTCCGATCGGCGAGGGCCTCGTTGCACCCGCGGCAGTAGAAGACGGGGATCGGCACGCCCCACGTGCGCTGGCGGCTCACGCACCAGTCGGGGCGGTTGGCCATCATGCCGTAGATGCGCTCGCGCCCCCATTTGGGGATCCACTGCACCTCGTCGATGGCCTTGATCGCCCGCTCGCGCAGGTCGTTCGTGGCCATGGAGATGAACCACTGCTCGGTCGCGCGGAAGATGATGGGGTTGTGGCAGCGCCAGCAGTGGGGATACTGGTGCTCGAACTTCTCTCCGTAGATAAGCCTGCCGTTCTCGCGCAGGATCTCCATGATCGGCTCGTTGGCCTGGAAGACGTTCTTGTCGAAGAGGGCCTCGGGAAACGGCTCGCTCTTCAGGTACTGCCCGCGATCATCCACCGGCGCGTAGACGTCGAGGCCGTACTTCAGGCCGATCACGTAGTCGTCGTGGCCGTGCCCGGGGGCCGTGTGCACCAGTCCGGTACCGGCCTCGAGCGTGACGTGCGTGCCGACGAGGAAGACGGAATCGCGGTCGAGAAACGGATGGCGCGCCTTCAAATGCTCCAGCTCGGTTCCCTTCACGGTCTTGCCGCGGCCGCGGATCTCGAGCCCGGTCTTCGCGGCGACGGTCTCCACCAGCTCTTTCGCGAGCAGCAGACGCCCCTTGTCGGTCTCGACTACTTCGTAGTCATAATCCGGGTGCACGCTGATGCCGAGGTTGGCCGGCAGCGTCCACGGGGTGGTCGTCCAGATGACGGCAGAGACGTCTCCGCCGAGCAGCGCTTCGGCCTTCGGGTCGGCGAAGGGGAACGCCACGTAGACGCTCGGGCTCGTGTGCGATTCGTACTCCACTTCGGCTTCGGCCAGCGCCGTGCGGTCGACGAAGCACCAGTGAATCGGCTTCTTCCCCTTGTAGAGGCCGCCGTTTTCGGCGAAGCGGCCGATGAGGCGCGCGATATCGCCCTCGTACTTCGGGTTCATCGTCAGGTACGGCTCTTCCCAGCGGCCCTGGACGCCGAGGCGCTGAAACTCTTCGCGCTGGATCCCGACAAACTTCTTCGCGTACTCGCGATAGGCCCGGCGCGCTTCGGCCTTGCCCATCTCCTTGCGCTTCGACCCGAGCTCCTTGTCCGATTGGAGTTCGATGGGGAGCCCGTGGCAGTCCCAGCCGGGAACGTAGTCGCACAGGTGGCCGTCCATGTTGCGGTAGCGGACGACGAAATCCTTGAGGATCTTGTTGAGCGTGTGCCCCATGTGCAGGTGGCCGTTGGCATACGGCGGCCCGTCGTGCATGACGAAGAGCGGGCGCCCCTGGTTCTTCTCCAGAATCCGCCGGTAGAGGGCCTCTTCGTCCCACCCCTTGAGGCGCTCCGGTTCGCGCACGGGCAGATTGGCCTTCATGGGGAAATCGGTCGTGGGCAGGAGGACAGTCTTCTTATATTCCTGCGTCTTTTCAGGCTGTTCGCTCATTTTCTGATCCTGACAACATTAAACCTTTCAGTGTAAGGAGGGGGCGACTGTAAGTCAAAACGAAACCGGGGTAAAATGGTGTGGCCCGGACACCTACCGCCCGGTAGACGAAGCGCCGGACGAAGAAAGGATTCCCGCATGCAGAAGGCCCTCGTTACCGGCGGCGCCGGATTTCTCGGCAGCGCCATCGTCCGCCAGCTCCTCGACGCGGGGGTCGCCGTGCGCGTGCTCGCGCTGCCCACAGAGCCGCTCGAGAACCTGAAGGATCTGGAGGTCGAGATCGTGCACGGCAACGTGCTGCTCCCCGAACGGGTGCAGGAGGCGGTCGCCGGCTGCGACACCGTCTTCCACGTCGCCGCCATCTACAAGGATTACATGCGGAATCCTGACCCTATGTACGAGGTCTCGCAGCGCGGCACCTTCAACGTCCTCGAAGCCGCGCGCCGGGCCGGCGTCGAGCGGGTCGTCTACACGGCCAGCATCGTGGCGCTCGGGCGGCCCGAACCGGGGACGCTGGGGAACGAAGAGACGCCCTACGAAGCGTGGGACGTCAACTTCCACTACAGCCGCTCGAAGCACATCGGTCTGCGCACGGCGAAGGCCTTTGCCGACTGGGGGCTCGACGTGCGCATCGTCTGCCCGGGGGTGATCTTCGGACCGGGCGACGTGGCGCCGACGCCGAGCGGCAAGCTGATTATCAACCTCGTCAAAGGCCAGAAGGCGCCGATCTACGTCGAGGGCGGAATTTCGTACGTCGACGTGCGCGACGCCGCCCGCGTGCACGTCCTTGCGGCGCAGAAGGGGAAAGCCGGCGAGGTCTACATCGCGAGCGCCCACAACCTGAACAACCTGCAGCTGGGCGAAACGATGGCGCGCGTGCTCGGGATCCGTCCGAAGTTCCGCAAGCTGCCGACCCGCGTCGTGCAGGCAGGCCTCACGCTCTGGTCGCTGCAGCGCATCCGCAAGGGAGAGGAGCCCGAGATCACCCTCCCCTTCTTCAATTACATGCTGAAGCCGGCCTTTTACGACAATGCGAAATCCATCCGCGAGCTCGGCGCGAGCTACCGGCCGATCGAGGAGACCATCCGCGACGCCGTGGCGTACTTCCGGGAAAGGGGGATGGTGGAGTAGGCGGATACGCGACACTGCTCAGATCGTTTCTTCATTGAAACCGGCCTTTGAGGTAGAACTTCGTAAACTTGCGGTGGAGCGATCTTCAGAGCGTCCACTTGATCTGGAACTCGATTTCTTCTTCGCTCGCCGACCGCTCGTGCTCGAGATTGTACTGCGCGCGCACCGGTACGTAGATGCGTTCCCCCGCAATCATGATCTCGAACTTGTCGCCGTTTTCGATGGCGTCGGCCAGGCGGCGAAGCTTCGCCACGAAATCGGCCTTCGGGTAATCCTTCTCGACGTCGCGTTTCGGCTTGGTCATGGCCACCTCCAGAATGCGTATTCGTTTTCAGCGCGAACCTGAGCCTTTTCGTACGCGCTCTCTTGCCTCGGGGCTCAAGGTGTAGCCGCGCTCTGCGGCAACGCGCTCGGCAAGAAAGACCTTCAGGAGCGACTGATAAGGAACATCCCGCTGGTTCGCGAGAATCTTGAGTTCTGCCAAGAGACCCGCGGGAAGACGTAGAGAGATGGTCTCCGTCGACGGCTTCAGATCCGGAAACACGCCGACGCGTGCCCGGCTCCAATCCACGTAATCGGCCGTGTCGGTTTCCTGCCAGAAATCGCGTTCTGCGGCTTCGCTGCGAAACCGGGGCACTTTCTTATTCTGCTTCGGCTTTTTCATAAATCAACCGTTCCCTCCGGCGCATGGGCCGCGCCGATATCACCCGCAGTGCGGGGGGCCGCAGCGTGAACACGATCAGCAGGGGCCGGCCGTAATCCGTTACACCCAATGCAAAGTGCCGCCGTTCCTCAACCGAGTGCGCCTGGTCGTCTGTAACCAGGATCGGCCGGTTGAAAAAACCCTGCTCCGCTTCAGGCTGCGTCACCGCGTGCTTCGTCCAGCTCTTCGCCGCGTTGCCTTCGTCCCACTCGAAATAAGTGATTCCGCGAAAGAACTCGGGAAGAACCGCCATGCCTTCAGTATACAACAACAATATACATCCGGCCGCCCAGCTTCGCCGAACGAGATCGGATTTCCAGTCAGGTTCCCTGGAGAAGACGGCCGGCCCCTCAAGCCAACCCGAAGGCCACCGCAATGAAGCCCGGACCGTTCAGGCCGGCATGAATGAGCACGCCGATCCACGAGTTCCCCCGCTTCTGGACGACCCAGGGAAGGATAATCAGAATCGGGAGCAGCATGAGCACCATCTGCCAGCCGAAGGCGATGTGGAAGAGCGTCCAGCCGGCCGCGTGGGCCATCCACGCGCGGTGGCCGAGGGTTGCCTCCTGACGCGGCAGCAGCACGCCGCGCCAGACGAACTCTTCCCCCAGAATGTTCAGCAGCCAGAACGGGAGCCACGCGGCGAGAATCCAGTAGCGGCCCGGCCCGACCGGCTCGAAGGCCATGAACGGCGGGTGCGTGTCGAAGGTGCCGAGCAGCCAGGTCACGCCCCCCTGCACGGCGCCACTGAGCGCGCCGATGACCACCAGGGCGCCCATCCCCCAGGCCCAGTCGCCGCGGTTCATCCGGCGGAAACGCAGTCGTTCGCTCCACAGGGGACGCAGGTGCCCCGGTTCGCTCCGGAGCAGGAATCCACCGACGAGAACGACGGGGAGAAAGACGCCGAAGCCGCCGACGAGGAACCAGAAGACAACAGGCTCGAGGCCGGTGGCCGCGCTCAGCCACGGAATCAGGCCGTGGGTGGCCGCAAGCATCAACAGGCCCGCGGCGCCGAAAAGAAGCAGCGTCTGACCCCAGCCCATCGGCGGCAAGGTGGCGGTCGCGTTACGTTCCAGTTCTGCGTGCTGCATCGTCGATCCTTCGAAACCAAGGCAATATCGCCGTTCGAGTCACCGTACCATACTCCACCCCGCCGGGGTGTGAGCCGGGTCACCCCCGGGCGTCGATAATGCGCAGCGCTCTGCGAAGCGTTTTGGTACGATATCCGTTTTCCTGACACGAGGGAGTCGAACATGGCCGGACAGTATGTGGATCGCGGGGGCGAGCTGGTCTTCCGTCAGCCGTACGTGATGAAGGGTGTGAAGCTCAATGCCTTCTTCCTCGACGCCGATTACGCCGCGCTGCAGCGTACCTGCGACAAGTACCTGAACGAGCCCGCCGAGGGGAACGTGCGGTATGTCGTCGCAGCGCCGTTCGTCATGCTGACCCTGGCCGACATCGCCTCGATCACCTCCAGCGATCCGGTGGACCGCAACATCGGCTGGATGCCCGAGGTCGACGTCGCCTTCTGGGTTCCGCTCATCGGCCTGAAGCGGATTGCAGGCCTCTGGCTCCCCGATCGCTTCCGCTGGTTCAACCCGTATCTCTTCGTCGACAACGCCTACGCCATGGCCGCCGGCCGCGAGGTCTACGGCTTTCACAAGGCGATGGGGACCTTCACGCTCCCCAGCGACTTCCGCGCGCCCGATCGCCTGACGGTCGACACGGTCGGCTTCGAGCGGTTCGCACCGACGGCCGAGGGAAAACCCTATCGCCTGCTCGCGGTGGAACGGATCGCCGACGCCCCTCCGGGGACCCCAGAGACCGTCTGGACGAACCTGAACGAGGCCGCGGACGCCGTCGCGAACCTGTTCACGGGGGGGAGCGGCAGTCTAACTCTGCCCGGTTTCGCCGACGCCATTCCCCTGCCGGCCTTTCTGCAGCCGCAGGTTTCCATTGCGTTCCTCAAACAGTTCCGCGACGTGGCCCAGCCGCGCCAGGCCTGTTACCAGTCCATTGCCGAAGCGCCGGCAACCGTCACCGAATTCCGCGGCGGCGGCCTGAGCCTCGGGGACTATCAGCTGACGATCGCGCAGCTCGACAGCCATCCGGTCGCGCAGGAGCTCGGCCTGCAGGCGGGCCCGCAGCCGGTGCGGCTTTCCGCCTGGGTCGACTACGACTTCAACATGGAGACGGGACGCGAACTCTGGCGCACCCAGAATCCGCCCGTGCGCCGGAAGATCGCCGTGCTCGGCGGCGGCGTCGGGGCGCTCTCGGCCGTCTGGTCGCTCACGTCGGAGCCCGATTGGAAGGACAAGTACGAGATCACGGTCTTCCAGATGGGATGGCGCCTCGGCGGCAAGGGGGCCAGCGGACGGAATCCGCAGTTCGGGGAGCGGATCGAGGAGCACGGCCTGCACATCTGGCTCGGCTTCTACGACAACGCCTTCCGCGTCATGCGCGAGGCCTATGCGGAATGGGGACGCGAACCCGGCAAGCCCCTCGCCACCTGGCGCGACGCCTTCAAGGAGCACAACTTCATCACGCTCGAAGAAAAGGTCGGCGACCGCTGGTTCCACTGGAACTTCAACTTCCCGAACAACGACGAGCTCCCCGGCGACGGCGATCTGCTCCCCGAACCGTGGGACTACGTACAGATGCTTCTGGAGTGGATGATTGAAGCGCTGCAGGGTTCCTCCTACCCCGTCGTCGATCCGGTTCCCGCATCCAGCAGCGGACTCTGGGATCTCCCCGGCCTGAACGCCATCCGCGACTTTGCCGAAGACTTCGCGACCACCGTCATCAATGCCGGTTCGACCGCCCTGCTCTATGGCGCGCTGCGCCTCGCGAAAGCGATCTCGGGGGAACCGGGCGCACAGCGCTTTCTCGTGCTTCAGCTGCTCGACGGGTTCATCGACTGGCTGTGGCGCCTGATCGAAGACGAGGTGGAACAGAACGAAGAGGCGCGCCGCCTGTGGATTCTGATGGACATGGGCTACACCATGATCCGCGGCATGATCGACGACGAGGTCGTGCTGCGCGGCTTCGACCACATCGACCGCTGGGACTTCATCGAGTGGCTCCGCCGCCACGATGCGTCGGAACTGACGCTACGCTCGGCGCCGATCCGCGGCGTCTACGATCTCGTCTTCGGATACGAGAGCGGCGACACGGACCGCCCGAATCTCGCCGCCGGCACCGCCCTGCGCGGATGCCTGCGCATGGCCTTCACTTACAAAGGGGCCATCTTCTGGAAGATGCAGGCGGGGATGGGCGACGTCGTCTTCACGCCGCTCTACGAAGTCCTGAAGCGGCGCGGCGTGAACTTCCAGTTCTTCCACAAGGTCAAGCAGCTCAAGCTGTCGGCCGACAAGCGCTCCATCGATTCCATCGTCCTCGGCCGCCAGGCGACGCTCAAGAACGCGACGTACGAACCCCTGGTGGATGTGAAGGACCTCCCCTGCTGGCCGAGCCATCCGCTCTACGATCAGCTGGTCGAGGGTCCGCAGTTGCAGGCGCACGGGATCAACCTCGAGAGCGCGTGGACCCCGTGGACCGACGTGGAAGAGATCACGCTCTGGCAGGAAGAGGATTTCGACGACGTCATCCTCGGCATCTCGCTGGCCGCGCTGCCCGAGATCTGCGGCGAACTCGTGAGCGCGCGGCAGGACTGGGCCAACATGCTGCACCAGGTGAAAACCGTGCAGACGCTGGCCGTCCAGCTCTGGTTCCACCCTGACACGGAAGAACTCGGGTGGAAGTATCCGCGCACGGTCCTGGACGCCTATGCGCAGCCGCTGAACACCTGGGCCGACATGTCGAATCTGATCGTGCGCGAGGCCTGGCCGGCCGGCGCGGAACCGAAGAACATTGCCTATCACTGCGGACCGTTTCAGGACGCACCCGTAATTCCCCCCTACAGCGATCATGGCTTTCCCCAGCGGGAACTCGATCGCCTGCAGGAGGTCGCCCGCGCCTGGTTCGAGAAATACACGGGCCACCTCTGGCCCAAAGCTGTGAACCCGGAAACGCCGGCGCTCGATTACGCGAAGCTGATCGATCCGGCGGGCGGCACGGGCCTCGACCGGTTCCGCGCGCAGTACTTCCGCGTAAACATCGATCCGACCGAGCGCTATGTGTTGAGCGTGAAGGGGAGCACGAAATACCGCCTGCCCGCCGACGAATCCGGCTTTGACAATCTCTTTCTCGCGGGCGACTGGACGAAGACCGGCATCAACGCGGGCTGTGTCGAAGCGGCAGTCATGTCGGGCCTGCGCGCCGCGAGCGGCATCACCGGGCGGAAAGTGAGGATCCTTGGAGAGTGACGAGTGACGAGTGACGAGTTTTCGGCAAGGGCAAGGAAACCCACGTTCTTCTTGATTGGCGCTTAGTACTTGGCGCTTGGCGCTTTTCCCTGCGAGCCCCCCTGTCGTCCCCCGAAGGGGGACCCGAAGGGGGACCCGAAGAGGGGTTCGAAGAGGGATTCGAAGAGGAAGTGCCTTCAGCTTGTGCCCTTGCGAACCAGCATCGTCGCATTCCGTGCGCGCCGATCAGCCACTCCTCGACGGTCCCGTAGCTTCACATCGGTTCGGGCCCGCAGGTACAATGAAGGACCCCGGCGGGGTCCCACTCTTGAGCACGAACGCCCCCGATTTCCGACACGACCCCGGCGGGGTCGCACTCGCCCTTCGACCGCCCACCTTCGAACCGTGAAGGCCCGCTCCGTCACCATGAATCCATTCAAGGAGACGACTCATGGCCGGAGATCGCGAACAACTGGAAAAAGAAGAATCCCTCGCTGAACTTCGCGAGGCGGCCGCGCGGGCCGTCCGCCGTCACGGAACCCAGCCGCAACCGGGGCTCGACGTCGATGCCGATCTGTCCCCCAAAGAAGAACTCCGCCCCAACGAAGAACTCGACCGGCCGGGGCAGCGCAGCGGATGACGCGAATTGACGAGTGACGATTTACGATTGACGATTCCGGGACACGCGAATTGACGAGCGACGATTTACGATTGACGATTTCGGGACAAATGACGAGTTACGAGTGACGAGTGACGAATCTTCCGGCAAGAACAAGGCGCGCCACGTCGTTGCAGGTCAGCGCTCAGCGCTTGGCGCTTAGCGCTTTTCCCCCGGACTGTGTGCCGCCGGCCCAAGGCGCAGGCCCCAGAGAACCATGCCCGACGCGCCCACGATGGCCAGCGAGAGGGTGCCGAGAAGCCCCTTGATGACAAGCTCCTGAATCGAGCTCCCTTCGAATCCGGTGGCGGCCAGGGGCATCATCGGCGCGCCCGCGCCCCAGATCGCCGCCAGCAGCGTCGCCGCCCAGTTGGCGAAGGTGCCGTAAACGGCGAGTACGAAGAGAATCCTCAGCGAGCGGCGGGCGAGGTTCAGCCGGGGCCACAGCAGCCCGAGCACGGCGAGAAAGAGGCCGTTCATGATCGCCTCGAGGTGGCTCGCCAGCCCCATGCGCGGATTTGCGAACGCGGGAACGGCGAACCCCGTAAGCAGACCGATGAGGAACAGCAGGATGCCGAGCTGCAGCAGGCGGTGGCCGAGCGGATCGGGGGCGGTCGAGGGTTGCATCGGAATCTCCTTGTCTCCCATTCAGGTTCCACGGCGCGGCCGGGCAGAGGCTACTTCTGGGCGACCGCGTAAATCGACTCCTCGCGGCGCTCGGGACGATCGAGCGCCGCGTCGAACGGGCGCAGTCGCGCATTGCGGAACCCATTCGCGGTCAGGATATGCACCAGGTTCTCCTCATCGAACATATACTTGTGGTGGCCGTCCATGTAGGCGATGTAGTTGAGAAAGTCAATGGCCGTCGTGCCGTTGCGGGCGGGCGTGTAGCGCAGGAGCGCATCGGCGCGGTCGGCGGCGGGCTGCAGGTAGGCATCGATATACAGCCGCGCATTCGGCACGCAGACCGAGAAGAATCCGCCCGGAACGAGAACCCTGCGGCACTCCGCCAGCAGCGTTCCGGCTTCGCGGAACGTCAGGTGCTCGAGGAAGTGGGACGAATAGATTCCGGCGACGGACTCGTCCGGAAACGGGAGCCCCCGGCGCAGGTCCCAGTACAGGTCGCAGTGCTTCGACACGTCGACTGTGACCCATCCGCCGGCGCCCTTCTTCTCGCCGGCGCCAAGCTCGACGAAGATCTGCGGCGCACCGCGAAGGATGGCGTTCACGCGCCGCCGCGAGGCCTGGTGGCGCGCTTCTTCGACCCCCGCCTTGAGCAGCGGAATTTTCTTCAGAACCTTTTTCGCAGACGGGATCATGGCTTTATACGCTATCAGGTCATGCGCCGGCAGTCACCATTGGGTCGGGCACAGCTGAAAAGCGCCAAGCGCTGAGCGCTGAGCACCGATCAAGCGAGAACTTCCATGTCCTTGCTTGCATTCGTCACTCGTCATTCGTAACTCGTCACTTCCCGTGTTCCCAGTATGCCTGGAGGGCCCGGAAGACCGCGTCCGGGTTCTCGAGCTGCGGATAGTGGCCCAAGTGGGGAAGCGGCATGAAGACGGAACCGGGAACGTCGCGCGCGAGGCGCTCGGCAATCGCGGGGACGGCCACCGGATCCTCGAGTCCCCACACGAGTCCGAGCGGAAAATCGAGCTGCCCAAGCGCGCCGATCCACCGGTCGGCAAACCGTACGCGTTCTTCCAGATACCGGATGATCCGCGGCAGCCGCAGGACGCCGTCTTCGCGCTTGAGCAGCAGCCACATCGCCTCCAGCTCCTCGTCGGGCACCGGCTGCGCAAGGATCCGCCGGATCTGCGCCTTGAAGACGGGCCGCGAAGACAGGCGCGCAAAGAATGGACCCAGACGGGTCCGCAACAGCTTCTGCGAGGGGGTCAGGCTGGCGAGCTCCAGGCGCACGGACCCGTTCATGAGCACCAGCGAACGCATCCGGAACGAGAGCAGTCCGCGGGTGCTCCGGGCCGCGAGCTCGCACGCGACGCTGGTTCCCATATCGTGCGCGACGACATCCACTTCCCCAACTCCCAGAAGACGCAGCAGCCCTTCGGCGACATCGGCCTGTTCGAACAGGGAGTAACTGTAGGCTTCGGGTTTTGCGGAATATCCGTAGCCGGGAAAATCGAAGAAGATACGCGGCCGGTCCCCAAGCAATGGCTCAAGCCGGTGCCAATCGAGGGAGCTGGAGGGAAATCCATGGAGAAAGAGCACGGGTACGCCGCGCGCGAGGTCTCCTCCGGTCACGGTGAACACACGCAGACCGTGCACGTCGCGCATCGTGCCGCGCGCGTGCCAGGCGGCGGCAAAGGGGATCGAGTCAGTCATGGATCGTCAATCTCCAGGGCAAAGCGCCAAGCGCTGAGCACCAAAAAAGAAAGAACCCGTTCACGGCGAGCTGACGTTGAACGGCAGCGTCGGGAACGGCGGCGAGACAAGCGCGGCCCCTCGCTGTCGACCTTCGCTCTGCTCCGTTCGGTCAGCTCGGGACGAACGGGGGATTGCCTGGCGAAATCGCAAATCGTCAATCGTCAATCGTCAATTCTCCGGATCCATCCCTCCACGGCATTCAGTTCGAGCAGGTCGCCGGTGCGAATCAGGTCGACGGCACCCACGACGCCCGTGACCGCCGGAATGCCGTATTCGCGCGCGAGCAGCGCCCCGTGACTCAGAATTCCGCCGGTTGCAGTGACGAGACCGGCCAGCAGGGGAAAGACGCTCGTCCAGCCGGGATCCGTGTTGCTCGTGACCAGGATCTCGCCGGCCTGCACCGTATCCAGCTCCTCGAGACTCCGGATGACGCGGGCGCGGGCCCGCGCCTGCCCCATCGACGCCGCCATACCGGCGAGCGCCCCCGCGGGCACCGAGGCCGCAGAAGCGGCAGGCTGCTCCTCGACCGCGATGCCGTCGAACAGGTAGGTCGGCGGCAACCGGTGGCGCCACTGCTGAAAGTGCGCGCGCCGATCGCCGATGCGGTTCCGCAATTCCTCGGTCGCCCCCGGAAGGGCGCGCACCTCGAGAAATTCCGCCTTCTCGAGGAAGAACACATCGTCCGGCTCCTCGAGCACCCCCCGCCGGTGCAGCCGCGCGCCGGCTTCGATCACGAGGTTGCGGATGTGCGCCAGCACGTAATCCAGATAGAAGCGCTGGTTCTCGCGGTAGACCGTGTAGGTCTGCGCCAGCGCGAGAACTTCGCGAATCATGCGCAGCTTCGCGCGTGAGGCGATGCCCGATCCGATCCGTTCCGCCAGCGTCGCTTCGGCTGCCTTCCGTCGCGCGGCGGCCTGGCGTTCGCTTTCGTCGGGGTCGGGGGCGTTCGCGGCAAGTTGCGCGCGCAGCAGCCCCAGCACGATGTCGGGGGTCTCTGACCAGCGCGGCAGCGCGATGTCGCGGGTCGCGCCGCGGTGGCCGTAGTCGCGCAGAAAGCCGTCGAAGGCACCCCAGAACGCGGCCTCCGGTGTCGCCTCGCGCATCTGCGCATGCGGAGCCTTTTCCGCGAGCAGCGCGAGGACGACCGCATCGGCGCGGGCGGCCTGCGCCAGCCGCCAGACGGCGCGATTCACCTCGGCCGTCCGCGTTTGAGGAAGACCGCTGATGAGAACCTGGTATAGAGAACCGTCGTCATCCGCCCAGCGCTTCAGCAGATCCTGGAGAAAACCGTGCAGGAGCGGGTTGTGGAATCCCATGCCCCAGCGGATGACGTGAAAGTGCTCTTCGCCCAGCCGGATCGCTTCGGCGAACTGGTTCTCCCAATCCGCCTCGGACAGCGCGGCGTACTCCTGCCGCAGGCGCGGAACCAGGAGCTCGGCAACGCGCGCACAGTGGGCCTCGAGGTCGGCCGGGTTGCGCCGGAGGTCGGACTTCGGATCGCGCCACGCCGTCCACGCCATGCGCCCGAGCTGCCACGGGCGGAACGGCTCGCGGCGGATCCGCTCGTTCCACATCTCCGGAAACCAGTCGACAGCGTCGGTACGCCGCAGCGCTTTCGGCACGGCGCTCATCATCTGGGCCACGAACTCGCCGCTCACGTAGGCGTACCCTTCGTGGCGCACCGTCGGCGGGTGCCGGAGACGCTGCGCAAACCCGAAGCTGCGCGCAAACTCCGCCAGAAACGTTTCACTGATCCACGGCATGAGCACCGTGTAGGAGAGCGGCAGCGTGTAGTCGGCGATGTACTCGTCGCCGAAGCGGCGCGAAAAGACCTGCTCCGGTTCCGCGGGCGGCAGTCCCGTCATCGGCCGCTGCTGCAGCACGTACAGCCGCTCCCCTTCGAAGGCCCACTCGCAATCCTGGCGGGGCCCGATGCGCGCCTCCACGTCGGCCGCAAGCTTCTGCAGTGCGGCGACCTGCGCATCGGCCAGGGCACGCCGGTGCCGCTCCGCCTGCGGAACCGAATCTTCCACCGTCGCTCCATCGCGGAACCGGAGCGCGAACTCCTTGGTTCCCAGCCGCTCCTCGCGGATCGCGCCATCCCCCTTTGCCACGACGAGATGATCCGGCTGCACGCGGCCCGAAACGACGCTTTCGCCAAGGCCGTAGGACGCGTCGATCACCAGCTCGTCGGCGAGCGGCCGCAGCGGATTCGCCGTCATGAGCACGCCGGCCACCTCGGCGTCGACCATGCGCTGCACGACGAGCGCGATGCGCGGCGGCCCCTCGGTTCCCCGCGCGCGGCGGTAGGCCTTCCCCTGCTGCCCGTGCAGGGCCGCCCGGCAGCGCAGGAGGGCCGCGCGGAATTCTTCGGCCGTGCACACGTTGAGAACCGTCAGGTACACACCGGCGAAGGATTTGTCGTCGAGGTCCTCTTCCGTAGCGGAACTGCGCACGGCGAAGCGCGCCCCCGGACGTTCCCCCTGCAGCGCCGACCAGAAGGCGTCGGCCGCCTCGGCCAGCGGCGGCGGAAGTTCAATCTCGTCGGCCGGAACCGGCTGGGCCTCGAGCACCCAGGCTTCGGGAACGGGGAATCCATGCCGCAGCAGGCGCACGAGGCCGCACGCCTTGCCGCCGATGCGCCCCAGCACTTCCGGCGTATCGGGCGTGAGCGGAACGAAGGAATCGATGGCCGTTGCGAGGGTCATGTCAGGGCTTTTTCAGAATCGCGGCGATCGTCGAAGCGATCTCCCCCGCCCGGGGCAGGTATCCGAGGCGCCCGACATGGAAGGTGTATTCGATGACGCCGACGCCCCCTTCCCTCCGTTTACCATCGACCTGTGCGGAAAATTCGGTGTACCCCTCGTACATCCACAGACCGTTTTTGGCCAGGGGGAAGATGCCGTAACTGTTCCCCTCGATCTCGAAGGTGCGCCCGCCGGCTTCGATGCGCAGCCTCACGCCGGATGGTTCCTGCCGCCCCCGGTTGCCCCAGCGAAGCTCGGTGTCAAGCCGCTCGACGGGGTGGTTGGCGCCGGCGTAGTAAACAAATCCGCCGAAGTAGGGGTTCGCTTCATCCACCGGCCGCTTACCGAACCGGCGTGCCGGCCCGAGGGGGCGCGGGGCCTGCCAGGTGTTGAAGCTGAAGTCTTCGCCGAACTGCACGCTGATCCACGTCCAGCCGACGATATTGTCCCAGTCGCGCACGCCCCACGACTTGTCGCGCTGGCCCCACCCGTCGATCTCCAGCGTGCGCCCTTTGAGCGTGGTCGTTCCGCGCACGCGCCCCGACTGCTCGAAGTGCTCATGCGAGATTTCGGGCGGACCTTCGCCCGCGGCGGCGCGGTAATCGAACGGGGGCGTGAAGGCCTCCCACTCCAGATCGAAGCGGCTCGGTCCGTCGAGGGTCAGCTGCCAGCGCTTGTGCGGCTCGAGCATCCGATACTCGAGCCTGCGAACACGCAAACCGTCTTCCGGCTTCCACTCCGACCACGGCCTGCCGGGGCGCACGTTGAGCGCCGGATACGAGAATTCCGGCTTCCCGTCGCGAATGGTAAAGACGAGCGCGTCAATCTGGTTCGGGTGGTACCTGAAGCCGATGCGCGTGACCCCGATCGTGCGGTGGCGCGGATCGCTCCAGTTGAAATACCAGCTCTCCTGCCAGTGCCGCTCGGGCCCGATGGGGTGCAGGCCTTCGTCGATGATCTGAATCATGCTCCCTCCCGCAGCTTAGCACTTTATCACCGGAGGGGAGACGGGGACAAACCATCCCCGTCCATGCGGGTTTTCTCCGGCCGGCACCAACCCTTCCCGCACAATGATCCCCATGAAGATTCTCTCCATCGAGGCTCACGAGCCCAAACGGAAATTCTACTGCGAACGGTGCGATGCGCGCGGCATGGTCTCGCCCAGAGGGGTCTACCGGCGCTTCGAGGTCAAGATGGCCGATGAGGTGGGCAAACCGGGTGCGTACTGCGTCGTCTGCGCCTCGATTCTCACGGGGAGGCGCCAGGGAGAGCTGATGCGCATCGGCCGTGAGGGGGCACGGCCGTAGCGGAGCGCCCGCTTACTTGGCCTGCGCGGGCACCTGCAGCGCGTTGCCGGGAACCGGCGGGCTGATCAGCGTGCGGCGCAGGAGACTGAACGAGTACGGCTCCTTCAGGTTCCACGGCAGCAGCGAGATGAGCCGGGCCAGCAGGCAATACCCGAAGAACACCTGCACCCAGATGCCGACGAGGGGAATCCAGAACATCCACCGCATCGGCTCGGGAAGCGATGCCAGCAGCACGGCCAGCACGCCGATGCGCACCTGGACCGAGAAGGTCGTCAGGCTGCGCTCGCGCACCACGAAGTGAACGAGGTGCGCCAGGCTGACCCCGATGGCCAGTAGAAATGCTTCCGGGTAGCCCGCAACCCCGACGGTGAGCAGAGCGACGGTCCCGAGAAAGTACCACCAGCTGACGGCCTTGTAGTTGACGATGAACACGGATGGCTCCTTCGGCAGCGAACCGGCAGACGGCGGAAATGAGCACCGTTCCGCCGGCAGAAGGCCCGGCGGGGGGCTGCCCGCCTGTCTCCCGACCGGTCTGCCGAGTATCTACAAAGTCTAGCGCTCCGGTCGACCCTTTGCAACCGTAGTGGACGGGATCCTGCCGTTCCGCAACGAACCTGAGGGGAGACCCCCAGCGCCGGAGGCGCGACACCGCACACGACTCGGAACTTGCCGCAGCCGGAAAACACGTGCCTGTTGCACCTTCTTTATGTGCATGATACACTCTTTGCGAAAGCGGGCGCTCTCCCTGCGCTCGCCCCGGAGGAGAGTCCGATGCCCCACCGCAACAGTCCGCAACGCCATGCCCGTGCGTTTTTCCCCTTTCTCTTTCTGACCGCCATGAGCGTCGCGGCCTGCGAGGGAGATCCGGCTGCACCTGCCCTCTCGCGCGACGTCGCCGAAACCCCGGTCGCGGCGGCGCCGGTAACGATTCTCTCAGGCCCCGACCAGGAGACGGCAGACCCTGCGGCCGAGTTCACGTTTCGCGCGGATGGAACCGAGGAGTTCGAATGCCGGCTCGACGACGGTGATTGGACCGTTTGCCGTTCACCGCAGGCGTACAAAGACCTGCCCGATGGCATCCGGATCTTTGAAGTTCGCGTCCCCAGCAGCGAAAACGCTCCGCTTCGCGACGCCGCGCGTTGGGCCTGGCTCATCGACACGACACCCACGGAGAAGAATTCCACCCTGCAGACCGACAAGTACTCGGCGACCGCCGACGGGGTCGACGAAATCGTCGTTACCCTGCGGCTGCGAAACGCCTACGACCAACCCGTTGCCGGGGCTCCCGTCGAACTGTCCGTTTCCGGTAGCGGCACCACCCTCGGCGTGCCCGAGGGGACCACCGGCGCCGACGGCATCTTTTCAACCCGGATCACGTCGACCCGGGCCGAGGTGAAAACGCTGTCGGTGACCAGCGCCGATACGCGCCTGGGCGTGCTGCCGCTGCTCTTTACGCCGGGCGAGCCGGCCGCCGCAACCTCTGCCCTTGTCACCCAGGGCGAATTCGTGGCCGACGGCGTCGCGACGCTTGCCCTCGCCGCCACGGTGCGTGACGCCTTCGGCAACGCCGTCTCGGGCGTCGCCGTCGCCTGGGACGCAACGGGAAATGGCAACGTATTCGGCGCGCTCTCGGGTACGACCGACGAACGCGGAGAGTTCGCCACCACCCTCGCCTCGACCGTCGCCGAAAGCAAAACGGTGATTGCCGATATCGGAGAAGGGCTTTTCGTGCTCGACAAGCTGGTCGCCGCGGCGCCGGGATTGCCCTGGGAGGGGAATTCCTTTGTGACGATCATGCCCGGCGTCACGACCGCAGGCACGCTCGCGACGGTCGCCGTCACGCTGGCCGATCGGCACGGAAACCTGACCCCCGGCGTACACGTCGGCCTGGGGGCGTCCGGCGTCGGAAGCAGCTTCGTCGCATCTGAAGGACTGACCGACGACGCCGGCGTTTTCGCGACCTCACTTCACGTCACCGCCGCCGAATGGCAGACGGTAACGGCCACCATTGCCGATGGACTGTTTACCCGAAGCGCCGGCCTGCTCGTCGTCAGCGGTCCGCCGAACGCTCTTCAATCATCGCTGACGGCGGTCACCAGTACCGCCACGGCCGACGGCACGAGCGCCATCGGCCTCGACACTCGGGTGCGCGATGCCTACGGAAATCCCGTTTCCGAGGTTGCGGTGTCCCTGAGCGCGACGGGAGGCGACAACGCATTCTCCGTTCTTTCCGGCACGACCGATTCCGCCGGACGTTTCGGGAGCACTGTCGTCTCAACCGTCGCCGAAGCGAAAACCATCGTGGCGACCGTCGACGAAGGCGCGTTCTCACTGGAAACACCGGCAACCTTCCTACCCGGACCGCCCGCAGCCATCGGCTCTTCGGTCACCGCCACGACCGGCCTGGTGCTTGCCGACGGCATTGCAACCTTTGGAATTCATGTGCGGGTCCGTGACGCATACGGCAACCCTGTTCCGGGGGCAGCCGTGACCGTCGACGCCACCGGCGACGGCAACACGCTGGGCAATCCCACGGGTAACGCCGATGCCGACGGTCACTTCGTCACGACGCTGGCATCGACGGTCGGCGACACCAAGACGGTGCGCGCCGACACCGGCGGGCAGACCATCGGCCAGGTCAACGTAACCTTCACGCCCCTGATCCGGATCGTGCTGGCGGCAAACGGACTCACCGTGGCGGGCCGGCGCTCGGATCTCACCCTGTCGCTCGAGGATTACCAGGGGAATCTGCTGACGGACTACGAGGGTACCATCACCCTGAGCGGATCGAGCGGCCTGACGTTCCCGCCATCGGTGGCCTTTACGGCGGCCGACGGCGGCCAGAAATCCCTCAGCGCCGCCGTCTGGGGGGTCGCGGGGCAGCACACGCTGACGGCAAGCTGGCCTGACGGGGTGCCCACCACGATCTATCCGAGCCTCGCGGCGGGAACCCTCGGCTCCCCGGTCTACACGCCAGGGAACTACGTGCGCGGCGCCGTCACGACGGCGACCTTTACGTTCACGCTCGGCGGCCTTCTGCCCGCTGACGGGCTGATCGATCTCACCTACCCCGAAGGAGGGTACGATCTGAGCGCGGTGACCCTCGAGGCGGTCGATTTTCCCGATGCCGGCACGTTCACGCTCGAGCAGGCGGGAAACACCATCCGGCTGCGCCGAAACGCTGCGGCCGAAGCCCCGCCGGGAACCCAGGTGACGGTACGCCTCGGCAACGTCGGAAACCCCGTCGAACCCCGGTACTACTTCACCGAAACGTTCGCCACCCGGGGGGCCGCCGGCGGTCTGATCGACACCGGCGAGGTGTTCGAATTCATCGAGAATACCGAGCCGTGGACCCAGCCGGACTATCCTGCCCGCGTCCGCTTCTGGGTGACGAACTTCACCCCCGATCCGGTTCTCGACCAGCTCGTCAAGTTCACGCTGCCGCATGCCCCGGGGATGACGACCGATTTCACGGACCTGCGGATTGTGGACGAGGCCGGCGCAGTCGTCCCGCACTGGGTCCAACGCCATGCGGATGCCGCCACGGCCACCGTGTGGGCACGCATCCCCGAGGTGCCGGTCAAGCCATACGACCCCGACTGCAGCTACAACTTCATGGTCTGTGAGATCCCCTACTTCGTATACTACGGAAACACGGCGAGTGCCGATACGTCGGCGTTCGCCAACGCTTTCCGCACGATCTACAGGGTCGAGTCCGACCTCGTTCTCGACACGAACGAAATCTCGGCCGACTGGTTCGAGGTGGTGACGGGCGCGACGCTCACGCTTGCTCCGGGACTCACCACCATCAAGGCATCCCGCCTGATCGTCAACGGCAATATCAACGGTGATGCAAAGGGGTATGTCTTCGATTTCTACAACCCCCCGCCCGGACAGGGTCTTGCGCAGGAGTACATGGCCGGCGGCGGCAGCTACGGCGGCGAAGGCGGCATCTTCGGGGGAGAAAACCGCCCGCCCTATGGCAGCCGGACGGATAAGAACATCGACGCCGGCAGTCCCGGCGGTCTTCCCGAAGGGCTTGCCACGTATTCCACCGGTCCCGGCGGGGCGGGTCTACGCCTCGACGGCACCTTTGTCGACGTGCACGCGAACATCGACGTCGACGGCGGCGACGGGAGCGCCTGGACGCTCATCTACTATCTCTGCACCGGCGGCGGTTCCGGCGGCGGTGTCCTGATTCTCGGCGATACGGTGAACCTGAGCGGCACGGCGATCACCGCGCGCGGCGGGCGTGCGGGCTCGCAGTCGTGCGGCGCAGGGGCCGGGGGGCGAATCAAGGTCTTCGGCCGGCAGGTCGAGGGGAGCTATACGGCGGATGTCAACGGCTCGGGGGTCGACGTGACCGGTACCGAGCTTCTCGACTATCAGCGAAAAGGCGGTTCCGGCACCACCTACCAGACCTGGAGCGCCGTCTCCTTCGTGCTCCTTGTGGAAGCGCCTGAACGGTTCTGAGGAAAACGATCCCCCGATTGCCTTAAGGAAACTCCAGAAAGACCGGCAAATCGGCGTCGGGCGGCACGGTGCAGCGCTCGCGGTCCCGCCAGGCCATGTCGTCTTCGCCATCCAACTCCAGCTGTGTCGTAACGGTCACGGATTCGCCGTACTCGTTGTAGGCCCACAATACAAATCGTTCCGTCAACCCATGCGCGAGGACGACCCCGTCATGATTCGCCGGTATTTCGGCGGGCGCATCTCCCTGCAGGATGAAGCCGGCTTCAAGCCCGGAGCGATCCTCCCACAGAAAACAGAGTGTTCCATCGTCCAGGTCGAGCACCTGGAAGTTCGTAGGCGCCGCAGGCGTCGGCAGGAACACATCAAAGCGCGTGTTTTCCGATACGGGTATCTGGTATGTAAAGCTTGCGCCAATGTGGACGTGGTACAACCCTTCTGCCAAGTCCGCAAACTGGTACGTCCCGTCGGGGGCGCTGGTTGCCGCCGCCTGAAATCTCTGTTCGGCAGCTTCCAGCCGGATTGCAGTCTGCAGCGGACGCTGATCTTCGAGGTTGACGACGATCCCCGAGAGCTTCGCGAGCTTCCCTCGCGGCTCACCGGGATTGCCGACCGAGACCGCACAGCCGGCAATGAAGATCGCTACGAACCAGGCGCGCTTCATTGGAAGACCTCGCGGGGGACGGTGGAGCAGGCGTGGCCCATGAATTCGCACTGTTCTGGCCCGGTTACCCTATCGTCTGGCTTTCCCGTTCCCAAAGGGATCCCGATTCCGAGCTCTCCCCACTGATTGCTTCCCCAGCACCAGAGGGTGCCGTCCTGCCTGATTCCGCAAGACTGATGACTGTGTACGCTGACCGTCGTGAAGTCTTCTATCGCGTTGACCGGATCGAGCGGTGCCCTGAAACAGGGTCGACCAGGGTCACATACATCGTAAAGCGCGTTACCCCCCACCCCCAGCTGGCCGCTCTCATCGCTGCCCCAGCAGAAAACTTGTCCAGACTCTTTGCGTCCACAGTAGTTCCCCCACGACCCCTCGATCGAGTCCCAATCAGTATCCGTGCCGACCTGGGTCGGGTATACGAAGTACGAGCCGGCGTAAAGTGAAGGGCCGGTATAAGAATCGGTACGCCCCCAACACCACAACGTGCCATCATCCCGCACGCCGCACGAACTCCAACGAGCCGTTGCAACATCCACCCACCCTGTCAATTCGGTCACCACGGTTGGATACGGGCGGTAACATGCAGGATCGGGGGCGAGCGCGCAGTTTGAAATGCCCACACCAAGTTCACCGGAGTCCCCGAATCCCCAACACCAAAGCTTTCCGTCTGCAGTGCTGCCGCACCCATGGCCGTCTGAAAGTGAAACGCTTTGCCAAGCGGTAGCAGCGGTAACAAGAGTAGGGGCAGTAATGAATTCACTGGTACCAAGGCCAAGCGAATAATCATTATTCACGCCCCAACACCAAAGTTCCCCGCTGGAGTTTTGCGCGCATGTACTCGGTGGGGAATATGCGTCCCATGGTCTCTCATAAACTGCGATCCAGTCGGTTGCGTTCCCAACCTGTTCCGGATGCCCGCCGGGCTCTTCGTAATGGGGCCAACACCATAACGTACCGTCACTTCGGATTCCGCACTGGGCATGCGTGCCAAGTGTGCGCCAGCTCCCCCCGAAGCGTTTCGGAGTGGTTCCCGAGATAGCATAGGGGCTGCTGGGATATGGCGCAACGAGACGTCTCCCCCCCCAGCACCACAAAGCATCACGCGTGTCGATCGCACATGAAAGGGAAGAAAAGTATGACGTATCGTCCCAGTGCGAGTTATAGTAGCTATACCCACTTACTTCGCGAAACCGGACTTTCTGCACGATGACGGGCTCGCTGAAAACTTCAGAATCAGCCGTGCCATCACTGGCAAATACCACCGCACGCCATTCGTCGTCAGGACGAGTATAGTAAGTCACCGGGTTTGAGATCACCGCTGTCGTTGAGGACGGAAACGGCTGCAGCTCGCCATTCTTGTACCATGCGTACCTGAGGATGACCGGATCGCCGTCCGGATCGCCATTTGCACTCGCGACGACCCAAACCGGATCGCTCGTACTGACGTGCGAAGGGTACAAGGCAGCCGTGGGTGCCACAGGCGGGGCATTCTGGATTACCGTTCGTTCGGAACCAACCCAGGCGCCAAACCCAAACCCGTCGTGGGCGCGCGTCTCGAAAAACACGGTATCGCCTCGCTCAAACCAACTTGCCGCGAGTACCGTTCCCGTGACGTACGGGATGGATACACCGTTCACATACCAGCGGAAGGCATAGGTCAACAGGTCGCCGTCGGCGTCTTCGGCATCGACGAGCGCGCCGATTGGATTGCGCCTGTCATGCGGCCCCGGAGAGAGAGCGGCCATCGTAATCTTCGGTAGCGCGTTCCGGATCACAACCGGCTCCGTGCTGAACGATGTGCCGGGCGTTTCGCCGTCATATGGCGTCACAACCGCATATACGGAGTCCCCGCGAACGTAGTGTTCCCGGGGTAACGTCAATTCGGTTACCTCCATTACTTGCGTCCCGTTGACATACCACGCGACCGAGTAAACAATCGGTTCGCCGTCGGGATCGAACGAATCGATGGGCACCAGCGTCAGGTCATCGCCGGAGGTGGGAACATCCACGCTTAATGCCGCTGCGCGTAAAGCAGGCGGCGTATTGCCGATCGTCACGGCATTGGAGTTGACAGGAAGCCCTGCGGCAAACGCGTCGACGGGCGTAACCTGACAGTAGACTTCGCTCCCCTTGCCGAAGTACTCTCCGGATAGGCTGGCGAAGGTCTGCCCGGCGACCGGAACGCCATCTACGTACCATTGATAGCGGTACCACTCCGGATCGCCGTCGGCGTCGCTCCACCCCTGGGGCGTCACCGTGATGACGTCCTCTTTCCGGTAGTCCCCTTCGGCAATCAGGGCGCCGGCAAGGGCCGGCACAGAGTTGTCGCGTCCGGTGGGCTTGCGCTCGACAGGCTGATTCGCGCATGCAGCGGTTACGGTGGCCAAGAGCAGTACGTTGAGCGAGCGGAACATGGGGTCCTCCGTGCGTCTGTTGCCTAAACAATAGCAAAGCAGAGCGTACCCGAGCAAAACTGCGCAATGATTGGCGCAACCCCCCTTCTGAGCGCTAAGATATTGAAAGCGCAGGCGTTTCATACGCGCCACCCGGCGGCGGCGTGAATACAAAATGTAGACGCTTTCTGGTGTTTATGAACGAGCCCAACCTGTTTGCCTACGAAGACTATCGAAAATACCTCGCCGACTGGCTGGTCTGGAAGCAGGCATCCGGGAAGTACTCGATGCGCGCGTTCGCAAAGCGCTCAGGCTTCGGCGCGCCGAATATCCTGCGTCTGGTCATCGACGGCAAACGGAATCTCTCGGCACGAAGCATCGGCAAGTTTGCAACGGAGCTCAAATTGGATGAGAGTTCCCGGGCCTATTTCGAAACGCTCGTGTGCATGAACCAGGCCGACACCATGACCGAGCGGATGTCTCATTATCAGCGGCTCGTTCGGCATCCGATGCGGCGCAAGGCGGCACCGCTCGAACAGGCGAAGCTTCGTTTCCTGCGCCACTGGCTGGCCCCCATCATCTACGAGATGACTCACTTCCCGGATTTTCAGGCTGATGCTGCGTGGATCGCCGCCCAATTCGATCCAGCGCATTCGATAGCCGACGTACGACGAGCCATGGCCGACCTCATTGCAGTTGGCCTGGTCGAGGAAAATGAAGACGGATCTTGGGTGCGCCTCGAAACGGACATCCTGACCGGCGACGGCGTGCGCGATATGCACATGTTCGCCTACCATGAAAACGCATTAGCCAAGGCGGCCGACGCCCTTCTGGATGTACCGATGAACGAGCGGAGCTACCAGGTCATCATCACCGCGGGTTCCCGGAATTCTCTTCCGAAAATCAAGAAGTGGTGGCAGGAGAGCCAGGCAGAACTACTGGCGCTCGTCGAATCCGAAGACAGTCCGAAAGACGAGGTCTTCCAGATAAGCTGGCAGCTTTTCCCCCTGGTGCGGAAAAAGCAACCCCAGGCGCCCGGCTGAAACGTTCACACCACCCGCGTCAGCAGGAGCACATCGCCGGTCGCGTAGGGAAAGCACTCGTGGGGAACGACCGGGCGCCTGTCCACAATCGCGTAGCCGAGCCGCTCGTAGAGCCGGACCGCGCCCTTGTTCTCGCTGAAGACCTCGATGCTCGTCAGCGTGCACCCGAGGCGCCGGGCTTCGGCGTCGACGATCCCCATCAGCGCGCTGCCGATTCCCCGGTCCCGGTAACGGGGAAACGTTGCGAGCATGTTGATGTAGTAACTGCCCGGCGCCTGCTGCTCCAGCTCAATCAACGGGCGGATGAATTCCGGGAGTGAAGCAAGATCCTCAGCCGCGTCGGCATCCGGCAGGCGATAGGCGAGGAGCATGCCGGCCACTTCGCCATCGACATCGGCGACACGCGCATTCCGATAGGAGAAATTTGCCGTTTCAGAGCGCACCTTGGCCGCGCCGGCCTCCTCGATCGACTGTCCGGGTTGCCGCGACGACGCCCAGAAAAACGCAGGCATCCCCTCGCCCGCAAGCAGCGCCAGCTTCGCCAGCGCGAGGGCATCCTCCCTGCGCGCGGGACGGATGCGGACTTCAGGCACCGCGGACGAAGTCACCGGACATCCCCGCCCGACGGGTCGCCCGCCCGGGTCCCGCAGGATTCGCCGTTGAGCTTCAGCTGCGAGCTGCTGACCGCCTCCCACGTAAGCATCTCGGTTCCACAGGAACCGCTTTCGCAGAGGTCGTCGACCGGCATGGGTGGCATTCTAGCACGGTGGGTTGATGGATCAAGGCCGTTTCACGGCGCGATATTGTCGACCGGAAACTCCCTGGGAGTTCGGCTTCGGCGCACGAGCCAGGCTGTGCAGACGAGGGCCACGAGACCGGCAGCAACGGAAACCGGCAGGGAATTCAACCATTCCAGCGCTGCCCCGGTCACCATCGCGCCCAGCACCGAGGCGACGTTGTTCACGGCGTGCACGACGGTAGACGTGCGCGTGCTCTGCGCCAGGTCTGCGACCCATCCCAGATAGAGCCCCGCTCCAAGCGCAAAGACCATGTGGAAGGGATCCATGTGCGCGATCGCGAAGGCCGCGCTCGCCGCGAACAGCCCGACAAAGCGGCCGAAACGCTCGGCCAGACGCGTCTGGATCGCGCCGCGGTAGAACAGCTCTTCGCCGAGAGGAGCGCCAAGCCCCACCAGTCCGAGGACGAGGAGAAACGTGGCCCCCTCGAAGCCCCGTAAGAGGGAGCCGAGCTGCGCCACGCTGCTCTGGTCGTATCCCGGGATGGCGCGCATGACCGCATCGGCTGCCATGCTGTAACCGAGAAAGCCGATGGCGGCGACAGCCACGTCGACGCCCGACAGCCGGCCCGCCGCGAGCCGAAGGCGTGCGCTCAGGCGCTGCGGCGACAGGAGGCCGACCAGAAGCGCGAGCCCGGTGCAAAGGACGACGCTCGTTGCGATCGAGGTCAGAATGACCTCCGGCGACCGGCTCAGTTCCTCGGCAATCTTCGCAAGCTGCTGCGGATCGGAGGCCGATTCTGCCTGCCCTCGCATCGCCGCGCGTCCGCCGATGACGATACCGGTCACCAGCACGAGGGCCAACTGCGCAAGAACGAAGATGGCGGCCAGATGCCACACCCGGGGTTTCCGGGGAACGAGAGGAACCTCGGAGTGCGGCGCGGGGGGGAAGGTGGCGATCTCGGTCATGGGCGGTACTCCTTTGCGGTGAAGCCCCGGGCCGACCGGCGCATCACCCAGCGTTCACCCAGAGCATATCGCCTTGCGCGTCACCATGCAAATACCACCGGACCGCACCCTGCTCATGGAAACGAAGGTTTCGTCGTCGACTGGCTCGTGCGACACATCGGCGGCGACGACAGGGAGTTCGGGCGGTATCTGGCCGTCCGCAAGGCAGAGGCTGCTGTTCCCGCGCACGGGCAGGCTGAAGACTGGAAGCGCTACGGCACGAGCACCGGACGAAAGGCCACGCCGAGGTAGTACGGCCAGAGGATCAGACCGAGCGCGCCCTTCCAGAAGGTCAGATCGAGGTAGCCGATCGTGAACAGCCAGGCGCCGAACCAGAAGAGGCCGGCTGAGCCGTGCTGTTCGATACGGATGCGCGTCTTGTCGTTGGCCATCGTAGCGTCCCTCCCCATGCGCCGGAGCGGTCCCGGCTCGGTACCGCATCATCGTACGGCATCGCGCCCGGAACCGGCAAGGAGAGCGGCGGCCAGTCGGATGCACCCACGGTGCCCGGATGATCCGGGGCGCAGCTGCTCTTGTTCAGCCGCAGCCGCCGCAGCAGCTTCCGGACGCGTGGGGGTCGAGGTCCCTATCCATGCGCGTGACCTCGACCCGCCAGGTCGTGGGGCCCTGCTCCAGATAGGTCCACGAGAACTCACCGGCAAAGTGCTGCGCGAACTGGCGCTGCAGCGGCACCGGGTCGTGATTGTTGACCAGCACGAGACTGGCCCCCGGCACCATATTCTCGAAAACGGCGAACACCAGCGGATGTCGTGCGGAGGGATGAATGGACTGGATATCGAGGGTCGTCACGGCCATGGAGGATGTCTCTCACCAAGAAGGTTGGGATTCTGCCGGGCCGGGCATGAACGTCTCCGCACATGCGAAGGCACCCGCAGCTCCTGCCACCGTACCCGTTCCAGTTCCCGGCCCCCATGACATTGATCATATGCGTGCCGCCGGAGACGCGGCGGGCGTTATCCGACCAGCCGGTGGCGGTGCGCGTAGGCGACCAGATCACCGAGGGAGCGGGCGCCGAGTTTGCGCTTGACCCGGTGGACGTGGGTCGAGACGGTACCCACCCGCAGCTCCAGGCGCTCGGCAATCTGCACGGGTTTGCATCCGGCGGCAACGAGGAGGAGAATCTCGAACTCCCGCTGCGAGAGGCTCTGGTGCAGGGGAACGTCCCGGTCGGCCTCGAGGGCGAGCATGGCTTCTTCCTGCGCAGCCGGAACGTAGGTCCCATAGGCGACGACGGCCTGCACGGCGGCGATGACCTCTTCGGGCGATTGCCCCTTGTTGAGATAGGCGCTCGCCCCCGCCGCGAGAGCCCGGGGGGCGAAGCTTTCTTCGGGCAGCAGCGAAAAGACGACGATTTTCAGGTCGGGAAACCGCTCGGTGAGCGAGGCGATGACGGCGATGCCGTCGCCGCCGGGCATATTCAGATCGAGCAGCAGCACGTCGACCACGTGAAGATCGGCCCGCAGCAGCTCGGTGGCGTCAGCATATCGCGCCACGACCACCATCCCCTCGATCAGAGAAAACACACGTTCGAGGCCGATGCGGATCATCTCGTGATCGTCGGCAATCGCCAGATTGATCCGCATGCTCATGCGCCCACCGTGTGGCCGGCCCCCACGAGGGGAACGAGAAGATCGACCCGGAAGCCGCCACCGGGAGAGGACGTAATTTCCGTGCGGCCGCCGATATCGATGGCGCGCAAGCGAAGGCCGGTCAATCCGTAATGGCCGGGCCCTGCCTCGCGCAGAACGGCCTCGAGATCACAGCCCCGTCCGTCATCTTCGAAGCGGAGCTGCAGCACACCGTCGCGCACCCCCGCCAGAACGCGCACGCATTTCGCATCGGCATGCTTCAGCGTATTCGCCGCGCACTCGCGCACGATGAGGTAAAGCGCCAGTTTGACGTCGGCTGGCAGGTCGTTCAGCGACTGTTCGAAGGCGCACTCCAGGGCGTGGCGTCCGGCAATGCCCAGCTCCGCAAGCGATCCGGTCAGCACCTCGGTCAGCCGTCCACGGTCGACGCCATACGGATCGAGTTCGCGAAGCATGCCCCGAATCGTACGCTTCAGGCTCTGGGTATGCTGCTCGACGATGTCGAGATACTCCTGTACCGCGGCGGCATCGTCACGCCCCGCAACCATGGTGCGCCGGGCGAAGGTTTCGAGATGAAGGGCGGTGATGATCGGCCCCACATTGTCATGCAGGTCGTGCAGGAGCCCCGAGCGCACGCCGTCCTGCGCCGCGAGCGCCTCGCGCGCGGCGAGCGCCAGGTCCTGTTCGCGGGCGGCGAGTATCCGTTCGAGACGGCGCTCGCGGCTGTAGTTGCTCCCCACGAGCCGGTAGACGACATGCCCGATGAAGACCATCCCGATGCAGGATGCCGTGAGAAAGATAACCGGGCTGGCGAACTCGGGCGGTATCGGAGCCGGGTAGACCATGACCAGAAAACCGGCCAGATACGAGCCGGCGACCGCAAGGGTGGCCAGAACGCGGCGTCGGAGCGTCGTCAGCAGGACGACCGTCGTCGCGGGAATCGGGTAGACGGAGTAGAAGAGGGGATTATCGATGCCCCCCAGCCGCCCCACGGCCACCCCCGAGACCCCCATGACCAGCACGGCGGCGACGCTGAACGCGGCGACCGGGTACCTGCGAACGACATCGACGTACGTGAGCCCCGCGGCCAGCAGTACGGTCACCCCGCCGAGGGTCGCACGCCAGATGGTGATCATTTCCAGATAGTCGGGCCGGTCGGCGAAGACGAAATAGTCGGTGGGCCAGACCAGCAGAACCGCGCCGGCCATCATGAGCGCCACGGTGCGC
>JAWLHK010000026.1:0-69744 GCA_041690355.1 bacterium | reverse complement strand
GTGACCGAAGAGATGGCGTTCATCGCCGAGCGCGAGGGGTTCGCCCCCGAATTCGTGCGCGACGAGGTGGCGGCCGGACGGGCCATCATCCCCGCCAACGTGAACCATGTGGAGCTCGAGCCGATGATCATCGGCAAGGCCTTTCGCGTCAAGATCAACGCCAACATCGGCAACTCGGCGACCACGAGCTCGATTCCCGAAGAGGTCGAGAAGCTCGACTGGTCCATCCGCTGGGGCGCCGACACGGTCATGGATCTGTCGACGGGAAAGGCCATCACCGAGACGCGCGACGCCATTCTGCGGCACAGCACCGTACCCATCGGTACCGTGCCGATCTACGAAGCGCTCAACCGCGTCAACCGGATTGAGGACCTGAACATCGACCTGTTTCTCGAAGTGCTCGAGGATCAGGCGAAGCAGGGGGTCGACTATTTCACGATTCACGCCGGCGTGCGTCTGGCCCACGTGCCGCTCACGGCCGAACGGGTCACCGGCATCGTCTCGCGCGGCGGCTCGATCATGGCCAAGTGGTGTCTGGCGCATCACCAGGAGAATTTCCTCTACACCCACTTCGAGCGCATCTGCGAGCTCATGAAGAAGTACGACGTCTCCTTCTCGCTCGGCGACGGTCTGCGCCCAGGCTCGATCGCCGACGCCAACGATGCCGCCCAGTTCGCGGAACTGCGCACGCTGGGCGAACTCACGGAGATCGCGTGGAAGCATGATGTGCAGGTCATGATCGAAGGGCCGGGCCACGTGCCCATGAACAAGATCAAGGAGAACGTCGATCTGCAGCAGGAAGTCTGCCACGAAGCGCCGTTCTACACTCTCGGACCGCTCGTGACCGACGTGGCTCCCGGCTACGACCACATCACGTCGGCCATCGGCGCGGCCATGATCGGCTGGTTCGGCACGGCCATGCTCTGCTACGTGACGCCGAAAGAGCACCTGGGGCTGCCCAACAAAGAAGACGTGAAGCAGGGTCTCATCGCCTATCGCATCGCGGCGCATGCGGCTGACCTGGCCAAGGGGCACCCCGGCGCCCAGAAGTGGGACGACGACCTGTCGAAGGCCCGCTTCGAGTTCCGCTGGCGCGACCAGTTCAGCCTCGCCGTCGATCCCGAGACGGCCCAGGCCTATCACGACGAGACGCTCGGCCACGACACCTTCAAGGACGCGCGCTTCTGCTCGATGTGCGGCCCCAAGTACTGCTCGATGAAGATCACGCAGGACGTGCGCGACTTTGCAGCGGCGAACGGCGTCAGCGAAGACGAAGCGGTGCGCCGCGGCCTGGCCGAGAAGGCTCAGGAGTACCGGAAGCTCGAAGTGACCGGAAAGTAGGCGTACGGTGTCTGGAATTACGATTGTCGAACCGTGGCTCTGGGGGGCGTTCGTCGCCGGAGTCGTCGTCCTGCTCATCCTCGATCTGACCGTCCTGCACCGCAAGGCGCACGCGGTCAGCATCCGCGAAGCGCTCATCGTGAGCGCCGGGTGGATCGGCGTGGCCCTCGCCTTCAACGCCTGGTTTGGATACCGCTACGGCGTGAATCCGGGCATCGACTTTCTCACCGGCTATCTGGTGGAGAAGAGCCTGAGCGTCGACAACCTGTTCGTCATCCTGCTCATCTTCCAGGCCTTCGCCATCCCGTCGCAGTACCAGCACCGCGTGCTGTTCTGGGGCATTCTGGGGGCGATCGTCATGCGCGGCACGCTGATCCTCGTGGGCGCGGGCCTGCTGCACCAGTTCCACTGGGTCATCTACATCTTCGGCGCAATTCTCATCATTTCGGGCGCGCGCTTCCTCTTCTCCTCCGACGACGAGGAGCAGGTCGGCGAGCACTGGTCGGTACGTATCGTCGGCCGCTTCTATCCGGTGACCAAGGGGCTGAGGGGCCAGCACTTCTTTACTGTGGAAGACGGCGTGCGCAAGGCGACGCCGCTCTTCGTGACGCTCGTGGCCATTGAGGCGACCGACCTGATTTTCGCCGTCGACTCGATTCCGGCGGTGCTCGCGGTGACCCCCGACGCATTCATCGCCTTCTCGTCGAACATTCTGGCGCTGCTCGGGCTGCGCGCGCTGTACTTCGTCATCGCCGATCTGGTCGCCAAACTGCGCTACCTGAAGCCGGGCCTGGCGCTCGTGCTCGGGTTCGTGGGCGCCAAGATGCTTCTCTCCGAAGTCTTCAAGATCCCGAGCTGGGTCTCGCTGCTCGTCATCCTCGGCATCCTCTCGACCGCCGGCCTGAGTTCCTGGTACGTGAACCGGGTGGAACAGCGGGCAGCCAAGTGACGAGTGACGAGTGACGAGTCAGAACAATTGACAATTTACGATTGACGATTGACGATTGCCCGGAAAAATACCTTGGAGAACCCCGTATCCGTTCGTCTCGAGCTGACCGACCGGAACAGGGTGGAGGTCGACAGCGAGAGGTCGCACCGTCCCCAATTGATATTTGATCGATTTGCCTGCAAGGACCGCCAGACAATGCCCCCCCCTGAGCCGACTCCGCGCGACGGCGTGAGGGCGTCCTCTCACCCGTTCGTCAGCGCTCAGCGCTTGGCACTCGGCGCTTGGCCCTTGTGCCCGCTACATGCGCGGCAGGAGCCGCGCGCTGAAGCTGCGTAAGGGATCCCGCTCCCGGTAGGCGAGCAGCTCGTCAATGCCGCCCTGCACGATGCGCTCGACGTCCTGCCGCAGGGCCATGGCGCGCGCGTCGGCCGGAAGTTCCGCATAGGGCTCCGGTGAAATCGGGGGGAAGAAGCGGAAGTAGATCCGCTCCGGCCTCGGCAGTGGCGTCGGACCGATCCCCTTGAGAATCGGGGGCACCTCGTCAGGCTTGAATCCCGTGCGTGTCCAGAGCCAGCGCCCGAGCCGCGTGTTGCGCATCAGGTCGTTGTCCGAAACGATGTCCCAGCAGTCGTCGGCGCCGACCGCCGCGAAGGGAACGATCGGACAGCGGTTCTCGATGGCGAGCCGGGCGAAACCGGTTCGCTTCTTCCACAGCAGCTTGTGTTTGTCCTGTCGGCGCTTGAGCACCTCGCCGCCGCCGCCGGGAAACACGAGCAGGTGATCGCCCGCCTGCATGGCCGCCGCGCAGTTCGCGGGCGTGCCGTCGATGGCGCCGTGCGCCCCGAGCATCGATCGCCAGAGGGGAATCTTGAAGTGCGCATGTTCCCCGAGACCGCGCAGGACGATGCCGTGGCGCTCGTAGAGTTCGGCCATCATGAGGCCGAGGTCGGCGAAGGCGAGCAGCGAGTGGTTGCCGACCCAGAGCGTGGGGCCCTGGGGCGGAATGTTCTCGCTGCCGAAGAACACGGGGTCGACGAGTTTGCGCCAGCCGGCGAAGAACCGGGCGACGTTGCGGCCGGCCCGGCTCCGCTGCGCGGGTGAGAACGGGCGGTACCGGCCGTCGCCGAAATCCTCGCCGGAATTCACGCCGGAAGTCTCTGGTGAACGCTTGGCCTTCTTCATGGAAACGGGGGGCAACGTACGGTACCTCCGTGCCTCAGTAAACCCCTCGGTTCCCCTCGCTGTCAAATGCGCGGAGTCAGGAACCCATGCGCAGCTTCGCGACACTCGCCACGACGTTCCGAATCAGCCGCCGCCCCAGCTGGTCGCCGAGGGTGAGCAGCGATTCTGGGTGGAACTGCACGGCGGCCATCGGCAGGGTGCGGTGGCGGACGGCCATGATGACGCCGTCTTCGCTGCGCGCCGTGATCTCCAGGTCCGCCGGCAGGCGCCCTTCCACGGCGTAGAGGGAATGATAGCGTCCCGCGCGGAACTCCGCGGGGAAGCCCTCGAAGATCCCCTCGCCATTGTTCTCGATGTCTGACGGAACGCCGTGATGCGGCACCGGGAGCACGCCCAGTTCTCCCCCGAACGCCTGTACCATCCCTTGCAGACCGAGACAGACGCCGAAAACCGGAAGACCGCGTTCGGCGCAGGCGCGCACGAGATCGGGCACGCCGCGCTGCTCGGGGCTCCCCGGGCCGGGCGAGAGAAAGACCAGGTCGGGCTTCTCTTCGTCGAGCAGTGACGGATCGAAACCCGAGCGATAGGTGACGACCTGCGCTCCCGTTTCGCGTACGTAGGAGGCCAGGTTGTGCACGAAGGAATCTTCGTGGTCGACGAAGAGAACGCGCGGCGCCGGCATGACCGTCATCTCGAAGCCGCGCCCCTCGGGTTCGGCCTTGCGCTGCAGGAGCGCATCGAGAAAGGCCGAGGCCTTGATGCGCGTCTCGCGCTCTTCGGCTTCAGGCTCCGAATGGTAGAGCAGGGTGGCGCCGACGCGCAGGTGGGCCTCGCCGTCGCGCAGCTGCAGCGTGCGGATCGTGATGCCCGTGTTCACGGTGCCGTCGGCGCGCAGGACGCCGACCGCGCCGCCGTACCATTCGCGCGGCGAGCGTTCGATGGCTTCGATCTCCTGCATTGCCGCCGGCTTGGGCGCGCCGGTCAGCGTGCAGGCCCACAGGTGCGCGGCGAAGGCGTCGAGGGCGTCGCAGTCGTCGCGCAGGGTACCGATGACGTGGTCGACGGTGTGAAAGAGGCGGGAGTAGGTTTCGACCATGCGCCGGCCGATGATTTCGATGCTGCCCGGCTTGCAGACCCGCGCCTTGTCGTTGCGGTCGACGTCGGTGCACATCGTGAGTTCGGCTTCTTCCTTGGCGGAATCGAGGAGTTCGCGGATGCGCTCGGCGTCTTCCATGGCGTCGCGGCCGCGCGCCGCCGTCCCCGAGATGGGGCAGGTTTCGACCCGGCGCCCTTCGACCTTCACGAACATCTCGGGCGAGGCGCCCACCAGGTGCTGATCGCCGAGGTGGAGGAGGAATTCGTAGGGGCTGGGGTTGGCGCGGTGCAGCTCGAGAAAGAGCTCATGCGGCGTTCCCGCGTATCCGGCCGAAAACCGGCGGGAGGGGACGACTTCGAAGTAATCGCCCTTGCGGCAGCCTTCGCGCACCCGCTCGACGGCCGCCTCGTATTCGGCCGGCGTGAAGTCAGACCGCAGCGGCGATTCGGTTCCGGGGCGGTAGGGGATCGGTTCGCCGTCGCGGGGCAGGTCGGCCGTGGTTCCGCCGTCGACGTGGAATTCGTAGCGGAACTCCTGGACGGTCTGCCGGTGGTGGTCGGCGACGACGAGCGCGTCGGGGAGGTAGAGGTGCACGTCGCGTTCGCGTCCGTCGCGCTCGCGCAGGGGGCGAATCGGCTCGAAGCGAAAGGCGAGCTCGTATCCGAAGGCGCCGTAGAAGCCGAGGTGCGGGTCGTCGGCGGCGAGAAAGCGCAGCAGGGCGCGCACCACGGTGAGCGCGGTGGGCCGGCGCAGGCGCTCTTCTTCGCGGATGCGCTCCGGCGGCGGCGCCATCGTGCCCCGGATCTCGTCGGCGTCTGCTTCGAGGGTGAACGCCTCGGGCGCCTCGCGCAGGGCCTGGTCGAAGGCGGGGAGCATCACCCGTCCGCGCGCGTTCAGGGCGCGCAGGGTGAACGCGAGGCCGCGTGCCGTCAGCTCCAGCGGCGGATCGATGAAGGCGAGGTCCCAGCGGGCGTAGCGGCCGGGGGCCTCGTGGCCGCTGGCGAAGATGGCGCCGCGGTGCGTATCGAGGCGTTCGGCGAAGGCGGCGAGATCGAAGGGGTAGGCCAGGGCGCGCGTGGATCGCTCCAGCGCCAGGCCGCCGCGGGTTTTCAGGGACAGGGTCGAGGTCATGGTCTTCGTCTCCGTAGGGATCGTTTCTTCATGGGATCCCGTCTGGGGCGGGCGCCTTCGGGTCCGGGCTGCGTGCGGGGGGGGGACGAAAACGCGCAGGCCGCGGGAACCCGAAGGTAGCCGCGGCCCGTTGATGCATACAGTCGTTCAGCGAGCGGCTACCGGTTGGGCAGCCACCACCACTGGCGCGAAGGGATGCAGGTCGTGAACATGCCATCAGGCTACCAGAGACACCTTCAATTGACAATTTTCAATTGACGATTGACGATTTCATCCCGTTCGTCCCGAGCTGACGGCGGGAACGGAGTCGACGCGACAGCGAGGGAGCGGGCCTGGATGCCCACGGCCCTGTCTCGCCAGGCTCCAGGCGCTGCCTCCCACTGTCGGCTCGATACGATCGGATTCGATACCTGCCGAAGACGCAAGTGACTCCCAGCGCCCAGGGACCAGCGCCCGGTGCCCTCGCGCTCTGCCGAAAGTGGCGCCGACTGCTTGCGCGGGCCCGGGACGCGCTGCTATAGTGAAACCGTTGATCCTGAGAGGGGAGTAGCGGGCCGCAAATAGCGGTCGGCCGGTTCGTCAAGACGGGTGAAAACCCCGGACCGGCTCGCGAAGTCGCAAGACCTCTATCCGGCCGTCCTTTGGACAAGGCTCGGATAGCGGTCTTTTGTTTTTTTTCAGGAGGTTTCCCTCGATTGGGCGTCAGGTCCGGCGGGGAAGAGGAGGAGGTAATGGTTATGCGGAACATTCCGATGATTCATACGGCGTTCATCTTCGCCGGGCCGGTGCACGTCGACCGGCATGCGGTAGCCAGCGGCGCCCTCTGGGGAGCGCCCGTGCGCTCGGAGAGGGTGTCTCATCCCGCCCGCGAAGTCCGTCACCGGACGCGCCCGTTCGAACCGCTTCGCGGCAGCGGCGTGCGCGCCGTGCGCCGGCTGCTCGGGGCCTTGCGCCGCCGACGGAACCGTTTTCTGCGCGCAGCTTGACACCTGCGCGGTCACAGTCTGGTATCGTTTAGGAAAGTACCATCCAGGGTCAAGGAGCCCGATAACACCATGGCCATGCTGAAACGCATCGCACTGTTCGTCGCCATCAACGTTCTCGTCCTCACGACGATCTCCATCGTGCTGTCGCTGCTGGGCGTGCAGCCCTATCTGACGGCGCAGGGGATCAATTACGAAGCCCTGCTGATCTTCTGCCTCGTCTGGGGCATGGGCGGCGCCTTCATTTCGCTGGCGCTGTCGCGCATCATGGCGAAGTGGATGATGGGGGTCAAGGTCATCGACCCCGAAACCCGCGATCCGCAGGCGCAGGCGCTGCTGCAGACGGTCTACCGCCTCGCGCAGGGGGCCGGCCTGCAGAAGATGCCGCAGGTGGGGGTCTACGACAGTCCCGAGGTCAACGCGTTCGCCACCGGGCCGACAAAGAACCGCTCGCTCGTCGCCGTCTCGAGCGGCCTGCTGCACCGCATGGATCGCGACGCGGTCGAAGGCGTGCTCGGACATGAGGTCGCCCACATCGCCAACGGCGACATGGTCACCATGACGCTCATCCAGGGGGTGGTCAACGCCTTCGTGATGTTCTTCGCCCGCATCATCGCGTGGGTCATCAGCCAGCAGGTGCGCGAAGAGGCGCGCTTCATGGTGCACCTCATCGCCGTCATCGTGCTGCAGATCGCCTTCAGCTTCCTGGGCATGTTCGTGATCGCCTTCTTCTCGCGCTGGCGTGAGTTCCGCGCCGACGAAGGGGGCGCACGCCTGGCCGGCCGCGAGAAGATGATCGCGGCCCTGCGCGCCCTGGCGAACGGCCCCGCCGTGGTCGACGACCGGCAGGCCGCGGTCGCCTCGCTCAAGATCTCGAACCCGGGCCGCCTCATGGCGATGCTCTCGACCCACCCGCCGCTCGCGGAGCGTATCCGCCGGCTCGAGATGGGTCCGGTCTCGATGGGCTGAGCGCCGTATCCGCCTGAATTCCAGACGCCGGGAACATCCCCCCGGCGTCTTTTTTTGTCCTCGCGTAGGTGGGGGAGTGCCTATCCCACGCGGAGCCGCGGAGTCGCGGAGAGAAACAAGGACATTTTCTGAGGAAAATCATCCGGCCAGGACGAGGTTACGGGATAGGGTGAGGGCTCGCTTTCAGAATGTAAAGAAGCGCTCCTGCTGAGTATTTCCTCTCCGCGTCTCCGCGGCTCCGCGTGAAATGCCCGGTCCTTTTTGACGGCCGGAGCGATGAGGTCGGAGAGTGCCCAACCCCCGCGCGGGTACGAGGAGAAACGTTTGACGCACCCCGTCAGACCCGGATAAAATAATCATTTTGCCCGGTTTTCGAAGGCCGACTCGCGCGAGCGGGTATGGCCCCGGATTTTGCGACGTAACCTTGCCACCAGAACCGCGGGTCCCGGACCTGCGCGCGGAGATTCTGCCATGAGCGCTCTGATTCATCCCAACGACGCCCTGTTCGAAGGCGAAAAGCCCTTCCCGATCATCCCCGCCTGCGAGCACTTCGCCGGCTCGGAGAAGCTGATCACGAAAGCCCTCGAACTGCAGGACAAGAAGGGCGGCGTCTTCGACATCACCTGCGACTGTGAAGACGGCGCGCAGGCCGGCAAGGAGAAAGAGCATGCCGAGATGGTCGTGCGCATGGTCAACAGCGACCTGAACAAGCGCAACCAGGCCGGCGTGCGCATCCACGATCCCGAACACGCCCTGTGGAAGCAGGACGTCGACATCCTCGTTCCCGGCGCCGGCGAGCGGCTCGCCTACATCACGATCCCGAAGCCCACGAAGGCCGCCCAGGTCGCCGAAGTCATCGACTACATCCAGAAGACGGCCGCCAAGGCGGGCATCAAGCGTGAGATTCCCATCCACGTGCTGATCGAAACGCACGGCGCGCTGCACGAAGTCTGGGACATCGCCAAGCTTCCCTGGCTGCAGGTGCTCGACTTCGGTCTGATGGACTTCATCTCGGGCCACCACGGCGCCATCCCCGCCTCGGCCATGAAGAGCCCGGGCCAGTTCGACCACGCCCTGCTCCATCGCGCCAAGAGCGAGATGGTCGCCGCCGCGCTCACGAACGGCGTCATCCCGGCCCACAACGTGACGCTCGACCTCAAGAACGTCTACCAGACCTACCAGGACGCCAGCCGCGCCCGTAACGAGTTCGGCTTCCTGCGCATGTGGTCGATTTATCCCCTGCAGATCGATTCGATCGTCGCGGCCATGCAGCCCGACTACTCCGAAGTGCAGGACGGCGCCCAGATTCTCATCGAGGCCCAGAAGGTCAATTGGGGCCCGATTCAGTACAAGGGCGACCTGCACGATCGCGCCACCTACCGCTACTTCTGGGAGCTGGTGCAGCGCGCCCACGTTTCTGGCCTGGCCCTTCCCGAAGAGGTCAAGGGCTGGCTGGCGCAGCCGGTCTGATTCCACGGCCGCCCCGCGGAACCCTTTTCCGCCGGGGCGGCTCTTTTTTTCACGCGGAACTTTTCCGCGCATTCGAATTCCTTAACCCTGCTTTACCTGGAAGAAACCCATGCCTCTTCCCCAAGACGCCCAGCCCGCTCTGGATGCCGCCCAGAAAATCTGCGATGCCGTCGGCGCCTTTCTGGCCTCGGCGAGCGCTGACAATGGACAGATTTCCGTCGCCAAGCTCGACCGCCACCAGCTGGCCGCCTTCGAATACGCCTACATGGTCGCCGAAGTGCAGGCCGCGTCCGAAGCGTTCGCGTTCGTCGAGCGCGCCGGCCGCCAGGGGGAACTGGAGGAGACCTTCGCGCACATGTTTCTCGCCGAAACGGTGCAGAACATCCGCACCCGCGTCGCCGCGCGTCCGCAGGCCTACGGCGTGACGATCGAGCAGCTGTCTGCCGCGCTCGACGCGCCGGCTGTGCGCGCCTATACGGACAAGTGGCTCGCCCCCGAGCAGTACGAAACGGTCGCGAAGGACCTGGCCGAGGGCAAGACGGCGATCCTCGGGCTGACCGAAGATCAGGAAGCGATCCGCGACCCGTTCCGCAAGTTCGCCGTCGACAAGGTCATGCCGCTGGCCGAGAAGATTCACCGTCACGACCTGCTGGTTCCCGAAGAGATCATCCAGGGCTTGGCCGAGATGGGCACGTTCGGCATCGCCATTCCCGAGCAGTACGGCGGCTTCCAGACCGACAACGTCGGCATGGTCGTCGTGACCGAAGAGCTGTCGCGCGGCTCGCTTGCCGCCGCCGGTTCGCTGATCACGCGTCCCGAAATTCTCTCCAAGGCCTTGCTCAAGGGCGGAACCGAAGAGCAGAAACAGGAGTGGCTCCCCAAGCTGGCCTCGGGCGAAGTCATGGCCGGCGTGGCCGTGACCGAGCCGGACTTCGGCTCGGACGTGGCCGGCCTCAAGGTCGCCGCGACGAAGACCGACGGCGGCTGGATCATCAACGGCACGAAGACCTGGTGCACCTTTGCCGGCCGCGCCAACGTGCTGCTCGTGCTCTGCCGCACGAATCCCGATCCGAAGTCGAAGCACAAGGGGCTCAGCATCCTGCTCGCCGAGAAGCCGGTCTTCGAAGGGCACGACTTCGAGTACAAGCAGCCCGAAGGCGGATCGATCAGCGGCCGCGCCATCGCGACGCTCGGCTACCGCGGCATGCACTCCTACGAAGTGAACTTCGACAACTACTTCGTGCCCGAGAAGAACCTCGTGGGCGGCGAAGCGGGACTCGGCAAGGGGTTCTATCTGCAGATGGCCGGGTTCGCCGGCGGCCGCCTCCAGACCGCCGCGCGCGCGCTCGGGGTCATGCAGGCGGCCTACGAAGCGGGCTTCACGTATGCGCAGGAGCGCAAGATCTTCGGGCAGCCCGAGTTCAACTATCCGCTCACGCAGTACAAGATCGCGCGCATGGCCATGCTGATTCACGTCATCCGTCAGTTCACCTACCAGGCCGCGCGCCTGGTCGACGAGGGGAACGGCCAGATGGAGTCGAGCATGGTCAAGCTGTTCGCCTGTAAGCAGGCCGAGTGGGTCGCCCGCGAAGCCATGCAGATCCACGGCGGCATGGGCTATGCCGAAGAGTTCAACGTCAGCCGCTACTTCGTCGACGCCCGCGTGCTCTCGATCTTCGAGGGCGCCGAAGAAGTGCTCGCCCTGCGCGTCGTCGCCAAGAGCCTGGTCGAAGCCGCGCTCTCCTGAGCAATCGGAACCTGATTCCACGAAGGGGGGATCCGTGAACGCGGGTCCCCCTTTTTGATTCCTGATTCCTGATTCTTGATTCCTGAGCCGGAACGGACGCGGACCGCGCCTGCCTGCCGGTCTTCGTTTTTTCGCGGACGGTACCAGCTCCGCGAGAAAGGTCCTCCGTCCACCTCGGAGCCCTGAAGGGGCGACGGCCTTTTGCCCAGGGCAGGGCCCTGGGTTGGCGGGAAAGACCTCTTGTTGTCTTCCTTTCTGGTCCCTCCCGCGAGCGTCGGCGAGCAGCGTCCGCTCTTGCTTCTCCAAGTTCTTGCGGTACCTATGTCTTGTCCTTACCCGCTTCACCGGCGTCCGACGTCTGACGTCCGGCGTCCTGTATCCGGCGTCCGGCGTCGGCCCGGACTACCGTGCCCCGCCCCCCGCTTGCTATACTGTTCCCCACGTATGCTCCGCCTTCCCGCACTGGTCGTCTACTACGCCGTCGCCCGCCGCCTTCCCGCGTCCTACTCGCTGGGCCCGCTGGGGCGCATGGGGAAAGCGTTGCGGGGGCTCTGCCTGCGCGCGGCCGCGGATGAGGTCGGCGCGGGCGTGAACGTCGAGCGCGGCGCACACTTCGGTTCCGCGCGCGGGATGCGCATCGGCGCGCGCTCGGGGCTGGGCATCAAGTGCCGCCTGCCGCACAACATCCGCATCGGCGCCGACGTCATGATGGGCCCCGAAGTGCTCATCCTGAACCAGAACCACCGCATCGACGACACGAGCGTTCCCATGAATCGTCAGGGGGCGGCCGAGCCGGTGCAGCAGGTCATCGAGGATGACGTATGGATCGGCGCGCGCGCCCTGATCACGCCGGGCTGCACGCGCATCGGCACGGGAGCGGTCATCGCCGCCGGCGCCGTGGTCACGAAGGACGTTCCCCCCTACGCCATCGTCGGCGGCAATCCCGCCCGCGTCATCCGCTACCGGGGAGAGGACGCCGGACGCCGGACGTCGGACGCCGGTTCGGAACGTACCTGAACGCCGGCGTTGCGTCGCTACACGACACTTCCCGCAGTGAGCCCACGGGTCCGCCCAGCCCCCTCCTGGCGACGGGGTAAAGTCCGGACCGACGGCCTGAATGCGTCGTGAATGCCCGTGGGGGAGATCGACCCTCAAAGGTCCGCCACATCGCACAGCGTCACCCTTGGAGATGTGTGATATGCCCGGTGCGCGAGGAGCGCAGTCGGGGTAGAATGAGGCCATGGCAACCAACCCAGAGTCATCCTTGATCGAACAGATTCAGCGCAGGGTGCGCGACATGCCGGTCGAGCTGCAATCTGAGGTCCTTGACTTTGTCGAGTTCCTGTCGCGGAGGTCCGACGACCAGGAACGTCACGCCTGGACAGTACTGTCGCTGGACTCCGCATTGCGAGGAACGGCCGATGAAGACGAACCTGCCTATACTTCTGCTGACCTGAGAGTCCTTTTCAAGTGAAGGAAGCGGGACAGGTCGTACTGTTTCAGTTTCCCCACGCCAATCTGGCGAGCGGAAAGCTCCGTCCCGCCCTCCTTCTGGCCAGGCTCCCCGGCGGCTATGACGATCGGCTGATCTGCATGATCTCCAGCCAGTTGCGGCATGCCATCCCTGATTTCGATGAAGTCCTCACGGAGCGCGACGACGATTTCCGGGAGAGCGGTTTACATGTTCCCAGCGTGATCTGCTGTGCTCGACTTGCTGTGATTAATTCGGACATCCTTCTGGGCGCCATCGGAAATATCGGCGCCGAAAGACTGCAGCGTATCAGAAACCGTCTCGGGGCCTGGTTGACCCAAGGGTGAGCGTTGCCCACCCCTTGGCGGCACCGTGCAGACCAGGACACGTCGTACCCCGGTTCGGAACGAGCCTGAGCGCGTTGCATCCCTCCGCGCGCACGTAGCCGGAACCTTCCCCCCAACTCTTCTTTCCCGCGTTTCTGCGTAGGCTCCACGCGGGCCGCCACCGCAAGCAGCAGACGGGTTTGCGCGCCTTTGACCTTGCGTGTATCGGAAAAATACAGTTATGCTCACGCAGGCCCGTTTCCAGACGCCTCGCCGTTCACGCGGGGCTCGATAGCCGTACTTGGCATGGAGATCGCTTGGGAATGGGGTAGAACATCATACCCAGGAGGCGATATGGCAACCCTCAGCAAAGCCGTTACCAAGGCCCGCCAGGCCGAAGCGAAGGCGGTGCGCAAAGTAAAGCAGATCGAGCGTGACGTCGAGGCCCGTGTCTCGAAGATGCTGGCGAAGGACGGCCCCGCCGAACAGCTGGCCGAACAGCTGGATAAGATGGCGCTCGAGATCAAGAAGGACATCCAGCGGCTGAGCGACAAATGGTCGCGACAGCTGAAGGCTCTCGGCGACGCCGTGCAGACCAGGACGTCGAACCGCAAGTAGTTGCTGTCGCCTTACCTTCCGGTCGGCGGGAAGTGCGCACACGCGTCTTCCCGCAGAAAGCCGACGGGTCTGCCCAGCCCCCTCCTGGGCGTCGGGGTAAAGTCCGGACCGATGGCGTAAGTGCGCCGTGGACGAATGTCATCCGACTTCGTCTACGTCACGGGTCCGGTTGCGAGCCTCGTGCGGCGCCGCAGGATAATGTCCTGAATGCCGGATCAGGACGAACGCCCCGACACTACGCCGAGACAGGGTGTCGACACGACCTTGATTGAGTGGATGCTGTCGCTGACGCCGATGGAAAGGTTACAGGTGCTTTAGGAGCAGGTCACCGCCATTCTCAGGTTGCGTGGTGACGACCGTGCCTAGTTTCCTGCGGCTCCTCTCGGCGCTTTCCGTGGAGTACATCGTGGTCGGCGGGGTAAGCGCCGTGCTGCAGGGGGCCCCGGCATTCTGGCTGTCCTCGCGAAGCTCGACGCCGAATACCGCGGCCAGTTCGGGTGTGCTTGCTTCTCAGGAATCAGGTATCAGGAATGGCCGCTGAGCGCGCCCGAGCGCGCTCAGCGGTCCGCGACAATCGCGTTCAGGATGTAAGTCATCACCTGCTCGCGGCGTTCCTTGATCGCCTTGGTGCTCAGCAGCTCGGTCTTCCAGTGCGGCTCGAACATCGGCGCCGAGATGAAGTAGAAGGTGATGACGGCGAGCGTCGAGACCAGGTAGTGCATCGGGTCGAGGCGCTTCAGGGCGCCGCGCTCCATGCCGCTTTCGAGAAACTGCGAGGCCGTCTGAATGAGCGGGCCGAACAGCATCGCGGATACCTCGGTCACCCCTTCTTCATTGTCCATCAGCTCGCGGTAGAGCATGCGGGCGTAGTTCGGGTGTTCGGCCAGCAGGTCGAACGTGTTGCCAACCATGAGCGCGATGCGCTCCTGAAAGCCGGACCGCTCGTCCTGAATCGCCTGGAAGAGAATCTCTTCGAGCGATTTGAAGACGCGCTGGATCGTGACGGCGTAGAGCTCTTCCTTCCCCTTGAAGTAGTAGAAGAGCGACGCCTTCTTGATGCCGACGCGATCGGCGATGTCCTGCAGGCTCGCGCCGCTGAAGCCGTAGTAGGCGAAGGCGTCTTCGGCCGCCTGAACGATGCGCTCGCGGGTATCGCCCTGGCGGGTGCGGTCGGCGGGCTTGCGTTTGGTCGGGGTCATGCTCACTCGGGAGGAAGAACGATGGTGAGGCGCTCGAGGTTCGCGCGGACGTCGTCCAGGCTGAACGGCACCTCGTAATTCCGGTTCTGCATCCAATACGGTACCAGATCGTCGTAATGGTTGCTGAAGCGGTCGTGCACCTGACCGCCCGGCAGGGCATTCCAGCTGCGCACGCCGTCGGGATCGAGTTCCGTAATCATGCGCATGACCGGGCCGCCCACCTGCACGTAGGAATCCTGCATGAACAGGAAGCTCGCGGCATCGACCGTCCCCAGGCTGCCGTCGTTGGGAAAGGGGCCGATGGCGCGCACGTTGGCGCCGAGAAAGCCGTAGATGTCGAAGAAGCGCACGTAGTGCAGTTCTCCCCACTTCCACGCTGCGGAATCGGCCGTACCGAACCGTTCCGTCAGCCACGTGACGGTGTCGTCCAGGGTCGCGAGAATCGTTTCCGCGGGCGTTTCAATGTGGCCGGTCGTGCGGATGTCGTCGAAGAGGAACGAGGCAGACGGATCCTCGAGCGCGTGCAGGGCCGCGCGGAAGGTGCCCAGCGGTTCGTAGCCGTCGGACTCCGACGGGGGCGTCAGGCCGTAGCGCGCGTATTCGTCGCCCATCAGCCGGTCCTTCAGCAGGCGGATCCACGTGTAGTAGATGCTGGCGGCCACGCTGTCGCGCTCTTCCGCCGAAGTGGGGACCGTGTCGGTGAACGGATCGGGCATCCCCGTCGGCGTCCCGAATTCCCACGCGGCCAGGCGCTCCAGGGCGTCCTCGAGGGCGGGCGACACCAGGTCGGGGCGCGCCGAGGCCGCGGCGAGAATGTGCGGCGTCATCATGCGCCCCTCGAACGAGAAGGTGTCGGCCTGGATGCGCGCCATGTCTTCGCGGGTGTGTTTCTCTTTCGCGTCGAGCAGCTCGTGGATGCGCCCCGCGCGGAAACCGGCGTCGCGGGTGTACCAGTAGTAGAGCTGCGTGCCGTCGCGGTAGTCGTTCAGCGGATCGTTGTCGAAACTCGTGCCGACGATGTCGTTGTTCGCCGTCGCCACGTATCCCTGCGCAGGGTTCTTCGTCTGCACCAGGAGTTCGTCGGGCAGATACCCCTGCCACTCGCAGAGCCCCGAGGCGCCGTCGAGGGGAATCCACGGGGGCTGCGCGCACCGCGGATCGCGGATCGGAACGTTGGCGCTGCCGAAATACCCGATGTTCCCCTCGACGTCGCCGAGGACGAAGCTCTGCGCCCCGACGCGGAAGTCGCGGATGGCCTCGAAGGCTTCGTCGACGTTCTTCGCGTAGGCGAGTTTACGGAAGGCGGTCAGATCGCCGGTCGGCTCCATGCCGGTCCACCGCAGCGTGAGCAGCTCGTTGCCCTCTTCTTCGATGACCGGGCCGTGGCCGGGGACGTACTTGAGCGGGCGCATGAGGCAGGTATCGCTGTAGCCGTCGCAGTAGAACTGCTGGCTCGCCATGATCGGGACCGAAGTCGCACCCCGCCGCACGGCCGTGCCGTCGCCCAGCACCTGTTCCCGATAAATGTCGGCCACGTCGTAGCCGAGCACCGTCACGCCCCACGCGACGGATTCGTTGTGCGCGATCATGAAGACGGGAATGCCCGGAAAGACGACCCCCGAGGCATTCAGGCCGTCGTCGCCCCCCAACACCTTCGTGTTCAGGTGCACCTGGTAGAAGAGCGGCGGGTTCGTGACGATCAGGTGCGGGTCGTTGGCGACCAGCACGTGTCCGCTGGCGGACCGGTCGGGGCCGACGACCCAGTTGTTCGAGCCGTAGTCGGTCCAGGAAAGCAGGGGGAACTGGGTGCGCATCTCATCAAGGCGGACGAGCAGCGTGCGCACGGCGTTCGATGAGATTGCGGCGTCGGCGGCCGCGGCCGGCGACAGTGCCCTGTTCTGCGGGGACCGGGGATTGAGTCCCGGGGCGGCGGCCACCCCCGGTTCCACCCCGGCCCAGTCGGACAGGGTCGCCTGGGTCACCGCCGGCCGGAAGCGGATCAGGGCTTCGGCCCAGTCGGGATGCTCGGCCCCCATGGTCGCCAGCAGGTCGCCGATCCGCAGCTCCTGTGCGTAATTGCTTGCCGAGAGGTTGAACTGCTGAAACCGGCCGACCGCCAGCGTGTCGCGCGGCTCCCAGCGGGGAATGTCGGCGGGGGTCGGCTGCTGCAGCAGGCCGAAGAGCAGCTCGTTGTACTCGGGCGGGAATCGCGCGCCGTACTTTCCCGTGGCGGCATGCTCGAGGTAGAGGTTGACTCCGGCCGCGTAGGCGTCGAGGGCGACCTTGTCTTCTCCCTCTGTCGTGGCGTAGACCTCGTCGTAGACCAGCGTTCCGCGCTCGGTGAGGTTGATGGCGCGGAACAGTTCGTCGAAGTCGATGAGGATCGGCGCGAGGCCGATGAGCGTCGACAGTTTCCCCAGCGAGATACGCCGCAGGATGTCCATCTCCCAGAATCGGTCGCGCGCCACGACATACCCCTGCACGTACATGAGGTCGTGCAGGTTTTCGGCGTAGAGGTGGGGGATGCCGTAGCGATCCCGGGCGACCTCGACGCGCCCCTGGAGCCCGGGCAGGCGCCAGACGTCCCGGGTCTCGAGAGGTTCGAAAACCTTCGAGGAGACCGGCGCCGGCGCCTCGTCGGGTTCGCCGCAGGCCGCCCAGAAGGAAACCAGCGGAACCAGCAGCAGGCTCCGCAGCCGTCGGAGAGAAGGAACGCTCGTATTCATGCGGGCTATAGCATACCACGCCGCCGCCCGCCGGGCAGTCCGGTCCCCGGGCCCCCCTGACCCGGATGGCGGAAGGCGCTATCATGGCCATGGTACGGGCTTCTTGCTAAACTATCCCTTCCGAAAGCAGGTCTGCATGCGTGTTCTGGTAACCGGTGGCGCGGGTTTCGTCGGCAGCCACCTCTGTGAGCGGCTCCTCAACGACGGCCACGACGTCGTCTGCCTCGACAATTTCTATACGGGACGCCGGGAGAATGTCGCCGGGTTCGCCGCTTCGGGACGGTTCGAGCTCGTCGAGCACGACGTCGAGCAGCCGATCTCTCTGCCGGTAGAGCAGGTCTATCATCTGGCCTGTCCGGCCAGCCCGGTGCACTATCAGGCCGACCCGGTTCGTACCCTGCGCACGAACGTGATCGGTACGCTGAACATGCTCGAGCTCGCGCGGCAGAACAACGCGCGCCTGGTGCTGGCCAGCACGAGCGAGGTCTACGGCGACCCCGAGGTGCATCCGCAGCCTGAGCGTTACCGGGGCAACGTGAATCCGCACGGCATCCGGGCCTGCTATGACGAGGGGAAGCGCGCGGCCGAATCGGCGACGATGGATTACCATCGCCAGTACGGCCTGAGCGTCGGCATCGCCCGCATCTTCAATACCTACGGTCCGCGCATGGCCTTCGAAGACGGCCGCGTGGTCAGTAATTTTCTCGTCCAGGCCATGGCCGGCAAGCCGCTCACGGTCTACGGCGACGGCTCCCAGACACGCTCCTTCTGCTACGTCACCGATCTGGTCGACGGCCTCGTGCGCCTCATGGCCCGGGGGGGATTCACGGGGCCCGTGAACCTGGGGAACGATGGGGAATTCACGATTCGCCAGCTTGCTGAACTGGTGACGCGGAAATACGGCGGCGCGCAGATCGTCGAGGAGCCGCTCCCCGCCGACGACCCGACGCGCCGCAAGCCAGACATCACGCTTGCGCGTGCTGAACTGGGGTGGAGCCCTACGGTGGCGCTGGAGCAGGGGCTCGAGGCGACGGCGGCGGATTTCCGCTCCCGTTTCGCGGCCGGCGAAGGACGCTGAGCATGACGGCGTTGACCCCCGTGTCCGAAACGGCAACCCTGCTCATTTCCTGTCCCGACCGCAAGGGGATCGTGGCGGCCATCGCCGAGTTCCTCTACCGCCACAACGCCAACATCCTGCACGCGGATCAGCATCAGGACGCCGAACTCGGCCTGTTTCTCATGCGGGTGGAGTGGGACCTGGCCGACTTCTCCATTCCCCTCGACACCTTCGCGCAAGCCTTCGCGCCCGTGGCAGAAGCTTTCGCCATGGACTGGCGCCTGGCCCGATCCTCGGACCGGCCACGCGTGGCCCTCTTCGTTTCCCGCTACGATCACTGCCTGGCCGATCTGCTCTACCGCCACCGCGCGGGCGAGCTCCCCTGCGACATTCCCCTCATCGTGAGCAACCATGGGGACACGCGTTCGCTTGCGGAATTCTACGGCGTCCCCTTCCACGAGATTCCGGTCACGACGGAGAACAAAGCGGAAGCGGAAGCGCGCCAGCTCGCCCTGCTGCGGGATGCGCGCATCGATCTCGTCGTGCTCGCCCGCTACATGCAGGTCCTGTCCCCCGACTTTGTGGCGGCGCATCCGCGGCGGATCATCAACATCCACCACTCCTTTCTCCCCGCCTTTCACGGCGCGCGCCCGTATCATCGCGCCTACGAACGCGGCGTGAAGCTCATCGGCGCGACGAGCCATTACGTGACGGAAATCCTCGATGACGGTCCGATCATCGAGCAGGACGTCGCGCGCATCACGCACCGGAACACGGTGGACGAGCTCGTGCGCAAGGGGCGCGACCTGGAGAAGATCGTGCTCTCGCGCGCGGTGCGCTGGCACCTGGAGAACCGGGTGCTGGTGTACGGGAACCGGACGGTGGTGTTCGACTAGGGGACCTCTCCCCCGTCGGCGCCGTAGCCGGCGTTGTTCTTGCCGGCTCAGGAATCAGGAATCAGGAATCAGGAATCAGGAATGCCGCTCCGCCCGCGCCGCGGGCGGAGCGCTGCCTTACCGTTCAGACTGCTTGCCTTTTTCGATCAGCTCCTTGACGCGCTGGCCGCCCTTGTGGCCGCCGGCGGCGCCCCCCTTGTGCCCGATTTCCTCATAGAAATCGTGGCCGTGGGTGCGGGCCGTCTTTTCGCCGCCTTTGTGGCCGGCTTCGCTGACCGTCATTCCGCTTTTCTTCTCCGGCATGTCTCCCTCCATGGCTGCAAGGCCGATGTCAGTGTCTCCCAGCATCGGCGCATCGCCTTCGGTCCGCGACCGTCAGCGGCCACTCCATTTACGATTGACAATTGACGATTGACGATTTGAGCGAGCTGCAAATGACGAATTACGAGTGACGAGTGAACCGGATTGACTATTTACAATTTTCGATTGACGATTTGCCGGCAAAAACGCCCATCGCCAGCCACCCTGACCGTTCGTCCCGAGCTGACCGCGCGAAGTGGAATGGAGCGCGACAGCGAGGGAACGCACCTGGGCGCCTACTGACATGACTCGCCGTCGTCTCTGGCGCTGCCTTCGACCGTCGGCTCGACACGAACGGATAGGCTTGGCGCTTGAGGTGTGGGAAGCTTGTCCAGGTAGGAACTCCGGATGCGGTGGACGCCGTCCGCGAAATCCACCTCCACCGTTCCCCCGGCCACCTGCTTGACCAGCCCCTGGCCGAAGCGGAAGTGGCGGACGGCGTCGCCCGGGTGAAAGTCGTGGGTGGGCGGACGCAGGAGGGTCTGCGCACGGTGCGTGGAATCGTCAGTTTCGCGCCGACCGCGCACGCGCAGGCAATTGTCACAGCGCGCGCAGGGGATCCCTACCGGTTCCCCGAAGTACGAAAGAATCGACTGATAGCGGCATTTCGCCGACTCGGCATAGTGCATCATCTCGCGCAGCCGCTCGCGGTCGGATCGGTAGGCGTCTTCGCGCGCCTGCAGATGCGCCTCGAGCTCGCGGGCGTTCGGAAAGTCGCGCTCGCGGATGAGCCGCTTGCGCGGCCGGCGGATGACCCCGCCGTCGAGCAGGCGCGCCACGATGATCTTCACGCGCTTCTCGCCGAGCCCCGTGCGCTCGCGCAGCACGGCCTGCGTGGTGCCCCCCTCGCGGGGAATCATGCAGAAGACCTGCCACGTCTCTTCGGGGCGCACCTGCTTGCCGCCGAGAAAATAGGCCTGGATGCGCCGATCCTCGCGCCGGTAAAGCAGGATGGCCCGCGCGGGAAGTCCATCGCGCCCGGCCCGGCCGGCTTCCTGGTAATACGATTCCAGCGAGTCGGGAAAGTGGTAGTGGATGACGAAGCGGATGTCGGGCTTGTCGACCCCGAGCCCGAATGCGCTGGTCGCGATGAGAACCGGAATTTCGTTCGCCATGAAGCGCCGCTGGGTGTCTTCGCGCTCGCGCAGGCGCAGCCGGCCGTGGTAGAGCCCGGCCGCGACGCCGGCGTCGTGCAGCCAGCGGTGCAGCTCGACGGCGGCGCGCACGGTCGCGGCGTAGATGATCCCCGGCCCCGGCGTCTCGCGCAGAATCGCGAGGATGCGCCGCCGTTTGGCCGTGGCACTGGTCACGCGGTCGACTTCGAACGTGAGGTTCGGGCGTTCGACCCCCGTGTGTATCAGCCGGGGGCGGCGCATGCCGAGGCGGCGCACGATGTCGCCCGCGATGTCTTCGGTCGCCGTGGCCGTGAGCGCGAGCACGGGCGGCCGGCCCAGCTCGCGGATGGCGTCGCCGAGCGCCAGGTACGCGGGGCGGAAGTCGTGTCCCCACTGCGAGATGCAGTGCGCCTCGTCGACGACGAAAAGCGAAACCTGCTGCGTCGCGAGGTAGCGGCGGAACTCTTCTTTTTCCATCCGCTCGGGGGTGACGTAGACAATCTTGCGCGTCCCGGCCGCCATGCCGGCCTGCATGGCGGCCTGCTCCGCCGCTCGCACGCGGGAATTGAATTCGGCCGCGTCGACGCCGACCTCGGCGAGCTTCTCGCGCTGATCCTGCATCAGGGCGATGAGCGGCGAGACGACGACCGTGACACCGGGGAGCAACTGGGCGGGGAGCTGGAAGGTGAGCGACTTGCCGGCGCCGGTCGGCATGATGCCGAGCACGTCGCGTCCCGAGAGGATGGCATCCATGATCTCCTGCTGCCCCGGACGAAAGGCGCAGGCGCCGAACCGGTCGCAAGACAGGCGCGTGATCTCGCGCCACATCGCGTCGCGCTCGTCTGCGGAGATGGCGGCGCGGGCCCTTGCGCGCGTCCCCGGCCCGCGCGAAGACGCGCCCGTGCGCGACGGGCGCGTCCGCGGGTCCCGATCGCCGGTCGACGCCGACGAGCCCGGGGCGGCGGCGCGCCGGGCGGGCAGACCGGGGGGATCCGAATGTTCATCGCCGGGGATTTCATTCACGGGCGGGTCTCCCTGCAGGGTCGGGGCCGAGGCGCCTGCCCGAAGCGGAAAGCCGCCGCCGGGTGCAAGCGTCCGGGCGGCGTCTCTCCCATGACGACCGCGGGCGATGCAGAGGTAAATTCGAGGAATTTCCGTTTGCGCTTCAGTCCCGCTCCGCCTCGCTTGCGACCGGGCGCCGCCGGCTGCCGGCGGGCGCCCGCCCGGACTTATGGATTTCCTTCGCTGCGCTTGCCTTCTTCGATCAGGCGGCGAACCGTCTCGCCCCCTTTGCGGCCCAGTTCCTCGTAACCTTCGTGGCCGAGTTCTTTCGCGCGGGCTTCGCCGCCTTTGCGCCCGAGTTCCTCGTAACCCTCGTGGCCGAGTTCCTTGGCGCGGGCTTCGCCGCCTTTGCGGCCGAGTTCCTCGTAGCCTTCGTGGCCGAGTGCTCTCGCGCGGGCTTCGCCGCCTTTGCGGCCGAGCTCTTCGTAGCCTTCGTGGCCGAGTTCCTTGGCGCGGGCTTCGCCCCCTTTGCGGCCCAGTTCCTCGTAACCTTCGTGGCCGAGTTCCTTCGCGCGGGCTTCGCCCCCCTTGTGCCCCAGTTCTTCATAGCCTTCGTGGCCGAGCTCCTGCTTGCGCTTCTCTCCGCCGCGCTTGCCGGCCTCGCTGACCGTCATTTTTCCTTCAGCCATCCTTGCCTCCTTGCGCGCGCGGCACGTCCGCGGGCGCATGGCGTAGGGGCGGCCAGGCCGCCCTTCCGCGTGGATCCCGGTCCCTGATCAGGGGTTGCCTTCGCTACGCTTGCCTTCTTCGATCAGCTGCTTCACGCGCTGACCGCCTTTGTGGCCGAGTTCCTCGTAGCCTTCGTGGCCGAGTTCTTTCGCGCGGGCTTCGCCGCCCTTGCGGCCGAGTTCCTCATAGCCTTCATGGCCGAGCTCCTTGGCGCGGGCTTCGCCGCCCCTGCGGCCGAGTTCCTCGTAGCCTTCGTGGCCGAGCTCTTTCGCGCGGGCTTCGCCGCCCTTGCGGCCGAGCTCTTCGTAGCCTTCGTGGCCGAGTTCTGACTTGCGCTTTTCGCCGCCGAGGTGGCCCGCCTCGCTCACGGTAAGTTTTCCTTTTTCGGGCATCGTTCCCTCCTGTTTTCCTGTTCGCATGGTCTCGCCGGTGGCCGGCACATCCAGACGTCGGTTCGCGGCGCTCTACACCACTATTTCAAGCGGGGCCGAAATGTGGGAGAGCGCGGCGCAAGACGTACGGCGGGCGGGGAGCGGGGGGCGGATTGGACGTCGGACGCCGGACGTCGGACGTCGGTGAAGCAAGGGACTACCATCGGTACCGGGACCGGGACCCCCCGGACCCTTACCCTCGTCCGCTTCGCCAGGGGGGCAAGGGAAAAGAGATGCCGAATGAGCGCTCATTCAGATCGGGCGGTTCCCGGGTAAGCGTTTGAATTCCGGGTGTTTTTCGCCACGGCTCTCCAGTGGCGAAGCGGGGCGGAATCGGGTATACTCATGTCACCCCCTTCTTCCGCCTGCTGCGGGTCGTCAGCCCCCGGCCGCAAGGTCCCGAGCGGAGGACGCGGGGGCCACCGGCGCCACCCCGGGCCCCCAGCCCCGGACTGCTCCCGGCGCCTCCAGGCGAGGGGGATGAACGGGTGGATTTCCGGATGTTTTTCCGGGCCTGTTCACGGGGGACGGTTGCCGGGGGGCCGCTGATTGACAGGCCTTTGGGCCCATGTTAGCTTATAAGTCTTTCCCTGAAAACCGGGGTACGGCACCGCAGTCGGGAGCGGAGAGGCTCCCCTGTCCGTTCCGGTTCTCGTTTGCGCCGTCCACCGCGATGCCGCGATGAAGGGTATTTATGATGCAGGATTCGAATCATCCGCCCCGCCGTGCGGGCTTGCCCCCGGCCGAAGGTCTCTATGATCCGCAGTTCGAGAAAGACGCCTGCGGCGTAGGTTTCGTCGCGAACATCCGCGGCGAGCGCTCGCACGACGTCGTCGAGCGCGGCCTCCAGGTGCTCGTCAACCTGACGCACCGCGGCGCCACGGGCTCCGATGCGCACACGGGCGACGGCGCGGGCATTCTCATGCAGATGCCCGACAAGTTCCTGCGCCGCGAATGCGCGACGCTGGGCATTGCGCTCCCCGAAGAGGGCCGCTACGGCGCCGGCATGGTCTTTCTGCCGATGAAGCCCGAGGCCCGCACCGAAATCGAAGGGCGCTTCGAAGAGATCGTGCGCGAAGAGGGGCAGACCGTGCTCGGCTGGCGCGACGTGCCCACCGACGGCAACGTCATCGGCGTGACGGCCCGCGAAGTCGAGCCGTTCATCCGCCAGATCTTCATCGGCCCTGCCGCGGGGCTCGACGGCGACGCCTTCAACCGCAAGCTCTTCGTCATCCGCAAGCGCATCGAGAACGCCGTGCGCGACTCGTCGATCGAGGACAAGGAGTCCTTCCACATCCCGAGCCTCTCGACGAAGGTCCTCATCTACAAGGGGCTGCTGCTCGCCGCCCAGGCCAAGCTGTTCTTTCCCGACCTGCAGGACAGGGACATGGAGAGCGCGCTCGCCCTGGTGCATCAGCGCTACTCCACCAACACCTTCCCCACCTGGGACCTCGCCCAGCCCTTCCGCTACCTGGCCCACAACGGCGAGATCAACACGCTGCGGGGCAACCGCAACTGGATGCGCGCCCGCGAAGCGGTCATGCGCAGCGAGCTCTTCGGCGACGACCTGAAGAAGATCTATCCGGTCGTCACGCCGAACGGCTCCGACTCGGCCTCGCTCGACAACGCCGTCGAAATGCTGCTGCTCGCCGGCCGCTCGCTGCCGCACGTCATGATGATGCTGGTGCCCGAGGCCTGGACGACCGACGACCGGATGGACGCCGACCGCCGCGCCTTCTACGAATATCACGCGACGATGCAGGAGCCGTGGGACGGTCCCGCCGCGCTCGCGTTCACCGACGGGTCGCTCATCGGCGCCACGCTCGACCGTAACGGCCTGCGCCCGGCGCGTTACGTCGTCACCAAGGACGGCCTGGTCGTCATGGCTTCCGAAGTCGGCGTGCTCGACTTCAAGCCCGAAGAGATCGAAAAGAACGGCCGCCTGCAGCCCGGGCGCATGTTCATCGTCGACCTCGAGCGTAAGCGCATCATCGACGACGACGAAGTCAAGCGCGAGATCGTCGCCAAGCTCCCCTACCAGGAGTGGGTCGCGAAGAACGTCGTCGACCTGCACGACCTGGCCGAACCCAGGGATGTTCGGGAGCCCGACCACGAGACGATTCTGCACCGCCAGCAGATCTTCGGCTACACGGCCGAAGACGTGCGCCTGCTGCTGCCGCCGATGGCCGAGAACGGCGAAGAGGTCATCGGCTCGATGGGCACCGACACGCCGCTCGCCGTGCTGTCGAGCCGCCCGCAGCTGCTCTACAACTACTTCAAGCAGCTTTTCGCCCAGGTGACCAACCCGCCGATCGATCCGATCCGTGAAGAGATGGTCATGGCCCTGAACGGCTACATCGGCCGTGAACAGGACCTGCTCGACCTCGGCCTGCACAACGGCCACGTCGTGCGCCTGCCGTACCCGATTCTGACGAATACGGAACTCGAGAAGCTGCGCCAGATCAGCCACGCCGACCTGCGCGCCGTGACCGTGCCCATGCTTTTCGAAGCGGGCAAGGGCGAAGCGGGCCTCAAGGCCGCGCTGGAGGATGTCTGCCGCCAGGCCGAAAAGGCCGTGCGCGACGGGGCGAGCGTCGTCGTGCTGAGCGACCGCGGCGTCTCGCCGGTGCTTGCGCCGATCCCGAGCCTGCTCGCCGTCGGCGCCGTGCACCATCACCTGATCCGCGCCGGCCTGCGCACGAGCGCCGGGCTGGTGGTCGAATCCGGGGAGGCCCGTGAAGTCGCCCACTTCGCCCTGCTCATCGGCTACGGCGCGAGCGCGGTGAACCCGTACCTGGCCTTCGAGTCGCTCGCCGACCTGGTGCGCGAAGGGGTCGTTTCGAAGGATTACGACAAGTCGGTCGAGAACTACATCAAGGCCATCAAGAAGGGGCTCTACAAGATCTTCTCCAAGATGGGCATCTCGACCTGCCAGAGCTACCACGGCGCCCAGATTTTCGAAGCCGTCGGCCTCAACCGCTCCGTCGTCGACGCCTACTTCGCCGGCACGCCCACGCGCGTCGAAGGGGCGGGGCTCGACGTCATCGCCAGGGAATCGTGCCTGCGCCACGGGCGGGCCTTCGCCGTGAACCATGCCAGCAACGCCGATCTCGATGCGGGCGGGGAATATCAGTACCGCCGCATCGGCGAGTTCCACCTGTGGAACCCGGCCAGCCTGTCGACGCTGCAGCACGCCGTCTCGACGAACAGCCGCGACCGCTACCGCGAATACGCCCGGCTGATCAACGACCAGGCGCGCAATCTGTGCACGCTGCGCGGTCTGCTCACGTTCAAGAAGGCGACCCCGGTTCCCCTCGACGAAGTGGAACCCGTGCAGGCGATCGTCAAGCGTTTCGCCACGGGCGCCATGTCGTTCGGTTCGATCTCGAAGGAAGCGCACGAGTCGCTCGCCGTCGCCATGAACCGCATCGGCGGCCGCTCGAACACCGGCGAAGGCGGCGAAGATCCCGAACGCTTCACGCCGCTCCCCAACGGCGACTCGAAGCGCAGCTCCATCAAGCAGGTCGCCTCGGGCCGCTTCGGCGTGACCACCCACTACATGGTCAACGCCGACGAACTGCAGATCAAGATGGCCCAAGGCGCCAAGCCCGGCGAAGGCGGCCAGCTGCCCGGCCACAAGGTGAATGAGGTAATCGCGAAGACGCGTCACTCGACGCCGGGGGTCTCGCTCATTTCGCCGCCGCCGCACCACGACATCTACTCGATTGAAGATCTGGCCCAGCTGATCTACGACCTGAAGAACGTCAATCCCGACGCGCGCGTCTCGGTGAAGCTCGTTTCCGAGTCCGGCGTCGGCACCGTCGCCGCGGGCGTTTCGAAGGCCAAGGCCGACGTCGTGCTCATCTCGGGGCATGACGGCGGTACGGGCGCTTCGCCGGTTTCGTCGATCAAGTACGCCGGGACCCCGTGGGAAATCGGTCTTGCCGAGACCCACCAGGTGCTCGTCAAGAACGACCTGCGCGGACGCATCATCGTCCAGGCCGACGGCCAGATGAAGACCGGCCGCGACGTCATCATCGCCGCCCTGCTCGGCGCCGAGGAATTCGGCTTTGCGACGGCGCCGCTCGTGACGCTGGGCTGCATCATGATGCGCAAGTGTCACCTGAACACCTGCCCGGTGGGCATCGCGACGCAGGATCCGGTCCTGCGCGCCAAGTTCCAGGGTCAGCCCGAGCACGTCGTCAACTTCTTCTTCTTCATCGCCGAAGAGGTGCGCGAATACATGGCGCAGCTCGGCGTGCGCACGATGGACGAGCTGGTCGGCCGCGTCGATCTGCTCGAAGTCAACGCCGCCATCGATCACTGGAAGGCGCGCGGGCTCGACTTCAGCGCCATCCTGCACAAGCCGCATGTGCCGCAGCGCGTGGCCGTGCGCCGCGTGCAGGCGCAGGAGCACGCCATCGTCGACATCCTCGACCGCCGCCTCATCGAAGCGTGCGCGCCGGCGATCGAGAAGAAGGAAAAGGTCGACGTCAGCTTCCCCATCCGCAACAGCAACCGCACCGCCGGGGCCATGCTGAGCGGCGCGATCACGAAGAAGCACGGGGCCGATGCGCTCGCCGACGGCACGGTGAACATCCGCTTCACGGGCACGGCCGGGCAGAGCTTCGGCGCCTTTCTCGTCAAGGGGGTCACCTTCGATCTCGAAGGCGACGCCAACGACTACGTCGGCAAGGGTCTCTCGGGCGGACGCGTCGTCGTGCGCCTGCCGAAGACCTCGACGCTCGAAGCCGACCGCAACATGATCGTCGGCAACACGGTGCTCTACGGCGCCACCTCGGGCGAGGCCTACTTCAACGGCATGGCCGGCGAACGCTTCGCGGTGCGCAACAGCGGCGCCCACGCGGTGGTCGAAGGGGTCGGCGATCACGGCTGCGAATACATGACCGGCGGCCGCGTCATCGTCCTCGGCGAAACCGGGCGCAACTTCGCGGCCGGCATGAGTGGCGGCGTCGCCTACGTGCTCGACGAGTCGGGCCAGTTCAACACCCGCTGCAACATGCAGATGGTCGCCTTCGAGACGCTCGGCGACGACGATCGGCAATTCCTGCGCACGATGGTCGAGAACCACGTTCGCTGGACCGGCAGCAAGAAGGGGCAGCGGATCCTCGACGGCTGGGACAACGAAGTCAAGCGCTTCGTGAAGATCATGCCGGTGGAGTACCGCAAGGTCCTCGAGAAGATGGCGGCGCAGCGCAAGTCGGGCGAAGACGCCATGGCGGGCGTCGCCCTGGGCCGCGTGTAAGGACTTTTTTCGGAAGCGTACGATGGGTAAGGTAACCGGATTTCTGGAGAAGAAGCGCAAGACGCCGAAGAAGCGGCCTGTCGAAGAGCGCGTCAAGGACTACCGGGAGATCGAGCAGCTCCCGCCGAGCGAAGAGCTGCGCGACCAGGGGGCCCGCTGCATGGACTGCGGCATTCCCTTCTGCAACAACGGCTGTCCGCTGGGGAACCTGATTCCCGACTGGAACGATCTCGTCTACCGCGATCGCTGGCACGAAGCGCTCGACTTTTTGCACAAGACGAACAACTTTCCCGAGTGGACGGGACGCGTCTGCCCCGCGCCGTGCGAAACCGCGTGCGTGCTCGGCATCAACGACGACCCGGTCACCATCAAACAGATCGAGTTCTCCATCGCCGAGCGCGGGTGGGAAGAAGGCTGGATCAAGGCGAATCCCCCGGCGAGCCGCACGGGCAAGCGCGTGGCCGTCATCGGCTCGGGTCCGGCCGGGCTCGCCGCCGCCGATCAGCTGAACAAGGCCGGCCACCTGGTGACCGTCTTCGAACGGGACGACCGCATCGGCGGCCTGCTGCGCTACGGCATTCCCGACTTCAAGCTCGAAAAGCGCTTCATCGATCGCCGCCTCGACGTCATGAAGGAAGAAGGGGTCGTCTTCGCCCCGAACGTGCACGTCGGCAAGGACGTGTCGGCGACGGAACTGCGCCGCGACTTCGACGCTGTCGTCCTCGCCATCGGCGCGGGGGAACCCCGGGAGCTGCCGGTGGAAGGGCGGGATCTGGACGGCGTGCACCTCGCCATGGATTTTCTCCCGCAGCAGAACAAGCGGGTCGCGGGCGACAACGTGCCCGCCGAGAAGTCGATCACGGCCGAAGGCAAGCATGTCGTCGTCATCGGCGGCGGCGACACCGGCGCCGACTGCGTCGGCACCTCGCACCGCCAGGGGGCGCTCTCGGTCACGCAGCTCGAGCTCATGCCGAAGCCGCCCGACGATCGTGCTCCGCAGACGCCGTGGCCGCTGTGGCCGATGATGCTGCGCACCTCGACCTCGCATGAGGAAGGGGGCGTGCGCGACTGGGCCGTGGCCACGAAGCGGCTCTCGGGCAAGGACGGCAAGGTTGACACGCTGCACGCCGTGCGTCTGGAGTGGAAGGCGGATGAGAGCGGCCGCATGAGCATGCAGGAGATTCCCGGCTCTGACTTCGAGATCAAGGCCGACCTGGTGCTCCTCGCCATGGGCTTCGTCGCCCCGGTGCACAAGGGGCTGCTCGACGAGCTGCAGGTCGCCTACGATCCGCGCGGCAACGTGCTCGCCGACGCGCAGCGGTATGAGTCCTCGGTTCCCGGCGTCTTCGTCGCCGGCGACACCCGCCGCGGCGCCTCGCTGGTCGTCTGGGCGATCTGGGAAGGCCGCGAAGCGGCCCGGGCCGTCGACCAGTACCTGTCGGGCGTGGCCGTCTGAGGTCATCGGACGTCGGACCCCCCATCCGCTACGCTACGGGGGGCAGTGCGCCGGACGTCGGTATTCCGAACGACACCACCCCCTGTCCCCCTCCTCCACGAGGAGGGGGAACTGATCTCCACATACGGCTGCGGCGTCCCGCCTCCGCGAGGAGGCGGAATGGCTCCGCACAGGCGGAGGCAGGCGTCACGCCGACCCCAGCGGGGTCGCATCATTTAGTAGCCAATCGATTTCCACGCGTTTCCGACCCCGCGGGGTTGCAGCGGAGCGCTCCCGCCTACGCGCCTGTGACGCCCGGCGCACTCGCCCGGGCTACTCTCCGAGAGGCATGATCGTCAGACCGGAAGGCGCTCGCCGATCGACCCCACCAGGTGGTTCTTGCTTCTCCGGCTTGAAGTTATTATCGTTACAGTATATGAGCCCGACGCTGCCCGATGGTACGATGATTTCGAACGGAGAAGGTCATGAAATGCATCGTCTGCAAGAACGAAGATACCCATCCGGGTACCGTGCATGCCACGAGGATGCCGCGGGTGCATTCTCGCACCTCGCGGCGTGCGGCGACCGCGGGTTCGCTTTGGCGCTGCGGGTCTGAATCCTGGCGGCCCGAGCACCGGTGCACCATGATAGCCCCCTCGCTACCGCTCGGGGGGACGGTGCCCGCGGGTTCCGCAGTGCCTCCGGCGGCGGCGGGGCAGGGGAATCCGGGATCGCAGGTCCCAAGAAATTGGTTTCGTTCTTGCTTCCTGACCGACGTCCGGCGTCCGAAAGCCCCCCCTCTCCCCCTCCCCCACTCCTCGCGAAGTGACCGCGCGGGCCAAGCGTACGCCGCGCGTGCCTCCCTGCACCTCCCGACGTTCGGCGAGCATGCGATCGCTTTGGAACGTTGGGGCTGAATCCTGGCGGTCCGTGCATCGGTGAACGATGGTAGCCCCCTCGCTACCGCTCGGGGGGACGGTGCCCGCGGGTTCCGCAGTGCCTCCGGCGGCGGAAGGACAGGGGAATCCGGGATCGCAGGTCCCCAAGGAATTTGTTTCGTTCTCCGCTTCCTGACCGACGTCCGAAAGCCCCCCCTCTCCCCCTCCCCCGCTCCCCCACTCCTCCTCCGCGGCCCCTCGCTCACCACGCCCCCTCGCGGTATCCTATAGCCAAAGGTGTCACATGATCCTCAAGGTTTCCCGCCTCGGTCACCCCGTCCTTCGCGCGGGGACGCGCGATCTCACGCCGGAGGAAATCCGCGCGCCCGAGATGAAACGCCTCCTCGCCGACATGGTCGACACGATGCGCGAGTACGCTGGTGTCGGCCTCGCGGCGCCCCAGGTGCACCTGCCGCTGCGCATGGCCGTCATCGAGGTACGCGGAAATCCACGTTACCCGCAGGCCCCCGACATCCCCGTGCACGTCCTCTTCAACATCCGCCTCACGCCGATCGGCGAGGCGACGATCGACGATCACGAGGGGTGCCTGAGCGTGCCCGATCTGCGCGGACGCGTCCGCCGCTGGGCGAAGGTCGGCGTCGAAGCATTGGATGCGGAGGCGAACCCGGTCCGCTTCGAGGCCGAGGGGTTCTACGCGCGCATCCTGCAGCACGAAACCGATCACCTCGACGGCGCCGTATACGTCGACCGCGTCGACACCCGCACCCTCAGCTTCCTCGCGGAATTCCAACGGTTCCACCTGCCGGGCGTGAAGCTACCGGAAGAATAGCCAAGAAAATGGCAGATGGTAGACAGTCTTGTCCAAAACAGGTTCATCGCGTGACCGTTCGCCCTGAGGAGCCGGTCCTGGACGAACGAGACTCAATGATTCGGTATGGTCTGACGAGGACGTCCACACCGGCGTCTCGAAGGGCCAGCGCCGCATGAACAGCGTGTTCGAGAACAAGAGCCTCACAGGGTGCTCCTGCTACGAGCCAGCTCGCGCAGACCTTCTGGCCCCTCGACACGCTCGTGGAGGACAAGAGCTTCGACTATCAGGTAGACATGCGCAGACAGCTCGGTAAAGCGGCCTTGTCCGTGCCGAACAACATCGCCGAGGGCTTCGAGCGGTGCTCAACGAAAGAGCTGATGAACTTCCTGTATATCGCCCGCGGCTCGGCCGGCGAGGTCCGCTCGATGCTTTACGTCATTGCACGGAGCGAGCGATATGCCAGCCTGGAAAACGCGCGTAAAGAACTGCACGAACTGGCCGAGTCGATCGGCCGGCAATCGAAAGGGTGCCGCCATTGATGGGATCGACGCGCTGGACAGGAGGCGCAAATCCGGGTGATGGACATCTGCCATTTGCCATTTGGCATTTGGCATTTATGGTTTTGGCTTTTATGGTTTGCGGATTTCTCCGCAGGCAATCGGGACGGTGACCTCGGCGGGAACGTCGGGGAGCGACTGCGCCGTGGGCGGAAGCGTTTTGTCCTCGGGAACGCCGTGAATCAATACGACGCGCTTCTCCAGGTCCAGCTCTTCGGTGCCGAACTTCTTTTCCACCGCTTGTGACAGGTCGCCGAGCGGCACCGATCGCTTGTAGGAGAGCTCGCCGCGCTCGTTGGCGACCGGATAGGTTTCGGACGGAATCGCCAGGCTGACCGGATCGCCGTGGAAGGGGACCATGGTATCGCCCGCTTTCTCGACCGCCTCGAGAAGATCGACGATGCCGTCTCCGTTCCGGTCGTCGGCGCGGGTCGGGCAGACGGCATCCGTGCCGTCGGCGTGGCCGTGGTAATGCATCAGCCGCATTCCGGGCGGAACCCCGTCGACGTCGGCCTTGATCCGCAGCTGCTGCCCCTCGGCGGTGAATTCCACCGTCCCCGAAGGGGAACCGGGCGCCAGGTCATCGTTGAGGGGTTTGAGGGTTGCGACATAAGACTGTGTTCCCTCCTGGGCCGCCGCAGGCTCCCCGGCGAACGAGAAGGGCACTGCCAGCACGAAGCCTGACGCGGCCGCGTGACGCAGGATGCGCGTGAGTTTCATGGTGGTCTCCCGCGACGATCGTAGTCAAAAGTGCGTTCCGCTGGAATCGTACGGGGTATCCTTGCGCGCCGGCGAGAGCCGGCGGCGGTGGAGTGGCGGGTGAGGGCCAGAATACAGCCTGGATGGCCTTGGTCCGGTGGATGCCGCAGAATCGAGAAACGCAACGGTGCCTTTCCAATCTGCCATCTGCGATTTTCCATCTGCCATCGTTAGGCGGTTGGCTTCCCGAGCGTCAATGTGCTACCTTGCCCGGTATGTGCGATTCCGCCCGAGGAACGCCTTCAGTGTGAGAGCAGTTCCCGCTCATGAGTGTTCGCGTTTACCTGGTCGAGGACGACGAGAAAATCGTCCGCATGCTGAAACGTCACTGCGCAGCCCGCGGCTGGGACCTGGCACATGGTCTCGGTGACGGCCTTCTCCCGGCTCTCGCCAGCTTCAACCCCGATATCCTGCTGGTCGACTGGAACCTCCCCACCGTCAGCGGGCTCGATTTAATTGCGCAGGTGCGCGCGGCGGGCTTCAGGCAGCTACCCATTCTCGCCGTGACCGGGCGGACCCGGGATGAGGATCAGGTGGCCTGCCTGACCCAGGGCGCCGATGCATTTCTGGCAAAACCCTTCAGCGTCGCCCTGCTCGAGGCGCATATCCAAGGGTTCCTTCGGCGACGCGAGTGGGCCGACGAGAGCTTCAAGGATGAGCACCTTGAATTTTCTCTCTCGCAACGCCGGCTCCTGGTGCGGGGCGAAGAGCGCAAGCTCTCGCCGCTCGAATGGACGCTTCTGTCTACCTTGTTCCAATCACCGGGAGCCCTGAGGCGTGAGGTCCTCGTCGAGGCGCTCTGGGGGTGCTCCGATTGCGCCAAGGTGAGCGCCCTCGAAAAGCTCGTCTCGCGACTGCGCCTGAAGGTCGAGCGCAATCCGAAGCGCCCTGCCTATGTGCGTTCGGAGCGCGGCCTCGGGTATCGCTTTTCGGTCGAGGCCAGGCAGTAATTCTGACATATCTGTCAGAGTTGTGTGACATTTCAATTTCGCTACAATCACTCTCTGGAAAAGCGCTCCACCAATCGGGGCGCCGTGTTACTGCAGGAGAGTTATGTATCGCGTTGCCATGCTTGCGGTCGCAGGACTGCTCGCGCTGCCGTCGGCCGTCCTCGCGGCGGCCATCGACCTGAGCGTCAGCCCCCGTCCCGTGAATGCCTGCTCGAATCTTACCGTAGGCTGGAGCGCCGAGCTGCAAAGCCTGAGCGCGGTCGAGCTCGTGCTGACGAATACCCGGCACACAGGCGAAGTCTACTGGCGCAGTCCGGTCGTCACGGCGCAAGGAACGTCGAGCGGGACGTATTCTCTGCGTACCGGAAAGCACTGGCCCGCGACCAACGGCAAGGATGGCGCCGCGTACAAACTCGAGGCTTACCTGGACGGGACGCGGGTTGCCGAAACGGGCGTGCCGATCTTCGCGTTGAAGAACAATACGGCGCCTGTCGCGTGGGACTCGTCTGCGTCGCTCGACGAGGATACCAGCGTAAGCGGCACGTTGTATGCAACCGACAGCGACGGAGAGGTGCTCCTGTTCAGCCTCGCGGAAGAAAGCCCGCACGGCCGCACCGAAATCGATGCGCTCTCCGGTACCTTCTCGTTCACCCCGGATGCGGACTGGAACGGCACGACCAGCTTTGTCTATCAGGTCGAAGACTGCGCTTACGTGCGCTACGCGACCGTGACCCTCCTCGTGTTCCCCGTCAATGATGCGCCCGTTGCCGGGCCGTTGCAGGTCGAGAGCCTCGAGGATACGGTCTATGCAGGCGTGCTGCCTGCCCACGACGTCGACGGCGACGTGCTACAGTTCGGCCTGATCGACCCGCCGGCTCACGGCGCGGTCGTTATCGATCCGTTTTCCGGCGGTTTCGAATTCCGCCCCGACGCCGACTGGTACGGGGAGACTTCGTTTACCTTCCATGTCTTCGACGGCAGTCTTTATTCGGCTCCGGCGACGGTGTCTCTCACCGTGCTCCCGGTGAACGATCCGCCGGAAGCGCAACCGTATTCCGGCGTCCTGGACGAGGGTCAGACCCTGTACGCACAGCTCCACGGCTCCGATATCGACGGCGATCCGATCGCGTACTCGGTGTTCAGCAGCCCCTCGAACGGCGTCCTGGACCTTGCCGCCGACGGTTCGTTCACCTATACGCCGCGTGCCGGCTGGTACGGAACCGATCGGTTCGCATTTCGCGTCTTCGACGGTCAGGCCTATTCGGACCCGGTCGACGCCTACCTGGAAGTCCGGCACGTAAACGTGGCCCCCTACGCCTGGGGGGCGACCTTTACGACGCAGGAGGGCATGCCGGTAGACGGCTATCTGTCGGGCCACGACCCCGAAGGCGCGCCGTTGACCTTTCACTTGCGTCAGGAGAGTCCCTACGGGGCGGTCAGCCTCGATACCTGGACGGGCATGTTCACGTTCGTTCCGTTGCCCGGCTGGTCCGGCACGACGAGCTTCACGTTCGTCACGAGCGACGGCGAGCTCGAATCGTCCGAAGCCGTGATTCAGATCGTCGTTTACCCCGGCGGCCCCGTGCTCCCGCCCGACCCCGCTACGGTGGCGCCGCCGCTGAGCCCCATTGAACTTACCGACCTGTATGAGGCCACCAGCTTTCTCTTCGAGGGACCCGCGCCGATCCAGATGGGGGTCGCATCGGGCGCCATCGTGGCGAACCGCATTGCCGTCCTGCGCGGGCGCGTGCTCAACCGCGAACAGGAGCCCCTTCCCGGCGTGCAGGTGGTCATCAACGGCCACCCCGAACTCGGCTATACGCTGACCCGGAGCGACGGCCGTTTCGATCTGGCCGTCAACGGCGGGGGGCGGGTGACGCTCGAGTACCACCTCGAAGGGCACATGCCCGTGCAGCGCACGCGCGACATCCCGTGGCAGGACTATGTCACCTTTGACGACGTCGTGCTCACCCCCTACGATCCGAAAGCGACCGTCATCGGCATGTCGGCGCCTGTACTGCAGACGGCGGTCGGCTCCGAAGTCGCCGATGACGTGGGGGCCCGCCGTCCCATGCTGGTCTTTGCACCCGGCACCCGCGCGTGGCTCAAGGCCCGGGACGGCAGCCTGACCGAGGTCGACGCCCTGACGATTCGGGCGACCGAGTACACGGTGGGGGCGGCCGGGCCCGCGGCCATGCCCGGAGAGCTCCCCTCGTCGACGGCCTATACCTTTGCGATCAATTACACGGCCGACGAAGCCATCGCGGCAGACGCAACGGGGGTGACGTTTTCGAAGCCGGTGATCGCCTACGTCGAGAACTTCTACGGCTTCCCGGTCGGCACGGCCATGCCCGTGGGCACCTACGACCGCAGCCAGGCCATCTGGTCGCCGCTCGAGAACGGCGCCGTCATGGCGCTGGTCGGCGTTGAAGCCGGGATGGCCCTGCTGGATACCGATGGCGATGGGGCCGCCGACCCGATCTCGCGCCTCGACGCGCTGGGCATCACGGACGACGAGCGCCGGCTGCTCGCCGAAACGTATGCGGTCGGACAGTCGGTCTGGCGGGTCGAGCACAGCCACTTCTCGGATAAGGACTACAACCATCTGTTCGCGGAGTTGGATGCTCCCGCGCCGGATCTATCGGGTACCGCGACCCCCGAACTCGAAGGCACGGCCGAGCCCGACACCCCCTGCCCGGGGTGTATCGTCTACCCGGAAACACAGGCCTTTGGGGAGTCGATTGCCATCACGGGAACCGGACTTAAACTGAACTACAAGAGTCAGCGGGTTCCCGGGCAGAAGGCTTCGCGCAGACTCACGATCCCGCTGTTTTCCGACTTTCCGCCGTCCAATGTCGTTCATGCGCGACTGGACATCAGTATTGCAGGAAATCGGCATCGAATTTACGCGGTGCCGGCCCCTGGAGCGAAGTATGTATTCGAATGGGATGGTCTCGATGCCTATGGTCGGCGCCTTCAAGGGCCGCAGCCTGTCAACGTGACCTTGACGTACGTCTACCGGTTCGAGTATCTGATTTCAGATTTCTGGTGTCACGACGGGTTCGAGTACTATCAGTGCCCGGCGCTGTTCGGCAGTCTCAACCTGACCGCATGGGGACGAAGCTTCTCCGTCTACGCCGGCAGCAACTACATCCTTCGCGACAGTTCGACCTCCTGGTCCGGTAAGCTTGGCACGTGGGAAGGAACCCACGTCAACGGCTGGTCGGTGAGCGAACACCATCACTACGATGCCAGGTCGGGAATTCTGATGACAGGCGACGGCAACACGAGCCGTGTTCAGGATCTCCCCAACACGGTGCAAACCCTGGCCTACCGACCGCTGGGGATGGAGGCTATCGCCATGGGGCCCGATGGCTCCGTGTTCTTCAGCGAAAGAGCGATTGCCGGCACCCAGTATCCGTGGATCGGCCGCCTTTGGCCTGACGGGTCGGTGACCCGCGTTGCCGGGGGCGGTTCCACAGAACCCGAAGACGGCGCATCGGCAGCGGGCGTCAGATTGCTCTGGCCTGCCGGGGTCGCAGTCGACCAGGGCGGAACCGTCTATTTCGCCGAGTTTGGAGGCATGCGCGTCTGGAAGGTAACCCCCGACGGCATTCTTCACCGGGTGGCCGGCACAGGCGTCGAGGGGTCGACAGGCGACGGCGGTCTCGCAACAGAGGCGACGCTGACCCGCCCGCGCGGAATCGCCCTGCACCCCGACGGCAGCCTGTTCATTGCAGACACGGGCGCGCATCGCATCCGGCGGGTCATGCCGGATGGTCGTATCGAAACGGTCGCCGGCGGGGGCAGTTCGTACCAAAACGGCGTGTACGGCACGCAGTCGACGGTGGTTGCTCCCTATGCCGTCGCCATTGCGAACGATGGCGGCATTCTGATCGCTGACAGCAACAATCGCGCAATCCGGCGGCTCTCACCGACGGGCATCATCACGACCGTCGCGAATATGTACGGATATCCGATGGCCGTATTCCAAGCCCCGGATGGTACCATCTACTACGTGGAGCGGGGCAGTAGCGGCGGCTACCCGATATTCAGCCTCAGGTCAGACGGCACGAGGACCCGGCTTTTGGGGAACTACGGCCGGTACGGCTTTTCGGGTGACGGTGGTCCGGCGATCGATGCCTCGAACCGGGAGATTTACTCCCTGGCCCTCGATCAGGAGGGGCGTCTGCTGTTCGCCGACGCTGGAAACCGTCGCATCCGCCGTATTTCGCCACCCTTCGCCGGCGCGACGCTCGATCGGTACGTGGTTCCCTCCGGCGACGGCGCGCAGCTCTACGTCTTTAACCGACGTGGCCGGCACCTGCGTACGGTCGACGCCGTCACGGGGGCCGACGTCTGGACCTTCGCCTACGACCCCGCCGGCTGGCTGACGTCGCTCACCGATGTCGACGGAAAGACGACCTGGATCGAACGCGACCTGCTGGGTCACGCCTCGGCCATCGTGGCGCCCTATGGGCAGCGCACCGAGCTGGTGATCGACAGCAACAAGTACCTGGCCGGCGTCATCGACCCGGCGGGGAACGAGACAGAACTCTACCACAGCGCCGACGGGCTCCTGCGCCGCATCCGGACCCCCATCGGCGGCGAGGATATGGCAAGCTATACCGCTTCGGGGCTGCTCTACCGCAACCGGAACCCCCTCGGCGGCATGCAGTACCTGGCGAAGACCGGCGGCCGCGTCGACATGACCGACCCGCTGGGCCGGCTGACGCGCATCGACATCGTGCGCGGCGCCTCGGGCCAGGAGCGGCGTGCGGTGACGCGCCCCGACGGGTCCCGCGAGATCACCGAGCGGGATACGGGCGGCGCGACGGTGCGCAACGTATCGGGCGGCATCCGCACGACGACCACGGTCAAGCCCGACCCGCGCTTCGGCATGAACAGCCCCTATACCGCCTCTGAAGCGGTGCGCATGGCCTCGGGCCGCACGCGCACCTCGACGACCGTGAAGACGGTGACCCTCGCGAACCGGCTCGACCCGCTGAGCATGACCGCGCGCGATGAGGTCCAGACGGTCAACGGCCGTGTCTATGCCTCACAGTGGCGGGCGGCTACCCGCACGAACCGCCGGCTCACCCCCGAAGGGCGCGAATCGGTATCGGTCCACGACGAAAAGGGGCGCGTGGTCGCGCAGGAAACGCCGGGCATCGCCCCGACGAACCTGACGTACCGCGACGATGGCAAGCTGACAGAAATCCGCCAGACCGCCGCCGACGGCGAGGCGCGGGTGACCGGGATGGACTATGACCCCCTGGGCCGGCTGGCCGAGCTGGTCGATCCGGCGGGGCGGCGTGTGCGGTTCGGATACGACGCGGCCGACCGGCTGACCTGGCAGGAGCTCCCCGACGGACGCATCGTGAGCTATGCCTACGACGGCGCCGGCAACCTGACCTCGGTCACGCCCCCCGGCCGCCCGGCGCACGAGTTCCTCTACAATCCGGCAGGGTTGACGAGCGATTACCAACCCCCGCGCATCGGCGGCCCCGTCGCGACGACCTACGACTACAACCAGGCGAAGCAACTGGTTGCAGTGAATCGACCCGATGGCGTGACCGTCGAATACCTGTACGAGGGTGACAATGATCCGCGCCTCCCTCTCCCGAATCCGAACACGGGCAGGCTGAAGAAGATCGTGCAGCCACGGGGGGATACGACCTTCGGGTACGACTCGGCTGGTCGGTTGGCGAACATTACAGCGCCGGATGGTGGCGTGCTGTCTTATGCTTACGATGGTTCGTTGCTCTTGTCTACGACGTGGAGCAATGGCGAGGTCAACGGGAGCATTTCTCGGACTTACGATAACAACTTCTGGGTTACGAGTGAGTCGGTAAACGGTGCGAACACCGTGAATTTCACTTACGACTTGGACGGGTTGTTGACGGGTGCGAACACGACGGTAAATGGTTCGGCGGTGGACTTTGTCATCGCTCGTGATCCTGACAACGGGCTGATTACCGGCAGTTCCATCGGTGGAGTCTCCGATAGCATTTCCTACAACGGCTTCGCTGAACCCATCGGCTACACGGCGACCTTCAACGGCACGAATACCCTTTACGACGTTTCCTACGTTCGTGACGCTATCGGTCGCATTTCGAGCAAGACCGAAACCGTGAATGGCGTCACCACGACCTACGACTACCACTACGACCTCGCTGGTCGGTTGACGGGCGTGGACAAGAACGGGATCCCTTCGTCGTCGTACACTTACGACAGTAACGGGAATCGGCTGTCGTACAGCGGGGAGCTTGGTTCGTTCACTGGTACGTATGATGCCCAAGATCGCTTGCTGACCTATGGCGATTTCGTGTATGAGTACACGGCGAATGGGGAGTTGCGGCGGAAAGAGAATGTGGTGACGGGGGAGGTTTGGGAGTATAGGTACGACGCCAATGGCAACCTTCTGTCGGTGTCGCTCCCAGATGGTCGGTTGATTGAGTACGTCATCGATGGCCAGAACCGTCGAATCGGGAAGAAGATTGACGGGGTGTTTGTCAAAGGATGGTTGTACGGTGGTAATCTGAGGATAAGCGCGCAAATTGACGCCACCGGCAATGTTGTGGGTCGGTTTTTCTCCGATCTTGCCGGGGCAGCACCCGCGTATATGGTGAAGGACGGCAAGACATATCGTCTCATCACCAATCACCTTGGTTCGGTTCGGTATGTTGTGGATATCGTTACCGGAAATGTTGTACAGCACATTGAATATGATGAATTCGGAAACGTCCAGCATGACTCCAACCCCAACTTCCAGCCATTCGGCTTTGCATTCGGCCTATACGATGTAGATACTGGGCTTGTACGCTTCGGTGAGAGGGACTACGATCCTACGAGTGGACTTTGGATTACCAAAGATCCAATCCGCTTTGGCGGCGGCCTGAATCTGTATGGATACGTCAACAACGATCCTGTTAACTGGGTAGACCCCTCTGGGCTAGAGAACACCTGCCCATATCCCCCGCCGCCCTACGACCCACCGCTTGAAGACCCAGACTGGGATCCCATAGACACGGTGGTCGATGTTCTGACAGGTGGTATGGCTGGAGCGGGACGCCGTACAGTCACGACTATTCTCAACGCGGTTGGGAAGAAGATTAAGGGAAAAACAAAGCACGGTGCGGAACGGCAGAGGCAGCGTCAAGTTACCGATGAGGCGATGGAGGATGCCGTAGAAAATCCCGTTAGCGTCATCGAGCAGCCAGATAGGGGTACTACTAGATACGAGGGTAGAGAAGCCACTGTCGTAGTTAACGAAAATGGGGAGGTCGTGACCACATGGCGGACGAAATAGAGGATAGGTTCAATGGCAGAAATTCAATTTATGAAGCTCGTGGAAGCAGTGGACTCAGGTGACATTCAGTCTGACGACGACGGCGTACCGCCTCGGCAGGCGTTGTATGTGAGATTTGGCAGTGCCCGGGTTGAGGGTGTGGAGTCGAAAGAGTATGAGCTTTGCGATGGAAGTAGGCTCGTTATCGACCTGAAGAATGGCAAGGTTGTTGGACTTGAGATCGTTGGGTAGTCCAGTCGCCCTCTGCCCCTTTTCTCACCGAGGGCTGCCCCGTGGGCATGTTGCGGGGAGAAAAGGCGTGAGAGGGCGGATTTGGGCGGGAGACAACCGCTGTCTCTGCGTCTGGTAGAATGCCAATATGGCACAACGCTCAACCATAGAATGGACGGAGGCGACTTGGAATCCCGTTCGCGGATGTACCAAAATCAGTCCCGGCTGCAAGCACTGCTACGCTGAGCGCTTTGCAGAACGTTGGAGAGGTATTCCCGACCACCCGTACGAGCAGGGCTTTGACCTCCGTCTCGTACCCGAGCTACTTGAACAGCCGCTGAAGTGGCGCGAGCCACGGGTCATCTTCGTGAACAGCATGTCAGATCTCTTCCAGAAGGATGTTCCGGTGGCCTTCATCAAGAAGGTCTTCAAAGTAATGCGGAAGGCGGAACAGCACACGTTTCAGATCCTTACCAAGCGGGCGGATCGACTCGCCGAAGTGGCTGACGAACTTGTCTGGCCGGAGAATGTCTGGCAAGGCGTGAGTGTCGAGAACCAGAAGTACGCAGACAGGGTTGATTACCTACGTCGCGTTCCGGCGGCAGTCAGGTTTCTTTCCGTGGAGCCACTACTGGGCCCCGTTGACCTTGACCTGACTGATATCCACTGGGTAATCGCTGGCGGTGAAAGTGGACCCGGTGCTCGTCCGATGAAGCCTGAATGGGTGCGTAGTCTCCGTGATAGTTGCCGAGAGCAGGGAGTCCCCTTTTTCTTCAAGCAGTGGGGCGGTGTGCGGAAACACCGTACAGGACGTGAACTGGATGGTCGCACATGGGATGAAATGCCTCTGGCACTGACAGGTTGAGCAATCGTAATGAGTGACAAGAACTGCCCCGGTTGTGAGGATCGAGAAGAAAACATGACGGACGGATGCTGTGCCGTCGCGATGGACTCCGTTGATGGCCTTCCCAGCCGGTGTGTAGGCGACTGGAATGAAGATAAGCATCATTACCTCAGCCGTTACGCGGACATCTTTTCCAAAGGGATGAAGAACAAGTGGCCGAACCTTGTCTATATCGACTTGTTCGCTGGCCCCGGACGTTGCCGAGTTCGACCAAACCAGACGTTCTCTGATGGCTCCCCGCTTCTTGCGCTGCAACTTGGTTTTACGCACTACTTCTTCGTCGACATGTCCAAGCACTGCGTCGAGGCTCTTGACGCTCGTGTGACCTCTTACAGGCCGGAGAAAAACATCTCTATTAGACAGGGAGACGCGAATATGGAGGTCGAACAGGTGGTCGAAGACGTTAAGGCTCTCGGGCCAAGAAGCCTTGTCTTTGCGTTCATTGACCCACCCGGCATCGAAATCCATTGGGAAACTATTCGTAAGCTCTCTGAAGTGGTGAATGACTTTCTTATCCTCGTTCCAACCGGCATGAACCTGAAGAGGCAGCAGCCGTATCAGGAGGAAAAGCCGAAGGACCAGAAAACCGAATTCGACATCTACTTCGGGACCCCAGATTGGAGAGGGAAAACAGTTCGGCAACTCCTGAACTTATACACGGAAAGATTGCGCAATCTCGGCTATTCCTTCGTCGGTGATTCTCAGAAGATCAAATACTGGCAGAAGAATGTTTCACTATACGACTTGGTTTTTGCGAGTAAGAATCCCAAGGGAGCCGAGTTCTGGAAAAAAATCACAGCCATTCAGCACAGTGGTCAGCGAACCCTGTTCGGGTAAGTTTGGTTTCGCGCCCTCCTAGACCTGTCAAGTTTGCATACGGTTGCTGAGACGAAGTATCCCCAGTCCCGAAGAATCGTGCCAACAAGTCGTTGATGGTCGGCCTTCCTGCTCCCACGTCTCGCCAATTTCTCTCCCTGCCAGCTTACCGACTGCTTATCCCCAGACCACCCGTATCCTGTTTTGCGAGCGGGTTTCCTGCTACATTCTGACTTGTGAGAATTGAACGTTATCAAGAGTCAGCATCTGCACAAGTTGAGTCAGCGGAGGCTTCTTCCACTGATAGCCGACTCGTAGACCTGTCCACCCAGAGCCGCCGGTATTTCGCCGAGAGCAAGGCTTCGAGTACCCGGCGAGCTTACCGGTCAGACTGGGACTGCTTTGTTGGCTTCTGCGCGGAGCGTCATCTGCTCCCGCTCCCCGCCTTTTCCGAAACAGTTTGCCTGTATCTGACCGAATTGGCGGATTCGGGGAAGAAGGTCAGTACGATCAACCGGCGACTGTGCGCCATCTCCCAAGCCCATCAACTGGCCGGGTATGAATCACCCACGAAGTCTGCCATGGTCCGTACCCTCATGGCCGGGGTAAGGCGTACTCTCGGTACTGCCCAAACCGGGAAGTCACCACTTCTCTCCGCCGACATTCGCGCTATGCTCGCTCAGTTACCGGACAATCGAAAGGGAATCCGTGATCGTGCTCTACTGCTCATCGGTTTTGCAGGTGGTCTGCGGCGGGCTGAGTTAGCAGGCCTGAACGTGGAAGATATCACCTTCACCGAGGAAGGAATCATTGTTCTTATTCGCCGCTCAAAGACCGATCAGGAAGGTGCCGGTCAGCAGGTAGGTGTCCCACATGGAAATCATATTGAAACGTGTCCTGTGGCGGCTCTGAAAGCATGGCTGGAGGCCTCAGAAATCGGTTCTGGCGGCATTTTCCGCCCGATGGACAGGCACGGGCGGATTCACGGGGAGAGGCTGTCAGGAAACGGAATTGCGCTAGTCATAAAAGAGCATTGCCGGCGGATCGGTCTGTCACCAGACAGGTTTGCAGGACACTCGCTGAGAGCAGGACTGGCGACACAGGCGGCAGCATCAGGGGCGAGTGAGCGGAGTATCCAGAACCAGACTCGTCACCGTAGCCTCATTACCCTGCGGAAGTACATTCGTCACGGCTCTCTTTTTCGCGAAAATGCTGCCTCGACGCTCGGTCTGTGACCGATTTTTGGGTGGCGGCTGGGTAATGTGTGTGTGGGTCCTAGCGCATGGGGGTCATTTCACTGTGAGGGCTATAGCATACATACCCCTGAGTTGACCCCGCATAAATGGATGAAAACCTTTATCCATGGGGGCTACAGGCGATATCTACCTCTGAAGTGCTACTAGGACACTACCGTATACTCACATGGCCCCTCTTTCCGCCGAATTTTTACCGGAAAAGGGGCCGCTCAGGAGTAAAACTGGCCGAAATCATACCCCCATGTGGGACGGCTGGGACAGGATCTATATCTCTCTGGAAAAGTCCCCGGAAGAGGTAAAAACAAAGAAGGTTTTCCCAAAGCGGGTTCTTCCCGTCCCGCCTGTCCCAATGGGGAAAATGAAAAACCACCCCGGTTGTTGGGGTGGCCTCTCGGTTATCACTCCGGTCAGAAACCGACGCTGGTATCCTTCGGCGTCAGTTTTGAACCGATCAGATAGCGGGTACTGCCGGATTTCCGGGACTCGAAACCTCTTTCCCGCATGCGCTTGAAGAAGGTGTTTCGTGCGAGTTTCCGCTCGTCGTTGAAGTCGCACCAATCTCCGTAGGCTTTCCATACCTCGTCGTTGGGGTTCTTGTATTCAGCCTCCGAGTGATCAAAGCATTCTTCAACGAAGCAGGCGAGGATATCCTCTTCATCCCGGTATTCGGACGACGCCTCATCCACGGCCTTCGGAGTCTTCAGTCCTTCGCGCTGGAAGGCAAGGCATCCCTGAATTGCCCAGTTCAGAATGCCGGGAAGTTCCTTCAGAAGTCTCCCGCGCAGATAAGGATCGCGTTCTTCTGCCGGAATAGTCACACTGAATGGAATCAGACGAATTCTCTCCCATAATGCCATGTCATCTGCATCGGCGTGCGGGCGGTAGTTCGTCGAGATCCAGAATGCAGCCTGCGGCTCGAACTCGAAGTGCTCACGATAGAGGAACCTGCCAACGAGCCTGTCACCGCCGGTAAGCAGCTTTACGGTGGCCGGGGCCAGCCGTTCACCTTCCTCCAGTTCCGTGGCTGTCACAAACCGCGCCGCTCGAAGCCGTGCAACGGCATTCTCTGCTTTGCGGGCAAATCCATCGGATTTCGTGAGAACCCCCTCCGGAAGCTGCTGAGCATAGTCGCCGAGCATTGCACGAATCGTCTCGACAACGGTTGTTTTACCATTGCGGCCGCTTCCGTAGAGGATGAAGAGAACATGCTCGCTGGTAATTCCCAGCATGGAGTAGCCAACCACCTTCTGGAGGTAGGTGATAAGTTCCTGATTCCCGGCGAAGACCCGATCCAGAAACGAACCCCACTGGGGGCAGGTTGCCTCCGCGTCGAATGTCACAGGACAGGATTTTGTAATGTAACGCCCCGGTACATGAGGGAGCAGCTTGCCGGTCTTCAGATCGACCGTGCCATTTTCGACGGACAGCAGATACCGGCTGTCGTCGCCATCGAGATCGTGCTGATGTCGGGTGAGCATCTGGCCTGCAAGGGCAAGGATCGCTTCAATCCGGCTCTTACGCTGAAGCAGGTTTGCCCCCTTCACCGGATCGTACTTCTTTTCCTCGGCCTGTTCGTCGTTCTTCTTCGATCGAACAGCCTCGGCCCGAATCCGGCGGACGAGCTGAAAGGCTGCTTCCCAGACTTCCTCTGCACGACCATCCCGCCAGACGACGCCGTCCCAGACCAGCCAGTGACCGAATTCGGGGCAGTGGAGGAAGCGCTCGCCGTAATCAATTGCGAACCTTTCGGCCACGGCAAGATCGGTAAGTGGACGACCACCGTCGCGAGCCACGACGGGATCACGGGGTTCTCTGGTCATCACGTCGTCGAGAATCTGAGTTGCCTGCTCGACATCAAAGGGATGATCCTTCAGGTCGGTCACAGCAACGCAGTACGCCTCCACAGCCGCCTCGCACTCGTCTGACGGGTAGCGATTGTCGCGAAGCTGACAGGCGAGGTCGAAGAATGCATTCCTCCTCACTTCACCGTGAAAGGGAAGACGTTTTTCGATGGCCCATCGCACCCAGTAGGTGTACGGATGAACAGGCCTGATGTGGGCCGGGGCAAGATAACCTGCCCCCCTCCTTGCATTCTTGATCACATCCAGCAAGTGAACGGGAACATCGGCCAGAGGCGTGTCCAAATCAACCTGCCATTCGTATACACGTCCGGAAAAATGGCGGCTGGGGGGAGCTACGATATAACCCCCGTCCGACTTGATGTCAATGCCCTTGATGCCTCCCTTCGGAAGGTCATCATGGTAGGCGTAGAGGAAGTGGCCTCCCAGTCCGCCGGTGAGCGTGTGGGGCGTACTCTGAGGGCCGAATCGTTCAATATATGAACGCTCGCCTTCAGAACTCCGGGGATCGTAGTCGGCAACCCAAATCCCAGACACCTTGCCCGTGGCGATACCGATGTTAGCGTCAGGGTAATCAGTCCACCAGCGGCGAATCTTTTCAGCGTCGGTGGTCGCATCTTTGAACCCGTGCGGCGTTCGGGGATGTTTGCCGATATGCTTTCGATGGTCTTCGCTCGTGTTCCCGCAAGAACACCGAACAGCGTCTTCATCGAAGATCGGAGAATGGAGGGGAAGTACGGAAAAGCCGCGCTTGGCGTAGTCAAGGGCTGCACTGAGCAGCAGATCATTATTCATGGCATTCATTTCTTTCACCTTTTGAAACTGCCATTCAACAAAGGTGATGTGTGGGCGTAACTCTCCTATCGGAGAGGCTATGCGAGTATTGGCATAGCTCGCCTGCTTGCAGAAACTCTTTCTGCAACCACACATCGCTGTCTTGTTGAAGGAAGTCGGATAAAGAAAGAACGCCCGATCAAGGCTCAGGCAACGACCCGAAATTTCCTTCGTGCCATCCCGTGAGGGGAGTTTTCCGGCACGTCTCCACACTATGCTAGTTCCATGCCAGCATTCCTTTCCAGTGCAGGTCGCATAAAACCCCGCCAAAAACGGGTAGTAATATACCCACTTTCCCCCGTCAACTGGGTAGCCGAATACTCACCGGAGTCAACTACTCCGGCCAAGTGATTTTGTGATTGCACTCTCACAGGTGATCCGCGAGTAGTTATTCAGAGGGAACACTGGCTTTTACTCCCGGTTTATAAACTGGGAATGCAAACTCATTTTCACTCCCTCCGTATACTTGACACTCGCTTGCCGGAGCGATCCCCGATGTGCCAGAATACGTGATCCCGATGTGTTGGATGTGCCGCTGAACAGGCGGCGGGGAGGGAATAGCGATGCTACGCCACGTAGCGCAGGACTACACGGGAGAGGCTTTCAATCTCGCCTTTCTTCCGCCGGATTTTCGCCTGCTTGGGCTGAACGGGCAGGAGTACGACCTGATCGCCCTCGAACTGAATCTTTCCCACGTAACCGCGATTGTCCGTCGTGCGCAGAAATACCAGATCGTTGGGCAGGTAGGCCCGTGCCGGGGAGATGACGAGAATGTCCCCGTCTTCGGCCAGTGGACTGTAACCATTCCCGCTGATCCTGACGGCAAGCAGGTTCGGATCAGCCGATTTGAGGCCGCTCGGAGCCTCCACAAGCGGACTTTCTTCCAGAAGGGTATACCGACCCTCTTCCGCCGCGATTTCGGCCACCACGGCGACATTTCCGCCTTCACTGCCAGCAGGCGTTTTCCCGACTCCGCGCCCACTCACGGGTGGAGCCGATGCCTCGATGGCCTGTATGACCTCGGCTTCATCGAGATCGAGGGCCTTCGCCAGCGCCGGTGCATGACGGACACTGATACGCGCCTTGCCGGTTTCTATACGACTGAGGAAAGTTGCGTCAATGCCGATCTTCTTCGCCAGTTGCGCCTGCGAAAGCTCTTTCTTCCGGCGATTCTGGCGGATCATGGAGCCGATGGTACTCATCTTCTTTCGAGTGTATGCCAGTCCATCGCTTCTGTGAATGGGGCCACCGTTGAGTCACCGTCCAGACCTTTTTTGCATGTTGACTCAACTGCTACAGTGCCATACTTCCCGGTGGCCGGGGAGCGGGGGATAACCACGTAACGAATCGATGGCGGGACGTAATCAACAGGGCAGTATCTATCGGCGCAAAGACGGACGCTGGTGTGGTGCTGTATCCATCCCCAAGACCGCCACCCGAAAGGCCAGAAAGAAAGTCCTATACGGTTCCAGCCGCGAAGAAGTCGAGGCCAAGGTAACAGCCCTTCATACGGTCATCGATGAACGCGGTGCCGGGGCACTGGAATCTGTCGGGGAGTACCTCGACCGTTGGCTCCATCAGGACGCCACCATGACCCTTCGACCAACCACGGTCGATAACTACGCCTCCACCATTCGCCTGCACATCACCCCGTACATCGGCCATGTGGCGCTCGCTGACCTGACGACCGTCGCCATTCAGGACTTCTACCAGCTTCTCGAAGAAAAGGGGCTGGGAAGACGTACCCGCAAGAATCTCCACACCGTTCTCCACCGGTCTCTCCGACAGGCGGTGGATTGGGGCGTCCTCCACGAAAACCCCTGTACGAATGCCAAGGCTCCGAAAGTTCCTCGTTATCGGCCCCGGACTGTTCTTGATCCTGAACAGACCCAACGATTCCTCACCGAGGCCGCGAAGAATCGCCTTTACGCCCTGTACGTTCTTGCCATCGCCTCCGGTGCCCGATTCGGAGAATTGGCGGCGCTGGAGTGGAAGGACGTGGACTGGGATAACGCCAGTATTACCATCCGCAGAAGTCTCGCCAACGTACGAGGGAGACTGGCCATCTCCGACGTGAAGAACCCCACCAGCCGCCGAAAGGTCGAACTGCCGGCATTCGCTATGAAGGTTCTCCGGGAACACCAGTGGCGGATGCAGAAAGAGGGATGGGATGCTTCTCTCATCTTCGTCAACAAACGCGGCAATCCGCTGCGCAAGGAAAACGTCCATGTGACTTCCTTTAAGCCGATCCTTGAACGGGCCGGACTGCCGAACATCCGCTTTCAGGATTTGCGCCATACCTCTTCCACCCTGCTGTTTCAGAAGAACGTCCATCCCCGGATCGTGCAGGAACGGCTCGGCCACGCCTCCATCGAAACGACGCTCAACTGCTACTCCCACGTCCTCCCGACGATGCAGAAAGAAGCGGCGGAGAAGATGGACGGTATTCTTTCGGCCACCTGACCCAGAGATAATCTAGCTACACAGCAGAGCGAAGGCTTGGTAGAATGCCTTGCTGTGTGGCTATATGTTCCATGAGTGAGAGTTGATCCATTGCAAGTCCAAAGCATGACGAAAACAGTTTCTGACAAGCAGGCGACGGGAGATACGGGGCAGTCTGGCGTCCAGTATGTGGTTGAGAGAAATCTGCGCTACATTTATCGACCACAGGAAAAACGCGATGTCGGCATTGACGCCAGATTGAGATCACCGAGAAGAAGGGCAAAGATTATGTGCCGACCGGTCGTCTTCTCGGTGTTCAGGTGAAAGCAGGGACATCCGCGTTTGACGAGCCGATGCCGTCAGGGAACGGGTGGCGGTATCGAGGAAGCCTTGACGACTTGGACTACTGGCTGAAGTACGATCTGCCAGTGATTGTAGTTCTGTTCGACGAATCTTCCAGCACGGCATACTGGAAGGAGATTACAGAGGCAACGGCTAGAAGGACGCCCAAGGGCTGGTATGTCGAAGTCCCTCGGGAGAATGTTATCGACGAGCCGAACAGAGAAGCTCTCGAAGCGTTGACTGCCGAACCCTTGGCAATTCAGAGGCTCTTCCGTCTCAATCTGGCAAAACCATGGATACAGGCCGTCGATGAAGGGCGCTTACTCGTCTTGCGATTTGTCGTATTCACAAATAAAGTCGTGCCACGAGGAAGTATTTCTCTCCTCGATAAGAGCGATGAGACCCCTGTCGAGCTGTCAAGTTGGTTCTTTTTGTGGGGTGGTTTTGATGTGTTGAAGCAGCAGTTGCAGATGTTCTTTCCGTGGGCCTCATTTCCCAGCCTAGGCGACGACCCTGAAGACGATATGGATCGAGAGTTCTATCTCGAAGACCTTTTTGATACCCACCATGGCGTCTGCGCTGAAGGTGAAGTAATCATGCATACGATGGAATGGGACGATTTCGTTGAACAGTTCGAGGGTATGTCACTGGACGAAATCAAGGCTCAATACGACAACGATGAAGGGTTTGAACTGACTTATGAGTTAGCGCTGTCTGAAGTGGGGCGAGCCTTTTTGCGACTTGATGAATACCTTTCAGGCGATGAGAACTCAGCAGAATAGAATGCCTGCCAAGTAGTCGCAATGTCTGGTTGTACGCTTAAAGCCGGGTTTTTGACCCCCAGTAGCTACATTTTTTGCTACACGAATCGCTCCGCTCGTTCAGGGGAGAATGGCCATCTTTCCGCCCGAAAATCGGCGGTTTGTGGAGGCGGAGTCGCTACACTTTCAGCTATACGGGTCGGTCACTCTCCATCCCCTCGACAACGGTCTTCAGGGGAGAGAGCAGGGGTTCCGGTTTCTATTGTCATCAGTGGAAGCAACTGGTTGCAGTGAACCGACCTGATGGCGTCACGGTGGAGTACCTCTACGAGGGGGACAACGACTCTCGCCTTCCGCTGCCTAATCCAAACACGGGGCGACTGAAGAAGATCGTACAGCCCCGTGGCGACACCACGCTCGGCTACGACTCCGCTGGTCGGTTGGCGAACATTACAGCACCGGATGGTGGGGTGCTGTCGTATGCTTACGATGGTTCATTGCTGCTCTCCACGACGTGGAGCAACGGCGAGGTCAACGGTTCTGTATCGAGAACTTACGACAACAACTTCTGGATCACTTCGGAGTCGGTTAACGGTGCGAACACCGTGAACTTCACTTATGATTTGGACGGATTGTTGACGGGGGCGAACACGACGGTCAACGGTTCAGCGGTGAACTTTGTTATCGCTCGTGACCCTGATAATGGATTGATTACGGGGTCGAGCATCGGCGGCGTTTCCGATTCGATCAGCTACAACGGATTCGCCGAACCCATCGGCTACACGGCGACCTTTAACGGTACGAACACTCTTTACGACGTTTCGTATGTGCGTGATGCCATCGGACGCATTTCGAGCAAGACGGAGACGGTCAACGGCGTCACCACGACCTTCGACTACCACTACGATCTCGCCGGTCGGTTGGTGGGCGTGGACAAGAATGGGGTCGCTTCTTCGACCTACACGTACGACGCGAACGGGAATCGACTTTCTTACAGCGGGCAACTTGGTTCGTTCACGGGTACGTATGATGCGCAGGATCGGTTGCTGTCGTATGGCGATTTCGTGTATGAGTACACGGCGAATGGGGAGTTAGGTAAGAAGGAGAACACAGTTACAGGGGAAAGCCAGGAGTTTACGTACAATGCATTTGGGAACTTGCTCGGCGTGGTGTTTAGGAATGCGGGCGGCGTGGTCTCCAAGACAGTTGAATATGTGATTGATGGAAACAATCGCCGCGTTGGGAAAAAAGTCAATGGTTTGCTCGTTAAAGGATGGCTCTACAAAAGCAAGCGAAAAGTCGTGGCAGAGTTGGACGGCCGAGGGCAGGTGGTGAGTCGTTTCATTTATGGTGCGCAGGCGAATACACCAAGCTATGTCGTAAAGGATGGTACGGCCTACCAAATCATCCCAGACCAGTCTGGGTCCCCAGTCTTGGTGGTTAATACACACACTGGCCAGGTCGTCCAGGAAATCAAATATGACGTTTTCGGGAACATCCTTTCAGACACCAATCCGGATTTTCAGCCATTTGCCTTTGCCGGTGGATTGATTGACCAGGACACAAAACTTACACGCTTTGGTAAGCGGGACTACGACTCTATCACGGGCCGGTGGACCTCCAAGGACCCAGTGTTATTCTCCGGTGGAAGCACAGGCCTCTACGCCTACGTCAACAATGACCCCGTCAACTATATTGATCCATCCGGACTTGTTCCGATATGTCCAATACGAAACCAACCTGACCCGGGGCTCGGTGGCGGGGGTGACTCGGACGGGGATGGAGATAGCGATGGTGACGACGAGGGAAGCGGGTTCTTAGATACCGTGTCCGATTTCGTCAATGAATATGGTAGCGTCACCGTTACAGTAAATGCGGGCAACGGTATAGTCGGAGCTACAGGCAGTGTTTCGGTAACCGGCGATGGTGTTACCGGTAATGTCGGTGTTGGCTGGGGGATTGGCTTTGGTGCTTCGATCACAGGTGACATAAATGCAGGGCAGTCAAGTGGGGCAAATGTAACCGGTTCCATTTCTGGTGGGGGTGGAGTAGGTGGCACAGCGTCCGGTACCATCAGCGAAGGCGGCAATTCCGTTTCGGGTGGTGTTGGTTTTGGGGTTGGTGTAGGCGCCAGCGTAACCGTAGGTTACGGCGGTACGATCATCAATTTCAAGTGAGGCAACCATGGATTTTGTGGTTATCATCTCGGTACTTGGTTCCCTTGCCCTAGTGGCGGTAATCACCTTGTTTGTTAGGGGTCGGTTCTTGAAGGCGCTTCGAACTCGCCATGAAGATATTTGGCGGGAACTAGGATCGCCAAGCATCCTCGAGAATAACTCCATCTCAACGAACAACTCTGTTCGGAAGTTTCTTAACTCACGCGCATTCGAAAAACTTGGTGACGACGAATTAACCAGACAAGGGAATCAGGTGAGAGCGGTAGAGCGGGCGTACTTGCTCCTGTTCGTAATTGTTTTAAGTTTGGTGCTTGTTTCGATCATAAGAAGCCAGGTTTCGTAATCACCGTGGATTTTTCCGGACGCTGATGCCGCGGGCTCTCTCTGACGGACACCTATCGAAGGGGAACGCGAGAACCGCCCGGCCTAGAGTAGCCCGCTTGGTTCAGGAAGCCTCTTCCCGGCAGCGCACGCAGAGGGTGGTGTAGGGGAGGATTTCCAGGCGCTCGTGGCGAAGCCGCAATGGTCAATGGTCGATGGTCAATGATCAAGGGGGAGAGAAGCGAGACAGCCATTGTCTGACCGATGTCCCATGATGGTTCCCGAAAGAGGAACCGCTATGAAAGACACTCGGTTTGAAGATTTGCCTGTTTGGAACGCTGCCGTTGAATTGGCGGACAAGACCTTCGCCTTCTGCGGAGACAAGAGCTTTGACTACCAGGGGACTTGCGGAGGCAATTCGGAAAGGCTGCTCTCTCCGTTTCAAACAACATCGCCGAGGGCTTCGAGCGGCGAACGACAAAAGAGCTGATTGCGTTCCTGTTCATCGCTCGTGGTTCTGCCGGCGAAGTCCGATCGATGCTTCACGTGGTCGCCCGTAACAAAAGGTACAGGCACTTGGAGAAGCAGCGAGTCGACCTGTTCGAACTTGTGAACTCCATCGGGAAGCAGCTGAACGGATGGATTGAAAGCCTTGAACAACGCATCCGCGCAAAACCTGCGCCCAAGCCGGTTTGACCATTGACCATCGACCATTGACCATTGTTTTCGGTGGTCACGAAGCCTCTTCCCGGCAGCGCACGCAGAGGGTGGTGTAGGGGAGGATCTCCAACCGCTCGCGGGGAATTTCTTCGCCGCAGTTGGCGCAGGTGCCGAACTCGCCGTGCTCCAGGCGGCGCTGCGCTTCGTGGATCGCGTCAAGGCGGTTTCGCTCGCGCTCGCCGAGCCGCTCGAGAAAATCCTTGCTCCCCTCGCGCTCAGCCCAGGCGACCGCGTCGTCGGCGTTCCCCTGAGCCGTCTCGGTGATCTCGGCGTGATCGTCCATCTCGTGGCCGAGAATGTTCAGCGCGTCGCGCTCTTCATCCTCGAGCCGCCGGCGCCAGTGTTCTTTTTCCTGCGGTGTAAGGTCCATGCCCCCCATTGAAACCGCAGTCGCGGCGGGGCACAATGTCACTCGCTTACCCGGTGACCGATGCCCTCGACTTCTCCCTATCAGCAGGCGCAGGACGCCTACGATTCCGGCTCGCTGCGGCGCGCCCTGCAGCTCTGCGCGAAAGTGGCGCCCGACGATCCGGAGCGCATTGACGCGCAGGCGCTCGCCGCCGAGTGCCATGCCGAACTCGGAGAGTGGGCCGAGGCCGAAGCGACGGCGAAGCAGGTGCTCGCCGAAGACCCCGAGTGGCCCACGGGACACTTCATTCTGGCGGTGGCGGCCATGCGCCGCGCGGCCGTCGACGAGGCCGAAAAGCATCTCGATCGCGCGCTCCTGTTCGAGCCCGAGTTCGCCGAGGCCGCCTTCCTGCGCTCGGCCGTGGCCGACTACTGCAAGAGCCCCGAAGATGCCGACCGCTGGCTCGCCCGGGCGCACCGGGCCGATCCGGAAGAGTACGGCGGGCCGCTGCACCTGAGCGCCAACGACGTCGACGACCTGCTGCTCGAAGCGGTGGCCGAGTGGGAAGGGCAGACCGAGGATACGCTCGAGGAATGCCGGTTCCGCCTGCGCGACATGCCCGACGAGGCCGACGTGAGGGCGGGCGTCGGGCTGGAGAGCGTCGCCAACGTCGACGAGCTGGATGCCGAAGGGGATCCGCCGTCATTCCGCCTCACGCTCTATCAGCGGAACCTGGAACGCGGCGCGAAGAACCGCGAGGAGATCCTCGGGCGCATCTACGAAGCGCTCGAAGAGGCCCTCGGCGTGCTGGCCGAGGCGGTCGAGGCGGCGGATTCGGACGAGGATTAAGCGGCCGGTTCCGCTTTGCGCGCCTGCGGGCGAGACGAGGCGAGCCCGCGCATTTCGGCTTTTGCGGCCCGTTGCGCGGCCGTCGGCGCCGTCGCGAAGGCCCATCCCCAGAGAACGACCAGGGCCGCGGCGAGACTGCGGCTCCCCTCGAGGCGCAGGGCGATGTCGAAGGTCGCCCCGGGGCGGCCGGTGACGTCGATGATCAGCACGGCAAGCAGCACCAGCGCCCCCGCGCCGATGCGCCCATGCGCCCGTCCCGCATAGAAGAGCGCCGCGGCCGCCGCCCCGTAGACGAGGGGACCGTAGCGGGCCGTGTTCCAGGCGTCGCGGGCGAGATAGAGGGCGGTCTGGGGAACCCGTTCCGCGGCGAACGCGCCGCCGGCGATCCAGGTGACGAGCAGGAGGCCGGCCAGCGCCAGCGCCGTGCGCGCGGCGGGCGACCGCGGTTCCCCCAGCGGACCGGCGGCGATCAGGGCCGCCGCGCCCCAGCCGGCCCAGAGCGGTCCGCTCCAGATCAGCACGGCGAGCGGAATCCAGACGAGCGGCGCGGTTTCACGGCGGCGCGTGAGCATCACGGGCAGCAGGACGTTCCCCGCGAGAAAGAGATCCGGGTAGCCGCTGCTCCCCCAGAAGAGCACCGAGAAGGCGAACAGCGGACCGAGCACGGCCGTCGCCGCCCACGGGCGTGCATGACCCGCGCCGCGGAGACCGCCGTAGAGCGCGGCGAGCGGCAGCAGCGAGAAGACCGACCAGAGCCACTTCCACCCGAGGTCGCTCGCGTCGAGGGCATACCAGGCGCCCGAGAGCAGATGCGGAAGCGTGAAGCCCCCCGTCCCGTTGCGGGCCGGCGCCGACCAGTCGAAGATGGCGCCGACGAGCATCGGCGGGCGGATGGCGTTCAGCCAGAGATAGAGCAGGACGAGGGGAAGTCCGATGCCGAGCAGCACGAGCCCCCAGCGCGCGCCGGCCGCGGGAACTTCGCGCGCCTCCCGGTTCCGCCCCGTGCGTAAGAAGACCACGAGGGGCGCGGCCGCGGCGAGCAGGATGCCCAGCCAGCCGGGGAGCGGAACGGCGTGGAGAACGGCCCCGGTGACCGCCAGCGCGAGCCCGCCCAGCGAGAGTCCCATGGCGAGCGCGAGCGCCGGGTGCAGGCCGCGGTGGTGGAGCGCGGCTCCCCAGAACAGTGGTACGGAGAGGACGAATGCGGCGGCGAGCGCGGTCACAGGTCGCTCCGGGAGACGCGGAACAGCATCCACTCGCCGTGACGCTCGACCATCTCGACCGCCAGCGTGGCGGGAACGGCGGGCATGCCGCGCGAGAGCACGAAGAGGGGACCCTCGCCTTCGGCCGGCGCGCTGGTCGCGAGGGCCGCGGGATCGACGTTCAGCACCGGGTGCGGATGGACGTAGTAGCGGGCCCAGCGCAGCCCCTCGCCATTCGGGTCGTCGATGACCGTCAGCGGACGCCCGGCGGCCTCGCGCCGGTAGGGTCCGAGCAGGGCGAAGACGGGGTCGCGCTCGCGGATCGGATCGGCGCTGCCGGCCTCGAGGACCGCCTCGGTCTGCCGCTTCGCCACGGGCGTGACGGTGGCCGCATATTCGAACACCGGGTCGGCCGCCGTGAGCAGGATGGCGGCGAGCGCGAGGCCGAGCAGGATGCGTCCGGCGCGGGGCGCCACGCGGCGCAGGAGAAGGAGCAGGGCGAGCCAGCCGAACGTGACCATGGCGAGCGCCGGCTCGCTGAAGAGGTCGAATCGTTCGGGGTCGATGAAGAGATCGTCCATGGTTCCGGGGAGTGACGGGGCGGCGCGGAATTCCGCTCAGTCGGCGGAACCCGGTTCGGTACCCTCGCCGCCGCCGCCGGGCCGCGGTCCGCGCCGCCGCCTGCGCCGGCGCCGCTTGCGGGGACCTCCGGGTTGCTCGCCGCCGCTTTCTTCCGGATGGGCGGCGGCGTGCGCGGCCGGTTGCGCGGCCCCGGGTTCAGCCGCATGCCCTTCGGCGCGATCGGGCCCGACGTACTGCGCGCGCCAGGCTTCGACTTCTTCGGGCGTGCGTCCTGCCGCGCGCATCTCCATCTCGCAGAAGGCGAGGGCGCCCGCGAAGTAGGCCTTGCCGCGCATCCGGCCGATGGGGGTGCGGCGCTTGCGCGCGGCGTCGGAGAGCAGGCGCCGGCGCGCGATGAGCACCTGCTTGAGCAGGGCCGATTCGCGGCGCGGCAGGCGCAGCTTCTGCGTCACCGAGCCGACGGCGTGGTCGACGCGAAGACCGTAATCGAGGGCGGCCTGCGAGGGATCTTCCATTTCGGCCTCGATGACCGGCCAGAAGGCGGCGCCGATGACGATGCCGCCGGTGATCGGATGCCGGTCGCGCTCGAGCTCGTCGAGGGCGCGCAGGGTGCGCCAGAGCCGATCCTCGCCCTGCTTGCCGAACGCCGCCAGATAATCGGCCAGGTCGGGCAGAAGGTGTTCGAGCACGCCGATCTCCCACATCAGGCGCACGGCGCCGGCCGCGTGCCCGCTGCTGAGCAGACGCATGATCTCTTCGTTCACGCGCGCCTGCGAGCAGAGCAGGATTTCGGAGGCGTGGTGCACGCAGGCTTCGTAGGTGGCCGCCTCGATTTCGAAGTCCAGCCGCGAAGCGAACTTGACGGCGCGCAGAATCCGCACCGGGTCTTCGCGCATGCGGATTCCGGGATCGCCGATCGTGCGGATGATCTTGCGCTCGATGTCGGCGATACCGTCGACGTAGTCGATGACCTCTTCGGTCTCGGGATCGTAGAAGAGGCCGTTGACGGTGAAATCGCGGCGCAGGGCGTCTTCTTCGGCGTTGCCGAAAACGTTGTCATCCCAGACGATCAGGTCGGTCTGTTCCGGTGCATCCTCGTCGACTTCGTCGGCCGGCTCGTCCGACTGCGCGACCAGGGCGCGAAAGGTCGAGACCTCGAGAATCTTGCGTCCGAAGAAGACGTGCGCGAGGCGAAAGCGGCGGCCGATGAGGCGGCAGTTCGAGAAGACACGCTTGATCTGGCGCGGGCTCGCGCTGGTGGCGATGTCGAAGTCTTTCGGCGTACGTCCGAGCCAGAGGTCGCGCACCGAGCCGCCCACGAGAAAGGCCTCGTAGCCGAACTGCCGCAGCCGGCGGATGACTTTGAGCGCGTCGACGTCTATCCGGGCGGTATCGATGCGCCCGGCGGCGGGGATGCGTTGCATGTTGCTGACGATTTCCAAAGAGGTAATTGTATCAATTGATATGGCGTTCGGCTAATGGAATCCGGGGGCCGCCGATTATCGCCTGCTGCAATGCCCGATCGCCTGATGCCGCCCCGAGCGCCGAGCACCGAGCACCGGGGAGGCCAGAATCCGTTCGTGTCGAGCCGACGGCAGGATGCAGCGCAGACCTGCGACGGCGAGACAGGCACACGGGCACCCGGGTGCGCCCCCTCGCTGTCGCGTTCACTCCGTTCCCGCCGTCAGCTCGGGACGAACGGTGTCTGGTGCCCTTGCCGGCAAATCGTCAATCGTCAATCGTAATTTGTAAATTGTCGGTCTGCTCGGTGAGGGTGCTACAATGTCGGTTCTTTTTCGATCGGAGTTTCGACCATGCAGGATGTATTCATCGTCAGCGCCGTGCGCACCGCCATCGGCAAGTTCAACGGATCGCTCGCCGGCGTGCCCGTCGTCGACCTGGGCAAAACCGTGATTGACGCCGCCCTGCAGCGGGCCGGCGTCGAGGGGGCCAACGTCGACGAAGTCATCATGGGCTGCGTGCTGCAGGCCGGCCACGACCTCGATCCGGCCCGCGTCGCCGCCATCCGCGCCGGGCTGCCGCAGGAAGTGCCCGCCATCACGATCAACAAGGCCTGCGGCAGCGGGCTCAAGGCCATCGCGCTGGCCAGCCAGGCCATCAAGTGCGACGACGCGAGCATCATCGTCGCCGGCGGCATGGAGAACATGAATCGCGTCCCCTACGCCATGCTCGACGCGCGCCAGGGATATCGGATGGGGAACGGCAAGGTGGTCGACCTGCTCGTCAACGGCCTGACCTGCCCGATGGAAAACGTGCACATGGGCGTCACGGCCGAAGAGGTCGCGAAGCGCCACGGCATCTCGCGTGAGGAACAGGACGAGTTCGCCGCCGCCAGCTACGCCAAGGCCCTCGCCGCCATCCAGGCCGGCAAGTTCAAGGACGAAATCGTCTCGGTCCTGGTGCCCCAGCGCAAGGGCGATCCGGTGGAATTCAACGTCGACGAAGACGTCGTCGAGACCCCGATGGCAACGCTCTCCAAGCTGCGCGCCGCCTTCCAGAAAGACGGCACGGTGACGGCCGGCAACGCCAGCGGCATCAATGACGGCGGCGCCGCCACCATCGTGGCCGGCGAGAAGGCGGTCAAGGCGCACAACCTGAAGCCGATGGCCCGCATCGTTGCCCACGCCTCGGCCGGCCTCGAGCCGATCGTCATGGGTCTCGGACCGGCCCGAGCCATCCCCCGCCTCATGGAAAAGGCCGGGTGGAAGTATGACGACGTCGATCTGTGGGAATTGAACGAGGCCTTCGCCGCCCAGAGCCTCGGCGTGCTGCGCGAGCGCTCGGAGATCGACCCCGCGAAGGTGAACGTCAACGGCGGCGCCGTCGCCCTCGGCCACCCGGTCGGCGCGAGCGGCGCGCGCATCGTGGCCACGCTCATCCACGCCCTGCGCGACCGCAAGAAGACGCGCGGCGTCGCCTCGCTGTGCATCGGCGGCGGCATGGGCATCGCCCTCGCGGTGGAGCTTGTCTGATCCCTGCGCCACGCACGCCGGCGTCTATGCCGGCCTGATGAGCGGGACCAGTCTCGACGGTATCGATGTGGCCCTCGTGCGTTTCGCCGAGGGCCGCTCTGTTTCGGTGCTCGCCTTCGAGACCATTCCCTATGCCGAGGAGGAACGCGCACGCCTTCTCGCGCTCGCGGCGGGCAAGGGGGATCTGGATGAGATCACCCGGGCCCACACCTGGCTCGGCGCGCGCTTCGGCGCGGCCCTGGCCGATCTGCTCGCGCGGAAGCTTCAGCCGGGCGAGCGCGTGCGGGCCGTGGGGAGCCACGGGCAGACGATCTGGCATCATCCGCCCGATGCGGCCGGATACGGCACCTTCCAGATCGGTTCCCCATTTGAAATTGCGGAGCGCACCGGGCTGACCGTCGTGTCCGATTTCCGCCTCGCCGACATGGCCGCGGGGGGGCACGGCGCGCCGCTGGTTCCCGTTTTCCTGCGCGATTTCTTTCGCACGCCGGGGCAGGGGGCCCTCGTGCAGAACGTGGGGGGGATCGGCAACCTGGCATGGCTCGACGCGGAGGGGCGATGCCGCCTCGCCTTCGACACCGGGCCGGGCAACATGATCTCCGACGCCCTGATGCGCCGCCACTTCGGGCGCCCCTACGATGCGGACGGGGCCGTCGCCCGTACGGGGAAGGTGCATGCGGAAATGCTGCAGGAATTGCTGCGGGACGACTATGTCCCGCTCCTGCCGCCGAAGAGCACCGGGCGCGAGCGCTACGGTGAAGCCTGGGTCGAATCGTATGAGGACCGCGCCGGGCGCCTTGGTCTCCCGGCCGCCGACCGGGTGGCCACCGCGGTGGAGTTCGCCGCCTGGACGATGGCCGAGGCCTACCGCCGCTTTCTTCCCGCCGATTCGGGAACGGTTCCCGTCGTGATGTACGGCGGCGGCGCGCACAACCGGTTTCTCGTGGAGCGGCTGGCTGCCCTCGCGGGGCGCGAAGTCGTGACCAGCGAACGTTTCGGCGTTCCCCCCGACGCGGTCGAGGCGGTCGCCTTCGCCTACATGGCCCTGCTTCATCTGGCAGGCGCCCCGGGCAACGTGCCCGAGGCCACCGGCGCGCGGCGCCCCGTGGTGCTCGGCTCGCGCACGGGCTGAGTCGGTTGCGGAACGCGAGAGTGTGATCTGGATCAACGCGCCGGAGGAAGGCCTCTGGTACGCTGGTCATTCATGAGCGTGCTCTCCCCCCAGGACAACCTGCTCCCCTTCGGCGGCCAGTGCATTCTTTGCGGCCGCTACTTCGACATGAACGAAGTCTACCTGGGCGTATATGTGGAGTACTTCCTCCACAAGCAGGAAGAGTGCACCTGTCCGACCTGCTTCGCCGAGCAGCTGCACCGCGTGCAGGACCCCTCGGTCGAAGACGTGCTCCAGAGCCAGCAGTACTGCGATCGGCGGCCCAGCGAATTGCTCAGGCAGGCGAGCCGCTGGCGTCCGGAGCAGGGGTTGAAGGCGAACTGACCGCTCGATAATGCAGACCGTTCCGGGGGGCACAGCGCCGCTGTTCATGCGGCGCCGCGGCATTTGCCCCACCGGTATCCGTATGGTATCTTGCTAGCTTCCGGCCCCCCGGCCGTCAGCATACCCAAGGTACCGGTTTGTCTCAGCATCTTCATTTTTTCCGACCGCAGCGCAGCCTCGTCCGGTCTTCCGACGGAACGGGGAGCGGCGGCGCCGATCGCGGTCCTGTCCTCAAGGATGGGGATGCGATCGGGCACTACGTCATCCGCGAGTTCATCGGCGAGGGTCCCTTCGGCCGCGTCTACAAGGCGCTCGACACGCAGTTCGACGTGCCGACGGCGCTCAAGATCCTGCATCCCGGCGTGGCGGCCGACCCGGCCGTGCGTCAGGCCACGCTGCAGATTTTCCGCGAGCTCGCCGCTTCGGAGCCCGAAGGGTTCGTCAAGATTTTCGATGCGGCCGAGTCCGACGGCCGCGTGCTCATCGCCACCGACTACCTCGAGGGCATCTCGCTGCGCCGCCTCGTCGAGATGCGCGGCACGCTCAGGTGGGAAGAGGCCGAGCCGATCCTCGACGCCGTCTGCGCCGTTCTCGAAAAGCTCAACGGCGAAGTCCACGGCGATCTGAGGCCCGAGAACATTCTCATCCTCCCGCACTCCATCCAGATTACCGATCTGGGAATTGCACGCATCATCGCGCCCGAAGAGGCCGTGCGGATCATGCGCGACGGCGGCTCCTCCTATCTGGCCCCCGAGGTCATGACGCACCCCGATCGCCTGCTGCGCGATCCGGCGGTCGACGTTTTCGCGCTGGGCTCGATGCTCTACCAGCTGCTGACGGGCAAGCTTCCGCCGCGCACCAAGTATTCCCCCGCCGCGAAGCATGCGCAGGGAATCCCGGCCGTCGTCGACGAGATCCTGGCGCGCGCCCTGCATGCCGATCCCGACGAACGCTTCCCGAACGTCGCCGCCTTTCACCTCGAAATCGCCCGCGCGGCCGGCAAGGCTGAATCGGCCGCCAAAGCCGAAATCGCGCTCGCCGACATGCCCGAGCGCCCGCAGTTCCGCCAGCCCGAACCCGAACCGGAGCCCGCGGTCGCGCCGCAGCCGCCCCCTCCGCCCCCGTCCCAGGTGACTGCCGCGCCGATCTCGGCGCCGCGCCCCGGGAGCCTCTTCGACGACGAACTGCTCGGCGAGGCCGACAGGAAAGCGTCGACGGACGGCCAGGCCGGCCCCGCGAAGTCCGGGGGGAGCAAAGCGCCCCTGTTCGCAGTCCTGGTCGTCGTCCTGCTCGCGGCAGCAGGGGGAGCCTTCTTCCTGCTCGGGAAGGAGCCGTCTGCACAGGCCCCCACGACGGCCACCGCGCCGGCGGCGTCGGGCGGCCCGCGCGCCCCCGAGGTCGCCGCCGCCCTCGCGCAGGCCGAGAAGGCCAAGGGCGAGGCGATGGCCGTCGACGCTTCGAAGCTCGCCGCCGATCTCTTTCTCAAGGGAATGCAGCAGCTGCGGGATGCCCAGGCGCTGCGTGACGACAAGAAACTCGCCGACTCCCTGAGCCTGGCCGACGAGGCGAAGAAGACGTTCGGCGACGCCATGATCAAGGCGCTCGCCGCCGCCAAGGAGGCCGAGGCCGCCAAGGCGCGCGAGAAGGAAACCGCCAAGGCAGCGGTCGCCGCCGCCCGCGCCGAAGCGGCCAGGCCGACGCAGCCCTGTCCCGACGGCACCGTCCATATCGCCGCCGGCAGCTTTGTCATGGGCAGCCCCTCGAACGATCTCGACCGGAATCCCGGAGAGAAGTACGACGAGCGGACCCAGACGCGCGCCTACTGCATCGACAAGTACGAATATCCGAATCAGAAGGGAAAGCTCCCGAAGACGAACGTGAGCTGGCCCGAAGCGCGGGCGATCTGCCAGAAAGAGGGCAAACGCCTCTGCAGCGAAGAAGAGTGGGAACGTGCCTGCAAGGGTCCCAAGAACACGAAGTTCCCCTACGGTAATGAGTTCAACGGCGACCGCTGCGTGACCGAAGACGGCGACGGCAACGACCGCAAGCTCGCGCCGGCGGGCAAATTCGCCTGCACGAGTGGCTACGGCGTCTCGGATCTCAGCGGCAACGTCTTCGAGTGGACCGAGAGCAAACTGCAGTCGAACCTGCAGGACCGCGTGCTGCGCGGCGGCAGCTTCTCACGCCCCGACTACATGAACCGGTGCGCGAACCGGTATAATTCCATGCCCTCGGTGCGCGATGCCGAGTTCGGCTTCCGCTGCTGCGCCGACCCTCAGGAATAACAGGAACCGCTTATGCTGAAACGTGTCGCCCTCACGACCTTTGCCTGGACCCTCGCGGTCGCTCCGGCCTTCGGCCAGGACTTCGGCAGCCTCGAGGAACAGTTCGAACTCTTTGCCGCCGAAGACGTCGTCGTTTCGGCCTCGAAGCACGAACAGAAGGCCTCCGAGGCGCCCAGCGCCATCTACGTCATCACGGCGCGCGAAATCGAGGCGAGCTCGGCCACGTCGCTCGGCGACCTGCTGCGCCGCGTGCCCGGCTTCGACGTCTACCGGGTGAACGGCGGTTACTCGATCATCGGGGCGCGCGGCCTGGCCACCGAGCAGAACAACCTGGTGCTCGTGCTGCTCGACGGCCGTGAAGTGAACATCGAACTCTTCGGCATCCCGTTCGTCGAGCAGATTCCGGTCACGCTGTCTGAAATCGAGCGTATCGAAGTCATCCGCGGTCCCGGCTCGGCGCTCTACGGCGCGAACGCCTTCTCGGGCGTCGTCAGCATCATCACGAAGAAGCCCAAGGAAGACGGCTCGGTGTTCGAGCCCTTCATCGTCGCGGGCAATTACCGGGTCGGCATCGCTGAGGCCCGCGCCGCCGCCCGCAAGGGTAAGTTCGTGTACCAGGCCTCGGGCCGTTTTCGCCGGTCGAACCTGACCTCGAACCCCGATGCCTTCGATTACAAGACCTCGTCGGCCCGCGCCCTCTTCAGCTACGACTTCTCTGAAGACAGCCAGCTCACGGCCGACGTCGGTTTCGACGGCTCGAAGACCCAGATCTTCACGACCATCGGCGAAATGCCGGCCGACCTCTTTCAGACCGGCACGCGCGTGAGTTACGCGCTGGGGCACTGGAAGACCGATCTGTTCTGGAACGTGCTCGATGCGGAACTGAGCGTGCAGGACGCCACGCTGAACCCGCCGGGGACGGCCCTCGACGAACGCATCCTCACGAACCTGAACGGGCTCGCCAACACGTTCGATCTGCAGAGCCAGTACATGTGGGAGATGGCCGACGGGGCCAACCGCCTGACCTTCGGCGGCAACGTGCGCTGGAACAATTTCGCCTCGGACGTGCTGGCCGACCCGTCGGCCAACGAGTACCGCTTCGGTGTCTACCTGCAGGACGAGTACCGCCCGGTCGACAGTCTCGTGCTGGCGGCGGGCGCGCGCCTCGACTACTACCTGTTCGAAAGCCCCCTCTGCGCCGAAATCGCGCCGAGCGTGAGCTGCAACGGGGCCTATCAGTCGGTGAGCCCCCAGGTGAGCCCCCGCGCGTCGGTGGTCTACACGCCGGTGCGCAACCAGACCTTCCGCCTGACCTACGGCAACGCCTTCCGCAAGCCGGCGTTCTTCGAGCGCCAGATGCAGGTGGCCGCCCTCGAGCGCCTGAATCTGAACTTCGCGAACCCCGAGCTGCCGAACGAAAAGGTGACCGCCTACGAATTCGGCTACGTGACGCGTTTCGGCGAGCGCGTCAAGATGAACGTCGACCTCTTCTACAACCAGTACGAGAACTTCATCATCTTCCAGCCGAACAAGGTGCAGTTCGACATCCAGACCGAGAACGGACAGCCCGTGAAGGTGAACGCCATGGGCGGCGAAGTCGGCACCAAAATTGTCATCACCGAGGAGATCGAGGGGGGCGCCAGCTACGCCTATCTGCAGAAATCGCCCGACGATCTGGCCGACCCGGCCCACAAGGTCAACGGCGAGCTCACCTACCGCGCGGGCTACGGCATGGTCGCCAACGTCTTCGCCGCCTACATTTCGGAGCGGCAGTGGCGCATCTCGAATCCCGAGCTCGGCAACCTCATCGTGCCGCTGACGAGCGGGCAGACGCTGGGTAACTACGTGGTGCTCGACGCCCGCCTCGGCTACCGCATGTGGGAGAACCGCATGGAGATCGGGCTGCTCGGCAAGAACCTGCTCGATCAGCACCGCGAGTTCCCCGGGCTGGCCGCGCTCGACGTCGACCAGGATCCCTTCACCGCCCGCGAGAATTACGGCGGCGAGTTCATGCGCCGCACCGGCATGCTGTATGTGGAAGGGTCCTTCTGAGACCACTTGCCTTATCGCGAAGCGATGGGTCTCGCCCCCTCCATGGACGGCCCAACCTGCTGAAATTGCAGCGGTTATGACGCGCCGCAGCATGGCGATTCGGTTTGACTTCGGAGCGCCCGGTCACTACAATGAACCTGTTTCTCAGCTGTCGCTCCCATGAAAGTCATCCCCCCGGCCCTCTTCATTCTGACGGTCTTTGTGTCTCTGCTGGCTCCGCTTTCGGCGGCGCACGCGGTAGACATCGCCATCCTGAAGAGCAAGAACCTGCCCGCGTACAATGACGCGGTGATTTCGTTCAAGACGAGCTGCGGGGCGAATTTCTCCGAGTTCGACATGGACCTGAACGAGGAGCGCGGCAAGGCCTTCATCGAGAAGCTCAACGCGCAGAAGCCCGCCATGGTTTATGCCGTGGGCAAGCATGCGGCGCGCGTGGCCCGCCTGTACCTCGATTCTTCGGTGCCGGTCATCTTCGCCATGGTGCTCAATCCCGAGCGCGAAGACCTCGGCGCCGACAACATCGCGGGCATCTCCCTCGAAATTCCCGTCGAGACCCAGCTTTCGGCGCTCAAGGCCATCGTCCCCAAGGCGGCCAAGGTCGGGGTCATCTACAACCCGAAGAAGAGCAAGGAGCTGCTGCAGTCGGCCATGGACGCGGCCGCCAAGCGCGGGCTCACGCTGGTGGCGAGCAAGGTCGACGCCCCCGAAGATACGCCCCGCGCCCTGCGCGCTTTCGCCGACGGTATCGACGCGTTCTGGCTCATCCCCGACCCGACCGTCGTGACGCCCCAGGCGTTCCGGGCCATTCTCGAGTTCTCACAGCGCTCGAACGTCCCCTTCTTTGCCTACAACGAAGCTTTCGTCAAGGCGGGCGCCCTGCTCAGCCTCGGCCCCAACGCGTCGAGCATCGGCGCCCAGGCCTGCCAGATGGGCAAGCGCGTCATGGCCGGCGAAACGCCCGCCAAGCTCGGCGTCGCCGCTCCCGAAGGGCTCGAGCTGTTTCTCAACATGAAGACCAGCGAGCAGCTCGGCCTGAGCTCCATCGCCGGCAACGCCATGACCTACTCGGCCAGCAACGGCGTCAAAATCAACGTGACGCAGTAATGCCCGCGCCGGTCGCCTTGCTCCTGGGCCTCAGCGCCGAGTTCCTCTTCTTCTTTCTCGTCGTCGGCAGCGCCTTCTTCTACGCCTTCGTCGTCTGGACGGGCCGCAGACGCCAGGTTCCGCTCCCCTGGAAAGCGGGCGATCCGTACCCGACAATCCTGCTGCACGGTTACTCGCAGAACGCCGGCAACTGGTTCTGGTTCGGCCGCCTCCTGCGCCGGGCCGGCGTCAACTCGCTTTCGCACCTGTCGCTGACGCCGATGTTCGCCTCCATCGAGCGGCACGCCGAACGTCTCGAGCGTCATGTGGAGCGGCTCTGCGCCGAGACGGGCGCCCCCCGGGTGAACATCGTCGCGCACTCCATGGGCGGCCTGGTTTCGCGCTGGTACATTCAGGTGCGCGGGGGCGGGCCGCGAGTGGCCCTGCTCGTCACCTTCGGCACGCCGCATCGGGGAACGATCATGGCCTGGGCGGGCCTCGGCGCCTCGGCCCGCGAGATGCGCCCCGGGAGCCCCCTGCTCGCCCGGCTGGCCGGTGATCTGTCGGGACTGGCGGATACACGGGTCCTCAGTTACTGGTCGAACCTCGATCAGCTCGTCATCCCCTCGCGCAGCGGCGCCCTCGGGGCTCCGGGCACCGACCGCTTCGTTCCCTGGTTCGGCCACTCCGCCTTCCTCTTCAGCCGGCGCCTGGCGCGCGAGGTGGCGGCCGCCGTCGTGGAACCGGCGGAAGCGACCGCCGCGGCCGCCACCGGGACCCCGCCGGCGACCCCGCCGCAGACCTCCCTTCAGCGCTGAAACCCTCCCGGATCGGGCCGAGTGTGCTATATTGGCCACTTGATGGCCAATCTGACCCTGATCGCCAATAAATTGCCCGTGCGTCCCATCCGGGCCGGCACCGGATGGCGGCTGGAGCGGGGCGAAGGGGGCCTCGTCGCCGCGCTCACGCCGCTGCTGCAGGAACACGGCGGCGTCTGGGTCGGCACCGGTGCGCCGAGCGAAGGCTGGGACGTCGTGCCCGGCCGGGTCGGATACCAGGTGCTGCCCATCGACGTACCCGCCCGCATCCACAAGGCCTACTACTCGGGGTTCTGCAACGCGACGCTCTGGCCCCTGTTCCACGACTTCCTCTCCCGGGCGCGCTTCGACCCTGCCTGGTGGGCCGCCTACCGCGAGGTGAACCGGACTTACGCCGAGCGGATCGACGCCGACCTCAATGCCGACGACCTCTGGGTGCACGACTATCATTTCCTGCTCCTGCCCGGTCTGCTGCGCGCGGCCCGGCGGCGGCGCTACATCCGTTTTTTCCTGCACATTCCGTTTCCGGCCTTCGAAATCTACCGCCATCTCCCCTGGCGCAACGAGATTCTCGAAGGCATGATCGGGGCCGACGAGGTCGGCTTTCATACGGAACTCTATCAGGAGCAGTTTCTCGCCGCGGTACAGCGCCTGCTGGGCCCCGGGCGGGTACAGGGAAAATCGGTGATTCGCCCCGACGGCCGCGGGGTCTGCCACACGCGGGTCATGCCGATTTCGGTCGACACCGAGGCCCTCGCCGCCCGTTCGCGGGAGAAAGAGGTCGGCCAGCGGGTGCGTGAGCTCAGTCATGCGGGGGTGCGTCTCGTGCTTGGGGTCGATCGTCTCGACTACACCAAGGGGCTGCCCGAGCGCCTGCATGCCGTGGCCAAGTTCTTCGAGCGCTACCCGGAGCGGGTCGGCAAGGTCACCTTCGTGCAGATCGCCGTCCCGAGCCGCGAAGAGGTCGAGGAGTACAACAAGCACAAACGCGCCATCGAAGAGCTCGTCGGGCGCATCAACGGTACGTTCGGGACGCCGGAGTGGTCGCCGATCCGGTACCTGCACAGGCATGTGCCCGTCGCCGAGCTGGTGGCCCTCTACCGCGCCGCCGACGTGGCCCTCGTGACGCCGCTCTGCGACGGCATGAACCTTGTCGCCAAAGAGTACGTGGCCTGCAAGGCGGGCGATCCGGGCGTCCTGGTTCTTTCGGAGTTCGCCGGCGCTGCCTCGGAGCTGCGCGAGGCGCTGCTCGTGAACCCGCATCACATCGAGCAGGTGGCCGAAACGCTCGAGACGGCCCTGCGCATGCCGCGGGACGAACGCCGACGCCGCATGGCGGCCATGTACGAATACCTGCGGCGCAACACGATTCACCACTGGGTGCGCGGCGCCCTGCGCCCCCCCGCCGCCCGCGCCGCCTGAAACGTCAAAGCGCCGAGCGCCGAGCACCGAGCGCCAACAAACCGGAACGGGGGGAGTCGCTGGACGCTGGACGCTGGGCGCTGGGCGTTCTTGCCGGCAAATTGTCAATCGTCAATCGTCATTTGTAAATTGTGCGTCACTCGTCACTCAGGTGCGCTCGCCACCCGGCCTCCTGCCGCATGAGCGGTCGAGCTTGGCCCACTTCCCTCCCGGCCTCACCATGGACCAAGAACCAAGGGGCAGGCACATCCGCTTCTGCCGCTTCTGAACCCTTCTGTCTTGGAGGAGCCATGTTTCTGAAAGGTATTGCGCTGGCAGCACTCGCCACGCTCATCGCCGCGCCCGCCTATGCGCAGGACGGCAACCCGTTCGAAGACCCCTATGCCGACGACACGGGTATCGACGAAACCCTCATCGAACGCGAACCGGCCCGCGACGAACTGCTCGACGAGCAGGAGCTCGAAGAGGCCGTCGAAGAAGAGGCTGAACGGGCCGTCGAAGAAGAAGTCGAAGAGACCGCCGTTCCCGCCGAAACCGTCGTCCTGCGCCCTGAGCCGGTGCGCGTGCGCGACCAGGCCAACGTGGCGCTGGAGCTCGAAGGGGGCTACAGCCGCTTCACCGACAATCTGAATACGGCCGTCTCGCCCGGCGGCAACTGGGGCCTGCGCGGCGTCTTCGGCACCTCGAGCCCCATCGGCGTCGAACTGGGCTACTTCGGCTCGGCCAACAACTATGAAGTGGGCGACGGCTCGGCCATTTCGACGGCCGGCGAAGTACTCGGCCGCGTCAACTTCCTGAAACCCGAATCGGTCGTGCAGCCCTTTCTGGCCGCCGGCGTGAACTACTTCCGCATGGACAGCACCGAAGACCAGGGGCTGAGCGGACTGTTCGACGACCAGGGGGGCATCCTCGACAACGCTGAAAGCATCGGCTTTCCGCTGTCGGCCGGTCTCGCCTTCTATCCGAGCCAGAACTTCGTCATCGGCGCGCGGGGAACGTACCGGATTCTGACCGACTGGATCGACGACAACTTCCCCGACGGCGACAACTGGAACGCGGGGCTGACGCTCGGCGCCGCGTTCTGAGGGCGCAGAGTCCTGAACGGCAGTGACGTAGGTCGATTGGCGGCGCCGGGGCCTCTCCCCCCGAGCCGCATGTGCATGTCCCCACCCGCGGGGATTGTAT
>JAWLHK010000025.1:0-73887 GCA_041690355.1 bacterium | reverse complement strand
CCGCTGCTCTCGCGCGCAATTCCGCTCAGCGTGCGCAGCGGATCGGCATCGGGACGATCGGCGTTCGCAGCGGCGCGCTCGATCCACTGGGCCGCTTCGAGCACGGCGCCCCCGATTTCGCGGACCGAAGCGTAGACCCCCGCCGTATAGGCAGACTGCGCCGCTTCGATGAGTTCCACCGGCGCGCGTAGGGGACGCGGCAGCAGGCGCAGCAGGTCGAATGTCTGCCTGCGGATGGCCGCGTGCATCTCTTCGACGCGCGTCGTCGCCTCGCGGAACCCGGTCTGCAGGGCCGACAGATAGCCGCTGTGACGTAGGGCTGCGTCAGGCAGAACGGATGCCGGGTCAGAGGTCTTGGGGGCCATGGTCGCACCTCGGGCGGTAAGGTTGCCGACATTGTCCCAGATCGGCGTGGACGTGCGCCCGCCGCGCCCTTTACAATTCCTATCTGGCTTTTGTTTTTCGCCTCGTGCGCGGAGGTTCACCCATGGCCATCGAATTCCACTACGATTACGCCAGCCCCTGGTCCTATTTCGCCGACGAGCTGATCCCCCGGAAGCTGGCCGGCGTGAATATCACCTATCGGCCGATGTACCTGCGCGGCCTCGACGCATTCTCCAGCGGACTTCCGTACACGCAGGCCAAGGCGGTCTACATCATGCGCGACATGCACCGCTGCGCCGAGGACGAGGGAATTGACTTCCGCTTCCCCGACGAATTTCCCGTGAACGGCTTGTATGCCCTGCGCGGCGCCCTCTGGGTGCAGCAGGAAGCGCCCGAGCGGTTCGCGCAGTACCACAAGGCGATGTTCCGTGCGACATGGGTCGAGAACCGTCCCATCGGCCAGAAGGCGGTCGTGGTGGAAATCGCCGGCGCCGCCGGACTGGATGCCGAGGCGTTCGCCGCCGGAATCGAGCGGGCCGACATCAAGGAGCGGCTGAAGACCGACACGGCGAAGGCGCAGGAGCGGGGCGTGTTCGGGGCGCCGACCTTTTTCGACGGCGACGAGATGTTCTGGGGCCACGACCGCATGGAAGCGCTCGCCCGGCACCTGGCTCGCAAGGGGACGTCGGCGATCTGAGTCGTCATTCTTCAGTCTTTAGTCTTCAGTCTTCAGTCGGCAGTCGCAGTCCGACCAGCCGAGCGCCCGGAATGTCAATTCCAGCCGTCGACAGGCCGCGACACGCGGTACCGCATGTGGTACCATAATATACGGTGGGCGACTGCGACAAGCTGCTTGCGAAAGCGAAGAGTTCACCCCGCGGCCTCCGGTTTCGGGAGCTGTGCAGGCTCGCCGAATGTCACGGCTTCTTTCTGGATCGCCAGAGAGGGAGTCATCGAATCTACAAGCGCCCTGGGTATCCGCGATTCCTCGTTTTTCAGGATGCGCAGGGGAAGGCAAAGCCGTATCAGGTCGGCCAGCTGCTTCAGGCCATCGACGAGGTTCAAGATGGAACAGGGTGATTTGGCGAATTACAGCGTCAGAGTCGTCTGGAGCGCGGATGACGACGGCTTTCTCGCGCTCTGCGACGAGTTTCCGGAGCTGTCGGCCTTCGGCGAGACCCGGCGCAAAGCCCTGCGGGAATTTGACGTTGCGCTGGGTCTGTTGATCGAGGCTTATCAGGCAGAAGGCCGGCCCCTTCCCGCACCGAAGGAAGCAGTTCGATACAGCGGCCAGTTTCGCGTCCGCGTTCCCAAGGCATTGCACGCTCGTCTCGCCGCAGAAGCAGAAGCGCAAAGCGTGTCGCTCAACACACTGGTCAACACGTACCTGTCGTATAGCCTAGGCGCCTCTACGCAGCCGTCCGAGTTCAGGTACCGGCAGGACGAAGAGTCGCAATTCCTGGTCGCCGAACGCGCACCCCGGCGCTCCAGACGGCAGTGAGTCTTCAGTCTAGGTCTTAAGTCTTCAGTCTTCAGTCTTCAGTGGCGGAATGAGTACCGACGTCCGGCGTCCGAGGTCCGATGACCGCTACACCGGCGTCCGGCGTCCGGCGTCCAGCGTCCGACGCATTGCCCCCCGTAGCGAAGCGGATGGGGGTCCGGTGACCGCTACACCGGCGTCCGGCGTCCGAGGTCCGATGACCGCCCGCGCGCGACCGCATCGAAATGCGCCTGCAGGGTGCGCGTGCCGGCGACCGGGGCCGTCGCGTCGTGGATGCTCACGCGGGCCACGAACTCCATCAGTTCCCCCAGGCGCGGGTGGAACAGGCGAATCAGGGGAACGAGGAGCAGCACGGCGCGGGCCGGCGCCCAGACGAATCGCGGCTTGCGCCCAACGGCGCGGAATGCCGCTTCGCCGATCTGGCGGCGCGTGAACACCTCGGGGCCGCCGGCCGGATACTCGCCAGGCGCCTCGCGGAGGGCGCGCACGCAGACCGCCGCCAGATCGAGCGTGTGGATCGGGTTGGACTTTGCGTGCCCGCCGTTGAAGAGCGGCATAATCCCCTGGCGGGCCATGTCGAGGAATTCTTCCATGGCCGAAAAGAATCCGGTCGGGCGGACGACCGAATACTCCATGCCCGATACCTTCAGTGCGTCGACGACCGCCTCGTGGGCCCGCACATAGCGGGTCTGGTCGTAGCCGGGCCCCCCCGCGACGGCAACGTAGACGAAGCGGCGGACCCCCGCCCGTTTCGCCTCTTCGATCAGGCGCAGATTCGCCCGCGTGTCGACGGCGAAATAGGATCGCCGCTCGGGCGCCGAGGGAGAAACTGAGGCGCCAAGGCACGAGAAGACGAGGTCGACGTCGTTACAGAGGCCGCTCAGGTCGCCGTCCACGGCGTCGACGACCCGGGTGTCGGCCGTCCACGGGGCGAGTTTGGCGGCGCCGCCCCGGCTCTGCGAAACCGTGCGCAGCGCATAGCCCGCGTCGGCGAGCAGGCGGGTGACCTCGAGGCCCAGGGCCCCTGAGGCGCCGGCAATCAGGATACGTTCAGTCATGGCGTTCTCCTTGGGTGGAATGGGGCAGAGGCGCGGGTCGCAATCCGTCAAGCATCAGGCCCACCCCATGGCCGAAGAAGCGGCGGACGTCGTCGAGCGTCATCTGATCGGACAGCCAGAAAATCAGGTACGAGAAGTGGAGGGCGAATATCTGGAGCGCCGTGTCGATGATTTCGGCATCGGCCTTCAGCCGACCGGCCTTCTGCTCGGCGGCGAGTATGCCGCCCAGGCGCACCATGAACTGCTGGAAGCGCCCAGCCCGCTCGGCCTGATGCCGGTCTTTCGCGAAGCTGAGCTCGCGCACGATGACCGAGGCCAGCGGCTTGTTGCGGGCATGGTGGGCATAGATGTGGTCGAAGACGTGCAGAATGCGGTCGAGCAGCGGCCCGGGGGGAATGTCGGCGAAGGCTTCGCGCTCGACCCGGGCCAGGTCGTCACGCGACATCATGTCGAGCAGGCCGTGCTTGTCCTGCGCGTAGACATAGACGGTGCCCAGGCCGACCCCCGCCTCGCGGGCAATGTCGCGCACGGTGGTCTGCTCGAATCCCCGGCTCGTGAACAGCCGCTCGGCCGCCTCGAGGATGCGCCGCTTTTTCTCTGCCTTATTCTGCTCGCGAATCGTCATTTTGAACACGTTCTATTTTGAACATGTTCATGTTATCAGGTAGCCACCCGTTGTCAACTCGAGTCGAGAGTCGAGAGTCGAGAGTCGAAAGTCGGAGTCAGGAGTCAGGAGTTACGGATCGTCCCAGCGCACAGCGCCCAGCGTCCAGCGCCCAACGTCCTCGCTATCGCAAGTGCGTCCGCAGAAAATCCTCGACCGGCATGCCCCACCGGTGCACGTCGGGTTCGCCGCCGATCGAGTCGGCCATGAGCCACTCCTTGGGCGCCGGGGCCGCATCGAAGAGGGCCCGCACCTCCTCGACACGCACGAGGTCGTCGTGTCCGCCCGCCGAGACGAGCGTGCGCCGCCGGCCCCAGCCCCGCATGGCCTCCCGCAGGTCGACCTTCGGGACTACCCGGGGAAAGGCGGCGGCATCCGCCCGGATTCCCCGGAAGGCAAGCACCCAGCGGCCGACCATGCTGTCGGGATTACTCATCCCCGCCAGCCAGCCGCGTCCGATGGGGGTCAGCCCCGTCAGCCCGACGCCGTGAACGACGACGACGCCGACCTCAGGTACGTCGCGCACCGCCCGAATCGCGGCCACGGCCCCGCTCCCCAGCCCGATGACGCCCACCCTGGGCGGATCGGTTCGCTCGACCGCCTCCCGGAGCACGTCGCGAAGGTCGCCGGCGTCAGAGCGCCCGTAATCCCACAGACCGCCGCTCTTGCCCGTGCCGCGGCGATCCCAGACGACGACGTCGAAGCCGCGCACGAAGAGCTCGAGCGCCAGTTCGTCGGTGTATCCCGACTCCCCCTGCGCGGGGCCGTGCGCCGCCAGCACGACGGTCGGCCGATGCGGCACCCCGCCGTTGCGGTAGACCACCGCCGAAAGCGTCGTGCCGTCTTCTGCCGCAAGCGGAATCCGTTCCTTCGTGGCCCCGCCCGCCACCGAAAATGAGAGCACCGCCGCGAGCGCAATTCCCACCATGATTCCCCCCCCCTTTGCTGACGACTCCCCTTCAGGATACTGAACCCACCGCTCTGTCGGGCGGCCGGCCGGCGGTAGAGGTCTCAGGGGACTTGACGGGGCATGAGAGCGGTCGATCTCTTCCCGGCTTTCGCGCTGAGGCATACGAAGAGAGCCTGCCCGGGGGCATCCCCCCTTCCCCACGAGTCAGCGGCGTCCTACAATAGGTATGAAGATGCGTCAGGCTTGCCAGATTGCCTCGTTCTGGAAAACGGGAAGACAAGTCTTGACACACATAACGCGCCGCGTTATGATGAGATCCACGGCTGTCGCGGTGACGGCGGCCACCCCTTTCTTTACTACTCTTTGAATCAGGTACTGACCATGGCCAACCAGCTTCTCGAAAACTTGAACAAGCGCAGCAGCGAATGGACCGAAAAGGGGACGCAGGTCCTCACGACCGCTTACCAGAAAAGCCTCGACGTGCTCGGGCTCGACGAAGAAGAGATGCGCGACCGCATCTCGACGCTCAAGACCCGTCGCGAGCAGATTGAGAGCACCGTGCAGCAGACGCTCAGCGACCAGCTGCGCGAACTGCAGAGCGTCGAAGCCAAGGTCGTCTCGCGTCTCGAAGAAGCCGTCGGCTCGCTCAAGGACGTCGTCACGGGCAGCTACACGCGCCTGTCGTCGAGCCTCGACAAGCTCGAAACTCGCCTCAAGCAGTTCGAAGACGAGCTGGCCGCGCGCACCAAGGCCCTTCCCATCGACGGCTACGATCGCCTGAACGCCGACGAAATCGTGCGCAAGATCGACATCATGCCGGCCGAGAGCCTGAAGGCCCTGCGCGACTACGAGTCGCAGCACAAGGGGCGCGTGACCGTGCTCAAGGCGATCGATCAGCGCCTGGCCGCCTGATTTCTTTCCGCTTACCGGCATTGCGAGCGCGGATTCCTGCGGGAGTCCGCGCTCGTTTCGTTCGGAACACCGCGCGCACATCTGCGCAACTCCCCGCAGAATGCAAGCCCCGGCGCGGGGCGCGGCCGCCCCGCGCCCCGGAAGGCAGGCGGCGCCTCCTATACTGGAGGCATGAAAAAGGGGACTCTACCATTGCGGCGCGGCATGCTGCCGCCGCCGACCACCTTGCTGCTTCTGCCCCTGCTCGCGCTGCTGAGCGCCTGCGGCGACGAAACCATCGCTCCCCCGCACTCCGGGGCGGCCGCCGACCTGCCCGGCCTCGAGACCGACGGGCCGGTCGGCTCGCCGGCCGAAGACGGCATCGATTTCGACGTCGTGCCGGGTGAAGACGGGGCTCCGGACGGCGTCACGGATGGCGCGTTCACGCCTCCGACGGGCGGCACCTTTTTCGATCTGGTCGCCGTTCTGCCCCCGGGCGCCCGCCCCGTGCCCCTGCGCGCCCGGCTCCAGAACAGCCTGAACACGGTCATTCTGAGCAGCGTGGCCGTCACCGGCGGCACCTGGCCGGGGACCCGTGTCGAACCGGGCACCTACCGCCTGACGTTTCTCGACGACGAGGGTGACGCCACCGGTTTTACACGCCTCGTCAACGTCCGCGAAGGCCGCGGCAATTTTCTCACCCTCGGCGGCATCTGGGTGCATCCGCGCTCCTCGGCCTTTTCCGAGCGGGTGGCGGTCGAATCGCTGCGCTACCAGATCAGCTCGGGCGGCTTCGTCCTCAAGACGACCCGGGCCGACCTGAACCGCGTCATCCTGCTCCCCCCGGGCAACACCGTCTGGGAGCTGCGTCCGCTCGGGCGCGACCCGTCGGTCCCCCTGAGCGACTTCGCCCTCCCGCCCATGCGCATCAACGCCGGCAGTACGATCGTGCCGGTCGAGTTCGGCAGCCTGATGTTCATTCTCGACACGAACGACGTCGTGCGCCTGGAGACCCCCGGCGGCGGCATCCTGTACGACCAGCTCGAGTCGCAGGTCGAATACCTGCTGCCCATTTCACCGCAGGCCGAGGGCTGCTACGTTTACCTGGCCGTCATCAACACACTCGTGTTCCGCACGCTCACACTCTGCAGCGATGCCACGCGCCACGTGCGCCTCAACCTGAGCACCGGTGCGACCGACGACACCGGCACCGATCTCGACGGCGGCACAGGTACCGGCGGAACCGGCGACGATACGGGCGCCGGCGGCACCGACGGGCTCCCCGACACGGGCCAGACCGAAGTCGGCGTGCCCGAAGAAGACATCGCCGGCACGCCCGGGCGCATCGTGGGCACGCCGGGCGAGATCGTCGGCCGTCCCGGCGAGGTCGTCGGCACCCCCGGCGAAATCGTCGGCACCCCCGGCGTGGTCATCACTTCGGAATGACGCGTTACAAGTGACGCGTGCGGAATCCGGACCAATGACAATTTACGATTGACGATTGACGATTTGCCGGCCTTCCTCAAGCCATCCGTTACCGACGCTTTGTTTCCACTCGTCACTCGTAACTCGTAACTCGTAACTTACCCCCCCGCATCTGCTAGAATCAGAAGATTGTCCGGCCCTCCTGGCCGGCGGAGAAGGAGCGCATGCCCAAGAACCTGGCGGTGTTGACGAGCGGCGGCGACGCACCGGGGATGAACGCGGCCATTCGCGCGGTCGTGCGCGTCGGCATCCACCACGGATTCGGCGTCTACGGCGTCATGCGCGGATTCCAGGGACTGCTCGACAACGAACTCGTCCCGCTCGACCTGCGCAGCGTCGCCAACATCATCCAGCGCGGCGGCACGATTCTCAAGACCGCCCGCAGCAAGGCGTTCTACGAGGAGCCGGGCCGCGCCCGGGCGGCCGAGGTGCTGCGCGCGCGCGACATCAGCCACCTCGTCGTCATCGGCGGCGACGGCAGCTTCCGGGGGGCGGCCAAGCTCAACGCCGAACACGGGATCTGCGTCATCGGCATACCGGGTACGATCGACAACGACATCGCCGGCACCGACTACTCCGTCGGCTTTGACACCGCCCTCAACACGGCCCTCGAAGCCATCGACCGCATCCGCGACACGGCCGCCAGCCACGAGCGGCTCTTTCTCATCGAGGTCATGGGGCGGCGCACCGGCCACCTGGCCCTCGACGTCGGCATCGCCGCCGGCGCCGAACAGGTCCTCGTCCACGAGAATCCCCTTTCCATGGACGACATCTGCACCCGCCTTCAGCAGGGGCAGCTGCGCGGCAAGACGAGCAGCATTCTCATCGTGGGCGAGGCCGAGAAGGAAGGGATCGCCGTCGACATCGCCAACCAGATCCGCGAGCGCAGCGGCCTCGACTACCGGGTGACCATCCTCGGCCACACGCAGCGGGGCGGTTCCCCCAGCGCCCGCGACCGCGTCCTGGCGTCCAAGCTCGGGGCCGGAGCCGTCGAAGCCGCTCTGGACGGCGAGACGAACGTCATGATCGGCGAGCAGGGCGGGCGCATCGTGCGCGTCCCGTTTGCGCAGGTCGTCGGCGGCCGCAAGCAGATTGACATGAAACTTTTCGAGCTAGTGGATATCCTGTCTAGTTAATGCAAACGAGCGTCAATCCCTTTTCCGTCGCCGATCGTTCGGCGCGCGGCTTCGTCCAGTACATTCAGGGCGTCGCGATTCTGACCTGGCAGGTTGTCACCGGTCTGTTCCGCCGCCCGTGGTACGGCAGGGAGTACATCCTGCAGACGAACGACATGGCCGTCGCGAGCCTCCCCATCGTCATGATGACGGGCCTCGTGACCGGCATGGTGCTCGCGCTGCAGTCGAACATTTCCCTCGAGCAGTTCGGCGCCACGAGCATGCTCGGCAACGCGATCATCGCCACACTCGTACGCGAACTGGGCCCGATCATGGGCGCCCTCATCCTCTCCGGACGCGTCGGGGCCGGCGTGACGAGCCAGATCGGGGCCATGCGCGTGACGAGCCAGATTGACGCCCTGCTGGCGCTCGGAAGCGATCCGGTCAAGAAGCTCGTGGCCCCGCGCGTGGTCGTCTTCACGCTGCTCATGCCGCTGCTCGTCACGATTCTCTGCTTTCTCGGGGCGGTCGGCGGCTGGATACTCGCCCGGTTCACCCTCAATTTTTCGACCCCGTACTACTGGGCCTCGATCGTCGAGTCGATGCGCTTCATCGACATCTTTTCGAGCCTGACGAAATCGGCGGCCTTCGGGTGGATCATCGCCACCATCGGTTCCTACGAAGGAATGATGACGCAGGGGGGCACCTACGGCGTGGGGCGCTCGACGACCCGGGCCGTGGTCATCGCCTCGCTCTGCATTCTCGTCGCCGACTTCTTTCTGACCCGGCTTTTCTACACGGCGCTGATGGAATAGCGGGATGGTGCGTTTTCAAGACATCCATCTCGCCTTCGGCGCGACGCGAGTTCTCAACGGCATCACCTTGAACGTCAAGGAAGGCGAGACCGCCGTCATCCTCGGCGCGAGCGGTTCGGGTAAAAGCACACTGCTCAAGATTCTGCTCGGCCTGCTGGAACCCAACCGGGGCGAAGCGTTCATCAACGACGTGAGCATGACCCGCGCCCGGCGCAACGAGCGCGTCGAGCTGCGCCGCCTCATGGGCATGGTCTTTCAGGAAGGCGCGCTCTTCGACTCCCTCAGCGTTCGCGACAATGTCGGCTACCGGCTGGTTGAAGCGGGGCTTTCTGAAGCCGAGATCGACAGCCAGGTCGCCGCAAAGCTCGAATTCGTCGGTCTGAGCGGTACCGCAGACCGCATGCCGGGCGAACTGTCGGGCGGGATGAAACGCCGCGTGGCCATCGCCCGCGCCCTCGTCGGCGAGCCGCGCATCATGCTCTTTGACGAACCGACGACCGGGCTCGACCCGATCGTCGCGAAGAAGATTACCGATCACATCAACGCGTTGAAGGAACGCGGCATCACGAGCATCGTCGTGACCCACGAACTTCCCTATGCCTATCGGGTGGCCGACACGGTCTACCTGCTGAAGGACGGAGAATTCGTGTTCCACGGCGACGTCGCCTCCTTCCGCAACTCGCACGACCCGTACCTCGCTGAGTTCCGGGACTACTGACGGATAAGATCATGGCGAACCAAGTAGATTCATGGGCGCGACTGAAAGCGGGACTGCTGGTCCTCGCGGGCCTCATCATCCTCGGCCTGGCCATCGTCGCAGTCGGCAACAAGGGGGGGATTTTTTCGGATTCCTACCAGCTGACGGCACGCTTTCCCGAGGTCCAGGGGCTCAAACCCGCGGCTCCCGTCTGGCTGGCCGGCGTGCAGGTCGGCAACGTGAGCAGCATCCGCTTCGTTCCCGTCGACGGCAAGCCGGCCGTCGACGTCGATCTGAACATCGACTCGAGCTTTCAGGAACTGATCCGCAAAGACAGCGTCGCGACCATCGGCGGCAAGGGTCTGCTCGGCGACAAGATCATCGCCATCACGCTTGGCTCCACGGGCGCGCCTGTGCTCGAGCACAGGGGCCGCATCGAAGCCATCCCGCCCACCGACTGGTCGCTGCTCGTCGATGAAGCAACGGTAACCGTGCGCAACATCGCGCGCATCGTCGAGAACTTCCGCGTCGTGAGCCAGGACATCAACGAAGGCAAAGGTTCGTTCGGCCGGTTCGTCAAGGATCAGACCCTCTACGACAATCTCGAGCGCATCACGGCCAACCTCTCGCAGTTCACCGAACAGATGCAGCACGGCGACGGCTCGCTGGCCCGCCTGCTGAACGATCCGGGACTCTACGACGAGGTCAAGGGCCTGGTCACCGAGATCCGCCGCGGTGAGGGAACCCTGGCGAAGCTGGTGCAGGATCCGCAGCTGTACGACGAAGCGCGCGACACGATGGGCAAAGCCCACTCGGCGCTGGCGCGCCTCGACAACGTGATGGCCAAGGTCGAGGCCGGCGAAGGGACGGCCGGCAAGACGTTGTCCTCCGAGGAGCTGCACACGTCGCTGCAGGATACCCTGGCCGAGCTGCGCGCCCTGATCGCCGACATGAAAGAAAACCCGGGGCGCTACATCAAGATCAGCGTCTTCTGATACGGCGGGAGCACCTTTCCCGCCATGAGCAGCCCCGACCCCGATACCCCCGCCGCCCGGGCGCAGCTGCGCGCGGGGCTTGCCGGCCTCGAACCGGCCGCCACGGCCTATGCCGGCCAGGTGTTGCGCCTGCTCGGAGCGTACGGAGACGGCCTCGTCGCGCGCAAGCTGCGCGAGAACCTGACGGGCTGGGGCACCCTGTCCGAAGAGGAGCGCCGCGCACGGCACCTGCGCGCGCTCGCGATCCTCGGCGGCGCGGCCGAGGATTTTCTGCCCGCTTCCGCTTCGGCGCCGCCCGGCCTGGCGGCCGAAGCGGAGTCCGCGGGGCCAGCCGACGAGCCGGAACCCGATCGCCCGCCCGATGTCACGCGCTGGCGGGCCTCCGAAGACCTTCTGCGCACGCCGCTCACCGAGCTGGCCGGCATCGGCCGCAAGCGCGCCGACGTGCTCATCGGCAAAGGGCTGCGCAACTTCAAGGACCTGCTGTACTGGCTCCCCCACCGCTACGAAAACCGCGAAGAGCGGCGCACGCTCAGCGGAGTGCCCGGGGGGGCGATGGCGCTCGTCCAGGGGCGGGTGGTCGCCCGCGGCGATATGCGGCTGCGCCGGTTTCCCCAGGCCTTCCGCATCGACATGGCGCTCGACAGCGGACCCGGGCTGGCCCTCATCTGGTTCCGCGCGAGCAAGCCGCAGAAGGACTTCCTGCAGCGCAGCTTCGCCATCGGCCAGCCCATCGAGGCCGCGGGCACGCTGGAGTTCTTCGAGGGGCGCCCCTCCTTCATCCATCCCGATGTTGGCCAGCCAGGCAAGCTCGCGCGCGGCATGCTCCCCGTCTATTCCGAGACCGAGGGGATCACGAGCCGCAATCTGCGCGCGTGGGTGGGCGAGGTGCTCGCGCGAACGGAGGCGAAGCTCGAAGATCCGCTCCCGCCGGAGATCCGGAGAGACTGGCGCCTGCATTCGCGCGATCGGGCGCTGCGCGAGATGCACCTGCCGCGCCACAAGGAAGCCGACCCGGCCGATCCGGCCTACCCGCCGCGGCAGCGGCTTGTGTTCGACGAGTTTCTGCTCATCGCCCTCGGCATGCTGATCCGCAAAGCGGGATACGCGAAGAAGCGCGCGGCGGTGGTTCCGCAGACGGATGCCGTGGTGGACCAGTTTCGCGCGACCCTCCCCTTTCCCCTCACGGGCGCGCAGGTGCGCAGCCTGGCGGAGATCGGCGTGGATCTCGCCCGCGGCGCCCCGATGCACCGCCTCGTGCAGGGTGACGTCGGCAGCGGCAAGACCCTGGTGGCTCTCGGCGCCGCGGCGGCGACCGTGCGCGCCGGATTCCAGGCGGCGCTCATGGCCCCCACCGAGCTGCTTGCGGAACAGCATCTGCGGAACACGAAGCGCTATCTGGATCCCCTCGGTATCGAGAGCCGCCTGCTCACGGGGAGCACGAAAGCGGCGGAACGGCGCGAGATCCGCGACCGGCTGGCCGCAGGCGAACCGATGGTGGTCGTGGGGACCCATGCGCTCATCGAGCCCGAAGTCGGCTTCACGCGGCTGGCGCTGGCGATTATCGACGAGCAGCACCGCTTCGGCGTGCACCAGCGCGCGAAGTTGGCCGCCGTCGAGGGGGAACCGCCGCATGTGCTGATCATGACGGCCACCCCGATTCCCCGTACGCTCGCCATGACGCTCTATGGCGATCTGGACGTCTCGGTGCTCGACGAAATGCCGCCCGGAAGGAAGCCGGTCGAAACGGTGCTCATCGCCGACGAGACCGACCGGCGCGGTCTCATGGGGCGCCTGAAAACCGAGCTGGCGGCCGGGCGGCAGGCCTACTGGGTGTTTCCGCTCATTGAAGAAAGCGAGAAGGTCGACCTCAAGGACGCCACGCGCGCGGCAGAACTGCTGGCCCGCGCCCTGCCGGAGACGCGCGTCGACCTCCTGCACGGCCGCATGAGCGCGGCGGAGAAGGATGCCGCCATGGGCCGCTTCCTGCGCGGCGAGACGGGCGTCCTCGTTTCCACTACCGTCATCGAGGTCGGCGTCGACGTGCCCAACGCGACGCTCATGGTCATCGAGCACGCCGACCGCTTCGGGCTCTCGCAGCTGCACCAGCTGCGCGGGCGCGTCGGCCGCGGCAGCGACCACAGCTACTGCTTTCTGCGGGTCGACCACCTGCCTCGCGGCGACGCGGCGGCGCGCCTGGGGATCATGACGGAAACCAATGACGGTTTCCGTATCGCCGAAGCCGACCTGGAGATCCGCGGTTCCGGGGATCTTCTCGGCACGCGGCAAAGCGGCCTCCCCTCCCTCAACGTCGCCAATCCCGTCCGCGATGCCCGCATGCTCGGCGCGGCCCGTGATGCGGCCCTGCGCATCCTCGAAGGCGACCCGGAACTCCAGCGTGACGACCACGCGGCCCTACGCCTCTGGCTCGAAGAGACCTGGCGCGACAAAGGGATGCTGGTGGGGTGAGGCGGACGCCGGACGTCGGACGCCGGACGTCGGGTGAAGCGAGCACGAAGCAAGGACCTTACCCCGAAGGGCAGTCAGTCGTCTCCAAAATGGGCTCAGCCCGTGACCGTTCGCCCTTGAGGGGCCGGTCCTTCGACGAGCAGGGCTCCACGAGTCGGCATCGTTCGACGCGCACGTCGACACCGGCGTCTCGAAGGGCCAGCCTCGCGTGAGCAGCGTGTTCGAGAGCAATATACTCGCTCGGTGCTCCTGCCACGAGTATCTTCGCGTCGACACTCTGGCGCCTCGACGCGCGCGGGGCGAACGGTATCCGGCGGGTGTGTAAGGCGACAACCTGCTTCATCGACGCGCGGCTGCCGAGAACGGCGTTGACGGATTCTCACAACTCCATCCGGCACCCGATCCCTGTCTTGGACAGCACGGACTGAGGAAAATTCGGATTGCCACTCGGCGTCAAGCAATCAGGGACTCGATCGGCCGCGACGCAGTTCCAGGCTCCGGCCATCGTCCTCCACGCCTTCAAATCGGGTGCCGATCTGCAGATACTTCGTTCAACGCCTTTCGGCATCAGGGAATCAGGCACATCCTGACGCAGATCCGCGACCACGGGGCAATCAGGTGCTCAACGCCTTTCGGCATCAGGGAATCAGGCACTGGAGAACGTCGTGCACGAAAACTCGTTCACCTTGCGTGCTCAACGCCTTTCGGCATCAGGGAATCAGGCACATGGCCGCCGCGCCGTAGATGCCATCCTTCCGCGGGTGCTCAACGCCTTTCGGCATCAGGGAATCAGGCACGAGCAGCAGCAACACGCCATTCTTCTACCTCGGGTGCTCAACGCCTTTCGGCATCAGGGAATCAGGCACAAGACGAGGAGCGAGAGTACATCGTTTCCGACATGTGCTCAACGCCTTTCGGCATCAGGGAATCAGGCACGCGGCGGGGGCCGGACCTATCGAGAGAGAGGATCAGGTGCTCAACGCCTTTCGGCATCAGGGAATCAGGCACTTGCGCCCGGTGGCCTCAAGGTGCAGGATGGACCAGTGCTCAACGCCTTTCGGCATCAGGGAATCAGGCACGATCCGCCGCCAGTTCACCCTCCACGGCGATCAGGCGTGCTCAACGCCTTTCGGCATCAGGGAATCAGGCACATCTCGCGCACCCCGTCAGTGCGCCTACTCAGGAAGGGTGCTCAACGCCTTTCGGCATCAGGGAATCAGGCACTTCCGCAAGCAGCGGGCGCACGGGGCACTGTACGTGTGCTCAACGCCTTTCGGCATCAGGGAATCAGGCACAACCCATGGCCAAAGCCACAGTCCCCCTCTTTGACCGTGCTCAACGCCTTTCGGCATCAGGGAATCAGGCACCGTCTACAATTTCGCCGGTATCCGTCCGGGCTAGCTGGTGCTCAACGCCTTTCGGCATCAGGGAATCAGGCACATCCAAACGTTCGCAGGAGACACGGGGGGCCTGATGTGCTCAACGCCTTTCGGCATCAGGGAATCAGGCACTACAGGCACCAAGTTAGGTTTACCAATAACCCTTTGTGCTCAACGCCTTTCGGCATCAGGGAATCAGGCACGCCTCGAAACCGGCCTCCCACCCTTGCGAGTACGCCTGTGCTCAACGCCTTTCGGCATCAGGGAATCAGGCACCTGATTTCTGGATACTTGCGTTCTGGGGAACGATGTGCTCAACGCCTTTCGGCATCAGGGAATCAGGCACTTTGAGTACACGGTGAATGAGGAAACGGGGTTGCTCGTGCTCAACGCCTTTCGGCATCAGGGAATCAGGCACATCTGACCGGCCCATCCCTCTCCCTGATAGGTCGTGTGCTCAACGCCTTTCGGCATCAGGGAATCAGGCACATTATCGTGATACTCGTCAATCGGCTCATCGAAGATGTGCTCAACGCCTTTCGGCATCAGGGAATCAGGCACGATCCACGAGGGTCCGGGCATGGCCTGCAAGCTCTGGTGCTCAACGCCTTTCGGCATCAGGGAATCAGGCACGCTGTCGGCGGCCGTCAAATTGTGGCCGGCTATGATCAGTGCTCAACGCCTTTCGGCATCAGGGAATCAGGCACTCCGGACGATCCCCGCGGCTGCGGCTGCGTCCGTCGTGCTCAACGCCTTTCGGCATCAGGGAATCAGGCACTCCCGTTCGCCGCCGCCCCGGATGAATCAGTAACGTGTGCTCAACGCCTTTCGGCATCAGGGAATCAGGCACGCGGGCAAGCTGCGTCACCTGCTTGAGCGGGAGCACGTGCTCAACGCCTTTCGGCATCAGGGAATCAGGCACTTGTCATCGCCCATGCGGTAGTTACGCGGCTCATGTGCTCAACGCCTTTCGGCATCAGGGAATCAGGCACTAGCCCCGGAAGGAATCAGACGGGAACCGCTGCGTCGTGCTCAACGCCTTTCGGCATCAGGGAATCAGGCACGCGCACTCGTCTAGGAGCCCACGGTAGTACTCCATGCGTGCTCAACGCCTTTCGGCATCAGGGAATCAGGCACTAAGTTTAACAACGCCAACCCAACGCTCCATATTTAGTGCTCAACGCCTTTCGGCATCAGGGAATCAGGCACGAGCGTCAGCGTGTTGACGAGGCACCCCGTGTATTGTGCTCAACGCCTTTCGGCATCAGGGAATCAGGCACTCTCGACGGTGCCCGGGTCAATGGCTAGGATTCTGTGCTCAACGCCTTTCGGCATCAGGGAATCAGGCACTGGACTCGCAGCTCTACCGGCTTGGATTTCGGGGGTGCTCAACGCCTTTCGGCATCAGGGAATCAGGCACCTTGATCGTGCGGGAATAGATGGAGTATCTGGCCTTGTGCTCAACGCCTTTCGGCATCAGGGAATCAGGCACTGCCGATGTGGCGGTCGAAGTCGTGATTGAAAAGATGTGGCGGTCGAAGTCGTGATTGAAAAGGTGCTCAACGCCTTTCGGCATCAGGGAATCAGGCACAGCCAGCTAGCAAACCCATGATATATCTTTCTTTTTTCTCGGCATCTACATGGATTCCGAGTTCAAGCCGTCGATTTGCTGGCGCGGTAGACATTGTGACAAAGTTTCTCTTGCCATAACATGGGTTTAGCATCCTCATGGATCACATTGTCAACTCAACATCCATTTTCCCTAGTATTTTCCTAGAGTTGACAATCGACAGTTCCCGCTAAGCTAAGAGCCACACAACGATCCATGAAGGATGCGGCATCAAACGATTTCGACCCGATTTCGTACCGGGAGCTTTTCTTCCAGCTTACCGCGTGCGTCAACCCGCGACGCACAGCCTGGACAGAGGTGAACCACAAGGAGATCATCCTCATCTGTAAGAATGCGTTCCAGTTCCCATCGCAGGCGCTCCAACTCGGTCTTGGTCATCCAGCAACGGAATACCGAATACTGTAAACGATCGCCGCGGCCAGATAGCTTCTGGTAAACCTTTCGCCATCGCTTTGGCTCTCGGATGTCATACGTCAACAAGTACCAGCGCTTCTCCGCCATATCCCCCTCCCTAACCGCGCAGTCGAAGTTGCCCGAAAAGACCGGGCGTTCCGGACCATTCTTTCTCCAGCAGCCGAACCTCCAACTCAATTGCACGCGCGTAACTCAACGAATACTGGAGAACAGGGTGCTTCCACGACTCCTGCTTTCTCATCTCATAGAGTGAGATGGCAAGCTTTCTTCCATCCTCAGTCAACCATACCTGTTCCCTGGTTCGGCTGAAGTGCTCCTCGCGCCACTGATTTCTATTCACGGACGCAAGAAGCGGCATATCAACGAGCGTGGTACGAAACAGCTCCATAAGGTCGAGCGCAAGGGGATACGCCGAGCTGCGTGGCGTATGTAAGAACCCAAACGCTGGGTCAAGACCAACCGAGACGATTGCGCCCATAACGTCTCGATATAGGAGACTATAGCCAAAACTCAACGCGGCATTGAAGGGATCCTTCGGAGGCCGACGGTTACGGCCCGAAAACAACATGAGTGGCGTATCATCGCTGACGAGAAGTGACAGCGCTTCAAAATACAGCCGCCCGGCCCGGCCTTCATGGCCTCGGATCTGATCGGCACTGCACGCCCGCGCCAGAGTTCTCTGCTCCTGACGCATTCCTTCGACCAGCGGGGCGAGCTCGGCTTCAACAGCTTTGCCCCGGGCACTGCGCCAGACGAACCTCGACTGATTCTCTACCTTAGCCTCGGCCTGCTTTCTTGCAAGGGCCAAGCAGAACCCACTATCGGACAGGGCTCGGAATTGGCGATGTCTACGCTGGACACCTCCTGCCGGCGCAAGCCCTGAGACGTAGTTGCCTCCCGTCGATATCCAATGCACACCGACGCCGTTGGCCGCGGCAAAATGAAGCGCCTGCGTGGTCAGCTGTGCATTTCCATGCAGTACGATAGCCGACACATCGTGTCCAGGAAACTTTTTCTTATCTCCTTCTCGGGGTTGTATCACAAACTGCTCGCCGGATTTGCCCACCCGTGTTCCGTGGCCGACTACGTGAACAATCTTACGCTCGTCGTCAGGCGGAAAAATCCGTTCTGGTTCGTAGACGCTATCCATTTCCTGTGCCCGCATGAAACGTTCTTCCTCAGGAAGGCATACAGGCGCCAACGAACAGTGCGCGCAAAGGTTTTCGTTCTCGGCCACCTGAGGGCGATGTACCGACCGAGCAAGCTCTCGACCGCGGCCAATCATTGTCTGCATCCAGCTCAGCGCTTCGCTATCGACAGATACGTAGGCAGTCCGATTATCCCCGTGGTAGCGTACCCGCCCCTCTTCAATCTTGTGCCCCGAATGCTCCGCGAGCAGCGCGGCATACGCAATGATCTGAAGTCGGTCAGAAGACCACGCCTCACCGCTGCAGGAGCGCCCTCGTTTGTGCTCGTAGGGAATCATCATTCCGTCGCGATATCGGACAAAATCGATTTTTCCCCGAATGCCCCATCGGTCACTCTCGAGAACCAACGACTGCCACTCTCCTTCGCCCTCGGGGATCGTTTCGTGCAGACGCCGCCCAGAATACACACGGTCGTCAGCTATCCGAATCTCTTCAACCTCTTCCAGAAAAAACAAACGCTCGCAATACGCGAGCGCATGTAACGCCATCACACGAAGCAGCGGCTCCTGCTCTACCTGTTGCATGGCTTCCTCAGATATCTAGGTTAACTTGGCTATCGACACCTCCCTATCGCTATTATATTCCTACGAATCTGTCAAGGGGTATACAGAGACGTATCTCTACGCCGTTATTCGACACGAATCCACGAGCGGTCCAGCAACACATTGGCCTTGCCCGAAACCAGCGAGAATCGACCTGTGGTTCGATGGTTCTGATCATGATCGACCCAGAGCGGCAACTGCACGAACCCTGCGTCATCCCGACAAAGAAACTGGAATTCTTCGTCAGGCAGGCCGGGCGCCCGCGTGAAGGTGTCGACCAGGAAACTGCTTTCGCCTAACGACAGCCCTCCCGCCCGCCGTATGGAACCAGGATTGCGCATCGCCCGATCCAAGCGCTCAACCAACGGTGGGGTTCCCTTTTCGTTCCCCTGTGAGACCCAGATTCTGCAAGTGAGGCCGAGAAGCAGATCTTGGTAGTCCGGGCGAACCGTTTCGAGTTCTTTCCCTCGCCGGAGTTTTCGGAATACGCTTGCCTGATCAGTAATGCCCTCCAAGCCGAGAGCGAGTGCAGCACCTTTATGCACAGTTCGCTCTTCCCGGGGAATACCGCAATACGAAAGCAACATCCCGTAGATCGTAGAGAGAGGGGGTACGGCGTATGTATCCTGGTACTCCCTCGACTCGAACGGTCGAAACGAGCACACCGGAACATGCACGCGTAGCGACCAATTGACCTGCTCACTCATGCTGCAAGTGCGCCCCCCAGTCGCTGAAGGACCTCCGAGACGGCGGCCTTAATCCCGGGCAGAACGGTCACGCCCTTTTTCCGCAACTCATCAAGCCCCTGAATATCATCAAGAAGCGTGCCCACGATCAGTTCTTCCGGGCGAATGTCCGGCTCGGTCCCTTCCAGGCGTCGACCCAGTTTCAACAGGGAAAGTTCGCCATTATCCCCCTCCTCGAAAACGAACATGATGCGCGGGGCCGGATCCTGCGTGACCCGAAACACCACCGATTCCGGGGAAAAATCATAAAGGTACCGCCCGTGATTGCCGCCGACACGCCGCAGCGACTGAAGGGCACGCAATGTTGCCTCTGTGCGGGCCAGCTTATTTTCGCCTTCGAGGGCGTCAGGGGTCATGGCGAAGGAAAACTGGTAGCGCGTATCGTGAATTTCACCGGCATAAGGGACGGGATCGTTGTGACTGACGCTCGGGTTCGCGCCGGGCGAAGCAAAGTTGGCAGCAATGGTCCCCGGCCATGGCGTAGTGCTGACTGCACGGCCGATTTCAAGAATGCCGCGTCGGCTGACCGTTTCCTTCTTCGCATGCATGAAACCGAGAACGTCATTATCGATAAACTTCTCCCACCCCTTGCCAAAGTCCTTATCGGCCCATTCGTTGCCGCGATGGGAGACCTTGCGGTTGGTTTCCAGGTCCCCGTCCTGCCCCCACAGCTCACGAATGGCATACCGAACTGCCTCGCTGCTTACGGTCGTGTGAAGATTGCCCCCACGCACCACCTTCTGCAGCGTAGTCATCGACCCTTCGTTCTCGCCCCGGTTGTTGGCGGCTACGCCGCGTGCGGTCAAAACGGTACCGAAAATATGCATCGTCATACGGTCTCTCCTTCCAGAATGGTTTCCTGCTCAAGCGCTAGCTCGTCCGATTCAGCGCTCTGGTAACTCACAAGGGCAAGCAAGGCAAGATCCCGGCCCCGCTGCCAATCGGCGTCAATGAGGCGCCAGACAGCCCCAGGATTCTCCGACAGCACCTTGGAGCGGAACCGACCGGCCGGGCGCGAGAAGATATCCGCAAGCACCTGTCTGACCTGATTGCGCGTTGTAGCACGCGCAAGCAGCCGACGTAACTCTTCATTGAGCTGCTGCCATCGTTTTCTCGGGTCACGCGACCCGCCCCGATCTGCAACCGCACTGGCCTCCCGCGCATAAAGTGCCCGAAGGTTCTGCCAGAACGCTTCGACAAATTGACGGTCTTCATCGCTATCCCACATGGACGCCTCCTCACAAAGTTCATGAAGTCTTTTTCGCTGCATTGAAAGCTGGCGAAACCAGGTGCTCTGCACCGACTCACCAAGTTTTCTATCCAGAATTCGTTTTTTCTCCCACGGCATCGGCTCAAAGAGGTGTTGGAACCACGGCTGGCCCGTTGCCAGGTTCTCTGCAATCCGGCCACGCCCCGCGGGTATGGCGACAAAGTGGGTCGCGAGCCTTTCTATTTCGGTGCCGCCCGGTTTCGGCTTTCGCCCTTTCGAGGCCTTCTTGGGCTCGGGGGGCTTAAGAGCGACCCAGTGGTTTCCCATCACGCGCACAACCTTTCGATAACGAGCAAGCGTCGCGCGGCGCGGTGTGAGATTCACGACCCCTTTTCGCACCTTCTGATTCGGGTAGTACGTGACATTGCCCATCGCAACTACACGACAGCCCGCAACTGGCAGGCGGATCGTCTGGTCTGCAATCATCTCTGACAAGACACGAAGACCGGCGTCACTCATGCCGGCGACCTGGGTCATCTCCGCCTTCAACGCATTCTGCAGGAGTACCCTCCGTTCCTGAAAGGCTCGCAGATCGACCACGTCGGGGATCACCGTCAGCCAGCTTGACCGATCGGAAGCCAGCGGATGATAAACACATGCGATAGGCGCAAGCATAAGAAGGATGGCAATTTGCGGCGGACCCATCCAGGCTTTTTCCGTTGCATAGCGCGGGGCGATTCCCGGAAAGACCCAGCCGGACAGTTCGATTGACTTTTCGACCAGGCTTCCTTTGCGCGTTAATCCGCCAATGTCCGCGATCGGCTTGAGCCTTGCCGGATCAAGGGTCTGATAACCGACCGGAATTTCCTTTCCTTCATCCAGCACAACGAATCGCCGCTCCGGCGCCCCCTTGGGCTGAACCTTGGGATGTTGAAGAAAGGTCGAGAGGATGCCGTTATGGTGCGCGAGCCTCACATGCAGATTGTCGCGTTCACGCTCATCATGCAGGGCCGGAAGGTAAAGAACCCCTTCGCGAACCTGCCAGGCCCATCGGAAAAGGGCGAGGAGCGCGTCTTCGTCACTTCCGATCGATCGAATGGTAACGCTTTCGGAAGTGAGATCGCCTTTCTCCCATACCAAAGGCGAAAGGTCTATGTCGTGCTCTCTGGCGGCTTGCAAGGAAAGATAGAGCGCCGCAAGGCCAGCCCGTTCCATAATCCCCATTCCCGGATCGCTCAGCCTCCAGGTCATACCTTCGGTCAATCTGCCCATGTCGCCCCCCGCTCGGGACAATAGTGAATGGAGCCGGCTGGTGCTATCAGGTATCCGCCAATACGTTCGTAAGCTTGTATTTTTCTGTGTATCGGCATTGGAATTGTCCTTCGTATCAATTGCGTATCATCGAGAGGGCTCGGGATATCTTCTGCCCTCACCAAGGTCACCGAGCTATCGCCACCCCTGAGGGGGAGGGGCTCACTTTCCCACCCACCGTCTAGCCACGCATGGTGGCGAAAGAGGTCGGCATCGCCGCCTGTCCACTCCATTCCATCGAGAGCGCGAGCGAGATCGTGCTGGGACAGCGGCGAGCCTGCTTGCGCTCGAATCAACTTCTCGCCTTCTTCACGCAGGAACACGTCCTCAGGCTCGTCATAGGGTCTGCCCTGAAACGGATACAGATATGCAGGCCGTGGGTCACTCTGTGTGGCAAAGCGATTCAGCCTCCCGAGTCGTTGAATCAACGCGGGAAAGGGACACGACGCAGAAATCAATGTTTCGGAACTGATATTGAGCGACATCTCACAAATCTGCGTTGTGACGGCCAGGAGAGGTCCATTCCCATCGAACGCCCGAAGAAGGTTCTTCTGCAGAACCATGCGATCTTCATATCGGAAACGACTATGGAACAAAAAAGTGCGAGCCTTCAACATTTCGGCAACAGGGGCCAGGCGATCGTAAGTCATGATTGCTTCCGATACCGTGTTGCAGACCCACAACACCTTCTCCCCACGTGCAAGAGCCTGCTCACATTCCTCAACGCACATCTCCTTGGTGTCTCGCCACGTGATGCGGTAGCGCTCAAGCCGTTCCAGTGTCGGCTCACCTGTAATGGGCCGCCCAGGAAGGCGATCTCCAAGGCATTCGCGTAAAGCCTTCATTCGACTGGGCGGTAACGAGGCGGTCATCAGCAGCACGGGCGCATTCTTGAAGGTCGCCAGAAAGGAGAGCAACGCTTCAAAAAGACGCGCATCGTAGCTATGAATTTCATCAAAGACGAAGGCCCCCTTTGCGAGGGAGGGGAACGAAAAGAGAGAGCGGCGCTGGTTTTGTACGAGGCCGAGAACTGCGTCTGTGGTGCACACAATGGCCTGCCGATCCCAGGCGCGCATGCTTTGAAGCCGATCAACCACCTCTTTGGCCGCCTCTTCGCGCGCCGCCTCAGGGACATCGAGCATTTCTTCCAGGTCGACGGTTGACCGGCTGTGCATCAGCGCGGCCTCTATCTCATCGACACCAACCAGATAGTCGTCGAAGCCCGCCGACGCCGTCCCTGTGGTCGGATACGCAAAAAACAGCTTACGCCCCATCGCCTGCCGTCTTGCCCACATGTAGGCGGCAGTTGTCTTCCCATTGCCGCAACCCGCGAGAACGAGCGTGACCGTAGACTCTGAGACCGCAACCTCTTCCTGAAATCTGTGTGGGCGTTTACCCGCGAGGCGACTCTCGACGACTCGATTCGCAGCCGCCGCATCCAGGTCGAGGGAGAGGCTCTGGTCAATCCAGCGCTCAATGGGCTCCCCTTTGGCCGGCAGCGCAGAGCCGGCGACATCGGCTGAGATCAAGAGCGCCTTCAGCAGTGCAAGGTCGCGCCGGAATGTCTCCGCGTCTTTCAAGCGCCGCCACGCCGAGGCGGACTCGGCGACAAAGGCATCGATCGACAATGCGAGCGTAGACTCGTCAAGGTCAAATTTCAGATCACCGATTTCCGGGGGTCGGGCGACCGGTTTTCCGGCTGCGGCGAATACGGCCAAGAGCAACTGTCGAACATCAGCACTACCCAAGGAAATGGATAAGTACGCAGGCGTATTTGCCACACGAAACAGACTTTCCTGCGTATGCCGAGAAACTTTCAGATGGTGCCCGGCAACCGCCCAGCAGACGGTCCAGTAGTCCTCTTCGGCGAACACGGACTTAAACCATCGTCCCCAGACTTCGTCCTGAAAACAGAGAATGGCACCCAGCACCTCATGGCGGACCGGTTGCCGTCGTTCGCCCAGTCGACCAAGCAGCATGTCTTGAAACGCGCTGTTGGCCTTGCCAATATCATGAAGCAAAGCGGCGATTTGGAGCAAACGCTCCAAGCGGGTTACTTCTTCTTCTGATAATCCGAATGTCTCCCTGAGCGGTGTTCGAATCGCAGCCATTATGGCTCTGGCTGCCGATGCCACGTCTGCCCCGTGTTGATACACCGTTGGTACAGACCGGCCCCGTGTAGGGCGCTTGGCGTACAGGACATCGGCGTCGGTGGCAACGAGGGTCATACTTCCTGATCCTCCCGACGGTACGGGGTGAACACACCGCAGCCCATCTTCCGCCGCCCCCCCAGACCCCGCTCTTGGAGTATGAGCGAGTGTTCAGGCGACAAGTCCCGAACAAATAGCGTGTGGCCGACGACCTTTTTCCCATGAACCTTAAACACACGCCGCTGCCCGCGTTCGATGTGTCCTACAATCCCGAGGTCATCCATCTGGCGACGAATTTCTGTATCGAACCGTTCCTCTTCGTGCCCGTTTCGAGTCGTGACAATGTGTGCGCGCACCTCCGATGCAGGAGTCAGAAGAGCCGTGCGAGGGACCCCAACGACGATTGGGTGTTGCTGAATTCGTAAGCGTTTCCCGGCCAACGGCAGAAAACGAGCGATACGGTCCGCCGGCGTTCGCACGCCAAACCATGACTGCTCTCCGAGGGCGAGTGCCCCCTTACCATCGTACGTGCCGCGGACCAAAAGCAGACCAAAATCGTTTGCTTCATGGACCCAGGAATCTGCCCGCTCAAGGCAGTCGGCGAGTGACGAATATAGGGAATACCCGTGGTCGACGGGGATGCGGTCCCCGCGCACGGGAAAACGAAGTTCTACCATGTTGGCAACAATTTCCATACCCCTCACCTACCGGAGCGATTCAATTAAGGCTATATCCTAGCGTGACGAGATGTTCCGCGCCAGTGAAGCAGTATCATAGCGGCATCAGAGGACAAATGCTGTCCTGCCGCGCTAACACTCTGACTTTATTGAAGATCGGTTGCGGGCGCGGAGTACACAGATGAGCCAGCCCCCCACTACGACCGGGAGGTCTATCCCGCTGTCGTATTCTCCCAGGAACACAAAATCATTTGTCGCCCAGTCCCATGTCGGCCAAGGCGCGGCCCGTGATGCGGCCCTGCGCATCCTCGAAGGCGACCCGGAACTCCAGCGTGACGACCACGCGGCCCTGCGCCTCTGGCTCGAAGAGACCTGGCGCGACAAAGGGATGCTGGTGGGGTGAGGCGCGTCCCCCCCCCTGTCGCCCCCCGTCCGGGGGACCCAAAACCAACGGCTGCAATAGCGTCAGGGGACAATCGTCTGGATACCCCGCTGTGATGCCCGTCACACCCGTCTGCATCGGGTTCCGGTAGGGTAACTGGATTCGGGAAGTTGAACGCTCAAAAAAAAGGAGTTTCCCATGCGTATGCTCTCCAGCCTCTTTCTCGCTCTGTTTCTACTGAGCGCGACCGGCGCGCTGCTGTCGGCCTGCGGGACCGAAGAGACGACCACGACGTCCAACAACAGCGATAACAACAATAACACCGACGACAATACCGATAACACCGACAACACGGATGACAGTTCAAACCAGAGCTGCACGGCCGATTACATGTGCTCGGGCGACTGCTGGTGCACGGCGGGGCCGAAGAAGGACGAGTACTGCACCGATCCGGATGACACAACCGACGACGACTCGGCCAACTGCTATAACTTCTGCGAAGTCTGTACGACGAACTGAATTGTCGACGGAGATGCGCGCCCCCGTGTCGTGGCCGCGGGCACCTCGGCCAGGGCAGGGAGTGATTGCTTTCTGCGGGGCCTCTTCTGCCCCGCGGCGACGCGGCGGCGCGCCTGGGCGGTAGCCCATGACCTCGCTGAAATGACAATGCGAAAGTCGCCGGCGAACTGACGGCGGGTTCCCTCTCGACGCGTGGATGAGTGCATTGGTAGCAAGAAGCCACGTCAGCCGTCTTCTAGCTCTTCGTCACCCAAGGCGTTGGCCAGCCGCTGGACCTCGCCGATCTCGCGAACAGCGGCATCCCGTTCGACGCGCTCCCAGTATCCTTTGGACAAGATCGATTGAGAACCGGCCCAGGAGTTTGCTTTCGGAAACCCGTCACGGTGACTTCCGATCCCCTTCCAGAATCACCGGCGGGCTCCGAAGAGGCACCCCGGCGACCCTGGTCTCCAGCGCCAGACGCACGAATTCGTCGGTCGCCGGGATCAGCGTCATGTCGGCGCGGAGCCCCGGGTTCAGGCGCACGGCAGAACCGCCGGCGACGAAGCGAACCTCCGGAAACCGCACTTCGAGGATGTGCACCGCCGGCTCCAGCGTGGTAAGACTTGCCGGATCGCCCACGGATATCCCGACGATTCGCGGCGAGGAGCGCTCGATCAGGCGGGGATACTCGGCGAGGGGCATGCCCGGAAGTACCGCGGTGACGGCGAGTCCGCGCGCGGCCAGTTCGAGCGTGAGCAGGCGCGGTCCCAGGGTGTGCTGATTTCCCGGAGCGGCGAGCAGGAGGATTCCCCCCGGCTTCTCCGGGGTGGAGCGGGCGGCCGCCATGGCCGCGAGGACCTCTTCGACCCATCCCGAAATGCGGTGCTCCTGCCAGACCGAAAGATGTCCTGCCGCCCAGGCGACCCCCACTTCATACAGCAAGGGCTGCAGAATGCCGACGGCGAGATCGAGGTCCGGAATGCCGGCTTGGCGGGCGAGGGTGAGGGTCCGTTGCGCCAGGAGCAGGTCGGACTCATGCACGGCACGCATGAAATCCCGATAGATGCCGGCCGTGAGCGGCTCCCCGGCAATCGAGCCCCCCGCCAGCAACTTCGGCGCGCAGTCGTCGCAAAAGGTGTGCGTGAGCGCGAAGTTGTCGAACGGCGGTTTCTCACCGAGATAGCGTTGGCAATTGGCACACCAGCGAAACATGCACCATGGTAGCCTCAGCGCGAGGCGGATTTCCGCACCTGGGTCTCGCGGATTCGCTTCCCGGTCGAACCGCGCCTTGCACCCGGGTTTCCGCCGGAACGCCGCCAAAGAAAACGGGGGAGCCCTTTCCAGAGCTCCCCCGTGAATCGATATTCCGATTCGCGCTGAGGCTTACTCGCCCGTGCCCGAGTGCGTGCGCACTTCGAGCCCCGCGTCGGGAACTTCGAGCAGCGGCATCGGCTCGATCTGGCCCGGGTCTTCAGTCAGCGTGACCTTTATCTTGTGGTACCGCGGCAGACCCGTGCCGGCCGGGACCGGGCGGCCCATGATGACGTTCTCCTTGAGACCGCGCAGGTGGTCGGTGCGGCCGGCAATGGCCGCCTCGGTGAGCACCTTCGTGGTTTCCTGGAAGCTCGCCGCCGAGATGAACGACTCGGTCGAGAGGCTCGCCTTGGTAATGCCGAGCAGCAGGGGCTCGCCGATAGCCGGCTGGCCGCCGTTGCGCATGATCTTGGCGTTCTCCTCGTCGAACTGCCAGCGCTCGACCTGCTCACCCGAGAGGAAACGCGTGTCGCCGACTTCCTTGACGCGAATGCGCCGCAGCATCTGACGAACGATGACCTCGATGTGCTTGTCGTTGATCTTCACGCCCTGCAGACGATAGACTTCCTGCACTTCGTCGACGAGGTACTTGGCGAGCGCCTTGTCGCCGAGAACCTGCAGAATGTCGTGCGGGTTCGGGCTGCCGTCCATGAGGGGTTCGCCGGCGCGCACCCGATCGCCTTCGTGCACCGCGATGTGCTTGCCCTTGGGGATCAGGTACTGTTTGGCGTCTTCTTCGACCAGGCGGCCGTCGATCTCGGGGATGACGAGGATCTTGCGCTTACCCTTCGTGTCCTTGTCGAAGCGCACGACACCGTCGATTTCCGAGATGATGGCGAACTCCTTGGGCTTGCGGCCTTCGAAGAGTTCGGCCACGCGCGGCAGACCGCCGGTGATGTCCTTCGTCTTCATGGTTTCGCGGGGAATCTTCGCGATGACGTCGCCGGCGCGCACATCGTCGCCGTCGCTCACCGCCAGATTGGCGCCCATCGGCATCTGATAGCGGGCGATCGTCTTGCCCGCCTCATCCTTGATCGACAGGCGCGGACGCAGGGCCGCTCCCTTCGACTCGATGACCACGCGGCGCGACAGACCCGTCGCTTCGTCGATCTGCTCTTCGACCGTGTTCCCCTCGATGATGTCGCCGTACTTGATGGTACCGGCGACTTCGGTGAGAATCGGGGTCGTGAACGGATCCCACTCGGCCAGGCGGGAGCCGCGCTGAATGCGCTCGCCGTCCTTGACGAGCAGCTTGGCGCCGTAGACCAGCTTGTGGCGTTCGCGTTCGTGACCTTCGTCGTCGAGAATCGTGATCTCGCCCGTGCGGTTCATGATGACCAGGTTGCCGTCGCGTCCGGTAACCGTGTTGACGCCGCGCAGCTTGATCGTACCGACGTGAATCGATTCGAGGTGGCTCTGCTCGACGCGCGCCGAGGCCGTACCGCCGATGTGAAAGGTACGCATCGTGAGCTGCGTGCCGGGCTCGCCGATCGACTGGGCCGCGATGATGCCGATGGCCTCACCGAGGTTTACCTTGTCGCCGCGGGCCAGGTCGCGGCCGTAGCACTCGCGGCAGACGCCGACATTGCTGCGGCACGTGAGCACCGAGCGGATGAGGACCCGTTCGATACCCGCGTTCTCGATGGCGTCGACCAGTTCTTCGTCGATTTCCTGGTTGGCTTCGACGATGACCTCGCCGCTGTACGGGTCGACGACGTCGACGAGCGCCACGCGGCCGAGGATACGGTCGCCCAGGGTCTCGATGATCTCGCCGCCCTCGAGCAGGGCCGTGACTTCCAGACCGTCAATCGTGCCGCAGTCCCAGCTGGTCACGATGGCGTCCTGGGCGACGTCGACGAGACGGCGCGTCATGTATCCCGAGTTGGCGGTCTTGAGCGCCGTGTCGGCGAGACCCTTGCGGGCGCCGTGCGTCGAGATGAAGTACTGCAGCACCGTCAGGCCTTCGCGGAAGTTGGCCGTGATGGGGGTTTCGATGATTTCGCCCGACGGCTTGGCCATGAGGCCGCGCATGCCGGCGAGCTGACGCATCTGCTGGTTCGAACCGCGGGCGCCCGAGTCAACCATGATGAAGATCGGGTTCAGGCTGGGCACGCGGCGCACTTCGCCTTCGGGGCTCTTGATCTCGTCGGTCGACAGATGACGGAGCATTTCCTCCGAGATCTGGTCGGTCGATTTGGCCCAGATGTCGATGACCTTGTTGTAGCGCTCGCCGTCGGTGATGAGACCTTCGCGGTACTGCTCGGCCACCTGCTTGACTTCGTCCATGGCGGCGTCGATGATCTCATGCTTCCGGTTGGGAATGCGCAGATCGCCGATGCCGATGGAGATGCCGGCGCGGGTCGCGTAGGCGTAGCCGGTCGAACGCAGCGCGTCGGCCAGCAGCACCGTCTTCTTGGTGCTCGCCACGCGGTAGCAGTCGTCGATCAGGTTCGCGATTTCCTTCTTGGTGAGCACGCGGTTCACGGATTCGAAGGGCATCTCGGGGGGCAGAATCTCCGAGAGCAGCACGCGGCCGACGGTGGTCGAGACGAGCTTGCCGTCGAGGCGCACCTTGATCGGGGCCTGCAGGTGGGCGCGTCCGGCGTCGTAGGCCTGGCGCACTTCGTCGAAGTTCGCGTAGACGCCGGTCTGGCCGATGACGTTGCCCTTGGCGTCCTTGAACTCCTTGAAGGCGCCCGGCGTGAACAGCCGCTCGCGGGTCATGAAGTACAGGCCGAGCACGATGTCCTGCGAGGGAACGATGATCGGCTTGCCGTTGGCGGGGCTCAGGATGTTGTTCGTCGACATCATGAGCACGCGCGCTTCAATCTGCGCTTCGAGCGACAGCGGCACGTGCACGGCCATCTGGTCACCGTCGAAGTCGGCGTTGAACGCCGTGCAGACGAGCGGGTGCAGCTGAATGGCCTTGCCTTCGATGAGAATCGGCTCGAAGGCCTGGATGCCGAGGCGGTGCAGCGTCGGCGCGCGGTTCAGCATGACCGGGTGCTCGCGGATGACCTCGTCGAGGACGTCCCACACCTCGGGGCTTTCCTTCTCGACCATCTTCTTGGCGCTCTTGATGGTCGTGACGTAGCCGTGCTCGAGCAGCTTGTTGTAGATGAAGGGCTTGAACAGCTCGATGGCCATCGCCTTCGGCAGGCCGCACTGGTGCAGCTTGAGCTCGGGACCGACCACGATGACCGAACGGCCCGAGTAGTCGACGCGCTTGCCGAGCAGGTTCTGGCGGAAACGGCCCTGCTTGCCCTTGAGCATGTCGCTGAGGGACTTGAGGGGACGGTTGTTCGGCCCCGTGATGGCGCGGCCGCGGCGGCCGTTGTCGAACAGGGCGTCGACCGCCTCCTGCAGCATGCGCTTCTCGTTGCGCACGATGATGTCGGGCGCGTTCAGCTCGAGCAGCTTCTTCAGACGGTTGTTGCGGTTGATGACGCGGCGGTACAGGTCGTTCAGGTCGCTCGTGGCGAACCGGCCGCCGTCGAGGGGCACCAGCGGGCGCAGATCCGGGGGGATGACCGGAACGACCGTCAGGATCATCCACTCGGGCTTGTTGCCGCTGTCGCGGAAGGCTTCGACCACGCGCAGGCGCTTGGCCAGCTTCTTGCGCTTGGCGTCGCTGGTGGCTTCCTGCATTTCCTTGCGCAGCTCATCGCCCAGCTTCTCGAGGTCGAGGTTCTGGAGAATCGTGCGGATGGCTTCGGCGCCCATGCCGGCCACGAACTGATCTTCGCCGTACTGTTCCAGATACTGGTAGTACTGCTCTTCGGTGAGCCGCTCGCCGGCCTTCAGGGACGTACCCTTCGGGTCCATGACGATGTACTCTTCGAAGTAGAGAATCTTCTCGAGCTGTTTGAGCGTCAGGTCGAGCAGCGACCCGATGCGGCTCGGCAGGCTCTTGAGGAACCAGATGTGGGCCACCGGCGTCGCCAGCTCGATGTGCCCCATGCGCTCGCGGCGCACGTTCGAGCGGATGACCTCGACGCCGCACTTTTCGCAGACGATGCCGCGGTGCTTCATGCGCTTGTACTTGCCGCAGTTGCACTCGTAGTCCTTGACCGGCCCGAAGATCTTCGCGCAGAAGAGACCGTCGCGTTCAGGCTTGAACGTGCGGTAGTTGATCGTTTCGGGCTTCTTGACTTCGCCGTAGCTCCAGCCCTTGATGGTCTCCGGACTCGCCAGCGAAATGCGCATGGCGTTGAAGCTCAACGGATCCTTGGGCTTTTCAATGAAGTCATTGATATTCACGTCGTTCTCCTAACGAGAAAACTCTCAATCGTTCGCAACCAGAAACCGGCCGGGAGACGAACCCGCCTCCCCCGGTGGATCGCAATCTTTACTCGGCAGCCTCGGCTTCGTCACCCTCGCCGCCGTCGGCCGTCTCGTCGTGTTCTTCGACGAGTTCGACGTTCAGCGCGAGCCCCTGAAGCTCCTTGATGAGCACGTTGAAGCTCTCGGGCAGCCCCGGTTCGAGGGCGAAGTTGCCCTTGACGATGCTCTCGTACATGCGCGTGCGGCCGCCCACGTCATCGCTCTTGACGGTGAGCATTTCCTGCAGCGCATAGGCCGCGCCGTAGGCTTCAAGCGCCCAGACTTCCATTTCTCCGAGCCGCTGTCCGCCGAACTGCGCCTTGCCCCCCAGCGGCTGCTGGGTGACGAGCGAGTAGGGCCCAATGCTGCGGGCGTGGATCTTGTCGTCGACCAGGTGGTGCAGCTTCATGACGTAGAGCACGCCCACGGTGACGTTGTGGTGAAACTCGTCGCCGGTGCGGCCGTCGCGCAGCTTCATCTGCCCCCACTCGGGACCGTCGGCCGCCTTCAGGGTCTCCTGAATGGCGTCTTCGCGGGCCCCGTCGAAGACCGGGCTGGCCATGTGCACGCCGCGGCGCAGGCTGCGCGCGACGTCGACGATCTGCTCATCCGAGGCTTCGTCGAGAAGCTTCTTGATGCGCGGCGTCCCGTACATGCTCTTGATTTCGTCGCGCAGCTTCTTCGGCGTGTACTTCTGGTCGATGTACTGCTGAACCTTCACGCCCAGGCCGCGGGCGGCGAGCCCGAGGTGTGTCTCGAGAATCTGCCCGACGTTCATGCGGCTCGGCACGCCCAGCGGGTTGAGCACGACGTCGACCGGCGTGCCGTCTTCCATGTAGGGCATGTCTTCTTCGGGCAGGATGCGCGAGAGCACACCCTTGTTGCCGTGACGGCCGGCCATCTTGTCGCCGACGCTCAGCTTGCGCTTGATGGCGACGTAGATCTTGACCAGCTTGATCACGCCCGGCGGCAGCTCGTCGCCCTTCTTGAGCTTCTCGACCTTCTCTTCGAAGAGCTGCGAGACGAGCTCACTCTGGCGCTCGGCGTGCTTCAGGATCCCCTGCAGGCGCTCTTCGAGGTCCTTGTCGACCAGCGAGAGCTGCATGAGGTTGTCCTTGGTCAGCGTCTCGGCGGCGTCCTTGGTGATCTTGTCGCCCTTCTTGAGGATCTTCTTGGGACCCTCGGCGAGCGGATAATCGGTCTCCTTGCCGACGATGATGCTGCGGCAGCGCCGGACGGCTTCGGTCCACACGATGCGGATTTCGTCGTCGCGGTTCTGGCGGAGCTTCTCGATTTCGGCGTGCTCGATCTCGAGGGCCCGATCGTCCTTCTCGATTCCCTTGCGGCTGAAGACGCGGGCGCCGATGATGGTGCCCACGACGCCCGGCGGTACGCGCAGCGACGTGTCTTTCACTTCGCCGGCCTTCGAGCCGAAGATGGCGCGCAGCAGCTTCTCTTCGGGCGACAGCTGGGTCTCACCCTTCGGCGTCACCTTGCCGACGAGAATGTCGTTCGGCTTGACCTCGGCGCCGAGGCGGATGATGCCGCTGTCGTCCAGATTCCGCAGCGCTTCTTCGCCGACGTTCGGGATGTCGCGGGTGATTTCTTCACGGCCGAGCTTCGTGTCGCGGCTGACGCACTCGAACTCCTCGATGTGAATCGAGGTGTAGACGTCGTCCTTGACGAGACGCTCGGAGACGAGGATGGAGTCTTCGAAGTTGTAGCCGCCCCAGGGCATGAACGCGACGACCACGTTCTTGCCGAGGGCCAGTTCACCGCGCTCGGTGGCCGGGCCGTCGGCGATGATGTCGCCGGCGTGAACGATGTCGCCCAGCTTGACCAGCGGCTTCTGGTTGAGGCAGGTGTTCTGGTTCGAACGCAGGAACTTGGTGAAGTTGTAGATGTCGACCCCGGGCTCGGCCTTGCGGGTCTCCTTCTCGTTCACCTTGATGACGACGCGGGTCGCGTCCACGTAGTCGACGATGCCGCCGCGCTTGGCGACGACGGCCGAACCGGAGTCGCGGGCGACGATGCGCTCCATGCCGGTACCGATGAGCGGCGCTTCGGTGCGCAGCAGGGGCACGGCCTGACGCTGCATGTTCGAACCCATGAGGGCGCGGTTGGCGTCGTCGTTTTCGAGGAACGGGATGAGCGAGGCGGCCACCGACACGAGCTGGTTCGGGCTCACGTCCATGAGCGCGACTTCATCGCGCGGCACCATGACGAAGTCGCCGTTGATGCGGGCCGAAACCAGCTCGTTCACGAAGTGACCCTTCGGATCGAGCGGCGCGTTGGCCTGGGCGATCTTCTTGTTCTCTTCTTCGAGCGCGGTCAGGTAGACGACCTCGTCGGTGACCTTCTGGTCCTTGACGACCCGGTAGGGCGTCTCGATGAAGCCGTACTCGTTGACCCGCGCGTAGGTCGACAGGCTCGCGATGAGACCGATGTTCGGCCCTTCAGGCGTTTCAATCGGGCAGATGCGGCCGTAGTGCGTGGCGTGCACGTCGCGCACTTCGAAGCCGGCGCGTTCGCGCGTCAGGCCGCCCGGTCCGAGGGCCGACAGACGCCGCTTGTGCGTGATCTCCGACAGCGGGTTGGTCTGGTCCATGAACTGCGACAGCTGCGAGCTGCCGAAGAATTCCTTGACCACGGCCATGACCGGCTTGCTGTTGATCAGGTCGTGCGGCATGAGGGTTTCGACGTCGTGCAGGTTGAAACGCTCCTTGATGGCGCGTTCCATGCGCACGAGGCCGATGCGGTACTGGTTCTCGAGCAGTTCGCCCACCGAGCGCACGCGGCGGTTGCCCAGGTGGTCGATGTCGTCGACCTGCCCCTTGCCGTTCTTGAGCTGAATCAGGTAGCGCACGACTTCGAGAATGTCTTCCTTGCGGAGCGTACCCTCGGTGAGCGGGATGTCGAAGCCGCGCCCTTCGTAGTTCAGCTTGATGTTCAGCTTCAGACGGCCGACGCGCGACAGGTCATAGCGGTCGGCGTTGTAGAAGAGGTTGTCGAACAGCAGCTCGGCCGTCTCGAGCGTCGGCGGATCACCCGGGCGCAGGCGCTTGTAGATCTCGATGAGCGCCTTCTCGCGGCTGTTTTCCTTGCCGATCTTGTCGATCTTCAGCGTTTCGCGCAGGAAGGGTCCGACGGTCGGCTGGTCGAGGTACAGAAGCGGAATTTCCTTCAGGCCGCGCGACACGATGTCCTGGAAGACCTCTTCAGTCACTTCCTGGTTGCACTCGAGCACCACTTCGCCCGTCTTCGGGTCGACGATGTCGTGCGCGACCGGCTTGCCCACGATGTCTTCGAGGCTGGTCGGAATTTCCTGAATCTTGAGTTCCTGCATGCGGCGCAGGATGGCGCGGTTGATCTTCTTGCCCTTCTTGACGATGACGTCGTCGGCATCCTTGGGACTGACGATGTCGTGCAGGGCCTTCGAACCGGCCAGGAATTCGGCGATATAGCTCTTCGTGAGCAACTTGCCGCCGTCCTTGATGAAGACGGTTTCCTTCTCGTAGTAATAGTTGAGCAGCTCCTCTTCGGTCATGCCCAGGGCGCGCAGCAGCACGGTGGCCGGCAGCTTGCGGCGGCGGTCGATCTTCACGAAGAGGTAGTCGCGGTGGTCGAACTCGAAATCGAGCCAGCTGCCGCGATAGGGAATGATGCGCGCGTTGTAGAGCAGCTTGCCCGAGGCGTGCGTCTTACCCTTGTCGTGATCGAAGAAAACGCCCGGCGAGCGGTGCAGCTGGCTCACGATGACGCGTTCGGTACCGTTGATGATGAAGGTACCGTTCTCGGTCATGAGCGGGAGCTCGCCGAAGTAGATCTCCTGCTCCTTGATATCGCGAATCGTCTTCGCGCCTGTCTCTTCGTCCTTGTCCCAGACGATGAGCTGGACGTTGATCTTGAGCGGAGCCGCGAAGGTCATCCCCCGCTGGCGGCACTCACCCACGTCGTACTTGGGGCGTTCGAACGAGTAGCCCACGACGTCGAGGCTCGCGGTCTCGTTGAAATCCGAGATGGGAAAAACGCTCTTGAAGACGCCCCAGAGACCCGCATTCTTGCGCTCGTCGGGCGCCACTTCCTTCTGCAGAAACGTGTTGTAGTTGCGCTTGAGCGTCTCAATGAGATACGGAATCTCAATGACAGGCGTGATATTGCCGAAGTTCTTGCGAAACCGATGAAGTTCCGGCGCCGAAATCGCCATGGTCACTCCCAGGTAGTGTGACAGCCGGCCCACGCGCCTTCAGAAACGAGGCGTGCGGAAACGGCATGTTCCCAATTGTGATTCGATTGTGTGCCTGCCGGCCTACAGGCGGGTCCCCGCGTGGGCCGGTGCCGCGAAAAAGCGCACCCGGCTGCAGCGAGTCTGTCGGGCCCATCCCCCCGACAGTAAGAAAAGGACAAAAAAAGAAAAATCGCCCTACCCCTGTTCTCGTGGAATTTTCCGCGAGAAAGGTTGCAAGCGGCTGTTTTTCTTCCTGTTATTCCCCCCAGGTATCCGGCCCGGCCCCCATGGGTCGCGAACGGGATGTTCGAAGTGAATCCTGATCTTATACCATGCAGGGGACGGGGGGCGCAAGGACACGTGCTGATAAATTCCTGATACCTGATCCTTGATTCCTGATTTCTGAGCGGAACGGGCCCGGCGGCCGCAAGGTCCCCCTATGGTAGGATATGTTCATGCCGCAGAATCCCGACGAAACACAACGTCGCGCTCGCCGCTTCGGAGCCGGCAAGGGGGCGTGGGGTGACCTGGCGTGGCTCGACCGCCCGCTTCCCAGAGACGTCCAGGCTGCGTTCGAAGGCCGGGAACCCGGTTCTGACCCGGAATCCTGATGCCCGAGCCGGTTCACCCTCCGTTTCTCATCCTCGGGGCCGGATACGTAGGGGGCCGCCTTGCGGAACTGCACCCCGACGCCGTGCGCACCCGGCGTGCGGTCGAGCCTGGGGACCGGAAATCCATCCGCTTCGACCTGGCGGATGAAACGACCTGGCCATCCCTCCCCGTCGACGGCCGCTGCGTCGTGTGGACGTTTCCCGCCGTTCCCCTCGCGACCGTGCGGCGCTTCTACGATGCGCGCGTGCGGAACCGGGCGCACTCGGTGATCGTCCTTGGGAGCACCTCGGCCTATCGGGTGGAGGAAGGACCGGCCGCGGCCCTTCCCCCCGTCGTGACCGAAGACAGGCCCCTCGATCCCGCCCAGCCGCGCGTAGAGGGAGAGGAATGGCTGCGCGAACAGGGGGCCGTCGTGCTTCAGCTCGCGGGAATCTTCGGGCCCGATCGGCAGCCGCTCGACTGGGTGCGCCGCGGACGCATCCGCAACGGCAACAAGCGGGTCAACCTGATCCACGTCGACGACATCCTGGCCGTACTCGAATCGGTGGCCGGCCGCATCGGTTCCCCCGACGTTCCCCGCGGCCTGCGGATCAATGTCGCCAACGGCGCGCCGGCCGTGTGGAACGACCTCGTGGCCGCGTGGAAGGCGCGCGGCGAGCTTCCCCCCGACTTCACCCTCCCCTCGGCTCCCGCCGGCCCGGAGAGCAAGATCGTCGACGCGCGGCGTTTGCAACGCCTGATGCCCGGGTTTCCCTTCCGGCAGGCCGTGGCTCCGTAAGCCAGTGTGTTGGCGGGCGCGCACTCAACGATCACAGCCTGCTCCTGATGGAGAGCCCTCGCCGACGACGACGTTGCCGTGGTGCCGTTCTAGCGTAGCGCGTTTTTCAGCAGCCGCACCACCTCGCGGTGCCCGTGCCTCTGGGCCACAGTGAGCGCAGTCTCACCTTTCCTGTCCTTCATATCGGCGTTGGCTCCCTTCTTCAGAAGGGCGCCGATAGAGACCCGGTGGCCGTTCTGGGCGGCCAGCATCAGGGCGGTGCGCCCGCCGGAGTCCCGCGCATTCACGTTTGCGCCCGCCCCGAGCAGCAGCTCGATCATGCGGCTGTGCCCCTGATCGGCCGCCGCCATGAGCGGCGTCCAACCGGCCTGCGTCGGTGCGTCGATGGCGGCTCCTTTACCAAGAAGCGCCTTTGCCGAATCCACCTGATCCTTGCGCGCGGCATAGAACAGCGCGGTCCACCCGTCGCGGTCTCCCGTGTTCACCTGTGCGCCGGCGGCCAGCAGGGCCTGCGCGTGCGCGGGGCGGTCGTTGGCCACGGCCAGCATGAGCGCCGTGACGCCGTCGCCGTCGGCGGCGTTCACGTCGGCGCCCGCGCGAAGCAACTCCTTCACAGCCTCCAGGCTCGTCCCGCTCGCCGCGTACATGAGCGCCGTCCAGCCCGAATCGTCGCGCGCATTCACGTCAGAGCCCGCCGCAAGCAACTGGCGCACGCCGTCGGCATCGCCTACGTCACGGGATCGCAGGGCATCAACGAGCCCCATCCGGTCGGGGGGCACGTCCTTGGCGCCCGCTTCGATCAGCGCCTTCACGACGTGCCGGTGCCCGTTCTCCTGAGCGACCCAGGCGGCAGCGGCGCCGTCGCGGTTCTTCGCGTCGACCTGCGCCCCCACGGCCAGAAGGACCTTGACCGTATCGAGGTTTCCGCTCGCTGCTGCGAAGTGCAGCGGACGCCAGCCGTTGGCGGCCGTCGACTCCACCGCGGCACCCTGGCCGATCAAAAGGCGCACAGCATCGGTCTGCCCGGCCGCCGCGGCCACCATGAGCGCATTGCGACCGCTGTCGTCGACGGTCTTCGCCAGTTCGGCGCGCACGACCAGTTTACGCAGGGTATTCAAGTCGCCGGCGTGCGCCGCCGCGAGCAACGGAGACAGCGACGGTCCCTTGCGGGCCGGGAGCGGCGCGGCCACGCGCGCGGCGGCTTCGAGCAGCGGGGCCACCTGCCCCTTGCGGGAGGTCGGAACATAATCGAGGGCGGCATTGCCGTTGCGGTCCTGCAGCAGCGGGTGCGCACCATGGGCGAGCAGAAGGCGAACCATGGGCACTTGTGCATTCTGCGCGGCGATCATGAGTGGAGTCAGCCCATTGACGTCGGCCAGATCGGGGTTGCCCTTGGCCGCCAGGAGAAGGCCGGCAATTTCGACCCGCCGGGACTGAACCGCCGCCGCCAGGGGGGTGCGCCCGTGGCTGTCCTGCAGGTTCGGAGTGGCGCCACTCTTCAGCAGCATGGCCACCGTCTCGCGATAGGCCGGGGCCTCTTCACGCCAGTAGTCGGCGTTGCAGGCGAGCAGCAAGGGTGAGCGCCCGTCGCGCGATTGGAAATTCGGGTCGGCGCCGTTCTGCAGAAAGTAGGCGACGGCCGAGGCATCGCCCGCGGCGGCCGCGCCGAGCAGGCCGGCCGAGAACTTTGCCTGGTCGACGGGGCTCGCCCCGCCCGTCGCCGGCGTCAGCGCCAGGACGAGAAAGGCGGCAGACAGGAACAGCGGCCGGAGATGCATGGGAACTCCCGAAGGATAGACGTTCTGAACAGGACGGAACGGGCGGCAGGCCGCCGGTCAGCGCCCCGCCGCACGATGACAGACGACAGCATGGGTTACCATCGGCTCACCGCCGGCATGCTCGCCGCGAACGTCGAGCCAGGTGCCCATGGTCTCGGTCTCGGTGACTTCAGCCTCGGAGGAGACCTGGACCACCTCGATAATGAACTGCGACGCCCCCCCGGAGCTCGACTCCCGCTGGATATCCAGCCCCTCGGTCTTTACGCGGTAGCGGTCGGCCTGCGCCAGATTGGCCCGCGCCGCGTTCTCGGCATTGCGCCGCGCATCCTCCATCCGGAAGGTGCGGCTCGAACGGCCGATCTCGCACTTTCGCCCGAACACTTCCGAAGGGGGCTTCTGTATCCAGTCGGGGGCGGGCGTCGGAGCGGGCAGGTGGTTCTGCCTGCCGGCGCCGCACCCCAGACCGCTCAGGAGAATCCCTGCGCAGAGGAGGGTTCTCAGCGACATCGAATTACTGCTGGCCTCGCTGGCGCTGCAGATTGGCGTCGAGGTCGTTGAACGCGTCGGCTGCATTGGCATCGATGTAGGTCCGTACGCGCGCGTCGAGGTCGTTCGCCTTGCGGGCCGAGTCCTTGAACGCTTCCACGTCGAGAACGACCAGCGAGTACATCGTGCCGTCTTCTTCCTTACACCGATCCTGGATGGTCGACCCGTGCAGTACCGTATCGGAGAGCGTGCGCAGCGCCTGACGGGTCTTCTGGATTTCTTCGGCGTTGGTAAAATCGGTGCGGCTGCCGGCAAAATCGTCGTACATTTCTTCGACCGCCACGCGCATCACGTTCGACAGTTCGGCCCGCGCGCGCTGGTCGGCGGACTTGCGCAGAAGTGCCGGATTCTTGATGCCCGAAGCCACACCGACCGCGAAAATCTTCGTATTGTCGCCCGGGAACGCGCCCTGGCCCTTATAAGCCCATTCGGGGCAGGCCCCGCTGCTCTGCTCGACAAAGGTACGGCTGCTGCCGCAGGCCGATATGAAAGTCAGCACAGCCAACGAGAACGTGAGTCTTTTCATGAGTCATCCTCAAATGCGTGAAGGAGAGGGCAGTTGCCGGTCGAAGGCTCGCACCGCCCGGTTACCGGTGCGGACGATTATAGCACCGGCAGAGAAGCTCGCGCAAAGGCCGAACCATACCCGAAAATCGCATGCAATCGCTGGAGCACATCTGCGCGCTCGGCTACAATGGTCCTCTTTCGCATCTTGCCGGGATGGCGGAATTGGCAGACGCACGCGACTCAAAATCGCGCGCCCGCGAGGGCATGCGGGTTCGACCCCCGCTCCCGGCACCACTTCACGCAGAAAGGGCGCGGCTCGGGCCGCGCCCTTTCTGCAATGGCAGATGGCAGATGGCAGATGCCAGATGCAAGGGCGGCTCAGCCCAGGTAGCCGTGGTCGCGGAACCAGCGGACCGCTTTCTCCAGGCTCTGCTCCACCGGCGTGCTCTTCAGGCCGAGTTCCCGCACCGCCCGCTCGGGACTCACGTACAACCCTGTCTCGCCGGCGCGGACCGTGGATGAATTGTACTTATCCATCCGCTCGGGCATGAAGTAGCCGACAGCATCCAGCAGCGGCGCGACGCCGAGCAGCAGGGTCTTCGGCATCCGCAAACGCGGCGGCGGCTTGCCCACGGCCCGATTGACCAGCGTGAAGATTTCGCGGTACGGCAGGTTCTCGTTGGCAAGGATATAGCGCCGTCCGGCCACCCCCTTCTCCATCGCGAGCCGGTGTCCCTCCGCCACGTCCTCGACGTCGCAGAGGTTGTTGCCGCCGCCGGTGTAGAAGGGAATGCCGAAGGGGGTTCGCGCCGCCTCGAGGAGCATGGTCCCCGACGTCGGCTTGATATCCCACGGCCCGAGCATGTAGCCGGGATTCACGATGACCGCATCGAGCCCTTCGCCGATGAACCGGTGAATGACCGCCTCGGCCTCGTGCTTCGTGTCGTAGTAGGGGCCGAACCCCTCAAAGTTCCACGCGCTCTCTTCCGTCGCGGGCTGCTCGAGCGTGCCATGCCCGATGGCCACGGTCGACGAGGTGTGCACGAGCCGCTCAACCCCCGCTTCGAGCGCGGCCCGGGCCACGATCTCCGTGCCGCCGACGTTCACGGCCTCCATCTGCCGCCGCACGCTCTGCCACGGCCCCTGCCAGGTGAGCGCGGCCACGTGGTACACCTGGCGCACCCCCTGCATGGCACGCCGCACCGATTCCGCATCGGTCACGTCGCCGGGCGCCTGCTCCACCTCGATGTCCTCGAGGCCGAGTCGGGGCTGCGCCGAAGGGCGCACGAGCACGCGCACCCTTTCGCCCGCGGTCGCAAGCTGCCGTACGATGTTGAGGCCGAGCAGCCCTGTGCCTCCCGTCACCAGAATCATTCGTCCGCCTCTCTCGGCCGGTGGATGCTTACCCGGCGCGCTTCCCTGTGTGTCGATGGTAGCGGAACCGGAGGCATGGCGCACGGGCAAGCGGGGCGGTTGCCCAGCGCGCAAGAAGCGGTTGACGTACACGTCCAGATGGATCACACTATACACATGAAACGCACAAATCTTGTGCTTGATGCTGCGCTGCTCGAAGAGGCGACCCGGCTTTCGGGCGCCAAAACCTACTCGGGCGCCGTCAATGAAATCCTCGGGGAATACGTGCGCCGGGCGCGCGCCCGAACGATTCTGTCCTTGACCGGCAGCGGAACCTGGGAAGGCGACCTTGCCGAAATGCGTGAAGATGCACCCGCCTATCGTTCTCCAAAGCAGAAACCGCGCCGGTAGCATGGCCGGTTACCTGGTCGACACTTCTATCTGGATCAAGACCTTTCGCGCGTCCAGGCCTCTCCATCTCGAACACCATCTGGATTTCGACGAAATTCGGATATGTCTTCCCATTCTTCAAGAAGTCCTTCAGGGCTTCCGGGATGAGGCCGCATTCCGCGTTGCCAGGGAAGCGCTCCTGTCGATGCCGATCGTCGAAAGCCCTCTCCCGCCTGACGTTTTCCTTGAAGCAGCGACCCTGAACCGCCGGGCGAGGCGCCTCGGCCTGACCGTGCGCTCTTCCGTGGATTGCCTGATCGCCGTCTGCGCGGCGCGACACGGACTTACCGTCGTCCACGACGATCGCGACTTCGATGCCCTCGCTCCGCTGGGAGGGTTCCAGGCCATTCGCCTTTGAATCCTAGCCCCTGACACCGACAATCGTTTCGTGTATCCTGTTTCGCATGTCAGAGTGGACCTTTCTCACCAACCACGCCCAGGTGCTTCTGTGCATCGCGCGCAATCCGCGCATGACGGCGCGCGAGATAGCGACGGCCGTCCAGATTACCGAGCGGGCCGTGCAGCGAATCATCAAGGACCTGGAAGACGCCGACTACATCAGCCGCACGCGCGAAGGGCGTAACAATCTCTATCGGGTCCACGGCGATCGCGCCCTGCGCCATCCGCAGCAGCAGGCGCTTAGTCTGGGAGCCCTTTTGGAAGTGCTCGGCGGCCCGTAGCCTTCGGCAATGGCTATGGCCGATGCCCAATGGCCAACCAGGAACGTCCTTTCTGTTCAGGGCCCTTTCCCGGAAATTCGTCATTCGTCACTCGTCGCTCGGGAAATCGTCAATCGTAAATCGTACTTCGTCAATCTCAGGCCCCGCTTTGCAGAGCCCCCGCCCCCCAAGTATCATAAAAGCACCTTTTCAGGACATGCCATGAACGTACTGCTGGTCACCCTTCTGCTTGCCACGGCCGACCCCGAATTTCCCGAGGTCGAAGAGCCGCTCGTCGAAGACGTCGACCCGGCCCTCACCGAAGAGCCCGTCGGCCCCGACGACGAAGAGGGCGTGGTCGACGACATTACCGTCGCGACCCCCGTTTCGCCGGCTCCGGCAGCCCCCGCCCCCGCGCCGGCGGCCCCGCCGATTCAAGGCATCACCGTGCGTTCCAATACGGCCCCGAAGCCCCAGCCGCCGGCCGTCGCACCCGTGGCCCAGCCCGCCCGTCCGCCGATTACCGGCCTCGGCCCCATGCTCTGGGGCGATACGCAAAACACCGTGCAGGCACGCTACGGTGAGCGTCCCCTGCTCGAACGCGGCAACGGCGTCTGGTTCATTCGCGATGTCTGCGAAGGCTACCGGGCGACGATTCTCTATGAATTCCAGGCTGCGAACGGGCTCGAATCCATGGTCTGCCTCTTCAGCGAGGGGATTTACGAACCCGGGCCCGACCGCGAGCTCTACAAAGTACTGCGCGAGAAGCTCGCAGGGCACTGGGGCCGTCCGGTGGCCGTGAACGAACCGGCCGACGTGAACCAGGATCGCGCCGCCGTCTGGCAGGAGAAGCCGGGGCGCGCGACGCTGAGTTACTTTCCGAATTCCAAAGCAGTGCAGTTGCGCGTCGAGCGCATCGCCGCACAGCCCTGAGGAAAACGGACCTTTACCGGTGACGGAGCGTGCGGGAATACGAACTGGTTGAAATCAAGCTCTCGGTCGCCATGGAAGAAGGGTGCGCCGCCCATGGCCCCGTTCCGGATGCGCCGTGGACCCGCACCCTCCTGTTCCCCGGCGTCCACCGCATCGCGCTCCCGACGCCGCGGGGCGCCGCCCCCTGTGTCGTACTCACCGAAGAGCATGACGTCGGTTTTCTGGGCCTCGACACCGGCCCCGCGTTGGCGGCCGTCGTCATTCACGCCCGGGACGTGGAGTGGATGCAGCAAGCCGGACTCCGGCCCGACCTCGCCCGCTTTCACACGAACGGGGCGCTCGAAGGCTGGTACTTCGCCGGCATCCCGTGGGGTGACGAAGGTGAAACCCGCGAAGCCCTGACGACGCATCTCGGTATCTCCTCAGACGGACGACCGGGCTGAACTCTGCTCACCGCCCAGGCAGGCCATCCAGGCCGCGAACGAGACGCCCACCACCAGCACGAGCAGCAGCTCGGCATCGGGAACGCCCGCCACGAAATCGTACAGGCCGTGCAGGCCCGCCGCGATGAACAGACCCGTCCCGAAAAGACGCCACCCCGCACGTCCGCGCACCTGGAGCGCCCCCATCGTGAACCAGGCCAGCACCCCCGCCCAGACCGCGTGCACGAATGGGGTGAGCATGACCCGGCTCATGCTCCCGCGGAAACTCAGGTTGTCGGCGTACATGCCGAAGGTGTAGTGGACCCGGTCGAGAAACTGAAAGCGCTCCAGATAGTCCATGTTCTCGATGGCTGCGAAGCCCAGGCCGGCCACCGAGCCGACGAGCAGCGCATCGATCGGCCGCGTGAGCACCGGGCGCCCCCCGACGCGGAAATGGGCCATCCACACGATGACCAGCATCTTGGCCAGCTCTTCGCGCACACCGACCCCCAGCGTGAAGCCGAGAAAGCGCAGCAGCCCATTGCCGCTCGCCAGCAGCGCCTCGACCGGGTGCGGCGGGATGGAAATCCACGTCACGAGCAGCGGCAGGGCGAACATGCCCGTGAACACATAGCCCGCGGCCGCCGCCTTCCACAACCCCGGCGGCGCGCCGGCCACCTTGAAGAAGACGTAGGCCCACAGTAACGAGAAGAAGACGAACATCCACTTTTCGTCGAGGCCGAAGAACTTGAGCACCATCGGGGCCGTGGCCAGCAGCAGCACGACCCAGAAGAACGGCTGAACCAGGATGTCGGTCAGGCGGCCGGGGTGAAACCGCTCGCGCAACCGGGGGGGCTCCGGAGCGACGAAATCGGATGGGGCGCTACGCACCGTCTGTGCGGTGTTCGGGGCAGAACAATAGGGGCAGACGCCGAAGTCGGGCATGGCCCGCCGACAGTGGCCGCAGCGTGTCGACTCGACGAACCCGAGCTCGGCAAGACGCCTGCGAATCCCCTCGGCCAGGGCGGCTTCGTCGCGCGCCTGCCCGGAGACCCCGAGGCGCAACGCATTCCGCAACAGGATGCGCGTCTCGAGCGATTGATCGAACTCCATCTTCCGATTTTACCGCAACTCGGCGCCCGCCGGGACCGGTTCGGCGCCCACGATATGCACGGCGCAGGCCTCGGGAGCGCCGACGTGTGGAGGGGATGTGCCGATTTCCCGTCAGCCCTGTTCGCGCAGCCAGCCGGCTGCTTCGGCCGCCGCGTAGGTGATGATCATATCGGCGCCGGCGCGGCGCAGGCCGAGCAGCGATTCGAGCATGACCGCCCTGCCGTCGATCCATCCCTTGGCCTCGGCGGCCTTGACCATCGCGTACTCACCGCTCACGTGATAGGCGGCGATGGGCACGTTGAAGCTCTCGCGCAGCAGCCGCACGATGTCCAGGTACGGCAGTCCCGGCTTGACCATGATCATGTCGGCCCCCTGCTCGACATCGAGCGCCGCCTCGCGCAGGGCCTCGCGCGCATTGGCCGGATCCATCTGAGCACCGCGCCGATCGCCGAAGGCCGGCGTGCTCTGGGCCGCGTCGCGAAAGGGTCCGTAGAACGCGCTCGCATACTTGACGGCATACGAAAGAATCGGGATGCCCGTGTAGCCGGCGTCGTCAAGCGCCTCGCGAATGGCGCCGACGCGGCCGTCCATCATGTCGCTGGGGGCCACGACGTCGGCCCCCGCCCGGGCATGGCTCACGGCGATGCGGGTCAAGCGCTCGACGGTCTCGTCGTTGAGTACTTCGCCGTCGCGCAGAATGCCGCAGTGGCCATGGTCGGTGTATTCGCACAGACAGACGTCGGTGATGACGACGAGCCCGCTGCCGACCGCCTCACGGATGGCCCGGATGCCGCGCTGGACGACCCCGTCGGGTGCGTCGGCCGACGCGCCGAGGGGGTCCTTGTCGCGGGGAATGCCGAAGAGCAGCACGCCGCCAATGCCCAGGCCGGCGAGCCGGCGCGCCTCTTCGCCGATGGACGCCACGGGCCAGCGCGAAATTCCGGGAAGCGAGCCGATGGGCTCGACCCGGTCGCCCTCGGACAGAAACAGGGGCTGGATCAGCTGCCGCGGATGAAGCCGGGTTTCGCGGACCATGTCGCGCAGGACCGCGGTGCGCCGCAGACGGCGGGGACGCTCAACCAATTCCATCGGAAACCTCGTTTTCCTTTCCGGCAAAATACGCTTCCATCGCGGCCACCAGCGCCGGCAGCGTGCTCGTGGCCGGCACGACGGCCGGCACAAAACCGTGTTCGCGGGCGGCAGCGGCCGTGACCGGTCCGATGCAGGCGCACGGGGCGCCGCGCAGGGCCCGCTTTTCGTCGCGGCGCAGCATGCCGGCAAAACCGCGCACGGCAGACCCCGAGGCGAAGAGAATCAGATCCGGAGCCGAACCGTCCGGACCGATCAGCTCGAGAGCACGCGGCCGGCGCGCCCCCACGGTACGGTAGGCCACGGCCAGATCGACCCGGGCGCCCCGGCGGCGCGCTTCTTCGGGAAAGTCTTCGCTCCCCTCTTCGGCGCGCACGAGCAGCAGCGCTTTTCCCCGCAGCCAGCGCCCGAAGGCGTCGGCGAGCGCCGCAGAGCGGTGCCGGGTGGGAACCACGTCGGCCGTCACGCCCTGGCGCTCGAGCGCCGCCGCGGTGGCGGGCCCGACACAGGCGACGCGCAGCCCGGCCAGCGCGCGGGCGTCTTTACCGTGATGGCGCAGGCGCGAAAAAAAATGCTCCACGCCATTCCCGCTCGTGAACACGAGGCCGTCGTAGCGCCCGATGCGCCGGATGCCCCGATCGAGCGAAGCGTAATCCTCGGGTTCCGCGATGGCGATCGTCGGCACGCTGACGACATGAGCGCCGTTGTGTTCGAGCTCGTCGAGCAGATCGACTTCGGATTCCCGCGGGCGCGTCGTGACGATGCGACGGCCGAACCAGGGGCGCTGCTCGAACCAGTCGAGCTGCGGGCGCAATCCGACGACATCGCCGACGATGACGATGGCCGGCGAGCCCAGGCCCGCCCGTTCCACCTCGTCAGCCAGCGTGGCGACCGTGCCGGTGACCGTCCGTTGCTGGGGACGCGTCCCCCATTGGATGGCGGCGGCGGGGCGATCCCCCGGCGCACCCGCGGCGGCCAGCCGGCCCAGGTTCTCGCGCAGCCGCTTCATGCCCATGAGAAACACGACCGTCCCCATGCGCGCGAGGCCGGAGAAGTCCACGCCGCTCGTATCCTTGCCCGTGTGCTCGTGTCCGGTCACGATGGCGAGCGATGCCGAACGGTTGCGTTCCGTGACGGGAATGCCGGCATAGGCGGGCACCGCCAGCGCCGAAGCAATGCCCGGAATGACCTCGAACGGCAAGCCCGCCTCGTGCAGTGCCCGCCCCTCTTCGCCGCCGCGTCCGAAGAGATACGGGTCGCCCCCCTTGAGCCGCACCACCCGCTTGCCGCGCGCGACCTGGCGCACCAGCAGCGCGTTGATCTCAGCCTGCGAGAGCGTATGCCGGCCGCTCTGCTTACCCACATACACCTTGCGCGCCCGCGGTGGCGCCAGTTCAAGCAGGCGGGCATTGGCGAGAAAATCGTAGACGACAACGTCGGCCCGCTCGAGCACCTCGCGGGCGCGCAGCGTGAGCAGCTTGAGGTCGCCCGGCCCGGCGCCGACGAGCCAGGCCATGCCGGCGCTGCGTTTCACTCCTGCAGGCATGCGGCGAGAATCTCCTCTCCGCCGGCCGCGAGCATACGTTCGGCGATGCTCCGGCCGAGCGCCTCGGCGTCGGCGCGCGGTCCCCGGATTGACTCGCCGATCATCCGGCTTCCGTCCGGCATCAGAATGCGCGCCTCGAGCGCGACCTCATTCCCCTCGATCACGGCGTGGGCCGCGACCGGGAGCGAGCAGCCCCCTTCGAGCCGGGCCATGAAGCCCCGCTCGGCCGCGACGGCGTCGGCCGTTTCGGCGTGGTGCAGCGGGCGCACGAGCTCCTGCAGCCGCGCGTCGCCGGCGCGAACCTCCAGCGCGAGCGCACCCTGGCCGACGGCCGGAACGAAGCGGGGCGGCAGAAGCACTTCGCTGATGTGGGCTTCGAGCCCCAGTCGTTTCAGCCCCGCGCAGGCGAGCAGGGTCGCGTCGAAGGCGCCTTCTTCAAGCCGGCGCAGCCGGGTCTCGACGCTGCCGCGCAGCGAAACGATCTGCACGTCGGGGCGCAGCTGTTTGAACTGGGCGCCGCGCCGCGGGCTCGCCGTTCCGATGATCGCCCCCTTGCGCAGATCGCCGATCTGCTTGCCACCCGTGGTGATCAGCGCGTCGTAGGGAACTTCGCGCTCGGGAACGGCGGCGATTTCGAACCCCGCCGGCAGATGCCCGGGCACGTCCTTCATGGAGTGCACGGCGAGGTCGACGTCGCCGCGCTCGAGCGCCACCTCGAGTTCCTTGATGAACAGCCCCTTGCCGCCCGAGCGGTAGAGCGGCCCCGAGAGATTGCGGTCTCCCTCGGTGACGAAGGGCACGATTTCGACGTCGACCGCCTCATGGGTCGCCTTCAGAAGGCGCGCCACGTGGTTGGCCTGCCAGAGCGCCAGGTTGCTGCGCCGGGTTCCGATGCGCACGCGGGTCATGCTTTTCTGCGCTCCGTGTCGGGGAGGGTTACGGATTCCTGCGGCGCGGCTTCTTCGCCCAGGTCGAAAAGGCGGCGCACGGCGTCGAGCGTCTGCACGTCGTCGACGGCCTGTGCGTTGCGCACGGCCTGAATCGGCTCGTGCAGCAGTTTGCGTACGAGGGCCGCCGTCATCAGGTCGAGCTTCTCGGCCACCTCCGGCGTCGCCTGCAGGTCGCGTAACGTGCGCTCGAGTTCGGCGCGGCGCAGCTGCTCGGCGCGGGCCGTCAGGCGCGCGATCACCGGAAAGGCCCGCCGGGTCACGAGCCAGGCCTGATGTTTCCCGGCCTCTTCGGCGACGATGCGCGCCGCGACCTCGGCTTCGTCTTCGCGGATGGACCGGTTCTCATCGGCGATCTGCTGCAGGTCGTCGATGTCGTAGAGAAAGACGTTCTCTTCATCGGCGCAGGCGGGATCGATGTTCCGCGGCACGGCGATGTCGATGAGAAACAGGGGACGTTGCCGGCGCTGCCGCATGAGGCCGTGCAGGTCTTCACGTCGCAGCAGATAGTGCGTCGCCCCTGCCGAGAAGACGGCGATGTCGGCGTCGGCCAGTGCCGAGGTGAGCCGCTCGAAGGGCACCGCCGCGGCCCCGAACTCCTGCGCCAGCGCGGCGGCGCGTTCGTAGGTCCGGTTGAGGATGACGAGCTTGCGCACGCCGGCGCCGTCGAAGTGGCGCGCCGCCAGCTCCGCCATCTCGCCGGCCCCGACCAGCATCGCGGTCTGGCGATCGAGCCGCCCGAAGATCTTGCGGGCCAGATCGACGGCGACGCTGCTGATGGAGACCGCCAGGCGTGCAATCTGCGTTTCGTTGCGCACCCGCTTGGCCACCGAGAAGGCACGTTCGAGGATGCGGTGCAGCGTGGGTCCGCTCAGTCCGGCTTCCTGCGCGGCCGCAAAGGACTGCTTGATCTGGCCGAGAATCTGCGGCTCGCCGATGACGAGTGAGTCGAGGCTGGCCACAACGCGAAACAGATGGGCGACCGCCTCGTGCGTCCGGTGCGCGTAGAGCGCAGGAAAAACTTCTGCCCCCTGCAAGCCGCTCGCCTGGGCGAGCGCATCGGAGATCTTCGCCGGCGCCTCCTCGGTATCGCCGGTGACCGCATAGACCTCGACGCGGTTGCAGGTTGACACGACCATCCCCTCGGCGAGCGCGCCGGAGGCCTTCAGGCTCCGGATCAGGCCGTTGCCCGCTTCGAGATCCATGGCGAGCCGCTCGCGCAGATCGACGGACGAGGTCCGGTGGTTGAGACCGACGACGACGAGATCCATCAGAAACCGTGCAGTTTGGGCGCCCATACGCTGCTGCCGAGAAACACCGCGAGCAGAATCAGAAACGCCCCCACGTGCGCCAGGGCCGTGCGCCGGCCGCTCCAGTGCCGCAGGGCGCGCGAGGCCTCGATAAGCCCGTAGAGAAAGAGAATGACGAGGCCGGCCACTTCCTTCGGATCACCCAGCCAGTGGCTCTGGAGCACGTTACGCGCTCCCCAGGCGCCGATGACGAGGGCCGTGAGCAGAGCGACCATGCCGATGATGACACTGTGTACGCCGACGTGCTCGACGACGGGCAGCGGCGGCAGGTACTTCATGTCGGAGAGGCGCTTTTCCTTGAGCGCGCGCAACAGCGTCAGATGCAGCAGCCCCATGATCGCCGCCAGCGCGAAGAGCGCGTAGGCAGACAGCGCCAGCGTGACGTGCAGCGGAAACCAGACACTGCCGAGAATCATCTCGCCGGCGTTCGGCACGTCGGGCTGGAGCACCGACAGCTGCCGGGCGAAGACGGCCAGATCTTCGGCGCGCACCGGCTTCACGGCGGCGAGCAGATCGAACAGGGCCGCGACCGGCGCCACCCCCACGAGAAAAGCGGGCTGCCGGTGCCGCAGCCAGACGACGGCGGCGAACATGGCCAGCAGAAAGCTGAGAAAGGCCGCACCGACCCACGGGTTCACGATCGGAAAGGCGCCGAGGCGCAGCGTCGCCGAGGCCATGTAGGTGAGGTCTGCGACGCCGCCGACGATCATCAGCGCCCAGCCGATGCCGAACGGAGGCCGGCCGTCGCGCTTCATCGCGAGGATGAGCACGAACGAGGCGGCGCTGAAGGCCAGAAAGCCGAGCCAGGCAGATGCGGATTCAACCATGAAAGACCCCGATCCGTCATGGTAACAGAACGTTCGCAGACGTCTCCACCGGCCGGCTCTGGATCCGGGAGCGGTTCACCGGCGGCCCGGCCGCCCCCGCCTCCCCGGCCGTCCGTCAGCGCTTGACGTAATCGAGTTCCTTCAACAGCAGCTGGGCCTCTTCGACCTTCTCCCGCGAGAGCGTGCTCGTGCCGATGGCGCGGTTGAACATCTGCTTCGCCTTGGCCGGATCACGATCCTTGTAGTACAGGGCGAGCTGGAAATAGGCGACGCCGTGTTTCGGGTCGGCCTTCAGCGCCTTCTGGAAGTAGCCGACGGCTTCGTTGTACTTGCCCTCGCGGTTATAAACCTCGCCCAGAAGCTCATAGGCGTCGGCCAGCTTTCCGTTCAGGCGAATCGCCTTGAGCAGCGTGCTGCGGGCCTTGTCGAGGCGGTTCGTGGCGAAGTAGACCTTGCCCATCTCCAAGTGGGCGCGGGCGTCGTTCGGTGACTTGGCGAGCACTTCGTTCAGCGTGCCTTCGGCGGCCTTGTAATCCGTGAACGAGACGTAATAGCGGGCGAGGTGAAACATGGCCTCCTTGAAGCCCGGGCGCAATTCCTTCGCTTTCAGCCATGCGTCGCGCGCCTTACCCGCCTTGCTCCCGGCGTCCAGGACGATGCCGTAGTCGAAGTAGTAATCGGCGTTGTCCTTGTCGTAGTAGAGGGCCTGCTCGAGTTCCTTGATCGCCTTTTCGACGAGAATCGAGGCTTTGTTGGCGTCGCTCTCGGCGTTGGATTCCTTGAGGTAGAGCAGCCCGCGCTGCCGGTAGACCTCGGCGGCCCGCACGTTCACGTCGAGCGAACGTTGGAACTCCTTGTGCGCGTCTGTGTGGTTGCCCTGCCGGGCGAGCGTCATGCCATAGTACAGATGCGCCTCGGAGTGGTAGGGGTCGCGGGCCAGCGCCTTCGAGAGCGAGCGCTCGGCCATCGCGTCGTCCCCTTCCAGATAAGCCGCCTGGCCCAGACGGAACTGCACGGCGGGATTCTCGGGATCGAACGCCGCCCCTTTCTCAAAGGCCTGCTTGGCCTCCTTCAACCGCTCCATGGCCATGAGCACAACCCCCTGCCCGACGTAGACATCGGGGTTCTGCGGGGCCTTGACGACGGCGACATCGTACAGCGCCAGCGCTTCCTTGTACCGCTTGTCGTCCATGTAGAAATGCGCCAGCTTATCGACGGCGGCGATGTTCGTCGGGTCGCGTTCGACAAGCTTGCGCAGGACGTCTTCGGCCTCGCGTTTGCGTCCTTCCTTGAGGATCAGCCCCGCGAAGAGAAAGTTGGCGCGGGCGTTGACCGGGTCGAGCGCAATGGCCTTTTCATAGTTCCGCCGCGCATCGTCGACCTTGTCGAGCCGCTCCGAGGTCGTGCCCATGCCGATGTAGGCGTCGACGAAATTCGCATCGGACTTCATGGCCTTCTCGTAGGCCTGGTGCGCGTCGATGATCTTGCCGTTGTTGAAGTGGATGTCGCCGAGCTGCACGAGGTAGCGCGGATTGGTCGGATCGATCGACAGGGCCGTCTGGATCGAGGCCACCGCTTCGGGACCGCGACCGCGGCGGTGCAGGATGTTCGCGAGGTAGTACTTGGCCTCGGCCTGCACGCGGCTGCTGGGGCCGAGTTTGTCGGCCAGCGCCTGATTGAAAGCCTCCATGGCCTTATCGCTCTCGCCGAGCAGGTAGTAGAGGCGGCCCGTTTCAAGCTTGCTCTTGGCGTGCCCCCCGACGATGGCGCCCGCCTGTTCGTAAGCGCTGACCGCCTCGGGATAGCTCTCGGCGTCGCGCAGTGCGCGCGCATAGAGCAAAGCGCCCAGAAAGTGCCTCGGCTGCCCGGTGCGGAATTCGCGCAGCGCGGCGAAAGCGGCCTGCGGCGACGGCGCAGTTTCGCCGGTCGCCGGCACCGTGATCAGATTCGCGAGGGCCTCGTACAGCGGCGCCTCGTCGCCAACCTGCCCGAGAAGCGCCCGAACCTCGGCCGGCTTGCCCCGCATCAGCCCCGCGCGCGCCTTGGCATGGGGCGAAACGCCCGGCGCCGAGAGAAACTGGTCGATCCTGGCGGCGTGCCGCGCATCCTCTTCCACCAGACCCCAGGTGGCGTACAGCTGGGCGAGTTCGGCACGGGCCCTTTCGTTGGCCGGGTCAAACTCGAGCAGGCTGTTGAGTTCCTTCTCGGCGTTCGCAAAACCGCGTCCGTTCCACGTCTGCGCTTCGCGCTGGGCCGAGGCGATGAAGCTGTCTTCCATCGCCTGCCCGTAGTAACTCGATTTCATGAGCTTCTGCAATGAGAAGCTGGTGCGGCTCAGGAATCCGGGCGGGTTCTCGGCGCTGTCGGGGCGCGCGTTGAAGGTGCCCGGGAGAAAGGCCAGCGCGGCCGTGAGCAGAAGCACGATGCCCACGAGCGCGCCGCCGGCGGCCAGGCCCAGGACGGGGCCGCGCTCGGCCAGGAACTCGATCAGTTTTTCCTTGGCCGACTCTTCGCGCTGTTTGAACTGGACGGCCGTCTTTTCCCGCACAGGCGCCGGGGCCGCGGCCGGCTCTTCGATGTCGGCAAAGCTCTGCGGCTGCGAAACCGTGTCGAGCGTCGTCGTTCCGGTCGGGGTGGCTTCGCTGAATCCGTAATCGTCTTCGGGCTGACTGTCGAAGTCACCGAACGGGTCAGCCGCATTGCTGGTGGCCGGGCCGGTCGCCGGCGTCGAATCGAAATCTGCAAAGGGATCGGCCTGCTGGCCGCCCGCCGGCTCGTCGAAGAGCCCGCCGTCGGACTGGCCGGCCGGTTCGTCATCGAACAGCCCGCCGCCGGACGCCGGAGACGCCGCCTGATCGTCAAACAGTCCGCCGCCCGCGGGCGGTGCGTCCGCAGCGAAGGGGTCGGCCGCAGCGCCGGCCGGTTCGTCGTCGAACAATCCGCCACCCGAAGCGGCCGGGGCCGGAGCGGCATCGGCAAACGGGTCGGCCGCGGGGGCCGCGGGGGCGTCCTGGAACAGACCACCGCTGTCGCCGCCGAAGGCGTCGGCCATTCCCGCAAAGGGGTCGGCGGCCGCGCCGGCGGCCGGCGCCGCGGGCGCCCCCTGCGGATCGGCGATCTGCTGGCGGCAGGTATCGCAGAAAACGACCGCCTGCCCTGCGACCGCCGGCGTATCCTTGCCGCAATTCGCGCATGCGACCGTCGCGCCGCCGCCTCCCGCAGCGTCGGCTCCCGGCGGAAACACCTTGAAGACGTGGTTGCACTTCGGACAGCGCACCGACGTTCCCGACGGTTTGATCTTGTCGTCGGCCAGGCCATACCTGGCGTCACATTTTTCACATACGATTTGCATGGTACCTCTACGGCACGAACCGGCGGGTCACGCCCCGGGCATTGACCACACAGTTTACCCAAGGGTAGGCGGCAATTCAACGCGCGGAGCGGGCCGCATAGGAAAGCACGACTTCGTCTCCCTGCAGCCGCGGGCGGGGGCCCCCCTCAAAAAGAGCCAGCGCCCGCAGCATGCGCAGGCGGTGCGCGTCGCCGGGTGCCGGTTCGATACGCTCTCCGGCAACGAGGCCCACGTCAAAGCCGTTGCGCTCGGCCTCACCGAGCCAGCCGACGGCAGAGGCCACGGCCGTCTCGATATCCAGCGTCCCGCCCGGAACCAGGGCCAGCACCGTGCGAGGACGCTCTTCGCGCTCGAAAAGCTTGCTCTGCAGGCCGCTCCCGCCGGCGCTCTTGCGCCAATGGATACGGCGGATGCCGTCGGTCGACTGCCAGGGACGAATGGCGAACAGTTCGCCGCCCAGGCCTTCGCGGCCCGACGCGTGCTCTCCCTCGCGCGGATGGGGTGCGAGCGCTTCGCCGCCGCCGGTACGGGCCCCCGGCAGCACGATGATTTCGCCGGGACGGCTGAGGTAGCGGGCCTTCTCGAAGAGACCGAAGGGAAACCGCGTCGAAACCCGGATGCGGCGCACGCTGACCCGGCCGCGCCGGGGCCAGAGCCCCTTGACCGCGAGCGAGACCGAGCCGCCGGCGGCGACGCGAAAGCAGAAGCCGGCGCCGAGCACCGCCCCGTCGTCGGCCAGCTCTTCGACCGTCACGGCAAACGAGGGGAGCCGGCGCTTTTCGTTGCGCACGAACATCTCGTACAGAAAGGGGGTGCCGGCGACGGGGTCGGGCGGATGACGGGTGCCCACGTCGACATCGCGCAGGGCCATTTCAGAAAGCATGCCGCTGGCCGCAATCAGGCCGAGCAGCAGCCCGAGCGACAGGTACATGAGGTTGTTTTCGGTGTTGATGGCCGCGACGCCGACCCCGAGGGTCACGACCAGGTAGAACCAGCCGAAGCGGGTGAACTTGAGCTCGCGGGGCGGGCGCAGCCACTCGCGCAGTCGCCCGGCGAAGGCCCGGTAACGCAGGCGGAATGGGAGGGGAGCGCGAAGACGGTCGGCAGGCATCCCTTACAGGATACCCGAACCGCGAAGAAGGGTCGCGTATCGGGGGAGTCGCTGCATCAGCGGAACGTCGGCCGGGGGCACCGGAAGGCGGAGCGCGTCGGCGAAGGAGAACCACTCGACGGCCGCCACCTCGACGGGCCGCGGGTCGCCTTCGATGGCCACGGCGTAGAGCAGCATGAGCAGGTCGAATTCTTCGTAGGCGAAATGGACGGCGTCGAGAATCAAATCGATCCGGGCACGCACGCCGAGCTCCTCTTCGAATTCCCGGACGAGGGCCGCTTCGGGGCTCTCGCCCGCCTCGAGCTTGCCGCCGGGAAACTCCCACAGCCCCGCCAGGTGTTTCCCCTCCGGCCGCCGCGCGAGCAGGATGCGATCGCCGTCCAAACAGGCGCCGGCGACGACGACGACCCGGCGGCGCATCACGGGAGCGCCCGTGCGAGAAAGGCTCCGGTATGGCTCCCCGCCGTCCGCGCCACCTCTTCGGGCGTCCCCTCGGCGACGAGGATGCCGCCGCCGTCGCCCCCTTCGGGTCCCATGTCGAGAATCCAGTCGGCCGTCTTGATGACGTCGAGGTTGTGCTCGATGACCACCACGGTGTTTCCCTGGTCGACCAGGCGGTTGAGCACTTCGAGCAGCCGGCGGATGTCTTCGAAGTGAAGCCCTGTCGTCGGTTCGTCGAGGATGTAGATCGTGCGTCCCGTCGCGCGCTTGCTGAGCTCGCGGGAGAGCTTCATGCGCTGCGCCTCGCCGCCGGAGAGTGTGGTCGCCGCCTGGCCGAGCTGCACATAGCCCAGGCCCACGTCGGCGATGGTCTGCAGCTTCGTCTGCAGGCTCGGCACGGCGCTGAAAAATTCCAGGGCCTCGTCGACCGTCATGTCGAGCACTTCGGCGATGTTCTTCCCCTTGTAGAGAATTTCGAGGGTTTCCCGGTTGTAACGCCGGCCCCGGCAGACTTCGCACTGCACGTAGACGTCGGGGAGAAAGTGCATCTCGATTTTCAGGATGCCGTCGCCAGAACAGGCCTCGCAGCGTCCCCCTTTGACGTTGAACGAAAAGCGGCCGGCTTTGTAACCGCGCACGCGCGCTTCGGGCACCCCGGCGAACAGGTCGCGGATGTCGGTGAACAGCCCGGTGTAGGTGGCCGGATTCGAGCGGGGCGTGCGTCCGATGGGGCTCTGATCGATGTCGATGACCTTGTCGAAGTGCTCGAGGCCGCTGATGCGGTCATGGGCGCCGACCTCCATCTTGGAGCCGTTGAGATCGCGGGCCAGCGCGGCGTAGAGCGTGTCGACCGTCAGGGTCGATTTTCCGCTGCCGCTCACGCCGGTGATGCAGGTGAAGAGGCCGACGGGGATGCGGCTCGAGACGTTGCGCAGGTTGTGCTCGCGCGCCCCTTCGACCGACAGCCAGCGGTCGGTGGGCTTGCGCCGCTTTTTGGGCACGGCGATGGCGCGTTTACCCGACAGGTACTGCCCCGTGAGGCTCGCCTTGTTCTTCATGATCTGCGCCGGGGTGCCCATGGCCACGATGTCGCCCCCGTTGCGCCCGGCGCCCGGGCCCATGTCGACGACCCAGTCGGCCTCGCGGATGGTGTCTTCGTCGTGCTCGACGACGAGAATCGTGTTGCCGAGGTCGCGCAGGCTCTTCAAGGTTTCGATGAGGCGGGCGTTGTCGCGCTGATGCAGGCCGATCGAGGGCTCGTCGAGCACATAGAGCACGCCGACGAGGCGGCTGCCGATCTGGCTGGCGAGACGGATGCGCTGCCCCTCACCCCCCGAAAGTGATGCGCTCGAACGATCGAGCGTCAGATACCCCAGGCCCACGTCGGCGAGAAACTGCAGGCGATCGCGGATCTCCTTGAGGATCCGGCGGGCGATCTCGGCCTCGCGCGGCGGCAGATCGAGCCGGTCGAAGATTTCGATGCCGCGCGCGACCGAAAGCGCGGTCATCTCGTTGATGTTCATGCCGGCGATGCGCACGGCGAGACTCTCGGGGCGCAGACGGGCCCCTCTGCAGTCGGCGCAGGGGAGCTGGCGCATGAAGCGCTCGAGATCTTCGCGCGCGTTGGCGCTCTCGGTTTCGCGGTGGCGGCGCTCAAGATTCGGGATGACCCCCTCGAAGGCTTTGCGGAAACTGTACTCGCTCGTGTCGCCCTCGAGCACGAACTGAATCTCCTCGTCGCCGGAACCGTAGAGGACGACGTCGCGGAATTTCTTCGGGAGCGCCCGCCACGGCTTCTCGAGCGGCTGCCGGTAGTGCGTGGCCAAGCTCTCGATCATGCCGTAGAAGAAGCCGCCCATGCGCCGCTCGAACGGCGCCAGCGCTCCTTCGTCAAGCGAGAGGGTCTCATCCGGCACGACAAGCCCCGGGTCGACGCTCATCTGCACCCCGAGGCCGCCGCAGGTCTCGCAGGCTCCATAGGGATTGTTGAACGAGAACATGCGCGGCGTGAGCTCGGGAATCGAAAGGCCGCAGTCGTTGCAGGCGAACTTCTGCGAGAAAAGCTGAGGCTTTTCGCCGTGGACGTCGACCATGAGCATGCCGTCGGCCAGACGCAGCGCGGTCTCGACGGAATCGGTGAGCCGGCGGCGGATGTCGTCCTTGACGACGAGGCGATCGACGACGACCTCGATGTCATGCTTCTTGTTCTTGTCGAGGACGATTTCTGAGGCGAGATCGCGCAGCTCGCCGTCGATGCGCACGCGCACGTACCCCTGCTTCTGGAGGTCGCGGAACTCCTTGCGGTACTCTCCCTTGCGGCCGCGCACGATGGGCGCGAGCACCTGAATGCGGGTATCTTCGGGAAGCTGCAGGATCTGATCGACCATCTGCTGCACGGTCTGACTCGAAATCGGCTTGCCACAGCCGAGGCAGTGGGGCGTGCCGACCCGCGCGAACAAAAGGCGCAGGTAATCGTAGATTTCGGTCACGGTGCCGACGGTCGAGCGGGGGTTGCGGCTCGTGGTTTTCTGTTCGATGGAGATGGCCGGCGAGAGTCCGTCGATGCTTTCGACGTCGGGCTTGTCCATCTGCTCGAGAAACTGGCGCGCGTAGGCCGAAAGACTTTCGACGTAGCGGCGCTGCCCCTCCGCATAGATCGTATCGAAGGCGAGCGTGCTCTTGCCCGAGCCCGAGATACCCGTGATGACGACGAGCCGATCGCGCGGCAGCTCGAGGTCGAGGTTCTTGAGGTTGTGTTCCCGCGCTCCGCGGATGACGATCTGGTCGCTCATGCACGCCCCTCCGGCAAACTGATTATCTTATCAGGGATTCGGCTGCGCCACCGGAAGTCGTGCGCTCGCTCAGCGGCCGGATCCGGGGAGACCCGCCCAAAAGAAAACCCCCTGCTCTCCAGGGAGAACAGGGGGCGAAAACGGTGCCTGACCGCTTACTTCAGCGTCGCCAGATAATCGACGAGCTTGGTCATGTCTTCAGGCTTGATGGTCTTCTCGAAGGTCTTGGGCATGATGCCCGCGGCAAAGCCCTGCGTCACGACCTTGTCGGGCTGCACGATCGACTCCCGGATGTAATCCTTGCCCTTGGCGCCGACCTTGTCGAGCGCCGGGCCGATCTTGCCCCCCTGGCCGCCGATGGCGTGGCAGGCAACGCAGCCGTTCTTCGTGTAGACGGCTTTACCGGGATTATCCTGGGCCTGGGCCACACCGGCAGTCAGAAGAACACCGAGAACCGCAACGATAGCTTTCATGAAACTCTCCGCGCGTGGGTTAAAAAAGGGTAGGGTACACCGAAGGGGTCTACCCGTCAAGAACCCGCCGGCTCTCTATCCATGATAAGGGAGTTCGCGCGCGCATGGTGGGAGTACCCGCCGTTGAAACGGAACGCCTTGCAAACTCAGCGGCGCCCCGACATCTGCTTCAGAAAGCCGGCCGGAAACGTGAACTGCAGGTCGACCAGCGCGTCGGCGAGCGGCTTGCCCCCGGCCGCGACGATGCCCAGGTACCCCTTGCGCATGGCTTCGCCCTGTCCGCAGAGCAGCTTGAGCTGGATGCCCTGGTCGGGATCGGCCTCGCGCAGGAGCTCGGCAAACTTCTCGATATAGGCCGTGGGCGATGTCGCGTCGAGGCGCAGCAGCGACTCGACGGCGATACGGCTCAGGCGAACGAAGAGTTCGGCCCGGGCGGGTCGGCCCGGCTCGAACAGCGCCCGGCCGCGCAGCTTGACGATCTTGTAAATCTGCGGGTCGCCCTCGAACTCGAGGATGCAGGCGGCGCCTTCGCGCAGCGTGGGAACCAGGCGGCTGCCGATCTCGTTGGCGTCGACGAAGCGGCGGAAGATCTGGTAGAGTTCGCCGGGCCGCAGGCGCTCCTTCCACTCGACGGCGACCGGCAGAACCTCGCGCCGGCTCGGCGGCGGCGTCGGATAAGGCCCCCCCTGCTCCTCGTAGTAGAGGTCGAGGCCGAACCGCTGATAAACGTCGGAGACCTGCTGATTGGTCTCGGCGATGGTCCCCGCCGCGGGGCGCCGGGGAGCCGCTTTCGCGGCAGGCGCCCTGAAGCCCGGCCGCGAAGCAGCCGGGGCAGGCCTGGCCGGCGCTTTCGGCCTGGCGGCCGGAGCCTTCGCCGCGCGGGCGGCTGATACCGGCCGGGATGGCTGAGATGCCTTGGAGCCTTTGGCCGACGTTTTCGCGGTTATCGCAGCCTTCGCAGCCTTCGCAGACTTCACAGCTTTCGCCGGTTTGACAGCTTTCGCGGGCTTCGCAGCCTTCGCGGGCTTCACAGCCTTCGTCGGCTTCACAGCCTTCGTCGGCTTCACAGCTTTCGTCGGCTTCACAGCCTTCGTCGGCTTCACAGCTTTCCTCGGCTTCGCGGCTTTCGTCGACTTCGCGGGCTTCGCAGCTTTGGCCGGCTTCGCAGCTTTCGCGGACTTCACAGCCTTCGCCGGCTTCGCGGCTTTCGCGGGCCTGGCAGCCTTCGCGGGCTTGCGTGCCGGAACGGACGGCCGGGATGCCGGAGCCTTGCCTGACTTCCGGGGAGCGGGCCCGGCCTTGGGGGCAGGCTTTTTCACCTGGGCAGCGGACTTGCGCACTGCCGGCTTCGCCGCCTTGCGGGCGGGCGCCTTGGCGGCGGCCTTCCGCGAAACGGCCTTGTTCGCAGGCTTGCGAACGGGCGTTTTCGTCTTACTCGCTTTGGAGCCACCGGCCGCTTTCTTTACCGGCCGACTCGAAGCTGTTTTGCGCTGCGCCATCGACTTCCCCTTGACTAAGTGGTTCGCTGCGTCACGGAGCCGGGTGCGCAGCGTCTGCAAGGCATTTCGAATAGGAAGCCCCCGAAAAAAATTGCCGATATCATAATAAGAGCGCTCACTAAAGTCAATAACTAATTTCTTTAGATGCCCGGCAGAGCAATGGCCACCCACATCCACTTCTCTTGATTTTTCAAGACGTTGGCTCGATTCCACTCGTCGCCCGAGCCTGCCCGCCGGCCGGTTTGCCGGGCGTTCCCGGTGTCCGGTATAATCCGGACTTCCCTTTACGCACGGAGATCCGATGCGCCGACTCGCCGCAGCCCTGCTTTCCGCAGCCGTCCTGTTGCTGCCCCCGCTTCCCGCCGCAGCCGAGAAGCCGCGTCTGCCCGTTCAGAACCTGGATGAGAAGACGCTGATCGCGCTGGGCACCTACGGCCCGCTCATCATGGTCGAAGAGGCGCCCAAGGGCCTCCCCTGGGTTACCGCCGGCGTGCTCATCGATGCGCCACCGGCGGCAGTCTGGGACGTCATGACCGACTTCGCACGGTACCGGGAATTCGTTCCCCAGACCGAGATGTCGAACGTCGTGAAGAAGGAAGGCGACAAAGTCGACGTCGATCTGGGCATCCGCGTCAAGCTGAACGCGCTGCTGGGCGTGAGCATCGAGTACTCCTTGCGCTATACGCTTTTCCCCCCGCACCGCATCGCCTGGATCCGCACCGCCGGCGAACTGGAGTACACCGAGGGGGAGTGGAACCTCGTGCCCGTGGACGGCGGCAGCCGCACGGTCGCCTTCTACTCGTTCGTCAGCGACATCAAGAGCACGAGCGCCGTGGTCGGCTACCTCATCAATCAACAGCCGTCCATGGAAGTGGCCATCCAGACGTCGACGGCCATTCTCGTCGCCCGCTCCATGAAGGAACGCGTCGAGAAACGCGTGCGCGAAGCGGCGGCTTCGGAGAAGCCGGCCCCGGGAGCGCCGTCCGAGACGCCCGCGGCAGACTAGGCCGCCCCGCCTTCTGTTTTCCATCCCTGCCAGGAGTTCATCCGCGATGACTTTTTCCGTTCTTCTCTACGACGTGCGCGACGGCGTCGCCACGATCACGATCAACCGGCCCGAAGCCCGCAATGCCATCAGCCCGCAGGTCGTTGCGGAACTTCGCGAGGCCCTGCGGCAGGCCGATGGCGACGAGGCCGTGCGGGTCATCGTACTGACCGGAGCGGGCGACAAGGCTTTCTGCGCCGGCGGCGACCTGGGCGGCGGCGGGGGCGGGCTCGGATATCTCGACCGGTATCAGCTGAACCGTCAGTTCGCGGAATTCTTCAAGGAGGCGGCCGCCCTCGGAAAGCCGATGGTCGCTCGCGTCAACGGGCACGCCCTGGCCGGCGGCTTCGGACTCATGCTCGCCTGCGACTTCGTCATCGCCCGCGACGACGTCGATTTCGGCACGCCCGAGATCAACATCGGCCTGTTTCCCTACGTCATCGCCGCGACCATCCAGCGCCACCTGGGCCGCAAGCGCACCCTTGATCTGTTGCTGACGGGCCGCAAGATCAAACCGCAGGAAGCCTTCGACTGGGGGCTCGTGAATCGTCTCGTGCCCCGCGACGGCCTCGACGCGGCCGTGCAGGAGATGACCGACCTGCTCAAGTCGAAGAGCCCGATCATCATGGCGCTCGGGCGGCGGGCGTTCTATCAGATGGAAGACATGGATCTGGCCCACGCGGTGGAGTACCTCAACGGCATGCTGACCGTGAACATGCTGACCGAGGATGCGATGGAAGGGGTCATGGCCTTCTTCCAGAAACGCCCGCCCGAGTGGAAAGGGCGTTGACGCGTACCCTGACGGCCCCCCCGCTCTTCAAGCCCCTTCGACAGCAGAAGGGGCTTTTTTCGTGCGCGGCCGCCCCCCGGCGGGCCACACTCGGATGGACATCGGGCACGTGGCAAGGTTGAAGGAGAACCTTCTCCTCGCGCCCGGTTCCGCCCTGCGGAAGCGGGAAGCGAAACGGAGCCCGCATGGACGAGCTTGAACCCCGCGCGCCCGAGCAGCGCCCCCCGTCGCCGCCGACCCCCGGGGAACGTTATTTCGAACCGGGCCGGCAGACGCCGCGCATCCCGGCCGAAGAGATCGGGCCGTATCGCACCCGTCCCCTGCACCCGTCCAAAGGAGATCAGCGCATGGCCACGGCGTCGCTGGTACTCGGCATCGTCGCGGCCGTGACCTGGTGGATTCCGTTCGTGGGCGTGCTGGTGGCCCTCGGCGGCATGCTGACCGGAGCGCGCAGCCGACGCGAAGGGGCCGGGCGGTCGGCCGTCGCCGGACTCGTGCTGTCGGTCATCGCCTTCGTGGCGGGCGGCATCATCACGACGCTGGTCCTGATCGGCGGCCTCATCGGGCTGGCGACCGGCCCTGGATGAGCGGGATTACTCGCGGGGGTGTCGCCTTTGCGCTTCGTCCTGAGCCTGCTTGACCGCCGTTTTCCTGTCCTCTTCCCACGTCCGGGGACCTTTGACGGAATTGCGGGGACGGCCGACGCCCGGCGCAAAGGAAGGCCCCGTATATGGACGCGCGGGCTGGCGCGCACCCTCGGCCCCGGTACCGGCCCTGACCTTCCTTCCCATCTTCCCGCGGATACGTCCCAACCATCCCATGGAAACCATCTTGAACCTCTTCGGGGGACGGGCGCGACCGGCTGCGCCTGCTGTCCGGGCTCCCGGCAACCGATCAGGATAAAATGACGTCCATGGACCCCTTCGCCCCGGAAAACGCCCGGCGCTGCCCCTGGTGCGCCATGCCGGCCCCGATCGTCTGGGTGCACGGACATGGCCAGTGTTCACATTGCCGCATCAACATCGACGAGTGCTGCCGCGGCGAATCCTGCACGTTCGAGGATTGACCCTCCCCCGGCGCTGAACACCCTGGCCGGAAGGACCCGGCTGGCCCCCCGTGCGATCGATTGGGTAGAATCTGAGCTTTCCCCCGCCTTCCGGAGGTTCTCTTGAACGCCGCCATTCCCGGTGCGATCGCCATCGCCGTCTACATTCTCGGCTACCTTTTCTACAGCCGGTACCTGGCCACGCGCGTCTTCGGCCTTCGCGCGGATTTCAAGACGCCTGCCCACCGGTTTCACGACGGGGTCGATTACGTCCCCACCCGCCGGTCGGTTCTCTTCGGCCATCACTATGCGTCCATCGCGGGGCTCGCGCCGATGCTCGGCCCCGCGGTCGCCGTCATCTGGGGATGGCTGCCGGCGATGGTATGGGTCGTCGTGGGGGCGTTGCTGGTCGGCTGCGTGCACGACATGGGCTCGATCGTGCTCAGCGTGCGCGCGCGGGGCAAAAGCATCGGCGCTCTCGCCGAGGGAATCATCGGCAAGCGCGCCAAGACCCTTTTCCACCTGATCATCTTCTTTCTCGTGGCCCTGGCCATGGGCGTCTTCGTCTACGTGATCGCCTCGCTGTTCAGCCCGGCGCCGACCCCGGCCGAAGCGCCCATCCACTTTCCCGAAGCCGTCATCCCGTCTTCGGCGCTGATGATTGTTGCGGCCATCATGGGCTGGCTCGGCTTCAAGAAGGGGGTGTCGTGGAAAATCCTGACGCCCATCGGATTCGCGCTCACCCTGGCCGCCGTGGGGCTCGCCCAGAACGAATCGTTCGTCACGGCCACCCGGCTCAACCAGCACGGCGTCGCCCCCGGAATCCCGGGGTGGAGCTACATCCTCCTGTTCTATGCGTTTCTGGCGTCGGTGCTGCCGGTGTGGAGCCTGCTGCAGCCGCGCGACTTTCTGAACAGCCTGCTGCTCTACTTCGGCCTGGGGGGATTGTACGTCGGCTTCTTCCTGCTCGAACCGCAGTTCGTGGCGCCGGCGGTGCGCCTGAATCCCGAAGGCGCGCCCAGCCTGATTCCCTTGGTATTCATCGTCGTCGCCTGCGGGGCGGCGAGCGGATTTCACAGCCTCGTCTCCAGCGGTACGACGGCGAAGCAGATCGACAGAGAAACCGATGCGCGCGTTGTCGGCTACGGCGGCATGATCGGCGAATCGCTGCTCGGACTCATGGCGGTACTGGCGACCACGGCGGGCCTGCTCAACACCGGCGACTGGCAGGTGCGCTACGCGAACTGGGGCGCCGTGCAGGGGCTCGCCGCGCAGATCGGCGTCTTCATCGAAGGGTGCAGCCGCTTCCTCGAATCCGCCGGCGTTCCCCGCAATGTCGGAGCTTCGTTCATCAGCCTGATCGTCGTCAGCTACGCACTCACGTCGCTCGACTCGGCGACCCGCCTGCTGCGCTACAACATTGAAGAGATGGCCGACACGTTCAAGCTCAACTTCCTCAAGAACCGCTATCTGTCGAGCCTCGCCGCCGTGGGGGCCATCGGCTTCTTCGCCCTCTACCGCATCGACGGCAAGTCGGCGGGTCTCGCCCTGTGGCGCCTTTTCGGCACGACGAATCAGCTCATGGCGGGTCTGGCGCTGCTCGCGATTACGGTATACCTGCTGCAGCGCCGCAAGGCTTGGTGGGTCGCGGGGCTGCCGATGGTGTTTCTGCTCGGAGCCACGCTGTTCGCCATGATCGAGAATCTGGAGACCTTCTTCGCGAAAGCAGAGTGGCCGCTGTTCGCCATCGGCGGACTGCTGCTCGTGCTGGCGGCCTGGCTAATCGTCGAGGCGGCCATCGTCATCGCGAATATCAGCCGCACGCGCACGGATGCGCTCGACATCCACATGCCCGAGGATGAGCTGGGGGAACCGGGGAAGGAATTGAGCGTCTAGGACTTCCTTAGGCTAGCTGGCATCACGTAGATAGTAGCTGGCAGCTTGTAGCTGGTAATTCGTTGCTCACTCGTCACTCGTAACTCGTCACTTCCGTGGAACCTGTACTCGACTTCCACACGCATGCGCAGAACGTCTACGGCATGTGCTGCGTGCCGCCGGCTCTGCGGCCCCTGATGCGCACCGGGCTGGGGCGCCTGTACGAGAAGACCGGCTTTTCACCGACGGTAAAGAAGGCTGAATCGCCCGTCTCCATGCAGTTCGTCGTGCGCGAGATGCAGAGCCGCTTCGAGGGAATCACGCTCGAAAAGTTCCGCGCGGCCATGCAGACCAACGGCGTCACCCACGCCTGCGCCTTGCCGGTGGAACCGATGGCGACCACGCGGAATCTTCTCGAACTCGTGCGCGGCGCCCCGGAAATCATTCCGTTCGCGTCGGTGGACTTCGAAAAGCCCGACCCGGCGCAGCAGCTGCGGCCTCATCTGGCGGCCGGGTGCCGGGGCGTCAAGATCCACCCGATCATGCAGCACGTCGCCCCCGAGGACGAACGGATCCGCGCCGTCTTCGAGACATTGCGGGACCATGAGGTCCCTGCCCTCTTCCACACCGGGCGGATGCATTACTACCTCGGGCGGAAACCGGAGGATCCCGCGCATGCGGATCCCGAACGTCTGATTCCCCTTGCGCGCGCATTCCCCAGGCAGCCGATCGTGCTCGGGCACATGGGCCTGCTCGATGCGGATCCCGCCATCCGCATGGCGCAGCAATTCCCCAACGTGTTCCTCGAGATCAGCTTCCAGCCGGCCCCCGTTCTGCGGCGCGCACTGCGCGAAGTGGGCCCGGATCGGCTCCTTCTGGGAAGCGACTGGCCGGCGAGCGAGACGAAAACCGAGATTGCAATCGTGCGCAAGGTCACCACGGGGGACAGAAAGGCCGAGCGGAAGATTCTCTTCGAGAATGGTGCGCGCCTGCTGCATCTCGAGGAATTCTAGTCGTTCATTTTTCGCTTGGCCGACAGTCCGCACTACGGCCCGTCCGGCGGGTTTGCACCCGCTCGGGGAACCTGAGAAAATCAAGGTTCATGAGTGTGACACAAACCCCAGCGCCACAGGCTCCGCAGACCGAGAAGGCCCCCGAGGTCTCGCGGCGCACCTTTCTGCGCGGCGGTCTTTTCGGCGCCGGCCTGCTGACGATTGGCGCGCTTGGGTACCGCCTTGCCGCCCTGCCCGACGGCGCCCCGGCACTCGAAGACGGCGTCATGACCCGCGGCGAACTCGCGGCCGTACAGGCGCTCGCACTCGGATTCTTCCCCCCCGGCAATCCCTTCGGCATCGACGCGCGCGAAGCCGACGTCGCCGGGTATGTCGACCGCTACCTCGGCCTGCTTTCGCCCATCGATCAGAAGATCGTGCGCTCGCTGTTCTGGGTCTATGACCAGGGCTCCTTTCTCGGACGGCGCTTCAAGCCGGCGCGCCTGATGAATCCCGACGAAGCCCGCGCCTATATCCGCGACTGGGAAACGAGCCGCCTCGGATTCCGCCGCGACCTGGCGCTTTCGCTGCGCACGGTCATCGGCATGGCCTACTTCGCCCACCCTGCTGTGAAGAAGGCCATCGGCATCATCGAGCCGTGCCCGCCCGCGGGCCCTTCGCTGCTCTCCAAGGGGGCCCACGCGTGAACCTGCTCGTCGGCAGCAAGATTGAGGGACCCTTCCGCGACACCGTCGACGTCGTGGTCGTGGGCTCGGGGGCCGGCGGCGCGAACACCGCGCTGCGCCTCGCCGAAAAAGGGCTCAAGGTGCTCGTGCTGGAATACGGCGGTGACAAGAAGCCGCAGGATTTTTCGCAGGAAGACGCGGTCGCCCTGCCGATGCTCTACCATGAGAGCGGCATGCGGCTCGTGAGCGGCGACGCCAATTTTCCCCTGCTCGCAGCCAAGACGCTCGGCGGCTCGACCGTCGTGAACAGCGGCATCTGCTTCCGCTCGCCGCGTCACATCCTCGACGGTTTCGTGCGCGACCAGGGCATTCACTGGGCCGAACCCGACGTCATCGATCCGCTCTTCGGCTGGGTCGAGTCGTACATGAAGGTCGCTCCGAACCCCGATCACGTCCTCAATACCCATAACCTGACGACCCGCTCGGCCTATCAGAAGATGGGCTGGCACGTGGCCACCATTCCCCGCAATGCGCCCACCTGCGTCGGCTGCGGCGTCTGTAACTGGGGCTGCCCGTCAGGCGGCAAGTACAGCGTCGACAAGGCACAGATCGTCGAGGGGATGGAGCGGGGCATGCGCGTGCTCACGCGGGCCCGCGTCGATCGCATCCGCATGAAGAAAGGGGTCGCCACCGGCGTCGAGGGGACCCTGATCGAAGAGGACAGCCACACCGAGCGCGGTTCCTTCTCGATCGCCGCCAGGGCCGTCGTCGTCTGCGCCGGCGCCATCGATACGCCGCTGCTGCTGCAGCGCAGCGGGCTCGGCGGGCCCGACGAAGGCATCGGGCGCGGCCTCAAGATCCATCCCCCCGTCGGCGTCTTCGGGTACTTCCCCGACCGTCGTATCGAGATGTGGAACGGGGTCACGCAGGGGATCTACAGCGACCAGTTCATGGACGAGGGGATTCTGCTGGAATCGGCCGCCTCCATCGGGCCGGCCATCTGGTTCGGCGCGGCCACCGGCCTCGACGTCGACACCTTTGAGTGGATGCGCATGATGCCCCACCTCGCGCTCAGCGGGTGCATGATTCACGACGAGGGCGAAGGCACGGTCAAGAACGGACCCTTCGGCAAGGCGACCATCAAGTACCACTACGCCGAGAACGACATCCGCCGTCTGCGGCGCGGGATGATGGCCGTGGCCGAAGCCTACTTCACCGAAGGGGCCGCGGCGGTCATTCCGGGCATCAAGGGTGGGGGGCCCGTCCGCTCCATGGCCGAACTCGAGCGCACGCTCAAGCACGTCACGCACGCCTCGCAGCTGCAGACCTATGCGAGCCACCCGCAGGCGACCGTGCGCATTCACCAGGACCCGAAACGCGGACCGGTGAGCCCGCAGTTCAACCTGCACAAGGCGCCCAACGTGTTCGTGGCCGACGCCTCCATTTTCCCCGACTGCCTGGGCGTGAATCCGCAGATCACGATCATGGCCGCCGCGCGCCTGGCCGGCGATTACGTCGCAGAAACGCTCTGATCCACATTCCGCGTACCGGGATTGAGGGCGCATTGCCCTCAATCCCGCGTGCGGAAACTCAGATCGCGAAGTGAATCGCTTCGCAGGCAACGAGGCGCCCTACTCCCTGGGACCCCACCAGTACCTGCCGCTGCGCGAAATAGACGCCGAGGCGCTTCGCGGTCGCTTCGGGAATTCCCGGAACGAAGACGGCGTCGACGGCCCGGCCGTTCAGCGTCGCCTTCACGGGAATGAAGGAGTGCCCCTCGTGGCGCACGCGCGTGCACAATTCCTGAAAGCGCAGGCGGTTCTCGGTCTCGGAGAGCGACCAGCCATGCGGATCGGCCGCCGTCAGCAGCGCCCAGTTTGCCGTGCGCTCACGGGCAAGAAAAGCGCGCAGGTGACCGGGCAGGTTCTGGCCGGCCGGGCCGAAACCGTCGATGTCGACGCCGTGCAGAAAGCCGAGGTTGGCCTTCGGGACGCTGAAAAGCGGGGTGGCCGCGCGGGCCGTGGTGGACGCAAAGGAAGCAAGTGCCGTCATGATGGACTCCGTACAGATCCCCGAACGTTTGGCTGCGCAGCCAGACCGCGGGGTGACGGCACTGACGTCGCTTTAGCTGCATTTATGAATCGCCCGCAAGTTGTCGATTAACTCGGCGATGGGACAAAAAAATTCCCGTTCACAGCATCGGCTGAAAACGGGTCTTCGAACCGCTTTAGCCGTATTTATTGAGCGCCCGCAAGCTGATGATCAAATCGGCGCTTGAAGAAAGCATGCCAGAGTCGAGCGGGGCTGTCAAGCGAATGCGCGCAACGGGTAGAAAGCCCGCTCCGGAAGCGGGTTCGACCGAGTTCGGCCTATGGGATGCAACCGGTTGGCCGGAACACGGATACACTCCGGCTTGACATCAGAGGGCTTGCCCTGTATAAATTGAGTGAACGACCAATTAATTATTCATGGCACGCACCGTCAACCCCGCTCAGGTCGCCGAACGCCGCGCGCGCATCCTCGATGCCCTCGAAGACGCGATCCTCGAACTCGGCTTTCCGCGCATCAACGTCAAGGATCTCGCCCTCCGCGCCGGCTTGAGCCAGGGGCTTCTGCACTACTACTTCGCCGACAAGACCGAGATGATCCTCTCGCTGCAGTGGCGCATGCTCGAGCATTACAACGACGCGCTCTGGCAGGTCACGCACGGCGACGCGCCGGCCGAGCAGCGGCTCGCGCGCCTGTTCGACGTGCTCGTGACCGAATCGGAGACGCTCGATCGCGGCATCCGCATTTTCCTGCAGATGGAGTCCGAGGCGCTGACGAACCCCGAGGTCGCCCACGGCATGCGCGTTTACCTGCAGGGCTTTCACGACGCGCTCGAACGCGTGCTCGCCGCATTTCCCTGGTGGCGGCAGACGCCCCCGGCCCGACGCCGGGCCGTGCGGACCTTCGTCATCGGCGCCATCAAGGGTGCCTACGTGCAACACGTTTTTCTTCCGGAAGCCGGCGCGCTGTCGACCATCCGCCGCATGCTCGAACCGATGCTGCAGAACGGCACTGTGGTCGACTTCACGAAGCCGCGCGCCGTCGCCGGCCCCCGAACCCGAAGCCGCGGCTGAGCGGCCCACAAGGAGAGAAGCCATGTCGACCACACTCGCCCCCGCACTCGATGTTCTCGTGAGCACCAACCCGGCCACCGAAGAACCGGTGGGCCAGGTGCCCCTCACCGATCCGGCCTCGATGCCCGACCGCATGGCCCGCGCCCGCGCCGCGCAGCCCACCTGGGCCGCCCTGCCCCACCGTGAACGCGCGCGCATCATGAAGCGCTTCCAGAAGATCCTTGTGCGCGAGAGCGATGCGCTTGCAGAACTGATTTCCAAGGAAAACGGCAAGCCGGTGACCGAGGCGCTCGTGGCCGACGTCATGGGGGTCGTCGACTGGATCCGGCCGCTCATCGGCATGTCGCGCAAGGCGCTGCGCGGCCACCGCATCGGTCTCGGCAAGGCGATCCTCATGGGCCGCGGCAGCCGCCTCGAGTTCGCCCCGTACGGCGTGGTCGCCATCATCTCGCCGTGGAACTATCCGTTCTCGATCCCCACGGGCGAGTGCCTGCAGGCGCTCCTGTGCGGAAACGCAGTCGTCCTCAAGCCCAGCGAAGTCACGCCGCTCACGGGACAGCGCATGGTCGAGCTTCTGCACGAAGCCGGCGTGCCGCAGGATATCCTCCAGATCGTGCACGGCGCCGGCGACGTGGGGGCCGCGCTCATCGAAGCCGGACCCGACAAAATCGCCTTCACGGGGGCCGTGGCCACCGGCAAGCGCATCGGCGTGGCCGCCACCGAACGCATGATTCCCGTCCAGCTCGAGCTCGGCGGCAAGGCGCCCGCCGTGGTGTTCGCGGACTGCAACTTCGAGACGGCGGTCGACGCCATCGTCTGGGGCGCCTTCATGAACAGCGGGCAGACGTGCGCCGCGGTCGAGCGTTGCTACGTGGAACGGCCGCTGTATGAAAAGTTCGTCGAGGCCGTGGTGGCGAAGACGCGCGCCTTGCGTCAGGGCGAGGGGCTTTCACCCGACGTCGAGATCGGACCGATGACCCGCGCCCCCGAGCGCGATCGCGTACACCGGCAGGTCGCGCAGGCCCTGGAAATGGGCGCGAAGGCGCTCACGGGCGGCGCGCTCCCCGAAGGCAAAGGGTTCTTCTATCCGCCCACGGTACTGGTGAACGTCGACCACCGCATGGACTGCATGAGCAAGGAGACCTTCGGGCCGCTGCTGCCGATCATGCCCTTCGATACGGATGAGCAGGTCGTCGCCTTGGCGAACGACAGCACGCTCGGGCTCACGGCCAGCGTGTGGACGCGCGATTTCGCCCGCGCCCAGCGGCTCGCCCGGCGCATCGAGTGCGGCACGGTGATGATCAACGAGACGACCTATACCTTCGGCCTCGTGCAGACCCCCTGGGGCGGCCGCAAGGACAGCGGTCTGGGGTGGACGCACGGAAGCCTCGGGATGCATGAGTTCGTGCGCCCGCAGCACATCCACACGAACCGGTTCACCTCGCTGCGCGACCTCTGGTGGTTCCCCTACACGCCGGCGGTGCGCAAGCGCCTGCGGTTCATGCTGCGGCTCGTGGGGATCTGAATTGCCGTCGTCATCAAAGCGCTTCCGTTCGTGTCGAGCCGACGGCGGGGAGTAGAACGGACCGCGACGGCGAGACAGGCCCGTGCATGTCTGTGCCTCCCTCGCTGTCGGCCTCACTGCCGCTAGGGCCCGTCAGCTCGGGACGAACGGGTGACTCGTCCCTCGTGTTGAAGGAGCTCCCAGTGCTCTTGCCTTCCCCAGCGTCCAGCGTCTAGCGTCCAGCGTCTAGCGTCCAGCGCCCGAACCGGCGCTCAGCACTTGGCGCTTTCTCAGGCTCACGCCGGCTGCGCGTTGATCTCATCGATCTGCTGATTCAGCGTCCACAGATCGTAGAGCCAGCCCATGCCGAACAGGCCCCCGGTGAGCAGGTAGAGCACGGCCGTCCACCACTTGCCCAGATACATCCGGTGCACGCCGAAGAGCCCGAGAAACGTCAGCAGCAGCCAGGCGAGATCGTAATCGATGCCGCCCTCGCTGAACCGGCGCTCGGCGTCGCGTTCCATGGAAGGAATCAGGAACAGGTCCACAATCCAGCCGACGAGCAGCAGGCCGGCCGTGAAGAACCAGATGGTTCCGGTCACGCGCCTGCCGTAGTAGAACCGATGCGCGCCGGTGAACCCCAGCAGCCAGAAGGCGTATCCAAGCCACTTCGAGTGCGTATCTTTCACGACATCCTCCTTCGCCCTGCCATCGATCATCGGGCATGGGGCATTTTCTAGAGCATCGACAAGGGATCCACGTCCAGGACGATCTGCGGCTCCTTGCCGCGCTCCATGCGTTCGATGATTTCGGCAGCGCGAACGAGCAGCTCAATCTTCGTCGCCTGAAGAAGCAGGTGCCACCGAAAGCGTCCCTTGATGCGTTCCACCGGCGCCGGGTTGGGCCCCATGATGCGCAGCCCCTCGTCGACCAGTTTCTGCAACTTCGCGAAGACGGCGACGCAGAAGGCCGCCGCCTCGCGTCCGTCAGGGGCGCTGACCAGCAGGCGCATCTGGCGCATGAACGGCGGAAACCCATGATCGCGCCGGCGCCCCAGCTCTTCCGCGTAAAACCGCTCATAGTCCTGCAGGACGGCTGCCCGCAAGGTCGGATTCTCGGGCTGCATCGTCTGGAAGAGGACGCGCCCCGGCCGGTCGCCCCGCCCGGCGCGTCCCGCCACCTGCACGAGCGTCTGAAAAGAACGCTCGGCCGCGCGGAAGTCGGGCATGCTCAGCCCCGCGTCGGCCAGCAGCACGCCCACCAGCGTGATCCCGGGAAAGTCGAAGCCCTTGGTCAGCATCTGCGTCCCCACGAGGATGTCGATCTCGCCGCGGCTCAGGCGCGAGAGGATGTCCTGGTGCGCATCCTTGCCGCTGACTGAGTCGCGATCCATCCGCTCGATACGCGCATCGGGAAACAGGGCGAGCAGGCTCTCTTCAACCCGCTGCGTGCCGCTACCCATCAGCTTGAAGTGCACCCCCTGGCACTGCGGACAACTTGACGGCATCGGTGTGTCGAAGGCGCAGTAGTGGCAGTGCAGACGGTCGCGCGTCCGGTGATAGACGAGCGATACCGAGCATTCGGGGCAGTAGACGAACTGGCCGCAGTCCTTGCAGATGACGTACGGCGCGTAACCGCGGCGATTCTGAAAGATGATCGCCTGCTCCTTCGCCTCGAGCGTTTCGCGCAGGGCGTCGAACAGCGGGCGGCTGATGAACTGGCTTTCATCGACGAACAGCGACTCGCGCAGGTCGACCACCTCGATGCGCGCGAGCGTCTGCGTCGTCGCCCGGCGCGGAAGAAAGGAGCGCGTATAGCGCCCGCGGTCGCTGTTATAGCGGCTCTCGAGGCTCGGCGTGGCGCTGCCGAGCACCACAGGACATCCGCTCAGCTTGCCGCGCATGAGCGCCGTGTCCCGCGCATGGTAGCGCGGCGCCTCTTCCTGCTTGTAGGAATGCTCGTGTTCCTCATCGACGACGATGAGGCCGATGTTCTTCAGCGGGGCGAAGACGGCAGAACGGGCGCCGATGACCACCCGCGCCTCGCCCCGCGCGGCCTTGCGGAACATGTCGAAGCGGGCGGTGGACCCGAGCGCAGAGTGGAGCACTGCGATCGGCTGGTGGAGACGTGAGGCGAATCGCGCGATCAGCTGCGGCGTGAGCGCGATTTCGGGGACGAGGACGAGCACACTGCGCCCCTCGGCCAGCGCGCGTTCGGCCAGGCGGATGTAGACCTCGGTCTTGCCGCTCCCCGTCACCCCCTGCAGCAGCGCCGGCGCGAATACCTGGTCGGCGATGTCGGTCGCAATCCGGTCGAATGCGAGCTGCTGGTCCACGTTGAGCGCGAGGTCGTCGGCAGCCGTCCCCGTCAGGTCCATGTCGGGCACATAGCCCGCATGCGCCTTCTCGCGCACGCCGGGCACGAGCAGGCCCCGCTTCTCGAGCGTCTTCAGGCTCGAGGCGACGCTGCCGTAGTTCGACTGGAGTTCGGCCACCGTCGCCTCGCCCTGGGCCATGACATAGGAGAGAAGGCGCCGGGCCTTGGGCGAGAGCGCATCCATGCCGATGTCGAGCCCCTTGGGATCGCAGCGGAACACTTTTTCGGTCGGCATCCGCTTTCCGCGATCGGCCTGGTGCGTTTCAATCCAGCCCCGGCGCTCCCAGGCCGCGAGCGTTCCCGGGCGCAGGGCGGCATAGCGGGCCAGAAGCTGGCGCGGCGTCACGCCGGCCTTCTTCGAGCCGATGTGGCCGAGCACCTCGCGGGCCAGCGCATCGGGTTCTCGCCCGGCGGCCTCCTGCCCCTCTTCGGTCAGAATGTACACCTTGCGCGAGGCGACGTTCGTGTCGCCGGGGAGGGCGCCCGCCAGCACCTCGCCGAGCGGATGCCGGTAGTACCGCGAAACCCAGGCGAGCAGCTCGAGCAGGGTTTCGTCGAAGAAAGTCTCGTCCTCGAGGGTATCGATGGGCTCCTTGAGGCGCACGTCCTCGAGCCCCTCGGGGAGCGTGTCGTGAACCGCGAGCACAAAGGCGGTCACGCGCCGCGGACCGAAGGGAACCAGGAGCCGCTGCCCCCGGGCCAGGTCGCCGAACGACGGGGGGAGCTTATAGGTGTACGTCTCCGCCAGCGGCAGCGCGACGGCCACTTCGACGTACCGGACAAGCTCTTCCCATGCAGATTCGGCGCCCATGAAAACACAACAGGATACCATGCGGCCCGCCGCAGGCGCCTGCGGCGGGCGTTACTGCCGTGCAGCCGGGGTGTAAGAAGGACCGATATTCCGGCCGCTTCGGG
>JAWLHK010000024.1:0-74659 GCA_041690355.1 bacterium | reverse complement strand
GGAGAGAAGCAAGTACACGGCAAGGACGCACTCCTCTTTCGAACGTGGGCCCACGGTTGTCACGACTCATAAAAAAAACGCGCGTTCCGGTCCTTTCCTCTCCGAGGCTCCGCGCCTCCGCGTGGGATGTCCGGTCTTTTGCCCGCGTAGCTGGTGGCTGGGCGCTGGGAACGCAAAATGCAAACCTGAAAATTGAACACGGAAACTCACGTGCACATTTACTGCTCCGGTCCCCTCTTTTCCCCAGAAGAACTCGGCGGCATGTCGGCCCTGGCCCGCGTGCTCGAGGCCGATGGATTCGGCACGTTCCTTCCGCAGCGTGACGGCATCGAAGCCTACGTCATGCGTTTTGTGGATTCGCCGCTCAGCACGAACCTGTTCGGCATGCGCGAGCGGATCGACCAGGCGATCTTCGCGCTCGATATCTTCCAGATCGTCGAGCGCTGCGCGGGGTTCGTCTTCAACATGAACGGGCGCGTTCCCGACGAAGGGGGCGTGGCCGAGGCGGCCGTGGCCTTCAGCGTGGGAAGGCCGGTGCTGCTCTACAAGAACGACCGCCGCTCGGTCTTCCACGGCCGCGACAACTCGATGATCACCGGGCTCTCCCCGGTCGCGCCCGTGAGCGACCTGAAGGAGGTTCCGCACGCCTTGCGGTCGCTATTGGCGCGCACGCCGCTGGCCCCGACGGAGCGCGCGGAGCGCCTGCGCGACACGGTCCGGCTCGGGCAGCGGATCTGGAAGGTGCTCGAGCGGCTCCCCGCCGGTCTCGGCAAGCGCGAAGAGGCCGAGGAGCTCATCCAGGAAATCGCGGGGATGGTCGCGAGCGGGAGTCATTCCTGATTCCTGATCACTGCAGTCCAAGAAGCGTACCGACGGCAAACTGAAACCGTGAGATTCCGCCGGGTTCGCTGTCGGACTCGTCCCTTCCATGAAGCAGGTTGGCCCCTCCATTATCTTGCGGATATCCGTTCGCCCCGAGCTGGTCGAGGGGCCAGAGCGTCTGCGCGACCTTGCTCGAAGACATAGGTCAATCTCGGTCTTCAAGCTCCTGATCACGCTGTTCATGCGGTGCTGGGCCTTCGAGACGCCGGCGACGTCGCCCTCGCGAGACCATGCAGCCAAATCGAATCTCGATTCCCAAGGTCCGGCTTCTCAGGCCGAACGGTCACCCGCTGAACCTATTTTGGACACGAGTGATTCCTGATTCCTGATTCCTGATTCCTGATTCTTGAGGCGGCAAGGGCCTGGCGTTGCCCTGGCGCCATTCACGGCTGCAGGATGAGCGACGTGATCTCGTCCGTGGAGAAACTGGTTTCGTTCGCGACGACTGCGACGGCATACCCCAGCGTCGGGTAGATCCGCAGTTCGGCCTTGTATCCCGCGCCACCGCCAACATGATAGGCATAGGGCACCCCATCGGCTTCATCGAGGTGCCAGCCGAGCCCCATGCGGATCGGCTTTCCCGCGGAATTTCGCTGTTCCTCGAGAGCCGCCGCGCGGGCCGCTTTGGACAGCAGCGGATAGCGTGCGTCGCCCAGAAACGCAAGACCGAAGCTCAGCAGATCGTCTGCCGTCCCCGCCAGGCCGCCATAGGGAGCCCCGTCGACGAGAAAGGGCTTCAGTTCGGCATAGCCGTTCGTGACTTCGCCCCGCGCCCACTTCTGCACCAGAAACGGTTCCGCCAGTCCGATCGCGGAGAAGCGCGACGTGTGTCCGGCCGCGGTAAGGGGCGTGTGTCTGAATCCGGTGAGCTGCATCCCCAAGGGGGTCAGGAGGTGTCTCTCGACGTACGTCTCGAACGGAACGCCGGAAACTTTCTGGATGAGCACACCGATCAGTAGATAACCGAGGTTCGAATAGGCGTACTTTTCTCCCGGCGTGCACGAAAGCCGCGGGTGCTCCTCGAACAGCTCTCGGGTCCACGGCTCCAGCGTGGGGCCTGGCTCGTCGGCGGCGTGAATCCACCGCAGCGGCAGCGGATTGGCAAGACCTGAGGTGTGGTTGAGCAGATGGCGGATGGTCACCGGCCGCGCCGGGGCGGGCCTGGGCTGGAACCATGGCAGATGGTCTGCCACCGGCGAGTCGAGGTCTATCTCCTCGGCCTCGGCCAGGTGCAGCATGGCTGCGCTGGTGAACAGCTTGGTAACCGAGAACCAGAGGAAAGGAGTTCCGGCGTCGACAGTGTGTTTCTGCGAGGCAGAGCGAACCCCGAAGCTCCAACCGTATCGTTCACCGTTGACATGAGCGGCGGCAACGCTGAGTCCGGGGGTGGCCCCGGATGCGCCCCGGGCACGGGCCTCGAAGGTTTCGGGCGCCACGTGCTCCAGGCGGGTGTGCGAGCATCCTGTGAGGAGCGCGAGAAAGGCGACGAGTCTCATCGGCATGCGCTCCAACCCTGAAGGTAGGTTTCGAGTAACTTCTTCGCCGTCGCCGTGTAATCGACGTCCAGCTCGGCGAGGTGTCCGATACGCAAGGTCGCCAGACCATGCGCGAAGGCCCACAGGCCAAGGGCAAGTGTCTGCGGATCCTTCTCGGGCGACTGCTCTTCGGCGACGGCGGCTTGAACCTGCGCGACGACGAGCGCAAACGGGCCGGCGGGAGGTTCGCCGGGCGAGCGCTTGCGCGAACGGGCGTGTTGAAAGAGCAGCTCGAAGTCGGTGGGCCGCCGTTGCGCGAAGTCGATATACGCAAGCGCCAGATGAACGAGGGCAACAAGGGGAGGGCGCTGTTTCAGGGCCCGCCGCATGTGCCGGGCGAGGGCGTCACGCACGTCATCGGCCAGCGCGTCGAGCACGGCGTCTCGTCCGTCAAAATATTCGTAGAGGCTCGCCGGGCTGAAACCCGCTTCGCGAGCGATCGCCCGCAGAGACGTTCGCTCGTACCCCTGGCTCTTCACCAATTCCTTCGCTGCCTCGAGAATGCGCTGCCTGGAATCCCGATCCATCCGATCCTCCGAACACTGTTCGGGAACATTGTACCGAACAGTGTTCGGAAGTCAAGACGGCGCAAGGACGCGGGCCTCGGCGCGACCGTAAAACTGATTCTGATCCCTGATTCCTGATCTTGATCCCTGACCGAACAGGGACTACGGCTCAAGACCGACGACTGACGACTGAAGACTGACGACTGCCGTCAGGCCAGCTCCCCCACGAGCCGCCCGAGGACGCTCACGGCCCGTTCCATCTCGGCCCCCCAGGGGGTCGCGCAGCTCAACCGGATGAAGTTGCGGTACTTGCCCCGGGGAGAAAAGAGCGGCCCCGGCGCGATGCTGATCTTCTCGGCCAGCGCGCGCTCGTAAAGTTCAAGACTGTCGACCTTGCGCGGCAGTTCCACCCACAACAGGAAGCCCCCCTGCGGGCGCGAGAGCCGCGTCCCCTCGGGAAACGTGAGCGAGATGGCGCGGCTCATTTCGCGCAACTGGTCCCCATACGCCTGGCGCACCTGCCGCAGGTGCTTTTCGTAGCCGCCGTCCTGCAGAAAGGCGGCCAGCGCGAGTTGGGGAAGCGGGGCCGAAGCCATGGTCGAAACCAGCTGGATGCGCAGGACGGATTCCAGATAGCGGCCGGGCGCAATCCATCCGATGCGCAGCCCCGGCGCCAATGTCTTCGAGACCGAGCTGCAGTAGAGCACGTTGCCCGTGCGGTCCCAGGCCTTGGCCGGGCGCGGGCGCGGCGGCGCGTGGAAAAGTTCGCCGTTCAGATCGTCTTCGATCAGCGGAACACCGGCCTCGTCGAGCAAGCGCACGAGTTCCTCTTTGCGCGCGTCGGGCATGCAGGCGCCGGTCGGATTGCTGAAGTGGGTGACGGCGACGACCGCGGCGATCTTCTGCTGCTCGAGCGCGAAGCGCAGCGCCTCGAGGCTCAGGCCGTCGCGGGAGTCGGTCGGGATCTCCAGGGCGCGCATGTCGAGGCTGTCGATGAGCTGCAGCACGCCGTAGTAGCCGGGCGACTCGATGGCGATGGTGTCGCCCGGCTTCGCCACCGCGCGCAGGGCGAGGTGCAGCGCCTCCTGGCACCCGTTGGTGACCACGAGGTCGTCGGGGCCGACGGTGCATCCGGCCTGGGCCGTGCGCAGGGCGAGCTGCCGCCGCAGGGCCGCGTCGCCGGGGGGAAATGCATAGCCCATGGCCCGCCGCGACTGCTTGCGCGTCGCGGCGGCAAGCGCGCGCATGACTTCGCGCACGGGGAGCAGGTCGGGGGAGGGCACGGCGGCGCCGAGGGGCACGATCCCTTCCACCTGGCTCTCGCGGACGAGCCGCATGGCAAGCTCGCCCGTCGTGACCTGGCAGGGGCGCGCGAGCGGCTTCGAGATGGCCGGCTCCGGGGGGAGCGGATGAATCTGCCGCGAGACGAAGTAGCCGGAACGGGGACGTGCCACGACCAGCCCGCGGTCCTCCAGCAGGCGCAGCGCGTGCACGGCCGTGGCCAGACTGACGTTCTCCTGCAGGCAGAGGGCGCGCACGGAGGGGAGCCGCTGCCCGGGCCGCAGGGTCCCCTTCTCGATGAGCCCGGCGAGCCGATCGGCGATGCGCAGATAGAGGGTGTCGGGGAACGGTTCCACTACGGCGGCGGTGGGCATCGGTACACCTGGACGGTAAAAGGATAGATACAGAATCGATTCTAGCACTGACTGTATCGATTCACAATCGTATTCTCTGGATCTGTTATGGTCGGTGGAATCCGGGTAGCCTGAGAGCATGGAGGTTCCCATGCGCACTGCTGCACAGAACATCGCGTTATCCAGCCGGTCGGTGAGAGAATGGATCGAGTCTGTCCGCGGATGGTTCCGCCGGATTCCCCTCGTCGAACCGTTGGGGCTGGAGGGCGGGGGGGCGCCCGAGACAAGGCCGCGCGAAGAAAAGGGCGCGCGGCGGGTCATTTTCTCGGGACGGGTGATGGTCTTTCCGAAGTGATCCCGGATCGGCTGGGCGGGATCTGCGCGGACGTGACGACGCGCACATTTTCCGCACGGATATTGGCCGCGCGCAATGTGGCCGCCATCAAAGCGAAGATTCTCGCGAGCTGTTACTGTGTGATCACATCACCCACACGGCGCATGCTTATGAATCGAACTAGACTGCACTTCCTGGCGATATCGACGTTCCTTGCTGTCGGCTGCGGCTCTGAACTTCCCCACGACGGGCCTTTCGATCCGCTCGCCCCTTTCGAGCAACAGGCCAAGGCAAAGCTCTCGCTCACGGTTGCTCTCGAGGGCGAAAGCGACGCCTCGCAGGTCACGCTGCAGCTGCAGAACGAAGAGCGTACCTACACCGCCGAGAGCGACGCCGCCGGCGCGATCGTGCTCACCGGCGTCGTACCGGGTACGTATGACCTCCGGCTCACCGCGCGCTCCTTCGAAACGTCTTCCGAGAAGATTTCCGTTCCGCTCGGCGAAGACCTGGATCTGGGATCGTTCCACCTGCCGCTGAAGCGGGTCGTCGTCGTCGGCACGGCCGAGGTCGACCGGGGAGGCGCGCCGGGAACCAAGGGAGGCGTTCTTCTGTCGCTCCTCCGCAAGTCGGGGGTGCAGAAAGCGGCCTGGCCTTCGTTCGCTCCGCTGGCCGGCGAACAGGGGTTCACGTATTCGGCCCTCTCCGGCAGCGACGGAAGCTTCCGCATCAGCGACGTGCCCGCGGGCAGCTACGACGTCGAGGCAGTGGGGCCCGACGGGCAGTCGCAGCCCATGGGAGAGCTCGTGATCACGGGCGATGAACCCGAAGTCGCTGCCGAGCCGGTGCTCTTCAAGGTGGTCAGCGGGTTCTTTGAGATCGAAGGGATTTCGAACGGAATTCCGTCCAGCGTCTTCTCGCAGACGAACACGGTCAGGCTCAAGCTCTACGGCTTTAATGCCGTCGCCATGCAGATTGGTGAAACCCTGACCGGGAACGCGTCGGGGTGCACCTTTTCGGCGGCGAGCATGCCCTTCGTCAGCCCGCTCAATAATTACGAGCTGCCCCGGGAGGGGAACAATCACGTCTGCGTTCGCTACATCGGCGAAGACGGTAGCGTGACCGCGCCGTCGGTCGAGACGATCTACGTGGACTCGATCGAACCATTGAACGCGGGCATCGTGCTCAACAACGGCCTGCTGACCACGACGTCGCCCCTGGTTACCGCCGGGTTCTCTGTAATCGGCGCCGACGAGATGTACGTGAGCCAGGCCGGCTGCCTTGTGGGGGGAAGCTGGCAGGGATTCACGCCGTTTTTGAACCTGAACCTCGGGTCCGAAGACGGCGAGAAAACCGTCTACGTCGTGTTCCGCGACTACGCGGGGAACCAGTCGGACTGCGTGCAGGCCTCGGTCTGGCTCGACTCGGAGCTGTACGCGCCGATGTGGGGCGGGAGTTTCGCCGGCGACGGGGTGGTCGGCTCGCGCACCCGCAACCAGCTCGTGACCATTCTGTTGACCGGAATCACCAGCGACGTGGCCGAGATGCGGGTCGCCAACGATTCGGGATTCGCCGGCAGCGCCTGGTCGCCGATCCAGAACTCGCTTTCGTGGCTGCTGCCGCCGGGTGACGGCCTCAAATCCGTTTACGTGAAGCTGCGTGACGCTGCCGGCAACGAAAGCGAGACGCGCACGCTGACCATCACGCTCGACCAGACGGGGCCGATGGTTCCCGGCCTGGCGGTGCAGGATATCGACGAAGACGGATACGCGCTGAGCGCATCGACGGTCGAATTGAAGTGGAGCAGGCCCTCGGCTGGCGATCTCGCAGGATTCGAGCTCCAGCGCTTCGTGCAGGGCGTGACGCCGACCTTCGAAACGCTCGCCTCGCCGGCATCCGATACCGTGACCTGGGTCGACGATGTCGCTGCGACCAAGGGGGCGCCCCATTATTACCAGATCCGCGCATTCGACGACCTGGGCAACGTTTCGGCGTGGTCGGTCGCCGCGTCGGCGATCCCCTTCCAGGGGATCGATCAGCTCTACTGGGCTAACGGCGAGAACGGCACCCGCTACTTCTTTCCTGCGCAGCCGGGAACCAATTCACTGACGCCGGTCTATTTCTACTCCGACGTCGCCGGCGCCGAATACTCCTCGGCCCTCGCGAACAATATCACGTCGTGGCTGCGTCCGGGTACGTCGTCGGACTACTGGAACGAGAATCTTCTCCTGCGGACCGCCAACCAGGACAATTCGCTCATCTACGAAAGCGAATTCCCCCTGCGCCTCTCGCGGATGGAAACCGTCGACAAGAGCAATGACGGCGCCTATCTGGGCTACGGGGTCGGCATAGCGACCGATAATGCCGGTAACGCCTGGGTTTCGTATTTCGACGGGGCGAACGGTTATCTTGTGATTTCGGACAACAAGGACGGGGCGTGGAAACGCGAGATTGCCGACCCCGACTACGTCGTGACGAACTCGAGCCAGATCATGCGCGCCCCCGACGGCGCCATCCACCTGATCTATCTGACCGGCTACGGCAAGCTTCGCTACGCGCACAACCAGTCGGGCGCCTGGCAGTACGCCGACATGGTGACCGGCAACCTTCGCAATCTGTCTGCGCGGATGGACAAGGACGGCGGTATCCACGTCATCTACAACATCACGACCACCTGCTGTGCGACCTCGGATATCCGCTATGCCAGCCTTGTGAACGGCGCCTGGGCCGACGAACTGATCCAGACCGTCGGCTATTCCCAGGAGACGCCGGTCATCGCCGTGGATGCGGACAAGACGGTCCACGTCGCCTACCACGAGGGGACCGCGCATGATCTGATCTATGCCGTCAAGCCTGTGGCCGGCACGTTCGCCTTTACCACGCTGGATTCCACGGGAACGGTCGGACTTTCTCCCGCGATGACGGTTGCGCCGGACGGCAACGTCCACATCACGTATCGCGATTCGAGCTACAACCAGAAGCACGTCTACCAGGCATCGGGCTGGCAGGGGCCGGATATTGTCGCGACGGGGGCGCGGAAGAAGAGCGGGATCGAGGTCGCCCATAACGGTGAGGTGTTCATTTTCTATGAGGGGGCGTCCTATACGCTCACGCTGCTGCGCGGCACGCCGGGCGCCTGGCGTGACCCGGTCGTTCTGGACAACGATATCGATACCGGCTGGGGTAACTCCTTCCGGGTGACGCGCGATCGCCGGGGGATTCACTTCGTCTATATGGAAGTGTACGAGAAGAAGGTCAAATACGGCGCAATCTACCCGGGTGGCGAGCTGGTCGACTCGATCTCTGCCTACGCGGGCAGCATGCAGACCCCCGACTTTGCCGTAGGGCCTGACGGAACCGTTCACATCGTATACCGCGTCGCCTGGTGGAACGATATTTACTACGTCACGCAGCAGTCGGGCAAGTGGACGAATACGCTTCTCGAGGCTGAAGCCTCCAACAGCCGCATCCGCGTCGATGCTTCCGGAAAGCTTCACTTCCTGTACGCCAAAGACGGGTTGGTGAAGTATCGAACCGCAGAAGACGGTGTCTGGTCGGCAACGGAAGATGCCGTGGCCGCCGGCTCTGCGCCTGCCTTCGAACTGAATCCCGCGGGGGAGCCTGGTTTCGTGCACCTGGCCGGAAGCTACTCGAACTATACCGTCACGTACGTCCACCGCGAGGGGGGTACGTGGAGTTCGGAGCCGGTCACGGGCGTTCCCTATACCACGCCCAGCCTGGCCTATTCTCCCGAGGGCACCGCCGTCGCGGCGGTGAGCGTCGCGGCAGAGTGGGCCTCGACCCTCGAGCTCTACGAACGGGTTGCTGCCGGTTCCTGGCAGAAGGTCGCGTCGTTCTCGCCGCCGATTACCACGGCCGGCGGCATGACAGCGCTCGCCTATGACAAGGATGGCGCCTTGCACGTCGCGTTCCAGGATTACGTGGAAGTCGACCAGTGGTACGGCACCAATCGCGGCGGCTCCTGGTCGTTCACCCGCGTCGATACCGAGGGAGATGCGGGATACTACCCGAAAATCTTCGTAGATTCCCGGGGAGTCGTGCACCTCACCTACGCCGGCGGGAGCAATCGCTTCATGTACGCGACGACCGCAGGCGGGTGGAACCGGATGGTCATCAAGAGCCTCGGGTACGATGGAGCGGTTGGCGGCGCGGCCATGGATGCCAGCGAAACGCTGCACACCTGGCACTCGTTTGCCGGCAATGCCGTCTACCGGCCGTTTACCGCGGGCCGCCAGGCGCCGGCGCGCAACGACCGGATTCGCCCCTGGTAATCGTGTTGGACGTCCAACGGGCGTCCCGGAATCCGGCTTGCACAACGACGAACGTCGCCTCGTGAGGAGGAAAGGGATCATGCTCGAAGTCTATCGCGCCTTTGCGGCGTACAACGAAGGATTCAACCGGAAGGTCTACGAGGTGGCCGGCTCGCTCCCCGATGCGGAACGCAAGGCCGACCGGGGCGCCTTCTTCAAGTCCATTCACGGCACGCTGAATCACATCCTGCTGGCCGATCGCGTCTGGCTCTTCCGGTTCCGCCAGGCGGGATTTGGGGCCGAGGCGCTGCAGGGAGCCGATCTGCTGGAATCGATTCGCGGGCTCGAACAGGAGCTCTTCGCGGATTTTGCCGATCTGCAGCGGGAGCGCGCGGCCACGGATGCAGCTCTGTGCAGCTGGGTCGACGCGCTTGCGGAAACGGACCTGACGGCCGAGTTCCGCTACCGCACGTCGAAGGGGCTCGAGCGCAGCCACCCCGCCTGGATCGCGATCTCGCACCTCTTCAACCACCAGACGCACCATCGCGGGCAGGTCACGACCCTGTTTTCTCAGCGGGGGCTCGACGTGGGGATTACGGATTTCCTCGTCTGGGCCGAGCAGGCGGCGGGGCCGCGGACGTGATCCTCTGCGAGGAATGGTCGCTTTCCAGCAGTCCATCTCGTGGTTGACTTACGTCGCCCGCAGCTTAAGATCAGGGTATGCGAACGACACTGGTGCTTCAGGACGACTTATTGCGTGAGGCCAGAAAGAAGGCTGCCGAACGCAATCTTACCGTGAGTGATATCGTCAACGAAGCGTTGCGCATGGCATTCCTGCGCCCTTCCGAAACGACGCTTCCGTTTACGCTGGTCACTTACGGAGGACCTGCCCGGCAGAACCACGAACCATCCGACTTCAGGAATGCGGACGACAACGAAGACCGCGATCGCTTGCGCTGACTTCTCGTTTTCAGCGCACCTCGCGGGCGGGCGCGGCCTCGAGGAACTCCGCCAGCATCTCGTTCACCCGGTCGGCCTGCTCGTACGGCAGCGCATGGCCGGCGGCGGGGATCAGGCGCAGGCGGTCGGCGCGGCCCAAGGCAGAAAAGCGCCGGACGGCGATCTGCACGTCGTATAACGGTTCGTCTTCGCCGACGAGTACGAGGGACTCCCGCGGAAGCGCGCGAACCTCGGCATCGCTCGCCGGCGGGATGGGGGGCGGATTCCTGCGCTGGGCTCGCCAGCGCACGATGAAGTCGGCCATGGCCTGCTCGTCGGGCGCTGGCGTCGCGGGAGACATCACGGCGCGCTGAAAGCGGCGCAGCATGGCGTCGGTGGGGAACACGGCGGTCCCGATGGCGCGCAGCAGAAACCCCGGACGCATGGGGGCCAGGTGCGGCGGGCAGAGCACCGCCAGGTGGCTCACCGCTTCCGGATGCCGCAGCGCGTACTGCCACGCGATCCACGATCCGAGCGAGGCGCCCCCCAGGCGGACGCGGGCCAGCCCGAGTTCCCGCAGAACCTCCCCGAGCCACGCCGCATGGTTCCCCGACGCGTACGCCGGGCGGGCCCCCGCGGTCTTTCCCGGTTCCCCCGGAATATCGGGGAGCACCAGGCGGAAGCGGCGGGAGAGAGGCTCCACGTTCCACCGCCAGTCGATGGCGCTCCCGCCGCCCCCGTGCAGCAGGACGAGCGGCGGCGCATGCTCGTCTCCGCAGAGCACCACGTGGGTCTGCCCGAAGGCCGTGGGCACCCGGACGGTCGCGTACGGCACGGGCCACGCCGCGAGCGCCCGGTCATAGGCAGCGAACACGGCGTCCCGCGCGGCGGGGGATCGGTAAACCGGATCGGCAGGCATGAGAGCACCTCGGGTTCCAGAAGGGGGAACAGGACAGCGTTCCGGCCATTTTGACAATGTCAATTGACGCTGTCAAGCGTTCTGGTACACTTCCTTTCATGACCTTGCCGCTCGACGCTTCGCAGATTCGGTCTTTCCGGATGCAGTTTGCCCAGCTGGCCGTGCGTGTCTTCGCAGAGCAGGGTGAAGAGGGTGTCACGATGCGCGCGCTTGCCCAGGCCTCAGGGGTCAGCCGCTCGACGCCGTATTCCTATTTCGCCGACAAGGCCGACATCCTCGATTGCATTCGCGCCGCCGGATTCCGGCAACTGGCCGACCGCTACGTGCGGGCGCTGGAGGAAGAACGCGATCTGCTGCTTCGGCTGCGGGCCACGGCGCGCGCCTACGTGACCTTCGCCGCCGACGAGCCGGCGCTGTACCGTCTGATGTTTGATCGGCGCGCCGGCGATCGCCCGCACAACCCCGAGCTGCAGGCGGCCGTGAAGGACTTCAACCACATTGCCGACGGTCCCTTGGACGATTGCATCGCCGCCGGGCTCCTCCGCGGCCGCCGTGACGATCTGAAGTTCGCGAGCTGGTCTGCCTTCCACGGTCTCGCCTCGCTCTTCCAGGCGGGGCATGTTCCCGACCGAAGGCGTCTCGAGGCCATGGTCGACGTCGTGAGCGACACGCTGCGGTACGGGATGCTGGCGGGGGGCGATGCCCGACGAGGACGGAAGCGGGTCACCGACCGATGACTGGTGTCTGCTGAATCCGTTCGTCCCGAGCTGACGGCGCGTAACAGAGTGAGCGCGACAGCGAGGGGACGGGCATGGCTGTCCGGGCGCCTGTCTCGCCGTCGCCGTTCGCACAGCTGCCGGACGTCGGCTCGACACGAACGGATCCGGCCCGCCGACTGATGACTGAAGATTGCCTACTGAAGACTGCCGACTAGAGTGCCGCCAGTCGCGTCAGCGCCGCCTGCATCTCCGCCTCCACCCGGTCGGCACAGGCGCGCACGTAGGCCTCGTCCCGCGCCGCCGCTTCGCCGGAACGGTCGAAAAGGATGGGCTCGAGAAACTCCACCCGGATCTTCACGGGGAAGGGGAGAAAGAACAGCGGGGGACCGAGGGTCAGCCCCCAGGGGAGGCTCAGCGTGAGCGGCCAGGTCTTCACGCGCAGCAGCCGGTCAAGGCGCAGCGCCCTGGCCACGCCGGGCATGTCGTGCAGCACCATGAACGACGCATGCGCCCCCTGGCCGACGACGGGGATGATCGGCACGCCATGCCGCAGGGCAAGACGGACGTAGCCGGTGCGCCCGCCGAACAGGATTCGGTTGCGGTCGCTGAATTTGCGGAAGGTCTCGGCTTCGCCGCCCGGATACACGATCAGCTTGTGGCCGTCGGCAAAGAGACGCGCCGCGTTCTCATGGTTCGCACGCACGGCGCCGACGGGGCGCATGAGCTGGCGCGCGATGGGGAGGTCGAGAATCAGGTCGTGTGCGAGCGCGTAGGGAATATCTTCGATGCCGCGCCGGCGGTAGATGGCCCATCCGGCGAGGTACGTGTCGAGCAGCATCGAGCCCGCGCTGTGGTTCCCCACATAGAGCCCTTTGCCCGCGGGGATTCGCTCCACGCCGGTCACTTCGGCGCGGTGCCAGGGGACGAGCGTCCGCTCGATCCACTTGATGGCGAAGTCGATGCGCTTCGGGTCGCGGCCGTAGAGTTCGTCGTCGGTCGCGGCGTGTTGTTCGAACATGAGCAACGCAGGGTTCGGGTTTCCAACACTCTACCCAAGGGCCTTGTCCTAAATCAAAAACGTTTCAGAAAGGCGTCGAGTCTTTGTCACGTCTGAAAACACCGAGAGCCGGCTTTGTTGAGGTGCGCTCGACCCGGTAGAATGTCGCATCCTATATATCTGGTACCCCACATGCGTTTTCTTTCCTGTGCGCTTCTTCTGCTCGCCTCAACTGCGTTCGCCCAGTCGAACGAAAGACAGACGCTCGTTTTTTTCGATATTCAGGTGGACTCTGCCTTGGAAGACGTCAGGGGGGCCGAGCGGTTTCTTACCAGCGCCATGGGAAATGCCCTGGCTCGCGGCGGAACGGTCACGGTGATGGATCGCGCGACCCGCGACGCCCTGCTGCTGCAGCGCCGGTTCTCTCTTGCTGATTGCTCGAAAGCCGAATGCCGGTTCGCCATGGCCCGTGCCTTGCCCGGAGTGAATCTGATGGCTGAGGCGCAGATTGAGAAGCTCGGTTCGCAGTGCGGCCTGTCGCTGGTCATCAAGTCGACGAAAACGGGGGCCATCGTCTCGGCGGTTGACGAGAAAAGTACCTGTGACCCCGAGTCACTGGTCGACGTCGTCCGTGGAGCAGCCTCCCGGGTTGCGAGTACCCTTGATGCGCCGCCACAGGCGATTGCTGCGCCGGTGGCTCTGCCGGGCTCGAAACTGGCGCCGATACAGCCGCTGATGTCTGATCTCAGTTCGGGCCGTGGTATCACCGGCGGTGAGGCGTTGGCGGCCTGGAACCTCGCTATCGGACGTGAATCCATCGGCCATCGGGACCCCGACGGTGCAGCTCAGGCGTGGCGAGTTTTCGCGCACTCTGACATCGGAAATCCCTATGTCCGCCAGGGCCGGGCGCGCGCAGCCGAGTGGCAGAAACTCGCCAACCGGAAGCGTTCGGAGATCAAGCAGCTGCTCCAGATTGTCACGAGCTCCCATTCTGCCGCGCCCCAGAAGGCGGCGCTCGCAGCCCGCTTCCGGGAACAGTATGGCGAGGAATCGTACCGCGACCTTTTTGAAAAGAGTGCTACGCTGAAAGTCGTATCGAATCCGCCCGGGGCACGCATCGCCCTGGATGGCAGCTATTTCTTCGGCGACGGATGGACGCCCGATACGCTTTCGATCCGGCCGGGTTGGCACGATGTCGAGGTGTACAAGCGATTTCAGCGGCCGAAAGTGACGAGCGTTTTTGCCATGCCTCTCTCGACGACGACCATCGTTGCCCCGCTTGCCGAAGCCCGCCCCTGGTGGGTCGCCGCGAATTTCGGTGCGGCCCTCATGCCTACGTCGCTTCAGGTAAAGCATACTCGAAAGATTGAGAACGAAGACGGCGTCGAAAGAACGGAGTCCGGCGGGTCTCGGAGGCTGCCGGATGGCGGGAGCATATCGTTCGAGGCCGAAGCCGGTTACAAGTCCCTTTCTGCTGGCGGCTGGTACTTTGACGCCATGCACTATGATGTCAGCGTTTCTGGGTACGGGCTTCAAGGCGGCCTGAACGGATTTGGCTGGAATAATCTGCGGTATCGAGGAGCCGCGCGTCTCGGGCTGATCGATTACACGGATACCGTGATTTACAGATGCATGGGCAACGACATCGAAGTGTGGTTTTGCGATGCTTCTGAGTACCAGAAGAAGACTTCGTTCGCCGTCGGGGCCGTCCTCGGCCTCGATTGGTTTCGCTATGCGCAGCTCGGAGCCGACGTCGGCGCTTATTACTTCGGGGGTAACACGTCCTACTTCGTCGCCCTCCGGCTTGGCGGGCAATACTGAAGTTCACGCGCGTATGAGAGAGGGCGTCGCCGTGTCGACGGGTGCATCCATGTTGTTGCGATTATCGCTTATTGCCGTGGCCGTTATTCTCGCCGCGGCCCCCGCCGGGGCCCAGGAGAAGGCGAAGACGCTTCTCTTCTTTGACATTCAGATAACCGAAGGTCTCCCCGCCCTGGAGGCGTTTCGCCGCGCGCTGACGAACGAGATGGCGCAGGAGCTTTCCGCGCTGCCGGGACTCAAGGTCGTCGACGCGTCTGTTCGTGATGCAGCCCTGATGAACGAGGGTGAACTTGAAAAGCTCGGTTCAACCTGCCTGCTGACCATGCGCGTCAAGTCCCTCAAGACCGGAACGATCCTGAGTTCGCAGGCGGCCGAATCGGCGTGCGGCATGGATGCGGTCGTCGAGAATATCCGCCGGACGAGCGCACAGATGTGGCCACCTCGGTAGACCGTGCGAATCTGCTGATGCGGCGGCCCGATCCGTGCGTTAAGGATACCGGACGCTCGCTTTGCGACACCCCCGCTGCGCTGCTATAATTCCCTCGATTCACCGAGGGCTTCGGCGCCGTTTCCCTCCCGGGCAATCGAGCCCCGCGGAGCGTTTTCCGCCGTCCTTCCGGCCTCTTTTTTTTGACGTCAGGCGGTCCACATGTCCATCCGTGCCCTGTATCATTCGTGTGCTCTGGGAGCATTTTTCCTTCTGGCTGCCTGTGCGCACACGGGAAAGCCTGCAGGAGGCGCGCTTCTCGAACGGTCGGGTCCACGGCCGGCGTGGATCGAAGCCGCGCAGGGGGAGGGGAACGGGTACTTCGTCGGGCGCAGCAACTATGTTCGCGTACGCTCGTCCATCTGGAACGGACCGGAAGACGAGGCCGTACGGCAGGCAACCGCGCAGGCCGTTGACGGCATCGTGCACTGGCTCGGCGTCGAGGTCGACAGCCGGTATACGGAAGACTCCGACAGCACGGGCCGCCAGGATATCCGTGTTGAGCTCAAGCTGGGCGGCCAGCACACGCTGCAGCTGGATCGGCGCCGCTTTGAAACCTATTGGGAACTGTACGAAGAGAATGGCGCGCGCTTTCAGACCGTCTGGGTGCGCGTTCCGTTTTCGCGCGCCGATTACGAGCGCACGACCGGGGCGATCGTCGACGCCGAAGCGTCCGAAGCCCGGGCCGACCTGACGCATGCCAGTGCGGCGCTGAAGCGCGGTGATGTGGGTTCGGCATTCGTTGCCTACGCGAAAGCCGTGGAGCGCTCCACGGTTCTCGAGAAGTACGGCATGCTTCCGGCCGAGCGCCTCGCGGGACTCCGGCAGTCCGTTGAAGATGCCCGCCGGCGCCTTGCCGGCCTGGTGTCTTCTCTCCAGGTGCGCCGCGAGGGCGATCGCTTCGTCCTGGCCGCCGGCGTGGAATCGGATTCGCCGCCGCAGTTCGTCGTCGGGTTTCGCGATGCGGGCGGCCGTCTGCTCACCGCCGCCGGCGTTCCCTTCGAGGTTCGCGCCGAGGAGCCGCGCCTCCGCGTGGTCGCGCAGGCGCGCACCGATAGCCGAGGCCGCGGCATCGTGCAGCTCGAGGACGACGGCGGGTACGAGGGCGAAGCCGGCTTTGTCATCACGATCGCCGGGGAGGCGGCCTCCGCTGCGGGTATTGCGGCCCCGACCTTGCGCCTGACGGCAAACGTCGTCCCCGGTGAACGGGTCCTGCCGGTCGTCGTGCTCGTCGACGATTCCGCCGTGGAAGGGGGGCTACCCGCCGAACTCAAGGCCGACATCGAGAGCCGGCTGGCCGCGACGGTGCAGCAGGCCGGGTATGTGCGCATCGAGCGCGGAAGCCGAAAGGGCCTGCGCGGCAACGAGGGGAACGCCGAACTGCGCCGCCGCGGCTTCGGCATCGCCGTGCGCTCGGTGATCGAGTCGTCGGTCGACACGGCCTTGACCCCGAATCTCCATACGTTCGAAGGGGAATTCGGGATGCAGGTCGTCTCCCTGGTCGACGGGCGCGAGCTCTCGCGCCTCGGCTCCGACGATCCGCAATGCTCGTCGGCACTCTCCGGAGCCGGCGGAAATCGGACGCTCGCCATCCGCCAGGCCGTGGCCATGAGCGGCTGCGATGCCGCCTTTCACTCTGTTCTGAACCCGCTGCAAGGAGGCCGCCGGCGATGAAACATCTGATTTCCTCTATGGTCCTCTTTTCGGCACTCGCCCTGATTCCGCTGCCGCTCGAAGCGGCGGGAAAGGACCGCGGCAAGCCGGCCCCCGACCTCGTCGCCGTCGATCTGGAGGGGAACCTGTTCAACCTGAGCGAGGTCCTGGGCGAGAATTCGTTCGTGCCGCCGGAATCGCGCAAGGCGCTGATGTTGATCATGTTCACGATCCCCTGCAAGGCTTGTGTCGACGAGATTCCCGACATCAAGAAGCTGCGCAAGGAATATGCGGGCAAGCCCGTACAGTTTCTCTACATGAACGTCGGCAACTCGCAGGACGACGCCAGCGCCTGGGCCCGGACGCACAAACTCGACTTCCAGATGCTGCTCGATGAAGAGTGGTTCAACTTCGAGCTCCTTCGGGAGGCCTACCAGTTCCGCCGCGCGTTTCCCGTCTCGCTCATTTTCGATCGGGACGGCTACCTTGCCGCCGCGCCGCTGATCGGCGTGACGCCGATGGACCATGTGCGCAAGTCGCTCAATGCCGCACTCGGCTCCAAGGCGCCGGAACGGAAGAAGGGGAAGTGATCGGCTCATGCGGGACCTCGCCGACCGCAAAGGGAAACACATCGTTCTCGTCTGTCTGGCGTTCTCTGCCGCGCTGGCCGCGCCGGCTGCGGCGGGCCCCCTGGAGCAGCCGGAGGCGCCGTTTCATGCGGGCCGCGTACACGAAACCGATCGGCCGACCTTCTACATTCCCCTCCGCAACGTGGCGGACCGCGATGTCGTGATCGGCCGCATCGAGGCCGGATGTCACTGCTCCATCCCCTCGCTGCGGGACAAGCGCTTCACCCCGGGCGCCATGCAACACCTGGCCGTGCAGCTCGACCCCCAGGGGCTAGCGGGACCGCTCGAACGCACGATCGCCCTCTATGAAGAGGGCGCGACCTCGCCCGCATTGACCGTGCGCTACCTCGTGAACATCGTTCCCGTATTCGAAGCGCTCCCCGACAGCGTTGCCCTGGGCGGAACCGAACCCGTGACCACTGTGGTCCGCCGCAACTTCGGTGCGTCCTCGGTGACGGGCGTGACCGTGCCGCAGCCGTGGCTGTCGGCGTCGTGGAGTCGCGTCGCCGAGGGGCGATGGCAGGTCCGCGTGCAGGGGAAGCCTGCACCCGGCGCCGGTATGGCGGTGGTTACCGTATGGACCGACGATCCGCTCCGCAATGCGGTCCCCATCCTGGTCACGCCCCGCTGAGCAGCGAAAAATCGAAGCGACAAAGCAGCACGCTTCCGCCCAGGCCGTTGCGTCCGTGGGAGAACGCCAGGACAATGTAAGCATGTCCATTCACGGTACTCTCGATCCCCGGTTCTCTCTCCTGCGCCCGGCCCTCGAGGCCCAGATCCGCAGTCACCCCGGCGGCGCGGCCATCGCCGCGTACCATCAGGGGAAGCTCGTCGTCGACCTGTGGGGGGGCGTGCGCAACCGGGCGGGCGACACGTGGGAGCGCGACACCATGAGCGTCTCCTACTCCACCACGAAGGGGGTCGCGTCGACCGCCGTGCACATGCTGGCCGACCGGGGGCTCATCGACTATGAAGACCCGGTCGCGCGCTACTGGCCCGAGTTCGCGCAGGAGGGGAAGGGGGAGATCCGCATCCGCCACCTTCTCGCCCACGAAGCCGGGCTCTTCGATGTGCGCTCGCTTATCGATCGGGCCGAAGACCTGCTCGATTGGGACGGCATGATCGGTCGGCTGGCTCGCGCCCGGCCGCGCCACCCGGCGGGGGAGCGGCATGCATACCATGCGCTCACGTACGGGTTCCTGACCGGAGAAATCGTGCGCCGGGTGACCGGAAAGCCTTTTCCCCGCTTCGTGCGAGAAGAAATTGCCGAACCGCTGGGCCTTGACGGCTTCTACGTCGGCGTGCCCGGGAATCAGGTTTCGCGCGTGGCCGAGCTGATTCGCCCCGTCCGCCGGGAGCGGGGACCGCGTGCGGGGAAGCGAAAGGTAAGCCGGCGGATGCGTCTCATGGGCGCCGCGATGCGTACGGCCTTGCGGGCGGCCGGTTTCCCCAGTGATTTCGAGCCGTTTCAGGCGGCGTTGCTGCCGCGGGGGATCGGCGGCTTCGATTTCTCGTCGCCGGCCGCGATCATGGCCTGCATCCCGGCCGCGAACGGCGTGTTCACGGCGCGCGACCTTGCCCGGTTCTACGGGTGCCTGGCGAACGGCGGCGAGCTCGACGGCGTGCGGCTGCTTTCAGAAAAGACGCTGGAGCGCGCCACACAGATTCAGAGCCGCCGCCCCGATCACGTTCTCATTGTCCCGATGCGCTGGCGTATGGGCTACCACATGGTCGGCACGCCGCGCGGCGTTTCGAAACATGCGTTCGGACACTTCGGTTACGGCGGGTCGGGCGCCTGGGCCCACCCGAAGCACAGGCTTTCGTTCGCCATGATCGTCAACAGCGGGCAGGGAACGCCGATGGGAGACTGGCGCATGGTGCGCATGAGCGGAACCATGTTGCAGAGCGTGCGCGCGCGGTAGCTTTCAGTCGTCAGTCTTCAGACGGCAGTCGGCAGACAAAAAAAGTGGGAGCGGGTAAGCCCGTTCCCACCTGAAGTTAAACCGGCGATGCGCTACCGGGCATGTGCCGGCGACGCAAGTCGGTTGTGCACCGGCTTCCAAGCGATGATCTCGTACAGCGCCGCCAACCCGACGAGCGCGTAGATGATCCGCGAGAGAGTCTCTCCGAAGATGGCTCCGACGAGATTGAATTCGAAGAAGCCGATCAGACCCCAGTTCAGGGCGCCGATGAGAATCAGCACCTCGAGAAAGATGGTAAATCCGCGCATAACTGCCTCCTCCTAATGCCACCTTCGCACCTCGACGGCGCCGATGCGAGGGTCGCGGCTCGTCGACAGGCCATCTTGCGCGGTCTGTGCCTATCCGTGGGCCGGGCTATTTCTCCTTCGGCGCGACCGGTACGGGAGAACACAAACGCGCATAGGCGGTGCGAAGGACGGAGCGATCTTCGGGCTCGACCAGGTCGCGCATGCCCGCGTCGAAGGCCAGCCGGGCCTGCCGGCGGATGGCGCTTCGTCGGCTCTCATCGCTGCACTGGCGCAGAATCTCCTCAAAAATTTCCATCAGGCGTACGAGCACGTGCAGCTGACGTCCGGCATTCTCCCGCAGTTGCCTGAAGGCGATTTCGCACAGCTCTTCGAAGGTGCGGGGTTGCGCAATCACGCGCAGGGTCCCCTGGTCGTCGAGCCGCCAGGGAGAATCGAGTTCGTGTGCCGCCAGATGGTTGATCCCTGCGCCAATCCGGTCGACGCAGGAAATCGCTGTGTGCGGCTTGTTCATTGAGGGCGAGAGGGCGATCAGGGCCACGTCGACGAGTTGCAGAAGGGGAAAGGCGACGTCCTGGACTGCCGTGCGCTGGCTTCCGTAGATGAACGTTTCTCTCAGTGCCCCGGCCAGTTCCGGCGTCAGCGCCTTGCCGGGCGACACGCGGCACAGCTCGACCCCGTGGAAAATGAAATTTCCCGGCCGGACCAGGATGCGCAGAAGGAGATCGTGCCGGGAACACAGGTGCATGAGCCGTGAGCCGTCGATGGCCTGCAGGTATCCGGCCCGGCTTGCGTGCACCGGCGCTGCGTCTTCGGCCTCCTTCGCGCGGGAGGCATGCGCGTCGGTCTGCGGGCCCTTCGGCGGAGGCTTGCCGATGCCGGTCGGGTAATGGTGCCGGACGGCATGGTGCAGATCCTCGGCCACGCTGGCGACGATGTTCTCGGCCTGCAGACTCTCTGAAATGTGGTGGAAGAAATAGATGAGCATGACGAAGGCCGTCAGCGCATACGCGATGGCGACCGTGATGGCGATCTGGGGAATGAACGTAGAGGTCTCGCCCCGCACCGACAACAGGGTCAGCAGGGCGTAGAGAAAGCTGCCGATGAACGTCCCGAGCACGAGCTGGTTCGCGCGATCGCGCGTGTAGTTGCGAAGCACCCGCGACCCATACTGGTTCGACGCGAGCGTCAGCGCGACCAGCGTCGTCGAAAAGATGACACCGGCTACGGTGATCATCGATCCGGCGAGGGTCGCCAGGATATCACGCGCGCCGTCGGCGCTCCCCGTGTAGAACCACCACGGCGCGTCGGCGTATTCTTCGTCGCGGATTTCGTCGAGGAGGATCAGGGCAGCGGCGAGCCCCACGGAGGCGAGCGCGATCAGCAGGGGCAGGAACCAGAAACTGTCCCGCACCCGGAGCCAGACCTTGAGCAGCAGCGGACCCATGCGGAGAAGTGACGAGTGACGAGTGAAGAGTGACGAATTGACGATTTGCGATTTATTATCAGTGCTGTCCAGAACAGGGAACAGGTGCCGGCTGGAATTGTGAGATTCCGCTAACCCTGTTCTCGCCATCCGCGCTTCGGTGAAGCAGGTTGGCACATTGCCTGCTCGGCGCTCAGCGCTCAGTGCTTACTGCCTTTCGTCCACTATAGATCGTTGTTGTGAACAAAGGTCCCCCCCGTCCCCCCTTGTCCGCCACGGCGCACGGTGCTAACTTGCCCAGGTGGAACGGCGAAAACTGCTCATCGGCTTCGTGCAGGGTATCGGGGTCGTCACGGCCGGCGTCCTCGGAATTCCCGCGCTCATTTTTGGAATCGCGCCGGCGCTCGAGCGACGCAAGGAGTGGTGGCAGCCCGTGGGGCCGCTCGCTTCCTTTCCCGTCGGTCCCGTGACCCGCGCCGTCGTTCCGGTCCCCCGTGGGGATGAGGCCAGCGCCTTGCGGGAAAAGGCGGTCTTCGTGTGGCGTCCCACGGCGGCCGAAACCGTGGTCTACTCGCGCAATTGCACCGATCTCAGCTGCCCGGTCAACTGGGACCCGGGGAGCGAGTGGTTCTTCTGCCCCTGCCATGGGGGGATCTTCGACAAGGAAGGCAACCCCCGGGCCGGGCCCCCGAGCCGCCCGCTCTACCGGTACGCGAACCGCATCCGTGACGATATTCTCGAGATCGATCTCCTATCCCTGCCACCCATGACGTGAACGAGCGTGCATGTGCTTTCGGCCATTCGCAGACGGGCGTTGCAGCAGGCAGAACGCAGCCGCCGGTGGGTCGTCGACCGGTTCGGGCTGGGTCCGGTCTGGCGGCACTTTCTCGATCGCAGGGTGGCCAAGGGATCGTGGTACTACGGCGATGGCGCCACCCTCCTGACCCTGCTCGGCGTCATGGTCGCCACCGGCGCCCTCATGACGCTCACCTACTCCCCCTCGCCCGACACGGCCTTCGACAGCGTCGTCGCCATCACGCGCGAGCAGCCGCTGGGGAACTTCATTCGCGGACTGCACTACTGGACGGCCGGCCTCATGGTCGTCATGCTCTTCTCACACCTGTTCCGCATCCTGCTCGTCGGCGGCTACAAGTCGCCTCGAGAGGGGACGTACTACGTCGGCGTGGGCATGTTCGTGCTCGTATTGACGATGGCCTTTACCGGATACGTGCTGCGCTGGGATACCCGGGCGATGTACGCCATCCGCGTCGTGCTGCACATGTTCAACCGGGTTCCGCTGCTGGGCGACGAACTGGCGATCATCGTGCAGGGGGGCACCGAAATCGGCGCGCGCACCCTGAGCCGGTTCTTCAGCGTGCACGTCGTGATGATCCCCTTGCTGCTGCTCGCGCTGGCCGGATGGCACCTGTATCTCGTCGTGCTGCACGGCACGACCTCGCTGCGCGAGCGGCGCGAGCCGGTGCCGTCGGCCGAGGCGCAGCGCAGGCTCTATGACGAACAGAAACATTCCGACAAATACGGCGAGATGTTCTTTCCCGAAACGACGGCCAAGTCGGGGGGCATGGCACTCGTCGTCTTTCTCGTGGCCGTGGCCCTGGCCGTGATCCTGGGTCCGCCCCTGCCGAACCCCGAAGCGAATCTCGTCGAAACGGTGTTCCCCATGGAGGAGTGGTGGTACGCCTGGTACAGCACCATGATTGCGCTGCTCCCGCCCTGGCTGGCGGTGCCGATCGTCGTGCTGCTTCCGCTTTTCGTGCTGGGATTTCTGCTGCTCCTGCCGTTGCTCGATCGCTCACCCTGGCGCGGCGTGCGCAAGCGGCCGATTTTCTCGGGGGCCATCGTGGTCACCGCCGCGCTGCTCGTTGTCCTGTCCGAAATTCGCATCCAGTCTCCGTGGACCGGCTGGCCACGCGAGCAGCCCCCAACGGTGCCGCCCGGTATCGAGTTGACCGAACTGGCCGAGCGTGGCCGGCAGCTCTTCGCCGACAAGGGGTGCACGAGCTGTCATGCGGTGGCCGGCGATGGGCGCAAGGTCGGCCCCGATTTCGCCCGCAGTGACGAGCGGTTGAGCCGCAAGGAGATTCGCGAATTCGTGCTCGAGCCCGAGCGGGGAACGCCCATGCCTGCCTACGAGGGGCGGCTTACGGATGCCGAACTCGGGGCGCTGGTGGAGTACGTTCTCGTGGCGCAGACCTTCGAGCGGGAGCAGCGGTGATGGCACGCGGCGCGCTTCGTCGAGGGATGGCCCTTGCGCTCGCCGGCACCGGGTGCGGCAACCGGATCCAATCGGTGCTTGATCCGGCGTCAGCGGCAGCGAAGAACGCGCTCACCCTCGGCAACTTCATGTTCGTGATCGCCACGGCGGTTCTGCTTCTCGTTACCGTCCTCGCGCTCGTGGCCATTGTGCGCCGGGGACCCCGGGACGAGGCCGGCCACGGCGACGCCGAACGGCAGACCGTGTTCATCGTGGTGGGGGGCATCGCCATCCCGGCGGTCATCCTCATCGGCCTCATGATCATGACCGTGATCGCCACGGTGCGCCTGCGCGAGCCCGAACCCGGACTGACCGTCGAGGTCGAGGGGTACCGGTGGTGGTGGGCCGTTCGCTATCCCGAGCAGGGGATCGTGACGGCGAACGAACTGCACATCCCCGTCGGCGTTCCCGTTCGCGTTCGCCTCCGCTCGGCCGACGTCATTCACAGCTTCTGGGTGCCCGCGCTGCACGGCAAGATGGACCTGCTCCCCGACCACGACACGGCGCTGACCCTGCAGGCCGGCCGGCCGGGCTTGTTCCGCGGTCAGTGCGCCGAATTCTGCGGACTGCAGCATGCGCACATGGCCTTCGAGGTCGTGGCCCTGCCGCACGCGGAATTCGATGCCTGGGTGCGCGCGCGGCTGGCCCCCACACCCGCGCCCCGGACCGAGGCGCAGCGCAGGGGAAAGGATGTCTTCGGCGAAGCCGGCTGCGCCGGTTGCCACGCCATCGCCGGAACGCCGGCAGCAGGGGATATCGGCCCCGATCTCACGCACATCGGTTCGCGCCTGACCCTCGGGGCGGGCACGCTCCCCAACACGCGCGGCAGCCTGATGGGATGGATCGCGAATCCCCAGGCGATCAAGCCGGGCAACCTCATGCCGCCCACCTATCTTTCGCCGGTCGACCTGCACGCCCTGGTCGACTACCTCGAGATGCTGGAGTAAGTGACCATGCCGCGCCGTCACTCGCCCCCGCCGCCGTCCGACTTCGATCACACCTGGGAGAACCGCCCCGGCTTCGTCGGCTGGCTCGCCGTCGTCAACAATCAGCCGGTCGGCAAGCGGTTTCTCGTCACGTCGTTCGTCTTCTTTCTGCTGGGGGGCGTACTCGCGCTGCTGATGCGCACCCAGCTGGCTGTTTCCGAGAACGGCATCCTGGGCCCGCAGCTCTACAACGAGCTGTTCACAATGCACGGCTCGACGATGATGTTCCTGTTCGCCGTGCCGTTCGTCGAGGGGCTTGCCGTCTACCTGCTGCCGCTGCAGATCGGCGCGCGTGATCTCGCCTTTCCCCGCCTGAGCGCATTCGGCTACTGGTGCTTTCTTTTCGGAGGCATTCTCTTCTACGCCACGTTCTTCGTGAACCTCATCCCCGATGCCGGCTGGTTCGCGTACACGCCGCTGTCGGGCACGCGCTACTCCGGGCGTGGTCTCGACTTCTGGCTGCTCGCGCTCGGCCTCGTCGAGGTGGGGGGCATCACGGCCGGCATCGAGATCGTCGTGACCATCCTGAAGTTCCGCGCGCCGGGCATGGCGCTCCACCGCATGCCGCTCTTTGCGTGGACGATGCTCGTGACGGGACTCATGATCGTCTTCGCGTTCACCACGCTGCTCGTGGCCACTCTTCTGCTCGAGCTCGAGCGCGCATTCGGGATGCCGTTCTTCGACCCGCAGGGGGGCGGCAGCAGCCTGCTCTGGCAGCATCTGTTCTGGTTCTTCGGGCACCCTGAGGTCTACATCATGTTCCTGCCCGCCACGGGGGTCGTCTCGATGATCGTACCCACGTTCGCGCGGCGGCCGCTCGCCGGATACCTCTGGGTGGTCATGGCGGTCGTGGTCACCGGCTTCGTGAGTTTCGGCCTCTGGGTGCACCACATGTTCGCCGCGGGGCTGCCGAAACTCTCGCTGCTGTTCTTCTCGGGGGCGAGCCTCATGATCGCGCTGGCGAGCGGCGCGCAGGTCTTCGCGTGGATCGCGACCCTGTGGGGGCGCCGGCCGGCGCTGAAGACGCCCCTGCTGTACGTGCTCGGGTTTCTCTTTCTCTTCGTCGCCGGGGGCGTGACGGGGGTCATGGTGGCCGTCGTCCCCTTCGATCTGCAGGTGCACGACACGTTCTTCGTCGTGGCGCACTTTCACTACGTGATCATCGGCGGGGTTCTTTTTCCCCTCCTGGGCGGCATTTCCTACTGGTATCCCAAGTTCACCGGCCGCCTGCTGAGCGAAGGGGCGGGCCGGATCGCGTTCGGGCTCATCTTCATCGGCTTCAACGTCGCCTTCTTTCCGATGCACATCATGGGGCTGTACGGCATGCCCCGCCGCGTCTACAGCTATCCGGCTTCGCTGAACGTCGACGGATACAACCTGGTTTCGACCGGAGGCGCCTATCTGATGGCCCTCGGCGTGCTCGTGTTCGTCGTCAATCTCCTGCGCAGCATGCGCGCGGGCGAACCGGCGGGGTCTGACCCCTGGGGGGGCGGGAGCCTCGAGTGGACCCTGCCGTCGCCGCCCGCCATCTTCGCCTGGGAGCGGCCGCCACGGGTCGGAGGCCGTCATCCGGCCTGGGAGGGGAATGTGGAAGAGCCGGGAGCTTCGCGGCAGGCGCGGGAGGCGCTCGACCGGGCTCCCGTCGGATGGCGGGCGACCCTCGCGACAGACGTGCTCACGGGCGAACCCGAGTCGGTGCAATGGCTTCCCAGCTCGACGTTGCAGCCGCTGACGGCCGCCCTGGCCCTGCTGCTGGTCTTTTTCGGAGTGCTCGTAAAGATTTACCTCCTCACCGTTGCCGGCCTCATCGGCCTGTTCGCGGCCGTGATTGCCTGGCTCTTGCCGCACCCGGCGACGCTGGCGAAAATTCAGGCCGGCGGCACGGCGCTCGCGGCCGGGCTCCCGCTCGTCGCCCGACGCGGAACCGGCTGGTGGGGCATGATCGGGGCGCTGACGACTCTCGGCATGGGTTTCGGGGTGCTCGTGTTCAGCTATTTCTACCTGCGCATCTATTCCGCCGCGTGGCCGCAGGGTGGGCTCCCACTTCCCGGGCTGCTGCTTCCGGCGGCCGCCTATCTCCTGATGCCGATCGGGGCGGTCGCGATGCGCGCGGCCGCGCGCCGCATGCAGCCGAACGCGTCGCAGAGCCCGCTGGCGCCGCTGGCCATGGCTCTTGCCGCGGGGGGCGGCTTCCTGATTTTCCACGGAATCCTTCTCTGGCAGACCCCTTTTCTTCCCGGGGCCAACGCCTACGCGGCCGCCTGGTACGCGCCGTCGACGGCCTATCTCCTGCTCGCCCTGGTCGCGACGATCTGGACGCTCGGGGTGCTCAGGCTCACGCGTCGCGCCGCTCTCGCCCGCACGCCGATGCTGGAGAACGCCACGCGGCTCGGCTTTCTGCTCTGGGGTTTCACGGCTGCGCTGGGCGTTACCCTGTACCTGGCACTGCACGTGGGGGCTTATGTCTGAGGAGGGTACCGTGCTGCACGGGGGTGACGGCGTGTCGCGCCTGCGCCTTGCCGCCGGCCTGCTCGGCGGGATGGTTGCGTGGCTGCTCCATCTTGCCGGCGCCTGGTACATCGCCGAGTGGGGATGTCAGCGGGGGTTTCCTGCTTTGGCGCTCGGTCCGCTCAACGGCGTCGTGGTCGCGCTTCTCGGGCTCACCGTTGCGACCGTCGGTCTGGCGGCGGGAGCGGGCATGATCGCGCGCCGCTGCCGGCGCGAATTGGCGACCGTCCGCGAGGAGGGCATCGCGGCGGCGGCGGGCTACGACACGGCGCGCCTCGGCGTGATGCTGGATGCAGCCGGGCTGATGATCATCCTCGTGCAGAGCATTCCCATTTTCTTCTACCTTCGCGCATGCTGAGCCGAACCTTTTCTCGCGCGGCCGTCACCGTCTCCGGGCTCGTCGTCTGGGGATGGCCTTTGTCTGCGTCGGCGCATACGAACCAGCTCGCGGCGCCGTCGTACGGGTGGACGTACGAGCCCTGGCCCGTCGCGCTGCTCTTGGTCCTGCTGTTCGCCTACGGGTGGGGCGTACGGCGGCTGTGGGGCCGCGCCGGCACGGGCCACGGCATCGGCCCTGGCGCCGTTGCCGGCTTTCTCGCCGGCTGGCTTCTGCTGGCGGCCGCCCTGCTTTCGCCGATCCACCGGCTCGGGGCCGCGCTGTTCTGGGTGCACATGGTGCAGCACCTCGCGCTGCTCGTGCTGGCGCCCCCCCTCCTGACGCTCGGACGCCCCTTCACGGTCATATTCGGGGGCCTGCCGCATCGGGCCCGTCGCTTTCTGGCCCGCCGCTGGCTCACGCGTCCCGGATGGCGCACGGTGAGATCCCTCTCCGGACATCCGGCGGCGGCCGGGGCCGTCTACGCCGCGGCGATCTGGTTCTGGCACGCCCCGCGCCTGTACGATGCGGCGCTCTTCAATACCTGGGTGCACGAAGCGCAGCATGCCGTCTTCCTGTTGGCGGCGCTGCTCTTCTGGCACGCCGTACTCGACCCGGTCTCTCGCCGGCGCCCGGCGGGGAGCGAAGGGGCGCTGCTGCTCTTTCTGACCTCGCTGCACGGTTCGGCCCTGGGGATGCTGATCGCGTTCGCGCCGCGCCCGCTCTACCGCGCCTACGGGCAACGGCTTTCGGCCTCGACGTGGACGCCGCTCGAAGATCAGCAGATCGCCGGCATGGTCATGTGGATGCCGGCGGGGGCCGTGCTGGCGGGGGCGGCCCTGGCGTTGTTCGCGACGCATCTGCGCCGCCTTGCCGCGCGGGTCGACCGGGCCGATGCGTTGCGGCGTTCCCCTGCAGAGGAGGGCTGAGTGGAACAGCGGGCTATCCTGGTCACCCTGGCCGGCGCTCTGGTCGCCCTGATCGGCATCAGCGCGCACCTGTGGCTGCGGGGCGGCGGCACGCACCCGACCGAGCCGGTCTGGGAGCTCGAAGGGGACGTGGGGCGGGGCAGGGATGCGATCGTGAAGTACGGCTGCGGCGCCTGTCATGTCATTCCCGGTATTGCACAGGCGCGCGGGCGCGTCGGCCCGCAGCTGACCGACTTCCGCCATCAGATGTACATCGGCGGCCAGTTGGCCAATTCGCCGGCCAATCTGGTCCGATGGCTGCGCAATCCGCAGGCGTTCGCGCCGGGAACGGCCATGCCGGCGCTCGGCCTCACCGAGGCCGAGGCCCGCGACATTGCGGCCTATCTGTACCGCGTGCCGTAACCCGATGTGGGGGATCCCTCGGCCTTACTTGCCCCGGTACTCGCCGCCGGGCGGCCGCCCCGACCCCTGATTGGACTGCCGCCAGGCCGCCCAGAAGTAGAATGCCGCGAACCCGAGCAGCAGCAGGCCGGCCACGCGCAGGAGAAGTCCGAGCAGCGGCGCCGCCGTCCACGGCGCGAAGAGGACGAAGTACGAGAGCACGATGGCGACGGCGCCGGCGACGGCGAATCCGCCGGCCAGCCGTTTGCCGCGTTCGGTTCCGGGAATCGGTTGGGTCGCCATCGCTTACTCCTCCGGAGGTTTGTTTGCGGCCGGTCGATGTCCCGGCTGCTTCGGGGGGTGCGTGTCGTCGCCGGGAAGATCGGTTTCCTTGAGATGCACCCGGGGGCGCGTGTCGGGGCCCAGCTCATCCAGGTCTACCGGCTCGAGCCGCCGGGTGGCGGGCCCGGTGTGCACTTCGCCGTCGGCCTCGTAACGGGATCCGTGGCAAGGGCAGTCCCAGGTTTTCGCGGCCGGATTCCAAGCGACGATGCAGCCCAGGTGGGTGCAGACCGCAGACACGGCGCGCACCTCGCCGTTCTCGTCTACCGAGACGGCGACCGGATGTAGACCGTGATGCACGACGACTCCTTCGCCCGGGCGAAGCGCATCGATGTGCTCGTCGGACTTCGGTTGGCTCCAGCCGCGCACGAGTTGATGGGCGACCGAGACGTTGTAGCGCACGGCTCGCCGGATGCCGCGCAGCCGCCCGATGCGGTCGGGGTCGAAGAGGTCTGCGAATGCGTTCGGGCGGCCGAGAATCAGATCGGCGTTGATGCGCGCGGCCAGCGTTCCCCAGGTAATTCCGGTGCCCGCGAAGCCGGTCGCGATATAGCGCGACGACGCCGAAGAGTGGTGCCCGACGTAGGGGAGGCTGTCGAGGGTCTCGAGCACCTCGCCGCACCACTGGTGGCGAACGACGGGGTTCTCCATGACCGTCTGCCGCGTGAACTCGACGAGGCGCGCCCAGTGCTCTTCGCCGGCGGCCGGGGTCCCGATCGGGTGATCCTCGCCGCCGATGATCACGTACCGGTCGTGCAGCCGGATGTAGTGATAGGGGTCGAGGTTGTCGAAATAGAGCTCGTTGCGCAGCCGGTGACGACCGGTGACGGCGATGGCGTACGTCAGGCTCGGGTGCAGTTTCGGCACGATGCGCAGATCGCCGAAGGGGTAGTGGGTCGCCAGTACGATGGCCTCTGAACGCACGAATCCGTCGTGCGTGCGAACGACTCCGTTGACGGCGTGGTGGACGGGCGAGTGTTCGAAGACGTGCGACCCGTCGCCCGGGATCATGGCGGCGATGCTGCGCAGAAAGCGCACCGGGTTGATCTTCGCCTGCCCCTGAATGCGAAAGGCGGCCGCGTGGGGGAGCGGGACGTCGGTCGTTTCTTCGAGGTCGATGCCGAGCTTGCGCATGGCCCGCATCTCGCGCTCGAGGCTGCGCACGTCCTTGTGCGTCGGGGCATACTTCACGGCGGGCACGCGCTCGAAGCCGCAGTCGATGTTGTTCCTCCTGACGGCGTGCTCCAGGAGATCGATGGCGGCCATCTCGCTGTCCCAGACGCCGCGTGCCTTCGTGCTCCCCAAGGCCCGGCGCAGGCGCGAGAACTCGGCGTCGGGGAGCCCGGTCAGGTGCGCCGTCGTATGATGCGTCTCGCCCGCGACGAGATGGTTGCGTTCGACCAGCGCCACCCGGGCACCCGCCTGCTTGAGATACCAGGCGGTCATGATGCCGGCCACGCCGGCCCCGACCACCGCCACGTCGACGTGGACGTCTCCTTCGAGGCGTGGATAGCTGCGGGGTTTTCCCGAGAGCGAACTCCAGAGCGGCGTGTCGTCGGCCATTCGAACCCTCCTCACGGTCAGGATGGGCCAACGACGGACAGCAAGACACAACGACCGGTCGCGCACCGGGCCCCGGGGCACTCCGATGAACAGCGGAGAAGGAGGAAAAAGAAAAGGCCGAAACCCGTGTGGATTTCGGCCTTCGACATTGGAGGCGGCGCCCAGATTCGAACTGGGGTACAAGGTTTTGCAGACCTCTGCCTGGCCACTTGGCTACGCCGCCGGAACTTGCCGGTAATCCTATACTCTATCCGAAGCGGGGGAATTTTTCCAGTTGGCGAGCCCGTTCTTCGCGTGGGGCGGCGGCTGGGTCGACCGGGGACGTTTCGCCTTATGGCCTGGTTTTCGGTAAGCTTTTTCGATGCGCAAAGTCAACGCGATGGCCATGCTCCTCGCCGGTGCGATCCTGGCGGCCTGTGCAGGCGCCCCCGTGCGTGAGCCCGCCAAGGTAGCCGCACCCGTGCCGCCACATCGACCGGCCCCCGTGCCTCCGGCCGCCGTGTCTGCGCCGAGTCCCGCCCGGGAGACGCCGGAGGCGTTGCCTGACCCGGCCGAGGCCTGGACCCGCGGGCTGCGCGCGCTGAAGGAGAAAGATTTCGACGAAGCCGCCAGGCTCCTGGCCATCTGTGCCGACGCCCCGCAGCTCGCCGTCGACTGCCGGTGGGAGCTGGGGTGGGCCAACTTCATGCTCCGTCGCTTTCGCGAAGCCAGAGCGAACTGGACGCGCGTACAGGAGCTTGCGCCAACGCGCCCCGATCTGGAAGAGGTCTTGAAGAAGGCCGATGAGTACCTCGCCATCGTCGAGGCCATGGAGAAAGCGAAAGCGGCGGCGCGCGTATCGGCTCTGACGGTGCCCGATGGTCGCTACCTGAGGATTCTGGCGGTCGGCGATGTCATGATGGGCACCGACTACCCGTACCCGATGCTCCCCACGGGCTCTGCCGGGGGACCCCTCGGTCGCGTGGCTGAGCTGCTGAAGGATGGAGACGTCATTTTCGCCAACCTCGAGGGCCCGCTCTGCGACGGCGGATCGACGCAGAAGTGCCGTCCGGGGCAGAAGTGCTTTGCCTTTCGTACCCCCTCGGAGTACGTGCGCCATCTGAAGGAAGCCGGCGTGAATCTCGTCTCGCTCGCCAACAACCACAGCCACGATTTCGGCGAGTTCTGCCGGGCGCAGACCGAGCAGCACCTGTCGCGCTCGGGCGTGCGGTGGTCGGGCGCCCCCGGCACCTGGACGTTCTACCGGAAGCGGAACCTGATCATCGGCATGGTGGCCTTTCACTCGTCTGAAATCACGAACAACAGTCTGCGCCTCGACCAGGCGGCGCTGCTCGTGGGCGAAGTCGCGAACGACGTCGACGTCATGATCGTCTCCTTTCACGGCGGCGCCGAAGGGTTCGAGGCCCTGCACGTGCCGAAGAAACCTGAGGTATTCTACGGCGAGTCGCGCGGCGACGTCATGCAGTTCGCCCGTCGGATGATCGACGTGGGCGCCGATGTCGTGCTCGGGCACGGCCCGCACGTGCCGCGCGCCATGGAGATCTACAAGCGCAGGCTGATCGCCTACTCGCTGGGGAACTTCGCCACTTACGGCGCCTTCAACCTCACGGGTTTCAATGGTACCGGCCTGGTTCTGGCGCTGGATGTCGACCGTAAAGGGCGCTTTGTCCGCGGCAGGATCCGCTCGACGCGTCAGACCGGCCGCGGGATTCCCGAGCCGGATCCCGAGGGGACCGCCGCCGATCTCATCCGCTGGCTGTCGGCGCACGACTTTCCCGAGACCGGGGTACGGGTCGGGCCCGACGGGGCGCTGTACCGCCCGCTCGAGACCGGCGTCATCCGGCGCGAAAACGCCGCGCCGGGCGACGCCGCGCGAGCATCAGCGCCATGAGCAGGGCGACCGCGGCGCCGTCTCCGGGAGGGCTCGACTCGCAGGCGCACCCGGCGCCGGCAGAAGACGGCCCGGCGACGCGGATGAGGCCGTAGCGCACCGTCGTCCCGGTATCCCCGTCGACGACGGCGACCCAGCGCTCGGCGCCCGGGCGGTCGGGGGTCCACCGGAACCGGCCGGTCGCAGGGTCCCCTTCAGCGCCCGGCAGGCCGAACAGGCGGACCTTGCGGCCGCCGGTGAACACGAGATCGACCGCGTCGCCGGCCGATGCGAGCTGCGGAACCGTGGCCGAGACCGCCGGTCCCTGCGGCGCAAGGGCGGGCGGGTTTGCGAGCACGAAGTCGAGCACCGTTTCGATACCCCCTTCGTTGAGGACCCACTCGTGGGCCCGGGCCGCGGCGACCAGGGGAGCCGCGGCGGATGCCACATCGCCGCCGCCCGAGCGGGCGCTGTGTTCCAGTTCCACCCAGGCGGCGAGCAGCGCCTCGCCGAGCAGTGACCCTTTGTGCGCGAAGGGGTGGAGCTCCGCCGCCAGGTCGGCCCGCGGGATGCGCCGCAGCAGCGTGGGCGCGACGTAGAGAAGCGCCGCCTGCTCGAGCAGGTCGGGCGCGGGCCAGTGGCCGTCGCGCCAGGCTTCGAGCGCCGCGAGGGGAATTGCTTCGGCGGCCGTCGTCACCGCTTCGGGCAGGGCGCGCACGTCGAACAGGCGCACCCATTCGCGCATCTCGGGCGGCAGCCCGTCAGCCGTCCACTCGGGAGGCACGGTCGCGGAACCGGCCGTGGATTCGGCATAGGCCTCGGGATCGCGAAGCCAGCGCAGCACCGAACCGACCGGAAGGCGATTGGCCGCCGGCGCCCACATCGGATTCGCGAGCAGGCCCGAGACGACCGCGGGATCGGCCAGATCGGCGTCGCGGCCCGTGAGCGGATTAAGAAAGAGCCGCCGCGTGTAGATGAGGTCGTTCGCCGGAAAGTTATCCCAGAGCAGAAGCGGCCGCCCCACGAGCGCGGCGGCGGGCGCCACGTCGGCCCGCGCAATGGATTCGGAGAAGATTCCCGGCCCCGTCCACACGACGGGGATCGAGGCGTCGAGCGTCGACAGCGCGCCGAGATATTGCCGCTTCGAAACCGAGAACCCGTCGGGCTGCCCGTGATAGACCGTGGGCACGAAGAGAAGGCGCGCTTCGAGATCGTTTTCACGCAGCGCGGCCAGCACGTCGTTCGCGAGCGCGGCCTGCTGCGTGGCCGTCGTGGCGTCGATGGCGACGGAGATGTCGTCCATGAGCAGGCCGAACCAGCGCATCCCCGTCGCCTGCTGCATGGCGCGGAACTTGGCGAGGACGGCGGCGCGATCGGCGTTGGAGGCCGGATCGTAATCGACCCCCGGCGACAGCGACCATGCGAAATCGACGCCGTGTTCGCGGCCGAGCGTCGTGAGCTGCGCGAAATGCGCGAGCCGTTCGGGGGGATACGGCGTGCGCCACTCCGCACGGTGATACGGGTCGAGCTTCGGTGCGTAGAGATAGAAGTTGCCCCCCTGGTTTCCCACGAAGCGCACGAAGTCTTCGCGCGCGGCGTCGGGATAGCGTGGGCCGTAATAGCCTTCGACGACGCCGCGGAGGGCGAACGGGGCCGGGCTTCGCGCTGCGAAGGAATGGAATCCGGTCGTCGCTTCGGCTAGAACGCTACCGTCGAAGCCGAGCGCCTCGACGCGCCAGCGGAACCGTGTGTCGGCCTCGGGTGGAAATTCGACGACGTCGGTCCAGACCGTCACCGGCGCGGCGCCGAGCAGGACGGAGCGCGGCATTCCGCCGCCGGCCGCGGCCCACTCGCGCCAGATGCGGAACTCCAGAAGATCGTGCAGTCCTTCTGCCGACCAGGCGAGGCGCACCCGGTTGTCCGTGGGCGCGACCGTCGGGGGGGCGAGGGTTCTGCCCCTCCTCGGCGCGGCGTGGAGGGTGACCTCGGCGAGCCCCACCCCCGCCTCGCTGGGGACGACCAGGCGCAGAAAGGGGCCGCGCACCTCGGCCTCGGTGGTCTCGCTGATCCCCTGCGGGTGGCGGGTGGCGATCGCGAACCAGTTCGCGCCGTCGTCGGAGACTTCCCAGCGGAACCACGTGGGGGCCTTGTTCCAGCGGGTCGAGAGTCGGGTCCACGTTGGGCGGGCCGTCCACGGACGCGTGAAATCGAAGGTTATCCACGCCTCGTCGACGGCCTCCGGATCCGGTCTCCACGCGGTCTCGGGGTCGCCGTCGACGGCCAGCCGGGGCACGGCATCCTGTTCGGCGGTGATGGCGCCGCGCACGCGTTTCCACCCCGAGGCGTCCAGGTGCGCACGCGGGGCGGCGTTCAGGGGATCGGCGTGGACGTCGGCGGCGAGCGCAAGGGCACCCAGCAGGCCGGACGCCAGGAGAGCGATGGACCATGAAGCATGCATGGCCTACAGGGTAGCAGTGGAAGTTACGAGTGACGAGTCCGGAAAACGATTTGGCCCGGACCCACGGCATCCGTCATTCGAACCCTTTACAATTGACGGCAAGCGAAGTGACTGAACACTTGAAAACTCCACACTGAAACAGAAAACTCATGTCGAACGAAGTGGATCGCCCCGAATTCTGGGGAGAACGGTATCGCGAGGGGCGCACGGGATGGGATCTCGGCCAGCCCTCGCCCAATCTGCAGCGGCTCACCGACGAATACGTTCCGCGCGGCGCGCGGGTGCTCGTGCCGGGATGCGGGCGCGGCCACGACGTCTGTGCGCTGGCCGGCAAGGGGCTTGCGGTCACCGGGCTCGACTTCGCTCCCGAGGCGATCGAGGCGGCTCGCGCGCTCGCCTCGCAGAAAGGGGTCGAGGCAGAATGGGTCGTCGGAGATCTCTTTGCCGAGCGCCCCGAGTGGCATGCGAGCTTCGATGCCTGGGTCGAGCTGACCTGCTTCTGCGCCATCGATCCGGCCCGTCGCGCAGATTACGTCCGGCAGTGCGCGCAATGGTTGAAACCGGGCGGCGTGTTCATCGGTGTCTTCTTCGTGGGCCTGCCGCCCGGAGGACCGCCCTACGACAGCGTACCCGACGACATCCGATCCCTGTTCGCCGCCGACTTCGAGCTTCTCCGCTTCGAACCTTCGCGGCACAGCCTCCCGGGACGCGAAGGGCTCGAGTGGGAAGGGGTTTTTCGGAGGAAGTGACGAGTCGGAGCAATTGACGAATGACGATTAACGATTGACGATTCTGCAGGACAGTACCTTGCGCCGAAGGTCCTTCCGGTTTGGTGCTCAGCGCTTGGTGCTCAGCGCTTGGCGCTTGCGCCGTTCAGGCGGGCTGGGGGGCGTCGACCTCGACCTCGCTCTGGAAATCGATCTCGGCGTTCAGGGACTGCGTCACGAGGCAGTTGTCTTCGGATTTCTGCATCAGCCTGCGTGCCCTCTCGGCGTCGGCTCCGGGCGGGATGACGAGGCGAGCGCGGATGACGAGCCGCGTGAACCTGATTTTCCCCTCGGGGCGGTCCAGGGTCCCCTGCACCTCGGTGCGCAGCGAGATCCAGTCGAACTTCGACGCCTTCGCAATGGCGTGAAAGGTCAGGTTGAAGCAGTCGCCGGCGGCGCCGACCAGCAGCGTCTCGGGCGACCACTGATCGCCGGGGCCCCCGAACTCGGCAGGCGATGCCGTGGTCAGATCGGCAAGCCGCCCGCTCGAGAGCGTGACGTTCGCTTCGGGCGACGAATGGGCGGCGACGGTGTACAGGTGGGGAAAAGGGTGCATGCGATACCTCGCTGGCTGCGTGTTCGCCCCGATAAGGTAGCGAAGGCTGTGCCAACGGCAGAATTCCGGGCGGAATCCGCGGACCGGGGCGGAGCGGAACGGTACAGTTCGCGCCTGCCGTGTAGCAGTGACGGACCGGAACTGGCTCGCCTCACCAGAGTTCTTCGCGGTCGGAGGAGTCAAGGTCAGGCAGCCGTATCGCCGGCGGGTGGGGCTTCTGTACGCCAGCCGGATGCAGAAAGTACGCTATGCGAAACAGGCCCGCGTTACGAGGCCCGAACTCTCCCGATTCGGCCAGGCGCAGCGTGCCGCCGAGTGCGAGCCCCAGGTCGGTTCGCAGATCGACTTCAATCCCCCCGAACTCGCCGTGCTCGACCGGAAGGGTGTAGGCGGTGTGCAGATGCCGCCCGCGGTACCCCAGCCCGATGGATACGGGGATTCTGCGCAACCAATCCTCAGCGTCGAGCGCCGAAAACTGCAGGTAGAATTCAGGCGTCGGCTTGAGTCGCACGCTCGCGGTGGGAAAAGGCAAGAGGGTGGTCTCGTCGAAGTAGCCGAGACCTGCGCCGATGTCTGCCCCGATTCCTTCCTTCTCGGTGCCGATACGAACGGCGCCGATCCCGCTGAAGCTCTTGCTGAGCGAAGGGTCTGATATCTGGCCCGACTCTTCATCGACGGCACGCCCCTGCAGGTCGCGGCTTTCGAACCCCGCGAGGTAGCCGCTTATGGTGAGATCCTCTTCGAAGCGGTGCCGTACAGAGACCCCGCCGACCTGGCGCTGTCGCTGGTAGGAATAGGTAGTGCCGCAGCTGGAGTAGCTTTCCTCATAAACACCTCCGCCGCCGAACACCGTGACCTCGGTCCCGCGATCGAGCGGTCTTGCCCCGAGAAGTACCAGCGTCAGGAGCGGAAGCGTGACGAGGCGAAGCCCTTTCAGGAACGCATCTGCAATGGCCTTCCTTATTGCCATGCCGCATAGCTTAGCATGCGGTAGCTGCGGTCGCAATCGGTGCGGGAGGGGCCCCGGCCCGCGTACGCTACGGACAGGCGAGCGTTCCGCCGGCGGCCCACGCGCAGCGGGCGGGGAACGTGGGGACCGGTTGCGTGACCGCAGACGCCATGAAGTCGGTTCCCTGGCGCCGCGCGATGACGTCGGAGAGATAGACCCAGTGATCGCCGGCGGGGAACTGCGTGTTCACGGCCGTGATGGCGCGGCCGCCCGCCTGCCGGTTCCCCTTCACGGGGCCGTCGAGCACGGCCGCCCCCCCGAGTTCGGCATTTCGGTAGGGGATGGCGACCGGCGCGACGAGGTCGACACCGAGGGCGACGGCGAGCGCCTCGTTGACCCCCGGCGGATCGAATGGATCGAGCAGACCCGCGCTCTGGTAGACATGCTTCGGGTGCGCGCTCTCGCGCCAGACGGCGCGCGCGTAGTTCACGGGATCGACCGGATCGGCGATCATCTGGATAAGCGTGAAGAGAAAGTGAAAGCGATCGGGCTTCTCGCCGGGGATGCCGAGCAGGACGGCCACGCCGTCTTCAATGGCGTCGGCGTCTTCGAGCCCGAGGTAGAGCTGCAGGTCGATGGACTGCCCGGCGATACGATCGGTGATGAAGGTGATCATGTGCCCGCCGCTCCCCGAAAGGATGCCGGCCGAGACGTCTTCGGCGAAGGCGAGAAAAGGTACGCCCACGAAGGCCCCCTGCGAGTGGCCGATGTAGCCGACGCGCGCCGTGTCGAAACCGATCGGTTCTGCATTGCCGATGGTACCCGCGGGGACCCGCAGCCCGGGCGCGAGGCGTGCCAGCGTGAACAGATCGACGGCCGCCTGGTTCTCGACGTCGAGGGCGGCCGGCACGTTGTTCGGGTTGACGAGCAGGAACATCGTGTCGTGGTACGGCGGCGGGTTGCGGTCGCTGTGCAGGATGAAATCGATCCCCAGGCCGGCGACGCCGCGGCGGGCGAGGCTGCAGGCCGTGCCGTCGCGCACGAAGGAATGCCGCGAACCCCCTGCGCCGTGCTGGTAGAGGACGAGGGGAAATCCGCCCGCGGGGACCGGCCCGTCGGGGATGCTGAGCGTGAAGGGAACCTCTTCCCACGACTGCACGCCGGGGAAACCGTCGTCGCCGTACGCGAATACGCCCTCGCCGGGCTGCGTGAACGGCGTCTTCCCCCGAAGAAAGATCGGCACGCGCGTCTTTCCCTGGACCAGCGTGAAACTCGCCGTCTCCTGCGTCAGGCAGCGGGCGTAGGGATACGGGTCCGGTTCGAAACCGGTCGCTTCGGGGCGCGCCTGCCGGCGCACGATCTGCTGTGCGAGACGTACGTTGCGCGTGGGGTCGGCCGTGCGGTACACGGTGGCGGCGGCCAGGTCGCCTGCCGCTATCTCCAGGGCGGGCAGGGCGTCGAGCAGCGTCTGAAAGTCTGCAGCGGGATGCAGGCGCGGGTTCGAGAGCAGATCGGCGAACGCCGGGGCGGGCTTTACGTCGGGGCCGAGATTCCGCAGGACCAGGGCTGCATAGCGCTCGTCGTGGGCGAGCACGAAGCCGGGCACGGGAAGCAGCGTGAGGGTGCGGTCGGGCTGAAACGAATTTCCCAGCGGGGCGAACCGCGATTCGACAGGAATGCGTTCGCCGAAGCGCGGCGAGCCCGGCTCGACGTTCACGAGCTGTACGGGAGAATCCGGCCGTGTGCTGTCGGTGGCCGAGGGGAGGGCGCCGGGCGCGGGTTCGGCCTCGAGCACGAAGAGTACGGCGCCGTTGGGCGAGAACGCGCGCAGCCGATCCTCGAAGAGGGGCAGAAAGTTCCGCAGAAGGTAGTTCGTCCGGCGTGCGGGCAGGGCACTCAGGTCGACGACGCCGTCGCGTACCCGCAGCGACGAGGGAAAGGGGATCGCGAAGAAATCACCGGCATCATACTCCGCCGGCGAAAAGTGCACGCCGGCACGCGACGGCGCGTCAACCGGTTCGGGCTCGGCGCAGGCGGTGCCGAGCAGGAGGGACAGGGAGAGAATTGGCAGGGAGAGGCGGCGGTTACCCATGCCGCACAGCATACCGCAGGGGCCTCTGCCGGCGGTAGTCGCATGTCGGCACGCGCGCCGTGTCCCGAAGTGCCGGGCCTGAGTCGGCTCAGCCGACGCTGGGGGCCTGGCGCTTGAGCCTCGCCCGGTGCCAGCGCCATGCCGCATAGCCGGCCGCCAGCAGCGCCGCGCCCCCGAGAATCGGACCCAGCTGCGCCTTCGCGGCGGCGACGATGGCCGGCCAGTCTTCGCCCAGGTGGTAGCCCAGACCGACCAGCAGCGTCACCGAGACCATGGCGAGCAGGGAATCGATGAGCAGGAACCGGCGCCAGGAGTAGCCGAGCGTGCCCGCCGAGAAATAGCCGGGAGCGCGGAACCCCGGCGTGAAGCGCAGCATGGCGATCGCGTAGTCGCCTCGCTTCGACAGCCACCCCTCGACCTTCTCGCGCCGGTGGGACGGAAACAGCCGGGCAAATCGCGGCCGCTCGAGCAGGCGCGCGCCGAGCAGGCGGCCGACCGCAAACAGGAGGTTGTCGGCGACGACGATGCCCAGGTAACCGGCTCCGGCCACGATCCCGAGGCGCGTCGTCGACGGATAGGCAGAGATACCCCCCGCCGGCAGTATGACTTCTTCGGGGAACGGAAAACCGAACGCCCCGAGAATCAGGCTGGCGAAAAGAGTCAGTGCGCTGTCCAGATGCTCCATGGAATCATGGTACCGTATCTCAGGGGGCGTGCGGGAATCTCCGGCCTTCTGCCGGGCCCCGGCGGGCTGTGCCCCCGCCCCCGGACCCGTGCGCAGACTTACCGCGCGCGCTGCGTTTTGCGGGCAGCGACCGCCGGGACGACGTCCGATCACCCGCTGGCACGGCATCTGCTACCGGACAAGGGAAACGGAACGACGCGCGGGATATACGCCGGTTTTTGTCGCAAAACACGACACCCCGCCCGGCCTTGTGGGTTTTTTCTTCATGCAGCAACGCTTGGTCCATCGCCTGCGCACCCTTTACGACCAGTACGGGTTTACCCTGCACCTCGCGCTTTCGCTGCTCTTTGCCTACGCCGTGCTCGACTTCGTGCTCGACCGGCGGGTGTGGAACGATCTGCCCTTGGACGGCCGCGGCCGCGAGAGCCGCAAGGCTTCGGCAGACTGGGTAAACCGGGCGAGCGCCGCCTATCCCCCCGAATGGTCTGACGACGGCCCCCGGCTGAGGGCAACCCACCTGCAACCGGCCGGCGACCGCACCGCCATTCTCGAACAGGCCGGCCACCGGTTTCCGGTGCGCGCCGGCGACCTGCTTGAGGGGGGCATCCGCGTCGTCACCATCGGACCCGGTCGTCTCACGTTGTCGTCTCCGGCCGGCACCGGCGTCATGACCCTGCCATCGGCCGGCGCCGAGCCTCCGGTGTCTACCCGCCCTTCGAGCGCCCCGCGCATCGACCTCGCCCGTAAACTGGCCCTCGAAATCCTGCCGCGCGTCGACTGGCAGTCGGTGCCGCTGCGGGGGAATTTTGCGGCCCTGCGGGTCGCCCACCCCGTGCCATACGAGGCCGCCGACGTCTTCGGGGTGGCCCCCGGCGACATCGTGGAGATCGTCAACGGCCTCCCCTTCGGGGCCGGGCACGAGTACGAACATCTCGAGGCCCGGTTTCGCGAAGACGAGGTGGTCTCGCTCGGCATCCGCCGGGGTTCGCGGCGCATGCTGGTCATGGTAAATCTGTACGATTGACGGTGGCGCCCGGGTACCGAGCCTCGACCCCCCGGAGGCATACAGGAGGGGTAACTGTCGGGAACAACGAGCGTATTTCTTGATGCAGGGAAGGGCAGGGTGTTAGAATGACTGGCTTTATGGCGTGCGCGGATGCACGGCCTCAAGGGGGTCGTCTGTCATCGCTGCGGGGGGGATGAGTAACGGTTATGGTGGATTTCGATCGGGTTCTCGAACAGTATCGCCGGTTCTACTGGGCGGCCAACGGCGCGTTGATCATCGCCATCGCGTACGTGCTGGCGGGGTTTCTCGTGCGCGAGGCCATCGACCGCTTCGTGCCGATGCCCGAGGCAAAGCCGGCGGTTGCGGCCCAGCCGGCCGAGAAGGCCCGGCCGGCGACCCTGGCGGATTACAGCGTGATTCTCGACCGTAATCTGCTCAACGCAAAGGTTGAAGACGTCGCTCCGCCGCCCGAGTCGGGCATTCCCGACGGCGAGCCCGTTAAGGCGACGATTCAGGCGACGCTGCTGGGGACGATTGCCGGCCCGCCGCGCCTCAGCTACTGCGTCGTGCAGGTTTCGGGCAAGACCGAGGTCGTCAAGATCGGCGAGCTGATCGGCGGTCAGGCCGAGGTGCTCGAGATCAACCGGGGTTCGGTAACGATCCTCAACAACGGACGCAAAGAGATTCTGACCCTCTACGACGAGCGCGAGATTCCCAATCGGCCCTCGCGCCCCGCGCGGGGACCGGCCGAGCCCGAACCGGTCACGCTGCAGCCGACGGGCGACGCGGGCGCCGGTTTTCCGGTGCAGGAAGTCGCGCCGGGGCAGTTTGAAATTCCCAAAGAAGAGTTCGAGAAGTCGATGTCGAACCTGGGGCCGCTGCTCACGCAGGCCCGGGTCGTGCCGAACTTCAAGAACGGCCAGATCGACGGCTACAAGATTTTCGCCATCAAGCCCGACAGCGTTTACATGTCTATCGGGATGCAGAACGGCGACGTCATCCAGAGCATCAACGGCGTGGCGATCGATTCTCCTGAAAAGGCTCTGCAGTTGTTTCAGAGTCTGAAGACGGAGAAGAACTTCACGATCAACATCTCGCGTAATGATCAGCCGATGACGTTTAACTACAACCTGCGGTAGCTTCGGCGCCGCACTGGAGATTCTGATGAGGGTCTGGCTCCCCCTTCTGCTTGTCGCTTTGTTCGTCCCGCTCGGACACGCACGTCCCGCGGCCGCGCAGCGTACTACGCGCGTGACCATGGATTTCAAGGACGTCGATATCGAAGAGCTGGTCAAGACGATTTCGAAGCTGACGGGCCGCAACTTCATGATCGACGAGCGGGTGCGGGGCAAGGTGACGATCATCAGCCCCACGCCGCTGTCGATCGAAGAGGCCTACCGCGTCTTTCTCGCCGCCCTCGAGTTCCGCAACCTTACCATCGTGCAGACCGGCCCGATTTACAAGGTCGTACCCCTGCAGAACGCGATCAAGAACCCGACCGACATTTCTTCGGGAAAGGGTGCCCTGGCGGCGCGCGAACAGTTCGTCACCCGCATCGTGCAGCTCAGCTACGTCGACGCGAACGAAGTCTCCAATCTGCTCAAGCAGTTTTCGAGTTCGTACGGCACGGTCGTGGCCTACCCGCCGACGAACCTGCTGATCATCGGCGACACGGCCCTGCAGATCAACCGCATGCTCGAGCTGCTCGAATCGATTGATGTCGAGGGAAGCGAGCAGGCCATGGAGATGCTCAAACTCGAGAATATCTCGGCGCAGGAAGCCGCGCGCATCGTGCAGGACGTCTTTGCCGCCCAGGCGGGCGCGACGGCGCCGGGGCAGGCGAGCCCGCGCGTGGCCCGGCGCAGGGCGACAGGGGGCGCGGCCGTCGCCTCGGGTTCGCAGGTGCGGGTCATTCCCATCGACGCGCTCAATTCGGTCATCGTCATCGCCTCGTCGTCGGAGCTGGCCGACGTCAAGGCGCTGCTCGCCAAGCTCGACGTGAAGCCCGAGACGGCGGGCGGCACGATTCACGTCTACTACCTTTCCTACGCCAACGCCGAGGAACTGTCGTCGACCCTGGCCGGTTTTGCCCAGCAGGGGGCCGGAGGGGCCGCCGCCCGGCGCCCGCCCGCCGGACAGCCCGGACAGCAGGGGGCTGCGGCCGCACCGGCGGTCGCCGAGTTCGAGGGGGGAATCAAGATCACCCCCGACAAGCGCACGAATTCGCTCATCATCATCAGTTCTCCCGGCGACTACAACCGGCTGCGCGAGATTATCCGCAAACTCGACATTCCGCGCAGCCAGGTCTACGTCGAGGCCGTGATCATGGAAGTGAGCGTCGACAAGGTGCGCGAGCTCGGCCTGGCCTGGCACTCGGGCACCGAGATCAACGGCGGCGACGGCGTCGCCTTCGGCGGCCAGGCCCTCGGCGGCCTGAACACGCTGTCGGTGGGCACCACGGGCGTCCCCTCGTTTTCGGGACTGTTTCTCGGCGCGCTGGCCAAGCCCATCGACTTCAACGGCGTGCAGATTTTCGGCCTCGGCGCCCTGCTGCGCGCCCTGCAGACCGACGACACCGTCAACATCCTGTCGACCCCGAACATCCTGACGAGCGACAACGAAGACGCCGAAATCGTCGTCGGCCAGAACGTTCCGTTCATTACGGGGCAGACGGCCACGACCGGCGGCAACGTGCTCACGTCGATCGAGCGTCAGGATGTGGGCATCACGCTCAAGATCACGCCGCAGATCAATGCCGGCGGCAAGGTCAAGCTGAAGCTCGAGCAGGAGATTTCGAGCGTTCAGGCCTCGGCGCCCGCCGGCCTCAACGTCAACCAGCAGGGGCTCATCACCCGCAAGCGCAGCGCGAAGACGACGGTCGTGGTCAAGGATCGGCAGACGGTCGTCATCGGCGGCCTGATGTCCGACGAGCTGAGCCGCAGCGAGGGCAAGATACCGGTGCTGGGCGACATTCCGGTGCTCGGCTGGTTCTTTCGCGCCTCGAACAACACGAGCCGCAAGACGAATCTGCTGATTTTTCTGACCCCCTATGTCGTGACGACGCGCGAAGAAATGCAGCGGTACTCCGACAAGCGCGAAGAATTCTTCCACCGCTTCCGCGAAGACGCTTACGTGGCCCCCCTGAACGACGAGTACACCTTCCGGCGCACGTACGGGCCCATCGTCGGCGACGATGGGATCCAGGACGAGGTGCTGTTCGAAAGCGAGCCGCGCGAACGGTCGGCCCGCCCGGCGGCCGTGCAGGACACGGCGCCGTCGGCAGCTGGCGGGGCGGATCGTCAGGGCCCGGCCGCCATCGCCCCCGCGGCGCGCCCCGGCCCGGTCGAGACGGCCCCGCCGGCGCGCGAAACGCCCGCGCCTGCCACGCCTGCAGACGGGGGGCCGCAGCCTGCCGTAGTCGACGAGGCTGATAACGAGCCGGCGGCGCCCGAAACCGGCGACGCCTTTCTCCCCGAGTCGGCGCCGCCCGCCACGGCCCCGACGCCGGGGACCGCGCCGGAGCCTGCGAACGGAGCTCCGGCTCGTTAAGATGTAGAGATCAAGCGCGCCCGAACTCCCCTGCTCAGGCAGGGCGATTTGGCGAAGAATGGGAATGACCGGCCTTGCTGCCGGCGGGATGAAGAGGAAGGACAGGGAATGGAAGCCGGACAGGTAGCGTCGTCCATCGATACGAGCATGCTTGCGACCAAGCGTGTCGGCGAGATTCTGCGCGCCACGACCCGACTCACCGAGCAGCAGCTCGACGAGGCGCTCGAGCAGCAGCAGGAAAAAGGCGGACGTCTCGGCGAAGTTCTGGTGCGCATGAAGGCGGTCACGGGAGACGAGCTGTCGCGCGCCCTGGCCCTGCAGGCCGACATCCCCTGGCGCGGCGACGTGAACGAGAAGATCGCCGTTCCCGAGCTCGTGCGCGACATTCCCATCAACTTCGCGCGCCGCTACGAAATCGTCCCCATCGCCGAAGTCGACGACGAAGTCGAAGTGCTCGTCAGCGATCCCTTCGATCTCACCGCCGTCGACGACGTCGCCGCCCTGCTGGGGCGCCCGGTGCGCGTCGGCGTCGCGGCTTCGGAGAAGATCGTCGCCATCATCAACGCCGTCTACGAGCGCAAGGATACGGCTGACCTGGTCGGCGGGCTCGAAGAAGAGGGGCTCGACAGCGTCGCCCACGATCTCGAAGCCGAAGACGTCGAAGATCTGCTCGACGCCACCGACGAAGCCCCGATCATCAAGCTCATCAACTCGCTGATTTTTCAGGCCGTCAAGGACCGGGCCAGCGACATTCACATCGAGCCGGGCGAAAAGGATATCGCCGTCCGCTTTCGCGTCGACGGCATTCTGCGCAACGTGCTGCGGCCGCCCAAGCGGTTTCAGAGCTCGATCATCAGCCGCGTGAAGATCATGTCCGGGCTGAACATCGCCGAGAAGCGCCTGCCGCAGGACGGCCGTATCCGTACGAAGATCGCCGGCAAGGACATCGACATCCGCGTTTCGACACTGCCGACCAGCTTCGGCGAACGCGTCGTCATGCGTCTGCTCGATCGTTCGGCCGTGCTCATGGAGCTCGACCGCATCGGGATTTCGCAGGACAACCTGTCGCGCATCCGCAAGATCATCAATCTGCCCCACGGCATCTTTCTGGTCACGGGCCCGACCGGTTCGGGCAAGACGACGACGCTCTACGGCTGTCTCGCCACGATCAACAGCGAAGACATCAACATCATCACCGTCGAAGATCCGGTGGAATATCAGCTGCGCGGGATCAGCCAGATTCAGGTCAACCCGAAGATCGAGCTGACCTTCGCCTCGGCGCTCCGTTCCATCCTGCGTCAGGATCCCGACGTCGTGCTCATCGGCGAAATGCGCGACCTGGAGACGGCCGAGATCGCCATTCAGGCGTCGCTCACCGGTCACCTCGTGTTCTCTACGCTGCACACCAACGACAGCGCCGGCGCCATCACCCGTCTGACCGACATGGGCGTCGAGCCGTTTCTGGTCTCGAGTTCGCTCGTCGCCGTCATGGCCCAGCGCCTCGTGCGCACGATCTGCGCGAACTGCAAGGAAGCCTACACGCCGACGCGCGAGGAGCTGGCCGAGGTCGGCCTCAAGCCCGAGCAGCTGAAAGACAACGTCGTCTATCGCGGGAAGGGCTGCGACCAGTGCCTCAGCTCGGGATACAAGGGCCGCAGCGGCATCTACGAAATGATGATCATGACCGACAAGATTCGCCAGCTCGTGCTGAAGAACGTCGATTCGAACACGATCAAGCGGCAGGCCGCCGCCGACGGCATGCGCTCGCTGCGCGACGACGGCGCAGACAAGGTCATTGCCGGGATGACGACGATCGAAGAAGTTCTTCGCGTCACCCAGGAAGATACGGTGGAGTAACCGGTGCCGCTTTTCGAATACCGCGCCATGACCCCGGCGGGCAAGAGCCTGAAGGGGGTCATCGACGCCGAAAATCTGAAGGCGGCCCGGGCGAAGCTGCGCAAGCAGGGGCTGTTTGCCACCGACGTGATCGAGGGGCACAGCGAAGCCGTCAAGGAAGGACGCTCGTTCTCGCTGGGTCAGGTCGACCTGCGCAACGCCTTCACGCGCGTGGCCCCCGGCGACATCGCCGTCATGACCCGCCAGCTCTCGACGCTGCTCGGCGCCGGGCTCCCGCTCATGGAGAGTCTGAACGCGCTCATCGAACAGATCGACAACATGCGTCTCAAGCGCATCGTGTCTAACGTCAAGGACCGGGTCAACGAGGGGGCGAGCCTGGCCGACGCCCTGCGCCAGTCTTCGCGCGTGTTCTCGGATCTGTACGTGAACATGATTCGCGCCGGCGAAAGCTCGGGCACGCTCGAAATCGTGCTGCAGCGGCTCGCCGACTACACCGAGAGCCAGGTGAAGCTGCGCAACAAGATCGCGGCCGCCATGACCTATCCGGTCATCATGATGTTTCTCATGATGGGGGTCATCGGCGTGCTCTTCGTCTTCGTCATCCCCAAGATTACGTCGATTTTCGAAGAGACCAACCAGGCGTTGCCGATCTACACCGAGATTCTCATCCAGGTGTCTAGCTTCGTGAGCAACTACTGGTGGGGCGTGCTGGGGATGATGGGGTTTTCTGTCTGGGGATTCAGGCGCTGGGTGTCGACCGAAAAGGGACGCCACCGGTTCGATGCCTTCTCGCTGCGAGCGCCGCTGTTCGGCCGGCTCGTGCGCATGGTCGCCATCAGCCGCTTCACGCGCACGCTGTCGACGCTGCTGGCGAGCGGCGTCAACGTGCTCATGAGCCTCGACATCGTGCGCAACATCGTCGGCAACCGGATCATCGAAGACGCCATCACGCAGGCGCGCGAGAGCATCTCCGAAGGTGCCTCGATCGCCGAGCCGCTCAAGCGCAGCGGCGTGTTTCCCCCCATCGTCATCCACATGGTGGCGATCGGCGAAAAGTCCGGCGAACTCGAGGGCATGCTGCTCAAGGTCGCCGAGGCCTACGACAACGAAGTCGAGTCGGTTATCACCGGCCTGACCGCCATGCTCGAGCCTGTGATGATCATCGTCATGGCCGGCATCGTCTTTTTCATCATGATTTCCATTCTGCTGCCGCTGTTCCAGATGAACCAGCTGGTGGGCGGATGACGTTTACCGCAGGCGGATCGCCGGAAGGCGGCCGGCCTGCCAGACCCAATTTTTCGGGAGTTGACATGAGTGCGGAAAAAAAGCGGGATCAACGCGGGTTCACCCTGATCGAGATCATGGTCGTCGTCGTCATCATGGGGCTGCTGGCCACCCTGGTGACCGTCAACCTGCTCGACAACGCCGACAAGGCCAAGCGCGTCAAGGCGAAGGCCGACATCAAGGCGATTGAAAGCGCGCTCGAGCTGTACAAACTCGATCATGGCACGTATCCGACGACCCAGATGGGTCTGAAGGCGCTGACCGAGGCGGGCCAGGACGGCTCGGGCCCCTACATCAAGGGGGGCATGAAGCAGGATCCGTGGAACAAGCCTTATGTGTACCTGTCGCCCGGCTCGCACGGCGAGTTCGACGTGATCAGCTACGGCGCCGACGGTGAACCGGGCGGCACGGCCAAGAATGCGGATATCACGAACTGGTCTTCTGAAAAAGAATAAGGGGTTCACCCTTATCGAGCTGACGATGGTGGTGCTCATCCTGAGCATCTCCGTCGCCATCGTTACGCCGCGCCTCATGGATCTGGGAGAGGTGCGGGCCAAGGGAGCGATGCGCCGCTTTCAGGGGACGGTGCGCTATCTCTACAACGAGTCGGTCTTCCGCAAGAAAGCCTTTCTTCTCAACATCGACATCGAGAAGGGCGAGTACTGGGTCGAGACGCCGCAGGTCGACGGGGCCACCGTCGAGAACGTGAAGGTCCAGGATACGTTCGTCAAGGAGCGCAGCAGCTTCCCGGCCACGGTGCGCATCACCGACGTGCAGAGCCCGCGGCTCGGCAAGCGCTCCGACGGCGTCGTCGTGGTCCGCTTTTTCCCCCACGGCTTCGTCGAGCCGACGACGATCCACATCGAAGATCACAACAAGAACAAGTTCACGCTGTTCATTCAGCCTGTCACCGGCACGGTGAAAATCCTGCCGGGGCATGTCGAGATCACGCGTAAGGCCTGACCATGAACCGTACCGCGACATCGCCGCGTCGGGAAGCGCAGGAGCGCCCGGCGCAAATCCGCGTACGCCTGCGCCGGCGGGCCGGGTTCACGCTCATCGAGGTCATGGTCTCGGTCGCCCTGCTGTCGACCGCCTTCGTGTCCCTGCTCGCGCTGCAGCGCCAGAGCGTGGCGGCGCACGATCGCATCCGCCGGCTCACGGTGGCCTCGATGATCGCCGAAGACACGATGGAGCGCATGATCCTGCGCGCCCAGGGGTTCGATCAGGTGCTCGAGGTCAATGAGGAGTTGACGCGCGAGTACCCCGACTACGAGGTCGAGGCCGTGCTCGACGACGTCGATCCGGCCGTGCTCCCCATCGTCATGCTGCTGCCGCAGGGCATGACCATCAAGTCGATTCTCGTCGAGGTATCGTGGCGCGACGGCAGTCAGCGGCGCACCTATCAGCTCAGGCACTATGTCACCCAGAAGATCATCTAGCGGCTTCACGCTCATCGAGGTCGCGGTGGCGCTCCTCATGCTGGGGATGGTGCTGACCTTCGTGTACGAGAGCTTCGTGATGTCGGTCGAGACCAAGCAGCGGGTCGAGCGCAAGGCCGAACGCTACCAGGCCGCGCGCATCGCCCTGCAGCGCATGGAGATGGAGCTGCAGTCGGCCTATCTGGACGCGACCCAGGTGCAGAACACGACCGCGGCCCAGGGCCGAGGGGGCACCGCGACGGCGGGCGGTACGGGGCAGATCGAAGGGGCCGAGGGCACCCGCACGATCTTTCTCGGCATCAACGGCGACTCCGAAGGGTTTCCCCGCGACCGCGTCGATTTCACGACGGTCGCGCACTACATCATCGCGGCCGAAGGGGACGACGATCGCCAGAGTGATCACATGGAAGTGGGATACTTTACCGAAACCGATTACAGGGCCGAGCGCACCGATCTGATGTATCGCAACGACTTCACGCTCGATGACGATCCGGGCGGCGGCGGCGACATCTATCCGCTGCTCGAGGGAATTCGGGGCCTCAACTTCCGCTTCCTCGACGCCAAGAACAAGTACTGGAACGATACCTGGGACAGCCGCCAGCAGAATCACGTCATGCCGGCCGCCATCGAGGTCACGCTCTGGGTCGATGACGAAGACAACCCGAAGAAGCCGTTGCTCTTCAGCAAGATCGTGCGCATGCCGCTCTTTGCTCCGACCCTGCTCAACGAGGTCGAGCCGCCGAAGGATACGAACGGCGGCGAGGGGCAGCAGGACCTGCGCGGGCAGCAGCTGCGCAACATGCTCGGCGCCCCGGTCAACATGCCCGACGGCAGCCGCATCCGCGTGAATCAGCAGGGGGGCAACCCGTGAGCGCGCCGCAGCAGAAATCCGCCGGACACGCGATGGCTGTTCTGCGCGGGCGCCTGGCGCGAGGCGTGCGGGGCGGGAGCGTGGTCGGCAACGAGCGCGGCGCCGCCCTGATCGTCACGCTCATGGCCATGGTGCTCATGCTGACGCTCATCGTCGAGTTCGCCTACAACACGCGCGTCGAAATGTCGATGATGACCAACCACCGCCTTTCGCAGCAGGGGCGCTACTTCGCCGAGGTCGGTGTCGAGGCGGCCAAGGTGCTGCTCGCTTCAGACCTCGAACGCGATCAGGCCAACGGCGCGTTCATCGATTACTACGCCTACGAGATGGCGGCAGAGGAGGAGGCCGGCGGGCAGGACGCCGCGGGCGGCATGGGCGGCCTCTCGGACATGATGGCCATGGGCATGCAGAACGGCGGTGCCATGGACGAGGTCTGGGCGCTCATGAATCCGCAGACGCCGGCCCTGCCGCTCGGCGACACGGGGGCGGCCGTCAAGCTGCTCATCCGCGATGAATCGGGCAAGGTCAACCTGAACAAGCTCGACATTCCCCGCGGCCTCGACCCGCAGAGTCCCCTGGCGCAGCAGTTCGTGAACTTCTTCATCGCCTGCGGGCTCGAAGAGCAGGTTGCGCAGGAGCTCGTGCCGAAGCTGGTCGACTGGATCGATGCCGACGACAACGCGTCGACCGGCGGCGCCGAGAGCAGCTACTACCAGCAGCTCAACCCGGGCTTCATGGCCCGCAACGCCCCCATCTTCAGCCCCTCGGAGCTGCGGCTCATCGACGGCATCGGCATGGAGGCCTGGACGGCCATTGCGCCCCACGTGACGGTCTATCCGCGCGAGGGGGCGGGCCTGGCCAAGATGAACGTCAACACGGCCGGCGTCGAAGCGCTCCAGTTTCTCGACCCCGAGATGACCCTCGAGGCGGCCCAGGCCATCGTTGACGAGCGCAGCGCCGAACCGTTTCGCTCCATGAGCGAGGTGCAGCAGGTGCTCTCGGCCTACGGCACGGGCGATCTCTTCAAGCGCATTCTCGGCAAGATCGACATCCGCAGCGACCTCTACTCGGTGACCTCGTCGGCGCTGGTCGGCGACCTCGAATATACCGCCACGGCCGTCCTGCAGCGCCGCCGGGGCTCGAACGAGGTGCGCACCGTTTACTGGCGCGTCGAATAGCGCGCGCCATTCTCCCCGTGGGCCGCGTTGAGGCCCCCCCCGCTTTCTCCCGTCTCTTGCCCGGTTCCGGCACTCTTGCCGATTCGGCTCGGCGTGAGCACGATCACGCCGTAACTGCCCATGCTTGCTCTGGTTTTTTCTTGACACACCCTGTGGGGTCCGGTTTAATATGGAAAACCTTTCCGGCCGGCAGACCCCCTTACTACAGGTGTGCCGACAAGGTAGGAGCCAGTCATGCGCGTCACCCGGTACTTCTTCCTCTTCTCTCTGATCCTGTCTCTGGCTGCGGGCCTCGTTGCTCCGGCGCCGGCCCCGGCTCAGAACGCACCCGCGCCCCGACCGGGTGCGCCCGAAGAGAAAAAGGTTCCCCCCCGCCTCTCGGTCACGCGCAACGGCGGCACCGGGCTCTTTCGCCTCGTCTCCGGCTACACGCCAGACCAGGGGGGCTTCGCGGTCGGCACCGGGATGCAGTACTGGCAGCAGAACGATTTTCTGGCGCCGAACTTCTTTCACCGCCACCTTGAGACGTACGGCAACATCACGATTTCGACCGCCGACTGGATGGAGCTCTACATCGCGGGGTTGACGACTTCGCACCAGTACCGCGACGAACTGATCATGGGACGGCCGACCCTGGTGCAGGCCAACGGCGACCTGCAGATCGGTACCAAGTTCGGCTTCGAGACGAACGAGTTCTTTTTTCTCGGCGGCGACCTCTGGCTGCGCTTCAACACGAAACAGGGGAACATCGGGCCGGAGTTCAGTGCAACCTCCTTCGGGATTCGCACGCTGCCGACGTTCGACTTCACCGTGTTGCCCGATCCGTTTCCGCTGCGCATTCTCCTGAACGCCGGCTACTTCCGCGACAATGCGGGCAACGTGCTCGAGACGTCGGGTGGTTCGGAACATCAGATGTTCGCCCTCGGCATCCCTCCCGACGACGACGTCTGGGTCGGCGGCCTCGGCATTGAAATTCCGCAGAACTTCCTTTCGATCATCCTCGAGTACACGACCGAGCAGTACTCGGACCTGAACGGCTACTACATCGGCGAGAAGCGGCGCTGGAACACGAGCCCGCAGCGGCTGACCCCGGGCCTGCGCTTCTTTCCGGTCGGCGGCCTGGTCATCGATCTGTACGCCGACCTCGGGGCCGGACTGCTCGGCATGACCGACGGCGTCGTGCCCGAACAGAGCCTGACCGATACGCGCGAAGAGATCATGCCCGACTGGACGGCGAACCTGGGCATCGCCTACAACTTCACGCCGCCGCCGCCGCCGGCCCCCAAAGAGGGCAAGATCCGCGGCCTGGTCTTCGACGCCAAGACCGGCCTCCCGCTGGCCGACACGATCGTCTCCTTTCCCGGTCAGAACGTGACCGATCTGATCACCGACAGCCAGGGCCGCTTCACGAGTTACGCCTTCCCCCTCGGCGACGTGACCGTGAGCGCGCGCAAGGAAAACTACAAGCCGGCGCAGGGGGCCGTCGCGATTCAGGCGGGCCGCGAGGTGGCCATCAACTTCAAGCTCGAACCGATCGAGAAGGTCGGGGTCTTCACCGGCGTCGTCGTCGACGACAAGAACAAGCCGGTGCTCGCCTCGCTCTCGTTCGAGGGGACGAACCTGCCCAACGTGGCGACCGACCCGCTCTCGGGCAAATTCGAAGCGCGCATGACGCCCGATACATACACCGTCAAGGTCGTGGCGAACGGCTTCAACCCGCAGACCAAGCGCATCCGCGTCGTCGACAAGCGCACGACCCGCGTCAACTTCCGCCTCGAGCCGATTCAGCGTTTCGGCACGCTCATGGGCAAGCTCGAAACGCGCGACGGACGTCCGGTGGCGGGCGTCATCAGCTTTAACAATCCGAAGGTGCGTCCGATCGCGGCCAACCCCGAAACCGGTCAGTTCGAAGACAAGGTCGAGCCGGGTACCTATCAGGTCAAGGCCATGGCCCAGGGCTACGAACCGGCCGTCACGAACATCGCAATCGTGAGCGGACGCACGACGCTGGCCAACTTCGTGCTGAACCCCGTCGTCACCGCCGGCACGCTGCGCGGCGTGGTCGTCGACGCCAAGACCGGCCAGGGGGTCTACGCGGTCATCTCGTCGCCGAACGGCGAGTTCTCGAACATCGTGGCCGATCCGGAATCGGGCGCCTTCGTGCAGAAGCTGCCGGCGGGCGAGTACGCCGTGAAGGCCGCCGCGCCCAACTACAAGGCCGATACCAAGCAGGTGCGCATCGCCAACGGCCAGACCACCGATGTGCGCTTCGAGCTGCAGGGCTTCGATAAGATTCAGATCACGAAGGAAAACATCGAGATCAAAGAGAAAATCCGCTTCGCTACGGGCAAGGCCACGATTCTCTTCGACTCGTATCCGCTGCTCGACGAAATCGCGCAGGCCATCAAGGACAGCCCCTCGATGCAGGTCGTCATCGAAGGCCACACCGACAGCTCGGGGGCCGACGCGTACAACCTGAAGCTCAGCCAGCAGCGGGCCCAGGCGGTCAAGGACTACCTGGCCGCCCGCGGTATCGAGTCTGAACGCCTGAAGGCCCAGGGCTACGGCGAAGAGCGTCCCATCGCGCCCAACGACACTGAAGAAGGCCGCGAGAAGAACCGCCGCGTCGAGTTCAACATCATCGCGCAGTGAGGCAGGGGCCGGTAGCTGGTCGCTGGGCGCTGGGCGGAATCATGCGGGCGAGCTGCCCGGCGGCGGGCCACCGATACCCTCGGTGGCCGGCAGTCGACCGGTGACTTCCGCCTGTCGACTGGTGCAAGTTCGACTGGTGACTGTCGACTCGTGACTGTCGACTCGTGACTGCTAACTGTCGACTGGTGACTGCTGACTGGTGACCGCCGACTGCCTCAGGGGCGCAGCGGTCGGGCGGGAATCAGGTCGTCTTGGGACCACTGGACGGAATTCACGCGCCACTCCGTCTCCGGCCGCCACATCACGATGTGAAACCCGAGGGGCCCGTTCGCACGCCGGCTCAGGAAGTGCAGGGTAACCAGCCGGTCTTCGAGGCCGGGTACTGATTCGGCCCCGATCAGCCGGCGCTCCTGCTCGGCGCCCCCGTGTTCGCGCAGACCGCGCGCCTGGGCCTCGAAGTCTTCGCGCCGGATGCAGTTGCAGACGATCTCTTCGAACGCGGCCTCGGTCTCGCCGGCCGAAATCCGGTCGATGAAGCGCCGAGCGGCCGCGACCGCCTCATCCGGCGGCGTCACGCCCTCGAGCAGGCGCGGTGACTCGGTCGTGCCCCGCACGACGGTATACCGGTCGCCGGCTTTCTCCAGCTCCCAGAAAAACGGCCCCCCCTGATGGGCGGCCATGAAGATGCCCCGGTGAATGTCGCCGACATCGTTGGCGACGAGGGCGTGAATGCGCAGGACACGTCCATAGCGCGCATACAGGCCGTTGAGAAACTGGACGGTTTCGGGCCGGGTCGGCTCCTGCCGCAGCCCGAGAATGGACGGGACGTCGCCCCGGCCGATGACCGTCAGGGCGTCTTCAAACGTTTCGTAGGAATTGACGGAATCGGACGCGGGGGCCTGCCCGGCAGAAGTCTGCGCGTCGGAAGGCATGCGTTGGCCGCCGGCACAGGCCGCCAGCGCCAGGGTCGTTGCCAGAACCCATGAACGGGCGAGGGAGTGCGTCTGCATGCTCCCAGCGTAGCAGACCCGGGCGCGCGTCGGTACCCGAATGGCGTCAGGCGCGCTGCTGGTAGCTCTGCACGAACTGAGAAACCGGAACCGTGACGTAGAAGGCGACCACCGCGTACAGCAGCCCGAAGGGGATGTCGATGATGTAGTGCTGTTTGATGAACACAGTCGACAGCGTGATCAGGAAGGTGCCCAGGGCCACGAAGGGGAACCAGGAGCGCTTGTACGTCCAGAAGGCCAGGGCGACGAGCACCGAGTGGCCTACGTGCAGGCTGGGCAGCAGGTTGAAGCCGACATCGAGCGAGTAAATCGTGCGCACCATATCTTCGCTCCACCCGACGCCGACGATTTCAGGGCGGCTCATCTTCGAGGGGAAGATGATGAAGGTACTGATGGCTAACGTCTGCAGCACGGCGAAGGCGGCCGCCGCGTGGTAGAAGCTGTCGCGTTCGGTGACGGCGACGGCGGTGAGCACGACCCAGACGTAGTAGAGGTAGTAGAAGTAGACGAAATCGGGGAGGAGGGGGATGTAATTGTCCACCCACGTATGGAGCTGCGTGAAGCGGCCCCCCGACTGGGCGATCTCGCTGTTCAGATCATTGACGTAGAGAAACGAGACCGCGCAGGCGAGCACGACGAACGCGGTCACCGACAGGCGCTCGATCTTGAAAACCATCTCACTGGAAATGTTGAATTTCTTCATGGTGGTAACGCGGGGCGTCAAAAGGTTACAAAATTATACCGAAAATCGCTCAAATTTGCGAACCGCCCACGCCGTGCCCGGTGAGAAAGGGGAAGTTTCGGGGTGAAAGGTGTGTCTCGCCCTTGCCGGCAAATCGTAAATCGTCAATTGTAAATCGTCAATCTCCTCATCCGCCGATGGCCTTGCGGCGCGTCGTCTGGCGGGCCTTGCGCTTCTTGCGTGCCTGCGCCTTTTCATACTCGGCCTGCAGCTTCGCGACGAGCTCTTCGCGCCGGTCATAAAGGCGCTTCAGCGGACGGCGGCCGACCTTTTCGATGGCGTAGGCGGTCATCATCGGCATGGCGATGGTCGAGTCGGTGTAGCAGACGACGGTGTCGGGCAGCCGGTTCGGATCGACCTTGCCCCAGCTGACCGCCTCGCTTGGTGTCGCCCCCGAAAGCCCCCCCGTATCGGGGCGGGCGTCGGTGATCTGCACGAAATAGTCGTGCCCCTTCTCGTCGATGCCCAGCACTTCCTGAATCTGCGGTTCGGTCTGGAGCATGAAGTTCTTGGGGCTGCCGCCGCCGAAGATAAGCACGCCGCTTTCGCCCCCCTCGCGCTTGGCTGCGAGCACCATGGCGGCCGTTTCGTTGACGTCGCGGCTGACGTCGAAGCGCAGCTGGTTGCCTCCCAGGCTCAGGGCCGCGACGTTCATGCCGATGGACGAGTCACCCGGGCTAGACGTATAGATCGGCACGCCGGCCAGGTGGGCGGCTGAGAGAATGGAGCGCTTCTTGATCCCGAGCGCCTTCTCGCGGGCCAGCACGTACTTGCCGATGAGGTAGTGAAATTCAGCCGTGCTCATTTCGCGCTGGAACTCGGGTTGAGCCACGACTTCGCGGAAAAAGGCGTCGGTCTTCAGAAGCACGTCGTATTCGAAGACGACGTCGTAGATGCGGATGACGGCTTCTTCGCGCAGGCGGGTGTCGTCGTAGAACGGGCTCCCCTGGCGCAGCTGCAGGCCGATGCCGAAGTGGGTGTCGTGATAGAGGTTGGCCCCGGTCGACACGATCCAGTCGACGAGCCCCCGCTCGATGAGCGGAACCACCGAGGAACGGCCGAGCCCTGCGGGCGTCAGGGCGCCCGTGATGCTCATGCCGACGGTCACGTTCCTGCCGAGCATCTTCTGGGCGTAGACGTGGCAGGCTTCGCGCAGGCGGCCCGCGTTGTAGGCGAGAAAGTAGTCGTCGATCAGGTCGCTGACCTTGAGATTACGGTCGAGCGGCTTCGGATCGATGAGGTTCCCCTTGAGAAAGCGGCTGGCCATGTCAGATTCCCTTCCAGAGAGGCGTGCAGAAGAGAGAATTGTAGTCGACCGGGGCCCGTCGGCGCAATGCGTCGAACCTCGGTTCCGGCAGCCGAAAAAACCGTGTGCGCCCGGTCACATGCGCCATTTGACACCCTTGCCGCCGTTCGACTAGCATGTACACCGGGGCGCAGAAGGAGAATCCGGCCGCCGGCCGGGCGTTCCTGTGCCCGCCCGTTTCCCCGTTCCCTGTGAGTGCATGTTGCGTCTGTCTCCTTCTCTGTTCGTGCTCGTTGGTCTCCTCGTCCTGATGGCGGCGCCCGGTTCGGCCGCGGCGCAGAAGCGCGCCAGATCCAAAGCGCCCGCGGCGGCGACGGAACCGGCCGCGAAGAGCGTGCCTGACGAGGCGGCGCTCGCCGCCTTGCTCGAGCGCGCGCAGGCCGAGCTCGACAGCGGTTGGTATGCAGACGCCCGCAGAACCGCGCGCCAGGTGCTCAAGGCCGACGCCGACAACGCCGCGGCGCTGCTGATCGTCGCCCAGGCGCAGTCGTTCGAGGGAAAGTACGCGCAGGCGCTCAAGACGCTCAAGCGGGCTGAGAAGGCGGGCGCGCGCGTCGATCTCACGCGCGGCGTCATTTATTACCGCAGCGAGCAGTATGCGAAGGCCGTCCGGGCGCTCGAGAAGGCGATCGCCGCCGACGCAGCCGAGGCCGATGCGCACTACTTTCTCGGCCTGACCCGCTACGCGCAGGGGCAGGACGAAGCGGCGCGCGAAGCGCTGGCCCGGGCCCGCGAACTCGATCGCGAGCTCGAGCCTGAAACGCTGCTCTTCAGCGGGCTCGCCGCTTACCGCCTCGGGCGCAAAGAGGAGGCGAAGGCCGAGCTTGCGCGCGCTGCCGCCCTCGATCCCGACGGCGACGCAGGAGGCCCCGCCCGGGCCGCGCTCGACCGCCTTGAAGGGCGTGCGCGCAAGACCTGGGACGTCTATGTTTCGGTGCGCAACGAATACGACACGAACGTGCTGCTCGTGCCCACCGACGGCGGCCTGTTTACGCCGGCCGAGATCTCCGACCGGGCCGGCGACCGCGCCGTGCTGCGGCTGGGCGGCGGGTGGTCGCCGGATATCGCCGGGGGGCTGCGCGGCAGCCTCGGCTACCACCTCTACCAGAGCTATCATCTGAACAACCGCGACGTGCTCGACCGGTTCGACGTCACGAATCACGCGCCGGCGGCCGGGTTGAGCTGGAGCGAGGGCGAGCACTACGCGGCGCTCCCGTACCAGTTCTCCCTTTCAGTGCTCGGGCCGCTGGGAGACGGCGCCACCTACAATCTCTATTCGCGCACCCACAGCATCAGCCCGACGTACGTCTTTCGAACCGGCGATCACGGCGTCGGGGTCGCGAATACGCTCTCGATGGAAGACTTCGCGAGCGACCCGGCCGCACTGACGGTCGGCGGCGCGACCTACGCGCAGACCCGCGACAGCCTCAGCAACGAGGCGACGCTCTTCTACAGCTGGTCGTTTCTCGATCGGCGCGGCAGCCTGAGCCCGTACGTGGCCTACCTGCTCGGCGATGCCGAGGGTGAGGGCAACGTCTGGTCGCACAGCGGCTACCGCGGCGGCCTGCAGGCCGACTTGCCGCTCGGACGACTCTGGCGCTTCGGCGCACAGGTCGCCTATACCGGGCGCAACTATGATAATCCCTTCGTGCTGCCGGGTGCCGACGGCGGGGTGAGCCTCGAAGACCGCAGTGACAATGAACTGTCGGCCGGCGCCGAACTCGGCGTCCAGGGGCAGGTCTGGGGCGCCGGCGTCGATCTGCGCTACGTGCGCAACCGCTCGAGCGTCGACCTTTTCGATTACCAACGCGTGATTTATGCCCTGGGCATTCAGGCCCGGTGGTAAGGGGACAGCCATGCGCCTTTTCACCTCCATGCTTCTGCTGCTCGCGCTCGCCGCGCCGGCTTCCGGCGCCGAACCCGAGCGCATCGGAACCGCCAGTATCGTGCTCGGCAAGGTGCAGGTGCGCCACGCGGGCGCCGAGAAATGGGGCCGGCTGCAGCCCGGCGAAGCGCTCTTTCTGGGCGACCGGATCAGGACCGCCGCCTCGTCGAGCGCCCGTCTCAAGCTGAACGACGGATCGTCGATGAGCATGGCCGCCGCGAGCGAGCTCGAGCTGAACGAGTTCGTCTACAAGCCGCAGGGCGAACGCCGCAGCTTCTTCAAATTGTGGAGCGGCAAGGTGAAGGCCGCCGTTTCGAAGTATCTGGCCGGTCGCAACAAGTTTGAGCTCGGGACCCCGACCGCCGTCGCCGGCGTGCGCGGCACCGAGTTCGTCGTCGAAACCGGCCCCGAAGGCGAAGGGTCGACGGTAACCGTGCTCGAAGGCTCGGTCGACGTACGCAGCAGCGACCCGAAGATTCCCGGCAACATCGTGCTGGCGGCCGGTGGCCGCAGCCAGGTGGGCCCCAGCCTGCCGCCGGGCGCCGCCCTGATGCTCGACGAAGCGGCGCTGCGCGCCCTCGATCGGAGCGTGAGCGTCAAGGGTAAGGGGTCGGCCCGCAGCGCCGTGACGCGCGACGACGCCGAATCGGCGGCCGGCGATTTCGGCTTTGCGCCGGCCTCGGGGGCCCCGAATCTGGGCGGGGGCGGCCTGCCGCCGATCAATCAGCAGCCGACCGACGCCCGCAGACCGTCGTCGGTGACGATTCGCATTCATCTCCCGGACGAAAAGTAGGAGCCGCCATGAAACGGTTGGGATTGATTGGGGTCCTGGGGCTGGTCGCGCTGACGGCCTGCGCGCGTATCGACAGTGAAGAGCGGGGCGTCATCCGCCTCGAACTGCCGGCGGCCGGCTACCTGCCGCACGCCAGCGAGAACGCCGTCGTGCCCTCGGAGTGGCTGGTGGTCGTTTCGGCCGACGACATGGAAAAGCCCGTGGTTCAGCGGGTGCGCGAGCGCTCGGTCGCACTTCCCGTAAAACCCGGCCCGAATCGGCTCGTGCGGGTTCTGGGACTCATCCGATCGACCGCCGAGCTGGTGCACGGATACTCCGGCGATGCGACCGCCGACGTGAAAGCCGGGGTCGAAACGGTCGTTGATATTACCGTCTATCCCTCGGTGCTGGCGCGCGACCCGGCCGCTTCGCTCCCGGTCTACGCTTCGGGCAAGACGGCCCCGGCCTGGTCGCCCGACGTGTCGGACGTGACCGTCGCCTGGGGCACCGATGCGGTCTTCATCCGCGTCGGGTTCCGCAACGCGGTCGATGCGCCCTGGAACGCGGGCGACGGCAGCGTGCGCGGCATCCTCGAACTCGACGTCGACCGCAATGCGGCGACCGGGCGCGACAGCGTGCTGCTCCCGCGCATGAACGCGCTCGCCGCCTCGCTCGGCCGCCCGGTTACGTCGGCCGCGCTCGGCGTCGAGGCGACCATTGATTTCACGCCGGTCGACCGCGGCTACGTCCGGCTTGTCACGGCCGAGGCGGTGCGCCCGCTGGCCGCCACGTTCGCCGGAAACGCGCTCACGGTCGGCATTCCCCTCGACCTGCTCGCCCGGATGGGCGGCTCGATCACCGGCGGCCTGCGCATGGCGGCGCTGACCGGCAACAAATTCGGCCACCTCGACTTTCTCCCCGACGGCGGGGTCATCGATACCGGTATCGCGCCGCCGCCGCCGCTCGAACAGACGGCGGTCAGCGGCTTCACGGGCCGGCGCATCGCCTCGTACTACGGGCAGGGTAACGAGCCTGCCGGCGTGCTCGCGCTGCGCCCCGACGGTCTGCATGTCGCGACGGTCAGCGACGGGGGCATCGAGTACCTGCGCACGGTCGACGGCTATGCGTTCAGCCGGACGACCGCTCCGTTCCCGCTCTACCCGATGCGCAACGGAAATCTGAATTACGGCACGCTGGCCTTCGATTTTGACGGCGCCGGGCGGCCGGTGATCGCCTACGCGGCCGACGACGACTGGGGCTACGCCTATGCCGCGATCGTGCGCGGCGCGGCGGCGGGCGGCTTCGAAAGCCCCGTCGTGCGCCACGCCGACATGGGCTATTACTACAATCGGTCGGTAGACGTGCGCGTCGTCGACGACCGGATCTTTGCCGTCTTTCCTTCGGCCATGACCACGGCCGCCGTCGACGTCATCGAAAACGGCGCCTTTGCGCGCCGGGCCCTCAAAGCCACGAGCTACTACCAGTACTGGGGCGTGCAGTTCGGCGACCGGCTCGGCGCCAACGGGCTTCCGACGGTCTACTGGATTGATCAGAACACCTCGACATTCGCCTACGAATATTACCGTACCTCTCTCGTCGATTCGCCCACGCGCCTCTCGTTCGGCCCGACGGTGACGGCGGCAACGGCTGCGTATCTGGAATCGTTCGACCAGGCGACCGTCGGCGCCGAAGACGTATTCCTCGGCAATGACTACTCGAACGTCTGGTTCTTCGCGCCGGCCACGACCCTGACGCTGGCCACCGATCCGAACGGCGGCGGGTTCGCCCCATTCCGGCCGATGGCGCCGACCGACTTCGATTACATCAACTTCTATGCCCCGCGCATGAAGCTGTCTCCCGAAGGCCGGCTGGCGGCCGTCTGGGCGGCCGAGTACTTCAAGTACGATCCGGTAATCGGGAACACGTCGCAGCCCTACGTCTTTTACGCGGAACGGTTGCCCGGCGCAACGGGTTTCTCGGCGCCCATCGAGGTGGGCCCCGGGCGCGCTGCCGATATCGCGTTCGACGGTCAGGGCCGTCCGATCCTGCTCGTCGTCGACACGGCCTACACCGGGTATTACGGCGAAGGGATCCAGTGGGACGGTGCGTTGCGGATCTACCGCGCAAACTGAGCGCCTGCGGCCTCCGGGCATTCCTGCATGCGCGGGCCGCAGCATCGGCGGCGGGGCTCTGATACACTGATTGCTTTCCGGCTCCCGGTTTCCTCGCTGCCCGTTCTGCAACCATGCTCCCTGACGGCCGACCCACGCGCGCGCTCATTCACCTCGATCGGCTGATCGCGAATTACCGCGAGGCGCAGCGGCTGGCCGGCGATCGCGCCGTCGTGGCCGTGGTCAAGGGTGATGCCTACGGGCACGGCGCCGTTCCCGTCGCGCGCGCCCTGCAGACGGCCGGCTGCATCTGGTTCGGCGTGGCCACTCTCGACGAGGCGGTTCAGCTGCGCGAATCGGGCATTCATGCCGAGATTCTCCTCCTCGGGGCCCTGTTTCCCGGCGAAGAATCCGAAGCGCTGGCGCAGGGGGTCACCTGCAGCGTGCCCGACGAAGATACCGCCCGGCGCCTGCATGCGGCCGCGCTGCGGCTCGACCGTCGCGCCGCGGTCCACCTCAAAATCGATACGGGCATGGCCCGCCTGGGGTTCGACCTGAACGGCTTCGCGGCGTTTGCCCGCAGCCTGGCCGAGTATCCCGCCCTCACGGTGCGCGGCCTGTTCAGTCACCCGCTGCACGCCGACCAGCCCGATCCGGGAGTCACGCGTGAGCAGGGGATCCTCCTTTCCTCGGCGGCCGACCATCTGCTCAAGGCGGTGGGCGAAGTGCCGCATCTGCACCTTGCGAACAGCGCCGCCCTCATGTTCGAGCACCCCGTTCCCGGCGACCTGGTGCGCCCGGGCATCATGCTCTACGGCGGGTATCCGGCCGAAGCGCTGCGGGCGAGGGGCTCGCTGCAGCCCGTCATGGAGTTCACGTCGGCCGTCGTCCAGATCCGCCGCGTGCGCCGCGGCCAGAGCGTGAGCTATGGCGCCAGCTGGGTCGCCGGCCGTGATTCGATCATCGGCGTGGTGCCGGCCGGCTATGCCGACGGCGTTGCCCGCCGGCTCTCGAACGCAGGCCAGGTGACGGCCGGCGGCCGCCGTGTGCCGGTGGCCGGCCGCGTCTGCATGGACATGTTCATGGTCGATCTGACCGACGTCGCCGGGGCCGAAACGGGCATGCCGGTCACGCTCTTCGGCGGCCTGGGGCCCGCCGCCGTCACCGCAGACGAGTGGGGTGACTGGACCGGCACCATCGCCTACGAAGTCTGCTGCAACGTCTCGCATCGGGTGCCGCGCGTCTACCTGGGCGAAAGCGAAGCGGGGCTGCGGTGCTGAACCGTTTCGTGCGGCGCACGGTCGACACGCTCGGCCTCGTCGGCGAATCGATTACCGACTTTCTCGATCACCTCGGCGGCATCATTCTCCTGTTCGCCCAGGCGGCCGCCATGACCTTCCGCCGCCCGTTCCGCACCCACCTTTTTCTGGCCCAGCTCGAGTTCATCGGCGCCCAGAGCTTCTTCATCATCGCCCTGACCGGCACGTTCACGGGCATGGTCTTTGCCCTGCAGGGCTCCTATGCCTTTCGCCTGTTCAGCGCCGAATACCTGATCGGGCCGTCGGTGCTGCTGAGTCTGACGCGTGAGCTCGCGCCCGTCATGACCGGCCTCATGGTCACCGCGCGCGCCGGCAGCGCCATGGCCACCGAGATCGGCTACATGCGCGAAAACGAGCAGATCGACGCCCTCTCGACGATGGACATCAATCCTGTGCACTACCTGGTCACGCCGCGCATCGTGGCCTCGCTGCTCATGATGCCGCTGCTCGCCGCGCTGTTCACGTTCTGCGGAACCATGGGGGCCTATTTCGTGACCGTGCGGCTTCTCGGCGTGACCCACAATGTCTTCGTCGGCCGTACGCTGCAGATGGTCGACCTCTCCGACCTCTATTCGGGCGAGGTCAAGGCCGCCGTTTTCGGACTGCTCATCGCCTCGATCTGCTCCTATTTCGGCTACAACAGCTCGGGGGGCGCGCGCGGCGTGGGTCTCGCGACCACGAAAGCCGTCGTCGTGAGTTCGGTGTCGCTGCTCATTCTTGATTACTTTCTCACGGCGTTGATGTACTGATGGAAGCCGTCGTCGAAATCCGCGATCTGCACAAGAGCTTCAAGGAGAATACGGTTCTTCGCGGCGTCGATTTGACGATCGGCCGGGGTGAGATTACAGTGATCATGGGGTTGTCGGGTTCGGGCAAGAGCGTTCTGCTGAAACATCTGCTCGGTCTGCTGGCCCCCGACTCGGGAACGATCGTATTCGAAGGGGTCGATTTTCTGCGCGCCCGGCGGGGGCAGCGCCGGGAGCTACTCCGGAGAATGGCCATGTGTTTTCAGCACGCGGCCCTGTTCGACTCCATGAGCGCCCGCGAGAACGTTGCCTTCCCCATGCGGGAGCGCGGCGGGTTCACGGAGTCTGAAATCGTGGCCCGGGTCGACGAGACCCTCGGCCTGGTCGGGCTCGGCAATCTGGGCGATCAGTTTCCGGCCGAACTGTCGGGGGGGATGCGCAAGCGGATCGGGCTGGCCCGGGCCATCGTCCTCGATCCCGACATCGTGCTCTTCGACGAACCGACGACCGGTCTCGACCCCGTCCTGAGCGACGTGATCGTGCGGAGCATCCGCTCGACGCGCGAGAAGAACCCGTACACCTGCGTCATCGTGACCCACGATCTCAAAGTTACCTACGACCTTGCCGACCATGTCGCGCTGCTGCTCAACGGGCGCATCGCCTTCGACGGTACCGCCGAGGCCTTTCGCACCAGCAAGGACCCCGCCGTCGTTCAGTTCATTCAGGGACGTTCTACCGACGGCCCCATTCAGGTGAAATAGTGGCCGAACCCCGTCTGTTGTCGACCCGCGCCATCGTCGGCCTCTTCGTGCTCGTCACCCTCGGCATTCTCGCCTGGGGCACGCTGCAGCTGGGCGGGTTCAGCTTTCGCCAGGCCGAGGGCTATCCGCTTTACGCCGTGCTCGACTCGGCCTACGGCATCGAACCGCAGACCCCCATCCTCATCGCCGGCATCAAGGTCGGCGAGGTCACGGCCATCGAGCTCTACCAGAAGCGCGCACGCATCACGATGAAGTTTCTGCGCGGTGTGCAGATTCACGAAGACGCCTCGATCGCCGTCAAAACCGCGGGCATTCTCGGCGAGAAATATCTGGAAGTCGATCCGGGCTCCGAAGAGGCCGCGCTGCTCAAGCCCGGCGACACGATCGTCACGACCTATGCGCCCCCCGACTTCGAGCGCCTGGCCGAGCAGCTGACCGAAATCAGCGCCGACATCAAGGCGGTCACCCGGTCGCTGCGCTACGCTGTCGGAACGCCCGAGATGCAGCAGAGCCTGCGCTCCATCGTGCTCTCCATGGAGGCGCTCACGCGCAACCTCAACGAGGCGGTGATCGAGAACCGCGCCGGGGTGCGCGACACGATTGCCACCGTCAACCGCATCGCGCGGATGCTCGAGGAGCAGGCCCCCGAGCTGCTCGACAACGTGAACCGCGTGGCGGTCGACGCCCGCGGCTTCGTCGGCTCGGTCAGCGATGCGGTGGCCGACCTGCGCCCGAAGCTCGACGACACGGTCGGAGACGCCAACCGGGTGGTCACCCGCCTCGACGCGGCCGCGGCCGATCTGCAGGAGATCACCGGTCGCCTCAACCGGGGCGAGGGTACGATCGGGAAGCTGCTCACCGACGAGGCCACCGTCAACAAGCTCAACGACGCGCTCGAAGGGGTCAATGTCGTGCTGCAGCAGGTGCGTGACCTGCGCACGATCGTGCACTACCGGGGCGAGTACCGGTTCAACGAAACCAACGACGACCGCCTGGTGAACCGCACGGGCGCCGGCGGCCTGAAGAGCTATTTCGGCCTGCGCATCCAGCCCAAGGAAGACAAGTACTATCTGTTCGAAGTGATCGACGATCCGATGGGGCGGCTCGACCATACGCGCACCATCGTGCGCGATCCGGCGACCGGCGCCATCGTGAGCGATCGGCAGGTGGCAGAGTTCGAGAACAAGATCAAGTTCAGCGCCCAGCTCGCCAAGAAGTTCTACGGCATCACGCTGCGCGGCGGAATCATCCAGAACACGGGGGGCGTGGGGCTCGACTACGCCATCGTCGACCCCGACCTGCAGCTCGCCGTGCACGCCTACGACTTCACGCGCGACAACAACCCGAACCTGAAGGCCGAGCTGAACTGGTACTTCCTGAACCACTTCTTCGTGACGGCCGGGGCCGAGGATCTCGTCAACCGGCACCGGGTTCCGTTCTACTTTGCGGGGGGCGGCCTGCACTTCGACGACGAAGACCTCAAGCTGCTCTTCAGCGCCGCGCCGCCGGTCAGCTTCTAACGCGAGGCATCGGCCGGCAGGTCTGCGACGGCCGGCGGCGCGGAGCGGTCTGACACGGCCCCGCGCACTTTGCGCTTGAAGGCGTGAAATTCCTCGCTGTCGCTGCGCACCGGTTTCGGCTCGAGCCGCGAGATCATCCGCCGGGCATCCGCGATACGGTCTTCGGTCAACGGGTGCGACTGGAGCCACGCCAGAAAGCGCGGCGAGGCAGGTTCCTGCGCGGCCAGAAGCTCGAAGAACTGCACGATGCCCCGTGGGTCGAGCCCTGCATGATACAGATAGGCGACGGCCAGTTCGTCGGCTTCGCGCTCGGCGTCGCGCCCGAAACGCAACAGGGTCGCCGTGCCCCCGACCTGGGCGACGAGCTGGGCGAGGAGTCCCGGATTCTCGCCGAGAGCGAGCCCCGCGACGGCCTGGAATCCGAGGGCGCGCGAGAGCTGTTCGGTCCCGTGGCGCTCGACCACGTGCCCCATTTCGTGGGCCATCACCCCCGCGAGCTCGGCCTCGTTTTCGGCGGCCAGCACGAGACCGCTGTTGACGTAGATGTCGCCCCCGGGGATGGCCATGGCATTGATGGCCGGGTCCATGATCAGGTGGACGCGGAAGTCGGAGCCCTCGAGCGGTGTCGCCACCGCGATCCGCTTCGCGAGCGCCTGCAGGTAGCGCGTCCACTCGGCACTCGAGCGCACGTCAAACTGCTGGCGCACCTCGGCGTCGACCTGCTCGCCGATCTGCGCCTCCTGTGCAGGCGAGATGAGGTTCAGTTCTCCCTTGTTGGGTCCGGTCGTGGCGCAGGCGAGTCCGAGGCTCAGCGACAGCAGTAGGGCAGAAACGGTGCGCATGGTACTCCTCCTGTCTCCCATTGGGCAGCGAAACGGCCGGGCGGGTCAAAGGCCGGCGCCCGCCGGGCGGGCGCCGATCAGGCGAGGTGGGGAAGGGTCTGCCGCAGCGAGAGCTGGGGCGCGAAGAGATCGCCGCGGCGCTCGACCCGATCGCGCGCCGCGTCCCAGCGAAAGACCAGCGGCTCGGTGTCTCCATCGGCGACGGCCTGCTCGATCTCCGTCCATTCCACCGGCAGCGATACGGTCGGGTGCTCGCGGGCCCGGAGCGAGTAAACCGAGACGGTCGTCTTGTGCGCGTCGTTCTGACTCCAGTCCACCAGCACCTTTCCCGTACGCAGCGCCTTGCGCATGTTCGAGACGACCAGATCGGGGTGGCGCTTCTCGAGCAGCTCGGCGGTCGCGCGCGCGAAGGCTTTGGTAGCCGCATAGTCCACCGCCGTGTTGAGCGGAACGTAGACCTGGATACCCTTCGAGCCCGAGGTCTTGGCCCACGTCTTGAGCCCGAGCGTATCGTAGAGCTCGCGCACGAGCAGCGCCACCCGCGCGCAGGCGAGCAGGTCGGCAGGGGGGCCGGGGTCGAGATCGAAGACGAGGCTCGTCGGGCGCGCAGGGGCCGACGAGAGATGCAGGTAGGTGTGCACCTCGAGGTTGGCCAGGTTGGCCGCCCACATGAGGGTGGGCAGGTCGTTGATCAGGCAGAAATTGATATGTCCGGTCCGCTCGCTGCTCCAGATCTTCGCGGTCGGGATCCACGCCGGCCGGTGCACGGGGCAGCGTTTTTCGTAGAAGTGGCTCCCGTTGACGCCGTCGGGATACCGCTTCAGGGTCACCGGGCGGTCGTGCAGGTGCGGCAGCAGCACGGGGGCGACGCGGCGGTAGAAGTCGATGACCTGAGCCTTCGTGAATCCGTCGGCGGGATAGAAGACCTTGTTCAGGTTCGACAGCTGCAGCCGGTGCCCCTCGACGACGACTTCCGTTGCGTGCGCCATGCTGTTGCGTGCACTGTTCCGTGCAGGCCGAAGAAGCCGGACGAGACGACCCGTCCGGCCTCGGAATTACGGCTGGGCGCCCGGACGCTCTTCGCGGCGGGCGTGTGTTTCGTCGTAGTCAGAGAGCTGCTCTTCGAGCCACGCCTTGTGGCGGCGTTCGTCACCCTGGAAGTCGTGCAGTCTCGCCAGGATTTCACCCGGGTAATCCTTCTCGACCTCTTTGTCGTAGGTGCGGTTCGTAAGCGTTTCGTTCTGTACCATGACGCGCAGCGCGTTCTTGTCGCCCAGCTTGCTCATGATTCCGGTGAGCCCCTTGAGAAAGGGCCCCTTGAAATCGGGGCGCGCCTTGGGCTCGCCGCCGGCCTTGCGCACCTGTTCGGCGATGAAGCCGACGTGGTGATTGTGGTCGGAGAGAAACTGAGTCAGGTGGTCGAGAATGTTTTCGTCGTCGACATTCTTGATGCACGTGATGTAGGCGTGCACGGCGTCGTACTCCGTCTGAAGCAGGTCGTTCAGGTTTTCGATGAGCTGATCGTTATCCATCCGTATCACCGTACAGGTTATGCGTGTTTCGTTGTTCCGCCGAGTTCCGCCGAAAAGCGTGGAGCGGGAAGTCAGTGTGTTCGCTGCTCTCAGCGTGGACGACCCACGCAGGTTCGTTCGAGTGCGACCGCCGACTCTCGCGTCGCCGGCCAGACGGAAATGGGTTCCGAACGAAAAGGGAAAACGAGAATCGAGACACCGGGATATCGGACCGGATACGAGCTTCCAGAAACGAGCTGCCGGATACGAGATATGAAAGACGTCCGAGAGGACCCCTCCCGCCCGCCGTGGTAGACTGTAGGATTATGGACGAAGCACTGACCTGCACCCCTGACGGAAGCATCAATACCCGGGTGACCCCGCGCCACGACGTGCCGGTGCCCGTCATCCGTTATCGCGACGCCGACTTCACCGACGAGGTCGAGGCTGAAACACGCGAGATCTGGGCGCGCGCCTACGGGCTCATCCGCGAAGAAGACTGGATTCTGAAGGCGCCGCTGATCCTGAAGATCAACCGTCTGAAGAAGGAAAAGCAGACCTACATCCTTGCGCACAACTACCAGTCGCCCGAGATCTACCTGGGGGTGGCCGATTTCGTCGGCGATTCCCTGGAGCTCGCCCGCAAGGCCGCGGCGCTGAAGGCCGAAGAGGCGCCCGTCATCATGATGTGCGGGGTGCACTTCATGGCCGAGACGGTCAAGGTTCTCGCCCCCGACCGCACGGTGCTCATTCCCGACCCCTCGGCCGGCTGCTCGCTGGCCGAGTCGATCACGGCGGCCGATCTGCGGCTGCTCAAGGAGAAGCACCCCGGAATTCCGGTCGTCGTCTACGTCAACACGTCGGCCGAAGTGAAAGCCGAAGCCGATGTCTGCTGCACCTCGTCGAACGCGGTGCACGTCGTCGAGAAGATCGCCGCCGAGTGGGGTACCGATTCGGTCATCTTCGCGCCCGATCGCTTTCTGGCCGCCAACGTCGCCGCGAAGACGAACATCAAGGTCATCGCCACGTTCGGCGCCTGCATCGTGCACGAGCGCTTCACGCCCGGGCAGATCCGCGAACTGCGCGAAAAGTTCCCCGGCGTGCGCGTCCTGGCCCATCCCGAATGCCCCCCCGAGGTCTGCGCCGAGGCCGACTACGTCGGGTCGACGGCGGGCATGATCAACGACGTGCGCACGTCGGGATCGAAGAAGATCGTCATGGTCACCGAGTGCTCGATGGCCGACAACGTGGCCGCCGCGAGTCCCGACATCGAGTTCGTGCGCCCCTGCGTGCTCTGCCCGTACATGCAGAAGATCAACCTCGACAACATCTACGCGTCGCTGCAGACCCTGACGCCGACGGTCGAGGTCGGCCAGGACGTCATCGCCGGCGCGCGGCGGTCGGTCGAGAAGATGCTCGAGCTGAGCGCGGGGATGAAGCCGGTCGATTTCCGCGCGAACGCGTGAGCGACGCCGCCCGATCCGGTTTCCCCATCGGTTCCCCCTTCGGTTCCTCATGAGCAGCGACGGCGTCAGCATCGTCTTGCCGATGCGCAATGCCGCGGCGACCCTGGCGCAGACGCTGGCCTCGATCGGGGCGCAGACCCATGCGCACTGGGAGCTGCTCGCCGTCGACGACGGTTCCGAAGACGCGAGCGCCGAGACGGTGGCGGCCGTGCACGATCCCCGCATCCGCCTGCTGCGCCCGGGGCGCGTCGGCCTCGTCGCCGCGCTCAACCGCGGGCTCGCCGAGGCCCGGTATCCCCTCGTCGCGCGCATGGACGCCGACGACGTCATGCACCCCGAACGGCTGGCGCTCCAGATCGACTGGATGCGCGCGAATCCCCGGGCGGCCCTGGTCGCGACCCGCGTGCGCGTGGTGCCCGAAGAGGCCGTGCAGGCCGGTTACCGGGAGTACATCCGCTGGCAGAACGGCGTGCTCACGGCCGAGGACGTGCGCGACGAGATTTACGTGGAAAGTCCGTTCGCCCACCCGAGCGTCCTCTTCCGAGGCGAGGCCGTGCGCGCCGTGGGGGGCTATGCCGACGGCCCGTTTCCCGAAGACTACGATCTGTGGCTGCGCCTGCACGCTGCCGGGTACGCGATGGGGAAAGTTGACCGCGTGCTCCTCGACTGGGCCGAGCGGGCCGACCGCACGTCACGCACCGACGAACGCTATTCCCGCGCGGCCTTCGATGCGCTGCGGGCCGCGTATCTGGCCCGGGATCCCCGTCTGGCCACCGGCCGGCCGATCGTCATCTGGGGGGCGGGAATGCTCTCGCGCCGCCGGGTGCGCCGCCTGCTTGCCCGCGGGGTGGCCATCGAGCGCTGGATCGACATCGATCCCCGCAAGATCGGCCGGGTCTACGAGGGGGCCGGTGTCGAAGCCCCCGCGTGGCTCGCGAGAGATGGCGCAGAAGGGCGCCCGTTCGTGCTCGTCTACGTCACGAACCACGGGGCGCGGGAGCTGATCGCCGCGTCGCTGCACGGCTTCGGATACCGGCGCGGCGACGATTACCTCATGGTCGGTTGATCGCTGCGCGAATGATCGCTGCGCGAATGATCAATGGTCGATGGTCGATGGTCGATGGTCAATGGTCAATGCCGGATTCCGAGGCAAGGCACTCACGGCCGTCAGCTAAGGACGAACGGGTTTTTCCGGTGCTCTTGCCGGAAAATCGTCAATCGTCAATCGTAAATTGTCAATTGAATGGCGCGCCGCTCACCGTTTCGCATCGAGCAGGACCGGGAAGGTTCCGGCGGCCGCCCGGGCGACCTCGACGAAGAACGGAGAGATCTGCGCGGGGTCGGGCACGCGCGCCGGATCCTCCTGCGGATATGCCGCCGCCCGCATGGCCGTGCGCATGCCCCCCGGATTGATGCTGTGCACGCGGATCCCCGCTTCGCGAACCTCCTCGGCGAGCAGCAGGGCGAGACCGTCGATGCCGAACTTGCTCACGGCATAGGCCCCCCACTCCGGCGCGGCGCGGCGGCCGGCCCCCGACGAAACGAAGAGGATGCACCCGCCGCGCGCCATCCGGGGAAGCAGGCGCCGCGTCAGGCGGAACGGGGCCGTGAGGTTGATTTCAAGCACGCGGTCCCAGTCCGCTTCCGGATAATCGGCGATCGGCGCGCGGGCGCCGAGGATACCGGCGTTGTGGACGATGGTTCCGAGCGGCGTCTCGCCGACGGCCGCCAGGACCGTCTCGAGGCCGTCCTCCGTAGTCAGATCCGCCTGGACAGGGCGGAACCCAGTGGCTTCGCGGTTCAGTTGGCGCGCGATGCCGAGCACTTCGCCGTGGGGGAGAAAGGCGTCGACGAGGGCGGCGCCGAGTCCCCGGCTCGCGCCTGTGATGAGCGTACGCATCCTCACAGCCTAACCGGTTCGGCGCCGTGCGCCAAGCGCCGCGCCTTCCGGGACTCCTGATTCCTGAATCTGTGATAGAAAACGAGGATAGGAGGCGCAGCAATGTCCCGGGAAACCAGGAAATCGTCAATCGTAAATCGTAATCTGTAAATTCTAGTAAATGGACGGCCGGCGCGGGACAATGATGGGGAAGGGGACGCATGGCGCACGGCGAACAGTACAAAGGCGCGGCCTTCGGGCTCGCAGCGGCGCTGCTCTTCGGCCTGAGCGCGCCGCTGGCGAAGCTCCTGCTCGACGGCGTCGGGCCGCTCATGCTGGCCGGCCTGCTCTATCTGGGCGGAGGTACCGGGCTGCTGATTCTCAAGGCGCTGTACGGCCGGGCGGCGCGCGAAGCGGCCCTCCGGCGCACCGATGTTCCCCTTCTCACGGCCATCCTGGTCGCCGGCGGAATCGTGGGCCCCGTCTGCATGCTGCTCGGGCTCGAGCGGGTGTCGGGACTGGCCGGGGCGCTCCTGCTCAATCTCGAAGGGCCGCTCACGATCCTGCTCGCGGTGGTGTTCTTCGGCGAATACCTGGGGCGGGCCGTCGCCTTCGCCACGCTCCTCGTCTTTTCGGGTGCGCTGCTCCTGGCATGGCAGCCGGGGGCGCTGCGGGCCGAATGGGCGGGGGTGGCCTTTCTCTTCGCGGCCTGCCTTGCCTGGGCCCTCGACAACAACCTCACACAGCGGCTGTCGCTGCGCGATCCGGTGGCCATCGCGCTCGCGAAGACACTGGGGGCTGGGGCGGTCAACGTATCGCTCGCGCTCCTGATCGGCGACGCCGTTCCCGCCGCCGGTTTCGCCGGGGCGGCCCTGCTGCTCGGGTTTTTCAGCTACGGCATCAGCATCGTTCTTGACACCTACGCCCTGCGCTGGATCGGCGCCGTGCGCGAGGCCGCATGGTTCGCGACCGCCCCGTTCCTGGGCGCGCTGGCGGCCGTTCCACTCCTGGGAGAGCGGATTTCTCTGGTGGAAGAGAGCGCCTTCGTGATCATGGCCCTCGGCGTCGTCATTCTTCTGCGCGAGCGGCATGCGCACCTGCACGTTCACGAGGAGATGGAGCATGAGCATCTGCACGTGCACGACGAGCATCACCGGCATGTGCACGAGGGGCCCGTGACCGAGCCACACTCCCATCCCCACCGGCATGTGCGGCTTGTACACGCGCACCCCCACGTGCCGGATCTGCACCACCGGCATGCGCATCCCAAGCGCAAGGCCTGAGCGCCGGGAGCAAGCGCCAAGCGCCGAGCGCTGAGCGCCAACGAGGCAAGGACAAGGTGTTTCAAGGTTCCTGCCGGCGCTCTTGCCTGAACTCGTCCTCGTCATTCGTCACCCGTCACTCGAGTGCGCCCTCTCGCTGTCGCGCTCCTTCCATCCGCGCCGTCAGCTGGAGACGAACGGTAATTCGTCACTCGTCATTCGTCACTTGACTAAGCGCCAAGCGCCAAGGACCTTGCCGATGAAATCGTCAATCGTCAATCGTAAATCGTAAATTTCCGGCCCGGTCGACGCCGGGCAGAGCGGCTGCTATACTGTTGGCGCCCGGTGCCGCCGGGCCGAGTTGCCTGCTTTGTGACCATGAACCTGCTGGCCGCCATCATCCTTGCCGCCTCGGCGGCCGCGCCCGCCTCGCAGCTGCCGAGCGCGTGGGAGCAGAACGTCGATCGGCCGACCGTACAGGTCAATACGGCCGCGAATGCCGTGCGGGGGATGGAGTCGGGCAATACCTGCATGCTGGCGCGCGAGCTCTTCGAGCGCTTCGGCGGAACCGAGGAGGCCAACCAGTGCCGCATGGCCTTCGAGACCGGCACGGGCACGGCCTACTACTCCTATTGCGACCGCAAGGCGTCGTACGTCGTTCAGATTGATTTCACCCGCTGCACGCTCGAAGAGCTTCCCGAACTGCGTGATCAGCGTCTGACCGGAACCGCCATTCTCGATGCGCGTCACGGCAAGGTGCTCTTCTCGCACTTCTACGGGTCCTATCTCTATCCGATCGGCACCGCGCGCCCGGCCCGCTTTTTTTCGGGGGCCGCCCTCTTTTCGAAGCATGAGTTCTACCGCGATGCGCAGTTCGTCTACCTGCTGAACACGCTGGGCGATCAGCCGGTGCTCGATCGCATCAGCCTCGCCGAGGGCCATCACACGCGCGTTCGGCTCGGCGACGTCTCGGTGCTCGATTTCCAGAAAGGGCGAATTCTCGTGCGCAGCCGCGCCGAACCGGGCGTTTTCGGTCTGTACGATTCGGCCGCCCGCAAGTTCGTGCAGCGCTGGCGCACGCCCGGCGACATGCGCGCCCGCCTGATGGGCGATGGCTGGGTCGCCTTCTGGCGTCCGCCCGCGGGCGAACGGCGCGGCGACTGGATTCTCGTCGAGGCCGCGAGCGGTCACAGCGTTTTCCACGGCTGGTGGAACGGACCGAAGCTGCCGAAGTTCGCCTGGCGCGGTAAGGCCCTGTATGCCGGCGAGCGCAAGATTTTCGGCGGCGCCGGGCGGCCGCTGCACACGCCGGTGCGGCCCATGGGCGCAACGCGGAGGGCCGGTTCATGATGCGTTTCGTATTCGCGGGGATGCTGGTTTGGCTGGCGGCCGCATGCGCGTCGGGTTCGGCGGCGGGGCGGCCTTCCTCCATGGCGCGATCGGGACAACCGGGCGCTAGTCAGGTCGAACGCCACGCGACCTATGCCTACGCGGGAACGCGCACGACCGATACGGCCTTTCAGTATCTCTTCGCCGCGAATGACGGCCGCGTCGAGTGGCGCACGCTGACTCTGTCGGTGAAGCCGGGGGCGTTCGAAGAGGGGGGCGAGCTCATTCTTCTCGTCGAAATGAGCGTCGACAACCGCGGTTCCAAGGATTTCCGCTGGGACGACTATACGTTCTACCTGGCGCTCCCCGACGCCACGGGCGACTGGGACTACCGGCTGCTCTTTTCGAGCGAGACCCCGGACTACATCAAGGCCGGTGAGCGCAAACGGCTGCGGTACCGGGCGCGGTTTCCCCGCGGGGCCACGGCGCCCCGGCGCATCAATCTGGTCTTTCAGAACCTTCTCGGCGGCAAGGATCTGGCCATCCCCTTCGCGTCGCACTGATCGGCCGGTTGTTTTCAAGCCCCCTGCCGGGTCGAGGGGTCGCTCCTCGCGCCCCCGGCTGGCCGGATGGTAGAGTATGTCTG
>JAWLHK010000023.1:0-77671 GCA_041690355.1 bacterium | reverse complement strand
TACCGGCGTCCTTTCAACGGCCATCGAGTTGGACCGCCCTCATCCCCCAGCCCCTTCTACCCGCCATACGCAGCGCGCCGGGCGCAAAGGTTGGCGGGAGAAGGGGAGCGATTTCGGCCTGAAACGCATGTCCAGCTCCCCCTCCTCCTCCGCCCCGCGCAGTGAGACTTGTGCAAAGGTTTGCGCGGCAAACACCGCCCGCGCGTGTGGACGGAGGAGGCGGGGGAGAACCTTGTCCCGCGGGTGCACATGCGGAGGGGGCGGTGGCGGGGTCTTTCACCGACGTCCGACGTCTGATGACCGGAAGGGCGTCCGATGACCGAAAGTGCGCCCAGCGCCCTCAGTGCTGCACGGCCGCCGCCGCGGGGATACCTTCGCCGATCCGCCCGCCCCGGAAATTCAGGGTGGCCAGCACTTCTTCGACGGCGTGCCTGCGGTCGATCTTCTCGTGCACGGTAACGCCCGGATAGGAGCGCAGCGACAGGCGCACGGCCGACGTGACCGAGGCCGAAACGACGAAGATCCGCAGGCCGGGGTAGATCGCCTTCAGTTCGCGGACGAGCGTTTCGCCGTCCATGTGCGGCATGTCGAGATCGGTGACGACGAGGTCGGGCTTGAGTTCGCGTGCCAGTTCGAGGGCCTGCACGCCGTCGCGCGCGGTCATCGGCACGAGACCCGGATGTTTCGTAAATTCCATGACCCAGGCCAGGCGCTGGGTTGCGCTGTCGTCGACGATGAGGACGGTGGATTTCATACGATGCTTCTCCCTGATACAGATGAGGTAGGTCGGCGATCCACCTGGGACGAGAACATCCACCCGCACGCCGAACGACTCCCGGACAGCCTTCCCCCTCTGCAGAAAGGATGCCAAGTCGCTCCATGCGGCATTTCCGCTCCGGCAGGCGTACCGGTTCGCAACGATGTGCTGTAGCGATGCAGGGGCGGTGGAGGACATTCTTGTGAATTCGCGCGGAGTGGGGGAGTGGGGGAGGGGGAGAGGGGGGGCGAAGCAAGCGCAAAACAAGAGCATGGCTCCCAGCGCCCAGCGACTAGCGACTAGCGACCAGCGACTGACGACTGACGACCGCCCCCTCCGGGCGCCGACCCGGGAACCGTTGTCGACGTGACGAGAGCGGCCCGGTCGATTAAAATGGGCACAAAGGGTTGAGCCGTGCGTTGGGGACGGCGGTCATGTTCCGCGGACGCACGGAGAGCCATCGGACAGGAGGGTTACCCATGAACCAGGCCACACTGGCGTTTCGGAAGTCCCTGGAGCAACTTGCCGCCGAGAGCGGGCTTGACGACGCCGCCGGCTTTTTTCCGCCGGAATCGGAGCTGCGGCGCATCGGCATGGAGATGGTTCCCTTTCTGGCCTCGGGGCGGGCGCTGCTGCTCCAGGTCGCGCATCCCACCGTGGGGCAGGGGGTACACGACCACAGCAACTTCCGCTCCGACGCCATCGGCCGCGGCTTCCGGACCTTCGGCGCGCTGTATATCATGGGCTTCGGGCGGCAGAGCCTCGCCATCCGGGTCGCGGTCAAGGTTTTCGAGATCCACCAGAAGATCAAGGGGACCTATCCCGAAGAGGACGCGCCGCGGGCCGGAAAGAAATATTCCGCGCTCGAGCGGGATGCGAACCTCTGGGTGCTTGCGACCCTGCTCGAGGGGGCGAAGTTCGCCTACGACGAGATCGATCCGGCCATCATGCAGGGCGAGCGCCTCGAAGGCCTGTACCGCGACTTTCAGACCCTCGGGCGCTTCTTCAACATCAAGCCGGGCGACATGCCGCCGACCTATGCGGAATTTCAGGCCTGGTTCGAGCGGATGGTCGACGAGACCCTCGAGGTCACGCCGGCCGCGCAACGGGTCGGCAAGGCGCTGCAGGGGACGATGAAGCTCCCCTATGCGCCGGGCAACTGGATGCTGCACGTGCTCGCCGCCGAGACGCTTCCGCCGCGGATTCGCGACCAGTTCGAGATCCGCAGCACGCCGGCCACCCGGGCGGCGTACCGGTCGGTGCGCGGCGCCATGCGCACGGTCTACCGGAACTTCCCCGGCCCGATGCGCCAGCTTCCCCTGCACCTGATTCCCGAGTGGCGCGTGCGCATGGATCGCCTCCGCCGGCACCTTTCGCGCCAGGCCGCCCGCGACCTCCCCGCCCACGCGCGCTGAAACATTCCCCCCGCCTTCCGCAGGAAAGCGCGCGCCATCGAAGCGGTATGGATGGATTGGCGCGGGCGGTGCTGCTGCTCGCCGGCGCTCGCGGGAAGGGCGAAAACAAAAAGGGGGGCTTCCTTCCGCCACCCAGGGCTCTGCCCTGGGCAGAAAGCGCATCGCCCCTTCAGGGCTCATTTTCAGGCGGGAATGCGGCGGCCGTTCGGCAATGATCGACGGCACCTGGTCCTTGCCGGATAATCTGCCATCTGCAATTTGCCATCTGCCATTCGCGAAGCGGCTGCCATTTGTGATTTGCCATCTGCCATTCGCGCCGCGACTGCGATACGCGCAGCGGTAAAGTTACTCAGGGCGCGGGCGCGGTTTCCGTCCCGCTCCCGAGCGACCACTGGCCGGTGGCGTCGTCGAGCTTGTGGCAGTAGGTGCATTCCCCCTGGTAGTGGGTCATGAAGTGATTCTTTTCGCCGCCGGTCAGGTGGATCAGGTGCACCAGCCGCGCGAACGGCGGCCCTGCCTTTTTCTTGTTCTTCGGAGTCTTGGCGTGGCACTCGAGGCACGCCTTCGGAATTTCGGCGGTCGTCAGGTCGGCCTTCACTTCCGGATGCTTCCCCTCGATCTTCATCCCCTCCGGCGCGGCCTTGCGGGCCTTGTCGACGAGCTTTGCCGGCGCCTTGACCTGCCACTCCTTCATCCACGTGCTGAAACGGGCATCCATGTTCCGCTCGGGATTGTTCTTGTGGCAGCTGACGCACCCGTGGGGCGCTTTGTCCTCGGCATTGATCCCCGGAATCCTGCGTGCCGGCGGAGCGGGCGGATGCTTCTGTTCCCCATGCGAGGCCCCCTCGTCGGGCACGGCCAGGGCAAGAAGGAATGCGGTCAGCAGCAACGGCAGTTTTCGCATGGAAGCTCCGGAGGGGGAAGGACGGCCGGCAAGGCGGTCCTGCGAGCCTACTTTAATGGGGAAGGGCGAGATCTGTCAAGGCTGCTTTCCCTTCCGGGAGCCAAGGACCGCCGTGCGGACCCGAAGACCGCCCGCCCTCCGACGGCGCGGGCGGAATGATCTATGGTGAGCCGATGAAGGTTCGTCGGCGTCGCGTCGCATGGGCTGCCGTCCTCGTCGCCGTCGTCCTGGTGGCCGGATGGCTGGTCATCCGTCGGATACGCGGGCCGGTCGTGCCCGTCGTGGCCGTCCGGGAGCAGGAGATCGTGCGCACCATCGTGGCGAGCGGACGGGTCATTGCCGCCGAGGAGGCGACCGTGGGGGCCGAACGCACCGGCACGATCGCGCGCGTCCTCGTCGACGAAGGTGACGTGGTGCGGGCCGGCCAGGTGCTGATCGAGCTCGACGCCGCCGCCGGCCGGGCCGCCGTCGCGCGCGCCCGCGCCGCGCTCGCGGCCGCGCGCGCTCAGGTGGCCGAGGTCGAAGGGGTCACCGCCGACGTGGCCGCCGCAAGCCTGGCCGAAGCCGAGGCGGCGCTGGCCGAGGCCCGCGATCGGGCGCGCCGGATGGACTCTCTCTTTGCCGCCGACGCCATCAGCACGGCCGAACGCGACGCCGCCCGGTACGCGCTCGAACAGGCCGAAAGCCGGGTCGCGAGCACCCGGGCGCAGCTTGGCGCCGCCCGCGAAGGGGGAACGGGACTGCAGCGCGCCCGCGCCCGCGTGGCCGAGAGTGAAGCGGCCCTCGCGGCGGCCGAGGCCGGCCTGGCCGAGTCGGTCATTCGCGCCCCGGCCGGCGGAACGATTCTCCGGCGTAACGTGGAACCGGGCGACGTCGCGCAGCCGGGCGCGCCGCTGCTGCGCATCGCCTTCGGCGGCGCGCCCCAGCTGCTCATCGAGCCCGACGAGAAGAACCTTTCCGATCTCGCCCTCGGGCAGGAGGCGCGCGCTTCGGCCGACGCATTTCCCCAGGATGTCTTCGCGGCCGTCGTCACCGAGATCGCGCCGGCCGTCGACGCCCGGCGCGGCACGATCGACGTCAAGCTCGACATTCCGCACCCGCCGGCCTACCTGCGCCCCGACATGACCGTCTCGGTCGAGATCGTGACCGGCCGTTCCGCAGAAGCCCTCGCCGTTCCGCTCGCGGGGATCCAGGGGCGCGCCGGAGCGGCCGGAGCGGGCGAGCGGCCCTGGGTCTTCGTCGTGCGCGACGGGCGGGCCGCGCGGCAGCCGGTGCGCCTGGGGATGGAAGGCGAGGAGGCCGTGCAGGTCACGGCCGGCCTGCGCGAAGGCGATCGGGTGGTCGCGAATCCGCGGGCGAGTCTCCGCCCGGGACAGCGGGTGCGGGCCGACGAAATAGACGAGGTGGCCGGGGTGGAGGGGGGCTGAGCGATGCCGTTCGAATGGATCGTCGCGGTGCGCTTTCTGCGCGAAGGGCGCACACAGACCCTGCTCATCGTGGCCGGGGTCGCCGTGGGGGTGGGGGTCATCATCTTCACGACGGCGCTCATCGCCGGACTGCAGGCCAGCCTCATCGAGCGCACCCTCGGCTCGCAGCCGCATGTCACGCTCACGCGGCCCGACGAAGCGGCGCGCCCGCTCTACCACGCGGCCGGCACGACCTGGCTGCGCCGGCGCGAACCGGCGCCGCAGCGCCTGCGGTCCATCGAGCAGTGGCAGCGCGCCGCCGGTCAATCCGTCCAGGTTGCCGGCGCCGAAGCGGTGACCTCGCTGGTCAGCGGCGCGGCGATCGCGCTGCGCGGCGCCGCCAGCAAGTCGGTCACGCTCCTGGGGGTCGACGCCGCCGAGTACGCCGAGGTGGTTCCGATTCCCCGCTACCTGATCGCCGGCGCGTTCGACGTCACGTCGACGAACACCGTGCTGGGCAAGGAACTGGCCGAGGATCTCGGGGTCGGTCTCGGCGACGTCATCCGCATGACGACGGCCGAGCGCCCCGGCGGCGAGCAATTCACCGTCGTCGGCATTCTCGATCTGGGCATGCGCGATCTCAACCTGCGCTGGGCCTTCGTGTCGCGGCGCAACGGGCAGACCCTGCTCGACCTCGTCGGCGGCGTGACCCACATCTACCTGCGGGTCGCCGACATCGCCCTTGCCGATGCCGTCGCCGACGAGGCGGCCGCGCGCACAGGCCTCGAGGCCGACAGCTGGATGGAGCTCAGCACGCAGCTGGCCTCGACGATTCGCGCGCAGGACATGACGAATACGCTGGTTCGTCTATTCGTCGGCATCGCGGTCGCGCTCGGCATCGCCAGCGTGCTCGCGGTCTCGGTCATTCAGAAGACGCGCGAGATCGGCATCCTGCGCGCCATGGGGAGCTCGCCGCGCCGCGTGCGCCGCGTCTTCCTGATTGAGGGACTTCTCCTCGGGCTCGCCGGCTCGGCGTTCGGCATCGGCATCGGAACGGTGCTCTCCCACGTCGTCGAGCGCGTCGCGGTGCAGTCTGACGGCCGCCCGCTCTTCGAGATCCATGTCACCGCGGGGCTGATCGCGGGCGGGCTGCTGATCGCCGTCCTGACCGGTCTCGTTGCCGCCTATGCGCCGGCGCGGCGGGCGGCGCGCCTCGACCCGGTGGAGGCCATCCGTGCCTGACGCGCTCGTGCGGCTCGAGGGGGTGACCAAGCGCTACGGCACGCACGTGATCACCCATGCGCTGCGCGGGGTCGATCTCTGTATCGCGCCCGGCGAGTTCACCGCGCTCATCGGCCCGTCCGGTTCCGGAAAGAGCACCCTGCTGAACATCCTCGGGCTTCTCGACCGGCCGAGCAGCGGCCGGTATCTTCTCGCCGGGCGCGACACCTCGGCCATGGACGAAGAGACCCTCTCGGCCTTCCGCGGGCGTACGATCGGCTTCGTCTTCCAGTTCCACAACCTGCTCCCCGAGTTCCGCGCCTGGGAGAACGTGAGCATGCCGCGGTGGATCGAGAAGGGGCGCCGCCGCGACGAGATGGAGACCGACGCACGGCAGCTGCTCGAAGCGGTGGAACTGGGGGCGCTGGCCGACCGCAAGCCGCTCGACATGTCGGGCGGTCAGCAGCAGCGGGTGGCGATTGCGCGCGCGCTCGCCATGCGGCCGCCGCTGGTGCTCGCCGACGAACCGACGGGGAATCTGGATACGCACGCAGCCGACGAGGTGTTCGCCCTGCTGCGGCGCTTCAATGCAGAAAATGGAATCACGTTCGTCATCGTGACGCACGATCCGCGCTTGGCCGAGCGCTGCGACCGGATTCTCCATCTGGTCGACGGCTGCCTCGTGAAGGACGAGCGGCGGGGGTGAGCGCGAGCAGGTTTCCTTCCGTCTATCACGTCGGCTTCATGGCCGATTTGGCGGGCTTGGGCCCAGCTGCTCGCGGTCGCTCGCGGAAAGGGCAAGGGAAAAAAGGATGGGAATCCCTTCCGCCACCCAGGGCTCTGCCCTGGGCATAAAGCGCATCGCCCCTTCAGGGCTCAGCCAAAATCCGTGGTACTTGCCGGATCATCTGCCATCTGCAATCTGCCATCTGTCATTCGCGAAGCGAACGTGGTACTTGCCGGTAACCCGCCATTTGCAATCTGCCATTTGCCATTCGCGAAGCGAAAGTCTGTCATTCGCGAAGCGGCAGTTTGTCATTTGCGATTTGGCATTTGCCATTCGCGAAGCGTCGCGCACGGTGGTACCCTGCTACACTTCTTCGCCCGAGGACTGCTTCTGTACCGCCGCAACATCCCCATCCTGACCCTGGCCCAGGTCGTCGCCCTCTCCGGATCCGCCGGCTTTCTGCTGCTCGCCGGCATCGCGGGGGCCGAGCTGGCTCCTTCGCGCGCCCTGGCGACGCTCCCCATTTCCGTCATGCCGGTCTCGCTCGCGCTCTTCACGATTCCGGCGGCGCTCCTCATGCAGCGCTTCGGCCGGCGCGCCGGATTCCTCACGGCCAGCCTGTTCGCCTTCGGCGGATTCCTACTCGCCGCCTACGCGCTCGCCACGCGGAACTTCGTGCTGTTCTGCGCGGCCGCGGTTCCCGCGGGCTTCCAGGGGGCCTTCGCCCAGCAGTACCGGTTCGCGGCGACCGAGAGCGTCGCGCCGGCGCATGCGGGCCGCGCCGTTTCCCTCGTGCTCATCGGCGGCATCGTCGCGGGCTTTCTCGGACCCGCCGTGGTCACCCATGCCGCCGGATGGCTTGCTGCAGGCGCCTATACCGGCTCGCTCGTGGCCCTGGCGGCGATGTATCTCGTCTCGGCCGTCTTCTTCCTCGGGTACCGGAATGCGGCGCCGGTCACCGTCGATCTGGCGGCGCGCGGGCGGCCGCTGCGGGAGATTGCGCGTTCGCCCGTGTTCCTCACGGCCGTGGCGGGGGCGGCCACGTCGTATGCGGTCATGAGCCTGATCATGACGGCGACGCCGCTCGAGCTGCACACGCTGCGCGGATACGATATCGCCGACACAGCGTTCGTCATTCAGAGCCATGTCATCGCCATGTTCGTCCCCTCGCTGTTCTCGGGGTTCCTCATCGAACGCTTCGGCGCCCCGCGCGTGCTGCTCGCCGGCGCTGCCCTGCTGGCGCTGACGATCCTCGGCTCGCTCATCACGGAACACTTCGTCCACTATTGGGGCGCGCTCGTCCTGCTCGGCGTCGGGTGGAACCTGCAGTTCGTCGGCTCGACCGTCCTGCTCACGGGGGTGTATCGAGCGGAAGAGCGGTTCAAGGTGCAGGCCGTGAACGACTTCACGGTCTTCGGCACGCAGGCGGCGGCCTCCCTCTCCGCCGGCGCGCTGCTCTTCGCCGTCGGCTGGGTACCGATGAATCTTCTCGCCCTGCCGCTGCTCGCTCCCGTCTTCTACGGCGCCATCCGCACCCTGCGCGCATCGACTGCCAGATAAATGACAAATGGCAGATAAAAAATGGCGGATAGGACGCGGCGCGCTGGTCTTTCCCCCGCGTCAGACCCATTTTCACCAGCGTAGACCGGAGAGTTTCGTCGGCGCGCCGCCATACGGGATCAATGGCGTACCGCCCGGAACGGTCCAGCTCCACGGCGCGCTTCAGGCAGCGGATCGTATTGAAGTGGTCTTCCCGGTGAACGTACGCCGCGGCGGCAAGTCCCCACATGGTGGCGTGCATCTCGGCCGATGCGTAGCGGTGCAGATTGCCGAGGATGACCTCGGGAGAAACGAGGCCGTCCTGGGCCCACCCGATGGCCACGGGTAGAAGTCCGTCCTTGCTGCCGAACAGGAACAGGACGTCGGGGTCGACGCCGAGCGATTCCAGGTACAGAAGCGAGCTCTTGAGACACGCGTACCAGTCGTCCAACGGCATAAAGAGCATCAACGCATCCCAGGCCGCTTCCGACGGGGCTCTCGAGAACCCGCGCAGGGCGTCTTCCCACCCCGGCGGCCAGTCCGCTTGTTCGGTGCTCATCCGCCGAGGCTATCACGGTCCGGGGCGCGAGGTAAAGAAAAAACGAACTCGAGGATTCCCCCATGCGGATTCGGCATGTGGACGCAAGACCCTCTCTGCGACCGGCCGCGATCACGGCCGGCGAGGAGGAACAAGCTGTTAGCCTGAGTGTGGAGGTTACTCATGCGGAATCTGTTTCTGCGCCTGGTTCCCGGCACGCTCATGATGGCCGCTCTGATGGCCGTGCCGGCTTCTTCGTGGGGGGAAAATCGGACCGAGTTTGCCCACAGCGACAGCCGCTCGGCCGATGCGACGTTTACCCTCCCGGTTTCCGGCGATCAGACCGGATGTCTGGAGGTCAGCTATGACGTCCGTACCGACCTCGTGACCTTCCGAAGGAAGGACGGACCCGGCGCGCCCGTGTCCGGGTCGTTCTCCGGCGTCGGCATCTCGATCATCGAGTTCAATACCTGCACTTCGACAATCACGCTCTATCATGAGTGCTCCACCGCGAACCCCACCAGCCTGTATGTTGCGCCGAGTCTGCGGGAGGCGGCGCTCGACACGACGCTGACGTGCTTTGACCCGTACGATTTCGGCATGCCCACCTACGAGCTGGACGTGGACCTCACCTGGACGGCGACCGGACCGCCCCAGCAGGGTTTCTCTCGCGACCGGATGACCGAGTTCGGGGTGAAGACCTTCGCGCACCTCCACACCCTCGCCCGCCCGGCCGTGGCCTCGGGCACGCTTTTCCTGAACGGCGAGACCGTGATCCTCGAGGAATCGGATTCTGCCGTCCTCTTCAGCCGCAGCCGGCGGGCGCACACCCTGCTCCAGTGCCAGCGCAATCCGGAGCTCTGCCTGCCGCGCTGAGGGTGCGTAATACCCTGTCCGGAAAGCTTGCGCTCGCGGTCCCGTGGAACGGGCTGGCACATTCATCGCTTGTCGAAAATCCGTTCGCCCCGAGAAGCTGTCGAGGGGCCAGAATGTCTGTGCCAACTTGCTCGAAGCCTCGGTCAATGGCGGGCCTCGAAGGGACGACGGTCACGTGGCGAACCTGTTCTGAACCAGACTGCGCAAGGCCTCGACCTCGAGAAGTCGACGACACAGTATTCGCCTGCGCAGCAGGCCGTTAGGATGGCATTTAAGAAGCGCCGGCACGGTTTCCCCAATTCAATAAGCGTAGGCGATCTCGCGACCGACGCCCACGCGACCCGGGCCCTGGCCGATCTGGATGGCGAAGGCGACCTCGACGTGGCGGCGGGGCTTCGTCCAGCTTTATCCTCCGTTAGCAGCTTCAATTGGCTTGTGCTACCCTGCCCTATTCTAAGGGGAGCACCGATGACGAGAAGCCTGCCACTTTCTATTTTGCCGTTGTTGCTCATTGCCGCATGCGGTGCCCAACCCGAGACGACCACGCAAGTCCATCCCAAACCCGTCGTTGCCACGCTGGAACTCGTCGCCACGGAACTTACGGTGAGCGAAGATTCCTCGGCGAGCGTAACGCTTCAGGCAACGGGGCCCGGCGTCAGTGGCACCGTCAAGTTTGTCATCGACGCCCAGCCTGTGCATGGCGCCCTCGAACAAGAGGGTGGCCGGCTTACGTATACCCCTGCCGCCAACTACAACGGCGCCGACTCTATCAAAGCACATGCCGAATTCGATGGGATGAAGAGCAAGGTCATCACAATCCCCATTACGGTGACGCCCGTCAACGATGCCCCCACGATTTCGGGGGCAGCGGTATCCGGGATGGAGGATACGATGATCGCCGGTTCGGTACTCGGTCAAGATCTGGATGGAGACGCCCTCACCTACTCAGTGTCGGCTCCGCCGGCCCACGGCTTGGCCGTAATCGATCCTGCGGTCGGAAGCTTCACCTACATTCCCGATCCCGACTACTTTGGTCCCGATTCTTTCTCCGTTACCGCCTCGGATGGTATCCAGAGCTCCAGCGCGGCAACCGTTACGATTACCGTATCGCCAGAAGCGGACGATCCGAGCACCATCGTGCTCAGCGGCAATGAAGACACGCCCATTACCGGGTACCTTGCCGGCGCCAGCGAGGATGCCCCGGGCTATACGTTTGCCCTTGTCGATCTCCCTTCCCACGGCACTGTGACTGCCGATACGGTCACCGGCGCCTTTACGTACACGCCGAATCCGGATTACAACGGCAGCGATCTTTTTCTGTTTCGCACCGTCGCTTCGTATGGAAACTCCGGAACGGCCACGGTCTATCTCACGGTGAACCCCGTTGCAGACGCCCCCCTTCCGGCCGACTTCGACTTGACCGTCAACGAAGACTCGCCGCTCAGCGACTACGCTTCAACCATCGATCCCGACGGCGACCTCGTTAGCTATAACCTCGTCACCGGCCCAACCCATGGGCAATTGCTCGTTTGGGAGCCATCGACCGCGCAATTCACTTATTTGGCGCCTCCCCACTACTCGGGGAGCGACAGCTTTGTCGTGAGCGCCACCGACGGCGGTTTGGTTTCGTTTCTAACCGTCAACATCAACGTTCTGCCAGTGAATGATCCGCCCATCGCGGGACTGTTCGGCGGGGCGATGTCTTTTCCGGGCGCGTACTACCGCTACCTCAACGTATCCAGCGGCTTTTCACAAAAACTTACGACTGCCTTCACCGTCGAGACCTGGGTTTACCGCACCGGCAATACGGGCGGCGATCAGATGCTTTTCAACCAGGAAGGCGAGTACGAGGTCATGGTCAATGCAGACAGTGTTCTCGCTTACGCGATCGCCAACAGCAACCCCGGCTGGGCATGGATCGGCACCGGTATCATTGTTCCGTTAAACGAATGGGTGCACATCGCGCTGGCCTATGATAACGGCCTCATTCAGTTCTACAAAAATGGCGCCCTTGCCTATTCGTTCGCGGGCAGCGGCGACATCGTCGATGTCGATCCGGACCAGAATGATTTTTATTGGGGCAATCGGCAACACCTCGAGCAATCGCCCTTGCTCGGGTACCTCGATGAAGCGCGCATTTGGAATTATTCGCGCAGCAGCACGGAGATTGTATCCGCCTATGCCACACCGCTCACCGGCGAAGAAGCCGGTCTGATTGGCTACTGGCCGTTCAATGATACGACGGGCCCCGAAACGGACGCTTCGGGCAACGGCCACATTGCCTATCCTACCGCGAATCTTACGCGTGTTTCGAGTAGCACGCTATTTCCACTCGTCGTCACCACGGCAGAAGATACGTCGGTGCAGGGCACTCTGCTTGGCAGCGACCCCGATGGCGACACGCTTACCTTTCTCACGCCGGCTTCGAATGCCGCAGGCTCGATTACGATCAACGACCCGCAGACCGGCGACTTTACGTTCGTGCCGACGGCCGATTTTTCCGGTACGGCGATCTTCCAGTATCAAGTTTCCGATGGCACCCAAACGAGCCTGCCGGCCATGCTGAAAATCAACGTTACGCCGGTGCCTGACGCCTGGTACGCGCGCAACGTCACGGTATACGCGGATGAAGATGTCAGCGGCGAATTTGACGGTCCGCTGTTTAATCCCGATCCGGTCATGCTGTCGGTTTCGGTCGTCACCGATGTGACGCACGGCACGCTTACGGTGGAGCCGACCTATGGCGGATTTACTTACCAGTCCGACATCGACTATAACGGACCCGATGCGTTCACCGTCATGATCACCGACGGCTTGCGCACCGAGTACGGTACCGTGGACATCGTCGTGCGTCCGGTCAACGACCCGCCGGTCGTGACGTCATCTCCCTCTTACGTTACCGACGACGATACACCTGTCGCCGGCGTGCTGAGCGGAACCGATCCGATCGAAGGCTCCCCGGTCACGTTCTATGTTTCGGCCCCACCTTTCGGCGGCTCGGTAACCTTGAGCGCCGACACTGCAACCTTCTATTATCGACCGAACCATGGTTTTTATGGGATCGACTCATTCGCGTACAAGGCATTTGACGGCGACTTGTCTTCCGTCGCCGCCGGCACAGTAAGCATCACCGTCAACCTGGTGAACAGCGCCCCGACGCTCCTCACCGCACCAACGAGTTTGACGCTTGCCGAGCGCGGTTCCGTGACCTTTACGCTGGGCGGTTCCGACTCCGATGGCGATCCGTTGGCCGGCGCAGTCACGGTGCTTCCGGCCAAGGGCTATGTGACCGTGAACGGTCTGGAAATCACCTATCACGCCGGCCGGGTTTCCGGCAGCGACACAATCGAGGTCGCGGTCCATGATGGCTACGTTTCGTCTACGGCCGGGGTGGTGGCGGTCACCATCACGCCCGTGAATGATGCGCCCGAACCGGTTGCCGGCCGCATCGTGACGCAAGCGGGGGTCACCGGCACGGCCCAGGTCGCCGCCCGCGACCCCGATGGCGATCCGGTTACCTACACGTTAGCAGTCGCGCCCGGCTCGGGCGTCGCCACCGTATCGGAAGGCGGAAAAGTCTCGTACACGCCCAACGCCGGGTTCACCGGTACCGATGCCCTGCTCGTCAACGTTTCCGACGGCTCGTTGAGCGCCCCCGCGTTAATGGAAATCCTGGTGCTCCACGGTCCGGAGCGTCTAATGCCCGAGAGTGTGCAGTGCGGCGTGACCGATTACGAGACGGTTACGAGCATCACGCCCGGTCACGGTGCAACCGTGCCCATTGGCGTCACCACGCCGGTCTCGGCAGTGGTTTCGTATTCCGCCTCCGCGGAACGCACCATCACGCTCTCCTCCACCTTTGCCGGGGCCATTTCGAGCGCCGTGGTTGCGCCCGGCTGCGGCACGGTCGTACTGCAAGGGGTCGTGAATGAACCCTCCGGAGGGACCGACTGGGTGAATACCGGGTTGTCACCTTACAATAGCTACTGGTTTGTCGGGTCTTCAATCGAAGTGAAACTCAGTTCGATTTCCATTCCGTTAAGCGAAGGGGTCACCACGCCGACGTACGACCTGGTGGCCAACTTTACCTATGACGTCAATGGCGATGTGGATGGTTATTTTCGGGCCGTTGCATCCGATGGAACCTCCTTCCTCTCCCCTGGACCGAACGTTTTAAGGCGGGCCATCTCGCCCGATGCGGTAACCATTCCCGTTCATGTTGCAGGGACGATCGCGTGCGGTAAGTCCACGCTGTGGCTTTATGCCCGGCCTGTGGGCGGTTCGGGCAACAGTGCCTATCTGAAGACCGCCATACCCGCGGCCGCTCCGTTAGTCTCCAGCACGGAACTCCTGACCGAATACCCCGTCAACGGCGTGGACTCCTCCTTTGATTTCGATTTAATTCCATGCGCTAACGACCCGGTATACAAGGTCACGGCAAGCGAATCGTTCTTCAGCGTGTCGCCCACACTTTCGACGCTCCAAACGTTTACGATTACTTACCATGGCAGCCAAATCCAAGCGGGGGAGCGTAAAGAGGGATGGCTGATTGTGGAACCGGTGGATGGTTCCCATGCCCCCGTGCGCTTCCCGGTCAGTGCCGTGGGGCATGACATCGATTTCTCGAATTACCAGTCGGTTGCCTTGAACTATGGGGTGGCCAACCTTGCACTGCCGTTCGCGTTCCCTGCCGATGGCGCGTACCACGAAACGATTGAGGTCACGCATGACGGCTTGATCGTCTTTGGCTCTGGCCTCTCGACAAAATCGCGAACGCCGGTTGACGCGTTACTCGATGGTGCAGGCTTGTCGCTTGGCAAGGCCGTCTTTGCTCCGTGGTGGGGATATCACTTTTTGAACCCGAACCGTGGTTCGTACGGGAATGTGTACCCCTCCAATGTGTACACGCGCGAAGCCACGGATGTTACCGGCCACCACTTTGAGCTGCTGTACTGGGATCTCGGGGGCCAGAAGCACCAATCCACGCATAACGTCTTCCGCGTGAAGCTCTACCCGGATGGAACCAGTCAGGTCATCTACGATCAGCTCTTCGTCATGGGGACCGAGATCGTGGGCTTCATGAATTCCGATGGCTCGGGCGAATTGTTGCCGCCGGGCGCGATCAAGGAAGGGGATGTGAAGACGTTTGGTCCGTACTATTGAGGAGCTCGAATCGTATGCCGGAGCGCCACCAGGGATGAGACAGCCGCCCAGACGACGAGTACCGCAAGCAGCTTCCACGGACGACCCGCCGGGTTCAGCGGTTCCAACCGCGTGAAGAGCATGGCGTAGAGGTTCCCCAGCACGAACACCCAGCTTGCCAGAAGCAGCGCCGGGCCGTACGGGCGGCGCCACAAGGCTGCGGCCGTCAACATCGCGGCTTGCGGCCAGGTAATCGTCGAGCCAAAGCGGCGGGTACTTGTCGGTCGTGAAGACGAACCACGACTCGCCGATGATCAGGCCGATGGCGCTGACGACGGAATAGAGGCGAAACCCTTGACCGATCATCGGCCCCTCATGATTGCGGCTTGCTGATGTCGCTCTTTTGGAATGGCGCCATGGCCTGGCTGATCGCCAACGACGAGAGTGAAACGACGATGGCGACGGTCATGGGGTCAGAGGCGTTCTGCCCTAAGAAATAAGTACAGACGAGCCCCCCACCCAGCATCAACGGAAACACCAGGTAGGAGAAAAGTGTCGCCGGCTCCGGTCCACTACCTTTGGCCGGCGCTTGGATGTCGGTCGCTAAGGTCTTCGTATCCATTCGCCCTCCCCGCACTATCTTAGCAAATTTGAGGGGAAAGGCGCTCTGCCGAGACTTGGTATCGCCTTCATGCCGGCGGCACGCCTGGCGACCCATGGGCGGTCTTACCAAATGGACAGCATGGCGCCGATGCCCAGGACGAGCGTTCCACCTACTTCCGCAAGGATGAGAAGTCCCATGAACGTAGCGCTAACCCACGGGGGGAGCAGCAGGGCGCCTATCCGGTGCGGCCGGCGCAGCTGATTGTCGGTGTCCCGCAGCATGCCGTGCAGCACGTAGGTGCCGATGGCCAGCGCAAAGTAGGTGAGGGCGGCCAGGGCCGCGACGGTATTGACCACGTCAGGAAAAACGCTGTGGGAGGCGAAGACCCCGAGGAGCAGCGCCGCGAAGCTGTAGAGCAGCGCGCTGCGGTGGGCGATATCCACATAGACCGGCGCCGTCGCATCCGGCGAGCGGGCCATGTGCAGATACTTCCAGATCCCGGTCAGCAGGCCGGTGAGGAAGAAGACAAACGCGAACGTCAGCGAGATCTGCTGGGCGAAGGACATCGGCTACCTCGTCGCGACAGTGTACCAGCGGCGGGGCATGCGTTACCCCCGCCAGGCCGCCGCACGCGCCGGAAGCGCCAAGCACGCTTTACGGAAGCGAGAGGGAATTCCACCAGGCATGCGGAAGCGGATCCGCCCCCGCGCGCTCGCCTACGCGTCGGCCAGGCTTCTCCACGGCCGGGCCGCTTCGAGCTCGAGGGCGAGCTCGAGCAGCAGCCGGTCCTGCCCGAGCGAGGCGGCGAACTGCACGCCGACAGGCATGCCGCTCTCGGCAACGCCGAGGGGGAGCGCAATGGCCGGCGACCCCGAGAAGTTGAACATCGGGAGGAAGGTGGCAAAGTCGGCCGCCCGTCGCGAAATCTCCTCGAAGGGGAGGGCGGGCGAGAAGTATCCGATCTTCGGCGTGGTCTTGGTGGTGACGCAGGTCATGACGACGTCGAACCGTTCGCCGAGCGCCTGAGCCGTCTGATTCACCGCACGCTTCAGGGTCAACAGGCTGCCGGGAAGCTGGGAATAGTTCCGCTTGAAGGTGTCCATGAGCCCGCGCGTGAACGGCTCGAGCACCGAGGCGTCGACGGGCGCGCCGTGCACCAGGCGTCCGAAGCGGATGCTCATGTACGCGAGGAATCCATAGTAATTCAGGTAATGCCCGGCCATGCTCTCGACGTTGAGCGGCACGGGTACCTGCTCAACCGTGTGTCCGAGCGACTCGAGCAGCCGCGCGGTCTCGAGCTGCACGCGACAGGTGTCCGCATCCATATGCCCTTGCCGCCCTTCAGGAACGTTTTCAAAGAAACCGATGCGCAACCGTTGCCGCAGCGGCGACTGCACGTGCCCCATCTCGGGCAGGCGCCGGTTGCGGTAGTAGCGTTCCGCCGCCGCGAAGTAGGCGGCCGTGTCGCGCACCGTGCGGGTGACGACGCCGTTGTAGGTAATCTGCACGGGCAGGGCTTCGGTGCCGTGCAGCGCGTGCACCCGCCCGCGCGACGGCTTCAGCCCGACGAGCCCGCAGCAGGACGCGGGCAGACGGGTGGAGCCGGCCCCGTCATTCGCCATAGCGATGGGGACGACTCCCGCCGCAACCAGCGCGGCCGACCCCGAGGACGAGCCGCCCGGCGTGTAGTCGGTGTGCCAGGGGTTGCGCGTGATGCCCCATCGCTCGTTTTCGGCGCTGCAGATGAAGGCGAATTCCGGCAACGTCGACTTGCCCAGGCAGTTCAGGCCGGTCGAGAGGAACTGGCGCACGTACTTGCTGTGCCGCTTTTCGGTGCGGGCGACGAAAGCGCCGGTCCCCTTGCGCGTGGGATATCCCGCGAGCGGCTCGTTGTCCTTGATGAAGGTGGGCACCCCGTAGAGCGCCCCGTCGCGCCGCAGGTAGCGTCCCTGCCGTGCATCGTCCCACGCGGGCTGCGCGACGGCGTTCAAGGCCGGGTTGACCCGTTCGGCCCGCCGGATGGCCGCCTCGGTCACTTCGGCAACCGAGACGTCGCCCGCGGCGATGGCCGCGGCAATGCCGACAGCGTCGAGGGTTCCGAGCGCGTCGTTGGTGAAAGCGCTCACGCGCTTGCGGGTCTCGGTGGTCATGGTCGCTCCGGGGGTTTCGGATGCAGATATTCTATCCGGTCGGGCCGTGGGGGCTCCGGTGCATGCCGAAGATTATGTTGACGGTTCTGCCCCTTCAAGACGGGAGCCCAGGGGAGAATCACCCCCCCGCGATGTTCACCATCCAGTGCACCCCGAACCGGTCGGTCACCATGCCGAACGTGTCGCCCCAGAACTGGCGAGCGAGCGGCATGACGACGGTTCCACCTTCGGCCAGGCGTTCATAGATTCCGGTGAGTTTCGCTGTGTCGGCCCCGTTGAGCGAGAGGCTCACGTTGTCGCCGAAATTCACCGTGCCGCCCGGCCGGCCCTCGGAGGCCATGATCGTGATGCCGTCGGCGTCGAGGCGGGCGTGCACGATTTTGTCTTCGTACCCCGGCGGCACCTGCATGCCGGGCACTTCGCCGAACCGCTGCAGGCTCAGCCGGCCGCCGAACACCTGCTGGTAAAACTCCATGGCCTGGCGGGTATTGCCGTCGAAGTTCAGATACGGGCTCAGTGCGATCTCGCTCATGGGGTCTCCTCGGGGGAAGTCTGGATGAGCCCATCCTAGCAGGGTTCGATGGCCGGGTCAGCGGTGCATGGGGTGTATGCGCCCTCTCTCCTTCTTCGTGGTGGAAGTAAGGGGGGCCATTCAGGATGCGGCTCGAGAATGCGGAGTACCGCGCGGCGCCCCTGCTGGACGGAGTAGTTCGGCTCCCGGTGCACGCCTCCCGCGCTGCCGGCGATTGAAATCCCGCCGGTCGCTACTTCAACACGGCTGAAGCGACCAGCCCGAAGAAGTGATCCTCGTTCCACTCGCCTTCGGGTCCCCGCGTGCCCGTCGGACCGAGCTTGTCCGAGAAGACGCCGGCGGCGAACAGCCCGTCTCTGGCCACCCAATCGGTGGTCTCGGGCACGATGTATTGCCCGAGCCGGACGACCACCATGTCGAGCTCGGGAAAGACGGCGATGTACTGACCGTTGTGCCCCAGCGCAAAGTAGGTGCTCGAGGGTATTGACGGCCAGTTGCCATCTTCCGCGTCGGGGTGGTTCAGCCACCACTGGTAGCCGTAACCCGGATTCGCGCGCGCCTGCGGGCTCGTGGCCTCGTCGATCCAGGCCGCGGGCACCAGCTGCTCGCCGCCCCACACGCCGCGCTGCAGGTAAAGCTGCCCGAATTTGGCGAAGTCGCGCGCGGTGGCGTCGACACAGCAGAACGTATACGTGTCGCCCTGGGCGTCACGCCACCAGCGCAGGTTGCGGAAGTTCATCGGCCGCGCGAGCTTTTCTTCGACGAGATCGGCCGCCGTCTTGCCCGTGGCCTGGCGCAGCACGTGCCCCAGCAGCATGGTGTCGCCGCTCGAATAGTTCCACACCTCGCCCGCCGGGTGGCGCACCGGCTGCTCGAGGGCGACGCGCAGGGGGTCGTCCTCGAGGACCATCAGCATGATGTCGGACACGCCCGCGTCGCCGTTGAGCTGCTCGTAGTCCTCGACCCAGTCGAGACCCGACGACATGGCCAGGACGTCTTTCAAGGTGATCGCTGCGCGGTCGGCGTCAATCCACGCGGGGATGAACGTGGTCATCGGCGTGTCGACCGCTTCGATTTTGCCCTCTTCGATCGCCATGCCGATGAGCGTCGCGGTGAAGCTCTTTCCGATCGACCAGCTGGCGGCCAGCGCATCGCGATCCGAGTCTTCGGCATACCACTCGGCGGCCAGGTAGCCGTGACGCACGACCAGGATGGCCTGCGTGTAGAATTCAGCCTGAAACCCGTAAGCCCTCGCGGCCTCGAGTGCGGCGGCGTCGAGCCCCACGGCCGATGGGGACACGGAGATCCAGTCTGGCGCGGACCCGGCGTCGATCGGTGCGCGCGGCGCGTCGGGATCCGGGTTCGACGCACAGGCGTTCAGGCACGCCAGAATCGCCGCCGCAGCGGTCACACGGCCCCATCGTTCAAGCGCGGTCCGCTTCATAAACCGTTCCTTCCTTCCCGGTCACGCTGCTTGGGATGCGTCACCTTAGCGCAAGCCGATGGCGGGTTGCAAGACTGGCGTGGCGGGTGAAACCGGGCCATCCGTAGCGTTTGTGGCTGCAGGCGGGAGCTTTTTCAGAAGGCGGGTCGTCCCGCAGTAATAGCAGGCCATTGGAATGCTCGTTCGGGCCCGCGTTCCCCAAACTGCCCTCAACGCTCGCTTAACTCCCTTCTCTCAATCCATTCGAAACGTAGTACAGATCGGGGATTGCATCCGCAGTCGCCTGGCAGGCAAGCGTCCGAGGGGCGAATCGCGTTCATTCCTACTTCTGCGCTGCCGGGAACGGTTCGAGGGAGTAACTCGTGCTCCGCCCGCCGCCGGGGTCCTTCTTGAGCACGCTCTTCTCCATCAAGTCGTCGATGTCGCGCGACGCCGTATCCTGCGAGCACTTGCACAGTTGGGCCCACTTGCTCGACGTGAGCTTCCCCTCGAAGCCGTCGAGCAGGCGCACGAGCATCTGGCGCTGTCGACCGTTGAACGGCGTGCGCTCGTGCCGTTTCCAGAACTCGGCCTTGTGGAGTACATCACCCACGACCGTCTCGGCGCCGGCGATGGCGCGTTCAAGACAGCCGAGAAACCATGCAAGCCATGGCGTAATATCAAGACCGCCTTTCTGGGTCCTTTCCAGAATGTCATAGTAGGCGGCGCGCTCCTTCCGAATCTGCGACGACATGCTGTAGAAGCGCCTGGCGCCCCCCTCGGATCGCGAGAGCAGAAGATCGGTCAGCGCCCGGGCGATACGTCCGTTCCCATCTTCGAACGGGTGAATGGTCACGAACCAGAGGTGGGCAACCCCGGCCTTCAGTACCAGGTCATTCTTTTCCGGGGCGTCATACCAGCGCAGGAAGGATGACATCTCGACGGGGACGTTTGCAGCTCGAGGCGCTTCAAAATGCACCCGCTCGCGTCCGACTGGCCCTGACACCACCTGCATGGGGCCTGACGCTTCGGTTCGCCAGGCGCCCACGCGGATTCTACGCAGCCCGCTATGTCCGGTGGGAAAGAGTGACGCGTGCCAGTCGAACAGCCGCTTCCGGCTCATCCGGGCTCCGGCGTTCCGGGTTGCGTCGAGCATCATCTCGACGATGCCCTCCACGTCCCGGTCGATGGCTGCGAGGCCGCCCATGTCGATTCCGAGGCGCCGGGCTAAAGACGAGCGCACCTGGCCTGCGTCCAGATTCTCTCCCTCGATGGCGCTCGAAGTGACGATCTCCGTGGTCAGGGCCTGCAGCTCGGCCTCTGCGGCGTAGTCAAATCCAAGCCCCTCCATACGGCCGAGCAGCCGCCCCTGCTTGTAGCGTACGGCAGCAAGCAAGGGGGCAATGGTAGCGGCGTCCCAGGTGAAATTGGGCCAGCCGCGGCGCTCATGGATGTAGGCAGGCATTTTTTATCCGCAAAGTCTGCGGACATTATGGCGTGTAATCTCCGCAGGGTCAACTCCAGTGCTCCGCAAGATGTGCGGAGATTACGACGTTATTCTCCGCTCGATGCTCAGGTGCATGAACGGATAAGACAAAAAAAGGACCCAGGCGTTAGCCTAAGTCCTTGATATGAATGGTGCCCAGGGGGTGAATCGAACACCCGACACAGGGATTTTCAGTCCCTTGCTCTACCGACTGAGCTACCTGGGCGGGTCGGAGAGAAACGAATAGTATAGCAACATTGCACTTTTGACTCAAGGGTGCCGAGCGGGGGGCCCACGCGGAGGGGGGGAGTGGGGGAGGGGGAGAGGGGGGGGAACCAACAAGAACCGGTCCAACAAGGACCGGACCGGCAAGGACGGACAAGAACCGGGCAAGAACGGGCAAGAGCCGAGCCAATGCCGTCAGGGAGGGAGAATCCAGTCGTCGGCTCGTTCGATCATGGCGACAATCTGGCGGATGACCTGCTCGTATTCCTCTTCCAGATAACGCCCTTCCTCGGCGGTCAGGTAGCGGTGGGCGACGGCGAATTCGGCCCAGACCTGGGTTTCGGCGGCTTCGCCTTCGGCGTCGGAAAGCTTTGCAACGAACGCGGCACGGTAGCGCCGTTTGCGCCAGGCCTCGCCAAGCTGCGCGCAGACGCTCTTGGAGCACCGCAGCGCCTGGTCGACCATCCGGAACCGCTCGTCCGGAGGAAACTTGCGCGTGAACTCGGCGACTTCCATGGCGAGCCGGAATGCCTGTTGGTAGACGCGCAGTTCCCGGTGTGACAGAATCCGTGTTTTCATTTGCACGACCATAGATCAGCGGATGACCATAAGTAAAGCAAAAAGCATCACCGGGATATTTTTGCCCTTGCCGAAATCCCCCCCTCTCCCCCTCCCCCACTCCCCCTCTCCATCCGGTCGACGTCTGTCCCGCACAGTGCTATCCTGTGCGCAATGCTAACACTTCAAGTTCCCCCCGACGCCCTCGTCACCGACGGAGCCGTGAACACCGGCTTCTTCACGCTCCCCTTCCGGACCGTGAAGATGCTCGAGGCGCCCCTGCTCGGCGGGCCCGGCCGGCTGGGGAAGCTGCGGCGGCGCCTGCGGCTCAAGGAGTGGGTCGGCTTCGGCATCACGCACGCCGACCTCTACGGCGGCATCCTGATTCAGCACGCGGGCTACGCGGCCTCGGGCGCCGTCTACCTCTACGATCGGAACCGGAAGGAAAAGCACGAGTGGCTCGTCGTCGACCTGCCGACGCGCGCGGTCATCCCCGATACCCTGTGGAACAGCGAGACGCGTGTGCGCCAGGGGCGCGACGCCATGCGCTTCACGCACGAGCTGGAGGCCGGCGGCCGGCATACGATTCAGATCGAGTGCGCAGAACGGGAGAACCGGCCGGGGCTCCAGGTCAGCCTCGTGCTCGAACAGGATCTGGCGACGGTGGAACCGCTCGTGGTCAGCCTCCCCATCCACCCCGGGCATCACACCTACACCCACAAATCACCGCTGCGGATCGCCGGGCACATTCTCATCGGCGGCCGCCGCTACCAGTTCGACCCCGCGCGCGACCTGGGGAATCTCGACGAGCAGAAAACGTTCTACCCCTATCGCTCCCGGTGGCACTGGGGGAGCTTCGCGATGTACACGGACGAAGGGCGCCAGCTCATGGCGAATTTCGTCGACCAGATGACGCCGAAGGGGGAACCGGGCGAAGACGCCATCTGGGTGGATGGAAAGCTTGAGTACATCGCCGCCCCCGAGTTCCGCCCTGATCCCACGACCCGCGGCGCCTACCGCGTCGAGGATCCATCGGGCCGGGTGCGCGTCACGTTCACGCCCGAAGGCTCGAAAGCCGAGAAGCGGAACTACGGACTGGTCGCCATGGACTACGAGCAGTTCTTTGGTCGCTACAGCGGCACGATTGTCGACCGCGACGGCCACGCGCACCGGGTGCAGGACGCGTTCGGCGCCCTCGAGCGCATGCGTGCGCGCTTCTGAGCGCGCACGCGGATTCCTGATTCCTGATTCTTAATTCCTGAGCAGGCAGGGCATAGCACCAAGCGCTGACCGGCAAGCTCATTGCCGCCCTCGCCCTTGCCGGATCCCCCCCTCTCCCCCTCCCCCACTCCCCCCCTCCGGACTGCACCACGGTCGCAAATCCGTCTTCACTTCAGTTTGCTAGATGGTAAACTTGAGGCATGTCAAGCTTCTACGGACCTGTCGACGACCAGCAGCGCGAGCAGTCGCTCAGCGCCTACATCGCCTACCTCAATGAGCGCAACGGATTACTCGATCCGGCCACCGGCACGTTGCCGAACCGCGAAGCGAGCCTGAGCGCCATGAACGCCTCGCCGGTGCGCTACGAGGGGCGGCTGTCGCAGGCCGATTTCGATCGGCTGCTGACGAAGTGGGATCCGTCGGATTCAGCCCTGACCCCCGAAATGCTCCTGCTCGTCGTGCTCTGCCGCATGAACGACGGCGAGGCCTACGGCGTGCGCGTCGTGAAGGCGGCGCAGGAGCAGCGCAACCGCGGGGTGAACGATCTGCGCACGAAGGTGATCTCCTTTGCGCAGGAAGAAGAGGAATACCACACGCGCATCCTCAAAGGCGCTGCGCACCACTTCGCGCTCGACGTGAAGGGAGAATACAAGCCATCACTGGCCCTCAAGGGGCTGATCCATGCGATGGCCCGGGCGCCCAAGCCGCTCTTCCACCCGATCCTCTACGGATCGGAAGTCGCGGGCGTGTTCCTGTTCAACTGGATGCTCGGCCGGATTCGCGAGATGGTGACCGAGCCTGCGCTGCGCGAGGCGCTCGAGCAGCGGATGATGGAGATCCTTGTGGACGAGATGGGGCACGTGGCCTTCAACCGGCTCGTGCTCTCGGAGCGCGCGCGCGGAATCGGCAAGTTCCTCGCGGGGCAGACGATCAAGGGGATGACCTGGATTACGCCGGAGCTGTCGGCGATCGGCTTCAACACGCAGGCTCAGGCGGCCTTTGCGGATTTCGACATCGATCAGCTGCCCGAGGAAGCGCGGCGGCGCGGCTTCTTCGCGTAATGCGAGGCGGCGCCGCGCATTCCTGATTCCTGATTCTTAATTCCTGAGCAGCAAGAACTCTCGGAGCGAACATTGGTTCCGGAGTCCTTTCCGCCGAATCGTCAATCGTCAATTGTAAATCGTCAATGAGCGGCGCGGTTCTGCAAGCGCATGCACGACAGTCGGGACCAGGAACTCACTTTCGATATGTGCCGTCCGACTCCATGTACATCTTGACGGCCGCGATGACCTCGGGCAGATCCTTCTTCGTCAGATACTCCTGGACGAACCCGGGCACCAGCGCGCTCGTTTCCAGCGCCGTCCCCAGCTCCATGAGCGTCGTGTTCTCGTCGAGCGCGTACAGGTTGTAATAGCCGTCCTGCTGCTTCAGGTCGTTGTCGTAGTCGGGGTCGAGCGCCCAGGCCATGCGCGAAATTTCGGGCCACCAGCGGTGTTCGACCTGGTTCTCGATGGTCACGAACGAGACCTTGATCTGGAACCAGCCGAGCTCCCGGTTTTCTCCCTTGTTCACGGTCTTCGACTTCTCGAGGCGCGGCAGGTAGAGATGCTGCAGCGACGGCTTGCGCAGCAGATCCCAGACGGCCTGCTTCGGCTTCTTCACGATGATGTAGGCCGTGATGATTCCCTTGATTTCGTCTCCGGAACTCAGCGAGTTCGCGACCACGAAACCCTCCTTCGCGAGTTTCGCGCGGTCGGCGTATTTGAGCTGGGCGAGCACGTGCTGCGCTTCGCCGGCCGACACGGTGATCGGCTGCGCGAACGGCGGCTTCACGTAGTCGAGGATTTTCGAGTGCTTGCCGGCCGCCTGCGCTTCGGCAGCGGAAAGGAAGAGGGCGGCCATCAGGACGAGGGCGCCGAGAGCGAACGTGCGCATCGGGAGGTCTCCGGAAGAGGGGAAGGGGAATCGTAACACGCACGCTTTCCCCCCGACAAATGAGTCACGAGTTACGAGTGACGAGTTTCCGACAAGGGCGTGGGTCCCATCGTACTTGTCGGTTGGCGCTTGGTACTTGGTGCTCGGCGCTTCCGAGTGACGAGTTACGAGTGACGAGGGTCGAGTTTCCGGAGAAAGGCGAGAATTGGGGCTGCGCTTGCTTCGTTGGTGCTCGGTGCTCGGCGCTTGGCGCTTCCGTGGGTTCACTGGGGTCCCTTGTGGCCCCCCCCTCTCCCGCTCCCCCACTCCCCCCCTCCGCGAGGGTGTCGAGGGTGCTAATTGAGCGCCGTGCGCTCCGGTGCGCCGGGAAGCGGCCGCCGTCCGCCGAAGCCCCCCTCGAGCGTGTGCCACCAGCGGATCTCCTTCTCGCCGAACTGCCAGCACAGGTAGCCGACCTGCCCGTCGATGACGGCACGGAAGTCGACGAGGCCCAGCTCGACCCCCTTGAATTCCGCACCGGTCTCCTGGATCGTCTTCACGCAGCGCTCGATGTCGTCGAGCAGCGAGCGCAGCTCCGGGTAGTCCTGCAGACGGCGGGCCAGCTCGTCGGGGTTGTCGGCCGCGGGGCCGAGAATGCTCTGGAGCTTGAGGTAATGCAGCTGCATGCGCTGGATCAGTTGTTCCAGCTGCGGGACGAGCGCGTTGGCTTCATCCAGGGTAAACAGGCGGGGTGCGGCAGGCATGTCTCCAGATCATACCGGGGCGCTCGAAAGAGCGTCAAGCCGCAGATTTCCGGGTCCTGCGTTTGACAAACCGCGCGGCGGTCGTCTATGTTTAATTTCCGCCGCAAACCCCATGTCAGCCGCCGCACCGAAAATACTGCTCGTCGAGGACAATCCTGACGTCCGTGACTTTCTCAAGGCCACGCTCGAAAGCGATGGTTTTCAGGTCTTCACGGCGGCCAACGGCATCAAGCTCATTTCGAACATCCGTATCGAGAAGCCCGACCTCATTCTGCTCGATATCGAGCTTCCCTGGGTCGACGGTTTCGAGCTCTGCAAAGCGGTCAAAGCCCACCCCGACTATCGGCGCATCCCGATCATCTTCGTCTCGGTGCGCACGCGCGAAGAAGACATCCGCGCGGGGATGGCCTGCGGCGCCGACGACTACATCACGAAGCCGATCGACATCGATCACTTCTTCAGGACGATCCGCAAGCACCTCCCGGTCGCGCAGGGAACCCCGGCGTAACCGGGACGCTGGGCGCTGGGGTCCGGCCCTTTCTTGTCCCCCCAGTCCCCGTGAACACCGTGGGCTCACGTCGTCCCCCCCTCTCCCCCACCCCCACTCCCCCCCTCCGCGAGAACGCACGACCGAGGCCGCGCTGGCACCATTTTCACCCGCCCGGTATCCTAAGGGCGATGGGATCGCTCGCCGACAAGGTCGCCGTGGTCACCGGCGCCAGCCGGGGTCTCGGACGCGCCATGGCCCTCGCGCTCGCCCGCGAAGGAGCCGCGATTTTCGCCACCGCGCGCGATGAAGCCTCCCTTGCCGCCCTCGCCGAAGAGGTCCGCGCCGGAGGCGGCACGTGCGAGACGCTGGCCGTCGACGTGGCCGCCGAGGGGGCCGCGGGCCGCATTGCCGGGACCTGCGTCGAAAAACTTGGCGCCCTCGACATTCTCGTCAATAATGCCGGCGTCAGCGGGTACGCCCCGTCTCTCGAAGTCACCGAGCAGGACTGGCGGCGCACGCTCGACATCAACCTGACCGCCCCCTTTCTGCTCGCGCAGGCGGCTGCCCGCGAGATGGTGCGCCACGGACGCGGCGGGCGCATCGTCAACATCGCCTCGATGTTCGGCCTCAAGGGCGAACCCGGCCTGGCCGCCTATACGGCCACCAAAGGGGGGCTCGTGCAGCTCACCCGTACCTTGGCGGTCGAGTGGGCGCGGTATAACATACAGGTAAACGCCATCGCGCCCGGCTACTTCGAAACCGAGATGACCGTCGGCAGCACGGGGGATCAGGAGATCGCTGCCGCCATGCTCCGCAAAATTCCCGCCCGACGCTTCGGACGCGCCGAAGAACTGGGGCCGCTCGTGGTCTACCTGGCCTCGGACGCGAGCCGGTTCATGACCGGCGAGACCCTGGTCATCGACGGAGGCCAGTCGGCGCGGTAACCGAGTTCACCCGAGAGGAGTCTCCCCCATGGCACCAAGCCCCACCCCGATTGGCCAGCGGCTGTTGAAACAGGGCGCGATCACCGAAGAGATTCTGCAGGCGGCGCTGCAGCGGCAGAAAGAGGTCGGGGGGCGCCTCGGTACGATTCTCTTCGACATGGGGGTGGTCAGCCAGTACACGCTGACCAACATGCTCAACCGCTACCACGGTCTGCCGCTGCTGCGGGTCGCCGAAGAGATCCACGTGAAACCGAACGTGGTGGCCATGTTCCCGCGTAACATCGCGCTGCAGCATGGGGTCGTGCCGATCAACACGATGGGCGGCCGGTTCGTCGTGGGGGCCATGAATCCGCCGGCGCCCCAGGCGATTCGCGACCTCGAAAGCGCGATGCGCAAGGAAATCTACGTGCGCATTATCCCCGAGGCCATCTTCCACCAGATCCGGCGCGACCACCTCAAGATACCGACCGACTTCTTCGCGCGGCACGTCGATCCGGCCAAGCTGACCGAGCGTCCGTTTCAGGAAGGGCACCAGCAGAAGGAGCCGCGCGATCTCATCGTGTTCGAGGTGGCCGGCATCGCCCTCGCCTTCAAGCGCAAGAAGAAAGGGTCGGCGGCCACCCGGGTCGGCGACATGCTCATCGAAGACGGCATCATCACGCAGGCGGAACTGAGTGCGGCGCTCGCGCGGTTTCCCGGCTCGCACGTCGGCGAGGCGCTCATGCAGGCCGAGCTGATGGATTCGCGCGTGCTCTCGCTCTACCTGAGCCGCCACTTCGGCTGCGCGACGATCGACCCCTATCTTCCGGTCGAGATTCAGCCCGACATGCTCAAGCTGATCCATCCCGGGACGGCCCGCAAATTCCACATCCTCCCGCTGGCCATCTACGAGAACAACCTGCTCCTGCTCACCCCCGAGCCCGAGAACGAGCTGCTGCTGCAGGTCGCTTCGCGCGAAAGCGGGCACTCCGTGCGTCCGGTGGTGAGCCCGCTCGCCTACTGCAAGCAGCTGGTCGAGCGGTTCTATCCGCAGAAAGTCGTGCCGGCGAAGGCCTGAGGGCGTGCCGGTGCGGGGGTCCGATCACAGAAAATAGAATCCGACCTGCGCGAACAGGCCGAGGGGGCTCGCGCCGTACTCGCTGCGCAGGCCGAGACTGCCGGTTTCCCGGCGGAACGCTTCGCTTCCTGTCGCCGCGTCGAGGGGCGTCAACGCCTGCAGACCGCTTGCGTCGGGACCGCGGCCGAGGGGAACGTATCCGCCGGCGCGCACGAGGATGCTTTGCGCCGCCCAGTATTCCACGCTGGGCACCAGCTGCGCGCTCGGGTCGGTCAAGTTGGCGATCACGATGCCGTTGACCGCCAGCAGCCCGGTGGCCTGCCATGATGTGACGATTCCCAGATAGTGTCGTCCGGCCCCGAAGACTTCGCCCCGTGCGACCCGCGAACTCTGCAGGACGTCGAGATACTCCTCGGGCCGCGTGGTTCCCCAGCCGTTGTAATAGTATTCCGCCGTGAGAAAGACGGAGTCCGCCGGTTGCGCCGAGAGTCCGGCGACGCCGCGCAGGAAACGCTCATCCGTATCGAGTGCAGTGGTGTATGCCGCTTCGATGTGCACGCCGAGGCTTCCCAGGTCGCCGCTCGCATCCAACCCATAGACCACGTCGCGCACATACTTGGCGACCGAGGGCGAGACGTCGAATTCGGCCAGATTGAAGCGCACGCGCGCCACGGCCCCCTGTTCGCGCAGGGTCTTCTGGGGAAGCCAGAGCGCATCGGCCTGTGCGGTGAGCGAGAGAGGAATCGAGACGCGTACGGCGTCGACTCCGCGGCGTACTTCGCGGTCGATGTCGGTCGGCGCGAAGGGGCTCAGCAGATCCGTCGGATTCCACAACCGCCCCGAGCCCCAGGAAAACACCTGGCGTCCGATCGTGACGTCACCCCGCTCGCCGCCGAACTTCAGGGCGAGCAGGTCGAGGTTGTGTTGAATCTGATAGCGTTCGCCGGTGGAGAGGAGCGGATCGAAGTCGACGAGGCGGCGGCTCGCCGCGTCCTGTGCCGGCGCGCCGAGCAGATCGGTTCCGGCCGCGAAGGCCCGGTTCGAGGCCAGGTTCCCCGCCGCCTGCCATCCGGCCTGCAGTTCGGTATGCTCGCCGAACACGAACGTTCCCCACACGCGGGCGGCATGGGCCGAGGTCGCGCCGTACTCCGGCAGCGCCGCCTCGGGCCGCCCCGCCAGATCGGCCAGCGCTCCGGTGCCTGCAACCAGGCCGGGCGCCAGCCGGTACCCCGACGCCATCGTCTTGTAGAAGGCGCGCGCGTCGAGCAGATAGCCCCCGTCCTGCGAAGTCCAGACTTCGGCGGCCGCCGCCGGGGCGGGCAGGGAAATCAAGGCTGCCACGGCGAACGGGAGCCATGCGGGCGAACGCGCCATCGGGTTACCCGGCCGCGAGGGCGGATCCGGATTTTCGCTCGTCGGCCGCAATCTTTCCGTCGACGAGGCGCACGATGCGGTCGGCCTGTTCGAGCACCATGGGATCGTGGGTCGAAAACACGAAGGTCACCCCTTGCTCGTGGTTCATCTCGCGCATGAGCTCGATGAGGGCGCGGCCGGTCTTCTGATCGAGATTCGCCGTGGGCTCGTCGGCGAGGATGATGGCCGGTTTGCTGGCGAGCGCCCGGGCGACCGCGACGCGCTGCTGCTGGCCGCCGCTCATCTTGAGGGGACGCGCGTCGAGCAGATCGGCCATGCCCATGCGCGTGAACAGCTCGGCGACGCGCCGGCGCCGCTCTGCGGGCTGAACGCCCTGGAGCTCGAGCACATATTCCGCATTCTCGGCTGCCGTGAGCACGGGCACGAGGTTGTAAGCCTGAAAGACGAATCCGATGCGATCGCGCCGCAGATCGGAAAGGTCGCGCTGGGGGAGGCCGGTGATTTCGCGGCCTTCGATCCGGATGCTGCCGCTCGTGACCGTATCGAGCGCTCCGATCAGGTTGAGCAGCGTCGTCTTGCCGGAACCGCTCGGTCCCGCCAGGGCCATGAATTCTCCCTTCTCCACAGTAAGGTCGACCCCCTGCAGCGCGCGGGTGACGACCGCGCCGTTGTCCAGGTACTCCTTGGTCACGTTCTTGACTTCGATGACAGGCATGGCCGCTCCTTTCAGTTCGAGTGCAGGGCCTCGGCGGGGGGCATTTTCGCCACCTTCCACGCCGGATACAGTCCGGTGAACAGCGCCATGAGGTAGACCAGGGCGGTCGACTGCAGCGCGGCGCGCACCGAGAATTCCGTCTTCAGCGCCGAGCTCATGACGGCGCCGCCGACCTCATAGGCTTCGCCGACCGACGCGCTCATGTCGATGATCGCGTGCTGCGAACCGTACCAGGTCAGGGCCAGGCCGGCGGCGAGTCCGGCGGCGGCGCTGAGGGTCGCGATCCAGAACGATTCGCCGAGCACCTGCGCGACGACGCGCCCCGGGCGGGTGCCGATGGCCCGCAGGACGCCGAATTCGCGCGTGCGTTCGAGCACCGACATGAGCATCGTGTTCAGGATGCCCAGGCCGACGAGCAGGTATACGAAGAGCGCCGCGAAGAGCACGACGCTGTCGCCCAGCTCCTCCATGTTGCGCAGCGCGGGGAGCATGTCGCCGTAGGACAGCACTTCGTAACCGGCTCCGAGCTCGGCGCGCACCGCAGCGGCGACCGTTTCGGCGGCCGCCGCGCGATCGAGCTGCAGGACGATCTGATGCCCCGCGGCGCCGCTTCCGAGCAGCCTTGCCGCGGCCTCGCGCCCGAGCAGGACGCGCCCCTTCGAGATGGCCGGCGACGGCGATGCGAAAATGCCCCGCACGCGGAACAGGTTGGCGGCGAGCTCGCCGTCGGTCCCCTGGACCATGAGGCGCACCCGGCTGCCGACGCCGACCTTGAGGCGCGCGGCGAGCTTCTCGCCGAGCACGAGCCCCTGGCGATCGCCGTCGGCGGGAAACCGGCCCTCGAGGAGCGTTCGGGCGTGGTGCGAGAGCGTCGCTTCCCGGGCCCAGTCGACGCCGTGCAGCTCGATCCCCTCGGCGCCCCGGGCGCTGGTAACCAGGGCGCGGCTGACGATGCGCCATCCCGCATCGGTGTTCGGGGGAAGCGGTAGAGAGGCGAGCACGGCGTCGGGCTCGGCGAGCGAAGCGCGCACGTCGCGCTGGGCGCGCCATCCTTCTGCCGTGATCTCGACGTGCCCCATGCCGGTGTTGTCGAGCTGGTTGCGCGCATCGCCGAGCACGCCCGCCATGAGCCCGGAATAGAAAATGATGAGCAGGAGCCCGAACCCGACGGCGCTCATGCTGATGAGCGTGCGGCGCCGGTTGCGCCAGATGCTGCGCCAGGCGATCTTCAGAACGGTGAGCATCAGACGTACCTCGCGGCTTCGGCCGGTTTGAGCCGCGACGCCCGCCACGCGGGGAGCAGGCTGCCGGCAAGCATGGTAAGCAGGGTGGTAACCCCCGCGCTCAGTACGGCCGCGCCGTGGATGCGCAGGATCAGCTGATCGGGCATGCGGGCCCCCAGCACGTCGCCTTGCACGACGCCGCTGAGATCCACGGGGCTCAGCGCCGCGAGAATGGCCGCCGCGGCCCCCATCCCGAGGGTGAAGCCGAGCAGCCCCTGGATCAGCGTCTCGGTGACGACGAGGCCGAGAATCCTTCCGCGCCGGGTGCCGAGCGAAGCCATGACGCCGAACTCGCGGGTGCGCTCGAACGTCGACATCGTGGTCGTGTTGAGCACGCCGAGCGCGACGATGAGAAAGACGATGAAGTCGACGGCATGCTGCTGCTTCATCTTCTGTTCCATCGTCTTTTTCAGCTCCGGAAGGATTTCTCCCCAGGCCCAGACCTCGACCGGCATGCCTGCGAGGGCTTCTCTAAGGTGTCCGGCCGTACCCTCGGGATCGACGGATTCGCCGGGCAGGCGCACGATAATCTGATGTGCGCCGTCTTCGAGGCTGAAGAAGGACTGTGCGTCGGCGATGTGGACGAAAACCGACACGGCGTTCGCATCGTAACTCCCCGCGTCGCCGACGCCGACCACGAGAAACCGGTCGTTCGCCAGCGAGCCGTCGGCCGCCTGGCCGAAGAGCACCAGCTCGTCACCGGGTGCCACGCCGAGTTCCCGGGCGAGGCCGCTGCCCACGACCGCTTCCCGCGCCGGCGCGGGGCCGAGCGGGCGTCCGGCTTCGATGGTGAGCAGAGCGGCGCCGTCGGTGTTGCCGGGCTCGATGCCGGTGACGGAAACGCCGGCCGACCGATCGCCAGCTCCCGCGAGCGCGGCGCCGAGCACGCGCTTTTCCGTACCTGCAGCGGGAAGGGCGGCGCGCAGGCGCGCCTCGACCACGACGGCGTCGGCCACGACGGTTCCCAGATCGGGCGCCTCGCGCCAACCCGGGCCCACGACCTGCACGTGTCCGATCATCCCCCGGGTGACCCCCGCGACCATTTCGTCATAGGCGGCCCGCTGGTAGCTGTGCAGCGCGACAATCCCCATGACCCCGAGGCTCATCGCGAGTACTGTGATAATCGTGCGGCGCTTCGTGCGCCACAGATTGCGCCAGGCCATTCTGAGCAGCATGCCGTACCTCCTCTCCTCAGCGCCCCTGCTGCAACCGGTGCAGGCTGAAGGTGCTGTCGGGAATCTCGACGTCGAACCGGATGTCTTCGTACTCGATGACCGTCTCCCGCTTCTCGTCGGCCGGCTTGACCGCCATGCGACCGGGAAAGTGGCGCCACCCCAGGGTACGCACGTCGCCGAAGCTCATCGTGCGCGCAAGGGTCTGGCCCTCGTCGTAGAAACGCTGCTCGAGCGGCACGCAGGTGGCGCGGTCGAGCACGACTTCGATGGACTCCCACACCACGGCCGCGCTCGGGCGCGGCGTCAGACGGATGCGCCAGGCATCCCGCCCTTCGTGCCGCACGGTGCCCAGAACTTCGCTGTCGAAGTCGCGGCTGACGGAGTTGCCCCCGACGAGATCGTCGTTCGTGAAGTCGCTCCCCATCCACGAATCGCCCATCATGCCCGAGGGAAGCTTCATGACGCGGCCGGCCTGGGGGAGGTAATTCCACAGCTGCTTCTCGCGTTTCAGGGTCATCATGCCGGTCTCGCGCGGGCCCCCTTCGAGCACGCGGATGAGCGCATAGTCTTCGCCCTTCGACCAGGTCTTCATCTTGAGGGTGCGCGACCAGCTCTCGGTCTTGATGCGCATGGTCATCGTGGCGACCGAGGAGCGGCCGTCCATCATCTGTTCCATTCGCTCGAGCAGCGGCGCCACCTCAGGCTTCTCGGTCTTCGTCGGGCACGCGGGCAGGCCCGGCGGCGGCGCGTCGGCGGCCTGCGCGGCGGCGGGCAGCAGCAGGAGGACGGCCGGGAGCATGGCGGTGAGCAGGCGGAACATGGCTATTCCTTTCTTTTCCTCGGTTTTCGCGTGGGGATCTTCGCGCGCGGCCGGGCCCGAGTCCTCGGCTCGGAACTTCCCCCCTCAGGGGAAGCTGCCGGCAGGCTGAGCCGGCGGATGAAATCGAACTGCATGCCGGCGAACCGTTCGAGTTCCGCGGCGCTCGGCGCGCGATCGGCGGGCAGGATGGTTGCCGTGAGGCTCTGCTTCATTCCCTGGATGATGGCGAGCAGGAGCTCGACGGGCATGTCGTCACGCACGGCCCCGACGGTCTGGCCTGCGCGGAAGAATTCCCCGAGGCGCGCCTGGGCATCCTGCAGCATGGGCATCAGGCGCTCCATGATTTCGGGATGGCGGCCGACGGCGGTCGCCATGCGCCCCATGAGCTCGCGCTGTTGCGGATTGGTCACGAGCGCCAGCCCGCGCTCCTGCATGCGCTCCATCTCGGTCCAGAAGTCCGCGGCCGATGCTGGCGGCGGGAGCTCGCCGACAGAGGCGATCCAGTCGCCGGCCTGCCGTTCGAGCACGGTGGCGGCCAGGTCGGCCTTGTCGTCGAAGTAGTAGTAGAAGGCCCCCTTGCTGAGCCCCGCCGCGAGCAGGATGCGGTTGAGCGACGCCCCGTCATAGCCGTGGGCCGAAAATTCCGCCGCGGCGGCATCCAGAATGGCATCGCGGAGTTCGGGGGCGGCGCGTTCGAAGCGGGGCAGGGGCATGGGGAATGGCTCTCTCCGGCAATAGACCATGTGGTCTGTATGAGCGGTCTAACTGATCAGTTTATAACATGGCGGGCGTTTCCGCGCAAGAGTTTCATCAGGGGTGGGCCTCCGCCAGCGTTTGTCCCGGGACGGGCGCACACTGGAGAAATGACGCCTCCCACACTCGAGGAACAACTGTTCCGCATGGCTGACCGGTTCCGGAGCGATCGCCAACTGTGCGTCGAGCTGTACGGCGCACTCTGCAACATCGTCTGGTGGAAGAAGGAGCGGCCCGAAACCCGGTGGGCCTGTTCCTGGCGGTATGCCGGCGGGCTTGCCGCCGACCTCTGCGGGCAGGGCGAAGATTACCTGGACTATTACTGTTCAGGGAATGAGCAGATGGTTGGCGTCCGCATCCGGGAGATTCTCGGGACAGCAGGCTGGGAGCCGGCCCCCGAATCCCTCCCGTTGATCGGCCGGAGGCCGGGGTTATGCGAGGTAGACCTCAGATCCGGAGAGACACGCCGGCTTGACCAGGACCAAGAAGAGGGGTGACGACCTTGCCGCCGTGGTCTGCTACTCCGGCCCCGCCACCGGCCCCGCCAGCGCCCGGATGACCGCGGCCGCCACGACCCCGAAGGCCGCATGCGCGGCGAGGCCGCGCAGGTGCGACGCGGCCGGGTAGGCGCGGTTGTCGCCGACCAGCCCGGCCAGCGGACCCACGGTCTCGTCGTTCACCGCCCAGAAGAGCGTCCCGAAAGCGAGCCCCTGGGTGAACCAGTTGCCCGGCCAGACGCGCCGCAGGCCGAGCAGGGTGGTGCCTGCCGCGATGCTGATGGCCTTGGTGGCCACCCCCGATACCTGCTCGGCCCGTTTCTGCGAGACGTTGCGGCGGGTCAGGGCGACCGCTTTCTTCGTGGCGAGCACGAAAGGCTGCTGCGGTTCGAGCTCGTCTTCGATATCGCGGATCCGCTCCGGCGTGCGATCGTAGATCAGGACCGAAGTCCGATAGAGCGCGGTCGACCCGGCCAGACCGGCCGCCGCGCCGATGGCCAGCGATTTCGCGAGGTCAATCCCTTCGGTTCCAGTAATCATCTACAGTCCCTCTCGAGTTCCTCTCGTAACCTTGCTGGCTGCCGCTTCCCGGGATTATCCCGTTCGTCCCGAGCTGACGGCGGGAACGGGGTGGACGCGACAGCGAGGGAGCGCACTTGGGCATCCATGTGCCTGTCTCGCCGTCGTCCCAGGCGCTGCCTTCGACCGTCGGCTCGACACGAACGGAGGGGCCGCGCTGCGCTCCCTAGGCTCAACCGGGAAAGCCCGGCGCTGTCTTTCACTCTGCACGACAGGTCGTTCGCAACACCACCCCGAGCAGCCGTAAGGCGAGCGCCTGGGTTCCGGCCACGGTTACCGGCGCGCTTGTTCGGCTTTGGCGGGGAGTCCGTTCAGGTAGTTCTCGATCGCCCAGGTGAAACTCTGCGGTACCGAGACGGCGTACTCGAAAGACCCGGTCGTCTCGAGCAGCGCGAAGCCGTGAATCAGGCTGCGCAGGGCGCGCAGCGCGTGGATGCGCCCTTGGTCATCGAGATCGTAACCGTCGAGCAGGCGCACGGCGAATTCAAGCAGCTGCCGGTTCGACGCTTCGAGTTCGGGGTCCTGGATGCCCTGGTGGCCGGTGGCCGAGGGGCGGCTGAGCGCGACCTGCAGTCCGGGGTGCCGCTTCATGAACTCGCGGTAGGCGTGCGCGACGGCGAGAACGGCCGCGTCTCCCGACCGTGCGGCGGCGGCTTCGAGCATGACCTTGTTGAGCGCCTGTGTGGCATGGGTCTGAATGGCCGTTTTGAGATCGTCGAGCCCTCCGATGTGTTTGTAGAGAGACGGGGGCTTGATGCCGAGCTCCTTGGCGAGCAGGGCCAGCGACAGCGCGTCGTATCCATGGCGATCGGTGAGTTCGGCCGCCGCCTGCACGACCGACTCGCGGTTCCACCGCCGGCGTGGTTCGGCCTCAGTGGGCATGCAGAAACCTCTGGATGGCGGTGAAGGTGTCGTCGGGAAACTCCACGTGCGGATAGTGTCCGGCGGCGGGGATCATGGCGACCTCGCCGCGCAAGAGGCCGGCGACCAGGCGGGCTTCTTCGGAGGGATCGGGGAAGTCGGGGTCGAGCGCGCCCATGACGACGAGCGCCGGCGCGCGCACTTCGCCGAGCCGCTCGGCCACGCGGGTTTTCGGCGTGAACATCATCTGTTTGAGCGCATCCAGACGGCCGCCATCGCGCAGACTTTCCGCAAGGGCTTCGGCGTAGGGTTCCAGGTCCGCAGGTGGCGCCGAAGGGTAGAGTCCCTTGTAGTAGGACTTCCACACCGCGGGCGCCCACGGGCCGGCAAAGGCGGCGCGCAGCATGATGCGCTGGTGCAGGGCGAGTGGCACGTCGCGCACGAAGGGGCCGATGAGAACGAGGGCGCGCACGGTCTCGGGCAGTTCGGCGGCCACCCAGGCGCCCACCGCGGCTCCCGCGGAATTGCCGATGATGCGCACGTCCTGCAGATCCAGATGGCGGATGAGCGCCACCAGATCGTCTCCGAGGGTGTGCGCGCCGTAGGCATCCCAACCGGTATCGGAATCACCTTGCCCGCGCGGGTCGACGGCGATGACCCGGTACCCCTCTCCAACCAGGCGTGGCGCGAGAAAGCGGAACTGGCCGCGCGTGTCGCCGAGGCCCGGAACGCAGAGGACGACGGGCCCCTCACCCCCCGAATCCTCATACACGATACGCTTTCCTTCGTGCATGAAAGCCGACGGCGGCGAAGCCAGGCGGGAGTCGGGCGAAGGAGTCCTGTGAGGGGAATGGGTCATGCAGGCGCCGAGCAGCAGGGTCATCGCGAGCAGCGGCGGGATAAGGGCGGGGCTCAAGGTCAGGGTCAGCATGCATACCTCCGGGAATCCAGGCTAATGATAGTAGCCGATGGGGAAAGGCTAACATAATTAGCTTAACGGCGTCAAGACTCCCCGTTGAACTGCGGTGGGCGCCATTCTAACATCGCCCTCCCTGAACCGGGGCGCCTGTCCGTCCTTCGCGCGTGCGGGCTTGCCGCGCCCGGCGGCGCACCGTAGCGTGAGGAAAGGGGGTAACGAAAAGGAGGCATCATCATGCTCAAACGGGCCACCATGTTCGCGGCGCTGCTCCTGGCGGCCGCCTGCGGAGACGATGACGACGACACGATCAACCCGGCGCAGATCCCCACGCAACGACTCGACGACGAGGTGCGTCTCGCCATGGATACGGCGATTCAGGACGAGTACCGGGCCGAGGAGACCTACCGGCAGGTCCTCCGCGACTTCGGCGAGGTCGCGCCGTTTACGAACATCGTGAATGCAGAGCAATTGCACTCCGAAGCGCTCGCAACACTCTACATTGCACGCGGGCTTTCTGTGCCGGCCTCGGGGTGGAACCGGAACAACGTGCCGCGTTACGCCTCCGTCCGGGAAGCATGCGCGGCCGGGGTGGTGGGCGAAGAAGAAAACATCGCGCTGTACGACGGCTGGCTGGGAGAGCTCGACCTGCCCGCGGATGTCGAACGGGTTTTCACGAACCTGCGTGACGCTTCGCGCGACAACCATCTGCCTGCATTCGAGCGCTGCGCGAACTGAGCCGTGCCGCCGGGCGGACGCCTCAGCGCAGCCGCTCGGCCAGTTCTTCTCCCGTGGCCGCCGCCGGCAGGCAGGCCATCCCCCGGCAGACGTAGGCGGCGGGGGCGCCGTCGAGAGGCCGTTTTCCCTCGATGAGATGGGGGGCCAGGCCTTCGGGCCGCTCCGCGAAGAGCACCGTCTCGTCATCGCGCAGCAGGCGCCGCGCGGCACCGGCGAGCTCGCGCGTGCGGGGATCCGCCGGATCGCCGGCAATGACGCAGGTCGTCTCGCCGCGCTCGTAGGCATCGAGCGCCAGAAGGAGCCCGGCGTGCGCGGTCGGCTGCTTTTCCATGCCCGCACGGTAGCGCCGCAGCGCCGCTTCGACGGCTTCGCGGAATCGCGGTTCCCCCGTGAGCACGAAGAGCCGCCAGCACGCATGCACGGCCACCCCGGCGGGGGAGGGGAGCATCTGGTCGTGGCTGCTCACGGGCCGCACGGGGAGCGACTCGCCGTCCGCCGGCGTCAGGTAGAAGAGGCCGTCGGCCTGAAAGCGGACGAGCACCTCTGCCATCAGGGAACGCGCCGACGTCAGCCATTGCGGATCCCCATCTGCCCGATGCAGGTCGAGCAGCCCCGCGGTGAGGTAGGCGTAGTCGTCGAGAAAGGCGTCGATCTTCGCCTTGCCGTCCTGGTACACGCGCTTGAGCATCCCCTGCGGGCGCATGTGCCCCAGGATGAAGTCCGCCTGCGCGCGCGCCGCCTCGCGCCATGCTGGTTCCGCCAGGCGCACGGCGCCGTGGGCGAGCAGCGACATGGTGAGCCCGTTCCACCCCGCGAGAATCTTGTCATCGCGCCCCGGGTGCACGCGCCCCTCGCGCCGGCGGAAGAGGAGGTCGCGCCCCTCCGCCAGTTCCGCCTCGAGCGCTTCGGGGGTCATCCCGGCCTCGGCGGCGACCTCGCGGGCGCGCCGGGCGACGTGCAGGATGTTCGTATGTTCCCAGTTGCCGTCTTCGGTCGCGCCGTAGACGGCGGCGAAGCGTTCCCCCCGTTCCGCCCCGAGGGCCTCGCGAAGTTCCGACAGGCTCCACGTGAAGAACTTGCCCTCGATCCCCTCGCTGTCGGCGTCCTGGGTCGCGTAGAATCCCCCCTGCGGGTCGCGCATTTCGCGGAACAGGTAGGCGACCGTCTCGCGCACGATGCGCCCCCAGCCGGCGTCGCCCGTCAGGCGAACCGCCTCGAGGTACAGGCGCGGGATGAGCGCGTTGTCGTAGAGCATCTTCTCGAAGTGGGGCGCGAGCCAGTACGGATCCACCGAGTAGCGGTGGAAGCCGCCGCCGAGCTGATCGTAGAGCCCCCCCGCGGCCATGCGGTCGAGCGTGAAGAGCACCATGTCGAGCGCCTGCCGGTCGCCGGTCGCTTCGTATCCGGCGAGCAGGGCGAGCTGATCCGCGACCATGGGGAACTTGGGGGCCGTCCCGAATCCGCCCCAAGTGGAATCGAAATTGGCCGCGAGCTGACGCACCACGTCCCCAAGCAGCGCGCGCGAGGGAAGGGTCGATTCCCCCGCGACCTCATCCCAGCGCCGCATGTGGTCGACGAGCTGGGCCGCGCTCTGGTCTGCCTCGTCGGGACGCGATCGCCACGCTTTGGCGATCCCCTCGAGCAGCTGCGTGAAGCTCGGGCGCCCGTATTTCGGCGTCGGGGGAAAGTAGGTTCCGCCGTAGATCGGACGCAGGTCGGGGGCCAGAAAGACGGTCAGCGGCCACCCCCCCTGGCCTGAAATGAGCTGGGTTACGCGCTGATACACTTCGTCCACGTCCGGACGCTCCTCGCGATCGACTTTGACGTTCACGAAGTAGCGGTTCATGACCGCCGCCGTGGCCGGCTGCTCGAAGCTCTCGTGGGCCATGACGTGGCACCAGTGGCAGGCGCTGTAGCCCACCGAGAGCAGGATGGGCTTGTTCTCGCGTCGCGCCTTCTCGAGCGCCTCGGGCCCCCACGGGTACCAGTCGACCGGGTTGTGCGCGTGCTGACGCAGGTACGGGCTGCTCTCCTGGGCAAGCCGGTTCGCGGCGCTGCTCGGGGTTGCGTCGTGGAGCTGATCGGGTGATTCGTCGGGCATGCCTTCTCCTGCGAAGGTTCATGCTAACACGCGCGCGACGGCGGCAGACCGCTTCCGGGCCGGAACCGTCAGCGCTCGAACCGTACCTGGAGGATGACCTCGTGGTCGAGGGCGCGCACCGTCATGAAGGTGCGCTCGCCGAAGAACTCCACCAGCGCCTCGAAGAAGCCCACGAAGAACTCGGCGTCGCCGTAGTCCACGAAGTAGGTCAGGTGAAACCCCTCGTCCCGCTCGAGCAGCAGATCGGGCCGCCAGGGCGAGAGCTCGCAGGCCGGGTGGTAATGGCGCAGTTCGGCCATCCCCCGCACGAACCCCTTGCACCCCAGCTCGAAGGGGAAATCGGCCGGCAGGTTCCGCAGCAGCGCGCCGAAGGTCTCGCGGCCCCGCGCCCGCACGTCCGGGGGAATGCCGTCGAAGGCCAGCTGCGTCGCGGAATGGAATCGTTCGCTTTTCATGCGCGCACCGTGCGCTGGAAAGCGTTCAAGATCCGTGCCGGTGCGAGCCGTCTGCATCGTCGTCATCGTGCCGCCCAGCATAGCACGCCGGTCGCCCGCCCGTCTGTGCCCCTGCTCACACGATCGCGTGCGGATCCGGGCGCGCCACCCTGATCCGGATGTCAGTGCCGCGGATCACCAAGTGGAGCCCATGGCATTCATGCAGGCGGTGGGGCAGGCCCGATCGGGCCCTGGTGTCCGGGCGCTGCGCGGGGCGCCGGGTCGCGCGTTGTGCATCCGCCGTTGTACATGGCTTGCCATGGCAGGTACGCTGTAGGCTTTCTTCTGCATCTGGAGTGCCATGCTTCCCTGGCGTGAAATCGGCCGCTCAACCGCCAACTCCGGCGGCGTTCTTGTGCTCGCCCAACGCGGCGATGAATTCTGCATCAGCATCGACGGCTGGGAACTCATGTCGAACCGGGCGCCCGGCTCGGAAGAGGCCATGGCCGACGTCGGTTGCAAGCGGTTGGCTGACAAGCCCGGCGCGCGCGTGCTGGTCGCCGGGCTTGGCCTCGGCTACTCGCTGCGCGCGACCCTGAATGCCCTGCATCCGGAGGCTTCGGTCACGGTCGCCGAATTTGTCCCCGAAATTATCGCGTGGAACCGGGGCCCCCTCGGGCCGTTGGCCGGCCATCCCCTCGACGATCCGCGCGTGACCCTGTTCGCGGGCGACGTGCGCGCCGTCATGGAACAGCAGCCGAACGGTTTCGACGCCATTCTGCTCGACACCGATAATGGTCCGCAGGCCTTCATCGACATGCGCGACGAGGCCCTCTACTCCCCAGGCGGACTCCGCGTCGCCCGGCAGGCGCTGCGCCCCGGCGGCACGCTCGTCATCTGGTCGGGCGGGCCCGATCCGAGTTTCGAGAAACGCATGCGCAACGCCGGCTTCCAGGCCGAATCGATCCCCGCCCGCGCCCGCGCCGGGGGGCGAGGGGCTCGGCATATTCTGTTTACGGGGCTGAAGCGGTAGGGTGATTTCCGCAGCGAAGCGGATGGGGTTCCAGCGACTCAGCGCCCATCGTCCCGACTGACGACTGAAGACGGAAGACTGACGACTGCCCCCCAGTGCCCCGGCCCGGTTCCCGCCTCGGCTCCCGCGTGCTAAGGTGGGAACAAAGAGGTGACCCGCATGGCCGAGGGATTGCAGCCGCACGCTTCCGCATCTGTTGCACCGGGCGACATCGACCCGCTTCACGACACGCCATACCCCTCCGACATCGCCTTTCTCGAAGACCAGTTGCGCCGCCTCGAGCTCCTCATCGACCTGCGGATGACGCAGCGCGAAGATCAGCGTACGGGCGGACCCCAGGGCACGAGTCACCGCAGCCAGGAGCTGAAGGCCCGTCTCGAGCGGATGGAAGACATCATCGCCCGCCGTGTCAGCCGGAACCGGGAAGAACAACGCCCCCTGGCCCTGGATCGTACCGCCGAACAGTACGGCCTGAGTTCTGTGGAATGCGATCTTCTGCTGCTCGCCCTCGCGCCCACGCTCGATCTGCATTTTGCCGATCTCTACGACCGCATCGCCTACAAATACCGCGGGCGCACCGTCGACACGGCCCTGACGATTCTCTGCGACACCCTGGCCGCGAAGGTCGAGGCGCGGCGGCTGTTCATGCTCGACGCGCCGCTCATTCGCCATCACCTGGTGCTGGTGGAGCAGGACCGCTGGCGCGGCGAAGAGGACGTGCTGAGTCTGGAGCTGCGCCTCCCCCGGCGCGTCATGAATCTGCTCCTCGGATCGGATGCGCTCGACGAAAGCCTGGTCACGTTTTCGAAGATCGTGGATCCGACCATTCCCCTCGATCAGGTCGTGCTCCCCGACGCCGTGAAAAGCCGCGCGGTGCGGATGGTCGAGCACCACGACGATTACCTGCGCCGCCGTAAGGAGTGGGGATTCGACCGCGTCATCGGCTACGGGCGCGGGGTTGTCCTGCTCTTTGCCGGACCGCCGGGCACCGGCAAGACCATGCTGGCCAACGCGCTGGCCCGCCACATCGGCAAGCGGCTGCTGCTCGTGAACACCGACCGCCTGTACGATCGGGTGCACACGCTCGAGAGCAACATCGAAAACGTCTTCCGCGAGGCGCGCCTGCAGAACTGCGTGCTCTTCTTCGACGAGTGCGAGATGCTCTTCGCCGATCGGCGCATGGGCAACGGCGGCGTGGCCGATCTGCTCACCGCGCTGGAACGTTTCGACGGTATCGCCATCCTGGCCACGAACCTGGCGCCGACGCTCGACTCGGCTATGGATCGGAGGATTCTCCTGCGTGTGGACTTCGAGGTGCCGGGCCCCGAGCTGCGCGAGCGCATCTGGCGGAACCATCTGCCGGCCGAAGCGCCGCTGGCCGACGACCTGAATCTCGGCGCCCTTGCGCACACGTTCGAATTTACGGGCGGCTACATCAAGAACGCCGTGCTGACGGCGCTTCACGAAGTCCTCGGGCGGCGCGAAGCCGAACCGCGCATCGGCCAGACCGATCTCGAGCAGGCCTGCCGCGCCCAGCTGCGGCAGAAGCTGGGCGCGTGGACCGATCGGATCACGCCGCGCGTTCCTCTCGCGAACGTCGTCCTTCCGCCAGGGCTCGAGGCGACCGTCCGCGAGCTCATCGACGCCGTGCGCCACCGCACGATGCTCTTCGTCGACTGGGGCCTGGGCGAGCGGCTCTCCATCGGCCGCGGGGTCACGGCGCTCTTCCAGGGACCGCCGGGAACCGGAAAGACCCTCACGGCCGAAGCGGTCGGCTACGAGCTCGCCAAGACGATATACCAGGTGAGCCTGCCCGCCGTCGTCTCCAAATACGTGGGTGAAACGGAGAAGAACCTGCGCGCCGTGTTCGACGCCGCGCGCGAGAGCGAATCCATTCTCTTCTTCGACGAGGCCGACGCGCTCTTCGGCCGGCGCACGCAGGTCACGGCGGCGCTCGACCGCTACGCCAACATGGAGGTGAATCTGCTGCTGCAGGAAATCGAAAGATTCGACGGCCTGATCATCCTTGCCACCAATCTGGTGGGGAACCTCGATGAGGCGTTCGAGCGCCGCCTCGCCTTCCGCCTCCGGTTCCCCTTTCCCGACGCAGCCTCGCGCGCGGCCATCTGGCGCAGCCTGATCCCGCCGCGCATGCCCGCCGAGCCGGTCGATTTCGAATATCTGGGTTCCCGGTTCGATTTGTCGGGCGGTCACATCAAGAACGCGGTACTGCGCGCGGCATACCGCGTGGCGCGCGAGAAGCCCGAGCGGCGCCGCCTGACGACGGCGCACCTGGTGCGCGCCGCCGAAGAGGAGGTCGGCGGCGCCTTCGAGCGCCGCGGGCGGCTGGGGTTTCAATCCGAAGCAGTGCGGCGCACGGGCACCGATGCGTGAGGGTGAAGCGGCGCCGGCGAGCGGAATCGCCTTCCTGTTTCCGCGGAACCCGGCTCCGCCCGGCTAGTACGCGTAGCGCAGCTGGGCGTATCCGAAGCCGTTGTCGCTGAACTGGCCGAAGATTGTTTCGGCCTCGCCCGAGAGCAGGTAGGCGCCCAGCGTGAGCTGCACGGCATCGGCCAGACGGATGGGAATCCGCGGGTTTACCATGCTGTCGCCGCGGCCGATGTTGTAGACCACCCGCAGCTCGGGGGTCAGCAGGTCATCGAAATATCCGCCGCGCAGCAGGCCGACGACGAAGTGATTGTACGGGTCGACCAGGAAAAGCCCTTCGTCGGGATAGCCCGAGATCCAGGCCGCCAGGTAGGTCACGTTCGCGTACAGGCTCCACGGCAGAAAGCGATCGAGGCCGAAGCTTCCGGTGGCGATCGTGTGCTCGGTCAGCTTGAAGTCGGTGGTGTACAGCTCCTGCGGATGGATGCTCGCCGCTTCGGCCCGCAGCGTCCAGTCGCCGAGAAATCCGGACATCCCGCCGCCGACCATCGTCTGGCGAATCGGGCGCGACTCGTAGAGCGGCGCATAGGCGAGCGCCTCCTGCGGGCTCAGGCTCTCGAGCGTGCGCCGCGCCCCTTCGGGCTGCGCTTCCAGATAGCGCACGAAATCCGGGTTGAATTCGAAGAGCGGAAACAGCTCCCAGCCGTTGACGATCTGCACCTGGTAGTCGAAGCTGTCGCCCGACGTGTTCCACCGGCCGGCCAGCGCGCCGTTCACGGCGTTGGCTTCGGGAAAAGCTTCGATCCCCGGCTTGGCCCCCTGCAGAAAGACGGCGTCGACGTCGATTTCGCCGCGATAGGCGCCCACCGCCTCGTTATTGATCATCGCCCAGTCTGAACCGAACAGGGGCATGTTCGTCGGCTCGTAGAACGGCTGGTAGATGAACTCCATCGAGCCGTTGTCGAGCAGGTAGACGCCGCGCACCATGAGCACCGGCAGCTTGGCGAATTCGTCTTCGCGGGCGACGAACTCCTCCATGTTGCGCGGATTGATGGCGTCGAGCACCGAGACGTCGCCGACCCCCCAGTTGACCTTCTGCTTGCCCACGAAGAGATCGAAGTCGCCCGTGCGGTGCCGCACGTACCCTTCGTAGAGCCCGACGGCCCACGCCGACCGGTCGCGCTGCCCCGAGAGGGTCGCATGCTCGGCGAGCAGCGAGAAATTCGCCAGCCAGCGCTCGCTCGCATCGGCCTTCAGCTCGAGAAAGATCTTGTTGCGCCACTCGAGGTTGTCCTCGTAGGCGTTGTCCTGGCGCAGGTCGGCGTTGACGCGGCTGTACGCCAGCCCGCCGAGGCTGACTTCGGCCCGGGCCGCGGCCGGCGCGAGCAGCGCGGCTGCGATCAGAAATGCACGCAGCGATGAAATGGCTTACTCCTCGAGAAAGCGCTTGTTGAAGACGCGGGACGGAATCGCGGTCTTGAAGTCGGTGTCGAGGATCTCGAGCTTCGTCGACGTTCCCTCGGCCAGGGTCGACATCGTGCTGCGCGTCGAGATCCAGTAGCCGTCGATCTTCTTGACCTCGTCGACCACGAGCCGCTTCAGCGGCTTGTCGTCTCCCTTGTTCTTGAAGAACTCGATCTGCACGGGCACGAGGGCGTCCTTGCGAATCCACTGGACGATCTTGCCGTAGGCGCTCCCGGCATCCTTGTGCGGGGTGCTGGCGACGACCCAGACGTCCTGTCCGGCCAGCTTTTCTTCGCGCAGCAGTTCATGGTCGGCCTTGTCGGCGTCGCGCTGGCCGTCCATGTCTTCGTAGGAGAAATCGGTCTGCAGAAACTTGCCCGACTGCGATCCCGAGGGAAGCGGCCGCACGCGCGGGCTCGAATTCAGGCGGATGAAGCGATCGGTCTTCCCGTTTCCCTTGTCGAGGGCGAGAATGCCGGCGCCGCGGTAGTCGGCCGGCTCTTCGAATTTGATGACCGTGTTCGTGCGGTCGCCGTCGCGCTGGATGAAGGACTTCAGGCGCCGCTCTCCGCCGCGATCGCCCGAGAGCGTCATCTTGACGGTGGCCTGCGCGTTCTTCGGCGACGGCTGCTTGATGACCTTGTCGATGATTTCCCGTCCCGATTCGGCGAAGGCGGGGGTGGTCCAGGCGAGGGCGAGAAGGAAAACGAACAGACGCATGCAGACTCCTGAGGGCTTACACTGTGGGCGGATGCCGGTCGAGCCATTCGCGCACGGCCGGCGGCAGAAAGGATGCCCCGTCGTGTACGCGGCTCAGGGCATCGGTGAGCAGTTCCAGATCGCGGCTGACGGTGTTGCCGGCATCGAGAAAGACGACGTGACGCCCGCGGATGAGACAGAGGCCGCCGCCGGCCCCTTCATCGTCGCCGCGCCGCACCCGCTGCACCGAGACCCCCAGCTTCTCCAAGGTCTCGGCCAGGAGCCTGCGCATGTTTTCGGCGTCGGTCACGGATAGTCCAGGTTCTTCAGGGGGGGCGGATCGACGTACCAGCGGCCGTCGACGAGCTGCCAGCGGTCGTGGCGCTCGAGCGATCGGTTGAAAAAGAGAAGCCAGTCGACCGTCAGCTTCGTCTCGGTTTCGCCGTACCCGGTGGCTTCCACGACTTCAATGTTCCCCACCTCGAACGCTTCGATGGGGTTGCCCCCGACCCCTTCGTCCTTCAGCTCGCGCGCGAGCCGGATGATGAAGTTCGAGAGGTCTTCCTGGTTGCGGAAAAAGGGGGCGAGATCTTCGCGCACGCGGTAATGGCGCACGTTCTTGCGCAGGAGCACCTCGTACAGGCTCTGCGTGCGCGCGGCGAGTTCAGCCGGAGATCCCTCGGTTTCGGGCGCAGCCATGGCGCCGGTCGCCGTGAGGGCGGCCGTCAAGACGAGCGATACGAGAATGGTCAGCAAATACCTGTACATACGTGCCCCCTCTACAGTAGCACAGGGGGGCGGTCGCCGCCACTATGGACCGCTCGGCAGGCGCTTGCGGACTACTTTTTGGGAACGGCCTTGACCTTGGCCTTGCCCTCTTCGACGACGACCTTGAACTCGACGTCGCGGGCTTGGTACTTCTGGCGCAGCTGGGCGGCCTGTTTTTCGAGCACGTCGTGGAGCTTCTCGTACGTGAGCCCCTTGACCCCTTCGCCGCTGGTGCCCCGGGCGCTGACGTACTGCTCGAAGACCGAGCCCCACTTGCGCTGCGGCGACTCGTCGACGAGCTCGGCATCCTCGATGATCTCTTCGTGCCGCGTGCTCGGCGACCGTTCTGCGGCGTACTTGGCCTTCAGATTGGCGCGGTAGACATGCTTGCGGTAGGTGCCGTCTTCAATCTGCTGCAGCGTCTTGTCCCAGAGCGTCCGGTACGAGGTCATGCGGCTCGTGAGCGTCTGGGCGCGGAACTTGATGCCCGTGTTCGGCGAGCGAATCGTCAGGTACTTGCGGTGGAGCTTTTCGGCTTCCTGCCGAAGCTTGTCGGGGGGCAGGCGCTCGAATCCCTGGAAGTACTGCTCGTACAGTACTTTCAGCTTCTCGATCAGCTGTTCAAAGCGATCGAGCTCTTCTTTCGCGATGGCGTTCGCGTTTTTCGGGGCGTTCGAAGGCAGCATCGACACACAGCATAGCAAAACCCTGCGCCCCGAGCCAAGGGTCAGCCTTTCAGGGCGTCGCGCAGGTAGCGCCCGGTCAGACTGCGGCGGCTGCGGGCGACGTCCTCGGGCGTTCCCTCGGCCACGAGCCGGCCGCCGTGTTCGCCGCCGCCGGGGCCCATGTCGACGATGTAATCCGAGGCTTTCATGACGTCCAGGTTGTGCTCGACCACGAGCACCGTATTGCCTTCGTCGACCAGCCGGTTCAGCACCTTGATGAGCATGGCCACCTCGTCCATGTGCAGCCCGGTCGTCGGCTCGTCGAGGATGAACAGGGTGCGCTGGCGGCGCGTGCTCAGCTCCGAGGCGACCTTGAGACGCTGGCTCTCGCCTCCGGAGAGGGTGCGCGCCGACTGCCCCAGCGTCAGATAACCCAGCCCCACATCCTGCATCAGGCGCAGCCGCTCGACGATCTTGCGGTCGTGATGAAAGAAGCGTACCGCTTCGTCGGCCGTGAGGGCCAGGATCTCGGCCACGTTTTTCCCCCGGTACCGGGCTTCGAGGGCGTCCTGGGTGAAGCGCAGCCCCTCGCAGACCTCGCAGGTGATCTCGAGGTCCGAGAGAAAGTGCATTTCGACGATCTCGGTGCCCGTGCCGCCGCAGCGCTCACAGCGCCCGCCGCTCACGTTGAACGAGAAGTATCCGGGTTTCCACCCGCGCTGTCTGGCGAGCTCGCTGCCCGCCAGGGCTTTGCGAATCTCGTCGTAGACGCCGAGATAGGTGGCCGGAATCGAGCGCGCCGTCTTCCCGATGGGCTGCTGATCGACGAGCACGACGCCGCGGATCAGGTTGAGCCCCTGGATCTCGTCGAACTCGCCGAGCTGTTCGTACCCCAGGCCGAAGATGCGCGCCAGGGCGCCGTACAGCGTCTGGTGCACGAGGGTGCTCTTGCCCGAACCGCTCACCCCGGTGACACAGGTGAGCGTCTGCAGGGGGATACGCAGCGTAACGTCTTTCAGATTGTTCTCACAGGCCCCGGTAATGCGGATTTCCCCGCTCCCCCCGCGGCGCTTTGCGGGAATCGGGATGGCGCTTCGTCCCGTAAGATAGCGGGCCGTGACCGTCTCGGCCGCGAGATAGGGTTTGCCGGCCGGGCCCGCATAAAGCAGCTCGCCGCCGCGCACCCCCGACTCGGGTCCGAGTTCGACGATGTGGTCTGCCCTGCGGATGACGTCGGCGTCGTGCTCGACGACGACGAGCGTGTTCCCGCGCTCGACCAGATCCTGCAGCACGTGCAGCAGCCGCTCGGTATTGTGCGGATGCAGGCCGATGGTCGGCTCGTCGAGCACGTACATCGTATCGGTCAGGCCGTTGCCGAGCTGGTTCGCGAGCCCGATGCGCTGCGCCTCGCCCCCCGAGAGGGTGCGCATCATGCGATCGAGCGTCAGGTAGCCGATGCCGACCTCGAGCGCGTAGCGGCAGCGCTTCTCGAGTTCCATCAGAATGCGCTGGCCGGCGGCGTCCCCGCGCAGTTCGCCGGCCAGATCGCCGAGCCAGGCATGCAGATCCTGAAAGTTGAGGCGGCTGATTTCGTCGATGCCCCTTCCGCCGACGGTGACGCGCCGGGCCGCCTCGCGCAGCCGCGAGCCGCCGCAGTCCTGGCACGGCCGTTCTGATTTGTAGCGGCTGATGAAGACGCGCACGTGCAGCTTGTACTTCTTCGTTTCGAGGCGCGCGAAGTAGCCGAGAATGCCGGGAAATCCGGGCGCCCCCGCGAACAGCAGGTCGAGCTGTTCTTCGGTCAACTGCGCAACCGGCACGTCGATCGGAATGCCCTTGGTATGGACATGCTTGAGGATGGCGTCGTTCCAGTGCTCGTAGCTCGGCTTCGTGAACGGATCGATGGCACCGTCGCTCAGGGTGAGGTGCGGATTGGGCAGAATCAGGCCGCGGTCGTACTCGAGGATATTTCCGAATCCCTTGCAGGCCGGGCAGGCGCCGAACGGATTGTTGAAGGAGAACAACCGCGGCACCGGCGGTTCGTACACGAGCCGGCACTCGGCGCAGGCGAACCGATCGGTGACTGCGACGCGGCGGCCGTCGCCGAGCTGCACGACGGCGAAGCCGTGCCCCTCGGTCAGCGCCTGCTCGATTCCTTCGACGAGGCGGTTGCGGTGTTCGGGGGCGAGCGTGATTCGCGAGACGGCCACTTCCAGGCCCGCGGGTATCGAACGGGCCGACTCCACTTCGGCGAGCGGAAGAACGGAACCGTTCCGGAAGCCGCGTGTGTAGCCGGCGCGCTGCAGCTCTGCCAGCCGTTCTTTCCGGGCCGCGGCGGTGAGCTTGCCCGTCGAGGGGAAGGCGGAGAAGAGCACGACGGCCGTCTCGCCCGGGTGCGCCGCGAGGAGCTCTTCGGCCGCGCGCGTGGGGTCGCTCCCCTTGACGATGCGATCGCACCCGCTGCAGCGGGTTTCGCCTACCGTGGCCCAGAGCAGGCGCAGATAGTCGGCGATTTCGGTCGCCGTCGCCACGGTGCTCCGGCTCGAGCGAGCGGCATTGTGCTGCTGAAGCGCGATGGCCGGCGGGATGTTGCGAATCAGGTCGACGTCGGGGCGCGGCATGCGTTCGAGAAACTGCCGCACGTAGGTCGACAGCGATTCGACATAGCGCCGCTGCCCCTCGGCGTAGAGGGTGTCGAAGGCCAGGGAGCTCTTGCCGCTGCCGCTCGGCCCGGTCACGACCGTGAACCTGCCGCGCGGGATCTCGAGCGTCAGATCCTTCAGGTTGTGCTGGCGCACGCCGATCAGCTCGATGGGCGGCCGCGGGCGCGGGGGCGTCTCGGGCTGCGTCGGTTCGAACTCGTCGGCTTGCGTCGTCTGCATCAGCGGAACAGGTTGAAGATGTCGTCGAGAATGCCGCCGTGCACGTGGCACCGCTTGGTCGGCACGTTCGTGCTCAGAAACACTTCCTTCTGCTTCGTCGGGCAGCCTTCTGTCGCGAGTTCGCCCGTCTTCGTGTCCACTTCGATCCACTCCACCCCCTCCGGCTGCCCGAACGGCTCGGCCTCGAGCCAGCGAACGGCCGTCAACATGTATTCGCCCCAGATCGGCAGGGCCAGCTGCGATCCGGTCATGCCGAGATCGCGGTTGTCGTCGCTCCCCACCCAGACCACCGTGACCAGATTGGGCGTGAACCCGGCAAACCAGGCATCGCGGTAGTCGCTCGTCGTTCCCGTCTTGCCGGCCAGATCGCCGGCGTAGGGGACGCGCTGGGCGGCCACGCCGGTTCCGTTACGGATGACGCCGATCAGCATCTGATTCGTGATGTAGGCCGCGCGCGCATCCAGCGTCTCGCGCGGCTGCTGCAGGTAGGTTCGCAGCACCCGGTTGCCGTCGTCGGTGACGGCGTCGAGGGCGCGCGGCGAGGCCTGGCGCCCGCCCGAAGCCAGGGTCGCGTACATGCGGGCGACATCGAGCGGCGATGCCTCGATGGCCCCCAGCGCAAGAGCGGGCACGAGCGGAACTGCGCCGTCGAAGCCGGCGGCGCGCAGCGTCTTCTCTACTTCGCTCAGACCGACCTGGAGCGCCATGCGCACGGCGGGCAGGTTGAGTGATTCTTCGAGCGCGCGGCGCATCGTCGCCTCGCCCCCGGTCAGCTTGCTGTAGTTCTCGGGCGTCCAGATCCCCTTGGGCGTCTCGACGGCCAGCGGTTCGTTGCTCCAGCGCGACGTGACGTCGTAGCCCTCGCGTACGGCCGTGTAGAAGATGAACGGCTTGATCAGCGATCCGATCTGGCGGCGGGCCTGCTCGACGCGATCGAACTGCGAGTCGCCGTAGCTGCGCCCGCCGACCCACGCGAGGATGCGCCCCGTGTACGGCTCAATCGAAATCAGCGCGGCCTGCAGGGGGATGCCGGAAAGCTTCTTGTGTCGCGCCTGCAGATAGGCCAGGCCGTTGCGCACCGATTCTTCGGCCGCGAGCTGCAGCGGCGCCGAAATGGTCGACTGAATGCGCAGCCCGTCGGTCTCCAGCGCTTCGTCGCCGTGCTGCGTGCGCAGATTGCGGGCGAGATAGTCGAGAAAATAGCGCGCCCTCCGGTTCTCTGACGACGTCGACTCGGTGCGCAGGGGCTCGTTCAGCGCCGCCTTCAGCTCCGATTCATTGAGGAACCCGAGGTCGTTCATGCGCCGCAGTACATGATCGCGCCGCTTCATCGAGCGCTTCGGGTGCTGAAAGGGGTTGTACAGCGCCGGCGAGCGGATGAGCCCCGCCAGGGTCGCGGCCTCGCCCCAGCTCAGATCGCGCGGATGCTTGCCGAAGTACAGGCGTGACGCCTCGGCCACGCCGAGCACCTGGATGGAACCGCGCTGCCCGAGGTAGATGGCGTTCGCGTAGGTCTCGAGTATCTCTTCCTTGCTGTAATGGCGTTCGAGCAGCACGGCCATGAGCGCTTCGCTGATCTTGCGCCTGAAGGTGCGCTCGGGGGTCAGCCAGAGGTTTTTCACGAGCTGCTGCGTGACGGTGCTCCCCCCCTGGACGATCTGCCCGCGAAACAGGTTGACCCAGGCGGCCCGCAGCACGCCCATGAAATCGATCCCCGGGTGCTCGAAGAACCGGCTGTCTTCAGCCGCGAGGAGCGCGGGCACGAACCGCGGCTTGATGGCGTCGTAGTGCACGAGTTCGCGTGTCGCGTGGGCCGCCCCGTAGAACCGGCCGAGCATCATCGGCTCGAGCTGCATGCGCGCAAGGCTGCGTCCGGCCGCGTCGCGGATTGCCGTCACCGTTGCGCCGTCGCCCTGGCGGGCGAACGTGAGCGTGAGCGTCCGGTTGCCCAGTGCGTCGTTCGAGCCGGGCAGCTTGAACGGGCGCACCCGGACGTCGAGGCGCTGCTTGCCGACCGCCCTGTATTCGCCCGGCTTGAGCTTCTCGTTTCTTCCGGGCACATATTCGAGCTGGCGCAGAAGGGCCGTGAGCCCGTCTCGATCGATCGGCTGCGCGGGACGGATCTCGGTGGGGGCGGCGTAGACGGCAGAGGGTACGGCGAAGCGGTTGTTCTCGAAGAGGCGCACGACGGTGCGGTCGAGCCGCCACAGGTAAAAGCCCGCCCCCCCCGTGAGCGCGAGCAGGACGACGGCGGCAACGGCGATCCCCGACCACAGCAGGCGCGCACGGCTGCCGCCGCGCCTGCGCCGGCGGCCGGCACCCGGCTTGGCGCCCGATGCCGGCTTTCCCGACGAAGATGATTTCCCCTTACGGGGTTTACGCGCTGCCACTCGAAATTCTGGGTAGGGGATCTCGTCATTCTATCGGGCCGGTTTTCAAGATTTCAACAGGAATACCGCCGTTGCGACAGAGCGCTCGCCGGGGAAGAAACGGGTGCGGCGCGGCGCCCTCGATTCCCGGTACAATAAACGATTTCGGTAGCGACATGCTGACAAGGGAACTGGTGTTGGCCTCGGGCTCGGCCCGGCGCCGCGAAATGCTTGCGGATCTGGGCCTGCGGCTGACGGTCGAGGCCGCCGACATTGATGAAACGCCGCGGGCCGCCGAGGCCCCCGAAGCCTACGTGCGCCGGCTGGCCCGCGAGAAGGCGGCCGCCGTGGCCGCCCGCCAGGGTGGGGCGCGGTTCGTGCTCGGAGCCGATACCTCGGTGATCCTCGACGGCGAGATTTTCGGCAAACCCGCCGACGACGCCGACGCCGCGCGCATGCTGGCGCGCCTCTCCGGACGTGTTCATGCGGTGACGACCGGCTATGCGCTCGCCATACCCGGCGGTACCGTGGTCGACGGCTGCGTGATCACGGCCGTGTCCTTCCGCCCGCTGCAGGACGCCGAAATACGCTGGTACGTCGCCACCGGCGAGCCGCGCGACAAGGCGGGCGCCTATGCCATCCAGGGGCGCGCTGCGCACTTCGTCACCGGTGTCGACGGTTCGGTCAGCAACGTCATCGGCCTGCCGCTGGCCGAGGTGGTCGAGCTGTTGCGCGCGCACGGCCTCCCCGCCGCCACGGAGCCGGCATGAACATCGCGCAACGGCTCGCTGCCGTGCGCGCTGCCGTGGCCGCCGCCTGCGAACGCGCGGGCCGTCCCCGTGATGCGGTGCGCCTGGTGGCCGTGAGCAAGACGCATGCGGCCGAGGCCATCCGTGAAGCCTATGCGGCCGGGCAGCGCGACTTCGGCGAGAACTACGTGCAGGAACTCGTCGCCAAGCGGCGTGCGCTCGCCGACCTGCCCGGCATCCGCTGGCATTTCATCGGGCATCTGCAGTCGCGCAAGGCGCGCGACCTCGCATTTCCGCAAGCATTCGTGCACGGGCTCGACAGCCTCTCGGCCATCCAGAAGCTGGACGCGGCCGCGCGCGAGGCCGGTCTGCGCATTCCCGTCCTGCTGCAGGTCAACGTCGGCGACGAAACGTCGAAGAGCGGCGTGGCTCCCGAGGCGGCCGGGGATGCGGCGCGCGCCCTCGCGGCGTGCGGGGCCCTCTCGTGGGAAGGCTTGATGACGATTCCCCCCGCCGTCGCAAACTCCGAAGCGGCACGCCCTTTCTTTCGACGCCTGCGCGCGTTGCGTGATAGTCTATCTCAGGACTTCGACCGCCCGCTGCCCGAACTTTCGATGGGCATGAGCGGCGATTTCGAGTCTGCGATTCTCGAGGGGGCGACCTTGGTTCGCGTGGGGACGGCCATCTTCGGCCACCGCGAGACCAGGCCCCGTTGAGTCTCCCGGAGCCCGACCGAGACGCGAACCCCGCAGAGAAGTATTTCCATGACCATCCGTATCGCACCCAGCATCCTGTCGGCCGACTTCGCCCGCCTCGGCGATGAGGTCCGCGCCTGCGAAGAGGCCGGCGCCGATATCATCCACTTCGACGTCATGGACGGCCGCTTCGTGCCGAACATCACCATCGGCCCCCTGCTGGTCGAAGCGGTCAAGCGCTCGACGAAACTCCCCATCGACTGCCACCTCATGATCGTCGAGCCCGACCGCTATGTCGAGCAGTTCGTGAAGGAAGGCGCTTCGATGGTGAGCGTGCATCCCGAGGCCGGTTTTCACCTGCAGCGCACGCTGACCATGATCCGCAAGCTCGGCGCGCAGGCCGGCGTCGTGCTGAACCCGGCGACTCCCATCCAGGTGCTCGACTACGTCCTCGACGACATTGACTACGTTCTCGTCATGAGCGTGAACCCCGGGTTCGGCGGGCAGTCCTTCATCCCGTCGGCCCTCCAGAAGATCCGCGACATCCGTGGGCTGCTCGACGCGCGCGGCCGCAAGGACATCCCCATCGAGGTCGATGGCGGCGTCAAGGCCGCCAACGCGGGAGACGTCGTGCGTGCCGGCGCCGGGATTCTCGTGGCCGGATCGGCGGTGTTCCAGGGGAACGATTATCGGGCGACCCTCGGCGCCATCCGCGAGAGCGCCGACAAGGCCCTGTCCATCTGAAGCGCATGCGCAGCGCCCTGCTCCTTGCGGCCGTGCTGCTGGTTCTCGGTCCGATCGGCTGCCAGCGTGCCCGACCGGCCGGCGAGCTGGTTATCGCCGAGGAGAGCGCCCCGGTCGACTTCGACCCCCGGTTCGCGCTCGACGCCTACTCCTCGCGCATCAACAATCTCCTCTACGCCGGCCTGCTGGCGCGCGACGAGAATGCGCGCCTCGTTCCCGACCTGGCGGAATCGTACGCGGTTCCCGACGCACGCACGATCGTCGTGCGTCTGCGCGAGGGGCTGCGCTTTCACGACGGGCGGCCGCTTACCGCCGCCGACGTTGCTTTCACGTTCGACTCCATCCGCGACCCCGCCCTGCGCAGCCCGCGCGCCGACGCCTTTGCGGAACTGGTGACGGCCGCCGTCGTCGATCCGCGCACGGTGCGCTTCACGCTGCGCCGCCCATTCGCGCCGTTTCTCGACAGCCTGACGCAGGGGATCGTGCCGCGCGCAAGCGGCCGCGAGCTTTCGCGGCGGCCCGTCGGCGCGGGGCCGTTCGCGCTCGTGGATTTCGAGCCGGGGGCGCGCACGGTCCTCCGCCGCTTCGAGACTTACCATCGGGGCCTGCCCGGGCTGCGGCGGGTCGTCGTCAAAGCGGTTCCCAACGACATCACGCGCGTGCTCGAGCTGCGCAAGGGGAGCGTGCAACTGCTCATCAACAGCGTGCCTCCCGATGCGCTGGCGCAGTTCGCCGCCCAGCCGCGCTTCCGCGTCTACCGGCAGCCGGGGCTGAACGTGAGCTACCTCGGATTCCGCCTCGCCGATCCGGTGCTCAGCCTCCCGCAGGTGCGCCGCGCCATCGCGCACGCCGTCGATCGCCGGGCGATCATCGCCAGCCTGCTCGCCGGCCACGCGGCGCCCGTCGAGTCGGTGCTGTCGCCGCTGCTCCCCGACCACGCGGGCACTCTCGAGCCGATCCCCTACGACCCCGAACTTGCCCTGCGCCTGCTTGACGAGGCGGGACTGCGCGATCCGGACGGCGACGGGCCGCTCCCTCGTTTCTCGCTGATCTACAAGACATCGACCAATCCGCTCCGGCGGCGGATCGCCGAGGCGATTGCAGAACAGCTGCGCGCCGTCGGTATCGGCGTAGAGGTTCGCTCGCTCGAGTTCGGAACGTTCTTCGACGATATCCGATCGGGCAATTTTCAGCTCTTCAGCCTCACCTGGGTCGGCATCGTCGAGCCTGACGCCCTCTACAACATGTTCCACTCGGCAAGCCGGCCGCCGTCGGGCGCGAACCGGGGCGGATACGCGGTGCCCGAAGTCGACGCCTGGATCGAGGCGGCGCGCGCCGAGACGGACTCCGAGGCCCGGCGGGCGCTGTACGTCGGCGTACAGGAACGTCTGGCCGCGGATCTCCCCTATGTCACTCTCTGGGTGCAGGATGACATCGCCGTCGCCTCGGAGCGGCTTGAGAACTTCCGCCTGTTTCCCGGCGGGGATTATGGCGGCATCGTCACCGCGACGATGCGCTGAGTGCGCGGTCGCTCAGGCGGCCTTTTTCGCTTCCTGGCGCCCCTCTTGCATCCAGACGAGCGTCCGGCGCAGCCCCTCCTGAAGGCTCACCTTCGGCTCGTAGCCCAGGCGTTCGCGCGCTTTCTCGATATCGGCCTGGGAGTGGCGCACGTCGCCCGGGCGGGGCTCGATATGACGCGTCGGGATGCGCGTCCTGAGTTCGTGCTGCATCATCTCGACCAGCCGGTTCAGCGTGAAGCGCTGCCCGCAACCCACGTTGAACACTTCGCCGGCGACTCCGTCGGCCTCGGCGGCGCACAGGTTCGCCTGGACGGCGTTCTCGATGTAGGTAAAGTCGCGCGACTGGAAGCCGTCGCCGAAGATCACCGGCGGCTCGCCGGACATGAGCCGCTCGAAAAAGCGGGGGATGACTGCGGCATACTCCGAGGCCGGATCCTGGCGCGGCCCGAAGATGTTGAAGTAGCGCAGCGCCACCGTTTCGAGGCCGTGTGTCCGGTAAAACGCCTGGCAGTAGGCCTCACCGGCCAGCTTGGCGACGGCGTAGGGAGACCGCGGGTTGGTCGGCATCGTCTCGACCTTGGGGAGCGTCGGAGTGTCGCCGTAGGCCGAGGAGCTGGCGGCGTAGACGAAGCGGCGCACGCCTGCGTTGCGGGCGGCTTCGAGCAGGTTGAGCGTCGCCGTGACGTTGCTTGCGTGCGTGTGCAGCGGATCGCGAATCGAACGCGGCACGCTCGGCAGCGCCGCCTGGTGGAATACGAGGCGGACCCCTTCGACCGCCCGCGTGGCGATTGCGGGGTCAGAAAGGTCGCCTTCTACGAGATCGATTCGGTCGGCGAACGGGGCCAGATTCTCGCGGCGTCCGGTTGAGAAGTTGTCGACCACGCGCACGGGGTTACCCCGGTCGAGGAGCGTCTGCACGAGATGAGATCCGATGAAGCCTGCGCCGCCGGTGACCAGAAGCATACTCCCTCCTCTTCTTTTTCTTCCAGCTTAGGGTCTGCCCGACGGCAGGTCAATGGGTAGGCAAGTTGTTGACAGATTGGAAAGCCGGGTTTAACGTGGACTTGTACGGTCGCCTGCAAGGCGCTCGGCTGCATGCGTGCCCTGGCCGCGAGGGCGAACGATGCCGCAGGCCGGGCATGACATAGCGGACGTTCAGCCGGCCGAACGTGCGGGGCGGATGTCTGCGGGGGGAATCATGAAGAGATCGCGCTTCGTCATCACGCTTTCGCTCATCCTGGGGTTCGGCGCGTCGCTTGCCTGGGCAGAACCGACGGGAGATCCGCTGCCGGAGGGGCTGGGCTACGAAATGGAGCCCGCCGAACCCGAAAATCAACCCGCAAAGCCGGCCCCACGGCTCGAGGTTCCGGCCCTGGATGAGGCCAGGCCGCCCCGGCCCGAGAACCAGGCCGAGCTGGAAGATCTCGAACGGCGCATGCGGATGCTTGGCGGGCAGATTCAGGATCTTCGTTCCGAAGTCCTCTCGCTGGGTGAGGATATCTCGACGGGATTCGTGACCGGCACGAAACTTCTCGTTCTGCACGAAAACAACCTGGGCAAAGCCTTCGAAATCGAATCGGTTGAATATAAGCTCGACGGCTTCACCGTCTACACGAGCGACGACGTGACGCGGCTGAAGGGGCAGAACATGCTCGTCGTCTTCGACGCAAGCGTACTCCCGGGCAACCACACGATGGACGTCGTCTATACCCTGCGCGCCACCGGATACGGGCTCTTTACCTATATGGAGGAGTACCGCTTCGAGCTGCGCAGTCAGTATCACTTCTCTACACCCAGAGACCACGCCGTCGAGCTCGCCGTCGAGGCGGTCGATCGCGGCGTCGGCGCGGAACTGCGCGATCGGCCGGCTCTGAAATTCACGGTGAGGTAATCGCCGATGAGTCTGTTTGCCGCTGCGTGCATGGCCGGATTGCTGGCGCTTGCGCCGCCCGGCGCCGTTCAGATTCCCGAGACCGATCTGGTCGCCGACCAGCTGCGGGTGGCCGACGCGCACCTGGCGGCCGGGGATGCCTGGGCCTCCATACCCCCGCTCCTGACGGCGGTGCGCCACGTTCAGAAATCGCGCGCCGCGGTGCCCCCTTCGGTCATCGCCCGCCTGGCCGCCGCCTATACCGCGGTAGGTTTCTATCCGAGCGCCGAGGCGCTGCTCGTTGAGCTGGTGGGGCACGGAGAACCCTGGCGCCGGCAGGCTCTCACCGCCCGGGTCCACCTTTTTCACCTGGGTGGAAAGCCGGACCGGGCCCTCGAGGCACTCCAGGCCTGGGAGCGCGCGTACGGAGATCCGCCGGTCACCCTGCGCCTCGCCGCCGCCCGGTCCGCGTACCGTGCCGGGCTGTTTCTGGAGGCGGCAAGCCTGCTCGCCGGCGTGCCGCCTGAGGGTTCTCTCGGGCGGGAGGCGGGATACCTTTTCGGCCTTGCCAGCTACTTCGCCGGCGACATTGCGGGGGCGCGGCGGATTCTGACGGATACGGCGAAGGGCTTCGATCGCGACGAAGATCCCGATCTCTACGACCGCCTCTTTCTGGCCAGAGGCCGCCTCGAGGCCCAGCACGGCGACCTGCATGCCGCCGCAGCCGCTTTTGCGGCGCTCCCCGAGCGTTCGCCGCTTCTCGACCGCAGCCTGTTCGAAACTTCCTGGGTCCATGCCGCCGCCGGCGACGTTACGGCGGCTGCCGGCGTTCTGCTGCGGCTTGCCGTCGAGCGGCCGCGCAGCGATCTGCTGCCGCGCGCCGAAGTCAGCTACGGCTACCACCTGCTCGCTACCGACCGCTTCGACGACGCCGAAGAAAGCTTCGCCGCCTACATCGCCCGCTTCGGCGCGCTCGATCTGCACATCGCGCGCGTTCATGCGGTCACACGTCCGGCCGACGCCTACGCCGCCTACGTCCTCGACATCAACCGGACGCTTGCCCGTGCACAGCGCGACGACGTCGAACTTCTGACACGCCTCGGCAGAAGCGATCACCTGGCGCGCGCCCGCGAACTGTCGGAGCTTTCGGCCCGCCTGCAACGCCATCTGGTGGGCACCCTGCGCGACCTTCGCGAGGTGCAGAACCTCGCCGAGAACTCGTTCAGTCAGACCGGGGATGAGTCCATTCGGCGCCTGCTGCACGAGCGCGCTGCACTCGAGGCCGAATTCAGCGAGATTGAAGCCGAATTCGACCGGCGCGTCGCGTCGATGGGCGAGCGCCTTCCCGGCCGCACGGGAGAGGTGTACATGCGGCTTCGCAGCGAACTGGCGGCGGCGCGCGCGCAGAAAAGGGAACTTCGTGAACTTGCCGTTCGCAATGTCGAGCGTCGGCAGGAGCTGGTACGCCTCATGCAGATGGCCGATGCGGCGCTATGGAGCGCTGACGCCGTGCATCCGGCGCCCGACGCCGTGCGGCCCCTGGCCGACATCGAGACGGCTTTCGTGAAGCTCGATAGAACGGAGGTACGCATTCACGACGGCATCCTCGCCGCCACGCAGCTTGAATCCAGGCTGATCGCCGCCATGCTCGACACGTTCGTTTACCGCACCCCGCCGCGTGCCCTGGCGGGCGCGCGGGCTCTGGCGCGCAGGCTCGACCGGGTCAACAAGACGCTCGCTTCGGTTGCGCGCGATCTCGTCGAGGTCCGTCAACGCCGGGCCGTTGCTTCCCGCGCGCGAATCCGCATGCGCCTCGAGCGTGCGGTCCAGATCGGTGCCGCCTTGCGCAAACTTCAGGGCGAGCTCGAGACCCAAAGGGGGCAGATCGTGCTCGATGAGGCAGGGCGCTTTCGAGCCGAGCTGGCCGGGTTGCTCGAGAACGCGCGGATGGGGATGGTCGACGCCGCCTGGCGCAGACGCAACGTGGCGGCAGCGAGGCTCGCAGGGCTGCAGACGGTGCGCCAGGCGCACCTGGAACAATTGCGCGCCGCATACGAGACCGCTGCCGAGAAGCCGGCAGCCGAGCCCGGGCCGCCTGCACAGGGGCTGCAGGCCCGGCAGCGCGCGGCCCTCGAAGACGCGGCCGTCGGCCTGGACCAAGGCCATGCGGCGCTCGACGGGGAACTGGGCACATTTCGCGCCGTTCGCCGGGAGCGGGAACTGCAACGTAACAGCGACCGCCAAGCCGACGAGGAGACCAGCCGCATCGAACAGGCGGTGCTGCTTGCCGATCCGGAACTTGGCGCGCTCCTGATCGACGGCGCCTACTACCCCCTGTTCGAGCGGACGGTCTTTCTGACGCCCGGAGTTCACCAGATCGACTTTGACTCTGCGCGTGGCTCCCGCACGATCGTGCGGCGCCTGAAGGCCGGCGTCGTGTACCGGTTGGACTCCGGTTCCGGAGTTCTGTCGCCGGAAGAACCGGCCGTGCCGCGAGGTGCACGGTGAAGGGACGCCTCTGGCTTCCGCTCGTCTTCGCGCTCCTCTTCGGGCCTGTGCGAACCGCAGCGGCGGCGCCCCTCGGTCTGCCCGATCTCCAGATGCAGGAGAAGGAGCTGCGACTGCTGCTCGCGCGCCGTAATCTCGAGCGGGCCGCGGCCGAAGTCCGTCGCGCGCAGGAGAGTGGCTTTGCCGATGAGGCCCTCCGGATTCAGCGCCGCTTTCGCGCGCTCGCCCGCCCGTACGAAGATGCCGCGCGGCGTGACCGCCTGGCAGCCATCGTGCGGCTCGAGCGCTTTGCGGCCGCGTCGACCCAGCCCGTGCACGGCGCAGACGCACTTCTGAGGCTGGCGAGTCTTTACATGGAGGTCGAAGACGAACGCTACGGCGCCGCCATGGCCCAGGCGCTGGGTCGAGACCCCGAAGAGGACGAGGGCGCCATCCCCCGACGCGATTATGCGGACGCCCGGCGGGTGCTGCAGGAGCTCTTGTCTCGCTACCCCGATTCGGGACACCGCGCGCTCGCCCGCTATCTGATCGGCTATTGCTTCCTGGAAGAAGGCCATGAGTCTGCGGCGGCGGCCACCTTCACGCAGCTGCTCGAGGAAGATCCCGGAATTCCCTTCCGCAGCGAGCTGCTCGTGCGGGTCGGCGATTACCACTTCGAGGCGGGCCGGCTCGAGCGGGCCGAAACCTATTATGCAGAGGCGACCGGCGGCGACGATGTCTGGATGGACCGCGCCCTGTACAAGCGGGCCTGGACGTTGTATCGGATGGATCGCTATGCCGAGGCGGTCAGTGCCTTCACACGGCTTGCCGACATGGGCCGATCCCGGCCCGATCTTCTCGAAGAATCGCTGCAGTATCTGGCGATCAGCTATGTCGAGGGGTTCGGGTACGCCGCCGCGGTTACGCACATGGCCGAGCGCGGCCCACGTGACTTCGACCAGCGACTGCGACGGCGAGTCGCCGACGTTCTCTTCGACAGCACGCGCTTTCCCGAGGCGATCAGCGCCTATACCGCCGCGATGGCTCGCATCCCCCTTGGCCCCGAACGCCTCGAGCTTGCGCAGCGGGTTCTCGCGGCGCTTCATCAGGAACGCCGCCTCGACGAGGCCGTCGCCATGCGCCGCGCGTTCGTCGAAGATTTTGCGACGGGCTCAACCTGGTACGCAGCGCAGGCGACACGGCCCGCCCTCCAGGCCCAGGCCGATCGGCTGGCTGAGCGCTTCCTGTTCGAATTCGCAACGTACCATCACTACCGTAAACTCCGCGGGGTCGCCGAGAGCGAGCCGATGGCCGAAGCCGCTTACCGCGACTACCTTGCACGGTATGCCGGAAAGCCGCGGGCCGTGCCGATGGCCTTCTATCTCGCCGAAATTCTCTATGACCGGGGCGAGTTCGCGAGCGCGATCGGCCTGTACGAGACCGTCGCGCTCTCGGCCCCCGATCCGGCGACCGACATCGCCGCCCGGGCAGCCTACAACATGGTGCTCTCTGCGCGTGAGCTGGCCGGCGGCAAGGCGGCCGACGGGCCCGACAGGCTTCTCGAGGTGAGCCGCAAGTTTGCCGATCTGCGCCCGACCGACGAGCGCAGCCCGCTCGTTCTCTACCACGCGGCCCGGCGCCTCTGCGACGCGGGCCGGGGCGCGCCGTGCCGCGAAGAGCTCAAGGCGCTCATTGACCGCTATCCGGACGCCGACCTCGTCCTGGACGCGGTGCAGACGGTCATCGACAGCTATGCCGCCGATAAGCGGTACGGTGAGCTGGCCGCCTGGGCCGACCGGATTCTGCGCGGTCGCCACATGGCCGTGGCGGCGGAGGCGGCTCATATCCGCGAGATCGTCGGCGCCGCCATGTTCCACGAAGCCCTCGCCCGGGAGCGCGGCGGCGAGGTCGAGCCTGCCGTGCGCAACTACCTTGGAGTCTATGCCCGCTACGGCGCGACCCGTTCGGGAACGACGGCGCTCTTCAACGCGGGGCACCTGCGCGAAAAGGAGAAGCGTTACGCCGAAGCGCTCGCCATCTACGAAAAGCTCCTTGCCCGGCACCCCAAGGCCGAGTCTGCCCCGCGCGCCGCCTTCCGGCGGGCCTGGATTTATGAGCAGGTGCTCGACTTGCCGCGCGCCATCGATGCCTACGGGTTTCTGCTCGCCCGGTTTCCCAGGGCGCGTGAGGCCGTCGAGGCGCGCTTCAACCGGGCCACGCTGCTGGCCGGGGTTGAACGTCATGCCGAGGCGGCCGCCGAGTTCGAAGCGCACTACCAGCTCTACGGCGTCGACGCCACCGCGACTTCCGATGCCCTCCTGCGTGCGGCCGCCCAGTGGGAAGCCGCCGGCGAACTGGAGCGTGCACGGCAGCGGTATGAGGAATTTGCGCGGATGCGCCTGACGCCGCGCGCGCCCTTCGCGCTCTGGAAAGCGGCCCAGATCTCCGAGGGAAAGGTTCGTGCCAAGCTGCTCGATCGCGGCCTTGCGCTCTGCGCAGCAGTTGCCAAGGCCGGTCTGAGTCCTGAAGACGGCGTTCTCGCCGCCCTTCGTTTCGACCGGGCCGAGGCCGATAGAAAAGCCTACTTCGATCTGGAGCTGCCGACGAGGCTCGAGCGCGCAGCCGCAGTTCTGGAGCGCAAGGCGGCGTTGCTGAAACGCCTCGAGTCTGCCTACGCCGGGGTCGTCGCCGCCGGAGACACCTACTACGCCCTTGCCGCCATGTATCGCATCGGCGAGCTCTACCAGCATTTTGCCGACATGCTGTTTGCTGCGCCGGTACCCGCCGGGCTGGCTGAGGACGAAGCCGAAATCTACCGGGCCGAGCTGGCCGACCAGGCCGCACCGCTCGAAGACAAGGCGCTTCAGGCCTTTCGCAAGGCCATGGCGAAAGCCGAACGCGACAGCCTCGAGAACGAGTGGACCGCCAGAATCCGTGAAGCGCTCGATCGCAGGCCGGTACGTATCCGGATTCTCACGGCCGACCTCACGCCGCCGGTTGTGACAGCCGACCGCGACACGCCGCCGATCCTGCTGCGGGCGGCCACCCCGTCTCAGGCGCCACGGCCTCCGATCAGCCACAGCGGCGAACCACAGACCGTCGGTGACTGGCAGCTGGAGCGCCTGCTGATCGGCGCCGGTCTTGCCGAGCGGCTCTACTTCGGAGAAGGCCGCACCTGGGTGCATCGATTCCCCGCCGCGAAGGAGGTCGTGAGATGAGCGTGCGCCTGCCCCGGCTTCTTTTCTTCCTCCCTCTCCTTACCGCCGCCTGTGCCGGCCCTCGCGCTTCTGCGCGCGTGGTCACCGAGGCGCCGGCGCTCAGTCCGGCCCCGTTTACCGAGACGGCCATGCCGGCGCCTGCCACCGGCGCTGAATCTGCGGAATCCATGGATGCGCCCGGGGCGCTCTACGGCTCCCTGCGCCGGACGCTCCCCCCTGACGAATGGGAGACCGTCTCGACTCTTGTAGAACAGCTTGCCGATCGGCCGGGTGACGTCGGTCTGCGGCTCCGGCTGGCCGACCGTCTGCTCCAACTCGGCCGTCCGGAACTTGCCGTGCCGCCACTGCGCGACGCCTGGTACCTGCAGCCCGGCCGCACGGTGATCGCCGCCCGCCTGCTCGAAGCCTACGTCGCTTCGGGAAACGGCAGAGCGGCTCTTTCCCTCGGCGAGAGGCTGGTCCGGGAGCATCCGCGCGACCCTGCACGTCTTCTGCTGCTGGCTGAGGCCCGGCGGCGGCTCGGTGATCCGCTGGGGGCGCTCGTGGCCGCCCGGCGCTCGCTGCTGCTCGACCCCGAGAGCGTACAGGCGCGTGCCGTAATCGCCTTTGCGCACGACGATCTCGGCCACGAGCTGCTGGCCGCCCGACTTCTCGAACCGCTGGTGGGTCAGCCGGAGGTTCAGCAGGGGGCCATCCGGTACCGTCTGGCACGGCATGCCGTGGCCGAGGAGAACTGGCCGCGTGCGCTGGAGCATCTCGAAGCCGCCGTACGGGCCGAGCCGGGCCTGGCCCCAGCGTGGAATGATCGCGGTGTGGTCGCCTTGCGCCTCAGCCGGCCCGACGAGGCCGAACGCTTTTTTCGGCGGGCGCTCAAGTCCGATCCGCGCCTCTGGGCGGGTTGGCTGAATCTGGCCAATCTCCTGGTCGAGCGCGAGGCGCGGGACGACGTGCGCGGCGCTCTCCAGCGCATCCCCGAGGGAGAGCGTGCTTCTCCCGCCTGGCTCGTTACCGCGGGTCGCTTCTACGCGCTTGACGCCTCGACGCAGACCGGGCGGGCGGCCGCACTGCAGAGTCTTCAACGTGCTGCTGCGCTGACCGAGGGGGCGCGGCGGGCCGAGATCCAGCGGGCCATCGCCACGATTCAATCGCTGCCCGACCCCGTTGCCGGCGGACCTGCCGTTCTGCAGGCGGGCACCCCGCAGGAAGCGCCGGATACCGCTGCTCCGGCGGGGGCGGCCCGGGACGCTGCCGACCGCAGGGCCCGCCCGGAACCGGCGGCTGCGCCGCGCGCGGGGCCGGCCGCCGCGACGCCCGGCGGCGCCGCCCCCGGCACCGACCCGAAACCCGCAGCGCCCGAGGATGCGGAGGCGGAGCTCCCCTCTGCATACCGTCCAGCGGTGGAAGGAGAGTGACATGAGACGCCTGCTGACGATGCTTCTGGTTTTCCTGCCCGCCGCCGCTCTCGCCGGAACCATCCGTATGGAGGAGGCCGAGGTCGAAGGACACGTTCACAAACCGGAAGTCATGTTCATTACCGATCGTTCTCAGCGCGTCGACGACATCCATGGTCCACAGGGGCTGAAGGTCGAGCCCGAGCAGAGCCTGAGTGAAGAGAGCCGCGTGCGCGCGGCCGGCCGAGTACCTTCCGGAGAAGAGGAAGTCGAAAATTCCGCCCATGCAAGGGGGAGGTAGACAGGCACGGTGTTGCGTGTTGATAACGTAAGGAGAACTGCCTAATCTGGAAACAGGCACTCTGGCTGAAAGGACGTATGGTTTATGAAACGCTTGGTTTTGATTTCGGCCGTCCTCCTGCTTCCGGCTTCCGCATCGGCGCACGAGCTCGGATTCACCCATCCCCATCCGGCTGCGCCCCAGGCCGCCATCGGACAGATCGAGACCCTGACCGCTCAGATCCTGGCCGGCAAGCTGGATGAGGTCGAGACGGAATATCTGAAGACGATTGCCGCCCACATCGAAGATATGCAGCGCCTGCAGACGGACGCGAAACGGCGCAAGGACAGCATCGCCGTAAGCTGTGTCGAGCAGAAACTCGGGCCAGCCCGCGACATCCGCGTCTCGGCCGCCAAGGCGGCTGCACGGCTGCGGACGCTGTCGACCAGCGACATTCAGGCGTTGAACGCTGAGGCCAAGGCCCTCAATGTCGCCGCCGATCGCGTCGCCGAGCTGACCACCGAAGCGCGCGCATGCCTGACCATCAATTCGGGGCAGGTCGTCACCGATCGCGATGTGACGCCCGACATCGAGCCCGAGGCCGTCAAATCGAAAGACAACGAGATGCCGGACGACTCGCTGGTGCCGCGCGAGCCCGAGGCCACGAACATCGACTGACGAAGCGCCCGGCTTCAGACACAGGGGGGGAGTGTGAAGACTGCATGCGTACTTGCGGTGGCTGCCGGCATCGCCTTGCCGACTGCCACGGCCTGGGGGGCTGAGCGCGAGCCGGAGGCGGTCCGGCTGCGCGCCGGGGTGCTCGAGCTGCACCCGACGGCGACGCTCTCGGCCGTCTACGATGACAATATCTTCAAGGTCCACGACAGCGGCGTCTACGGCCTGGAGCCCGTCGAAGACGTCTATCTCACCGTTCGCCCGCAGCTGCAGGCGCGCATTCCGTTCGGATACCGCAGTTTCGCGGCGGCCGGCTACGCCTGGCAGGGGGTCAAGTATTCGGGGGGCATCGGCGAAGCGGCAAGCGGCCTGCCCGAGTCGACGGTCTGGGATACCTTCAACACGCACGAGCTTTTCGCCGAAGTCGACTTCCGTACGACGGGCGGGCTCGGTTTTTCGCTGCGCGACGACTTCGAGCGCAAGAGCCTTTTTCTGACCGCCACTGAACTCGCCGTTCAGGCGCCGACCGAGCTCGAACCGGTGCCCCTTTATCAACACGAGATCAAACCCACGCTGACCTACGATCTCGAGGGGAGCAACCTGAACTTCGAAACGGGTTACCGGCTGAACACCGATCGCTTCGCGACGCCGCGCTACGACTATCTCGATAAGAACCTGCACCGGCCGTACGGCAAGGTAAGCTACCGCTTTTTCCCGCGTACCGCCGCCTTCGTCGAGGGTGAGGGTTACCTGGTGCGCTACGCCGAGCCCGGGAAGAACGCAGCCGTCCCCAAGGCCAACGCCGGCGGCTGGAAAGCCTGGCTCGGCGCCGAGGGTGCCGTCACCGGGCGGCTGAACGCCGTTGCCGCTCTGGGGCGCGGACGTCTGGCCTACACCGCTGACGTGCCGACGGCCGAAGTCTGGCTGGCTCGGCTCGAAGTGAGCCACCGCCGCACCGAGCGTACACGCTACGCACTCGGGGCGACCCGCGATCTGTTCGACGCCTACAGTACGAATTACTTTGTCTCCAACCGCGTCTACGCCGAGGTCTGGCAGTCGCTCGCGCCGACGGTCGCCGCCGTAGTCGGGGGCAGCTACTTCGTGAACGATTATTCCGAGCCGTATGCCAGGGTCGATCACGGCGTCCTGGCGAGCGCCAAAGTCGAAGCCGGATCCTCGATGTACGACTGGCTGCGCTTTTCGCTCGGCTACACCCGCGAGCAGCGCCGGAGTGACTTCGACTGGTTCAGCTACCACGCGAACCAGATCTTCCTCGAGACGGAGGCCGCCCTGTGAGACTGGCTGCGACCGGACTGCGCCTCCTCTGCATCCTTGCTTGTCTTTTCGCAGGCATCCCGGCCGGCGCCGACGAGGCGCAAACCGAGTACGCAGTCGGTGAGCGCGATGTGCTCGCGATCCGCGTCTTCGACGAGCCCGATCTGAGCGGCGAAATGGTCGTCGATCGTCAGGGGGCGATTAATTATCCGCTGCTCGGGCGCATCCGTGTGGCCGGTCGTACGCCGGCACAGATTGAGAGCCTGCTGCAGCGTGCCCTGGCCTCGCGCTTCCTCGTCGATCCGCAGGTCTTCGTCACGCTCAAGGAGTACAACAGCCGTCGAGCCGTCGTCCTGGGCATGGTCAAGAACCCGGGGCCCTACAGCCTGACTGGATCGGCAACCATTCTCGATCTCGTCTCGCGCGCCGGTGGGGTGCTCGAGGGGGCGGGCAGAAACCTCGTGCTCATTCGCGGGGGCAATCTGCCGGCGGCCGAGCGGGTGACCGGCGAAACCGCACCCGTACTGGTCGATTCGAACCGACTGCTCAAAGAAGGGGATCGCAGCCTGAACATCTCCGTCGGTCACGGCGATATCATCTTCGCGCCCCGCTCCGACGGCGTCTACGTGTACGGCCAGGTCAAGCGTCCGGGGATTGTCCCCTGGCGTGACGGCCTGACCATCCTGCAGGCCATCAGTCTTGCCGAAGGCCTGACCAATCAGGCCGCCGAGAGCAAAGTCCAGATAGTGCGCAAAAGCGGCTCCCGGGAGCAGAAGCTGCGCGTGCGTCTCGATGACGTCGTCGGCGGCAAAGCCTCCGATCTGCAGCTGCGACCCGAGGACGTCATCATCGTGCCCGAGAGCTTTCTGTAACGCCGTCCGGCCAGGGGGGAGAACCGTGGGAGAAGTTTCCGAATCGGCTGCCGAGGGAGCATTCCATCTGCGCGACCTGTGGGCCGTCGTCAGCAAGCGGCGCTGGGTCGTCGTGACGTTCTTTGTCGTGCTCCTTGCCGTCGTACTGCTCGGCACGCTCAGCCAGACGCCGATTCACCGGGCGATGACGACGATTGCCATTCTGCCGGACAAGCCCAAAGTCCTGAACATCCAGGAAGTGCAGGAGGTCGGCGTCGCGAACTATTACATGTGGCAGGACTATTACAACACGCAGAACCGCATCATCCGCAGCGTGACGATCGCCCGGCGCGTCGTCGATCGCCTCGGCCTCACCCAGGAGACGCGTGACGGCCGCATCATTCCCATGGCGCCCCAGACGCTGCTCGCCAATCTCGAGGTGCTTCCCGTCAAAGAGAGCCAGCTGGTCACGATCGCCTACCACGACCCCGATCCGGAGCAGGCCGCCCGCGTGGCCAACACGGTCGCCGAGGTCTACATCGAAGAGAACCTGAACCAGCGCGTCGAGATCACGCAGCAGGCGGTCGAATGGCTGGGACGCAGACTGACCGAGCTCAAGAATCAGGTCGTCGAGAGCGAGCGGGCGATGTACGAATTCAAGAGCGCGCACAAGATCGTCGGCCTGGACGATCGCCACAACCTCGCCCTGCAGAAGCTGACTGATCTGAACACCGCTTTTTCGCGCGTACACACCGAGCGTGTCGAACTCGAGGCGCGCTGGAAGAAGCTGAGCGCCATGCTCAAGGCCGGCGGCGATCGCGAGGCGGTCATGGCCGTACTTACGAATCAGCTCGTGCAGAACCTCAAGCAGAATCTGGTCGAGCTCGAGCGCGAACGTTCGCAGCTGGCCCGCCGCTATCGCCTCGCGCACCCCAAGATGGTCCGCCTCGAGGAGCAGATCCGCTTTGTCTCCCAGCGCATCGACGGCGAGATCGACCGCATCCTCGAGTCGGTGCGCCAGGAGTATCAGCTCAAGCATGCCGAAGAGGTCTCGCTCGCCCGGGAGCTCGAAGCCGCCAAGCGCCAGGCCCTCGATCTCAACCAGAAGCTCATCAATCACATGGCCCTGCAGCAGGAGGCCGAGAAGAACCAGCAGCTCTACGACGTGCTGCTCGGCCGGCTCAAGGAAACCGATCTGTCGGCCAGCCTGCGCTCGAACAACATCCGCGTCGTCGACGCCGCCGAACGGCCGACGGTCGCCGTCAAGCCCAACCTGCGCATCAATCTGGGCCTCGCCCTGCTTGTCGGTCTCATCGGCGGCGTCGGGCTTGCCTTCTTCTTTGAATTTCTCGACAACACCGTCAAGACCGGCGAAGACATCGAGCGCCATCTGGGATTTACGCAGCTCGGCGTTCTCCCGGCGCTCGAAGACGATCCGCCGGCCGACGAACGCGACCGCTGGGTCGACCTGCAGCCGCTCAGCACCTTTGCCGAGAGCATGCGCTCCATCCGCACGAACCTGGCCTTTCTGGGCGCGACCCGGCCCCTGCAGACGCTGCTCGTGACGAGCGCCACCCCGCTCGAGGGCAAGTCGACGACCTGCGCGAACCTCGGGATCGCGCTCGCCCAGGCGGGTCAGCGCGTCCTGCTCGTCGACACCGATCTGCGCCGCAGCCGCCTGCACCGCGCCTTCCAGCTCTCCAACGAACGCGGCTTTTCGACGCTGCTGCTCGGCAGCGACGATCTGGCCGGCGCGGTGCAGGCAACCGGTATCGAAAACCTCGATCTGCTGCCGAGCGGGCCGATACCACCCAATCCTAGTGAGCTGCTCGAAGGCGAGCGCTTCGAGAAGATCCTGGCGGCGCTGGCCGGCCGCTACGATCGCATCATCTTCGACAGCCCGCCGGTCATTCCGGTCACCGACGCGATCGTACTGAGCCGCCGTATTCAGGGGACGATCTTCGTCATCAAAGCCGGCCAGGTCCCCCGCGAACTCGCCGCTCAGGCCGCCCGCCGGCTGAGCGAGGTCGATGCGCACGTGCTCGGCGCCGTGTTGAACGGGGTCGAACCGGGCCACGGGGCCTACACCTACGGCTATCGTTACGAGTACGGGCCGCGCCCCGACGAGGCCTGAGCCTCAGGTTTTCTTGCGTAGAACGTTCGCCGCCTTGAACGCGAAGAGGGTGCGGAAGGTCACGTAGGGGGTCAACGGCGAGGCGGCGCCGATGTCCTCGACCGTGCGCTTGCCGTCGACCAGGTGCAGAATGGCGTCTTCTTCGCGGCTCAGGCGCACGCGCTTGGCCTCGACGAGGTCGAACTTCCGGTTGATTTCGAGCACATCGCTGTACGGCTGCAGCCCGCGCTGCACGAGCGGCCAGTTCTGCATGCGCCCGATCCCGCGCACGATGAGCTCGGTGATGCTGATGTCGAGCGCAACCGTCTCGACCCGGGCATCCTGCGGCGTGAAGCAGTACTCACCGGTCGGCCAGGCAAACAGCCCGAGCACGAGGTCGACGACCTGCTGGCGGATGTAGCGTTCGAGATCGAGCGGGGGGAAAAGCCCCATCCGCAGCAGAATCGTACCCTGGCGTTCGTGCGACTCCTTGAGCAGCCGCACGCTGCCTTCGTAGTCGGCGACCGTGATCTTGCCGTGCATGAGCAGCCACTCGCCGAGGCGCGTGGCCGGATCGTTGGAATTTGCGAAAAGCACTTCGCCGTTGAGAAGCTCGAGGCTGACGGCGTCATCGCCCCGGCGAAAGGTCAGCTCCCCGGTCAGCCGCCGCTCGTGCACCGCCAGCAGGATGACCGAAAGCGGGACGTCCCGCAGATTCCCCTTGAGCTCCCTTCGGAGGGGAGCGCCGGAAGGAGCGGGCGCCGGGCTGGAGGGGGGTAGCATGGTAGATTTCCCTTACATTATCATGCAGTTACCGACGGGTCAAACTCCGGCCAAACGCGATTGCGGCTGCGCTTCCTTGCAAAGGCGCAGAACAGGGATTAGATTAAACGGCAGAAAGGAACCAAGAATGGAAGAAAGTGTCAACAAGGAGATGATTGAGCGGGATTTGCGCGGCGAGTTCGCCGGGGACTTCCCCCGGGAAATCCCGATCATCCCGCTGCGAAACACGGTTGTCTTCCCGGTGCTGACCATCCCGCTCACGGTGGGACGTGAGAAGAGCCTGGCGGCCCTCGAAGAGGCCCTGCTGCAGAGCAAGATTATCGGCATCATCACCCAGCGCGACCCGGAGACCGAAGATCCGGACCGCGACGATCTTTATGAAGTCGGCGTCATTGCCAAGATTCTCAAGCTCATCAAGCTGCCCGACGGCTCGCAGAACATCGTTGTCCAGGGGTTCACCCGCTTCCGCGTGAAGGATTTCCTGGGCAAAGAGCCGTTCGTGAAGGTGGCGGTCGAAGTCATCCACGAGACGACCGAGAATTCCATCGAGGCCGAGGCCTTGATGGTCAATCTCAAGAACATGGCCAAACGGGCCATCGACCTGTCGCCGGCCGTGCCCGAAGAGGCCGCCTTCGTGGTCCAGAATCTCGACAACCCGAGCATCCTCGCCGACCTGATCGCGAGCAATCTGAAGCTGGGCGTACCCGAGAAGCAGGAGATTCTCGAGACGCTGTCGACGAACGCACGCCTCAAGAAGGTGACCGACCACCTGCTCAAGGAGATTCACGTCCTCGAGCTGTCGAACAAGATTCAGAGCCAGGTCAAGGGCGAGATCGACAAGAGCCACCGCGAATACTACCTGCGCGAGCAGCTCAAGGTCATCAAGAAAGAGCTGGGAGAACTCGAGGACGAGCAGGACGAAGCCGAAGAGCTGCGTTCGAACATCGAGAAGGCGCCCATGCCCGAGCACGCCCGCAAGGTGGCGCTCAAGGAGCTGCACCGGCTGGAGCGGATATCGCCCCACTCTCCGGAGCACGCCATCACGCGCACCTACCTCGACTGGATGGTCGAGCTGCCTTGGGAGAAGTTCACCGAGGACCATCTCGACATCAACGCGGCAAGCAAGATTCTGGATGCCGACCACTACGGCCTCGAAAAGGTCAAGCGGCGCATTCTCGAATACCTGGCCGTGCTCAAGCTGAAAAAGGATCTGAAGGGACCGATTCTCTGCCTCGTCGGCCCGCCGGGAGTCGGCAAGACCTCGCTGGGCAAGAGTGTGGCCCAGGCGCTCGGGCGCAAGTTCGTGCGCATGAGCCTGGGCGGGGTGCGCGACGAAGCCGAGATCCGCGGACACCGGCGCACCTACGTCGGCGCCCTTCCGGGGCGCATCGTCCAGGGCATGAAGCGGGCCGGCAGCGGCAATCCGGTCTTCATGCTCGACGAAATCGACAAGCTCGGCAGCGACTTTCGCGGCGACCCGAGTTCGGCCATGCTCGAGGTGCTCGATCCGGAGCAGAACAACGCCTTTCAGGATCATTACCTCGAGGTGCCGTACGATCTGTCGAAGGTCATCTTCATTGCGACGGCCAACCAGCTCGACACGATTCCGGCCCCGCTGCGCGACCGCATGGAGATCATCGAGGTGCCCGGGTATACCCAGGAAGAGAAGGCGCAGATCGCCCGCGGTTTCCTGCTTCCCGAGCAGATCAGGGAGCATGGGCTCACCGAGAAGAATCTCGATCTTCAGGATGACGCCCTGTCTGAGATCATCGAAGGCTACACCAAGGAAAGCGGCGTACGCAGCTTGAAGCGCGAGATCGCGGCCGTCTGCCGCGGGGTCGCCAAGCGGGTGGCCGAGGGCAAGAAGGGGCGCGTGAAGATTGCTGGCGCCGACATCCCCGACTACCTCGGTCCGCGCAAGTTCTACCCCGACATCGTCGAGCGCGTCCAGGTTCCCGGTGTGGCCGTGGGGCTGGCCTGGACGCCGGTCGGCGGCGACATTCTCTTCATCGAGGCCACCAAGATGAAGGGTAAGGGGAACCTGCATCTCACCGGCCAGCTCGGCGATGTCATGAAAGAGAGCGCCCAGGCCGCCATGAGTTACATCAAGAGCAAGGCGCGCGAGTTTCACGTCAACGAAGATATCTTCGACGACATCGACGTGCACATTCACGTGCCGGCCGGGGCGATTCCCAAAGACGGGCCCAGCGCCGGCGTCACGCTGCTCACGGCGCTGACGAGCCTGCTCTCCGGAATTCCCGTGCGCGAGAAGCTGGCCATGACCGGCGAGATCACCCTGCGCGGCATGGTGCTTCCGGTGGGCGGCATCAAGGAGAAGGTCATCGCGGCCAAGCGCGCCGGCGTCCGGACGATTCTCCTCCCCGAGCGCAACAAGGCGCACGTGGGCGAGATTCCGAAGGACGTGCTCAAGGGGGTCACGATCCACTACGTCGCGCGCATGGACGAGGTGCTCAATCTGGCCCTCGACAAGAAGCAGGCGCCGCGGGTGCGCAAGAACGCTCCGCCGGGCGCCAAAAAGCAGAGCAAAGAGGCCTATCTGGACATCAACATCTTCGGCCACTTCCCGCCTGCGGCGGCACACTGAGCCGGAAACGAGAACTCCACGTGAGCCCCGGATTCGTCCGGGGCTTTTTTTGTGCGTCCGGCAGGGTGGCGAAAGGTTCCCGAGCGGAAGATCCCAATACCCTGCTGTCAGTGCGCGTTCAGCGGCCGGGCCGCGGCGGGTACCCAACGTCCCACCGGCAACGTCCCCAGCAGAAGCTGCTGCGATCGGGGATCGACGCGCGGCCGGGTCACCAGCCGGTACAGGGAGGCTTGCTCCCAATGTTGTACGGGCGCCAGATGAACGAGCCAGCGGTCGATCGGCGGTTGTGGAGGGCCGTATACCAGGACGTATACATTCCCACGGATCCCCATGCCGGCTGCGAGTTCGGCAAAGGCGCCCGGCGAGGTGAGCCCCATCTGCTTGCGGCCGTTCAGAAGGACGGCCGCTCCGTCGTAGTTGATGAGCGGATTCTCAAGGATGCGCGCCCGGATTGCGGGGTCGAGCGGGAGATAGTAAGCGAGCGCAATCGACTGATAGTAGGGATGAACGATGAGAATGTCGCCATCGCCGAATCGCTCTGCGGCCATGGCGGCCAGATCCCGGTTCCACGTGCGCTGCTCGGCGTGAAAGCGGACCGCCGGAACAAGGAGTACAATCGCGAGTGCCACCGGGGCGGCGCGCGCGGCAAGCGGGCGCAACCGGCCCAGCGCGGGGAGCAGCAGCAGGGGCAGGCCAGACCAGGTAATCAGATACCGCGCGGGGAAGAAGGGATAGCGCGGCGGCGCAGCGGTGAAAAGGGCGAGGGGCACGACGGCGAGAACCAGGATCAGGCCGGCGACAGGCTCGCGGCGCACGCGCCAGAATGCTGCGGCCGACAAGACGGCCGCCAGCACGGCCGGCACCGGCCCCCCCCAGAGCATGGCGAACAGGCGCGCGTAGCTTCCGGGGCCGAGGGCCCGCGGAGGGTTTCCCGCCACCCCTGCCGCTGTGGAGAAGAAGGTTTCCCAGGCGCGCGGCAGCCAGGGAAAGTAGAGCAGAAAGGCGGCCGCCAGTGCGGCAACGGCATAGCCACGCCGCCGGGTCCAAAGCAGCAGCGCAACGGAGATGACGGGCAGAAAGAGAATGGCCAGGTAGCTCATGGCCGCGGCGCACCACAACGCGGCGACCGACAGCGCAATCCAGCGGCGCTTTTCAGGCTGCTCGCGCACATGCACGAGCGCCAGCAGTGCCGTGAACTCGAACATCAGCAGCGGTGCGTAGGCTCGCGCCTCCTGGCCGTACATGACGAGGCCCGGAAACACGGCGGCAAGAACGGCGCCATGCCAGCGGACGCGATAGACGCGGCGCGCGAAGGCCTCAGCCAGCGGGATACAGGTGAGCGCGGCGCCGAGTGGAAGCAGGCGCAGCGACCACTCTGCGGGAAGCGGGAGCGCGAGCGCGAATTTCTCGAGCGCAAAGAACAGGGGCGGGTGCACGTCATGCGTATTCAGGAATGTCCACAGATCGGCCAGGCTCTTCGACGCGAAGGCGTAGGTGGTAACCTCGTCGTACCAGAGGGCTCGCGAACCCATGGCCCAAGCGTGAAGGAGCAGGGCGCCGACGGCGAGAAACGGCAGGACCTTACGATCGGTTGGGGGCATGCGGCGCACATTTTAGCGCGCTCCCGGCGACGTCCGCCACCTTCTCGAGGTTCGGAAAACAAGCACAATCACCCCGGGCCATCAAGCATCTGCCGGCCGGAAACGCGACTGCGTCCTTCGAACTTCGCCGGGGCGGATGGTACAGTGGGAACATGCTGACGAGTGCCGCCAACGAACGTATCCGCCGCCTGCGCAGGCTGCTCGAAGACCCTTCGGCAGAAACGGTTTTCGCCGTCGAGGGTCTGCGCGCGCTCGAAGAGGCGGTGCGCAGCGATCGGCCCGTGACCGAGGTGTACTTCTCCGACGCCGCCGATGCCGAGCCGCGCGCGATCACCCTGCTCACATCGCTGGTCGAGCGCGGTGCCGAGCGCGTGCACGTCGCGCGCGCGCTGCTCGAGCGCATCTCGCAGACCGAACGCTCGCAGGGGCTGATCGGCGTGCTGGCGAAGCCGAGCTGGAGCATCGGCGATCCGGCCAACGGCCGGCCGGTCTTCCTGCTCGATGGCGTGCGCGATCCGGGCAACCTCGGGACGATGGTCCGCATCGCCGACGCGTTCGGTCTGGGCGGGCTCTACCTGAGCGAAGACTGCGTGGATCTCTTCAACGCGAAGGTCGTACGGTCGACCATGGGGAGCCTGTTTCGCGTGCCGGTCGTGCGCGGGCCGCTGGCTGCGGCGGCCGCGGCGCTCCGTGCCGCGGGCTATACGGTGCAGCAGACGGCCATGGACGGCGCAACGCCGCTGCACGCCTTTCGCCCGCGGGGTCCTGTCGCCGCCATTCTGGGAAACGAGGCCCACGGCGTGCGCGCCGCCGCCGCCGGGCTTGCCGACGGAGCCCTGCGCGTCGAGATGCCCGGCCATGCCGAGTCGCTCAACGTGGCCGTGACCGCCGGCATCCTTGCATACGAGTGGACCCGACCGCAATGACGACACGCACCGCGGCGCGCGCGCCGTTTCCCATCGACATCGCCATGCGCCGGCTGATGGATGCGTTTCCCACCTGGAACGCGCCGGTCATCACCTTCATGGCGCAGGTAGAGCGGAATCCGTTCAAGGTGCTGATCGCCACTCTGATCAGCCTGCGCACCAAGGACGAAGTCACCGGGCCGGCCTCGGCGCGCCTGTTCGCGCGCGCAACCGACCCGCGCGCCATGCTGCGCCTGGACGCGGAAGAGATTGCGCGCCTCATCTACCCGGCGGGTTTCTATCGCAACAAGGCGAAGAACATCCTGGCCGTCTGCCGGGAGCTCGTCGACCGCTTCGGCGGCGAGGTTCCCCGCGATCTGGACGAACTGCTCACGCTGCCCGGCGTCGGCCGCAAGACGGCGAACCTCGTTCTCGCCGAGGGGCACGGGTTGCCGGGGATCTGCGTCGACACCCACGTGCATCGCATCACGAATCGCTGGGGCTATCTGCGCAGCAAGACGCCCGAAGAAACCGAGATGATTCTGCGCCGCCGTCTGCCCGCCGAATTCTGGGTGCCCATCAATTCACATCTGGTCGCCTTCGGTCAGACAATCTGCAAGCCCGTTTCGCCCCATTGCAGCACCTGCCTGCTGGCCGATCTGTGCCTGCGCCGCGGTGTCACGGTGCACCGGTGAGCGACCTCTGCGAGCTGACGATCGATGCGCTGGCCCACGGCGGACGCGGCGTGGCCAGGATCGAGGGAAAGGTCGTCTTCGTTCAGGGGGGGCTCCCGGGCGAACGGGTGCGCGCGCGGATGGATCGCAGCCGCGCTTCCTATGCCGAGGCGACAGCCGTGGCCATTCTCGATTCCCCCTACCGTGCGGCCCCTTGCGCCCATGCCGCCGTCTGCGGCGGTTGTGACTGGATGCGCATGGATGAGCACCGCCAGCTCGAGGCCAAGGCCGGCCTGGTCGGGCGCGAACTCGATCGGGTTTTCCCCGGCTCGATCCACTGGGAGACGCCCGTGGCCTCACCGATCGCCACCGGCTACCGCTGCCGGATCACCCTGAAGCTGCGCGCCGGGGCGGTCGGTTATTATGCCGAGGGGACGCATGATTTCGTCCCCATCGACGACTGCCTGATCGCCGTGCCCCCCGTGCGTGCCGCGCTTCCCGCGCTGCGCGCCGACGCCGAACGGCTTCTTGCCGACGGCGTCGAGGAGGTCGAGTTGCGGGCGACGTCCGACGACGTCAGACCGGTGGCCATTCTGCGGGGGCGGGGCCGCGGGGCGCTGCCGGCGCTTGCATGGGCCCGCGGCGTCTGGCGGGCCGGGGCGGCGAGCGGTGACACGGCGCTGCGCTACGAGGTGGCCGGTTGCCCCCTGCGCGTCGGTCCCGAAGCGTTCGTCCAGGTGAACCTCGCCGTCAACGCCCTGCTCGTCGAGCACGTTCTTCAACTTCTGGAGGGGGCCGGCCCGGTCGTCGACGTCTTCGGCGGCGTGG
>JAWLHK010000022.1:0-79115 GCA_041690355.1 bacterium | reverse complement strand
CCGAGCAGCGGCGCATCGTGGCCATTCTCGACGAAGCGTTCGCGGCCATCGCAACGGCGACCGCCCTCGCCGAAAAGATACTCGAGAATTGCATAGAGCTAGCTTCGAGCTTGATTGACAGGCATTTCCCGCAATCATCCGGTTCAGGCACCCTATCTCGTCTGAGGGAGGTCTGCACTTTTGAGAATGGTGATAGAGGCAAAAACTATCCATCTAAAGAGGCTTTCGTAACTGAAGGCGTCCCATTTGTAAATGCTGGCCACTTATCCGATGCCAGAATCGGCCCTGGGCAACTCAACTTCATTTCTCAAGAGCGGTACGCCACTTTGCGTGGTGGTAAATTTTCGCCTGGGGATTTCCTTTTTTGTCTTCGTGGTTCACTGGGGAAATTTGCGAAAGTCACGGATGACGTGGGACAAGGGGCTATAGCCTCCTCACTTGTGATCGTAAGACCAAAACTGGACTTAATCTCCTCTGACTATCTGGAGTTCTACTTTCAATCCCAACTGTGCTCGCGAATGATTGAGACTTTTGCGGGAGGCACGGCACAACCTAACTTGGGGGCATCCGATCTGGCGTCCTTTGATGTTTTCGTACCAGACCTTGGCAGGCAGACTTCGATTTGCAATACCCTTCGCAACAGTCTAGATGCCGCAAAGACACTTAGGGGAGTCTACGAAGAAAAGAGGAGAAACCTCCTGTGTTTAAAGCAATCCCTCCTCCACAAAGCCTTCACCGGCGAACTGACCGCAGACAAGAAAGCCGCTGACCGGCTGCTGCAAGAAGCAGGGGCCTAGCCTGCTTTTTCACATGTCCACCGGCGCACGTCGTCCCCATCGGCCCCCCGTGTCTGCTGCCGCTGGACAGCTCTTGTCCACGCCGCCGGGTATGCTGCCACTTCCTGTCCAGGAGGTGATGCCATGACTGTTACCCCGCACTCAATTTCCACAGTGCTCCGCGCCGTCAGCCTAGCGTTGTTTGGGCTCCTCGCCTCCTGCGGCGCATCCGACGATGACCCGCGCACACTGTGGACGCCGGGGAGCACGGCCGAATTGCGGCTCGACTGGCGGAACTGCGTTACGGGGACGAATGCCGACTTTGACACGGCGTACCAGGTGGGCGGCACGAACTATCGCCACCTGGGCTGGGCCTGCGCCGACCATGAGCAATACGCCGACCAGCGAATCGACCACGTGCTCGTCGAGGTGCCCCGCGACGACGGCACGCTCTGCTGGGTGCCGGCGGCATCCCGGCCGCGTATCAGCGAAGGGCAATGCTACGCGCCCCTGCAGGCCCCGGCCGAGATTTCAGTGTCGGTCACGGCCGCGGTCGATGCAAGAACGTGCGGCGATGAGATGCCTGACGTCCCGCGGGGGACGTGCCTCACGCGGTTCATCGTCAGCGAGTCAACCGTGGCGCTCGCCTACCGCAGTGAAGTTGCCCTGAACGGGCGGGCGAGGATGAGTTCGGGCCCCGATATCCTGTTGCCCGGTGAAAGGCTCGCAAACGATAGCTTCCACTACGACAGCGGCGTCTACGAAAGCGGCCTGCGGATCGACGCAGCGTTCGAAGTGACGAGCAGCCAAGGCGGCGAGGTGTTGGCGCGGGCCTCTGACAGCCACGTCGTGCCGTGACCGGCAATCGAATCTCATGGCGGCCGGGAAGCGGGTGGATTCGGCTGCCGGCCGCGTTGCAGCCCGCTGATCGCTGTGGTAACGTCAAGTGCTCAGCGTGCCCCTTTGACGCACGCCGTCAGCACCGAATATCATAAGGGTAGAGGGAACATCATGAGTGAGAGCCGTGACGGCAGATTCCCGACCCAGCTCACGTTTCACTACATCAAATCCAATACATACCGTGACGTCCAGGTCGACGGCGTCATCGGCAGTGTCCGGCCCAATGGCAAGGGCATTCACGTGAGCGTTTTCTCGGAGCGCAGCCCCGTCCCCCAGTGTGTTACCCATGAGATTGATGCCGATGGGCAAGTGGGAAAAGAGCTGGCCCGCGACGGCAAAGAAGGGGTGGCCAGAACTCTCGAAGTCGGTCTGTTTCTGGACCTCGACAATGCAAAGCGCCTGGTCGGATGGCTTCGCGAAAAGATTGATATTCTGGAAGCGGGCCAGAATCGGACAGAAGGGTCAGTATGACGGTAGCAGCGCCCAAATACGGTTTCGTGGTCGCATCCCCCGACACCGACGTACGCCGGTGGGACATCGAGGATGTCATGGCCCCGTGTGGATACGAGTCGCCCCGCCAGACCATTTCCAGACTTTACATCGATGAAATGGAACGCCGTTTGGTTCGTGAAGTCTATGCCGACCTCCGCAACCAGGAGATCAGCCAGGCGCTAAGCGAGTTTGTTCGCGAACTGGATGCCGCCGGTATTCTGCGTCAAGTTCAAGGCGTTTATGTCTTCGAGGACAGCGGCCAGGTTCGCGTCTGGACGGTCCTGAAGGAACTGGGTGACGAAGTCGAAGATCGCCTCGTCGGCGTTCAGCTTGGCGTCGAAGACAGGCATCCCGGTGTCTTTGATTTTCTCTATCTCCCCGAATCCGTCGCCGGCGACGCGCAACTCGCAGGCAATAATCGTATCTGGCCGCGATAATGCCGTCGTCGGAACAACACCACGACCAACGGGATCGGAATATCGCCGTCTCCCGGCTCGCCGCGCTTCAGGATGACCAGCACCGGGACTGGAAGATCACGGCGCTGTTCTACGCGGCCGTTCACCACGTTGAGGATGCGCTCGCAAAACGAAACGAGCACCCCAAGGGCCATGAGAACAGGCGCCAGCTAATCAAGCGCTTCTACGGCGACGGGGTCATGAGGCCTTTCCAGAGCCTTTACAACTATAGCGTTCTGACGCGGTACGAGTGTTGGAAGCCCACAGAAGCGGAGGCAGAACGCGCCGAACGCTTCTATAATGCCATCACGCAGGGCGTTCGCTAGCTCGATTTCCCGTCCCAGTCCCTCAAAAGGCCCGGCGCGCTGAAGGCGCCGTACCGAGCCTTCCCTTCCATGAGCGGCATCCAATCCGGGTCTATGGTAGGCTGTGCAATGTCCACAGGACTGCCGACCCGATGAGTTGCCCATGAACGAAGCCGAAACCCGTGCCGAACTGATCGACCCCGCCCTGCGCGTCGTGGGCTGGGGCGTCGTCGAGGGGAGCCGCATACGCCGCGAGGTGGTTGCTCCGGGGCGGCTGCTGGGCCGCGGCGCCCGTGCCAGCCAGGAAAAGGCCGACTACGTTCTGGTCTACCGCAATCAGAAGCTCGCCGTCATCGAGGCCAAGCGCCGGGGTGCGAAGGATACCGAAGGGCTGGGGCAGGCCAAGAACTACGCCGGCAAGCTGCATACCCGCTTCGCGTTCTCGACCAACGGCATCGGTATCTACCGCGTCGACATGGCCACGGGGGTTGAGGGATATGTCGAACGGTACCCCTCCCCCGATGAACTCTGGGCCGAAATCTACGAGGGGGCCGAGACCTACATCCCGCCCCGCGGCACGGTTGATTCGGACTCCACCGAACAGCCCACCAATTTTTGGGGCCGGACGACAGGGGAGGCTTCCGGACCTCAGGTATCCGTCTGGCGCAACCGCTTCGCAGCCATCCCCTTTGAAGACAAGGGGGGCCAGTGGGAACCGCGCTACTACCAGCATAACGCCATCACGAACGTGCTCGAGACCATCGCGCGGGGTAAGGATCGGATCCTGCTGACCCTCGCCACTGGCACGGGCAAGACGGCCATCGCTTTCCAGATCGCATGGAAGCTGTACCACAGCCGCTGGAACCTGACCGACTGGCGCAAGGGCCTACGCCCGGATCAGGAGCCTGCGCGCCGGCCACGCATCCTCTTTCTCGCCGACCGCAATATTCTCGCCGACCAGGCCTTCAACGCCTTCAGCGCGTTTGCCGATGACGCCCTGGTTCGTATCGATCCCGAGGTCATCCGCAAGAAAGGGCGGGTGCCCAAGAACGGCAGCGTCTTTTTCACGATTTTTCAGACCTTCATGACCGGGCAGGACGCCGAGGGGGAGCCGAAGCCGAGCTTCGGCGACTATCCACCCGACTTTTTCGACTTCATCGTCGTCGACGAATGCCACCGCGGCGGCGCCAACGACGAAAGCACCTGGCGGGCGATCCTCGAGTATTTCGCGCCCGCCGTCCAGCTCGGCCTGACCGCTACCCCCAGGCGAGTCCAGAACGCCGACACCTATTCCTATTTCGGCGAGCCGGTCTACATCTACTCGCTCAAGGAAGGGGTCAACGACGGCTACCTGACCCCCTTCAAGGTCAAGCAGATCGCGACCACGCTCGACGAGTACGAATACACGCCCGACGACGAGGTGGTCGAGGGTGAGGTTGATGAAGGGCGCCGCTATGGCGAAGCGGATTTCAATCGCGTCATTGAGATCACAGAGCGCGAACGCAAGCGGGTCGAGGTTTTCATGCGTGACATCGATCAGCGCCAGAAGACGCTCGTATTCTGCGCGACCCAGGAGCACGCCCTGGCGGTGCGCGATCTCATCAACCAGATGAAGAAAAGCACCGAACCCGATTACTGCGTGCGCGTGACCGCTAACGATGGCGCGCTTGGCGACCGGTATCTCCGAACCTTCCAGGACAACGAAAAGACCATCCCCACCGTCCTCACCACGTCGCAGAAGCTATCGACAGGGGTCGACGCCCGCAATGTGCGGAACATCGTGCTCATGCGGCCCGTCAACTCGATGATCGAATTCAAGCAGATCATCGGCCGGGGTACCCGTCTCTACGATGGGAAGGACTACTTCACGATTTACGACTTCGTCAAGGCCTATGAGCACTTCAGCGATCCCGAGTGGGACGGTGAACCTTTCGCGCCCGAGCCCCCACGGCCACGGCCGCCCAAAGACCCTGAGGGGGAGCCGGTGGTCACGGACCCGGATGACGTTTATCCCGATCCGGACGAGGCGACCAGACGCCCGAAAGTCGTCATCAAACTGGCCGACGGCAAGGAGCGCACAATCCAGCACATGGTCGCGACCTCGTTCTATGATCCCTCAGGCCGGCCGATTTCGGCGCAGCAGTTCATCGAACGGCTCTACGGCGAACTTCCGGTGCTCTTCCACGACGAGGACGAGCTCCGCCGGCTCTGGAGTCTCCCGGACACCCGCCGCAAGCTGCTCGAAGCCCTTGAGGAACGTGGATTCGGTCAGGAGCAGCTGAAAGAGCTCGGCCGGATCATCGACGCCCAGCACAGTGACCTCTACGACGTGCTGGCGTACATTGCCTACGAACGGCCGCCGATTACCCGCGCCGATCGTGTCTTTTACAGTCGCGAGTCCGTCTACGGCGGCGGCACCGAAGCGCAGACCGAATTCCTGGACTTCGTGCTCAACCAGTACGTGGAGGAGGGGGTGGGCGAGCTCGACGTCGAGAAGCTGCCGCATCTGCTCGAACTCAAGTACCATGGCGTCGCCGACGCTGTCGCCGTGCTCGGAGACGTGCAGAAAATCCGCGACACGTTCGTTGGTTTCCAGAAGCACCTCTACTCGCCGTCCGTGCGGGTTTGACACCTCCCCCTTCGGAGCCCCATGCGCGCCTATGTCTGCGAACAGTACGGCCCCCCGGAAGTCCTCCGCCTGACCGAGGTGGAGAAACCCGCGCCCCGTGACGGGGAGGTCCTGATCCGCGGCCGGGCGACGACGGTCACCTCGGGCGATTGCCGCGTGCGCGGCCTGAACACCCCGGCGGGATTCAAGCTGCTCATGCGGCTGGCGCTCGGATTCCGCGGGCCGCGGCAGCCGATTCTGGGGACCGAGCTGGCCGGCACCGTCGAGGCCGTCGGCAAGGACGTGCGGAACTTCAAGGCCGGCGACGAGGTCTTCGCCTTCGCGGATACGGCCATGGGGTGCTACGCGGAATACGTGTGCCTTCCCGCCGACGGAGCTGTGGTGCGCAAGCCCGAAACGCTGCGGGTCGAGGAGGCGGCCGCCCTCTCTTTCGGCGGAACGACGGCGCTTCATTTCCTGCGCAAGGCGAACGTGCAGCCGGGCGAAAAGGTGCTGGTCATCGGCGCTTCGGGTGGCGTCGGTACCGCCACCGTCCAGCTCGCCCGGCACTTCGGGGCCGCGGTGACGGGGGTGTGCAGCGGCGCCAACGTCGCGCTCGTGCAGTCGCTCGGCGCCGAGCGGGTGATCGATTACACCCGGACGGATTTCCTGCAGACCGGCGAATCGTCGAACTCGTGGGACGTCATCGTCGACACCGTGGGCAAGGCAACGTACGCGCGCTGCAAGGGTTCGCTGCGCCAAGGTGGGCGCCTGATCCTGATTGCGGCGGGCCTGCCCGACATGCTTCCGATGGCCTGGGTGCCGCTCATGGGCAGCCATCGGATCCTTGCGGGGCCGGCCTCGGGCAATGCCGCGGATCTCCGGCTGCTGGCCGAGCTGGCCGAGCAGGGAATTTTCCGTCCGGTCATCGATCGGACTTTCCCCTTCGAGCAGATGGTCGACGCCCACCGCTATGTCGACGCGGGGCACAAGAAGGGAAACGTGGTGGTCACGTTGTGACCGTGGCGCGGCCGCCGCGTCAGCCGCGGATCATCCGCACGATCCGTTCGGCGGCTTCGCGGCATTCGTCGACGGACGCGACCAGGGTGATGCGCACGCGGTTCGAGCCGGGGTTCACGCCGTCGGCCGTGCGGGCCAGATAGGCGCCCGGGAGCACGGTGACGTGAAAGTCGCGGAAGAGGGCCTTCGCGAACCCCTCGCCGTCGCCCGGCACTTCGGGCCAGAGATAGAATCCGGCGGCCGGCTCGTCGACCGTAAGAGCCTCGCGCAGGATGGGGAGGACGGCGGCGAACTTCTCGCGATAGAGGTCGCGGTTGGCGCGCACGTGCTCTTCATCGTTCCACGCGGCGATGCTGGCGTACTGCACGGGCACCGGCATGGCGCACCCGTGATAGGTGCGGTAGCGAAGGAACTGGGCAAGAAGTTCCGTGTCGCCTGCCACGAAACCTGATCGCAGGCCGGGAAGATTCGAGCGCTTCGACAGTGAGTGAAAGACGACGCAGTTCTTGAAGTCGTCCCGGCCGAGAGCTGCGCACGCCTCCAGAAGACCGACCGGCGTCCTCCCCTCCTCGGGATAGATTTCCGAATAGCACTCGTCGCCGGCGATGATGAAGCCGAACCGATCCGAGAGTTCCAGCAGTCCGCGAAGCTGGTCCAGGCTCATCACGGCGCCCGTCGGATTGCCGGGGGAACAGAGGTAGAGCAGCCGGCAGTCACGCCAGACGTGATCGGGAGCGGCGGCAAAGTCCGGAAGATAACCGTTCTGCGGAAGGCAATTCAGATAGACCGGCTTCGCGCCGGCCAGCCAAGCTGCCCCTTCGTAAATCTGGTAGAAAGGGTTCGGCATGGCGACGGTCTGCCCGGCCGTTCCGTCGATCACACATTGGGCGAACGCGAACAAGGCTTCGCGCGTGCCGTTCACCGGCAGCACGTGGCGCTCGGGATCCACCAGATTCCGCGCAACGTTGAAGCGGCGCACGATCCAGTCGGCGATCGCTTCGCGCAATTGCGGAATTCCCTTCGTCGCCGGATACTGGCTGTAGGCCCCCTGCCGACGCACGAGCTCCTCGAGCACGAAGGCCGGGGCCGGATGCTGCGGCTCGCCAATGGAAAGCGCAATGTGCTTCAGATCCGCCGGCGGGCGAAGCCCCTCTTTCAGCTTCGCGAGCCGCTCGAAGGGATAGGGGTGAAGATGCTCGAGTCCGGGATTCACGCCGCTTCGGGACCGAGAACGGGGTTGCGAAGGACGCCAATCCCGTCGATCTCGATCTCGACGACGTCACCCGCCTGAAGGGGACCAACTCCCGACGGAGTTCCCGTCGAAATGACGTCTCCGGGGAGCAGGGTCATGACCGAAGAGATGTGCGCGATCAGCTGGGGAACGCTGAAGATCAGGTCCGCCGTTGAAGCCTCCTGACGCACCTCGCCGTTGACGCGCGTGCGGAGGAACAGATTCGAGGGATCGAGGCCGGTGGCCAGGACGGGGCCCATCGGCGCGAAGGTGTCGAACCCTTTGGCGCGCGTGTACTGGACGTCCTTGATCTGCAGATCGCGCGCCGTCACGTCGTTCAGGCATGTGTAGCCCAGGACGAACTCCATCGCGTTCGCGACCGTCGCGTTCCGGCAGCGGCGGCCGATGACCACCGCCAGTTCCCCCTCGAAATCCACCCGGCTGCTCTGCGCCGTCAAGCGGATCGGCTCGTCGGGGCCGACGACCGCGGTCATCGGTTTGAGAAACATCAGCGGCTCTTCGGGGAGCGGCTTGCCCATCTCTTCGGCGTGCTTGCGGTAGTTGAGGCCGATGGCCACGATCTTGCTCGGCACGACCGGAGCGAGCAGGCGCGCCTCGGCCATCGGAATCTCGCGCACGACCTCGGGCCGGCCTTCGGCGCCGCCGCGGGTCACGATGAGCCGATCGCCTTCGAGGTGGCCGAGCGACTCCTGGTCGCCGTGAAGGACGCGCGCGATTCTCATGCGCGTAACCCGAGGACGTCCTGCATGTCGTAGCCTCCCGGCGCTTTTCCCTGCAGCCAGTGGGCGGCCCGCAGGGCGCCGCGCGCGAAGGTGTCGCGCGACGAAGCGCGGTGGGTCAGTTCGATGCGCTCGCCGAGGCCCGCGAAGAAGACCGTGTGATCGCCCACGATATCGCCGCCGCGCATGACCTGCATGCCGATCTCCCGCTTCGACCGCTCGCCGATCAGGCCGCGCTGGCGGAAGACGGCATCCTCGGGATACGAGCGGCCGAGCGCCTCGGCAGCCGCCTGGGCCAGACCGACGGCGGTGCCGCTGGGCGAATCCTTCTTGTGGCGGTGGTGCGCCTCGAAGATCTCGACGTCGTAGTCTTCGCCGAGCGCCTGGGCGGCCTGGCGCACGAGGTTGAAGAGCACGTTCACGCCGATGCTCATGTTGGGCGCGAGCACGTAGGGGATTCCCGCAAGCTTCGCGCGCAGGGTCGCCACTTCGTCGTTCTCGAAGCCGGTCGTGCCGATGACGATCGGCTTGCCCGCGGCGGCATACGCATCCAGGTCGGCCAGGGTCGACGGCGCGACCGTGAAGTCGATCAGCACGTCGGCATCCTTCAGCGCCTCGGTGACCGAACCGCGGATGGTAATTCCCTTGCCGATGCCGATCTGTTCGCCGAGGTCGCCGCCCACCGACGAGGCATCCGGACGTTCGGCCGCCGCCGCCAGCATGACCCCCGGAGTCTCGCAGGCGAGAGCGGCGATGCGCTGCCCCATGCGGCCGAGCACCCCCTTCACGGCGATGCGCACGGGGGCGTTCATCGCGCGTCTCCCGGGAGCAGGCCGTAGGCGAGCAGGGCGTCGCGCAGCTTGTTGCGGTTGGCCACCGTCATCTCGCAGAGCGGCAGGCGGAACTCTTCCTGAATCAGTCCGAGCATGGCCAGCGCCGTCTTGACGGGAATCGGGTTCGTCTCGAGGAACACGGCGGTGATGAGCGGTACGAGCTTGCGGTGCAGCGCGCGCGCCGTCTCCAGATCGCCCTTCACGGCCGCATCGGTGTAGGCGACCATGTCGGCCGGCACCAGGTTCGAGACCGCCGAGATGACCCCCTTGCCGCCGATGGAGGCCAGCGGAAGGGTCATCGCGTCGTCGCCGGCCAGAAAGGTGAGCCGGTCGCCGATGACGCTGGTCACCGCGTTGGCGATATCGAGATTCCCCGTCGCGTCCTTCACGCCGACGATGTGCTCGTGCTCGCCGAGCCGGATCAGCGTTTCGGCGCCGATGGTCACACCGGTGCGCCCGGGAATGTTGTAGACGATGAGCGGCAGCGCCGTCTCGGTCGCCACGGCCGCAAAGTGCCGATACAGCCCTTCCTGCGTCGGCTTGTTGTAATAGGGGGAAATGAGAAGCGCACCGTCGGCCCCATCGCGCTTGGCCGCGGCCGTGAGTTCCACCGCTTCCCGCGTATTGTTGCTGCCGGTGCCGGCGATGACGGGAACGCGCTTTTTCGCCTGGTCGATCACGATGCGCACGACGAGCTCGTGCTCGGCGTGGGTGAGCGTGGCGCTCTCGCCCGTCGTGCCGACCGGAACGAGGCCCTGGATTCCCGCCGCGATCTGCTCTTCGACGTGGCGGCGCAGCGCCTCCTCGTCGACCCTGCCGTCGCGGAACGGGGTCATCAATGCGGTGATCGCACCCGTAAACATGGCTACCTGTCATCCTCCGAAAACATCCCCGTTCTCATGGAACGGCGGATGCGCTGCACGTGCAGCTTAACTATTGTCCGCCAACTCGATGGCGCCTTCAAACACGGTGACTGCCGGACCGGTCATGAAGACGTGATTCGTCTGCGCGTCCCACTCGATGGTCAGCGTCCCGCCGCGCAGCAGCAGGTCGGCTTTCCGATCGGCCCTGTCGTTGAGCACGGCCGCCACGAGCGCCGCCGACGCTCCCGTGCCGCAGGCCATCGTCTCGCCGGCCCCGCGCTCCCAGACGCGCATCTTGAGCCGGCCGCGATCGAGCACCTGGATGTACTCCGTATTCACGCGCCGCGGAAACGCCGGATGGGTCTCGGTCGCCGGCCCGTACGTGGCCACGGGGAAGGTTTCTACATCGTCGACGAAGATCACGCAATGCGGATTCCCCATCGACACGCAGGTCACCTGGAAGGTCCGGTCGAGCACCTGGAGCGGAACGTCGACGACGCGGCCGGTGAACGTGGTCGGGATGCGTTCGCCCTCGAGAATGGGCTCGCCCATGTCGACCCGGAACAGGCCGTTCGCTTCGGCGCTGGGGATGATGAGGCCGCCGTCGGTCTGCACGGGGATCTCTCCCGCACCCGCCAGACCGTGATCGATCAGGTACTTCGCAAAGCAGCGGATGCCGTTGCCGCACATCTCGACTTCGCTGCCGTCAGCATTGTAAATCCCCATCCGGTACTGCGCCGAATCGTCCGGAGAATCCTGGACCAGCAGCATCTGATCGGCGCCGATGCCGAACCGGCGGTCGCAGACCTGCCTGGCGACCGCACCGTAGTCGCGGATGGGGAGCGCGCGCGCGTCGACGACGACGAAGTCGTTGCCCGTGCCGTGCATCTTGGTAAACGGAATTCTCACACCCTCGCGCAGCGCGGGCGGGATCGTTTCGCCGCGAACCAGATCCGCGTAGGTCTCGCGGGCGCGCACGACGTCCCAGCGATCGCCGGTCACGAGCACTTCGGGGACGCGGGGGCGGCCGTTGTACTGCGAGCTCATGGCGAACCCGTAGGCGCCGGCGCTCAACACGGCGAGCAACTCCCCCTGTTCCAGAACGCGCAGATCGCGGTCGTGCGCGAGAAAATCGCCGCTTTCGCAGATCGGCCCGACGACGTCGACCGTCCGCTGTGCAGCGTCAGGCCTGCGCAAGACCGGCTCGATGCGATGATACGCGTCGTAGAGCGACGGCCGCATGAGATCGTTCATGCCCGCGTCGACGATGACGAAGTGCTTGACCTCGCCCGCCTTGTTGTAGAGCACCCTGGTCACAAGCGCGCCGGCGTTACCGACCAGGTTGCGACCCGGCTCGGCAATCAACGTCAGGTCGCGGCCGCGCACCCGTTCGGCCACGGCACGGCCGTACTCCGCCGGCGCCGGCGGCGTTTCGTCGCGGTAGGTGATCCCGAGCCCGCCGCCGAAATCCAGATAGCGGATGGGCGCGCCCTGGCCGCGCAGCTCGTCGATGAGCGGCAGCACGCGGTCGAGGGAATCGAGAAACGGATCGAGCTTCGTGAGCTGGCTGCCGATGTGGCAGTCGAGGCCGACCACCTCGAGGTTCGGCAGCGAAAGCGCCCTGGCGTAGGCTTCGCGCGCCTGCGTGATGTTCACCCCGAACTTCGACTTCTTCATCCCCGTGGAGATGTAGGGATGCGTCTGGGGATCGACGTCGGGATTGACGCGAATCGCGATGGGGGCCTTCGTGCCAAGCCGAGCGGCGGCCCGGTCGATGGCGTCGAGCTCTTCGACGCTTTCGACGTTGAACATGAGAATGCCCGTGCGCAGCGCGTAGGCGATCTCGTCGTCGCTCTTGCCGACCCCGGAGTAGACGATGCGCCGGGGCTGCGCGCCGGCCTGCAGCGCGCGGTAGAGCTCGCCGCCGGTGACGATGTCGAACCCGCCGCCCAGCCGCGCGAAGGTCGCGAGAACGGCCAGGTTCGGGTTCGCCTTCATGGCGAAGCAGACGAGATGCGGCACGCCGGCGAGCGCGTCGGCATAGGCGCGGAAGTTCGCCTCGAGCGCCCCGCGGGAGTAGACGTAGAACGGCGTGCCGACTTCAGCGGCAAGCCTGTCGAGGGGGACGCCCTCGACGTGAAGCAGATCGTTCTGAAAATGAAACGCGTCCATGGTTCAGCGCACGGTTACCGACGCCGGCTCGCTGCGGCTGCTTTCGTTGCCGGAACGATCGATGCTCGTCACCGCATAGAGGTACTGTCCCCGGCGGGGACGGTCTTCCAGGACATTATCGGGAAGGGGCCCGGCGGTGATCCGCGTAAAGCCCGGCTCCAGGTCGAGACGACGCCGATATACATGATACCGCACGTCGGGCTCTTCGACACGCTGCCAGCGGATGTCGACGGCCCCGTCGCGGGGCACGGCCACGATGCTGCCCGGGCGCGGGGGCGGCACCAGGTCGACCGGCATCCCCTCGACCGGCGGCGACATGGGCCCTTCGAGCACGAAACCGTGGGTCTGGCCGATCCAGGCGATGGCATAGCGCACCGTCTGCCCGTTCACGACCTGCCCGTCGGTCCACGCATTCCCCGTGATGACGCCGCCGTACGAGGGGATGGGCGGAAATGGCGCGTCGGTGGCCGAGCGGTAGTAGGTCCAGCCGATGACATCGGGGGGAAATGGGGGCGCCTCGAGCACCAGAAAGCCGTCGCCGCTGCGCAGCACGGGGGCCGGAGGTTGCGGCGGGGGCTCTCCGCGGAAGACGATGGCCCGCGTCGATGCGTCGCTCAGCGAACCGTCGTCTCCCACGGCATGGGCCCGGTATCCGTACCAGCGCCCGGAGACGACGGCCGTGTCGACCCAGGTCGTCGGCGGCGTGACGGCGCCCGGGGCGAAGGTCAGCACCCGCTCCCAGGTGGCGGCGGGCGACTCGCAGCTCTCCTGGGTCGCGCCGTCGGTGCGCAGAAGGACCATCCCCGGCGTGACGTCGAGCGCGCCGCCGGCCGCCCGATCGGTCGGAAGCCGCCAGCGCAGGCGGATGCCGTCTTCGACGTTGCGCGCCGTCAGGTCGGTCACCGCGCGGGGCCGCAGGCGCTCGGGGGCCAGCGGCGGAGACTTCTTGCCGCAGGCCGAGGCGAGCAGAATCAGGCCGAGCCAGAACAGCGGCGCGCGCAGAAGCCGGGTACGGGAAAAGATCATCCCTCGCCGACCGCGCTCGTCAGCGCCTCATGCGCCCGGCGGGCCTCTTCAAGCGCCTCGCGCACCCGTTCGGGCGCGGTTCCCCCCACGCTCTTGCGCGCATGGATGGAGGCCCGGATGGAGAAGGCGTCGTCGCCCGCCTCGGCGAACGCCGCGTGAAAGGGAACGAGGTCGTCGCGAGTCAGGGCCGTCGTGTCGATGCCGCGCGCTTCGCAGTCGGCCACGATGCGCCCGGTGATCTCGTGCGCCTCGCGGAAGGGGACCCCGCGCAGGGCGAGAAAATCGGCCAGGTCGGTGGCGGTCAGGTGACCGCGGGCCAGCGAGCGCTGCACGTTGTCGGCGAGCAGCGTCATCGTGCGCACGGCCCCGGCCGAAACGCCGAGCGAAGCACGCACCGTGTCGATGGCGTCGAACAGCGGCTCCTTGTCTTCCTGCAGATCGCGATTGTAGGCCAGCGGCAGCCCTTTGCAGATCGTCAGCAACGTGATGAGCGAACCGTACACACGGCCGGTCTTGCCGCGCACGAGCTCGGGCACGTCGGGATTCTTCTTCTGCGGCATGATGCTCGATCCGGTGCAGAACGAGTCTGCGAGCGCGACGAACTGGAACTCGGAAGTAGACCAGAGAATCAGTTCTTCGCTGAGGCGGCTGAGATGCATGGCCGTGATCGCGCAGGCCGAGAGAAATTCGACGGCGAAATCGCGGTCGGCCGACGTATCGATGGAGTTGCGCGTGACGCCGTCGAAGCCGAGGTCCTTCGCGACCCGTTCCCGATCGATCGGATACGGGGTGCCGGCCATGGCGGCCACACCCAGGGGGAGGCGATTCATGCGCCGCGCCGCATCCTCGAACCGCTCCGCATCGCGGCGGAACATTTCCACATAGGCGAGCATGTGATGGGCGAAGGTGACCGGCTGGGCGCGCTGCAGATGGGTGTACCCGGGAAACGGCGTTTCGACGTGCTTTGCGGCCTGCTCGAGAAAGGCGCCGATCAGGTCGGCCAGGGCGGCCCGGATGCGCCGGCTCTCTTCGCGCAGGTAGAGACGGACGTCGAGGTTCACCTGGTCGTTGCGGCTGCGCGCGGTGTGCAGGCGTCCGCCGGCCGGCCCGATCTTGTCGATGAGCCGGCGCTCGATGTGCATGTGAATGTCTTCGAGCTCCTGCCTGAAAGGGAGCTCGCCGCGCTCGATTTCGCCCTCGATTTCCTTCAGCCCCGTGCAGATGGCCTCGACGTCCCCGGCGGAAAGGATCCCTTGTGCGCCGAGCATGCGCGCATGGGCGATGCTGCCGCGGACGTCTTCGCGGTAGAGACGGGAATCGTAGTGGATGCTGGCCGAGAAAGCCTCGACGAGCTTGTCGGTGGCTTCGCGGAATCGTCCGCCCCACGCTTTTGAACTGCCTTGGGTCATGGCGGGATGCTCCCGGAGAGTAACCATCCAGTCTACCGGCGGCGCAGCGGGGGTGTCAAAAGGGGGCTTCCGGCCCGGCCGCGGGCGGCACGCGGCGCGGGTTTCCGGTAAGCTGAGGAGAGGAGGACCGAATGACCTTGCGCCAGGGGGCATACGCACTCCTGTTCATCGCGCTGCTGCATCCGCTGCGGCTGGCCATGTCCGAAGGGGTCGGCCGGCTCGACGGCCGCGTGCTCGCGGGGTTTCCCGTCGATCCGCTGGTCGAGCTCTGGATGCACGAAATCGCCGGCAGCGAGGTCAAGCTGCTCCCCCTGCGCCCCCGCACCTTCGCCGACATCGACAAGTTCGGCGTCACCGCGCTGCTGCACGCGGCCGCCGCGGACGACCGGGGCCTGATCGAGCTGCTGCTTGCGGCCGGCACGCCGGTCGACCTCGTCGACGATGAAGTCGAACCCGTCACCGCGCTCGGCTACGCGGCCCAGGCCGGGCATCCGGCGGCGGTGGCGCGACTGCTCGCGGCGGGAGCCAGCCCCAACCCGCCGCGCGAAGGGGCGCTCGGCCCCCTGCATTTCGCCGCCGATGGCGACCGGGCCGAGATCGTGGCCGATCTGCTGGCCCACGGCGCCGACCCCGACGCAGCGGCCGGCGGATTTCTCGCCACGCCCCTGCTCGACTGCGTCGATCTGGGGGCCTACCGCGCCGCAGCCGCGCTGATCGAGGGAGGGGCCAACCCCGAGGCCGAAGACCGGTTCGGATGGACGCCCCTGCGCAAGGCCGCCTTCCGCAGCGACTTCGCCATGGTCGAAATGCTTCTCAAAGCCGGGGCCGATCCCAACGCCGCCGATCTGGACGGCTGGCGCGCCCTGCACTACGCCTCCTTTCGCGGCGCGGCGCAGATCGCCGAGCTGCTCCTGCGCCACGGCGCCGCCGCCGATCCGGCCGCTTTCGACGGCACGACGCCGCTCATCGCGGCCGCCCTGCAGCAGCAGGAGAGCACGGCCGCCATCCTCGTCGCCTCGGGCGCCGACCCGCGACGCAAACGGTGGAACGGGCAGTCGGCGGCCACGTTGTTCGGCGCCGAATCTCTGTCGATTATTCTGGCCGGACACTGATATCCTGTTCGTTTCTCCGGTGAGGTCTCCGTGAAGCACACGAAATCCGAAGCTCTTTTCTCCCGTGCCCGCAAGCTGCTCCCCGGCGGCGTCAACAGCCCCGTGCGCGCCTTCAAGGCGGTCGGCGGACATCCGGTCTTCATCGACCGCGCCGAGGGGGCCTATCTCTTCGACGTCGACGGCAACCGCTACATCGATTACGTCTGTTCGTGGGGTCCGCTGATTCTCGGGCATGCCCATCCGGCCGTCGTCGACGCCATCGCCCGCGGCGCCGCGCGCGGCACGAGCTACGGCGCGCCGAGTCCGCTCGAGGTCGAGCTGGCCGAGCTGGTGCTCGACTTCTTTCCGAACCTCGACATGGTGCGCATGGTCAATTCGGGCACCGAGGCGACGATGAGCGCCCTGCGGCTGGCCCGCGCTCACACCGGCCGCGACCTGATCGCGAAGTTCGAGGGCTGCTATCACGGCCATGTCGACAGCCTGCTCGTCAAAGGGGGGTCTGGCATGCTCACGCTGGGCATTCCGTCGAGCCCCGGCGTTCCGGCCAATGTCACCGGCCTCACCCTGACCCTCCCCTTCAACGACGAAGATGCGCTGAAGACCCTGTTCCGCAAGGAAGGGGACAATCTGGCGGCGATCATCCTCGAGCCGGTCATCGGCAATTCGGGCGTGATTCTGCCGGCCCCCGGATTTCTCGAACTGCTGCGCGCGCTGTGCACGAAGCACGGCGTCGTGCTCATCTTCGACGAAGTCATGACCGGTTTCCGCGTGGCGCGCGGCGGGGCGCAGGAACGCTACGGGATCAAGCCCGACCTGACCACCTTCGGCAAGGTCATCGGCGGCGGTCTGCCCGTGGGCGCCTACGGTGGCAAGCGCTCCATCATGAAGCGCGTTGCCCCGAGCGGCGACGTCTACCAGGCGGGGACGCTGTCGGGAAATCCGCTCGCCATGGCGGCGGGCATCGCGACCTTGAAGACATTGCAGAAAAGCCGGCGCCTGTTCGACACCCTCGAGCGCCACACGACCCAGCTCGCCGCCGGCCTGGTCGGGCAGGCCGAGGGGGCGGGCTTCGCGGCCACGGCCAATCACGTCGGCAGCATGTTCACCCTCTTCTTCACCGACCGGCCCGTGAACAGCCCGGCCGACGTGGCCACCATCGATCCGCGCGTCTACGGCCGGTTTCACCGGGCCATGCTCGAGCGCGGCGTCTACCTGCCGCCGAGCCAGTTCGAGGCCGCATTCCTCTCGACCGCGCACTCGAAGAACGTCATCGAAGAGACGCTCGACGCCGCCGGGGATGCGCTCGAAGCGATCGCGAAGAAACACAGGTAGTCCTCCTTTCCTCACCCACCGGATGCCTGGCGGCGGCCGACCTCTCGCAGGTCGACCCGCAGCGCGGCCGGAGTACCGTCGTCTGCGCTGCACGGCTATGTTGCCCGTGTATCGCAGGCGAACATGGGCGCACCTTCCATTCATGACTACGCCCTGATCGGCGACGGGCGCACGGCGGCGCTCGTCTCGCGACAGGGTGCGATCGACTGGCTCTGCTGGCCGCGCTTCGACGGCGACGCCTGGCTTGCGCGGCTACTGGATCCGGAGAAGGGAGGTTCGTGGCGCCTTGCGCCGGAGGAAGCCGGCACGTGCGGACGCGGCTACGCACCGGCGAGCAACGTTCTCGTGAGCGACTGGCGGCTTTCCGAGGGGCATGTGCGCGTATTTGACTTCATGCCGGTCGGCCGCTACGGGGGCCTGACTCCGGAACACGCGGTGATCCGCCTTCTGCGCTGTGAAAGCGGTAACGTCCGCATGCGTTCCACCCTTCTTCTGCGGCCGTCGTACGGAAAATCGGCGCTGCGGTGGAAAAGCTACCGGTACTGCCACCGCAGCGGTCACGGCAACATGCAGGTCTCGCTGCAGGCCTTCGGTGCGGCCCCGGACGTGCTCGGCGAGACGCTTCAGGCGGAATTCCGCTTGCGGGCCGGAGAGACCGCCGGGCTGATCCTGGCGGCCAATCGCGACGCGCCCGCCATTCTTTTCACGGAACAGCATCTGTGGCGGATGCTGGAGAGCACGCTCGCCGGGTGGAAGCAGTGGATGGCCGGGTGCACCTACGACGGCCCGTGGCGTGATGCGATCGAGCGGAGTGCGCTGGTGCTCAAGGCGCTCTCGTTCGCTCCGTCGGGGGCCGTGATCGCGGCGCCGACCACGTCGCTGCCCGAAGAGCCGGGCGGCGCGCTGAACTGGGATTACCGGTACTGCTGGTTGCGGGACGCCTCGCAGACGACACGCGCGCTGCGCGACCTCGGATTCGCACGTGAGGCCCAGGCGTTCGTGAGCTGGCTCCTGCACGCGACAGCCTTGAGCCGCCCTCGGCTGCGCGTGCTGTATGACGTCTTCGGCCGACGTCCGCCCGGGGAGCAGGAGGTCCGGTGGCTGCACGGCTACGGAGACAGCCGCCCGGTGCGCATCGGCAACGCAGCCGAAGATCAGCACCAGCTCGATGTCTACGGAGAGGTCATCGACTCCGCATTCCAACAGATGATGGATAAGGGGGGCGCCGATCGCGCGACGGCCCGGCTCGTTCTCGAGCTGGCTTCCTACGCCTGCCGGCACTGGCGTGAGGCCGACGCCGGAATCTGGGAATACCGGAACGAACTGCGGCAGCACGTGCACTCGAAACTACTGTGCTGGGTCGCCGCCGACCGGGCGGCGCGCCTGCGCGACCGCGGGCTTCTCCCTCCGGGCGGGGCCGATTTTCACCGGGTGCGCGGCGAAATCGCGGCCTGGATCCGAGCCGCAGCCGAACACGCCGGCGGCATTCTGACGGCCGCGGACGGCAACGCGGAACTCGATGCGGGGGTCCTGCTGGCCGCGCCGCTCGGCGTTCTCGAGCCCGACGATCCCCTGTTGTCGCGCACCTTCGCGGCCATCCGCGAGCGCCTTCACGCGGGACCTGCCCTCCTCTACCGGGCAGAGCGTTTTCGCGGTATCGAAGGCGCATTCCTCTTCTGCAGTTTCTGGGCGGTGGAGGTGCTTGCCATGCAGGGCCGCGAGCGGGAAGCTACGGACTGGATGGAGGGCCTGCTCGCCTTGCGGAACGATGTGGGGCTGCTCGCCGAGGAGGCCGATCCGCGCACGGGCGCCGCATGGGGGAACTTTCCGCAGGCGTTTTCGCACATCGGCCTCATCAACGCAGCGCTGGCAATCGGTCGGGCACGCGAGCGGCGCCCCCGAAGGCGGCACCGGGCATGAATGTCGGCGCCTGGCTGCTCTGGGGATTCGTCGGCACCCTCGTGCTCACGACGCTGCTCGCCGGCGCGCAGTCGCTGCGCCTCACGCGGATGAATATTCCCTACCTGCTCGGCACGATGCTGACGGCCGACCGCGACCGCGCGCTCGTCCTGGGCTTTTTCGCGCACCTGGCGAACGGCTGGTTCTTCTCGCTGCTCTACGTCGCCGCTTTCCACGCGTGGGGAGCGGCAACGCCGCTGCTCGGGATGGCGACCGGCTTCGTCCACGCATCCTTCGTGCTCGTCGCCGGCCTTCCCATCCTCCCCTCCATTCATCCGCGCATGGCCGGGGCCTATGCGGGTCCCACCGAAATGCGGCAGCTCGAGCCGCCGGGATTTCTCGGGCTGCACTACGGCTTTCAGACCCCTCTGGCGGCCTACGTGGCGCATCTGGTCTACGGGGCGATTCTCGGCGGGTTCTATCCGCTCTAAACGGATTTCCCGAAGGCGCTCAGGCCTGCGCTTCGAGCGCCGCGAGAAGCTTGCGAAGCAGGCCCGAGAGCTTTCGTCGCTCCGTGTCGGAGAGCGATGCGATCAGGCGCTCCTCGTTCGCGGTGTGATCGCGGACGGCTTTTTCGACCAATGTCAGTCCCTGCGGAGTCAGAACTATCAATGTTCCCCTTCGGTCCGAGGGGTCGGGTTCGCGCCGGATGAGTCCCGCCTGTTCGAGACGGTCGAGCCGGTTCGTCATGGCCCCCGACGAAAGCATGAGGCCCTGGAAAAGCCGGGTCGGCGTCAGCTTGTAGGGCTTTCCTGAGCGGCGGAGAGCGGCGAGAACGTCGAATTCGCCGGTCTTCAGGCCGTGGTGTTCGAAAACGCCGCCGATCGCTTTGCCCCCAAGGGCGGCGATACGCCCGAGCAGGCCGAAAAGCTCCATTCCCCCCAGCGGCAGATCGGGCCGCTCACGGCGCCACTCGGCCAGGATCACGTCGATGTCTTCCATACCGTGATAATACCACGAAGAAAAGATTCTTGACATCAAGCTATTTTCATTTTATCTTGATATCAAGATTCTTCACAAGGAGACACGCATGAAGCTCAACGTTTTTCTGTTCGCCCTTCTCGTCGGCGCCCTTGGCGGGGGGTGCAGCCGCACCATGATTGCCTATGAAGGAACCCCTGCCCCCATCCAGCTCACCGCTCCCGTTGCCGATCTGCGCCTGGAGGTCTTTGAGACCGGGCGCATGCGTATTCCCGGGTGGTCTGTTTTTTCCGGTGGCGAAGGGGAGATTGCGATGGACCAGCCGGCATTCCTGATTCGTCACCCTCAATTCGGCGACCTGCTGTTCGAGGCCGGCCACCACCCGGACATTGCCCGCGATCCCGGCGATCATCTCGGGTGGATTCACGCGGCGGGCCTCATGCCGATGGAGCAGGATCCCGGACAGGACGTGCGCAGCCAGATGCGCCGCCAGGGTCTGGATCCCGACGGCGTCCGTTCAGTCATCGTCTCCCACTTTCACCCCGAGCACGTCGGCGCGGTCGAAGAGTTCCCGTCGGCCCGGATTGTGGCTGATGATCGCGAGATCGCCCACGGTCTGGAATCGCCGGATTACAATTACGTTCCCGGCGAATACGACGCGGTCGCCCGCTGGCAACCGCTCGATTTCAGCGGCCGCCCCGCGTTCGGACCCTTCGCGGCGGCGATCGATCTGCTTGGGGACGGTTCGGTACTCGTGGTTTCGACACCGGGTCATACGCCGGGGCACGTCTCGGTGCTCGTCAATCTTCCTGAAGGCCCCGTTTTCCTGAGCGGAGACGCGGCCTGGACCGAGGGAAACCTCGCAAGCCGCTCCATCGGGCTTCCGTTCGTGTCGTCGGACGGCCCGGCGGCCCGGCGTTCTCTGGGACAGCTCGTATCCTTTGCGGAAGCGAATCCCGGCGTGCTCGTCGTTCCGGGACACGACCTGAACCCGCTGCGGCGAGCCCCGCGCAGCGACGTGCTGCTGCATGGCTGGCCGGCACCTCTCCGCGCGGCCGCTTCGGAGGCGATACGGAACTGAGGGAACGGGGAAAGGATCGGCAAGGTCTGCGTGCGTTCGCGGCCCTTGCCGGATCCCCCCCTCTCCCACTCCCCCACTCTCCCCCTCCACCTGAAGGCACTGTTTTCACTTTGACGCGCCGCGTCCCGCCGTGGTATAAAATCTGTTTACTTTCCGGTCCTCCGCGTGCGTTGCCAGACGTGGTGACCTCACGGTGAACCCGGTGCCGGCCGACCCCTCGCCAAGCGACGAAAAATCGCTGTTGAGACAGCTCACCGAGCTCGCGGCGGCAGGCATGCAGCTCACGGCCATGATCGCGGCCGGCGCGCTGGTGGGCTGGAAGCTGGATGACGTTTTCGGGACCGAACCCTGGCTGCTGCTGGTGTTCATCCTCGCGGGCAGCGTCGGAGGCTTCACCGCCTTCGTGCGCTCGCTGCGGATTCTGAGTGGACAGGGAAGAAACCGGTAAGCTCGATCGCATGCAGTGGAGCATTCTCGGGCTCTCGGCCGTCGCGGCCGCGGTGCTCGGGTGGCTGCTCGGCGTGCGGTGGGGCATCGGCACCCTGACCGGCGGCGTGGTCGGGTATCTGAATTTTCGCTGGCTGCGCTTCACCGTAGAACGGATGCTCGGTGAAGGGCGGGGCAAGGGCGCGGTGGTCGCGCTCTACATGTTCAAGCTGGCGGCGCTCGCGGCCGTTCTCGCGACGCTGGTGTTCGTTTTCGGGGTTCCCCCCGTTTCGCTGCTGGCAGGCCTCGGGGCCATGCCGGCCGGCATTCTGGGCGAGCCTCTCGTTCGACTGATGTTTCCGGGCAAACGACTGCCCGACGCGTAGGAGTTAGCGCACATGGAACACCCTACCACCTGGTTCGGCGGACTGCTGCACATCGATCCGCGGCTCGATCACATCGCGACCGCGATCTTCGTCGCCCTGCTGCTCATCGTCGCCTCGGTCATGGCCGGGCGCGCGGTCAAGAAGGCCAAGGACGACGTGCTGCCCGACGGCAAGCTCACGCTGCGCAACCTGATGGAGCTCTCGGCCGAGGCCCTGTACAACATGGTCTCCGACGCCATGGGCCATCACCTCGCGCGCAAGTTCACGCCGGTCATCGGCACGGTCTTCATCTTCATCTTCGTGTCGAACCTGATCGGCGTCATCCCCGGCTTTCTGCCGCCGACGCAGAACGTGAACACGAACATCGCCGTCGCCGTCATCATCTTTCTCCTGACCCACTATTACGGTATCAAGGAGCACGGCGCCGGCTACGCCAAGCACTTCATGGGCCCCATCATCTGGCTGGCCCCGCTCATGTTCGCGATTGAAATGATCTCGCATGCCGTGCGCCCCCTGTCGCTGACCATCCGTCTCTACGGCAACATCAACGGCGACCACATCGTGCTCGGGATCTTCTCGAACATCTGGCACACCCTGGGCCTGAACCTTCCGGAAGTCGGCATTCCGGTCATCTTCCTGGGCCTCGGGATTTTCATCAGCTTCATTCAGGCCTTCGTCTTTTCGCTGCTCTCGATGGTGTACATCTCGGGCGCCATGGCGCACGACCACTGAGCCGTCGCCGCCGATAGACGATTGCCGCAAGTTCTGTCTCGGGGAATTGTTCCCCGACCCCATACGAAGGAGTAGTCCCATGAAGAAACTCACCACCATCGCCACGACCGTGGCGCTCGTTCTGACGGCCTCGGCTGCGTTCGCGCAGGACGGCGTCGCCGCCACCGGCACCACCGACGCCAGCTGGATCGCCATCGCCGCCGCGCTGGCCATCGGCCTGGCCGCCATCGGCGGCGCGCTGGGCCAGGGCCGCGCCGTGACGGCCGCCCTCGACAGCATCGGCCGCAACCCGGGCGCCGCCGGCAAGATCACGACGCCGATGATCATCGGTCTCGCCCTGATCGAGTCGCTGGTCATCTACGCGCTCGTCGTGGCGATCATTCTGACCGGCAAGTTCTAAGGCCGGTTCCGGTTTTCCGGTGAAAGCCGCCCCCTCCCCGGGGGCGGCTTTTTTTGTTCCCTTTGCAGCGCACGGTGGCCCCCCGGGCGGGCGCCGGCTCCGGCGCGCTGCGTCAACGAATCCTCTTGCCCGGGCTTGCGGCGGAGTGATATGGTGTTGCCGTGCTGGCCCAGAGGGCTCTATACCCCGGAGCGCTCCCGCGACCCACGTTTTTCTTCTGGAACGGAGACTGTGTTTCGTATGGCGAACGGCAAAGTCAAATGGTTTAACAAAGAGAAGGGTTACGGTTTCATCGAGCAGGACGACGGCCAGGACGTCTTCGTCCACTACTCCGCCATCGATGGAAACGGTTTTCGCACCCTGACGCAGGGTGAACCCGTCGAATTCGAAATCATCCAGGGGCCCAAGGGGCTTCAGGCACAGCGGGTAAGCCGCATCAACTGATTCTTCTCCTGCACTTGGGGGGCGGCGGAGGGTCACTCCGCCGCCCTTTTTCTTTGCCTTTTTCCGCATCCGCACCGGAGTTCTGCATGCCGCTCATTCTTTCCATCGACCAGGGCACGACCGGCAACACTGCCTTTCTCATGGACGAAAACCTGACGGTGCTCGCCAAGGCCAACCGCGAGTTTCCCCAGATCTTTCCCCAGCCCGGCTGGGTAGAACATAATCCGGAAGACATCTGGGCGGGGTTCAAGGCGGTCGTCGGCGACGTGCTGCGCGAGAGCGGACGCAAGGGGACCGACGTCGGCGCCATCGGCATCACGAACCAGCGCGAGACCACGGTGCTCTGGGAGCGTGCGACGGGGCGCCCGGTCGCCAACGCCATCGTCTGGCAGGACCGGCGCACGGCCGCGATCTGCCGCGAGCTGAAGGAGGCCGGCCATGAAGCCCTATTCCGCGAGCGCACGGGGCTCGTGCTCGACCCCTACTTCTCGGGGACGAAGCTGACCTGGTTTCTTCGCAACCTCGAGGGGCTGCGCCACAAGGCCGAGCGCGGCGAGCTCGCCTTCGGAACCATCGACACCTTTCTGCTCTACCGGCTGACCGGCGGCGTGGTGCACGCGACCGACGTGAGCAACGCGAGCCGCACCCTGCTGCTCAACCTGCGTACGCTCGCCTGGGACGATGCGCTGCTCGATAAGCTGGGGGTCCCCGCGGCCATCCTCCCCGACGTGCGCGCCAGCAGCGAGATCTACGGCGTGACGCGGGGGCTCGACTTTCTGCCCGACGGCATCCCGGTCGCCGGCATGGCGGGCGATCAGCAGAGCGCTCTCTTCGGCCAGCTCTGCCTCGAGAAAGGTTCGGCCAAAGCTACCTACGGTACCGGCTCGTTCACGCTCATGAACACGGGGACTCAGCCCGTGCCCAGTCAGGCGGGGCTGCTGTCGACCGTGGCCTGGAAGCTCAACGACGGCAGCGTCAACTACGCGCTCGAGGGGGCGGCCTTCATCGCCGGGGCTGCCGTGCAGTGGCTGCGCGACGGGCTGGGCATCATCGGGAGTTCTGCGGAAATCGAGGCGCTGGCGGCCAGCGTCGCCGACAACGGCGGGGTCGCCTTCGTTCCTGCCCTGACGGGTCTCGGTGCTCCGCACTGGCGCCCCGACGCCCGCGGCGTCATCACCGGGCTCACGCGCGGCACGACCAAGGCCCACCTCGCCCGGGCGGCGCTGGAGGGGATCGCGCTGCAGAATTTCGAAATCATCAAGGCCATGGAGCAGGACGCCGGCACCCCGCTCGCCGATCTCAAGGTCGACGGCGGCGCGGCGGCGAACAATCTGCTCATGCAGTTCCAGAGCGATATCCTGCCGAGCCGGGTGGTGCGGCCGCGCATGATCGAGACGACGGCGCTCGGGGCCGCGCTGCTGGCGGGGCTGGCGACGGGGGTGTGGAAAGGGCCGGGCGATCTGCGCGCCGTCTGGCAGGAAGATCGGATCTTCGAGCCGGTCATGTCGGAGCACGCCCGCGCGGCGCACATCTCGTCGTGGGAAGCGGCGGTCACCAAGGCCTGAGCCCGGAAGCCCGCGCGGCGTGCGGGTGTGACGGGGATCACAGAGGAATGCCTCGCAATTTTTGTCAGGCTGCGGCTGACAAAAAACGGCAGTCCGGCGTCGCCCGGCAGGTGGGCGGCCGCTGAGCCGCGGCTGCGCTCAGCGGCGCGTGAGGCTGGCCAGAAGGTAGCGAACGCGATCGGCGCTGGCGGCCACCTCCAGGTCCTGGCAGGTCTGACAGACGGGGTGCCTGGCGCGCAGCAGGCCGAGCGACACATCGTCGACGGTCTGCGCCTCGACGGCGCCGTCGCCCAGGATCATCAGGTCGGGGCAGGCTTCGACCACATGGAGAACACCCTCCAGGGCCCCTTCGCGGCGCTCGATGAACACCTGTCTCGGCTTGTCCATCGTCATCGACTCACGCATCGGTTCGTTCATACATCCCCCCGGCGTCACGGAGCCTGTCCGTGCAGGCGCGTTCCGCATTTCTCGCATACATATTTCACCTGGCTGAACTCGGAGTAAGCGGCCCGCTCGGTCATGACGAACTCGTGTTCGCAGGCGTCGGACCCGCCGAGCAGCAGGTGCTGGGCCGTAAGGGCCCCGAGGACAAAAACAGCAAGAAGTATGCCTAGCGTCATGGTAACCCTCCTGCCCCCTTGCGAACAGGTGTGCGCGATTCGGGCGCGTAAACGGCGGGGTGGATACCTGAAGTCTAGCCGATTTAACGCATCGCGTCAAGGCGGCGCGTCATAGCGCGCCCGGCAGCCTGCCCGCCCCTCGGCACGGCGCGCTCGCAAAATTTGCGCAGGGCGTCATCGATATGCTACAAGGAATGGCTCGCCGGGAGAACCGAATCGGCCCGTTTCACCGCACCGGCCGGCGGCCCCTCCGGATTTCCGTCGTTCTGCCGCATCTGATACCGTTTACCCCATGTCTTCGCCTTCTCCCGTCCCCTTTCATGCCCTGATCCTGGCGGCCGGCCAGGGCACCCGTATGAAATCGGACCTGCCCAAGGTCCTGCACCCGGTGCTCGGCCGCCCGATGCTGCGCTACCCGGTCGATCTCGTGCAGCGCCTCGGGGCCGCCTCCACCGTGGTCGTCATCGGTCATGGCGCCGACCGGGTGCGCGAAGCCTTTGCGGGCCGCGCCGAGGTACGCTTCGCGCTCCAGGCCGAGCAGCGGGGTACCGGGCACGCCGTGCTCTCGGCGCGCGAGGCCCTGCCATCCGGCGGAACCGTGCTCATCCTCACCGGCGACACGCCGCTGCTCACCGACGACACCCTGCGCGCCTTTCTGGCAACCCATGCGGCGTCCGGGGCGGCCGTGACGGTGCTCGCCGCCGACTATCCGGACCCCACCGGCTACGGCCGTATTCTGCTGCAGGCCGACGGCGCCGTCGATCGCATCGTCGAACACAAGGATGCGACGGAAGAGGAACGTAAGGTCACCCTGTGCAATACCGGCCTGTACGCCTGTGACATCGGCGTCCTCTTCGCCCTGCTCGACGCCGTGCGTCCCGATAACGCGCAGGGGGAATACTATCTGACGGATATCCTGCGGCTCGCGCGGGAACAGGGGAAGAAGGCCGCCGCCTACCGGGCCCCCGACTACCGCGACTTTCTCGGCATCAACGATCGCCTGCAGCTGGCCGAAGCCGCCGCGATTCTCCAGCAGCGCATTCTCGCGGCGCACATGCGCGCCGGCGTGACCGTGCTCGATCCGCAGCGGACCTATGTGGAAGCCGACGTGGCCCTCGGCCGCGACACCGTGCTCGAACCGATGACGCACCTGGCCGGCGCGACCCGCATCGGCGCGCGCTGCCGCATTGAAATGGGCGTGCGCATCGAAGACTGCACGCTGGCCGACGACGTGCACGTGAAAGCGCACTCCGTTCTCGAACAGTCGGCCGTGGGCAACGGCTGCAGCATCGGTCCCCTCGCGCACCTGCGCCCCGCCAGCGAGCTGGCCGACGACGTGCACGTGGGCAACTTCGTCGAAACGAAGAAGACCCGCATCGGCCGCGGCTCGAAGGCCAATCACCTCACGTACCTGGGGGATGCCGAAATCGGCGAAAAGGTGAACGTCGGCGCCGGCACGATCACCTGCAATTACGACGGTGTGCACAAGCACCGGACAGTCATCGAAGACGGCGCCTTCATCGGCAGCGACACGCAGCTCGTGGCCCCCGTGCGCGTCGGGCGCAATGCGGTCGTGGGCGCCGGCACGACGGTCACCCGCGACGTTCCCCCCGACGCCCTCGCGGTCTCCCGGGTTCCGCAGAAGGACATCCCGGACTATCGCAACCGGCAGAAGAAATCCTGAAGCGAAAGGCATTCACGTGGCATTGAGCGCCCGGCAAGTCCTTTTGATTGCTCGCTCGCTGATCGGCGAAGCCCGCAGTTTACCCGCCCTGATCGCCCGCTATCCGATGGGCATTCTGCAGGAAACGATCTCGACCCTCGAGACCCCGCAGCAGGCCGAGGCCGACATCCCGATCATCCTGATCCACGGCTTCTTCCACAACCGCAGCGGATTCTTCGCCATGCGCAACCACCTGCGCCGGCAGGGATTTCACAAGCTCTACGCCTTCAACTACAGCTCGACCCTGAACACCATCGAGGCCATGGCCGATTCGCTCGCCACGCGCGTCGAAGAGGTGCTGCTCATCTCGCGCCGCGAGAAGGTGCACATCGTCGGCCACAGCCTGGGGGGCCTCGTCGCCCGCTACTACATTCAGGCCCTCGGTGGCGACCAGCGCGTGAGCAAGTGCGTGACCATGGGCACGCCCCATCAGGGGACGGTGGCCGCATACTTGTCAGCCGCGCCGGCCGCGCGCCAGATGCGCCCGGGCTCCAAGTTCATCATGAAGCTGAACGCCCTGCCCGTCACGAACCGCGTGCGCTGGTACAGCTTCTACAGCCGCCGCGACGTGCTCGTGACGCCGTACAAGAACGCCCTGCTCCCCGAAGATCGCTTCAACGCGATTAATTTCAACATGGACGATCAGGGGCATCTCTCGTTTCTCATGTCGCCCGAGGTCATCGACGCCGTCGTCGAGTACCTGCGGGATTTCTGAGGGGCCGACCCGTGCGCGCCGTGCTCGAAACCGTGCTCTGCTTCGTGCGCGACGACCAGAACCGCTATCTGTTTCTCGTGCGCGGCAAGAAGCCGGGCGACCTGCACGCCGGCAAGTATAACGCCCCGGGCGGCAAAATGGAACCGGGCGAGTCGCCGCGTGAGACCATGCTTCGCGAGGTGCATGAGGAAACGGGGCTCACGGTCGAGCGCGCGGTCCTGCTCGGGCACGTGGCCTTTCCCGGATTCCACACGACCGAGAGCGGACCGATGGACGAGAGCATGCACGTGTTTCTGGTGACGCAATGGTCGGGCACGCCGTTCGCGACCAGCGCCGAAGGGGACCTCGAGTGGGTTCCGGCCGACCGGATGCTCTCGCTGCCGCTCTGGCCGGGCGATCTGGCATTTCTTCCCTACGTGCTGCGCGGCGAGCCGTTCGAGGGAAAAATCACCTATGTCAACGGTGAACTTCGGAACGCAGACGTGCGGGGGCGGTGAACCGTTTCAGTTTTCAGTTTCCAGTTTTCAGTTGTCAGTTTTTCGTCTGGTTGGGCATCGGGCATTGAACATCGGGCATCCTCGATAGTTGACAACCATGCCCCCGATGCTCACTCTAAGAGACGTGGATTCGACTTCGCCCGACGCCCGCTGGTTCACCATCGACACCGCCCATCTTGCCGCGTCACTCGATGATCGGCTTGCGGCGCAGGCCCCGGTGCGGGCGCCGGGTCCCAGCCTGTATGCGGAACTGGTCGAACGCGGCATTCACATGTTCGCCTCTTCGGCCGTGGCCGTCGCCCCCGCCGACGTGCGACGGATGGAAGCCGTTATCCGCGCCGTGGAAGACGTCGTGGCGACCCCCGTCTACCGTGAACGGGCGCTCGAACGCGCCCCCGCCATCGCCCGCCTCGCCTTCGGCCCCCGCGCGGTGTTCCAGGGCTACGATTTTCACCTCGGCGCCCAGGGGCCGAAACTCATTGAAATCAACACGAACGCCGGCGGCGGACTCCTGAACGCCCATCTCGCGCAGGCGCAGCAGGCCTGCTGCAATGAGATTCGCCCGCTGGCCGCCGCCGCGCCCGCCCTCGCGGATCTGGAGGGTCACTTTCTCGCCATGTTCCGCGCCGAGTGGGCGCTCCAGCGCGGCGAAGCCCCCCTGCGCAGCATCGCCATCGTCGACGACGATCCCGACGGCCAGTTCCTGCACCCCGAGTTCCGCCTCTTTCAGGCCCTGTTCGAGAAGGCCGGGCTGCGCGCGTGCATTGCCGACCCGCGCGAATTCACCTTCGACGGTTCTGCCTTGCGGTGGAACGGGAATCCGGTCGATCTCGTGTACAACCGGCTGACCGATTTCTACCTCGACGAAGCACGTCACGCCGAGCTGCGCGCCGCCTATGAAGCGGGCGCCGTGGTGCTCACGCCGCATCCCCACGCCCACGCCCTCTATGCCGACAAGCGCAACCTGATCCGTTTGTCAGACCCTGACTTCCTGGCAGCGTGCAGGGTACCGGACGAAACCGCCCGCACGCTGCTCGACGGCATTCCGCAGACGCGCCTGGTCACCGCCGAGAACCGCGAGGCCCTCTGGGATGCGCGGCGCAGGCTGTTCTTCAAGCCGGCGGGCGGCTACGGCGGCAAGGCGACCTATCGGGGCGACAAGCTCACGAAACGGGTCTGGGACGAAATCGGAGCCGCCTGCTACGTGGCCCAGGAGCTGGTGCCCCCCGACACGCGCACGGTCGACCACGGCGGCGCGCCGGTTACCTTCAAGCTCGACGTGCGCAATTACGTCTACGACGGACGCGTGCAGCTGCTCGCCGGCCGGCTCTACCAGGGGCAGACGACGAACTTCCGCACGGCGGGGGGCGGCTTCGCGCCGGTCTACACGGCGGCATCCGCGCAGCGCGACGGCGAGAGCGGGTGCTGCTGAAGCGCTGCGCGGCTGCCGCCGCCATTCCTGATTCCTGATTCCTGATTCTTGAACCGGACCAAGAGAACTTGTCCGAAGTTCGTCACTCGTCACTCGTCACCGGGTGAAGCGCCAAGCGCTGAGCGCTAAGCGCCAACACGGCAAGGGCAAGGTGGTTTTGGGTCCTTGCCGCAATCGTCAATCGTAAATCGTCAATCGTAAATTTCCCGATGTGCTCTGCCCACCGTGCCCCCTGCTGGTTGCGAGCCGGGCAGCGGGCGATTATCTTGTAATGGCTCGATCCAATCCGTCCGAGCCCGGCCGATTGGGAACCGAAACTACGTACCGATGAGCGAGCGCAGAGACGAAGACGAAGGGACCGGCCTGGTCGCGGCCGTTCCGAAAACCATCCGCAAGATCGACAAGCCGCGCCCGTACCGCGTGCTGCTGCACAATGACGACTTCACGACCATGGAGTTCGTCATCTACGTGCTCAGGGCCGTATTTCGCCACAGCGAGGCCGACGCGACCCGCATCATGCTGAACGTGCACCGCCAGGGGGTCGGCGTGGCCGGGATCTATTCCCGCGAAATCGCCGAAACCCGTGCGGCCCGCGTCACAGTGCTGGCACGAAAAGCGCAGTATCCTTTGCTGTGCACGATTGAACCGGCCTAGGGGGGTGACCGTGGAACTGATGTTGAGCAAGGACCTGGAAACGACGCTGCGCAATGCCTTCGACGAGGCGCGGCGCCGCCGGCACGAGTTCGTGACCCTCGAGCACGTGCTCTTCGTCATGGTCCGCGACCCCGTGGCCGCCCCGATTCTGCTCGTCTGCGGCGCCGATCTGGAGCGCTTGAGCCGCGATCTCGACCTCTCGCTGGGTCAGCTCGAGCGGCTGCCCGAGGGGGTGCTCATCGAGCCCGAACAGACCGCCGCTTTCTGGCGGGTGCTGCAGCAGGCCGCCAGCTACGTGCAGTCTGCCGGGAAACGCCACATCGAAGCCGGCCACGTGCTGGCCGCAATTTTTGCGGAGAAAGACTCCAATGCGGTTTTCCTCATGGAGCGCATGGGGGTGACCCGTCTCAGCATTACCTCATACCTGGCGCACGGCGTCGTCGAAGACGAGCCCGCCGATCTGCCGGCCCAGCCGCAGGGAGAGGAAGAAGAGGATGACGAGCGCGCCCCCCGCCGCTCGCCGCTCGAGTCCTACACGGCCGACCTCGTGAAGCTGGCCGAAGAGGGGCGCATCGACCCGCTCATCGGCCGCGCCGCCGAGCTCGAGCGCATCGTGCAGGTGCTCTGCCGGCGCCGCAAGAACAATCCGCTGCTCGTGGGAGAACCGGGGGTCGGCAAGACGGCGGTCGTCGAAGGCCTGGCCCTGGCCATCCACCAGAAAACGGTTCCTCCGGTGCTCGCCAAGGCGCGCATCTTCGCGCTCGACATGGGGGCCCTCATCGCGGGCACCAAGTTCCGCGGTCAGTTCGAAGATCGCCTGAAGGGGGTCGTGAAAGCGCTCGAGGAAATTCCCGACGCCGTGCTCTTCATCGACGAGATTCACACGATCATCGGCGCGGGGGCCACGAACCACGGGGCCATGGATGCGGCGAATCTGCTCAAGCCGGCCCTCGCCAGCGGACGCCTGCGCTGCATCGGATCGACGACGTTCAACGAGTACAAGGCGTTCTTCGACAAGGATCGCGCGCTGGCCCGCCGCTTCCAGCAGATCGACATCCTCGAACCGTCGCTGGACGAGACCGTCGAGATTCTCAAGGGGCTGCGGGGCGAATACGAGAAGCATCACGAAGTGGCCTACAGCGATGACGCCCTCGAAGCGGCCGTCGCGCTTTCGGCGAAGTACATCACGGAACGCCAGCTCCCCGACAAGGCGATCGACGTGGTCGACGAGGCGGGGGCCCTCGATCGCCTGCGCCCCGGCGGACGCACGGGCAAGGTCGATGTGGCCGACATTGAAGGTGTCGTCTCGAAGATGGCGCGCGTGCCGGCCCGTTCGGTGAACGCATCCGACGAACAGGCCCTGGCCGATCTGGCCCCGCGCCTCAAGAAGGTGCTCTACGGCCAGGATGCGGCGGTCGACGCCGTCGTGAGCGCGATTCTGCTGAACCGCTCGGGGCTCGGGCACGAAGGCAAGCCCATCGGCAGCTTCCTCTTCTCGGGCCCCACCGGCGTGGGCAAGACGGAGCTCGCGCGGCAGCTGGCCGAAGTCATGGGGGTGCAGTTTCTGCGCTTCGACATGAGCGAGTACATGGAGAAGCACACCGTGTCGCGGCTCATCGGCGCCCCGCCGGGGTACGTCGGCTTCGACCAGGGGGGGCTGCTGACCGACGCCGTGCGCAAGGCGCCGCACGCGGTGGTCGTGCTCGACGAAATCGAAAAGGCGCATCCCGACGTCTACAACCTGCTGCTCCAGGTCATGGATCACGCCACGCTGACCGACAACAGCGGCCGGCAGACCGACTTCCGCCACGTCGTGCTGATCATGACGACGAACGCGGGGGCGCTGGATCTGAATGCGCGCGCCCTCGGCTTCTCGCCCGCGGGCAGCACCGTGCGCGCCGCCGCGGGCGACGTGGGCAAGGAAGCCATCGAGCGCACGTTCAGCCCCGAGTTCCGCAACCGGCTCGATGCGTGGATACCCTTTGCGCCGCTGGGGCGCGACACGATTCTGCGCGTCGTCGACAAGTTCATCGACGAACTGCAGCGCCAGCTCGCCGATCGCAACGTGTCGATCTCCATCACGCCGGCCGCCAAGGACTGGCTCGCAGAGCACGGCTTCGATCCGCAGTACGGCGCGCGTCCCATGCGCCGCCTGATCCAGGACCGCATCCGCAAACCGCTTTCGGAGCAGATTCTGTTTGGTCCGCTCAAGTCCGGCGGCCAGGTGCGCGTCGACATCGACGGCGACGGGCTGGGCGTTCGGCTGATCTAGCGGCCGGGCGCTCGACCGAGGGAAGGTCCAGACGATTTCCGGTGAAGAAGCGTTGAAGAAGGCCCGCGCGCTCCCGAAATGACCTCCGTGCTTCATCCGGCTGCGAGCAGGCCCTTGTGACACCCTCGCTCCCGCCAGAAAGCGAGCCGCCGAAAAAATTCCTTGCCATATCCGATTGCCGGGCGCTATGATTGGGGAATTCCCCCTTACCCCCCGGAGGACGGATGGAAACGACTCTCGTTGCACCGGCGCCCGAAGTCACGCCCGAAACCGCGCCGGCACCGAAGGACTATCAGCCTGTCTTCCACGGCACGGGGGGCGACCTCCTGTCCATCAAGCTCACGAATGCCATTCTCATGGTGCTGACCCTGGGCGTCTACTTTCCCTGGGCGCGCCTGCGGAACTACCGGTTTCTCTGGAGCAACACCGAAATCGGCGGCAGCCGGTTCCGCTTCACGGGAACGGCCCGCGAAATCTTCAGCGGCTTCGTGAAGGTCGCCGCCTTCATCCTGCTCTTTCTCTACGGGCCGCAGCTGCTCACGCTCGTCTCCCCGGTCGGCGCCGCCGTCGCCTCCGTGATTCTCTATGTCCTTGGCGCATGGCTGTACCAGTTTGCCTATTTTGCGTCCCGGCGCTACCGCTACTCGCGCACGACGCTCCGGGAGATCCGGTTCCACCTCGACGGCTCGGCGAAAGAATTTACCAACCAGGCCTTCGCCTACCTGCTGGGCGCCGCCTTCTCCTTCTACTACCTGCTCCCCCGCTACCTGCACTACCGGTGGGAGTACGTGTTCAACAATCTGCGCTTCGGGAATGTCCGGTTTTCCTTCGACGGCGATCGCAACGCTTTCTGGCCGCTCGGTTTCTGGGGACAGTGGCTCACCCTGCTCACCCTCGGCATCTACTCCTTCTGGTACGCACCGCGGGTCTTCAACTACTGGGTCGGCCATGTCGTGGCGACCGACGGGGAGGGAAACACCTCCCGCTTCTCGGCCGATGTACAGCCGGGAGACTTCTTCCGTCTCAAGCTCGGCAACTTCTTTCTGATCGCGTTGACGCTCGGGCTCGGCGCCCCCTGGGCCATGGTCCGCAATCTGCGCTTCTACCTGAGCCATATCCGGCTTCACGGAACACTGGATATCGATCGCGCCATTCAGATTGCGCTGCAGGATTCGTCGGCCGGTGGTGACCTGCTGGGAGATCAGCTCGATGTCGGCGGCGATCTCGCCATCTGAGTCGTCCGGCGCACCCGTTCAGGTCTTTGACGGCGAGTCGGCGACCCTGCGCGCAGGCGAGCTGCGCGTCGCTGCCGACTCGCTCTGGGTAACCTGTGCGGGGGTCAGCACACGCTTCGCCAGGCTGGAGGTTCTCGGCATCGAGCTCCAGCGCGGATACGCCCGGATCGCCCTCCCCGAGAGGGTTGTTCTGGAAACCACCGATGCCAACGTGTTGCGGGCGCTGGGCGACTACGGATATGTTCCCACCGTCCCCTTTGCGCGATCGCCCGTCTGGGTGCGCCTCCTGATCTGGACGGCGGCTCTCGGCCTGCTGATGGCAGGCCTGTTCACCTATGGAACGCAGGCGGCCGTCGCGCTGACGCTCCCCTTTTTTCCGCCTGAGCTCGAGCAGAAGATCGGCGAGTCGGCGCTGGAGTGGTTCGAGCAGAATCACGAAGCGCCGGTGACCAACCTCCGGGAGGGGGTCCTGCGGAGCAGTATTGAGCGCATCGAGGCCCTGCATCCCGATCTGGGGCCGGTGACCGTCCTCGTGAGCGATCTCCCGGTCGAGAACGCCTTTGCGCTCCCCGGCGGCTACATCGTCGTCTTCCAGGGCATTCTCGACGTGATGCAAGACGAAGACGAACTGTTCGGCCTGCTCGCGCACGAGCTGGGGCATATTCAGCACCGGCACGGAACGAAGCGGCTCCTGCGATCGGCATGGCTCGCCTTCGTCACCGGTGTATTGATCGGCGACGTCACCGCAGTCTCAACACTGCTCATTGACAGCGGTTCGACCCTCGTCACGCTGGCGCACGACCGCGACGAAGAACGCGAAGCCGACCGGTTCGCCGCCGAGGTTCTCCAGTCGCTCGGCAGGGACACTGCCGGACTCGCGCGCCTGCTGGACAGGATCTCTGGGGACTTCGATATGGGGGAATGGGCCGCGTGGCTCTCTTCACACCCGTCGACCGACGAGCGGATGCGGAATGCGGCCGCCTTTCTGCCAGGGGCAGCTGCAAGCCCGCCCCTCCTCACCCCCGAAGAGTGGCTCTCGCTGAAGTCGGCAGACGCGTGCCTGTGCTCGCGTGCGGATGACCGGTAGACGGGACCTCCGGGCCGACGCTGCAGGTCGCGCCGTTCACCGAACTCTTGTTCTTGCTTCGCCCTTGCTTCATCCCCCCTTCTCCCCCTCCCCCACTCCCCCGCTCCTGCAAGGGTACCGTGATTGCACCTCCTGCATAACGCGCCGTCCCTTGATATGATGTCCCCACACTGAGGAGCCACCCTTCCGGCCTGCGGCCGCCGAGGGGTTCGGCGACGGATGGGAGGCAGGTATGCTGAAGGGAATCCACACGGGAACCGAAGAAGGCCGGATGCCGGCCGGCCGATGGGCGCTTGCCCTCGTGCTCGCCGGGCTGACCGCCTGCATGGGGAACTCGGGAACCGGGGGGATTCAGGCACGCCTCCAGTTCCCCTTCGGCGCTGAGGCCGCACAGTCCTCCGCCCGCTTCCGCACGGCGGCGGCGCCGGCCGACTTCGCGCTGCCCGAGACGGTCGTGCTCGCCGCGCTCGCCGACGGGCAGACGGCTGCGCAGGCGGAATTTCCCTATGAAAGCGGCGGCGGCGAGCTTTCGCCCGTCAACCCGGGAACCTTCCGCGTGATGGCCGAAGGACGCTCGGGCGGCCGGACCCTCTATCGCGGTTTCGTGGACGGCGTCGTGGTCGAAGCCGGCATGATCGCCGACGCCGGGATCATCGTCATGAACCCGGTCAGCCTCGCCCCCCCCATGCTGGCGTCGGCCCCGCCCGCCGTGACCCGTGAGGCGGCGCTCGTGCTGACCGGCTACAAGCAGAGCGGTACCGGCATTCTCGTCAACGGCCTCACAAGGGTGGATCCGGATACGGCGACGGAGTTCACGCTCACGGTCACCCTGCGCGAAGGAGCGAACGCCATCTCCCTCGCGGCCATCGACCGCGCAGGCGGCAGCAGCGAAACGATCGCCATCGGCATCGTGCTCGATACGGAAGCACCCGTGCTGCGGGCCGTCTCCTTCGCGGGGAACCCGGCGGCGGTCAGCACGACCACGCTCACGCTCTCCGTCAACGCCGACGGGGCCTCGGACCTGCAGATCAGCGAGACGCGCAACTGGAGCACGGCAGAAAAAATCCGCTATTCCACCAGCGTTTCCGTCACCCTGACCCAGGGCGACGGCCAGAAGACTGTCCATGTGCGCGCCCTCGACGCCGTCGGCAACGTAAGCGAAGAGCTCAATGCCTCCGTCGTTCTCGACACGACGCCGCCCGCCAAACCGATCGTCACGGTGACGAGCGGAACGATTCAATCGGGATCGTTCATCCCCCTTTCGGTTTCGGCCCCCGATGCGGCGCAGCTGCAGGTCGCCGGCACGCCGTCCTTCCAGGGCGCGACGTGGCAGGTCTTCCGTTCGGCGCCGACGTTCTTTCCGACGGCTCCCGATGGCCTGACTCTCGTGTACGTGCGCGTGCGCGACGCCGTCGGCAATACGTCCCTGACGGCGAAAGCCTCGACGGTCTTCTCGCGCATGAATATCTCCGGATTGACGCCGGCCTTCGGTCTCCCCGGCAGCGAAATTACCCTCTCGGGGAGCGGCTTCGGAGCGGCGCAGGACACGGCGCAGGTCTGGTTCGGTACGGCCGTCACCGAGGCCATCGCCTGGTCAGATACGTCGATCACGCTGCGGGTCCCGCCGGGTTCCATGCCGGGACTCCAGCCGATCTTCCTCCGGCGCAACGAAGGGGTCTCCAACCAGGTTTTCTTCGAGAACAAGCGCCCCTGGATCGACACGCGCTGGCCGCGCCACGTCAGTGCGGGAACCACCGTGAGCGTGAACGGACGGTACCTCGGCGCAACCACGGGCTCCGTGTACGACGGCGAATTCCTCGCCAGCTCCCTTTCCTGGACGGATACCGGAGTATCCCTCTGGGCCAACGAAACGCCGGGCGGCGCCCAGGCGCTGAAGCTCGTGGCGGGAAACGGGCTTTCGACCAACACAGTTCCCCTCGTGCACCGGGGGAGCGACCACTGGATCGGCTTCAGCGACGCACCCCATGCACGCAGCGAGCACACCGCCGTGTGGAGCGGCACCGAAATGATCGTCTGGGGCGGCGATGCGAATCTGGATGCTCCGCTGAGCAGCGGCGCGCGGTACAACCCCGCCACCGACACCTGGCTGCCGGTATCGATGACCGGCGCACCGAGTGCCCGGCGTGGACACAGTGCCGTCTGGAGCGGAAGCGAGGTGCTGGTCTGGGGCGGTATCCCCTATACGCAGAACGGGGGTCGTTACAGTCCACTTACCGACAGCTGGTGGCCGATGAGCGTCACCGGCGCCCCCGCAGAACGCCAGAAACACACGGCGCTCTGGAGCGGTTCCGAGATGATCGTCTGGGGCGGATACGACAACTCCGGGAGCTTCCAGAATGGCGGCCGCTACAATCCGCAGACGGATACCTGGTCGACGATCTCGCTCACGGGCGCGCCGGCGAACGGCTCGGGCCACGTCGCCGTGTGGACGGGCCGCGAGATGATCGTCTGGGGCGGCGGCGTTCCGGATGGAGGCCGCTACGATCCGCAGTCCGACACCTGGCGCCCGACGTCGACGAGCGGCGCCCCCTCGAACCGCGACAACCCGACCGCGGTGTGGACCGGACGCGAAATGATCGTCTGGGGCGGCGAAGTGAATGAGGTGGCCCTCGCCGACGGCGCCCGGTACTTCCCCGCAGAAGACCGGTGGGAGGCGCTTTCGCCGGCGCCCATCGACGGAAGATACGCCCACACGGCGATCTGGACCGGAGATAAGATGATCGTGTGGGGTGGGGGGCAATGGGGCGGCAGCGACGGCGCCCTCTATGATCCGCTCGCGGACAAATGGACCCATTCGGTCGCCCAGGCCAGCTCGCCCGCTTCCCGGCGGAATCATAGCGCCGTGTGGACCGGAACGGAAATGATCGTCTGGGGCGGCAGAACCAGCCAGGTCGTACACAATGATGGCGCGCGCTACGACCCCGCCTCGGATTCATGGATTCCGGTTGCCGGTCTCGACCCGCAGACCCCGAGCCCGCGCGACGGGCACTCCATGGTGTGGACCGGGAGCGAGGTCATCGTCTGGGGCGGCAGCCGCTGGAACATTGCCGGCGTCGACGGCGCCCGCTATTCGCCGGCCACCGACACCTGGTACCCGATGTCTGCCTCGGGACCGTCGGCGCGCTACGGACACACTGCCGTCTGGACGGGACTCGAAATGCTCGTCTGGGGCGGATGCGTGGACGAATACGGCTGCCCGGCGGTGCTCGGCGACGGTGGGCGCTACGATCCGAGCGTCGATGCATGGACGCCGATGAGCACCGTGCAGGCCCCCGCCGGGCGCGCCGGCCACGTAGCGGCGTGGGCAGACACCGAGCTGCTGATCTGGGGGGGGAGCGACGGCGTATCGTATCTGAACTCCGGGGCAGCCTACGCGCCGGACGTCGACTCCTGGTACCCGCTGTCGGTCAGCGGCGCGCCCTCGGCCCGCGAAGAGGCAGCGGCCGTGTGGACCGGGACGGAGTTCATCGTCTGGGGCGGAACGTCGGGGACCGATGAGAATACCGGCGCGCGCCTCGCCTGGCCCGCCAACACCTGGAGTCCGATGGCGGTCACCGGCGGGCTCGCCCCGCGCCGCGAGTCGATCGCCGTCTGGACGGGAAGCTCCGTCTTTGTCTACGGCGGCGTGTCGGGCATTTATCCTGGCGAAACGTATCTGGGCGACGGCGCCCTCTACACGCCGGCCACGGACTCCTGGCAGACGATCAGCGCGACCGGGAGCCCCGGCGCGCGCGCGCATGCGGCCGCCGTGTTCACCGGCGGCAACGTCATCCTCTGGGGCGGCCAGAACTCGCGCTACGGCGCGTCGAGCAGCGGCGCGCGATACGACGTGGTCTCGGATACATGGTTCCCTCTTGCCGGTGGGCTGTACGTACCGAGTCCGGTCCCCTACATGACATCGGTCTTCACCGGAACGGAACTCTTCATCTGGGGCGGCGAAGGCAACGGGTGGCCGATCAATACGGGCGGAATCTATCGTCCGTAGGCTGTTTGCGGGGATCGTCTGTTCTGTGACGAGCGCTCATCCGGTGAATTTTCAAACACCGCTTGAGTAACTGAACGGGTGTATGCTGGAGACTGGATACCAGTCGAAAGGATACATTCCATGCGCATTGCCAAACAGGACATTCCGGTGAAGATCGACGCCCCCGGCGCCATTGCCCGCCAGACCACCGGGGATTTCGGAGACGCGAAGGGGTTCGGAAGCATGAGCGGCGAGTTTTTCTCCATGGCCAAGGGGACGGACATTTCGCCGCTGCTGCAAGGATTGCAGGACGATCTCTGCCAGGCCCCCCACTGGGGCTACCTGCTTCAGGGCGAAGTCATCGTCAAGTACACCGACGGCCAGGAAGAGAACGTCCGCGCGGGCGACCTCTTCTACTGGCCGCCGGGGCACACCGTGCGCGTCGATGAAGACGCCGAACTGATTCTCTTCAGCCCCCACAAAGAGCACAATCACGTCATCAACCACATGAAGCAGAAGATGGCGAGCTGAGGGGCCGTCGCCCGGGCGTTCGCCAGCCCGGCCCTGCCCGGCCGGGCCGGTTCAAGTCCGGCCGGGCCGCTTTCCGCATCGATTACCCGGTCCCGGCAGCCATCTCTGCCTCGGAGCGGACGAGCCCCACCCTGCACGTCTGACGCGCGGCGGCCACCAGCGTTCCCCGCGCGTCATGGATCTCGACCTCGAGCACGTGGTCGCCCGGGGCGGGATCGATGAGGAACGGCGCGCGGCACGTCGCCGTCATCCGCCCGCGCGCCTTGCGGTGGAAGCGGATGGTGAAATCGGTGACGATCATCCGCATGTGTTGCGGAAGGCTGAAGAGCACGACGGCATTGGCCGTGAGTTCCGCCAGATTCCCCAGGGCCATGGCGTGAATCGAGCCGAGATGGTTGCGCACGGCCCGCCGGTCGGCGAGCGCGACTTTCGCCTCGCCGGGCGCAAGGGTCTCGATACGCGCGCCAATCGTGGCCGCATAGGGAACGGCGAAGCCGATCAGGCGGCTGAAGATCCGCCTCCCCAGGGAGAATGCGGAAAGCCGGCTCCACAGCCGGCGCAGAGCTCCGGTATTCATGCGGCCTCCGCTCGCGCCGAAAGCAGGCCGCGGAACCAGTGATCCACTTCGCCCCAGAGCGCCTCCTGCTGCGGCCTGAAGAAGTCGAAATGGCCGAGACGCGGGTCGTTCAGGTGGCGCCGGTCGACCGTCGCACGCGGGTAAAAGCGCGCAAAGGCGTCGACCGCCGCCGGGGGGGCATAGGGATCCGCATCCATACCGAGGACAAGCATGGGAATCGAGATCTGCTCGAATCCCCGACGCCGCGCGGGATCCTCGCCGAAGAGAAAGTCCGGGTGCCGGCACCAGCGCGCCCATTGCCGGGCCACGCCCGCAGGGAGCGGCTGCCCCGTCCCGGCCCAGCCGGGGAGTTCGCCGAACAGCGTAACCAGGGCCGGAATCATCACGTGCCAGTTGAAGGCCATGCGCCGCTGTGCGCGTACGGGCCAGTGCCTCCAGTAGCCGCTCTGGGCGCCAACGGCTACGGCACCGTCCACGATCCAGTTATGTTCCGCCAGGCCGACGATCTGCCCGCCCACGCTGTGGCCGACGACGAAGATCGGCAGGTCGCTGCGCAGCCCATGCACGAAGCGGAGCACGCCGTCGAAATCGCGGCTCCCCCACGCCTCCATCGTCAGCGGAAGGTTCAACGTGTTCAACCGGGAATCGCCGATGCCGCGGTAATCGTAGGTCACCGTCAGAAAGCCCCGATCGGCCAGGTAGAGGGCGAAGCGATCGTAGAAGCGGCGGCGGACGCCGGTGGCGCCGTTGACGATCACGATCGCCTTCTCGCGCCCGGCCGCGGGTCGAAAGAAGCTGGCGGCCAGCGGATACCCGTCGGCGGCCTGAAGGATGCACGGTTCGCTCATCGTTTCCTCCTTGTTCGGTCCGGCAGGGGATGAGCGACTCCGCGCCCATGTAACCTTCGGACACTTTGTAACCACTGGTTACATTAAGCCACAGAAAACGGCCTTCCGTCAAGCGGAAGCATTCCGAACCATTTGGGGGTGGAATCAGCGGCCGCGTTTCCCGGTGGCCGCCAGACCGGCCAGCAGCGGCCGGACAAGCTCCCGGAAGAACTTTTCGCTTTCCTTCGGACCCTTGGTATAGATGCGCCCGTTCAGGAGCAGCATGGCGTACCCATGGGACAGGGACCATGCCGAAAAGCCGACGGTGCGCGCGTCGCGGCCGGCGATGAGTCCCTCGCGAAGGCCGCGGTCAATGGGCTCTCGCAGCGCGCGCAGCGCCCGCATGACGGCCTCTTCCAGTTGGGGGAATTTCCCGTCGGCGTTCAGTCGCGGGCCGAACATCACCAGGTAGCGCGCCTGGTTTTCGAGCGCGAACCGGAGATAGGCGACGAGGATGGCCTCGAGGCGAAGAAGCGGGTCGTCGCCCACGCGGGCCACGCTGCGCTCCATCCCGTCGGCAAGCTGGTGGAATCCGGTTTCGGCAATGGCGGCCAGCAGGGCCCGCTTGTCGGCATAGTGGCGATAGACGGCCGCATGCGTGACGCCGATGCGCCGCGCCGCCTCGCGCAGGGTGAACGCCTCGACCCCCTGTTCCTCGATGAGCTCGAGGGCCGCCTCAACGACGGCGGCGGGCACGTTGCCGTGGTGATACGGCGCTGTCTCTTCGGGGCGGCGGCGGGGCATCCCGACATGATACGCGATGGCGATCGGGGGCGCACGCCGTCGGCAATCCGCATCGGAATCTGATAGGCTGTTCCCGATCCCATCGGCCGCCGAACGGGCGCCGGTGGAACGGAGTATTTCCATGCAACCGCTGAAGGACGTCTACGATCAGCGCTACGCCGGCGATTACCGGCACGAACTTTCCGGCCACGAGGTCGCGCGCTGGGAGGCCCTCGAGCATTTCGCGACCGACGTGCTCGCCCTCAACGGCGCCCGCCGCGTGCTCGATTACGGCGCCGGAGTCGGCCTGCACGTGGGCCTCTGGGACAAAATCTTTCCCTCGGCCGAACTGTCGTTCTGCGACATCAGCTCGGTAGCGCAGGACAAATTCCGCGCACGCTTCCCGGCCCATGCGGAAAAATACGCGCTGATCGAAAACGGGCGCGCCGGCTTCGACGATCACACGTTCGACGTCGTCGCCAGCGTCGAAGTCATGGAACACGTCGAAGATCTCGCGGGCTACCTGGGTGACATCCGGCGTCTGCTCAAGCCCGGGGGAACGTTCCTGTGGACGACCCCCTGCGCGAACGAATTCTCGATCGAGCATGCCCTGTCGAAACTCGCGGGCAGGATTGAACCGACCCACGAAGGCTACCGGCGCTGGAGCTGGGAAGACCCGACCCATCTGCGCCGCCTGCGCAGCCGGGAGATCGCCGAAGTGCTTCAGCGTTCCGGCTTCGAGGCGCCGCAGTTCCGCTTCCGTTCGCACCTGTTCTCGTTCCTCTGCACGTACGCGCCGCCCCGCCGTCTTCTGAAGACGCAGCGGGAACGCCTCATGACGCTCGATTACCGCCTTTTCCGCCGGCTTCCCAATGGCGCGTCGATGCTGGGGGCGGCCAGGGCCCGGTGAGCGGCATGAGAGGGCCGATGGGAACGGTCTCGGGTAGCGAGGGCCCTTCTGCAGAGATCCCGGTTGCGTACCGGGAAGAGCCGGTCGCGCAGAAAACGAGCTGGGCTCCTCTGAAAGGGGGCGGCGCCAGCTTCAAGACCCACCGCCTCCAGGTTACGCAAGATCGGATCCGGGTCCGGCGCACCGCCGGTCTGGTCCTCTTCGCGCTCGCCTTCGCCGGTCCCGGGCTGGGCGCCGCTCTCGTCGGCGCGCCGTATCAGATTTTCTTCCGCAACGCGCCGCTGACAGGCCTCTTCTTCGTCCTGTGGGGCGGCATCTTCGGCGGCGTCGGCATCCTGATCCTGGCGGCGGGACGACCACTCACCTTCGATCGCGTCCTGGGGTCCTACTACCGCGGGAAAGCAGCGGCTCCTGACCGCGCGCCGGAGCGCACCCGGCAAGGGGTGCTCAGCGACATCCATGCATTGCAGATCCTGAGCGAACAGGTGAGCTCCAGCTCGCGCAACGGCAGCTCGCGCAGCTACACCAGCTACGAGCTGAACCTCGTGTTCCCCGATGGCGAACGGCTCAACGTCATGGACCATGGCAGCCGGGAGAGCATCGACGAATCGGCCCGCACCCTCGGCGAATTTCTCGGCGTGCCGGTCTGGGTGGCAAGTCCCGTACAGGCCGATGCGGATCGGCCCCCGCCCCCGCCGGTGACTCCGTCCTGAGCCCCGCCCGCGACGTCCTGTACGCGGAGAGCCGTTCGCAAGCCGATGTTCCGCCGCCTGCGAAGTACGCGAAGGAAGCCTGGTGCCCCGTTCACCGCAGGAGGATCCGCCCGACGAGGCGCAGGATGTCTTCGATACGGTAGAGCACGAAGAACAGCGGGAGAAAGGGGATGACGATCTTGATCGCCACGGCCGCAAGGTGGCGCCGTCCGAGCGGGATGGGGATCAAGTCGCGCGCGAAATGATAGCTGTTGCCCAGATCGGCCAGCGACTGGATATCGGACGTACCGAGCAGCGCTTCGGTTTCACCGTGCGCACGGTCGATCCATTTACTCTCGAACGCCCCCTGGTACCGGTTCGCGAGCCCGCCGTAGCGCAGAAGCCCCTCGCGGCGCCCCCGGGCGAGCATCGGCGTAAAAAGCAGGAGCGGCAGAAAGATGAGCGCTTCGGCAACGACGAGATAGGCGACGATGGCAGAGCCGATGACCGAGACATCGCCGTCGCCGTACGCGACGCGCGTTACGAACGCCCCGCTGAGAATGGCTGAACCGGCCAATGCGATGTCGCCCCAGCTCTGGTGCGCAAGGGGGAGAAAACCGAGGCCGCCGGCGCCGTCCGGATGCGCGGGCATGACGTGCAGATGCAGCCGCGACATGCGGAAGAGGAAGGCCACCCACGCCCCCAGCCGCCAGACCCAGCGCAGGAAGAGAAAGAGAAAGAGCGGCATCGCGGCGAGCCGGTACCATAGCCCGGGAACCGTCAGGCGGCCGTCGGCCCCATGATGCCAGGTGCCGTTCACACGCGCCCCCTCGGCGAGAAGGTCACCGAGCGCGAACCAGGAGAACAGAAACGCGAGCAGAAGGAGGACGACCTCTGCCCGAACCGATCGGTTGCGCCGGAGAAAGCGATTGACGTAGGCGGCAAAAGCCGAGCGCTGTTCGGGGCGAACCAGGCCGGCGTCGAGAAAGTGATGGGCCGCCGTACGCATACGCTGCCCGATTGGCCGCTCGGCGAGCACCAGCAGGGGCAGCGCAATCCAGAAGCGCGCCTGCGCATTGTAGTCGAGCAGAAAACTCTCGCCCGGTGACGGCCCGAACGCATGTCCGGATGCGAGGGCGAGCACGAAAAGCGGGAGCCAGGTGAGCGCCAGCAGCACGAGAATCCGCCGGCGGGTCGAGGGTTCGCGTTGCACGAGGCGCAGGCGCCGAAGCAGGCGATAGAACGCATCGCCGTGCTCGAGGTCGAATGCGTGATCGATGGGCGCGGCGCGTGGCATCCCTCTCCTCTCCCTGCTCCCCGGCCATTCTCCCGCCATTCTCCGGTCGGCGCGGCGCCTGCGCGACCGCGCCCGTCCGGCGGGCGGGCGGCGCCTCCAGTGAGCGCTGTTTGGCGCGGCGATCGGACATGTCCACAGGTCGGATGCCAACCGGTTGAAGAGCGATCGAAACGGATGAAAATCGCGCAAGAATGGAAGCAGGGGTACACGCTCTTTCCCTGGAGACTCTCATGAAGCTGGAGCTTCGAATGGCGGCCGCATGGGTCCTCGCAGCGTTGGTCGCCGGTGCGGCCCCCGCACGGGCCGACGACGGATGGCAATTCTCGGTCGAGGCGCAGACCGACCTGATGAGCCTCGTGGGGGGCACGCTCGCCCTGGAGTCGCCCGGGCGCATCATCCTTGCCCAGACGCTCGGCTGGTGGCCCACCGGCTACCTGGCGACGTCCATGAACGCGGCGGTGGGCCTGGGCATCCTCGACCGGCCGGATGCCGATCTCATCGAGGCGGTCGTCGACGACTCGCTCGTCTGGCGCAGCCAGATGGGCTGGCGGCCCTTTGCCGGCCGGGGCTTCTACGTTCTGGGCGGATGGACGCTGCTGACCCTGGGCGGCACGAGCACCCCGGCGCGCGTACTCGAGGCGTTGACGGGAGTGGCGGTTCCGGCGGAAATCGATGCGGCCAACCTCCCGTTCGAAATCAAAAACCGTATCGCCATGCTCGACGCCGAACTCGGCTGGCGCTGGGTGTGGTGGGAGCATCTGACCGTGCGCGCCGGACTCGGCGGCTCGTTCGCCCTGACGTCGTCGACCCGGATCGAGCCGCAGTTCACCCCCAGCGCACCCGGGGCCGTCACGGCGTTCGGGAACCAGGTTGAACAGGCGGCCGACGAACGCATCGAAGACAGCCTGTACCTGCCGATGGCGCGCCTCGCCATCGGCTACGTATTCTGACGCCGCTCACCCCTTGAACGTCGAGAGGCCGAAGTCGCCGAACGGCTCGTCGCGCTCGCGCACGGCCTGCTTGAAGCCGACTTCCATGGAGCGCTGCTGAAAAGCGTAGCCCTCCTTCGTGTGGCGCGTGATGCCGTCGAAGAACGTCCCCAGGATCTGCGTCGTGTGCAGCCCCTGCGCCATCAGGGTCTGATTGAGCAGCAGCTTCATGAGCACGAGCTGGTTGATCGGCATCCGCGCGATGCGTTCCAGCAGAGTTTCAAAGCGCTCATCCAGTTCCGCCGCCGGCGCCGATTCGATGGCGAGCCCCCACTCCTTCGCTTCCTTCCCCGAAAGGCAGTCGCCGGTGAACAGCAGGCGCTTTGCCTTCTCGAGCCCCAGACGATAAAACCACATGGAAGTCGTGGGCGAGCCCCAGACGCGTGCCGGGGGATAGCCGATTTTCGCATCGTCGGCGATGACGAGCAGGTCAGAGCAGAGCGCCATATCCGTACCGCCCGCCACGCAGAAGCCGTGCACCTTGCAGACGACCGGCTTTTCGCTGTGGAAGAGACTCATGAACCCCTTCACGTTGCGGCTCATCATGGCGAAGTCGATGGTCGGGTCCCAGGCCCCGCCGGGCCTGTGGTTTTCGGCCTGAACCATGAAGTCGAGCGGCGATCCGGGCGGGCGATCGCCGCTGCCGCCCGGCTCGGTCAGGCCCTCGGCGTTCTCGACCAGGTCGTAGCCGCCGCAGAAGCCGCTCCCGTTCCCCGCGAGCGCGATGACGTGAACCTCGGGGTCGAGGTTGGCCCGCTCGATGCAGGCGGTGAGTTCGCGGGGCATGTCCATGGTGATGCCGTTGCCGCGCGCCGGGCGGTTGAGCGTAATCCGGGCGATGCGGCCGGTGCGTTCGTAGGTCATGGTCTTGAGCGTTTCCACACAGACACCTGCTTTCGGGAAAGGGGTGAAATGCCGTCATCATACCAATCCTTCGGCCGCGCCTCATGAAGGCGAACGGTCCCGCAGCGTTGTCGCCGGTGAAGCGCATGGATTAGAATGAGCCCACACGGGGGAGCATCCCCAGGGAGCAGCATGTCGCGCAAAAAACGCCGCCCGAAGTCCGGCGCCCGGCCATCCATGAAGAAGTTCGTGCGCAAGCGCTCGCAGAAAATCGGCCTCCCGCCGGGGAGCATCGTCTATCTTGGCGAACCCGCCGCCCGCGAGGTGCGTCTTTCCGTGCTCGATTACGACGCAGAGCACGTGGCGCACAGAGAGTTGCGCAGCGTCGACGAGACGTTCCCCTTCAAGGACACCGCGACGGTAACCTGGATCGACGTCGCCGGTCTGCATGACACGACGGTGATGGAGCGGATCGGCGAGCATTACTGCATCCATCCGCTCGTTCTCGAAGACATCCTCAACACGGATCAGCGCCCCAAGTTCGAGCTCACCGACGAACACGTGTTTCTGGTCCTCAAGATGCTCCGGTTCGATACGGACACGGCCGAGCTGCACGCCGATCAGATCAGTCTGATTCTCGGCGCGAACTACGTCCTCACCTTCCATGAGCGGGCCGGCGACATTTTCGCGCCCCTGCGCGAGCGCATCGAGAACGGCAAGGGAAAGATGCGCCGGTTCGGCCCCGACTACCTCGCCTACTCCATTCTCGACATCGTCGTCGACCATTACTTCCTCGCCCTGGAGACGATCGGGGAGCATATCGAGGCCCTCGAGCACGACGTGCTCGAAAATCCCGACCGGGCGCTGGTCGAACGCATCCAGAACATGAAGCGCGAGCTGATTTACCTGCGCAAGGCCACCTGGCCGCTGCGCGAAGCCGTCGGCGCACTCTCGCGGGAAGAGACCGACCTCATCCGCCCGTCGACGCACCCCTACCTGCGCGACGTGCACGACCATATCGTGCAGGTCATCGACATGGTCGAGACCTTCCGCGACATGATCTCGGGCGTGCTCGACATCTACCTGTCGAGCGTGAGCAACCGCATGAACGAAGTCATGAAGGTGCTTACCATCATCGCGACCATCTTCATTCCGCTCACCTTTCTGGCGGGCATCTACGGCATGAACTTCGCGTACATGCCCGAGCTCCGCTGGCGCTGGGGGTACCCTGCGCTGTGGGCCGTCATGCTCGCCGTCATGGCCGGCATGCTCCTCTATTTCCGCCGCCGGCGGTGGCTGTAATCCCCCCATCCCCGTAACGCTGCGCCGTCCGAGGCGGTCCCTTCCACCGATGCTTGCCAAGGGTGCAATGGCTGGGGTATACTTCCGCCCGGCTGAGCCCTCTGCTCCGCCGAGCGGAGTCATCCATGCCCCCGGTTCTCGAAGGCCTCCTCTATTATGTTGTGTTCCTCTTTTCGACCACTCTGCATGAGGCCGCCCATGCCTGGGCCGCAATGCGGGGCGGCGACCTGACGGCCTATCATGGCGGACAGGTGAGCCTCGATCCACTCCCGCACATCCGCCGGGAGCCGTTCGGCATGGTCGTGCTTCCGATTCTCACCTCGGTTGCGTCAGGCTGGCCCATCGGCTTTGCGAGCGCACCGTATAATCCCGAGTGGGCGCACACCTACCCGCGGCGCGCCGCATGGATGGCTCTTGCCGGCCCGGCCGCGAATCTTCTTCTCGTGTTTCCGTCGGCTCTTCTTCTTCGGGCCGGCGTGCAATTCGGCGTCTTCGCGGCACCCGAGTCCGTTCGATTCGGCTTCGTCGCGTTGGGCGCCGAGAGCTGGAGCTCATCCGTCGCCATTTTTCTGAGCATGATTTTCTCCATGAATCTGCTCCTTTTCGTGTTCAATCTGCTCCCGATCCCCCCCTTGGACGGGAGCGGAGTGGTCCCGCTCCTGCTCACCGACGACCACGGGCGGGCCTATCAGAACTTTCTGCGCAGCCTGCCGATTGTCGGGTGGATGGGCTTGTTTCTGGCCTGGCACCTGTTCGACATCGTCTTTGATCCCATCTTCTTCGGCGCAGTCAACCTTGTGTTCATGCACTGGGCCTATTACGGCTGACCCGCCGTACCTGGAAGGAATTTCCCATGATCCGACCTGCAGTCTGCCTCCTTGCCGCCGCAAGCCTGCTGCTCGCTCTGCTTCCGACCGCGGAAGCCGAGAGCGGGGCGCGGCGCCTCATCGAGACCCTGCACGAGAGCCGGGTCGAAGAGCTCTACTACCGGGACGCGCGCTTCCCCCGCAACGTGAGGGAGCTCATCGGGCAGTCCGGAAACACCGCAGAGCTCATCTCGGCGTTCGATCGGGACATCTCCGATCCGATGTTCCGGTTCAACATCGTCATGATTCTGAACCGGAAATCCGCCGCGGACCCCGCCGAGCGCGGTGCGATCGCCGAGGCGCTGGCGCGCGCGCTCAAGGATGAACACCCTTGGGTTCGCACCGAAGCCGTCTGGGGGCTGGGGCGCATCGGCAAGCCCGACCGGCTGCCGTCAATCATCGCGCTGCTCGACGATCCCGACGAAAGCGTCGTCAACGAGACCCTCCACGCGCTGACGGCCCTGACCGGCGGCCGCAACGAAGGCGTTTCAAACCAGAAGATGCAGGCAACAGAACGGCGCGAGGCCGTACAGCACTGGCGGCGCTGGTGGGCCGAACGCGGCGGCGCGGCGGCTTCGTCGACCGCATCGATTAACTATTCGCGGCTGCACGGAACCTGGCAGTTCTCCGATGAGCGCGCCACCACGACGATGACCTTCACCCCCGCCGGTCGCTTCCACGGCGTGCTCGTACACGCCGACGGCTCGCGTGAGTGGAAATTCGGCGGCCGCTGGTGGCACGAGGGAGACAAGCTCCACTACGAATACCAGCAGTCGTCCGATCCGCGAATTCCGAGCGGGCTTCGCGACCGGGATGAGATCAAGGCCGTCACCGACGGCGACCTCGACCTGATCTGCGCAAGCGGAGCCCGCAAGGTCTACCGGCGTCTCGCGACGACGGCCGAGGAGCCCGTTTTCGCGCCATCCGCCCTGCCTGCTGATTCGTCAGCCCCGGCCCCCTCTGCACCGGCGGCGCCGGCCGGGGTCAAGGACTGCGCCGAGCTCCAGCGGGAAATCGCCGAAAAGCTGGACGCCAAAGGGGTCAGGCGGTACGTACTGACGGTACTTTCTGCCGACGCGACGAGCGAGCTGCAGACAGTAGGGACCTGCGCCGCGGGCAGGCGCAAAATCGTCTACGAGCGGCGATAACGAGCGCTGGCCCTGCCGCGGACAGAAGGACGCGGCGGACGCGTTCCCGGAATTCTGCTACGCTCACACAGTATGGCCCGGATCTATCAGCGCATCGAGGATGTCCCGCCGCGCAAACGAGCGCTTCTCGGCACCGCCGTGGCTGCCGTCGGCCTGCTCGCCGCCGGGCTGATCCTGCGCGAGCCCGCGAAGTTGAAAGTTCCCCTGGAAATCGGGTTGGCCGCCTGCGCCGTCTTCGGGTTCGCGGGGGCGGCCATCGGCCTCTACGGGCGGGTTTCTCCGCGCGTTTACCTCGGACTGATTGTGGCCGTGCTGGCGGCGATGACCGCCGTCCCGCTCTGGATCGCCTTCTTTCAGGAGCCGCTCGCATGCGCGGTGAACGTACCCGCGCTCGCCGGCGAGACGCCGTGCCGGGTCGCTTTCGGGCTCGGGGGCGCGATAGGAGTCATGGTCACCGCGCTGGCCGTGAGCGGCTTGTTCCGGGGGCCTCCGGCCTCCTGAATGCCGTGCGAGCGGAACCGCGTTTACTCCACCATCGGGTCGAGCAGCCCGCGCGGTTCCCGGTTTTCGATGCGCGGGCGGACCTTCGCAGCCACCCGCTTCGCCCAGGGAAGGAAAAAGGCGTTCCCCTCGGTCTTCATCGGCAGGCGGTGAATTCGATCCAGGATGGCGAGGGCGGCTTCGAACTCGTTCTTTTTCCAGTGCCAGTCGGCGAGGTAGATGTAGGTGAGCGGAAAATCGGGATAGGCGGCCAGACTCCGGTCGAGCATCTCCTTGGCCCGCGCATCGTTTCCGATGGAAATCGGCCGGCCCGGCAGCATCATGTAGACGCGCGCCAGGTTGCGCTCGGCCGCCCCCTCGTAGTACCGGGAATCGAGTTCCATGCTGCGCTTCAGCGAACGCTCGACGTCGGGCACGAGATGCAGGGAATCCAGGATTCCCCTTGAGAGTCCGTAGATGGCGAGGTTACCGCCGTACCAGAACCACCCCTCTGCGCCGTCTGGATTGAGTTCCGTCGCTTTCTTCGCGAACTTCACGCCGGCCTTCGCCACGGATTCGCGTTCTTCTTTCGACGCGGCCTTCTGCCAGACGTAGTAGGACCACATCGCCGCCTTCCAGGCCGCTTCGTAGCTCGGCTGCTCCCGCAAGGCGGCGGCGTAGAGCATGAGGTGGTCGACGAGCTTCGCGGGCTGATCGAGATCGGCGAGCCGATAGCGGTTCGCCTTGTCCAGCATACCGGACGCCGCCGCGTCGTTCGCGAGCGGGACTGCGACAGAGAACGCAGCGGCAAACAGAAGGGGCAAGCTCATGACGCGCATAGCCGTTAGTACTACCAATTCTTAAGCCGCGGCGCAAACGAACGCTTTCATCTGATACGCTGTGGGGTATGCAGACTCCGTTCATGATCCGCCCGGCGACGCCCGCCGACGGGCCCGCCGTCGACGCCCTGCTGCAGGCGTCGTACCCGGAGTTGATGCGCGCGGCCTATGAGCCGGCCGTGCTCGCGCCCGCCCTTTCTCACATGACGAGGGCGAATCCTGCGCTTCTCGCGTCCGGCACGTTTTACCTCGCCTCGTCGGCCGCCGGATCGATCATCGGGTGCGGCGGGTGGACGGCAGTACGACCCGGAACCGGCGAACGGGAAGGCGGTCTCGCCCACATCCGCCACTTTGCGACCCACCCCGCGTGGGCCGGAAAGGGGGTCGGCCGCGCCCTCTTCGAGCGCTGCGCTGCAGAAGCTGCGGCGGCCGGCCTGCACGCTTTCGAGTGCTTTGCGAGCCTGAATGCAGAAGCGTTCTACGCGGCCCTCGGGCTGCAGCGGGTGCGCCGCATGGACCTGGAGCTGGCGCCGGGCGTGCGCTTCCCGGTCATCCGGATGCGTGGCGGGCTCCCCGCATGCTGACCACGTCGGCGGCGTGAGCGGCGCCAGCGGTCAGTCGCGCCCCACGTCGCAGGTCATCATGCCGATGCCGAAGTGGAACGGATCGGCATTGAGTTTGTGCCCCGCGAAATAGAGGCGCAGCAGATCGCCGTCCAGAAGCGCGTGGGGCGCGCGGATCTCTTCTGTCGCCCACGCAAAGTCGCCTGCCGCGCGGATCGCCTCGGCATCGTGCACCCACCCGCCGACCCCGTCGGTCGAGGAGGCGTGGTGCAGGCGAAGTTGCTTCCAGTCGCCCCCGTCGGGCTGGTGGGCAACGTCGAAAAAGAGATGCATGCGGTCGTCGAGGACGATCGCGTTCGGGGTTGAGTACCCGATCCAGTCGTTGCCGCGCGGGTAGAGATCCTGAGCGGGCCTGAGGGCCGGCTCCGGCTCGGACCAGGTAACGCCGTCGCTTGTCCGGATGACGCCGAGAATCTGGAGGCTCGTTCCCAGATCGAAATCGATGCCGAGGGCGGTGAAATACAGATAGAGCTCGCCGTTGAAAACGACCGGCCCCGGCTCGGCGACCACGTAGGCCCGCCAGGCGTTCTCCGCCGTGATGTCCGGTGAACTCGGCGCGACCACGGGGGCCGTCGAAGCCCGCGCGAACGTAATGCCGTCCGCCGAGACCGCGTGCCCGATTCGATAGTTCAGAATCGAGTGCTGCGTGGAATCGTTCGGGTAGCGGTAGGCCGTGTAGAAGAGATGGTACTGTCCGTTGAAGAAGACGACGGCCGGTGTCTCCAATCCCCCCGCATCCCAGGCGCCGGGCTCGGCGTCGGCAAGAATGCCCTGCTCGACGGTCACGTTCGGATTCAGCGTCCACGTCGTCGCATCGGTCGAGGTCAGCCGGTAGAGGCGCACGGGAAAGGTAAAGAAGTCGGTCGCCGACGCGTACAGAACGTAGTCCTCCGCGTCCCTTTTGATCACATGGGGATCGTTCCAGGTCCAGTCGGTGACCGGGCCGCCGAAGTCGAGCTGGGGAAACTCGCCGCCGGTGAAGCATGCGGGCGTGAGCTTTGTGAAATCATGGGGAGGCGGTTCGGGGGGCGGGGGTTCGGCATCGGTCGTGCACACGACGGCGACGACCATGTCTTCTGCGATCTGGCCCACGCCGTTCCCGATCTGGCAGGTCTGCGCAGGAGCGTGGGGCTGGGCGGCAACGGTCACGCGGAAGGGCGCGCCATCCGGCAACGGCGCCGGGAACGTGAAGGCCTTCGCGAGCGCGGCGGGCGAGACGGTCTGCGCGCCCCCATTCAGCGAAAGCACGAGCCCCTTGCCGGCAAGGCCGGCAATCGTTCCGCCGAGGGGGAACCGCTCGGTCGTACAATGCACCCGGATGCCGTTCACGTCAGCGCCCGCAACGACACCCGACGCCGGCGTAACCGCGCAACGCTGGCGCGGCGAATGCGGATGGCTCGATACGCCGACCGACCAGGCACCGCGGTCGGGCAGCGGTTCGGCAAAGCGAAATGCACCGGGCCCGGTCACGCCGAGCGGGGCTTGTCCGTTCAGCACGAGGGCGAGCCCGGTACCCTCGAGACCGGTCACCGATCCGCCCACGGTATAGGTGGCCTCCGTCGCGGTCCTGCGCGGATCGCCCGTGGGAGGCGAGCCGCAGCCGACGAATAGCGCACAAGCGGTGAGCAGGGCAGAACGGATCGGTCGAAGCGCGGCTCGCAGCCGGAGTGCGGTGGTCATGATTCATCTCTCGGCGCGCCGTTCGGGAGGCCGGGCGCTGACAGACGATACCACCGGGGAGAAACCGGCTCAAGGCCGAGGTCGGAGCGACGGCCCGGCGCAGGGACATGGCCGGCCCTTGACGCGCCTCGACTACATGTGTAACCTACACATACTAATGTGTGTTTAGCACATATCCCAACTAAGCGTCTTCCCGCTTTCCAAGGAGTGCCCCCAGGGCACAACGTTCAATGGAACTCCCTGTCGCGACGCCAGTCGCAGCCCACATGGCGATCGCCGCGCTCATCGCCTTCTTCATGCCGCTCTACGCCATCATTCCCTGGCCGCTCGGTCTCGTTCGGGTCCACGCGCGCGCGCGGGTTCCGCTGCTTTTCATTCTCGCGCTCAGCAGCGCCCTCTTGGGTTCGGTTCTCGGCATGGCGACGGGTGTTCTTGCCGGCTGGGTCGCAGCGCAACTGCTGCTTGTGCTGGCCGGATGGAAGATTCACGCCTCACAGATCTTTCGCGCGGTCCACTACCCGCGCCCGGCGACTGCAGAGATGCGTGCGCGCCTCCCAGGCGATACGCGCGTGGTTCTGGTGGAACTGGATGGGCTGCGGCGGGCCTATCCGCTGAACTATGTGGCGCAGCATCACGTCGTGAACGATCGGCTCGGCGTACGGGAAATCGCCGTCACCTTCTGCCCCATGTGCCATACGGCGGTGACCTTCGACACGACCGGGGTGGGACCGCTCGAGGTCGCCACGCTCTATAACGGCAACATGGTCTTCTCCGACGTCGGCACGTACACCTGGTGGCAGCAGGCCACCGGAGAGTCGATGAGTGGCCCGCTTCATCCGCGCGCGCTCCCGCTGCTGTTCGCCGAGATCCTCACGTGGGACGAAGCCCTCGCCTCGCAGCCGGACCTGGAGGTCATCACGTTCACGCCCAAAGAGCTGCTCCCCTTCACCCTCCCCGTTCCCGGCATGATGGAAAGAATGCTCGCCTCGCAATTTGTCCCCGGCATCCGCCGCGCCGAGATGGACACCCGCCTCCCCGCGCGGGAAATGATCCTCGGCATTGAAACGGTCGACGGGCCGGCGGCATGGCGCAAAGCGGCACTCGCGCAGCGGGGCTTTCTTTTCGACCCCGATTCGAAGCTGCTCGTCGTGCTGCGCAAGGGGACGGTCGCCGCATTCCACTTTCCGCATGCGGTGGCAGGCGAGCAGCCGGACGTGCACAACGGCGTGATTGCCGACGCGAAGGGGAACCGGTGGGATCTGCGCGGGCGCTCGCTGAACGGCGGCGCGCCTCTGCGCATGGTGCGCGTCTCAGAGGAATACTGGTTCGGGTGGGCGCGCTTTCATCCGCGCACACGCCTCTACGCCGACGGCCCCGCGCATGTTACGCTGTAATCTTGTCCGACCGCGCTCCTGTTGCCGAACCGAATGCCAAACCGGAAGTCCAAACGACCGCCTGCCGCCGATCTGCCGCCCCTCCCCATCCGCTTCGGGCAGGGCGTGAACCGCGTCACCATTCTTCTGCAGCGCACCATGCAGCGCCGCATGGCCGAGGCTGGATTCGAGGTACAGATCGAAGAATGGGCCGTCATGCTCGTGCTGCTGCAGGCGGGCTCGCTGCGGCATGGGGAATTGGCGGAACGTACCTTCCGTGACCGCACGACGCTCACGCGCTTTCTCGACGGACTCGAAAAAAAGGGGTACGTGAAGCGCGAGCGCGCCCCGGACGATCGCCGCTCGATCCTGCTTTCGCTGACCCAGGAGAGCATGGACCTCATGCAGAAGCTGTTGCCCCTCGCGTTTCTCACGCTGTCAACGGCGCTCGACGGACTGTCCGAGAGGGACCAGCAGCGGCTCACGGAACTGCTCGAGAAAGTCGAGGGGAATCTGAGTCGCGCCTATTCGGGGAACGCTTAGAGATTCCGCGCGGGGATTCATGGTGCGCCCTTTGGCCGTCCCGAAGAACATCCGCGGCGCGAAGGGGCATGGCGTTCCTGTTCCGCGAGGCGCCTCATGACGTCCAATCCCCAGAAGTGGAATCCTGCGCAATACGACCGGAATGCGCGTTTCGTCTCCGACCTGGGCATGCCGGTGGTCGAGCTGCTCGCGCCGCAGCCGGGGGAGCGGATTCTCGATCTTGCCTGCGGCGACGGCGTGCTGAGCCTGACGCTGGTGGAACGCGGGTGCACGGTGATCGGAGTCGACGCGAGCGCGGCGATGGTCGAGGCCGCGCGCAAGCGGGGGATTGATGCGCACGTCGTCGACGGAGAAAACCTCCCGTTTGCGAAGGAGTTCGACGCCGTGTTCTCCAACGCGGCGCTCCACTGGATGAAACGTCCCGAGCGCGTCATCGCCGGTGTTCATCGCGCACTCAAGGCCGGAGGGCGCTTCGTGGGCGAATTCGGCGGCCACGGAAATGTCGCGGCCATCGTGGGCGCGCTGGAAGCTGCGTTGATCTCCCGGGGCTTTCCGGTACGGAACCCCTGGTACTACCCGCGCCCGGAGGACTACCAGGCGCTGCTCGAAGCCGCGGGGTTCGCCGTGCGAACGATGGAGCTCATCCCCCGCCCCACGCCCCTGCCCGGAGACGTGGGCGCGTGGCTCGAGACGTTTGCCCAACCGTTCACCGCCCCCCTTCCCGCGGCGGAGCGGCCGCGGTTTCTGGCCGAGGTGGTCGAACGTCTTCGGCCGGTGCTCTGCAGCCCGGAGGGACGCTGGCATGCCGATTACGTGCGGCTGCGATTCTCTGCGGTAAGGCAGTGATGTAGTTTTTCGTTCGCGGTTCCAGCACGCGGAAAGGTTCTGCCGTGCGCGCTTCGGAGCGCAGGATAGCCGCGACGCGGCCGCGTCGAGGCAATGGGCCGCCCTGACGCCGCATGTGCACCCTCGCCCTTCACTGCATGCGGCGAGCACGTGGCCGCTTCGGCGCCAGCGCAGCCAATCTTGACGTTCTGTGCACCAGTGCACCAGGATAGCCCCCTCACTGCCGCTCGGGGGGACAGTGCTTCCGGGGTGCGTTCGGCCTCCGGCGGCGAGCGGCCTTGCCGGGTCCTTCTTGGTCCTTGCTGGTCCTTGTCGGTCCTTGTCGGATCCCCCCCTCTCCCCCTCCCCCACTCCCCCGCTCCCCGGCCGGCATCCGCTCGGGATAAAAATCCCTTGACGCCATTCGCTGACCATGATTCACTGAACTCAAGTCACCGAACCAAAAGCACGCCATGACCGCCACCCTTTACGACTCCCCCACCCGCACCGCCCAGAAAGAAGCCACCCGGCACGCGCTGAAGAACGCCGCCGTCGGCCTCTTCGGACGCCAGGGGTTCGCGGCCACGCGCATCGATCACATCACCGAAGCCGCCGGCGTAGCCAAGGGAACCTTCTATGTGCACTTCGCCGACAAGGACGCCCTGCTCGACGAAATGCTGACCGAATTCAACGAGGGGTTCGTGGCGCACCTCGCGCCCCTCTTCGGCGAAGCCGGCGCGGGGGACGTGCGGAAGATCGTGCAGAAGCTCGCCGACCTGTTTCTCGATTACTGGGAAGCCAATCGCGATTTCATCCGCGTCTATGCCGAAAAGGCGGCCGGCGGGATGACCCTCGAAACCCTGCAGTTCGGGGTCAATCCCCAGATGCAGGCGGCGCTGCGGCAGCTCCTGGCCGGCGTCGCGCCGGCGCGGAAATCGGTACACGAAATCGATCTGATCATTCAGGGACTGCTGGCCCTCTGGCTCCGGCTCGGCCTGCAGTGCCTCTTCAATCCCGAAGTACAACGCAAAACCGTCACCCGGACGCTGGTCGCCATGACGACCGGCGCGCTGGCCGCCGTTCTCGAATAACCCAACGGGGGGAACCATGGAAACCACGCAGACCGCGGAACGCATCCTCCGCAAACCCAAAGAAGCCTACGCCGCGAGCGACGAAAAAACGGCCCGCCAGACCACCTCGCCCCTTGTCCTGCTGTTCAAAGCCATGGGCGGCCCGGCGCAGTGGTACGGAAAGGGGATGCGCTTTGCGCGCACCCTCGGCACCCTGCTTAACCGGCGTGAAGTGCGCCGCCGTATCGATCGGCTCCACAAGCTCGGACTGATGGAAGAGGTGCCCACCACGGGCCAGCTCATCGCCGGCGGCCTCGACATGGTGCGCTATTTCATCTCGCCCGGCGCCCGCGACTACTACGAATCGCGGGGCATCCACTTCGGCTTTCACCAGGTGCTGCGCTTCTTCGACGACCCCGTCTCGCTCATCGATCCGATTGGCGTTCTTTCAGAGCGTGATACGATTATCGGGCACATTCTGCAGGTCGTGCACGCCAATCCGTTGTATGATCTCCAGATTCTCGATATGTTCGAAGACGGTATCGACGAGCTCGAAGCCCAGACCGACGCCATGATTCGCGGAACGCACCCCAGAGCCGGCACCATCGGCGCCATCGTCGAGGATCCGGAATACCATACGCGCCTGCTTGCGTATCTCCGGAACTATCGGCGCGACCCGAAAACGCCCGAGCTGCGCCGCCGTGCCGACCAGGCCCGCGCAGACAAGAACTTCGTGCTGGCCGAGGAGACCTTCGGCGCGCTGCCGAGCGCCATGCGGTACATGAAGCGTCTGCCCGAAAGTCCCTTTGCCCTGGTGCGCCATCTGCTCTCGCAGAAGGACATCAACCCGAACTACTGCGACCCCGACAAGGTCGCCCTCGTCGAGGCGGAGTTCGCCGCATGACAGCGCGAAGGCGACTGGGCGCGTTTCTCTTTCTGGGCTCGCTGCTCGGCGCCTTCGCACTCGTGTACTTTGAAGGCCGCGCGGTATCCGCCGAGGATACCGTGGCCTGGCTGGCCGCGCTCGCCGAGCGGCCGGCGACCCCCTGGGTGGTTTACGCCACGGTGCTCTTCGGGGGGATTGTCGTCTTCCCCGTCGCGCCGGCGGTCCTGTTCGCCGGCGCGGTCTACGGCCTCTCCGGGTTCCCCATCGTCCTTGCCGGCATGCTGAGCGCGTGCGTCGTCGGCTACCTGATCGGCAACCGGCTGGGCGCCGAGTGGGCGCAGCAATCGCCCAAGGCGAGCGTGATGGCGGCCCGCATCGCGAAGCACGGCGCCCTCGCCTCCATGCTCTCCCGGTGGATTCCGGGGGTCCCCTTCGCCCTGCAGAACCTGCTGCTCGGCGCGGCGGGGGTTCCGTTCGTCACCTTCTTTCTCGGATCCATCGTCGGCGCCTCGGTCGTCGGCCTGATCTTCCTCGCTGGCGGCGCTGCCGGCGCCGAGATGCTCACCCGCCTCGAAGACGCCATGCGCTTCGGCTGGATTGCGCCCGCGGCAGGCGTGGCGGCCGGCGGCTTCCTGCTCTGGCCACGGCCCGACGGCCCCGCCGGGCGTTCCTGACTCTCCGCTTCCGTTCGATTTCCGGAACCCGATATTCCCAAGGCCCTGCCGGACAAAGCGCTGCTACGCGCCTTGACGGCATCTGTTTCGCGTGCTATATTATGACTATAGTCATTATTGAGCGTGGTCATATATGGGGCGAAGAGAACAGGCAAGGCAGGATAAGGAACGGCGGATCCGCGAGGCGGCCCTCACGCTTTTCCTCGAAAAGGGGTACGAGCAGACCACCACGAAGGAGATCGCCGAGGCCGCAGACGTGGCCACGGGAACCCTTTTCCTTTACGTGCAGGACAAGCCCGAACTCCTCGCGCTGATATTCCAGGAACGGATCTCGGCGGCCGTCGACAAGGCCTTTGCCCGGCTTCCGGGCCACAGGCCGCTGATCGATCAGCTGCTGCACGTCTTCGGGGCGCTCTTCGACGTCTACCGCCCGATGCCCGATCTCGCGCGGGAATTCGTCAAGGCGCAATTTTTTGTGCGGGGCGGAAAAATGTTCGACGAGAGCACCCGCTTCCGCGACTCCTTCCAGGCGCGCATGATTCCGCTCTTCGAGGCCGAGCAGGCCGCCGGGCGCCTGGGGACAGACTACCCGGCGCCGTTCGTCGCCCGGATGGCCTTCAGCCTCTATTTCAATGCGCTCAGCGCCTGGTTGCACGGCGCCGCCGATTTCAAGACGGCGCGCACCAGCCTTCTACGTTCGTTCCTCGAAATTCAGATGCGCGGGCTCGCGCCCGTCAGGAAAGGAAATCCGTCATGAGCAGGAAAGTCATCGTTATCGGCGCGGGCATCGGCGGACTCGGGGTCGCGGCGGGTCTGCGCCGGGCAGGTTTCGACGTCGAAGTCTACGAACAGGCGGCCGAACTGAAGCCCGTCGGCGCCGGCATCGCGCTGTGGGCGAACGCCCTGCACGCCCTGCGCAAGCTCGGCTTCGAAGGGTCGCTCCCGGCCTACCGGGAACCGATGGTCGCGGGGATCCGCACGTCGGCCGGGCGCCTTCTCGTCGAGACGGAGTCGGAACATCTGCGCCAGAAGTTCGGCGAGATCAGCGCCGTCGTCCATCGCGGCGATCTTCAGGACGCCCTCCTCGCCCTGTACGGCGGCCCCGTTCACCTCGGCAAAGCGCTGGCATCGTTCGAAGAGCGAGGTGATCGCGTCGTGGCCGCCTTCCACGACGGCACCGAGGTAGAAGGCGACATGCTGATCGGCGCCGACGGCCTCCACTCCGCCGTGCGCGCGCAACTGCATCCGGGAGAAGCCTTGCGCTATTCGGGATACGTCGCCTGGCGCGGCGTGGTTCCTTTCGATATCCAGAAGACGACCCCGGGCGAAACCTGGGGCCCCGGCCGCCGCTTCGGCCAGGCGCCGCTGCCGGGGAACCGGGTCTACTGGTTCGCGACCGAAAACACCCCGGCGGGCGGTCATGCGCCTGAAGGCGAGAAGGCGCATCTGCTGGAACTGTTCCGCGGCTGGCACGCGCCCATCGAGGAACTCATCCGGGCGACCCCCGAGACGGCGATCCTGCGGCACGACATTCATGACCGACCGCCCATCGCCCACTGGGGGCGCGGCCGCGTGACCCTGCTCGGCGACGCGGCGCACCCGACGACGCCGAACCTGGGCCAGGGCGGATGCATGGCGCTCGAAGACGCGGCCGTGCTCGTGGACTGCCTGCTGGCCGGTAACGAGACGACCGTGTCGCTCCGCAACTATGAGGAACGCCGCAAGCCGCGCACGTCGCAGCTCGTGACCCAGGCATGGAACATCGGCCGCGTCGGGCAATGGGAGAATCCGCTGGCGGTGGGCCTGCGCAACGCGATGGTCCGCCTGGCGATGCCCCTGATGCAGGATCGGCAGATGGAGGCGGTGATTGGGTATCGGGTGTAGCGCGGGAGCGGACCGGGATTTTCGTTTTTGCATTCCGCGTGAGGTGCGGCCTCGGGCAGAGGGGTTGCGGGGGGCTGATCCGGGTGCCATCCTGAAGGAATGAAGGTTGCCATCTCGATTCCTCGCCGGCTTCTCAAAGCCGCCGAGCAGCTGGCCAGACAGCGGCGCGTTTCCCTCTCTGCGGTATTCCGTGACGCTCTGCGCGAATATGCGTCCCGTCACGGGTCGTCGGCCGTGACCGAGCGTCTGAATGCCGTCTACGCCACGGAAGGCTCGACGCTGGAGGCTTCTCTGGCGCACGGCCAGCTCCTCTCCCTTGCGCGCGAAGAGTGGTAGACCTGACACGAGGATAGGAGCGCCCCATGCAGTTCCACCGCGGAAGACTGTTTGACCACGTGCACCTGCGCGTCGCCGATCTGGAGGCGAGCAAGCGCTTTTACCGTGCGGCCCTGGACGCGCTCGGGTTTGCGGGCGACCTGGTAGCGGGACCCGGCTTCTTCGTGGTCGACGAATTGTTCGTCTCGCCGGCCGACGGCCCTGTGTCCCGCGTCCACATCGCGTTTCAGGCGCCGGATCGCGCGACGGTCGATCGCTGGCATGCCGCCATGCTGGCCGCGGGCGCCCGCGACAACGGCGCGCCCGGCGAGCGAGCCTACCATCCCGGCTACTACGGGGCCTTTGTCCTGGACCCCGACGGGAATAACGTGGAAGCAGTTTTCCACGGTCCCGCCGACCGCTCGGCCGACTCCGTGGTCCTGACGGCGCGCGGCGGTTGAGATCGGGGGGGGACGTCAGGAAGATTTCCCGCGGCGCAGAAAGCGAACCATCCGGTTCACCGCCCGGAACGACTTCCACTCGCGGATCTTCATGACGCCGTCGACCGGCGTGTCGAAGACGTGATTCGTATAGTTGCTGATCGTCTTGACCGCAATCGCGAGAACGATGTCGAGAATCTGCTTCTCGGTGTATCCGGCGGCGAGAAACGCGTCGACTTCTTCGCGGCTCGGTCGGCCGCGGGAGAGCAGCATGACCCGGGTGAACTCTGCGAGCGCACCGAGGCGCGCATCCGGTACGGGCTCGTCGTTCCGGATGGCCTCGGTCACCTCGAAGGGGACGTTCGACATGACGTCGGCCGCGAAGCTGTGGCCCGCGATACAGTACTCACAGCTGTTTTCGTAACTGATGACCAGAAAGACGACTTCCTGTTCGGCCGGCGTGAATCCCGACTTTTCGCGGAACGCCTTGTAGCCGAACATGTACGTCTCCATGGCCTCGGGCGCGTGCGCCATGGCGGCAAACATGTTCGGAAGCATGCCGCCCGAAAAGGCCTTCCCCTTCTCGAGAACCTGCCTTGATTCGCCTTCGGCCGTACGGGGCGTCAGCAGTTCGAGCGTCGTCTTGTAACCCATGGTCACCCTCCCTTGCACACCGGGCCATTCTACCAGATACCGGTGCGGCGACCCATCGCGCCACACGCGGGTCGCGTCCATGAAGTGTTACCCTGTATGCATGGAAGCGTATCTCGCCGTCACCCAGGTGATCGACTGGACCCACCCCGCCGTGCTGGAGCAGGCGCGCGTCGTGGCGGCCGGCGCGGCCTCGCCAGAGGAGATCGCGAAGCGCTGCTTTGAGTGGGTGCGCGACGAAATTCGCCATTCACGCGACTTCGGGCTGCAGCCGGTCACCTGCTCGGCCTCGGAAGTGCTGGCCGTCGGCAGCGGATACTGCTACGCCAAGAGCCACCTGCTGGCCGCGCTCCTGCGCGCCAACGGCATTCCCGCGGCGCTCTGTTATCAACGGTTGAGCCGCGACGACAACGGTGCGCCATACTGCCTGCACGGGTTGAATGCGGTCTGGCTGCCGGAGTACGGCTGGTACCGGATCGACGCCCGCGGGAACCGGGCGGACATCCACGCGGAATTCACGCCGCCGGTCGAAAAGCTGGCGTTCCCGATCCGCCTGGAGGGAGAAGCGGACTTCCCAGACGCCTACGCGGAACCCCTGCCCGTCGTCGTGGACGCCTTGCGGGCGCACAGGACCGCTGACGAACTCTGGTTCCACCTCCCCGACGCGCTGCCGCCCACGCCGGTAGCGCCAAGCCCTGAGCGCCAAGCGCCAAGCGCTAAGCGCTGAGCATCAAGGACCACAAGGGCATAGATACCGGGTCCTTGCCGGGTAAATCGTCAATCGTCAATCGTAAATCGTCAATTGGGCTGCGGCTTCGAGCACCACGAACCCGTAGGCCAGGTTCCGCGCGCGGGCGCCGGCGCCGCCGGGGGCGCAGCGGGCGAGCATCTCGAACTCCGCCGGGCTGTACATGCGGCGCACCGAGTAGACGCCGTCGTGCAGGAACATCGGGTCGCGCGCCACCGCCAGGGTCCCGATCGTGACGCCGGCCAGGCTCAAGGCCGACCGGCGGGCATCGAAGAGCACCACCTCGTGACGCGCATTCAGGCGGGCGCGCGCGATCAGCTCGGCCACGAACGCCGGCGAGAAGTGGTGCACCGTCTGCGTCGACGTGATGACGTCGAAGCGCTCTTCGAGGCGATCGAGCTGCAGCGCGTCGACGACGCGAAATTCGACCGCGACCCCTTCGGCGCGCGCACGTTCCTGTGCCTGACGGACGTAGTCGGGATCGATGTCGCTGCCGACGACCCGCAGGCGTTTGCCCCCGAGCGTCCCCTTCTTCGCGAGCGCGATGGGGAACTCGCCGTGGCCGCTGCCGATGTCGAGGATCGACACCTCGTCGCCCGGGATCCGGCGCACGACATCCTCGAGCGCCGCGAAGAACCAATGATAGGAGAAGAGCACCTCGTTCAGCCGCGCGAGGTTGCGCACGAGTCTCTCGCGACGCGCGATGGGAATGGCCGGGTCGTCGATGTATTCCTGTCGCTTGCGCTCATAGATCAGCTGGTCGACGCGGTCGGCGATCCGCAGCGGCGGGAGAAACGGATGTTCCTTGTGCCGAACGGCCTGGTAGAGCCCCCACACGCGCGCGACTCTGTCGCGGAAAGCGGCCGGGTCGGTGAGATCGAAGGGGGCGCCGCTCTCGCGCAGGACGCGGTCGGCGAGTTTGCGCTGGTATTCGTCGAGGGGCAGGCTGTACGTGATTCGCATCCGTTCAGCATGGCAGGACGGGAGCCTTGCGGTCAATCGGGGGGCAGCCTTAAGCGCCAAGCGCTGAACGGGATGCAAGATCCGTTCGTGTCGAGCCGACGGTGGAAGGCGGCGCCTGGAACGACGGCGAGACATGCCCCTCCTCTCTGTCCGCCCCCCTGCTCCGTCCGGTCAGCTCGCGACGAACGGATGCCGGTGTGCCAGGTACGTGCAGTGCCCCCCTCGGGGGAACGCTTGCTGCAGTTGCATCCGTGAAGGAGGGGGGCCCACTCGTCACTCGTCATTCAAGTGCCCTCCCTCGCTGTCGCGTCGACTCCGTTCCCGCCGTCAGCTCGGGACGAACGGCTCCGTGTCCTTGCCGGTAAATCGTCAATCGTCAATCGTAAATTGTAAATTGTAAATTGGCCCCCGGTTGGCTACCGTATACTTTTACACCCGCGTTACCATGAGCACCCTGATTCTCGTCCGCCACGCGCAGGCTTCGTTCGGAGCCGCCGACTACGACCAGCTCTCTCCCCTGGGCGAGACGCAGAGCACCCTGCTCGGCGGACACTGGGTCAACGCCGAAACCCGCTTCGATACCGTCTTCATCGGTCCCCGTAAACGGCATCGCCAGACCGCCGAGGGGGTTGCCCGGGTCTACCGCGACGCCGGCTTCGACTGGCCCGAGCCGCTCGACGCCCCCGCGCTCGACGAGTACCAGGGCGAAGAGCTGCTCAAGCTCGCCCTCCCCCGCCTCGCCAGCGAAGACGTTCACCTCCAGACCCTCATGGGCGCGCTGTCGGAAGTGGAAAACGACCGCTCGGCACGCCGGAAGGCTTTCCAGAAAGTTTTCGAGCACGTCATGCGCGCCTGGGTGCGCGGCGAGATCAGCGAACCGGGCGTGGAACCGTGGGCCGACTTCCGCGCACGGGTCGCCGGCTGGGTCGAAGAGCTGCTCCAGACCGCCGGGCGCGGCCGCCGCGTCGTCGCCTTCACCTCCGGCGGCTTTGTCGCCGGGGCGGCCGGATATGCCCTGGGGCTCGACGACGTGAAGACCATCGAACTGAGCTGGATGGTCAACAACGCCGCCCTGGCCGAGTTCACGTTCAACGAGGAGCGCTTCACGCTGAGCCGCTTCAATGCGCTCCCCCACCTGCAGTACCCCCGGATGATCACCTACCGTTGAGGACGTCACGATGAATTTCGACATTCCCGCCCGCATGAAGGAAATCCTGCCGAAGATCCGGTCGTTCATGGAGACCGAAGTCTTCCCCTTCGAAGAAGAAGTTTTCCGCCGCGGGTGGAATCAGTCGCTGCCGGCCATCGCCGCCAAGCGCGAGAAGGTGAAGCAGCTCGGCCTGTGGCTTCCCCAGATGCCGAAGGAAGAAGGGGGCATGGGGCTGTCGCTGCTCGAGCACGGGCTGGTCAGCCAGGAGCTGGGCCAGAGCCCCATCGGACACCACCTGTTCAACTGCAACGCCCCCGACGCCGGCAACATGGAAATCCTTTCCAAGTACGCCACCGAGGAGCAGAAGCATAAATTCCTCGAACCGTTACTGCGCGGCGAGGTGCGCAGCTGCTTCTCGATGACCGAGCCGGAGTTCGCCGGCTCGAATCCAACCCGCATGGCCACGACGGCGGTCAAGGACGGCAGCGACTACGTCATCAACGGCCACAAGTGGTTCACCACGGGCGCCGACGGGGCGGCCTTCGCCATCGTCATGGCCATCACGAATCCCGAGGCGGGTCAGCACGAGCAGGCGAGCATGATTCTGGTGCCGACCGACACGCCGGGCTTCCGCAACGTGCGCAACATCAGCGTCATGGGCGATCCGGGCGAAGGGCTGCCGAGCCATTCGGAAATCTATTACGAGAACGTCCGTGTTCCCCAGAGCAATCTGCTCGGACCCGAAGGGGCCGGCTTCCTCATCGCGCAGGAGCGCCTCGGGCCGGGCCGTATCCACCACTGCATGCGCTGGATCGGCATCTGCGAGCGCGCCTTCGCCATGATGTGCGACCGGGCCGCCACCCGCGAACTCGCGCCCGGCAAGCCCCTCGGGACTCGGCAGACGATTCAGAACTGGATTGCGGAATCGCGCGCCGAGATCAACGCCGCCCGCCTCATGGTGCTGCAGGCCGCGTGGAAGATCGACAACGAGGGGGTCTACGAAGCGCGCGAAGAGATTTCGCTCATCAAGTTCTACGTCGCCGACGTGCTCATGCGGGTGCTCGATCGGGCCATCCAGGTGCACGGCGCCCTGGGGATGACCGACGACACCGTGCTCGCGGGCTTCTGGCGTCACGAACGCGGCGCGCGCATCTACGACGGCGCCGATGAGGTGCACAAGAGCGTCGTCTCGAAGCGCATTCTGAAGCGTCACGGCCTGAGCGTCTGACCGAGGCGCCGGCCCCACCTTCCGGAGGATGACATGATCGATCAGGCACGCGCCCCGCGCGCAGGCGAAGAACTGGACGTCGCCCGGCTCGAAACGTTCCTGCTGGAACGCATTCCGGGTTCCTCGGGTCCCCTCGCCGTCGAACAGTTCCCCAGCGGCCATTCGAACCTGACCTACCTCATCCGTCTCGGCGATCGCGAGCTGGTCCTGCGCCGGCCGCCTTTCGGTAGCAAGGTGAAGTCGGCCCACGACATGGGGCGCGAGAACCGGATCCTCTCCGCGTTGCACCCGGTCTACCCGAAGGCGCCGAAGCCGCTGGTCTATGCGGAAGAGTCGGAGGTCATGGACGTCCCCTTCTACGTCATGGAGCGCATCCGCGGCGTCATCATCCGCAATCAGCTGCCGAAGGATCTGCAGCTCGACGAGGCCACCGCGCGCGCCCTCGCCTTCAACTTCATCGACAACCTGGCCGACCTCCACAACCTCGATTACAAGGCTGCCGGCCTGGGCGATCTGGGGAAGCCGGAGGGGTACGTGGAACGCCAGGTGAGCGGGTGGACCAAGCGGTACTTCGGATCGCAGACCGACGAGATCCCCGCCGTGCTGCGGGCGGCGGAGTGGCTCAAGGAGAAGCTGCCCGCCGAAAGCGGCGCCGCGCTCATCCACAACGACTACAAGTTCGACAACGTCATCCTCGACCCGAACGATGTGACGCGGCTTATCGGCGTGCTCGACTGGGAGATGTCGACGATCGGCGATCCGCTCATGGATCTGGGGACGACGCTGGGCTACTGGGTGCAGGCCGACGACAGCGACGAGCTGCGCATGGTGAAGTTCGTGCCGACCGATCTTCCCGGCATGCCCACGCGCCGCGAGATCGCCGATCGGTATGCGGAACGGACGGGGGCCGATCTGTCGAAGCTGGACTACTACTACGTGTTCGCGCTCTTCAAGACGGCGGTCGTGGCCCAGCAGATCTACTACCGGTTCCACCAGGGGCTGACGAAGGATCCGCGCTTCGCCGCCATGATCATGGGCGTGCACATTCTGGCGGGCGAGGCCGCGCGCATCGCGGACCAGTCGAAGCTGTGAACCCAGGGCCGGTGGCCATTCCTGATTCTTGATTCTTGATTCCTGAGCGGAAAAAGTACCAAGCGCTGAGCGCCGAGGAAGCAAGGGCTGGGGGTTCGACGTTCTTGCGGGTATTCGTCACTCGTAACTCGTAACTCGTCACTCAGGTGCGCTCCCTCGCTGTCGAACTACACCCTGCTCCGTTCGGTCAGCTCGGGACGAACGGTTCTGGTGCCCTTGCCCCCCAATCGTCAATTGTAAATCGTCAATCGTCAATTCTCGCGTGTCTGGTCTTCGCTACATGGCGCTCAGCGCGCTCTCGTTCAGCATCATGAGCGCCCTCGTGAAGCTTGCCGGCACGCGCCTGCCGAGCCAGGAGATCGTGCTCGCGCGCGCCCTCGTCTCCCTCGGGCTCAGCTGGGCGCTGCTCGCGCGGGCCGGCGTGCCGCTGTGGGGAACCCAGCGGAAACTGCTGTTCATCCGCGGGCTGCTCGGGTTCTCGGGGCTCACCTGCTTCTACTACGCGCTCACCGAGCTTCCGCTCGCCGTGGCCACGGTCATCCAGTACATGCACCCGGTGCTCACGGCGCTGCTCGCCGCTGCCGCCCTGCGTGAGCGGATCACCCCCATGCTGGTCGTCTCGCTCGCCCTCAGCATCACCGGCCTCCTCGTCGTCGCGCGCCCCGCGGCGATCTTCGAGGGGATTTCGGGGTATCCGCTGCTCGCCCTCGCGGCCGCGTTCGGCGGCGCCGTCTTCAGCGCCATGGCCTATGTGCTCGTGCGGCACCTGAGCAAGACCGAGCATCCGCTCGTCATCGTGATGTACTTTCCCCTCGTGACCGTGCCGCTCTCCGCGCCGGTCGTGGCGGGGGATTTCGTTCTCCCCCAGGGGTGGGAGTGGCTGGTGCTGCTCGGGGTCGGCGTGTTCACGCAGTTCGGACAGGTCTTTCTCACCGAGGGGATCCGCCGCGAACCGGCCGGCCGCGCCACCGCACTCTCGTACCTGCAGGTCGTCTTCGCCGCCGTCTGGGGCGTCCTGTTCTTCGGCGAAATTCCCGACGCGTGGACCCTCGCAGGCGGGCTGCTGATCGCAGCGGGGGTCATCCTCAACGTCCGGAATTGAGGGGGCGCGGCCCGCACGGTACAATGATACTGTTGCGCGGCGCAGCGGCCCGGTCACCCGCCGGTTGTCCGCCGTCGCAGAGGTACGTTTTCGATTCACCCATTCCCCTGTGAAGCTGTATCATGGCCGTTGAACGCGAAAAACCCTGGGTCATGCGGACCTATTCCGGCCACTCGTCGGCCCTGAAGTCCAACGAACTCTACCGCACCAACCTCGCCAAGGGGCAGACCGGCCTCTCGGTGGCCTTCGACCTGCCGACGCAGACCGGCTACGACGCCGATGACCCGCGCTCGCAGGGCGAAGTCGGCAAGGTGGGGGTTCCGATCTCGCACCTCGAAGACATGTCGATCCTGTTCGATCAGATTCCGATCGAGCAGATGAACACGTCGATGACCATCAACGCCACGGCGGCCTGGCTGCTCAGCATGTACGTCGCCCTGGCCGAGCAGCGCGGCGTAGATCCGAAGGTGCTGCAGGGGACCACCCAGAACGACATCATAAAGGAATACCTCTCGCGCGGCACCTATGTGTTTCCGCCGGAGCCGTCCATCCGGCTGATCACCGACATGATCACCTACACGGTGGACAACATCCCGAAGTGGAACCCGACGAACATCTGCTCGTACCATCTGCAGGAAGCCGGCGCGACCCCCGTGCAGGAGCTCGCCTACGCGCTCTGCAACGCCATCGCCATCCTCGACGCCGTCAAGGCGACCGGCAAGGTCAGCGAAGCCGAGATGGGCAAGGTCGTCGGCCGCATCTCCTTCTTCGTGAACGCCGGCATCCGCTTCATCGAAGAGATGAGCAAGATGCGCGCTTTCACGCAGATGTGGGATAAGCTCACCCTCGAGCGCTACGGCGTGAAGGACGAGAAGTACCGCCGGTTCCGCTACGGCGTGCAGGTGAATTCGCTCGGCCTCACCGAGAGCCAGCCCGAGAACAACGTGCCGCGCATCATTCTCGAGATGCTCGCCGTCGTGCTCTCGAAGGACGCCCGGGCCCGCGCCGTGCAGCTGCCCGCGTGGAACGAGGCGCTCGGCCTGCCGCGCCCCTGGGACCAGCAGTGGTCGCTGCGCATCCAGCAGATCATCGCCTACGAAACCGACCTGCTCGAGTATGGCGACATCTTCAACGGCTCGCCCGTCATCCAGCAGAAGGTCGACGACCTCATCGGCGGCGCGCAGGAAGAGATCAACAAGGTGCTCGAGATGGGCGTGCTCGATGCCGTCGAAAGCGGCTACATCAAGGAGCGGCTCGTCGATTCGAACCACCGCCGCCTGCAGCGCATCGAATCGGGCGAACAGATCGTCGTCGGCATGAACAAATACCGCGAATCGGAGCCGAGCCCGCTGCTGCAGGGCCAGGACAGCGGCATCATGAAGGTCGATCCGGAGGCGGAACGGGAGCAGATCGAGCGCCTGCGCGCCTTCCGCGCGAAGCGGAACGGCGGCGCCGTCGAAGACGCTTTGCGGAACCTCAAGGATGCGGCCAAGAACGGCCAGAACATCATGCCGGTCAGCATCGCCGCCGCCCACGCGGGGGTCACCACCGGCGAGTGGGCCCACGCCCTGCGCGAGGTCTTCGGCGAGTATCGTGCCCCCACCGGTGTCGCCCGCCAGGCCCTGCACCCGGCAGAGACCGATGCGGCCAAAAAGGTCCAGAAAGAAGTCGAAGAGGTCTCGCAGAAGCTGGGCCGCCGCCTGAAGATCCTCGTCGGCAAGCCCGGCCTCGACGGCCACTCGAACGGGGCCGAACAGATCGCCGTGAAGGCGCGCGACGTCGGCATGGAAGTCGTGTACGAAGGCATCCGCCTGACCCCCGACCAGATCGTCACGGCCGCACAGGAAGAGGGGGTGCACGTCATCGGCCTCTCGATCCTCTCCGGCTCGCACGAAACCCTCGTGCCCCAGGTTCTCGCGCGCATGAAGGAACAGGGCATGAACGTGCCGGTCGTCGTCGGCGGCATCATCCCCCCCGAAGACGAGAAGGCGCTCAAGGAGGCCGGTGTGAGCCGCGTCTACACCCCGAAGGACTTCGAGCTGAACGGCATCATGGCCGATATCGTCGACGTCGTCCGCACGGCGCACGGCATCGCCGCCTGAGGCCACGTTCCCGCAGATTCCGGGGGCGGGTCGTTGCCCGCCCCTTTTTTTACGCGCCACCGCATGAACGCACCGAACCTCGATGAGCTGATTCCCCGCATTCTCGCCGCCGACAAGGCGGGGGTCGCGCTCGCCCTGAATCTGGTCGAGGATCAGCGCCCCGCCCTGCGCGCGAGCATCGACGACCTGCTGCAGCGGCTCGAGAAGGCGCCCCGCCGGGCGCATGTCGTCGGCATGACGGGCCCGCCGGGGGTCGGCAAGAGCACGCTGACCGGCGCGCTCATTCAGGAACTGCGGCAGCGCGGACGCAGCGTGGGCATCGTCGCCGTCGATCCGACCTCGAAGCGCACGGGAGGCGCCCTGCTCGGCGACCGGGCGCGCATCCGCTACGATTCCGCCGACACGGGCATCTTCGTGCGCTCGATGGCCTCGGGCGATCAGCTGGGCGGCCTTGCGCGGGCCACGCAGGCGGCCGTCGAGGTCATGCAGGCCGCCTACGACGTCGTCGTCGTCGAGACGGTGGGCATCGGGCAGTCTGAAACCGACATCGAAGACATCGCCGACACGGTCGTCTTCGTCGTGCAGCCCGGCTCGGGCGACACCCTGCAGTTCATGAAGTCGGGCATCATGGAAATTCCCGACCTGCTCGTCATCAACAAGGCAGATCAGGAGAAGCTCGCCCGGCGCGCCATGCTCGACCTGAAAGGGACGCTCACCTACCGTGAAGCCGCGCCCGGCGGCTGGGTGCCCGAAGCGCTGCGCACGAGCGCCGTCTCGGGCCTCGGGCTGCCCGAGTTCGTGGAGGCCGTCGATCGGCACGCCGCGTGGCTGCGTGAAACGGGCTTGGAGGCCCGCCGCCGTGAGAAGGGGGCCCGCTGGGCGCTCACGACCTTTACCCGCCTCGCGGGCGAGCTGGCGGTCGAGCGCCTGGGCGGCAAAGAGGCGCTTGCCGTGCGCCTGCGCGGAAGCCGCGGCGAGACGCCGCGCGAGTTCCTGCGGCAGCTGCTCGATCTGCTGCAGGCCTGATCGTTCCCCTGCCTATTCGGCGACCGGCGCCAGCGTAACCTTCGGCAGCCGGCCCGAAACCACCGCTTCGTTGGCCGCCTCGGCAAGCACGCGCTCGTCGTCGATGGGCGGCGCACACAGATCCGAGACGCACAGCCGGGCCGCCGGCTCGTCGGTCCAGCGCAGCGACGGACGCAGGTCGGGCGTCGACGTGAACGCCAGCGCCTTGCCGTCCTTCCACGCGCGCGGCAGCTCGAGCCGCAGCGGCGGAAGCATGGCCAGCCAGGTCGACAGGATATACTCCTCTTCCCGGTCGCCGAAACTCTTGATCGCGCCGGCGTAGACCTCGATGATCCGCAGCGCGCGCACGCGCAGGGCGGGCGATACGAGCAGCACGCCGGCGCGCCACAGCCCGCGCGCCGCTTCGGCGTTCAGCACGGGAGAGAGTTCGGCGACGAGCGGCGTGCCCGCCGTCTCGGTGACGACCGTCGCGAAGAGGGGACCATCGGCGAAGCGGTCAAGCTGCGTCAACAGTTCTTCACCCGCTTTGAGGTACCGATCGTCGCCCGTCGACTGATAGAGTTCGAGTGTCGCCTCGAGCGCGGCCGTGTGATCGCCCAGCCAGCCTGCGTGACGCTTGATCGCCGGCAGGTGATAGAGCAAGCCGGTTTCATCGCGCCCTGCGAGAACCCAATCCATCATCTTCGCGGCGGCGGCAACCCAATCCGCCCGCTGCGCCCAGCGTCCAGCGCGCGACAGCCAGAGTGCGGTGCGCGCCGTGACGTCGGCCTGCATGCGCCGATCGCGCTCGAAGTCGGCGTCGTCGCGCCACCCCTTCTCGGTCATCTTGCCGAAGGAGTCCGGCGCATAGGCGCCGTTGTGAACGCCGCCGCTCGCATCGAGCAACTCGCCGAGCACGTAATCGACCGCCTTCCCGGCAGCCTCGCGCAGACCGGGCGGGAGTTCCTGATTCCGGCCCTCTTCCCACTGCTCGGGGAGGACGTGCACCCCCACCTCGACGTAACCGAGCAGGGCCGCCGCAGCCCGCACCTGCTCGTCGGCGCGCTTGAGGGGAATCGGCTGATCCCAGCGGCGCGTGCGGGTCGTCGCGTAGAAGCCGCCGTCCTCGGCATCCCCGAGGACCGGGCCCATGTTCTGCACGTGGTAAAGCAGGCGCGTGGCCGCCGAACGGCTGGCCATGCGCATGCCTCCGAATACGTCGAAGACCATGCCCGGCGGGGCCGCCTCTTTCGGGCCGAATCCGTAGCCCCGGTTCCCGTAATCGTATTTCTCGTTGGCCTTGCGCATCCAGGCGTTGACGTCGTCAGGGTGCAGCAGGCGCGCGACCGGCTTGAACCGGCGCTCGTGCGCCGGAAGGAGCGTCCCGGTCTCGCCGCGCAACACCTTGTAGAGGGCCGCGTTCAGATCGGTCGGCTGCAGAAACGGCGATCTCCACAGCAGATCGCCGTCGGGCGAGAGCACGGCCATCGTCGGCAGGGTCTCGGCGTAGCGTTCGGCGAGGGCCGGAAACGCTTCGACGTCGGCGCGCACGAGCACGAATTTTCCGGTCAGCAGCTTCTGGACGCGCTCGTTACCGAAGGTGCTCGCATCGAGCAGGCGGCACCAGAAACACAGGGTGCTGTTGAGGCTCAGAAAAACGGGCCGGTTCGACTCCCGCGCGGCGGCGAAGGCCTCGGGCCCCCAGGGCTTCCAGGGGAGTTCGGCGGCGGCGTCGGCGTCTTCGGCGAAGGTAAACGGTTGCTCGGCTTTGCGCGTGCATGCCGGCGCCGCGAGCGCGGCGCAGAGGAGAAGCAGGGAAAATACGCGACGACGAAACACGATGGTCTTCTTCCAGGTTGCCGGCCGTAGCCGGGAGAGCGCTATTCCGGCGGCAGGAGCCGAACGCTGCGGTAAAATGCTTCCAGATCGATAAGGACCTGCCGGCGACCTGCCTCGCCGACCCCGCGGGCCGCCAGTTCCTGCTCCAGGAGCGAAAGCGCATCGGCCATCATCTGCTGCCGCTTCGCGGCGGTCATTTCCGAGGGGGATGGCGGAAAGGCGGCGCATCCGGCCCGCAGCACGGCCTGGCGGGCGACCCTGTCGACGATGTGCCTGCACGTCTCCCGGGCGAGCCCGAGCTCGAGGCCGAGAATTTCGGCGCCGACTTCGATGATGCGCAGACTGATGTCTTCGGCGGACAGGAGCAGCCTCTCGGAAAGCAGGGGAACTCAGGACAGGTGACAGGTTAGCAAACCGCGACAAGCATCCGCAAACCGAATGGACCTCGAATTCACAGTGCGCGCCTTCGTCACCCTGCTTTCGGTCATCGATCCGGTGGCCGCCGTCCCGATTTACCTGAGCATGACCCTCGACCACTCCCCCGCGAGCCGGCGCATTGCCGCGCGCCGGGCGCCGATGGCGGCGACGGTCGTGCTCCTCTTCTTTCTCTTCTTCGGCGACGCGGTCTTCCGCGCCTTCTCCATCTCGCCGGCCGCCTTCCGCATCGCCGGCGGGCTGATCATCCTCATCATCGCGCTCGATCTGCTCAAGGCCACGCACACGGGGGTGCGCATCGAGCCGTCGGAGAAGACCGAGGGGACGCACAAGGCCGACGTTTCCATCACGCCCCTGGGGATCCCGCTGCTCGGCGGACCCGGGGCGATCAGCACGGTGGTCGTCTTCTCGTCCGAGCGGCCGGATACGACGGGCACGCTGACCTTGGTCGCAATCCTGCTGGCCATCGGCGTGCTCACCTGGCTCGCGCTGCGCTTCAGCCGGCACGTACTGCGCCTGCTCGGCGTCACGGGCATCAACGTCGTGAGCCGGCTCTTCGGCCTCATCGTGCTGGCGATGGCCGTGCAGTTCATTCTCGACGGTCTGCGCGAGACGGCGCCGACGATCTTCACCGGGGGCTGACGTGGCGCGCTTCTTCTGCGACGCCATGCTCGGCCGCCTCGCGCGCCGCCTGCGCCTCGCGGGCGTGGATACGGCCTACGAGCGCTCGATTGGCGACGCCGACCTCGTGCGCCGAGCCGTGGCCGAGGACCGGATCATCCTTACGCGCGACCACCGGCTCGTACAACGCCGCGGCGCAGAGTCGGCCCTGCTGCTCTCGAGCGACGACGTCGACGAGCAGTGGAGCGAGGTCGTCGACCTCTATCCGTCGGTCCTGCGCGGGGCGCCCTTCACGCGGTGCGCGGTGTGCAACACGCCCCTCGCGGCGACCGACCCCGCCGCGGTGCGCGACCGCGTACCCCCGTATGTCGCGGCGACGCAGGACCGTTTCCGGACCTGTCCTCGCTGCCGGCGGATCTACTGGAGCGGCACCCACGTGGCGAGAATCCGAAGGATTCTCGATTCCTGATGTGATTCCTGATCTGAAAGGGCAAGGGGAATCAGGGGGCCAAAGCGAGGTCGCGCGCGGCAATGAGCGTGTTCAGCTCCTCGAGAAGCGCGGGGGAGAGCTCTTCGTCGCCGGCCGCAACCGTCGATTCCACCTGGTCTGCCGAGCGGGCGCCGACGATGGCCGCCGTGACCCCCGGCTGCGAATTCACCCATGCGATGGCCAGCCGCGCGGGCGTACTTCCGATGCGCGCGGCCACTTCGCGCAGCCCCTCGACCAGCTGCAGATTGGGTCCCAGCCGCGGCGGCTTGAAGTCGTCGTTCCGGCGGCGCCAGTCCTCGGGCGAAAGGGCGGCAATCGACTCCGCATCGTATTTGCCCGTGAGCAGCCCGTTGCGCATGGGGCTGTAGGCGATGACGCCGACTTCGTTCGCGCGGCACCAGGGGAGCACGTCGGCCTCGATTTTCCGCACGAGCATGGAATAGGGGGGCTGGGCCGAGGCGATCGGGTGAATGGCCTGCACGCGCTCCATCTGCGCGACCGAAAAGTTCGAGACCCCGAGGTGGCGCACCTTGCCCTCGGCGACGAGGCGCGCCATTTCGGCCCACCCTTCTTCGAGATGCGCCTCGTCGTTGGGCCAGTGAATCTGGTAGAGGTCGATGACGTCGACGCCGAGGCGCCGCAGGCTCTGTTCCGCTTCGAAGCGCACACTTGCGGCCGAGAGGTCATAGCGGATCTCGCCGCGCTCGTTCCACCGCATGCCGCACTTGGTGGCCAGGATGACGTCTTCGCGGCGGCAGCCTTCGAGCGCGCGGCGCACGACGTCTTCGGAATGGCCCAGGCCGTAGACCGCCGCCGTGTCGATCCAGTTCATGCCGAGTTCGAGGGCCCGGCGGATGGCCGCGACGCTCGCTGCGTCGTCCTGCGGACCCCAGCCGAAGACCCAGTCGCCGCCGCCGATGGCCCAGGCGCCGAAGCCGACGCGCGTCAGTTCGAGATCGGTGCTGCCGAGGCGTCGCATTTTCATCCCGGCATTGTAAACCATCGGCGCGCGCCGCCGCCCCCCGCATCGGTCTTTTGCACGGTGCCCCTTTGGGCTACCATGTTCCTTTTGCGCAGCGGAGACGCGATGGATCACTCTGTACTCTTCGGCCTCGTCGGCATGTTCGGCCTCGGGTTCGCGCACGCCTTCGGGCCCGATCACCTCGCGGCCATCACGACGCTCGTGCGGCCGCAGATGCCCGTGGGCCGCATGGCCGCCATCAGCCTGCGCTTCGCGCTGGGTCACTCCCTCATTCTCTTCGTCTGCTCCGTCGGCGCGCTCGCGTTCTCCTTTCTCCCCTCCGAAGGGTTCATCCGCATCGCCGAGACGCTGGGCGGTCTGGCCCTCATGTTTCTCGGGGGCGCCGTCCTGCACGATACCTTCCGCGACCCGCAGGCGCCGCACCGGCACGCCGCCGGACTCTGGGGCTCACTCTTCGCGGCGAGCGGCACGCGCAGCCTGATTCTCGCGCTTTCGGCGGCGACGGTGGCCCACAGCACACCGGTCGCCCTGCTCTTTTCAGCGGCCTTCGGCGCCGGCATCGTGTGCGGCATGCTGCTCTTCGGTCTTGCGCTGGGGGCCTCGCAGCACGCCTTTCTGCGCACGCCGCGCGCGCAGCGGGCAGCGGCTCTCGCGACGGCCGCCGTCAGCCTGCTCCTCGGGGGCTACTGGGCGTTCGCCGAGTGGCTGTAAGGGGAATCCGCGGAAGCGCTTTCCCACGCGCCGTGCAGGTGCCCGGCCGGAAAGACGATGCGCGACAGCCGGGTCTGCTCGGGCCGTTCCCCGAGCGACAGCATCCAATCGCGGCCGAGAGCCCCGCTGCCGGGGACGAGCAGATCGGAGGATGCTCCCTCGACCATGCCCGCCTCGGTCGCCACCAGAAAGTGATAGAGATTGTGTCCCCGCCGGAAGACGTAGAGCCCCTTCTCGTCGGCGAACACGAAGTTCAGCCGGGATCGCGGTGAGCGCTCGAGCACGAAGGCGATCGCACGGCGCACCCCTTCGACCACCGGCCCCGCCCGCTCGATTTCCCAGCTGAGCAGGCGGAAGAACAGTTCGCTGTCGGTCTCGCCCTCGACCTGCGGCGCGAGCAGTTCGCGGATGGCCTCCGTGGCCTCCCGGCCCAGGGTGCCGTTGTGGGCGAACACCCGATGCCCTTCGACGAACGGGTGTGTATTCTCGACGCTCACGCCGCCGCGCGTCGCCCGGCGCACGTGCAGGATGACCCGTTCGGCCTCGAGCGTGCGCAGGCGGGGCAGAAAGGACACGTCGCCCCGAATCCAGACGGGGGCCCGCTCCCGGTACAGGTGGCCGTTGCGGTACCAGGCGACCCCCCAGCCCGCCGTATGGCGCTGGCTCCGGCGCTGAAACTCCTCGAGGGCGGGGCCCTGGAGAAACAGGCGGACGGCCGGAGCCGGGCCGCGCACGGTTAGAAATCGACACATCTCGACGCCATTCTACGCCATTCCCTCCGTTGGCACGGAGGGCGGGCGGCCTCTACACGGTGCCCTTCGGCCGCGGGCACGGCGGCCCGCGCAGCAAGCGCCCATGATTGTCCCGACAGCCGGAATGCATCAGCATGGGGGCGGTCCGGTGCAGATGCGTCCGCCATGCGTGAAGGAGGATCCATGTCGTTCGATCAGGCTTTCTATCAGGAGTTCCGCCGTCTAGTGGGGGAATGCCGCGAGGCGGTCGGCGACCAGGCCGACGTCGAAGACCCGAAGGAGTTCCGCTTCGAAATGCGCGCGGGCGACCGGACATATGCCTTTCAGCTCGACGACGACGCCCGCCTCGTGCACGTCGGTGAGCTGACGGGCGATCGCGGCGTCGCCTGGTTTGAAGACATCCGCTATGAAGAGGGATATGAGGGGGGCGTCTGGCGGGTCGGCGAACGGTCGGCCGGCGAATTCGCGAGGGAACTCCTGGAGCAGCCGCCGCATGCCGGAGAAGAGAAAATCTTCCGCGAGGCCGGACTGACGGGCATCGTCGACGAACCCGAAACCGGCGCCACGCGGACGCCGCTGCAGAGGTCACGGCGGCGCGGCAGCCAGCCGGGCCGCGGCGGACGCGGCCTGTTTCCCCGGGCTCTCGCCGCCGGATGGCTGGCGGTGCGCGGCGTGCGAGCGACCCTGCAGTTCGCCCGCTCGCGGATCAAGCCGCGGCGGGGAGCCTGATCCCTCCATGCCGCCTGAAACGCAGACACCGCCCATCCGGCGGGCCGGAGGGCGGTGTCGCATGAATCTGCGAAGGTTCTTCCTCGCTTACTTGGCTTACTTGGAGGCCAGCCAGTCGACGAGCGCGTCGAGCTCGGCGGGCTTCAGGGTCTTTTCGAAGGTCTTCGGCATGAGGCCCGCCGCATAGCCCTCGGCGACCACCTTGTCGGGCTGCACGATCGACTCGCGGATATGGTCCTTGCCCTTGGCCCCGACACCGTCGAGCGCCGGCCCGACCTTGCCCCCCTGACCACCGACCGCATGGCAAGCGCCGCAGCCGGCACTCTGGAAGACGGCGTCGCCGCTCACGGCCACGGCTGCTTCGCCCTCGCCTTCGGGGGCCGCTTCGCCTTCGGCGCCGGCCTCGGCGGGGGCCTCGGCCGCGGCAGGCTGCTGGGTCAGGCGTGCTTCGCGCTCGTGGGCCGCGTCGAGCAGATAGTCACCGACGACGAAGCCGACGAGCACGACGATGGTCGCGACGACGGAGATGACGCCCCAGCTTGCCTTGGGGGCTTCCTGTTGGGGTTCCGGAGAGTGATGCTCAGCCATGACTGACAGTCCTTTTCTAAAAGCTACCGGCGGTAAAAAGGGAAATGGTACCACGCTCCCCCGCCGGAGCGCCAAGCCCCTTCAATTCCAGCCGGAGGGGAAATGGAAAAGCGGCTCCGGGG
>JAWLHK010000021.1:0-83042 GCA_041690355.1 bacterium | reverse complement strand
AAGGATCTGGCCATCCCCTTCGCGTCGCACTGATCGGCCGGTTGTTTTCAAGCCCCCTGCCGGGTCGAGGGGTCGCTCCTCGCGCCCCCGGCTGGCCGAATGGTAGAGTATGTCTGCCATGTCGCGTCTCGACCCCCCCCACAGCTCCGATCTTCTGCTCATGACCGTCCACCAGGTCTGGGGCCTTGCCGTGCTCGGCTGGGTGACGATCGCCGTCCTGGCCGTCGTTTTTCCGCCCCCGGAGACCTCGATCATGGTCGCCATCGTGCGCGGGGCGCCGCCGTTTCTCGTCGGCCTGCTCGCGCTCTTCTATCTTTTCGCGTCGCAGAGCCGCCCCTTCCGCCAGCGCCTCATGAACCCGCGCGCCCGCTCGGGCGAAGCGCTGCGATCGGCCGTGATCCTGGCCGGCTGCGTTCTCGTGTACCTGATTCAACTCTGAGCGCGCGCAACCCGCGCCGGCGTCAAGGGCAACGGCGCCGACCCGGAAGGCGCTCGCCGCAATTTCGCGGCGCCGGCGTATGCTGGAGGCATGCGCATCGGCTGTCCCCGCGAGCGGAAAACCGACGAATTCCGCGTGGCGTTGACCCCCGACGCCGTGGCCGCGCTGCGCGCCGACGGACACGAGGTGATCCTCGAGCGCGGCGCCGGCCTGGGGGCGGGGCTGCGCGACGAAGCCTACGAAGCGGCCGGCGCCCGGATCGGCGACGAAGAGGCCGTCTGGGGGGCCGAACTCGTCGTCAAGGTCAAGGAGCCCATCCCCGACGAATACGCACGCCTGCGCCGCGAAACGCTGCTCTTCTGCTTTCTGCACCTCGCGGCCGTGCCCCGGCTGGCCCAGGTGCTCGTCGATCAGCGCGTTACCGCCGTGGCCTTCGAGACGGTGACCGACGCCGACGGCTCGCTTCCCCTGCTTACACCGATGTCGATGGTGGCCGGCCGCCTGTCGGTGCAGGTGGGGGCCACGGCCATGCAGAAGAATCACGGCGGGCGGGGACTTCTGCTCTCGGGGCTCCCGGGCGTGCCCCGCGCCCACGTCGTCATTCTGGGGGCCGGCGTCGTCGGCCGCAGCGCCATGCAGATGGCCATCGGGCTCGGCGCGCGGGTGTCGGTGCTCGACATTCAGCCGGCGGTGCTGCGCGACGTCGACCTGCACGCCGGGGGGCGGGTGGAATCGGTCTTCGCCTCGGCGCCGAACGTCGCCCGCTACGTGGCCATGGCCGATCTGCTCATCGGCGCCGTGCTGGTGCCCGGCGCGCGGGCGCCGCACCTGGTCTCGCGGGAGACGCTGCGCATGATGGCCCCCGGGAGCGTCGCCGTCGACGTGGCGGTCGACCAGGGGGGCTGCTTCGAGACGACCCGCCCGACGACCCACCGCGAACCGACGTATGTGGAAGACGAGGTCATCCACTACGCGGTGGCGAACATGCCCTCGATCACGGCGCGCACGAGTACCCTTGCGCTGGTCGACGCCGTACTCCCCTGGCTTCGCGTGCTCGCGGCCGACCCCGAGGGGGCGCTGCGCTCGCATGCGGGGTTGCGCGAGGGGCTCACGACGTGGAACGGGGCGGTCGTGCATCCCCGCGTGGCGGAATCGCTCGGCATGCCCGCGGGGGAGCGGCCGCGGTAAGCGTTCGCGCGGATACAACCGGCGATATTGGACACGCGAAGGACGACTCGGGATCGCCGTGCCGGCACTCCCGAGCCCGGGGGGGGGGCCGGGGGTCCCTCCGGGACCGTGATCACGTTTGAGAACTCGCGTCCCCGGCTGCCGGGAACGAAGCCACTCGGGAGCCGAGGACGCCAGGGATGCGCGCTTGAACGCCCCCATTCGAGCGTCCTGCACTAGCGGAACGGGGTGCGCCCATCCGGTTCACGGTGTTTCCAAAAAAGAGTCCCGGAGGGACGGCTCGTGGTAGCCCGGGACGGAAGTCCCGGGAAACCCGGGCGTTTGGATATTTTCCCCGGGCCCGGGAGCGCCGGAACCGGCGCGAGCGGGCCGCCTTCAGGGCACCCTCTCTGCAAAGCCCCGCAACCGTGAGCACCGAGGGCGACCGGGCTCCCGACGCTTGACTCTCGACTCCCGACTGGCTACTTTACCTGTGCGTCATCCCCGCAGGTGCATCCGTGACTCTCCTCGAACTTCTTCCTTACGCCAGCATCCCGATCACCAGCGCCGTGGTCGGCTGGTTCACGAACGTCGTGGCCCTGAAGATGACCTTCTACCCGCTGGACTTCGTCGGCAAGCCGCCCTATCTCGGCTGGCAGGGGATCATTCCGTCCAAGGCGGGCAAGATGGCCGACAAGGCGGTCGACCTGATCACGAACCGGCTCATCACCGTCGAGGAAGTGTTCGGACGGCTCGATCCCGAGCGGGTGGCCGAAGAGATGGGCCCCGTCGTCAACGAACTGCTCGAAGAAGTGATCGACGACGTCATGACCGAGCAGAGCCCGACGGCCTGGCGCGCGCTGCCCCAGCCCGTGCGCAAGCGGATCACGGACCGCGCGAAGCAGGACGCCCGCGTCGTCATCGTGAACACGATCGGCGATCTGCGTGCGAACATCCGCGACGTCTTCGACCTGAAGAAGATGGTCATCGACGCCCTGCTGCGCGACAAGGCCCTCCTGAACGAGATCTTTCTGCGGGCTGGCGAAAAGGAGTTCCGCTTCATCGAGCACTCGGGATTCTATTTCGGTTTCTTCTTCGGCATCCTCCAGATGGCCGCCTGGTTCTTCTACAAGGGCGCCTGGGTGCTTCCTGTCGCCGGGTTCGCCGTCGGCTACCTGACGAACTGGCTGGCGCTCAAACTGATTTTCGAACCGGTGCAGCCGCGCCGCGTCGGTCCCTGGGAGGTGCAGGGGCTGTTTCTCAAGCGCCAGCACGAGGTCGCCGCCGAATATTCGCAGCTCATCGCCAACGAGGTCGTCAATTCCTCGAACATCCTTCAGGCGCTCTTCAGCGGATCGACGCGTGAGAAGCTCTTCGCGATCATCGAGAAGAACGTCATGGAGTCGTTCGACGAGTTCACGGGCAGCCGCAAGAAGTTTGTCGAGCTGGCGATCGGGCAGGACACCTACAAATCGGCCCGCGTGAAAATGGCCGAACGGATTGCCAGCCGCTCGCACGTTCCCGTGCGCCAGGCCGTTCCGTATGCGGAAGAAGCGTTCGACATCGAGAATTCGCTGCGCGGCAAGATGCAGGCGTTGAAGCCCGATGAATTCGTCGGCCTGCTGCGCCCGGTCTTCCAGGAAGACGAGTGGAAGCTGATTCTCGTCGGCGGCGTGCTCGGCGTGCTCGTGGGCATCGGCCAGTGGGTCTGGGTCTTCAGCTGACCGTTCCGAATACCTGATACCGACCCGTCCACTGTTTGCCCTGCGCTTGTCGAGGGCCAGCGGGTCCAGCGGCGCCCGGTCATGAACATGTGAGCACAAGCTTTTGAACCCGGTGCCCACGCTGCTCTGGGCCTTCGAGACGCCGGTCAGCTCTCCGGTGTCGTCTCCAGTTCGCAAAGGAACCGCGTTAGAAACCTGAATTGCCGGCTCCTCAGGCCGAGCGGGTGGCACATGGATGACGGCGTGCTCCGATGGAACGCGCCGTTTGCTCCCCCGGGGGGAGCCCTGGTTCAACAGGTGCACCAGGTGGGGGTGTTTGGACAGCAGCGCGCCCCGCCGGTAGACTGACGCGCATGACTCTGCGCACACTCCTCGGCGCCCTGGGCGTCGTTCTTGCGGCCGCCGGCTGTTCCGCGGAACCCATTCCCGCGTCAGCGCCACGCCCCGTGCTCGGCGCGACCCGGCAGGTGGTACCCGGGTCAGGCTTTCCCGCCGAGGTGACGACCGATGTCTCCAACAACAACCTCGATGTCGTGGCCTTCGAGGGGCGCACCTTTCTGACCTTCCGCACGGCGCCCAGCCACTTCGCGAGCTCGACGACGCTGCTCTACGTGGTCAGCTCGACCGATCGCCGCACGTGGGATTTCGAAGCAAAGTTCCACCTGGGGACCGACCTGCGGGAACCGCGTTTCTTCGCGTGGCGGGGACGCCTGCAGCTCTACTTCGCTTCGCTCGGGAGTGATCCCAACGCCTTCGAGCCGGGGCGCATGTGGCGGGTAGAGCGGAGCGGCCCCGGCGACTGGACGGCGCCGGAAGAGACTTTCGGCGCCGATTTCATTCCATGGCGCATCAGGGTCTTCCCGGAAGTCTCGGGAGACCGCCCGATTCTCGTCGGGTATGAAGGCGGGGCAAACATCTACAACTTTTCGGGCGATCCCCTTTCGGTGTATCTGCTCACGACGACCGACGGCGACGAATGGGTTCCGCTCGATGCCGGGCGGCCGGTCGTGCTCGAGGGGGGCATGTCCGAGACCGACGTTGCGTTCGACGCCGAGGGAAATCTGTTCGCTGTCAGCCGCAACGAGGCGGGCGATTCGGAGGGGTTCGGGTCCTTCGTCTGCCGCGCGCCGAAAGAGGACCTCACGGCCTGGACCTGCCACCGCGACCGCCGCAAGTTCGACTCGCCGCTGCTGTTCGCGCACGCCGGCGAGATCTGGCTCATCGCCCGCAGGAATGTGACCGAAGATGGCAATTACGATCTCGGCCGCGACGATCTTTCGTGGGAAGGGCGGTTTGCTCTGTACCAGCTCGACTACTGGCGTCATCCGAAGCGCTGCTCGCTCTGGCGTATCGATCGGGAGCGCGTGGCGGTTGAGTTCGTACTCGATCTCCCTTCGCGGGGCGACACCTGCTTCCCCAGCATCCTCCCGGCCGGGGAAGACCGTTTCGTCGTCTACAACTATTCGAATGACGTCGACGGCCCGGATCTTTCCTGGCACGAAGGCCAGCTGGCGCCCACGAACCTGTACGAGACGGAGATCAGTTTCCACTGATTCCTGATTCCTGATTCCTGATTCCTGATTCTTGATTCCGGACCGGACAGGGCCGACTGAAGACTGACGACTGGTCGACTGACGACTCTCGCCAAGCTACCGCCCGGAGTGGTATGCTTCCGTGCTTACGGAATGGGAGGACCTTCGCGGATGTTATCGGGAGACCGAGCCTTCGATCTGCTCGAAAGCGTGCCCGGCGTCGTCTGGGAGACCCGGTTCGAGACCGATGGACGGCAGGCCATGCTGTACGTCAACAGCGCCGTCGAGAGCCTCTTCGGATACACCGTCGACGAGTGGATGCACACGCCTGACTTCTGGGCGAGGGTCATCCATCCCGAAGACAGCGAGCGGGTTGCCGAGGAGATCCGGCGCGCGGTCGACTCCTGCCGTGACGCGGTCTCGCGCCTGCGCATCGTCGCCCGCGAGGGGCGGGTCGTCTGGTGCGAATCGCACTACATGATCGTCTGTGACGAGCGTCTACGCCCGGTGGGCCTTCGCGGGGTGACCCTCGACATCTCCGAGCGCATCCGCGCCGAACAGCAGTATCTGGAGCAGAAGGAGCGGCTCGACGGCATCATCCAGTCGGCCATGGACGCCGTCATCACGATCGATGAAAGCCATCGCATCGTCGTCTTCAACCGCGCGGCTGAACAGATGTTCCGCGTGGCGGCCGATCAGGCCATCGGGCTGCCGCTCGAGACCTTTCTTCCCGAGAAGTACGTCCGGGCGCATCGGGGCCACATCGCCGAATTCGACCGCACGGGCGTGACCTCGCGCAGCATGACCCGGCCCGGCGCCATCGAGGCGCGGCGCATGGACGGCTCGGTGTTTCCCATCGAGGCCACCATCTCGAAGGTCGAAACCCCGGGGGGCAAGCTGTTTACGGCCATTCTTCGCGACCAGACCGAGAAGGTGCGCCGCGAAACCCGGCAGGCCTACCTGGCGAAAGCGAGCCGCATCGTCGCCTCTTCGCTCGACTACCAGACGACCCTCTCGAACCTGGCCGAGATCACGGTGCCCGATTTCGCCGACTGGTTCGCGGTCGACCTGTTGACCGCCGACGGCAACTCGCTCGAGCTGGTCTGCGTGAGCCACCGCGACCGGGAGAAGGTCGAGCTGGCCCGCGAACTGCGCCGCCGCTATCCGGTCGATCTGAAGTCGCCGATGTACCGGACGAACGTGGTGAATACGGGTGAAACCGAGTTTTTTCCGGAAATCGGCGACGACGTGCTCACGGCGGCCATCACCGATCCCGAGCTGCTGCTCATCACGCGCAGCCTGGGCTTGCGCTCGTCGATCGCCGTGCCCATGCGCAGCCGCGGCCGCATCATCGGCGCCATCACCTTTATCCAGGGTGAGTCGAACCGGTACTACGATAATCTCGATCGCGATACGGCCGAGGAACTGACGGGGCGCGCGGCCGTGGCCATCGACAACGCGCGCCTGTACCGCGACGCGCAGCAGGCGATCCGCAACCGGCAGGACATTCTCTCCATCGTTTCTCACGACCTGCGCAACCCACTGCATGCGATCGAGATCAGTGCCGTTCTGCTGAAGCGGCTGGCCGGAGACGACCGGCTCGAGAAGCCCGTCGATCGAATTTCGCGGGCCGCCCGGCGCGCCATGGCGCTCATCGAAGACCTCAACCTCGTGGCCAAGATTGAGGAAGGAGGCGGGTTTCGCCTGGCGCGTGAAGCGGTCTCGCTGAACGCCCTGCTCGAAGAAGTTCAGGACGGCTTTCAGCTGCTGGCGCAGGACAAGGGACTCACGCTTTCGGTCGAGCGTATCGAGCAGGATGCGACCCTGTCGGTCGATCACAAGCGTCTGTATCAGGCGCTGGCGAACGTCATCTCCAATGCGCTCAAGTTCAGCCCCGCCGGCAGCGTCGTCGAGGTAGGCGCGCGCCGCGACGGAGACGCGATTGCATTCCGCGTCCATGACGAGGGCCCTGGTATCCCCGCCGAGCACTTCGCGAACATCTTCCAGAAGAACTGGCAGGGCGAGAACGCGAAGGATTTCGGCTCGGGGCTCGGCCTCTACATTGCCAAAGCCATCCTCGAAGCGCACGGCGGCGCGGTCAGCGTCGAGAGCGCCGAAGGGGAGGGGACCACCTTTTTTCTTTCCCTTCCGGTGTCATGAAACCAGCCAGAGTCGTAATCATCGAAGATGAACCCGAGATCCGCGAAAGCCTGGCCGAGCTACTCGAGTATGAAGGATACCCCACGCTCGCCTTCGAGAACGGGCTGGTGGGCCTGCGCTATTTCGAAGAAAGCACTGAGGATCCATGCGTCATCCTGCTCGACCTCATGATGCCGGTCATGAACGGCTGGGAGTTTCTCACGCGCTTCAGGGCCCTGGGGCGAGCGGCTCCGGTGGTCGTCGTGTCGGCCGTATCGGAAACGCCCGAGGTCGGCGACATTGAGGCCCAGGCTTTTCTACGCAAACCGATCGATTTCGACGTCCTGCTCGCGACCGTGCAGTCGTTCTGCGCCTGAACGGGGGCCCGAGGGGGCGCGCAAAGCCGCCGACCAGGCGGTAGATAACCGGAAGCGCTTTGTTTATACTGTCTTCTTTGCACTCGTGCGTGGAGTTGACGTATGGCGGGTCCGCTTTCCGGTTTTCGCATTCTCGAGCTCGCGGGCATCGGCCCGGGTCCCTTCTGCGGCATGATGCTGGCCGACATGGGGGCCGAGGTCATCCGCATCGATCGTCCCGGCGGCAATCCGTCGTCCATGATCGGCCACGAAGTCCTTTTCCGCAACCGCAAGGCCGTGGCCGTGAACCTGAAATCCCCCGAGGGGGTCGAGACCGTGCTGCGCCTGTGCGAGAAGGCCGACGCGATCTTCGAGGGCAACCGGCCGGGCGTGGCCGAGCGGCTGGGCGTGGGCCCCGAGGCGTGCTTCGCGCGGAACCCGAAGATTGTCTACGGCCGCATGACCGGCTGGGGTCAGGACGGCCCGCTCGCGAACGCCGCCGGCCACGACATGAACTACATCGCGCTCACGGGCGCCCTGCACGCCATCGGGCGCCGCGGCGAAGGCCCGGTGCCCCCCCTGAACCTCGTCGGTGACTTCGGCGGCGGCGGCATGCTGCTCGCGTTCGGCATGGTCTGCGCGATGCTCGAAGCCCAGCGCACGGGCAAGGGGCAGGTGGTCGACGCCGCCATGGTCGACGGCGCGGCCACGCTCATGGCCATGTTCTATGGGCTGCGCTCCATGGGCATGTTCGACGACAACCGCGGCACGCACCTGCTCGACAGCGGCGCCCACTTCTACGACGTCTACGAGACGAAGGACGGCAAGTGGGTCTCCATCGGGAGCATCGAGCCGCAGTTCTACGCGCTGCTCATGCAGAAGCTCGAGCTGCCGGCCGAAGACTTCGGCAACCAGATGGACATGGCGCGCTGGCCCGAGATGAAGGCGAAGCTGGCGACGATCATCCGCACGAAGACGCGCGACGAGTGGGACGCGATTCTCGAGGGAACCGACGTCTGCTACGCGCCCGTGCTCGGTCTGGGCGAAGCGCCCGCGCATCCGCACAACAAGGCGCGCGGCACGTTTCTCGAGGTCGGCGGCATGATGCAGCCGGCGCCGTCGCCGCGGTTTTCCCGCACGAAGCCGGGGGCGCCGCAGCCCGTGACGCCGGTGGGGACGCACACGCGCGAAGTATTGCGGGAATTCGGATTTGCCGATGCCGACATCGAGGCGCTGCAGGCGAGCCGCGCCATCGAGTGTCTCGCTTAGTCGACTGCGGAACATCAGGGGTTCCCCTTGAACGGGAACCTGCCACGAGGGGATAGCCATGAGCGGTGCACAGACCCTGCCCGAGCGCAAACTGGAAACGGCCGCCGAGCGCTGGGCGCGCATGCCGGTCATCACTACCGGCGACGAGTATGTCGCGAGCCTGCGCAATCGCGGCACGCATCTCTACTTCATGGGCGAGCGGATTGAAGAACCGGTGGATCATCCGGTCATCCGCCCGTCGATCAACGCGCTCCGGATGAGCTACGACCTGGCGATCGCCGACCCCGAGCTCGCCACGGCCCATTCCCCGTATTTGAACCGGCGGGTGAATCGCTTCCTTCACCTGCCGACGTCGCCCGACGACCTCGTGATGAAGAACCGGATGCAGCGGCGGATGGGCCAGCTCACGGGCACCTGCTTTCAGCGCTGCACCGGGCTGGATACGCTGTCGGTGCTCCACTCGATCACCTACGATATCGACGCGAAGCACGGCACGCCCTACCACCGGCGCTTTCTGGATTTCCTCACGCTCGCGCAGGAGAAGAACATCCTGATCGCCGCGGGAATGACCGACCCGAAGGGAGACCGCAGCAAGCGGCCGAACGAGCAGGCCGATCCCGATATGTTCCTGCACGTTTCGGGACGCAACGAGAAGGGAATTTTCGTCACGGGCGCCAAGGCCCACATGACCGGCGGGTGGAACCAGCACTGGATCTGCGTCATGCCGACCATGAACATGACCGCGGCGGATAAGGACTACGCGGTCGTCGGCATGATTCCGGGCGACGCGGAGGGGATCACCTACATCTACGGCCGCCAGGCGAGCGACTCGCGGGCGCTCGAGGGGGTGCCCATCGATCAGGGGAACGCGAAGTTCGGCGGGCAGGAGGTGCTCGTTCACTTCGACCACGTCTTCATTCCGTGGGAACACGTGCTGATGGACGGCGAGTACGAGTTCGCGCAGGAGATGGTGGCGCGCTTTACGGCCTACCACCGCGCAAGCTATGTCTGCAAGACCGGCCTCGGCGACGTGCTCATCGGCGCGGCCGCCGGCATTGCGGATTACAACGGGGTCGAGTCGGTTTCGCACATCAAGGACAAGCTCGTCGAGATGACGCACTTGAACGAGACGATCTTCTCGTCGGGCATCGCGTCCTCCTATGCCGCGAAGCCGCTCGCGTCGGGGATTTACATGAACGACGCCATGCTCGCGAACGTCTGCAAGCACAACGTCACCCGGTTCCCCTACGAAATTGCGCGCCTGGCCCAGGATCTCGCGGGGGGCATCATGGTCACGATGCCGAGCGAGAAGGATCTCGCCTCGGAGGCCGTGGGCGACATCGTGCGCAAGTTCCTTGCCGGCCGCGAAGGGGTGGCGGTGGAAGACCGGATGCGCATCCTGCGCCTCATCGAGAACATGACGCTCGGGCGGAACGCCGTCGGGTATCTGACGGAATCGATGCACGGCGCGGGGAGTCCGCAGGCCCAGCGTATCCAGATTCTGCGTGGCATGGACGTCGAGCGCAAGAAGGCGCTCGCGCGGAACCTGGCGGGAATCGATACAAGTTACGAGTGACAAGTTACGAGTGACGAGTTCAGGCAAGTGCGCCGGCAAGAACCTTGAAACACCTTGCCCTTGCCTCGTTGGCGCTCAGCGCTTGGCGCTTGGCGCTTTCCCCGAGTGACGATTGACGATTCGGCGGCAAGGGCACAGAAAAATCCGTTCGACCCGAGGCGACTGGCGCCACGGTTTCACCCCGGGGCGCGGGAAGGGTGATAAACTACCGTGGAGGCCCGCTCGCCGGCGGGTCTGACGACCGGCAACCCCCAACGTGGTATTCCCCATGATCGCACTGGAAAACCGATACTTCACCGTCGAAGTCGACGCGGATCGATCCCTCGTGCGCGTGAAGCGCAGCGCCGCCCGGTTCGAGCAGCTCGACGACGTCGAACGCGCCTTCAGCGACGTGGCCGGCTCTGTGGGCGGGCTCGACCGCACCCGGCACGCCTTTCTGCTCGACCTGCGTGAAGGGCCGCTGCGCAACGACGAAGCCTTCGAGAACGCCGTAAGGAAATACGCCGGCCAGACCACCGAAGGCTGGCGCAAGAGCGCCATGCTCGTCCGCAGCGCCGTCGGTGAGCTCCAGCTCAGCCGCCAGGGCCGTGAGTCGGGCCTCGCCTTCAACGTCTTCCGCGACGAGGCCGAGGCGCTGCGCTTTCTCGAAGCCTGAGGCGGAACATCGCCGGCCACCACCTCCGGTCGGCCACCACCTCCTCCGGGCGGGATCGACCCGCCCGGTCCTCCTCCTCCAGCGAGGAGGAGGAGAGACGCGAGCCCTGGATTCAACGAGCGGTGTCCCGGAATCCGAGTGGCCACAGGCTTCCTCACCGCTCCCCCTCTCGCTGTGGTTCGCCATCGGCCGCTTCGGCCCGCGGATAGAACCCCGAGCCGACGATATACGTGTCGGGGCCGTGCCGCACCTTGCGCACGTAGGTGTGTTTCTGCGCCGGCGTGTTCTCGCCGGGCCGGTACCAGAAATAGTCGACCCAGGCCTCCCCCTTTTCGAGGGCCTCGTTGACGTAGTCGCGCACCAGAAGCGTGCCGCGGATGTCCCTGACCCCGGCGATGTTCGTCCCCTCAAGACCGGGGTGCGCGGGGTTCACCAGCTCGACGCCGCTCGGGTGGGTGACGAAGACGTAGGTATCCATGAAGACGAACGGCCCCTTCGGGTCACGCAGGGCTGGAAAGGCCGCTTGCCCCTGCGCGGCCACCCGGGCGGCGGCCCGGTCGACCACGTCTTCGATGAACACGCGGTCCATCTCCATGTTGTAGATGCCGGCGCCGATCAGAACCTGCTCGCCGGAGGGAAAGGTGACCCGCTTCATGAACGACGACTTCCACTGCGGGAAGATGTCGTCGGGTTCGGGCCACATGTAGTGGACCCAGCCTTCGCCCGTGGGCCCCGAGACGGCGTCGGGAAACATCCTGCCGATGGGCTTGCCAACGATGTCCGTCAGGTTGCGCACGTCTTCGCCCTCGCTCTCGGGGTTCGCCGCGTGAAAGACGCGCGTGCCCGAAAGGGTCCAGACATAGAAGTACGTGTCGTCGTGGAACCATTTCGACCCTCTTTCGCGGAAGCGGGGGTAGGCGTCTTCTCCTTCGCGCGCGAAGACCGCCGCCGCATCGCGCACGAGCGCCCGCAGCTCCGAAGCGGTCATCGTGGGCTCGGGAGAGACAACCGTCGGCGCGTCGGCCAGGTACACCCCGGCCCCCACCAGCACCCGCCGGTCGCCGAGCCGCGCCGTGGTCACGTAGGCCGACTTGCGGGTCGGGTCGCTCTCGCCCGGTTTCGGCCACAGGTAGTCGACCCATCCCGAACCCCGGGTCTGCACGGTCTCGAGCATCTCGCGCACGAGCGGCTTGCCCTGCGCGTCTTCGACGTCGCGGATGTTTCGCCCCTCGAGGTTCGGAAACGCCGGGTTCACGAGCTCGGTGCCGTCCATGTCGACGACGAAGACGTAGGCGTCCTTGAAGATGAAGGGTCCCTTCGGATCGTGGAAGCGCGGAAACGCCGCCCTGCCATGCCGCTCGATGTCGTGGGCGGCCCGGGTCACGGCGTCGACGACGAAGGCCCGCTCCATTTCGTCGTTGTACATGCCGCTGCCGACGATGTACTGCCTGCCGGAGGGAGTCTGCACCCGCTGTACGTAACTGCTCTTCCACCGGGGCAGTAGCCCGCCGGGAACGGGCCATTCGTAGTGGTACCAGCCGCCGGGCCGGTCGGGGGCGCCCAGCGCCGCGCCGAGGAGCCCGCGCACGATGGGCTTGCCGTTGACGTCTTCGAGGTCGAGCTGGTTCTTCCCTTCGAGCGCAGGATCGGCGTGCACGAGCATGTTGCCGGCCGGATCGATCACGAAGATGTAGGTCTCCCGGTCGCGCCAGCGGCTGCCGGGTCGGCCGAAATCCTGAAAGGCCGCCTCGCCCTTTTCGCGCACGAGCGCCGCGGCGTCGGACACCAGGGCGACGAGCGCGCGCGTTTCGGGCCGCTCATAGGCGGGCTGGCCCTGGGTGTGACCCGGAACCTCGAACAGCACCGCAGCGAGCAAAAGAATCGTCCCTGCAGCCAGTCGCTTCGTGAACATGGAGATACTCCCGGGCCCGATGCCGAACCCTGCGCAAAGCTTCTCCGCCGTTGTAGCACCCACGGCGCGGCCGCGGCACGCCGATCGGCAACCGGGAAGGCGCCGGGAATATATCCTCGCGCGACACCGCCTTCAGGCGGGGGGCACCACCTCCTCCGGGCGGGTCGGCCCCGCCCGGTCCTCCTCCTCCACCGAGGAGGAGGAATCAGGAGGAGGAATTACCATTCGGCGTTCGGCGCTTGGCGCTCGGCGCTTTTCCAAGTGACGAGAGACGAGTGACGAATTTTCCGGCAAGGACCAAGATCACCACGTCCTTGCTTCTTGGCGCTTGGCACTCGGCGCCTGGCGGTTTGCGCTCGGTGCGCCCGATTGCGTGGCGGGCGGTTCGCTCGCTATAGTGGTTGCACTGCGGCCGCGAGAAGCGGTACTCGAAACACCCGTCCGAAGGGGGCGACAGAAATGGAATTCAATCCCGCCAATCCCGTGGTGAAACGCTGTCTCCAGGCGATGGCCATGGAAGAAAGCGGCAATCCCGCCGAAGCGGGCAGGCTGTTCCGTCAAGCCTGGGACGAAGCGACCCGCGACTTCGAGAAATTCCTGGCGGCCTATTACGTCGCCCGGCATTCCCAGAACGCGTCCGACCGGCTGGAGTGGCTCGAAACGGCCTTGCGGCATGCAACCGGAATCGACGACGACTCGGTCCGGAGTGCCTTTCCGTTCCTGTATTCGAACATTGCCCGGTGCCATGCGGAACTGGGGAACCCGGACGAGGCGGAAAAGTACAACGAACAGGCGGCCTCGTTTCGGTATGAACCCACCGATACGGGGCCCTTTTATCACGGGACGAAAGCGGCTCTGCAGGTCGGCGATCTGCTGACCCCGGGGGGCACGTCCAATTACAAGCCCGACCTCAGGATGAACCACATCTATTTCACCGCCCAGGTGAACGGGGCGGGGCTGGCGGCTGCGTTGGCGCAAGGGGAAGGCCCGGAGCGGGTGTATATCGTGGAGCCGACCGGGCCTTTTGAGAACGATCCGAATGTGACCGACAAGAAGTTCCCCGGCAACCCGACGCGCTCCTACCGCTCTGAGGCGCCCTTGAAGATCGTCGCCGAAGCGACGGAGTGGGTCCGGCAGACGCCGGACGAGATCCGCCAGTGGCGCGAACGACTGGCCCGGAACACGGGTGAGATCATCAATTGAGGTTGGCTTCGCGGCTCGCCCGCAGGCTCGCGGCGGGTTTGTCGCTCACCATTCGAACAGGAGAACGCGCATGGCGTACATCGACTGCTACCTCGTACCGGTACCCCGGGAGAACAAGGCTGCGTACGAGGAACTCGCGAGAATTTCGGTGGAGGTCGTGAAAGAGTGCGGGGCACTGCGGGTCACGGAGTGCTGGCTCGATGAAGCCGGCCCCGATGCATCGACCTACCATGCCGAGGAGGTCCGGCGCGCACCTGAGGAGTACGCAACCTTCGTCCGGGCCGCCGGAGCGGGGGAGGGGGAGGCGGTCGTCCTGTCGTTCGTGGAGTGGCCCGACAAGGCGACACGCGACGCCGGCATGGCGAAGCTGACGAGCGATCCGCGCATGAACTTCTCGGATCTTCCGCCGGTATTTGACGGCAGGCGTCTCATCGCGGGCGGGTTCATCCCGATGCTGGCGTGGGCGCGCCCAGGCTGAGATTTTTCGCGTGGGGCCCGCACAAGCGTTCTGCGGAAATGAACAGGCGCATCGGGCGGAAGCGGCCGTGCGTTTCCGGTAGAGTAATCCCATGACGATACGAAACCAGCTGGATATCGATGGCATTCTGAATGCCGGACGGGTCGTCGCCCGGGTGCGCGACGCCATGCTGCAGGCCATCGAGCCGGGCATGACGACGGCCGAGCTCGACAAGCTGGGCGGCGCGCTGCTGAATGGGCATGGCGCCCGATCGGCCCCCCGCGTCATGTACGACTTTCCGGGCGCGACCTGCATCAACATCAATGAAGAGGCCGCGCATGGAGTCCCCGGTCCGCGCGTGATTCGGGCGGGCGACGTGGTGAACGTCGACGTCTCGGCCGAGCTCGACGGCTATTTTGCGGATACGGGGGGTACGATCGTGGTTCCGCCCGTCTCCAAGGTCAAGGCGCGCCTATGTCACGCCACGCGGCTGGCCCTGCAGCACGCGATGGCCGAAGCGCGGGCCGGATCGCCCCTTCACCGCATCGGGCACGCGATTCAGCGGACCGCGGAGGTCCACCGATTCAAAGTGATTCGGAATCTGGCGGGCCATGGCATCGGGCGCAGCCTGCACGAAGAGCCCGATGACATCGTCGGCTACTACGACCCGCGGGATACGCGCCGGCTGCGGGAAGGGCAGGTCATCGCCATCGAGCCGTTTCTGTCGACGCGAAGCACGTCGGTGACCGAAGCCGCCGATGGCTGGACGCTGGTCGGCCACGCCGGCAACCTTTCGGCGCAGTACGAGCATACGATGATCGTCACCCGGGGCGCCCCCATCGTGGCGACGCTTTCGGAGAAGCGCGGCTAATTCCGGAGTCTTTCTGCCGTGGCGGCTACGCGGCGCGTCGTCGTGGATTCGCCTGAAGCGCATTCTATCAGGACGTGCGGAGATGGTGAACGAAAGGCGACCGATGCATCCAACGACCCAGGCCTACCATGAGGCCCTCGCCCCGGCCGACCGCGAAATCGCGGAACGCCTCGCGAAGGAAATCGCGACGGCCCTGCCGGAAGCGGAAAACAAAGTCTGGCATGGGCATCCCGTCTGGTTTCTCGAGGGGAACCCGATCGTCGGCTACAGCAAGCTCAAATCGTGCGTCCGCCTGCTGTTCTGGAGCGGCCAGTCGTTCGACGAACCGGGCCTGCAGCCCGAAGGACGCTTCAAGGCGGCCGAAGCCCGCTTCACCGCGGCCGCCCAGGTGAATGCGAAGGATCTCCGCCGGTGGCTCAAGAAGGCCCGGGAGATCCAGTGGGACTACAAGAACCTCATCAAGCGCAAGGGGAAGCTCGAGCGCATCGCCTGTTCCGACGCGTCGTTTTTGTGAGACGCACCCCGGCCCTTCAGGGATTCCATTGAACACCTCGCGGACCCCGTAGGGGGCCCACTCTTGAGTCTCACGCATCCGAATTGGCGCCCCGACCCCAGCGGGGTCGCACTCCCGGCCGGGAACCGCGCGTTCCGCGGCGGCACGGTTGTTCACTTATCCCCTCGGTCAACTCCCGCAGAAGCTTCGCCTCGCGGCTGCACACGCGCCCCAAGCGCATTCCGCTCCGCATGCCCGCGCCGGGTGTCCGCGTGCGGTAGGATCAATGCAGGGAAGACTCGGAACGGCTGAACGCATCCAGAGGACTCTTTTCCGCATGAGTACATCGATGGGTCGAGCGAAAAAATCCGCTGCCGGCGCCCGCATGCCGGTGATCTTCATCGGCCATGGCAATCCCATGCACGCGATCGCCGACAATGCCTTTACGCAGGCGCTCGCGCGGCTGGGGCGCGAGATTCCCCGGCCGCGGGCCATCCTGTGCGCCTCGGCCCACTGGATGACCGAGGGGAGCTGGATCACGCGCATGGCACAGCCGCGCACGATCCACGACTTCTACGGCTTTCCCGAGGCGCTCTTCCAGGTGCAGTACCCCGCGCCGGGCAGCCCGGCCATCGCCGACTTCATCCGCGCGCGGATCGAGGATCCGAAGGTCCACCCCGACGACGAGAATTGGGGGCTCGATCACGGCACGTGGGCGGTGCTCCGCCACATGTACCCCGAAGCCGACATCCCGGTGCTGCAGCTGAGCATCTACATGGAGCAGCCGGCCGAGTATCACTTCAAGCTCGGCGAGCAGCTGCGACCCCTGCGCGACGAGGGAATTCTCATCGTCGGCAGCGGAAACATCGTGCACAACCTGCGCCGCGCCGTTCTGCGCGGCGAGGTCGCGCCGTATGACTGGGCGGTGGAGTTCGACGCCTGGGTCAAGGCGCGGCTCGAGAACCGGGACTACGCGGCACTCCGGAACGATGCCCTGAGCACGACCGCCGGCCGGCTCAGCATTCCCTCGCCGGATCACTGGTATCCGCTGTTTTATCCCCTGGGAGCCGCCGACGACCGCGACGCCTTGCGCTACGAGTACGAAGGGCTCGAGAACGGAAGCATTTCCATGCGCTGTTTCAGCCTGGGGCTGGCGTAGCCGAGGCCTTGAATGGTCGATGCTTTGCTTGTGGCGCTTCGCCTTCCGGGGTAGGGTACCCCTCCAGTTGTGCAATTAATTGCACAATTGGAAGCCATTGAAATCATTCAAAAACAGGGGTCCAAAATTTGACCATTTTTTGTCGCTGCCGTACTTGAGAAATGAAACGCGCCGGCAGCCCAAGGTCCAACGCCTGGTTGAAAACGATTTTCCGCTTGCTCCCCGGGGCAGCCCTCGTTTACGTCGAGCACTGCCGTGGGGACTTGAAGGGGCAAAGGTGCACTTCCGGCAGCTCGAGCGACGGCGCGGACTGGACCGCTCCATCGTAAACACCTCTGCTCAGGCACGCCGGCGCTTTCGCGGCGCAACGGTCAACTGCAGGCCCAAGGGCGCCAGCAACAAATCCCCTCTTCGAGTGCGGCGGTGATGAACTCCCGGGCGAACTCGGGATCCCGCAGGTCTTCGGCCAATCCCTCGTTCCAGTCTCTACTTCTCTTTGCCATGTGAATACTCTCTAGCGAGACAGGCCCCATTGTCGGACTGCTGTTTCCGGAGCGCGCGCGTCGGACGCTTCCAGGTCCATTTGCCCCCTCTAAGGTTCTGAAGAGGTTGCCGGCGTCTCGATGTAAAGAAATCATTACTTCATTCCAACGCCTTTACCTGTATTATCTAAGGTTTCCCCGTGTAGCGGCACGACAACCCTGCCGCAAACAGGATGACGCCCACGAAGCCGTAAACCCACGGCCCGTGTATGGCAGGCACATGCAGGGCTTGACGAAGAGGATCAATCGAAATGAACACCGGATTTCCGTTGCGTACGAGTACGCTTTTCCTGATGCTGGCCCTGCTGACGGCCTGCCCGAGTACAGGCGCCGAGACGTACGACTGTGGCGACACGCAGGTGACGACCCTGACCGGTTCCACGTTGGGGTTCGCCGACGGAACGAGTACCACCGCGCAGTTCCACCTGCCACTAGGCATCACAAGTGTCGGTACCCATTTATACGTCGTGGACAACGACAATGAAAACATCCGCAAGGTCACCACGGCCACCGGAGCAGTGACCACGCTGGCCGGTTCCGGAGAGCAGCGTAGGGTCGATGGATTTGGTGCGGAAGCCTCCTTCGACGAGCCTAAACAGATCACGACCGACGGCGTTCATCTCTACGTTTCGGAGAACCAGGCAATTCGCAAAGTGGCGATTGACACGGGTGAGGTGACCACAATGGTGGCGCCCGGGACCTTTCAGGAGGCGTACGGCGTTGTTGCCGAGGGCCCCTATCTGTATGTCGCAGATTACGGCCTTGGCAAGGTCATGAAGGTGGTAATCGCCACCGGCGAAGTAACCATGTTGGCCGCAGGATTCAGTAGACCCCGCGGGCTCGCCACCGACGGAACCCATCTGTACGTAAGTTCGTTTGGCACTGAGAGTATCCACAAAATCGTCATCGCCACGGGCGAAGTGACCCTCCTGGCGGGTTCCGGCACAAGGGGCAGGGCCGACGGCACGGGTAAAGAGGCCTCATTCAGCGAACCAACGGGATTGGCAACCGACGGAACCCATCTGTATGTGGCCGACTTCGAAAACACGAGAATTCGCAAAATTGTGATTGCCACCGGTAAGGTGACCACCATCGCCGGTAGCAGCAGCGGATACGCTGACGGTCCGGGTAAAGAGGCAACGTTCTCCTCTCCCAACGCAATTGTCGCGGTCGGCGCCAGCTCCGACGGCGTCGACCTCTATGTGTCGGACGGGCTGAACGCGAGAATCCGAAAGGTCCGCCACGTTCCGGGTGTATGTGCAAATGCGGAGAGTCACGCGATCGGTGGCCAGGTGCAGGGACTGACCGGCACGCTGGTGTTGCAGAACAATGGCGGCGACGACAAGACCATTACCGAGGACGGCGTCTTCGTCTTTTCCGGGACCGTCGCTTCGGGCAAGCCCTATGACGTCACCGTCGCGACGCAGCCCGACGGCCAGGTCTGTACCGTCGAGAACGGCAGCGGCACCGCCGAGGCGAACGTCGACGACATTGTCGTCAGCTGTGTCATGGATGAGACCGACCCCCCGTCGACGAGCGCTTCCGTGGAGGGCGGCACGTATAACGAGCCCCAGCAGGTCGCGCTGACTTGCGACGATGGTGCGGGATCCGGCTGTGCCGAAACCTACTACACGGTCGACGGCAGCACACCGACGACCGACTCCACCGTCTACACCGCACCGATCGCCATCTCGACCGATACCACGTTGCAGTTCTTTTCGGTGGACAAGGCCGGCAACCAGGAGGCGGTTCAGACGGTCATCTATCAGTTCGAGCCCGCGGCACCGCAGCTCGACACCACCCTCGAGACCACTCCGGCAGACCCCTCGGGGGCCGATGTGACCTTCACCTTCAGCAGTCCCCAGACCGATACCATCGAATACAAACTGGACGACGCGCCGTTTGTGGTGACCACCGGCGGCACGGCAAGCTACACGGGGCTGCTTGACGGAAGCCACACCTTTACGGTCCGAGCGGTCCAGGACGGCTTCGCCGATCCGACGCCGGCGACGTTCACGTGGGTCGTCGATACCTCGGGTTCGACCCCCGACACCGTCCTGGTCACGATCGGTTCCCATGCCACCGGTGCGACGATTGTCGGTACCCGGAGCATCGTGGTGACCGCCGCCGTCACCGTCAACGGGACGATCGGTACGGTCTCGGCCACCCACAACGGCAATTCCATCACGGCCACCCTGACCGGAGACACCATCACCGTCCCCGTCACCCTGGGAGACCGGGCGAACCTGATTATCGTCCGCGCCGAGACCACCGGCGGGGCGAGCCATGAGGCCGGTGTCGAACTCCACTATCCCTTCGCCACGTTCGCGAGTGGAGTGAAGGCCGAGTACGCCATCGGCCAGCCGAACCTTACGTCCGGCGCATCCGGCACGGGCCTCGGACAGATGGACACCCCTTATGGCCCGGCCCTCCTGCTGAACGGTACGTTCTATCTGAACGATACGTTCAACAACCGCATCCTCGGCTTCTACAGCGTGCCCGCCACCTTCGGGGCCACGGCCGACTTTGTCCTCGGCCAGGACACGCTCACGGGTACGGCCGCGGGAACCTCAGCCAGCCGCTACACGGGGCCTGGCAGCATCAGTGCGGGAGAAGGCAAGGTCTTCGTCGCCGACTACGACAACAATCGCGTGCTCATCTATAACAGCCAGCCGGTGACCACCGGGGCGGCGGCCGACGTTGTCGTTGGTCAGGCGAACTTCACGAGCAGCGGTGCGGCATGCAGCGCCTCGGGAATGACCACGCCTGAGTTTGCCTTCGCCGTGGATGGGAAGCTGATTGTCGCCGATGGCGGTAACAACCGCGTCCTCATCTGGAACACCATTCCCACGACGAATGGCGTGGCGGCCGACATCGTCCTGGGCCAGCTCGACATGACCACCTGTGACACGCCGGCGAGCCCGAACGCGCAGAATCTTCTCGCTCCCGCAGGCATCTGGAGCGACGGGACGCGCCTCTTGGTCGCCGAGGTCGGACACAACCGCATCCTCATCTGGGATACCTTCCCGACGAGCAGCGGCCAGCTTGCCGATGGTGTGCTGGGACAGCTGGATTTCGCCAGCAGTGCGAGCGGATTCAAGCCCTACTTCATCACCTCGAACGGGAACCAGCTGTTCGTCGGCGATATCACGAGCTACCAGGTGCACATCTGGAATAGCATTCCGACGGCCCACGTGGACGCCGATCAGGTGGTGGGTTCGGGTTTTTCGGGCACGGATGCAGACAAAATGGCTTCGCCCAATGCTGCCGTTCTCTACGGCGATCGCCTCTTCGTCACCGACGGAGGCAATCACCGCGTGCTGATCTTCCGCGTGCAATAGCCCACGGACCGCACGTCCTCTCGAGGTGGGGTGCGAGGCTTCAGCTCCCTCGCCGCTTTGGTCGTCGGGATGACGGCGTTTTCGTGGAGAAATCAACAGGCCCGGGCGCGACGCGCCCGGGCCTTCGTTTTTCTACCTTGGGGCGCGCCAGGGGTGACCCACGCGGGTGGGGCCGGCCGGCACAGAGCGGCGCGGCCAGTCCCGGAGACTTTCTCCCGTGCGGACCCGGTCTGCGCCTGAAGGGTTGCGCACAACGCCTGCCAAAGGGGCTTGAATCACTCGTCCGCGCGGCTGGCGCGGAAAATTCTCTGCGAAAACTCTCCGGTTGTCGAAACGAGTACCACTCTGTATGCACGTCTGCTCGCGTGCCCTGACCCTGGCTCTTGTTTCGTTGGCGCTCAGCGCTTGGCGCTCGGCGCTTGGCGCGCCCCCGCTTCCAATTGCGCGCCAGGCGGCCCGCTCGGTATAGTGTTCAGCATTGGCGCCGCCTAACGCCCCGCGCGCTTGTGCCCCGGGCCCAGCAAATCCGGCCTCCTGGACACTTGCTGTCGCTCGTTGGGCAGGCGCGAAGCCGGGATGTAAGACGGCGACGAGCCGTTCAGTAGATGTTAGCCGCCGACAGCGTTGTCCCGAACCTTTGAAAGGCTGCCCTCATACCTAAAACGTTGCACCTTCAACGCCTATGTGGATAAAACGACTTTACGTTGCGTTTTTGGCTCTCTCTATTCTGCTTTTGTGCTTGTCACAATAGCTCGGAAAAAGCCTTTTGTCGTTTTGGAATACGTGGATGTAGTGACGTTGGTCGCGTTTCCGTCGGCTTTAGCTATGGCACGTGGCAATACTTATTGCAACAAGCCTTAGCTCCGCATTCCGAGCGAAATACAATCGAATCGAGAATATCTTGCTCAGTGTTGGATTCGCAATCTTCGGCATTTTTTAGGTATACAGTTCCATCATCTACGTCCATGACCTTAACAAGTTTTTGTGCGGTCCTAAGTAGGTCAGGCTCCCCAGCTGCTAACACGCCAACGCAGGGGGACGCGCATAGCGGGCGCGCACTTGATATGATGTGCAGAAAGGCGCGCCCCTGGTTGGCAAACCGTTAGGCTTGCCTGCCCCCGCATCCTGGCACAGGCCAGTAGATACTCCCTGGCCAACCGGCACATCGCGATCTCCAAAAAGGGCCACCATAACAAGTTGCAGTACAATGGCGCCTCCTATAAGATATCGGAGGTTCGTCGGTCCCCCGTGTCGGCGGTCCATGGGGCTTTCACGGATCGTGCCGAAGGTGCTCCATCTCGCACGTGTGTGACTCACGGGGCTTTCCAAGAGAAGGAGCACCGATGCAGTTCGCAAAAATCAGCGTCTTGGCCGCCGCCCTCTTGGCGGCCGCAGGGTGTTCCGAGACCGATTCGAAGCAGCCCGGGCCGCTCCCCACCGCTCCCAGCCTCGAGCGCGTGGCGCTGAGCGCCGGCCCCTACGACGAGAACACGACCATCACGGCCACCCCGCAGGGAGGGTCGACGCCGAGCGGCGCCGAACCGAGCTACCGCTACGCCTGGTACGTGAACGGCAAGGACGCCGGCGTGACCGCTGACGAGCTGACCGGCGACGACTTCAGCCGCGGCGACACGGTGCAGACCGAGGTCGTACCGTGGGACGGCGACACCGCCGGCGCTCCGACCTGGAGCAAGGTCGTGACAATCGACAACGCCGCGCCGGTGGTCGAGCGCGTCGACCTCTCGGCCGGACCCTACCTCGAAACGAGCACCCTCACGGCGACCGTCGCAGCCGTAGACGCCGACCCGGCCGACAATCCGCTCAAGCCGGCGAACATGACCTACGACTGGCACGTGAACGGCGCGTCGGTGCGCAAGGGTGCCGGCGCAACGTTCCAGACCCTCGACGGCGCCGCCTTCGACAAAGGCGACCAGGTCGTCGTTCGCGTCACCTACGACGACGGCATCGACGAGAGCGAAATCGTCGCGTCGGCGACCGTCACGATCGGCAACAGCGCGCCGGTCATGACGAGCGTCACGCTGAGCGGCGTGGCGCCGTACTCCGAGTTGACGACCGCCATCACGGCCACGCCGAGCGCGACCGACGCCGACGGCGACGGCCTCACCTTCGGCTTTCAGTGGTATGTGAACGGCGTGCCCGCGTCCACGATGGCAACAATCGCCAATACGGCCTACGCAAAGAACGACGAGATCGCCCTCGCCGTCACAGCGAGCGACGGCGAGGCCACGAGCGCGCCGCTGTATGCCGCCACGATCACGATTCTGAACAGCGCGCCGACGATCACATCCGTAAGTTTCGGCAGCGGGCCCTTCTACAATACGAGCACGCTCACGGCGGGCGCGCTCGGCGTCGCCGACCCCGATGCGAGCGACGCGCCCTCGGCGGTGTACCGCTGGTTCGTCAACGGCTTGCTCGTCGCGAGCACCGCGAGTATCAGCAGCGGCTACGCCAAGGGCGACACGGTTACGGTCGCGGCCCGCGCCTACGACGGCGCGGCCTATAGCGGCTACGTCACGGCGCCGGCGGTCACGATTCAGAACCGCCTGCCGGTCATGGATTCGCTGAGCATCACGCCCTTGACCGCCTACGAAACGTCGACGTTCAATTTCACGGCCACGAGCAGCGACGACGACGGCGACACGGTGGCCTATCAGCGCATGTGGTACGTCAACGGCTCGGCCAACGGCGTGACCGGCACGACGCTGACGGGCGCGAATTTCGAACATGGCGACACGGTCTATCTGCGGATCACGCCTTGGGACGGTACCCAAGCCGGCACGCCCCTGGACTCGAATACCGTCACCATCCTAAACAGCGCGCCGGCGCTCGCTTCGGCTACGATCACGTCGCTCGGCTCGCCGGCCTACGGTATCGACGCCACGTTCTACGTAGACGGGTACACCGGCCTCGCCGACGCCGACCCCGCCGACGCGCCGGTGCTCACGTACCAGTGGTACGTCGCGGGGGTGCCGGCCGTGGGCGAGACAGGCGCTTTGCTCTCGGGCGCCTTACTCACAAAGGGCGACACGGTCTACGTGCTCGTCACGCCCTATGACGGCGCAGCCTACGGGTTGGCCGTGAGCTCGAATGCAGTGGCCATCGTCAACACGCCGCCGACGATCTCCTCGGTCGGCTTCGGCAGCGGCCCCTTCTACAACACCAGCACGCTCACGGCGGCGGCGCTCGGCGTCGGCGACGCCGACACGGGCGACGTACCGTCGGCCGAGTACCGCTGGTTCGTGAATGGAGTCGCCGTCGCGAGCACGGCGAGCATCAACACCGGCTACGCGCGGGGCGACACGGTCACCGTCGCGGCCCGCGCCTTCGACGGGGCCGCCTACAGCGGCTTCGTGACGGCGCCGGTGGTCACGATTCAGAACCGCCTGCCGGTCATGGATTCGGTGAGCATCACGCCCTTGACCGCCTACGAGACCTCGACGTTCGCGTTTACTTCCGCGAGCCACGACGACGACGGCGACACGGTGACCTATCAGCGCATGTGGTACGTGAACAGCGCCGCGAGCGGCATCACGGCCGCGACGCTCACGGGGGCCGCCTTCGCCCACGGCGACGCGGTCTTCTTGCGGATCGTGCCTTTCGACGGCGCCGACAACGGTAACGCGCTGGATTCGAACGTCGTCGTCGTTCAGAACAGCGTGCCAACCCAGCCGAGCATCACGCTCGAGCCCCAGGCCTATACCGCCGGCGACGACCTCTTCGTGGCCTTCTCGATGGCCTCCACCGACGCCGACCCGATCGACACCGTCACGTATACCTACCAGTGGTTCAAGAACGGCGTCGATCAGAGCTTCGCCGCTGCGACCATGGGCGTCGTCAAGGCATTGCTAACGGCCGGTGATACCTGGAAGGTAGTCGTGACGCCGACCGATGGTTACGCAAGCGGGCCGACCGCGTGGAGCGCCAAGACGATCCCGGCGTCGACCCGGAGCTCTCTAGGCACGGGACGGTACAACCATACGGCGACCCCGCTGCCCAACGGCAAGGTGCTCCTCGCCGGCGGTCTGGGCTCCGGAAGCGCCGCCCTCGCAAGCGCGGAACTGTACGATCCAACGACCGACACTTTCACGCCCACGGGTTCCATGGGCGCGGCGCGGGGCAATCACACCGCGACCCTGTTGCCCAACGGTAAGGTGCTCGTCGCAGGGGGCACTGGGGGGGGCGCGAGCGCCGAGCTGTACGATCCGGGCACCGGCACCTTCACGCCCACGGGTTCGATGAGCACGGGCCGGCAGGATCACACGGCGACCCTGCTGCCCAACGGTCTCCTACTCATCGTGGGGGGCTATACACCGAGCACGTCCAACTATCTGGCGAGCGCCGAGCTGTACGATCCGGGAACCGGCACCTTTGCGCCCACGGGTTCGATGGGCGCGGCGCGGTATGGCCACACGGCGACCCTGCTTGCCGACGGCAAGGTACTCATCGCGGGTAGCCATAATACAGGCGCCGGCTATTTGGCGAGCGCCGAGCTGTACGACCCGGGCGCCGGCACATTTACGCCCACGGGTTCGATGGGCGCGGCGCGTGCCCTTCACACGGCGACCCTGCTGCCCAACGGCAAAGTGCTCGTTGCGGGGGGCTTTGACGGCGCCGCCATCTTGGCGAGCGCCGAGCTGTACGATCCGGACGCCGGCACCTTTGCGCCCACGGGTTCGATGGGCGCGGCGCGCATGTATCACACGGCGACCCTGTTGCCCAATGGTGGCGTGCTCATCGCGGGGGGGTACTCCATCGGAGGCACCGCCTTGGCAAGCGCCGAGCTGTACGAGGCGGATTGGGGCGGGTTCATCCCCGCTTTGTCTTTCGCCGTCGGCCGTGGTGGCCACACGGCGACCCTGTTGCCCAACGGATGGATGCTCATCACGGGGGGCGCCGACATGAGCGCCGTCTTAAGTGACCCCTCGGCAGAGCTGTACGAGCCGGGCACAGGCACCTTTTCGCCCACGGGTTCCCCAGGCACGGCACGGCTCTACCATACGGCGACCCTGCTACCCAACGGTCTCATGCTCCTTGCCGGCGGTCAGGACTCCGGAAACGCCGCCCTCGCAAGCGCGGAACTGTACGATCCAACGACCGACACTTTCACGCCCACGGGTTCCATGGGCGCGGCGCGGATCAATCACACCGCGACCCTGCTGCCCGACGGCAAAGTGCTCATCACGGGGGGCTCTGGGGGGGGCGCGAGCGCCGAGCTGTACAATCCGACGACCGGCACCTTCACGCCCACGGGTTCCATGGGTAGCGCTCGGGAAGAGCACACGGCAATTTTGCTGCCCAACGGTAAGGTGCTCGTTGCGGGGGGCTATTCTTGGGTGCCCCTTGCGAGCGCCGAACTGTACGATCCGGAGACGGGCGTATTCACGCCCACGGGTTTGATGGGCACGGCGCGCCAAGTTCCCAGGGCGACGCTGCTGCCCAACGGCAAGGTGCTCATTTCAGGAGGCTATGTTGACGACGCCGGCTGGACCTTCATTGCGAGCGCCGAACTGTACGATCCGGCGACGGGCACATTTACGCCCACGGGATCGATGAGCACGGCGCGTGCCCATCACACGGCGACCCTGCTGCCCAACGGCAAAGTGCTCGTTGCGGGGGGCTGGGGCTATGACGTGGGCTATGGCTACATCTCCTTCGCGACCTCGGAGATCTACGATCCTGCCACGGGCGTATTCACGCCCACGGGCTCCATGGCTGCGGTCCGTGCATTTCATACGGCGACCTTGCTACCCAACGGCAGGGTGCTCATGGCGGGGGGCGCCGATTATTTCGCAAGCGCCGCCACGGCGGGCGCCGAGATTTACGATCCGGAAACGGGCGCATTCCATGGCGCCTGGTTCTTGGCCGACGCCCGTTTTTTTCATACGGCAACCCTTCTGGACAACGGTAAGGTACTCATTGCGGGGGGCCAGGATATGGCCGGTCTCTTGGCGGGCGTCGAGTTGTACGATCCCGACATGCCGGCGCCGGGCACGTTTCTGGAGACGGGCGGCTTGGTCGCCGGACGATACGATCACAGTTCGACCTTGCTACCCAACGGTTTGGTGCTCATGGCGGGCGGCTACGACGGAGCCGCCATGGCGGGCGCCGAGCTGTACGATCCGAGCGCGGGAACCTTCGCGACGACGAACTCCATGGGGGCGGCCCGGCAAAACCATACGGCGACCTTGCTGCCCAACGGCGAAGTACTCATCGCCGGCGGAATCGACGGGGCGGCGAGCGCCGAGTTGTATGATCCGGCCACGAGTACCTTCGTGACCACCGGCGCCATGGTCGCGGCGCGAAAGTACCACACGGCCACGCTGTTGCCCAACGGCAATGTGCTCCTCACCGGCGGCAGCGACGGCGGCGCCGTCTTGGCGAGCGCCGAGCTGTACTACCCGAGCGCGGGAACCTTCGCGGCCACGGGCTCGATGGCGACCGCGCGGTATTACCATACGGCGACGCTGCTGCCCAATGGGCTCGTGCTCATCGCAGGCGGCTTCGGCGCCGCGGCGTTGGCAAGCGCGGAGCTGTACGACCCGGCGACCGGCGTCTTCACTCCCACCGGCTCCCTCGTGATGTCGCGCTACGTGCACACGGCGACGATGCTGCCCACCGGCAAGGTGCTCTTCGCCGGCGGGTACGACACGGCGAACGGCACCCTGGCAAGCGCCGAGCTGTACGATCCGGTCACGGAGACGTTCATGGCCACGGGTGCGCTAGGCACGGCGCGCTACATACACACGGCGACCTTGCTGCCCAGCGGCAAGGTGCTCATCGCGGGCGGGATTAACGGCGCCCCGCTCTGGGCCGCCGAGCTGTATGACCCGGTGGGGGGCGTCTTCGGGCCCACGGGCACGTTGGGATCGGGGCGGTACGTTCACACGGCGACCCCGCTGCCCGACGGCAGCGTGCTCATCGCGGGCGGCTACGGAATGGGCCTGCTGCAGAGCGCCATGCTCTACCGGTAAGGGTGAAGGAAGCGGAAGCAAAAGTGTTCGTGAAGAACCGGCCCGTGGCTCACCGCACCTAACACCAACTCGACCGGAGGCCAACCAAAGCGGTCTCATCTACCAAAGGGGTGAACCTGGTTGCCGCCGGTCACCGTCGGAGTTGGGCGGAGAAGTGCATCGCCCTCACAGCGGAGAAACTCCCATGAACAAAGTGACCCCTTTTCTCATGTTCAACGGCCAGCTCGAAGCGGCGATCGAGTTCTATACCGCGACGTTTCCAAACCCCGAAGTGCTCGAACGAGCCTACAACGAGGCCTAGGCGTAATGCCCCCTGACCAACCCATGCCCGACTCCGTGCTCACCTTCTGGTTCGACGAAGTCGACCCTGCGGCCTGGTGGACGGCCGATCCGCAGCTGGATGCGCGGATCCGCACGCGGTTCGGCGGTCTGCACGGGGCGGCGGCCCAGGGGGAACTGTATGCGTGGCGGTCGACGCCGCGGGGCCGCCTGGCCGAAATTCTCCTGCTCGACCAGCTCTCGCGGAACATCCACCGGAACACGCCGCTGGCCTTCGCCCACGACCCGATGGCGCTCGTGCTGGCCCAGGAGGCGGTGGCGGCGGGGGCGCTCGACGCGCTGACGGAAATGGAACGCGGCTTTCTACTTATGCCCTACATGCACAGCGAGTCGCGGGCGATCCACGCGCAGGCCGCGGAACTGTTCCGCGTGCACACGCCGGCGGAGAGCTACGACTTCGAGCTGCGCCACAAGGCGATCATCGATCGCTTTGGCCGGTATCCGCACCGGAACCGGATTCTGGGGCGCGAGTCGACCGCCGAAGAACTGCGCTTTCTCGAGGAGCCGGGATCGAGCTTCTGAGCTGCGCGGCCACAAGAGGCTCGCGGTGATCCCCGGTGAAGTCGAGGCGTTTCAGGCGGAGACTCGTCGCTTCGGGAACATAGGACACTCCGTGCGCCCGAGCCCATGCAGCCGCCACGGCCGGCCATATTCTCCGTGGGCGTATTTGCCCTCCATCCCCTGATCGACTAGAGTAGTTTTTTGATTACTCACCGGAGGGGCCATGGTCCGAACTCGTTCACTTTGCCTGGTGCTGGCATTTGGCCTCGCCGCGTGCTCTACGGAACTTCCGCACGAAGGTCCTTTCGACCCGAAATCACCCGACGAAAAGCAAGCCAGAGCGACGCTGGATGCGCGCGTGGCCCTCGAGGGAGAATCGGATCACGCACAGATTACGGTCGAGGTTCAGAATGGCGATCGAACCTACAGTGTCGATACCGACGCACAGGGCGTTGCGAAGCTGACGGGGGTCGTGCCGGGCACCTACCGGCTCAGCATGCGCACGCGCTATTTCGAGCCGGCCACGCAGACGATCACCGTCGGCATCGGTGAGGACGTCGCGGTCGGCCCGGTCACCCTGCGGGCGTTACGCGCCGATGTTCTGGGGTCGGCCCTGATTGAACGGGTCGAACAGGACGAACGGGTGAGCTCAGGGGGCGCATCGCTCACACTGCGTAAAACGGGCTCCATCCGCTCGGCCGCGGCTTCTTCGCCGCGGTATGCGCCCGCCGCCGCAGACGTTACGCAAGCGGCGACCGTCGAGATGCAGACAGTGTCGGGCGATGACGGCTCGTACCGGTTCTCGGACGTTCCGGCGGGGGTCTACGACCTGGTGGCCGCGGGTGCCGGGCTGCCGGGCGTGACGATTTCGAACGTACAGGTGACCGGTAGCGGGCGGGTCGTTCTCGAGCCGGTGGTGCTGAGTCCGGTCACCGGCCTGTTCGGCGTCATTGGTTCGCGGTTTGATGGCGCCCCGGACGAACGCTTTACGGCCACGGCGCAGGTCAACCTGGAGCTGACCGGCATCAACGCCGAAACGATGCAGATCGGTTCGTCGAGCGACGGTACTGCCGCCGGATGCGTACTGGACGATCCCGAGCCCTATCAGGCGGAGAAGATCTGGTCGCTCGGGACTGACGAAGGCTTGAAGACGGTTTGCGTCGCCTACATCGGTGCGAACGGCGACCGCTCGCGGCTGCTCACGAAAAGTATCTTCTACGACGCAACCCCGCCGTCGCCGGTGGTCGTGATGCCGCTCTTCAACAATGGTTCGGTTACGCGCGATTATGTGCTCGTGAATCTCGCCGCCGTCGACCCCGGGTCGGGCGTCGCCGATATCCGCCTGGGGGGGACGAGCGACCTGGCGACGGCCGCGACGCTGCCGTTTCAGCCGACGCTGCAGGTACCCTTGGGCAGTGACGGCGCTTACATACGCTACCTCTGGGTACGCGATGCAGCCGGTAACCCAAGCGCGATGTACACTCTGGCGGTTACAGTCGATACCCAGGCTCCCGTACCCGGGAGCAGTCCGTTCCTCGTCAACGGCGGCAGCGCGGCCACGAGTTCGACGCTGGTGACCCTCTCTTTCAACGTCTCGGGCGCCACGCGGCTGATGGTGAGCGAAGACAGCGCGTTCGATGGAACGCCCTGGCTCTCCTACGCCCCGGCGAAGTCGTTCCTGCTGTCGCCGGGCGACGGTCCGAAGCGTCTCTTCGCGCGGGTTGCCGACGACGCAGGCAACTTCCTGGAGCTTGCCGAGCAGACCATCACGCTCGATACGAAGGTCCCTTCGTCCCCGTACGTCGACATTCAGGCTTCGGTCACGTCGGCCACGACGGTGCAGGTGAATCTGGGGGCGGCGTACGTCGACGAGATGATGCTTTCGACCGCCCCGTATTTCTCGGGCGCGACCTGGGAGGCCGTCGCGCCGACCAGAACGGTCTCCTTCAGCGGCCCCGACGGCACGAAGGTCCTGTACGCCAAGTTCCGTAAGACGAGCGGTCTGGAGACGATACCGGTCAGCGACTCGTATGTGCTGGATCGTACCGGGCCGGGATATGGTTCGGTCGTGATTCATAACGGCGCCGACTATGTCGCCTCGAGCAATCTCGCGCTTCAACTCTCGGCCATAGACGATACGAGCGGCGTACAGTGGATGATGCTCTCGGAGTCGAATGATTTTTCGGGAGCGGTGCCGCAGGCATACCAGACCGGGCTTGTCCATCCGTTTACGGGGGGCGAGGGCCCCAGAACGATCTACGTGAAATTCGGCGATCGGGCGGGCAACTTCGGTACGGCCGTGAGCGATTCGATCATCGTTGACCTGAATCCCCCGGCGGTGAATTTCTTCCGCGCCGAAGACTCTCTGGGTAACCCCGTTACGACGATAAACACCACCACGATCCGCTTGCGCCTGGAGGCCGAGGATGCGGTGAGCCCGCTCCAAATGCGCCTTTCGAACAATGCCGGGTACACGGGCGCGGCCTGGGAAACCTACAGCCCGACCCGTGCCTGGGAGGTACCGGCGGCGAGCGACCCCGCCGGTGAGAATCGACTCATCTACGCCCAGGTGCGTGACGCCGTCGGCCACGTCGTCGACGCCGGACCGCTTCTGGTGTTCGTTGATACACAGGGGCCGACCGGCGTCTCGATCAGTCTGGCCGACGGCGAGGAATTGACGAACGACGCGGCGGTCAGCGTCGCGTTGACGGCGACGGGGGCAAGCTGGGCCGAACTGAGCGAAAACGCGGCCTTTTCGAATCCTGTGCGCTTTGCGATGACGGGTGTGACAACCTATACCTTCTCGGGCCCGGACGGCATACGCACCCTATATGCCAGAATTCAGGATGGGGCGGGAAACTGGAGCGCGACGGTCGCCGACACGGTACAGATCGACCGGATTGCGCCTGAGGCGCCGCAGATTCTGATCAATGATGGCGCCCAGTATTCCCGAACATCGACGGTTACGTTGAGTCTGGCTGCGATCGGCGCTGCGGAGATGAGTTTCAGTGACGATGGCGTCAACTTCGGCGCCTGGGAGCCGTTTGCAACCCAGAGGGGTTACCCCTTGCCCGGGACGGATGGCATCAAGGCCGTGTACGTGAAGTATCGCGATGCCGCACGGAATGAGGAAGATGCCGTCCGTGACGAGATCATTCTCGACCGCGAAGCGCCGACCGGTGGGGGTATCGTCGTCGCGAACGGTCAGGGGTATACAAGGGAGCAGACGGTCGTGCTCAGCCTGACTGCCACGGGGGCGTCACTGATGCAGGTCAGCGAGGACAACGGCTTCACAGGCGTGAGCTGGGAGCCATTCGCCGCTGCGAAGCCGTTTGTACTCTCGAATGGGCAGGGGCCCAAGACCGTTTACGCCCGGTTCCAGGACGAGGCCGGTTGGGTCACGAATTTTATCTCCGACGGCATCACATTCGATTCGATTGCCCCGGGCAATAACAGCCTGGCCATCAATGGGGGGAGCTTCGCGACCAGCAGTACAGCGGTGACGCTCACCATCGGAACCAATGAGCCGGAAGCCGAGATGCGCATCAGCGAACGGAGCGACTTCGAGGGGTCGGGGTGGGAGCCGCACGTGTCTCCCCGCAGTTTTGATCTTTCAGTGGGGGACGGCGCCAAAGCCGTGTATCTGCAACTGCGCGATCCGGCGGGTAACGAAAGCGTCGCACTCAGCCAGTCCATCATCCTCGATACGCAGCACCCAGTCGGCGCCATCGTCGTCAATCAGGGCGCTGCCAGGACATCCGCTAGCGTGGTGACGCTTTCGCTGTCGGCAAGCGACGGCGGCAGCGGACTCGCCGGCATACGTATTGCAAACTCCGAGGCGGCGCTCGCGACGACGGATGTCGTGGCGTACGAGGCCACGAAGATCTGGACGCTTGCCGAACCGACCGGCCCGGGTCTCGAAAGCCAGAAGACCGTATGGCTGCAGGCTGTCGACCAGGGCGGGCTCGTGTCGACGCCGGTCTTCGATACGATTACGTATGATACGCTGGGGCCGACGGGAACCGTCTCGATCGGCGTTTCGCGCACCAAGGATACGCTTGTCGGGGTCGACCTCACGTATGCTGCCGACACGACTCACATGAAGATTTCCAATGGCGACTCGTGTGCCGGGGGAAATTGGGTTGAGGCGTCGCCCCAGACGTTGTGGAGCATTCCGTCGCTCGAGGGCGAGAGCTGGATCAGCGTCCGCTTCCGCGACGGCGCCTTGAATGAGAGCGCAAATTGTTACGCAACAGCGGTCACGCTTGATCGCACGGGGCCGACCCCCAGAATCTTTACCGTCCGCGGAAATGCAGAAGCCAAGCCAGGATATTCAAATACGGCGAACCTCACGATCGCCTCCAGCACGCTGGCCGCAGACTGCGATTACGCCGAACTCTCCGAAGACCTCGGTTTTATCGCGCCGACGGGCACCGTCATGGGATGCACGCTTTCGGATTTTGCGTATTCGCTCGTCAATGCCGACGACGGCTTTCACGATGTCTACCTCCGTTACTTTGACACCCTCGGCAATGCCGGTCCGGTAACCAAGGCCACGCTTGTGCTCGACACCAGTATTCCGCAGACGTCTATCGCCGGTGGGTTCACGATTCTGGAGGGCGAATGGGTCAACAGCACGGCGATTACGCTGCAGCTCAGCTCTTCGGGCGCCACCCAGGCCAAGGTCGGAGAGGGGGGCGGTTGCGCGTTCGTTCCCGAAGCGTATACGACGACAAGGAGCATGACGCTGTCCGGCGGCGACGGAGAAAAGACGATCTCGGTTCAGTATGCGAACGATGCTGGAAGCGAGAGCGCGTGCTATGCGCGAACGGTCACCTTGGATACGCAGGTTGATCCCTTTACGGTAAGCCTGCAGGGGCACGACGGTCTCACGGGTACGACAGCGAGCCGGGCCGTAACCGTGACCGTGCTCGGCGTCGATCTGACGGATGCCGTTGAAATGCGGGTCAGCAACCTGGCCAGCTTCACGGGCGCGTCGTGGGAGCCAATCGCGTCGTCATTCGACTGGTACCTGCCCGACGGGGATGGAACGAAGAGCGTCTTCATGGCGGTACGCGACCGCGCAAGGAATGAAGTGGTGGCGAGCGGAAGCATCGTTCTCGATCAGACGCCGCCGAACGCGCCTGCCTTGCAGGTCATTGACGTCGACGGCGACGGGTTTGCCCTGAGTGCGAATACGGTAGAGCTGAGCTGGGGCCTGGTTTCGGGTGCGAGCCGAGTCGAGCTCATGCGATTCGTCAACGGAAAGGACCAGAATTTCGGGCTGCTGGCCTCTCTCGTGCCCCCTCAGGTGACCTATGTCGACAGTGTCACGCAGCCCGGCTTCAAGCATAACTATCGCGCGCGGGCCATCGATGCCTATGGCAACGCATCAGACTGGTCGATCATCGCGAGCGCACAGCCCAACAGCCCGATAACGACCGTCACGTGGACGCGGCGCGCCGACGGCCTCACCCAGTACGACTTTCTCGTCGGTACGGGCACGTTCAGCATCGTCGGTGAATACCAGTACGATGACGTAACCGGCGTGACGCATACCGAACAGCTGCTCTCCAACGCGACGTCATGGGTACGGACGCCGCCCGGTGCACGGCGCTTCAATGAAAAACTCCTCTTCAGGGTGGCGAATCAGGACAATTCACTGGTGCAGTTGAGCACCGTGCCGCTTAGACTCAGCGAACGGATCGCGGTCGAGTCGTCGTCGAGCCACATGCCCGAGTTCATGTCGCTCGGGCTGGATGCCGTGGGTGGCGCGCACGTGGCCTATCACGAGTATCTGTCGGGCGGCCTGGTGTACGGCACCGATTCGGGTGGTGCATGGGAGACGACGTATATCGAAGCCGGGCAGGTCGGCAAGTACGCTTCGATTGCCGTCGACAACACGGGCAAGAGCCATATCAGCTACTACGATTCCACCAACGGCAACCTGAAATATGCCACCAATCAATCGGGGGGCTGGGTGCCCACGACGGTTGATAACGTGGTTGAGAACGTCGGCCAGTATACGGATATCGCCGTCGATGCCTCCGGTATTCCTCACGTCAGCTACTATGACGTGACGAACGGTGACCTGAAGTACGCGACGATCGAAAGCGGCGTGTGGGTGACCACAGCTGTCGACGCGACGATCGCCGATGTCGGCCGGTATACGTCCATCGCGCTCGACTCTTCGGGCGAGCCCCATATCAGTTACTACGACGTGACGAACGGCGGTCTGAAGTATGCTTACCGGGCCGCCGGCACCTGGAGTGTCAGTACGCTCGAGAGCGGCTCGCTGGTGGGGCAGCATAGCTCGCTCGTGGTCGATGCACAGGATAAGATCCACATCAGCTACAGCGTCTTCGGCCCCAGGCTCCGGTACGGAACCAATGCGGGGGGCGGATGGAGTTCGGTCGAAGTCGATGGCGGAAATAACGGGTGGTACTCGTCGCTGGGCCTGGATGGCGAAGGTCATGTGCACATCAGCTACTACACGGCCGCGGGGGCGGATCTCAAGTACGCGACGAATGCCGGCGGCTCATTCAGCGTTTCGACCCTCGACTCTGCCGGAAGCGTCGGGTTTTTCACCTCATTGGCCGTGTCCCGGTACGGCGACGTGCATATCGCGTACCAGGATTCCACCAACCGATATCTGAAATACGTAGTCCTGGTCGAGAGCTCGCTTCATTCCGAAACGGTAGACGGGTTCAGCCTGTCGGGCCGGGCCGGCACATACTCGTCGCTCTCCGTCGATGCAGAGGGGAGAAGCCACGTCAGCTACTACCATGAAGATGCGCAGGACCTCAAGTACGCCGAAGGCTATCCTGCCGGGGCAACGCAGGGATGGTCGATTGCGACCATCGACTCGCCGGGCAGCGTCGGACAACATACGTCGCTCCGTTTGGACGCGGGAGGCAATCCGCACATTTCCTACTACGACACGTCGAACACCAGCCTGAAATACGCAAGGAACGTGTCAGGCTTCTGGGAGATTGAAACTGTCGATGACGTGGGGGACGTGGGCGAATTTTCTTCGATGGCGTTCGACTCGGCCGGCGACGTTCACATTGCCTACGTCGATCGCACGAACCTGCAGGTCAAGTATGCCCGGCAGGCCGGTGGCCTCTGGCAAGTCGAGACGGTAGCGTCGTGGTGGAACAACCGCCCTTCGTTGGGGATTGATGCGAATGATGTCGCCCACCTCAGTTTCTATAGCGCGAGCAGTCTGAAATACGCACAGAATTCGGACGGCACATGGTCTGTCGTCACGGTCGACTCGAACTCCGGCATGTATTCTTCGCTCGCCCTCGACGCCCAGGGAGCCGTTCATATCAGTTACCGGGGAAACGACGGCAGTCAGCTCAAGTACGCTACGAACCAGGGTGGCATCTGGACGGTGGCCGTCGTAGACAGCCTCGGATTCAATGGCCTCTACACCTCCATCGTCGTCGATTCGCGGGGCGCTATCCACATCAGCTATATCGAGTCGGCCGACGATGACTTGAAGTACGCCACCAATGCGAGCGGCCGATGGGTGACGGCAATCCTCGATAGCGACTCCTATGTGCAGGCCGACACCGCTCTGGCTCTGGACGGCGAGGATAGAGGGTACATCAGCTACTACGACTTCCTGAGCAAGTCGCTGAAAGTAGTGCATCGGTTCAACGGTCGTCTCGAGGCCAGCGACGTGACACTGGTGTCCGTTTTCTGAAGTTCTGGCCTGACGTACCGGTCACTTCAATGTTTCTCAACCTTGAGCACGGAGTGGGGGCCGCGGCAGTGGGCAAGGGCGTCGCAGGGAAGGGGCGTCGCAGGGAAGGGACGGCTACCGCAGCCGGTTCCCCATCAGCACCAGCTCGCCGAGCGAGCGCGCGCCGAGCTTCTTCTTGATGCGGTGCGTGTGCGATGTCACCGTTCCGATCCGCAGATCCATCAGGCGGGCAATCTCGACCGGTTTGCGCCCCCCGGCAAGCAGGCGCAGGATCTCTCGTTCCCGGGTGGAAAGCGCACCGGAAATTCGCTGCTTCGATGCCGAAGAAGGCGCCGGAATGCCGGCAAGCTCGCGCAGCGAGGCCACGATCGCTTCAGGGGCGGACGAGCGGGGAAGCAGGGCCACCGTCGGGCGGGAGGGAACAAGCGATTCCGCAGCATCGTCGTCGTGTAGAAGGATGCGCAGACGGGGAAACCGCGCAGCGAGCGCCTCGGCATCTGGCCTCACATCGGCGCTTCCGCAAGGATGCGCGAGCAGCAGAACGTCGACGCCCGAGAAGTCCAGGCCGGCGAGGTCCGCGGCCGGTGCATCGATGGCCGTGGCCGGTATCCCGTGCTCTGCCAGAAGGCGGGTGAGGCCATACCGGACAATCGGCTCTGCGCCGGCAATGATGATGCGGTCGACGGCGGTCGGCATGCAGGGAACTCCAGAACTCCCCTACAGCCTAACGGGAATCCCCCAGAAGACAATCTGCAAATCATTACACGCGGCGTGGAGCGGTTCCGGCCCCGGTGGTCCGAGGAGACGGGGAATTCTGGACGAGCCTGGGGTCAGGATCCGAGCAGCTTGTGCCGGAGACTGTAGGCCACCAGATCGCCCAGGGAGCTCGCCCGAGCTTGCGCTTGATGCGGTGGACGAGCAAAAGATCCTCCTGCGCCTCGGAAACGTATTTTCCGCGTTCGAGGACCGCTTTGATTGCCGTGACGAGGTCGCCGGGGGGCTTGTTCTTCGACAGGTAGGCCGACGCTCCGGCCGCCAGGGCGCGCGGGGCGAAACTTTCCTCGGGAAGCATGGAGAAGACGACGATCCGCAGGCGGGGAAAACGCTCGTGGAGGAACTCGACCAGCGCGATGCCGTCGCCGTGGCCGGCCCTGTTACTGTTCGCCGCGTTCATGCTCCTCGCCCCTTTCCAACCCATACCGCATCTCTGGGAGAAGTTCCAGATGCTGCGGAACGGGACCCTCACCCGTCCCATCGACATCTTCGCGTGTGAGCGGCGGAGTCGGGGTGGAAGAAGGTGACCGAAACGACCGATCTGCGGGTCGAGGTCTGCGAGCGGCATCGCTTCACGCAGATTCCGCCGTTGCGCGAGCGGGTCGCTGTGGCCGGGGATACAATCTCGGTCATCGAAATCGACGAGAAGGCGACCCCGTGTGCCCCCTTTCCGGAGTGGGACGCGAAGGTGTCGGGGAAAGCTGTCGAGGTGCGCCTGCTGCCGCCGCCGCCCCCGGACAGCGAGGTGATCTGTATCCAGCTCATCCAGCCGTAGATGCTCCGCTTCCGCATCGGGGGCCTGTCTGCGGGGGAATACGAGGTCACCCTTCGCGACCAGGTGAAGGGCACCACGGAGTCGGCGACCGTCCGCGTACCGGGGCGGTGATTCCCCGCCCTTCGACAGTCGGCGCGGCACGGGGTAGGCTTTCCAGGGGGTACGCGCCGCAGGCGCCCCGGAAGGACGAGCCATGTTTCTCCCTGACGTTCCCGTCTCCATCATGTTCGGCGGATTGATCGCCGCCTCGAACCTGCGCGCTTCCGGCGGGGACCGTGCGGCCTGGCGGCGCCGCAGCCTGCGGCAGACCGCGCTCTTCGGCGGCCTGTTTCACTGCCCGGATTCGCTGTTCGCCTTCCGCTGGTATCCCGACTGGAACCTGGCGTACGTGATCCCCTGGACGCAGGTCGGGTGGGGGGGCGCGCTGCTGCTCGAGGGGTTCCTGTTTCTCGCGCTGCTGCTCGGGTGTCACTGGGCCACGAGCGGACGCATGGCCTGGGGGCGGGCGTTCGCTCCGATGGTGACCGGCGCGCTCGCTTTCGGCGCCGTGATGGCTGCTGTCTGGGGGCCGTACAATCACATCGGCGACCACGCGGCCTACCATGCGGGGAAGGCGGTTCCGGCGGCGACCGACCCGACCTTCCTGATGTTCACGACCCTGGCGGGCGCTTACCTCATCGTTCCGCTGCTCACGCTGCTCGTGACCAACCACCTGCGCGCGCCGGTGTCGGGCAAGGTTCCGCCGAACAGGACCATCGCGGGCTGAAGGGCATTTCCCACGCCGGAACGCCGAGCGGAAGGGAACGTGCTTCCTCGGCGCTCAGCGCTCGGCGCTTCAGATCGCGTGCCGCGTGAGCGCACCCTGGAAAGATTTTCCGCCGACATCCAGATACAGCTGCCCGTCGCTGACGGAAAGTTCGAAATTCATCCGGCGATCCAGCCGATCGAGCAGGCCCTGGAGAAACGCGGGGTCGAAGCTGTAGATTTCGATGCGCTCGGCCTGGTGAATCTTCTGGCCCGCGAGCTGCCGCAGCAGCAGGTGCGGATCCTTGTGCGTATAGACGGCGACGCGGGGCGCGGCCTTCGCGGCCTTGTGCAGGCGGGCGGGGTCGGGGTTGCCGATTTCGATCCACGAGACCCAGGCCCCCGTCAGATCGCGCACCTGCACCGCGGGCGCGTCGGTGTCGGAGAGGCCGCCGGGCGCGAACTGGATCCCCTCGGTGTATTCGAGCGCATAGGCGAGCACGCGCGCCGCGAGGTACCCCTCCGATTCCGACGGATGCCGGGCCGCGCGCACGGCGAGCGTCTCGTAGACGCCGCGGTCGACGTGCGAGAGGCCGATCGTGAAGTTGTACATCGTCGACGGCAAGGCCATGGTGTGCACATTGTCGTCGGAGGGGGCGAGGATGCGCAAGCAGGGAAGTTACGAGTAACGAGTGACGAGTGGCCTGCTTGCTGTGGTTCCTGCCCAGCGCCGAGCGCCCAGCGTCCAGCGACCAGCCGGGGAGCAAGTTGCTACAGGAGGCACCACCCGGTACCATGAGTCACCTACCGCCCGGTCGTTGACACGCCGGTTACATTTTCCCCATAGGTCCCCGATGCGCCTGGCCCGCCTGCTGCCGCTTCTCGCAAGCCTGTTTCTCTCGACCGCCTGCTACGATGCCGCGCGGCTGACCCTCGACCTGCCCCCCTTCGAGACCGCGGCCGGCGAGGCCACGACGCTCATGCTGCCCATGCGCGACGGCGTGAAACTGTACACCGAAGTCTACCTGCCCGAAGGCGAGGGGCCGTGGCCGGTCATCCTCATCCGCAACCCGTACAACTTTGTGGGGGGCGCCGGCGCGCTCGCCAAGCTCTTCTCGCGCTACGGCTACGTCGGCGTCTACCAGCTCGCCCGCGGCCGCGCGACCTCCGAGGGGACGTGGATGCCCTTCTTCAACGAGCGCAATGACGGCATCGACACGCTCGCGTGGATTACGAAACAGCCCTGGCACGACGGTAACATCGGCCTCTTCGGCGCCTCGTACCTGTCGATGGTGCAGTGGGCCATGGCCGACCGGTTTCCCCCGCAGGTCAAGACCATGATCCCCATGGTCTGGGGCTCTGACCTGCGCGAGGTCGCGTTCTCGCACGGCATGTTCCGCTTCGAGGTGGCCACGGCCTGGGCCTCGCTGATGTACGACGAGACCCTCGACGCCCTGAACTTCAATACGTTCTGGAAGACCATCGCCCACCGCCCGCATCTCGAAGCCGACGAGAAGATCATCGGCCATTCGCTCCCCTGGTACCGCGACTGGCTGCAGAGCGCGTCGGCCGATGCGCCGTTGTGGAAGATTCCCGACAACCTGCTCCTGCGCGCCATGCCCGAGAAGGTCACCGTGCCCGTGCTCATGGTGAGCGGCTGGTACGACATCTTCGTCGGCTCGCAGCTCGACGACTTCAACCGCATGGCCACGCGGGATCGCAGCCGGCTCATCGTCGGCCCGTGGACCCATCTCATGGGGGGGAGCGGCGACGGCGTGCTCCCGCTCCCCGACAAGAAGGGGGCCCACGCGATGATGGACCGGTTTCTCAACTGGTTCGATCATCACCTCAAGGGAGAACCGCTCGACGACTGGGGCCCGGTGGAGACCTACGCCATCGGCGGGGGCTGGCAGCGGCGCGAAAGCTGGCCTCCGGCGGCGAAGCCCGCGCGCCTCTATTTCGCCGAGACGGCGCGGGCGCAGGCGTGCACCGGCGGGCGCCTCGCGGCGGCGCGGCCCGAGGGCGAGGACTCGATTTCGTACGTCTACGATCCGGCCGACCCGGTGCCGAGCCGCGGCGGCGCGGGGCTGCTCGCCTTCGCGATTCCGGGGTGGAGCGGCACGCCGCCGTCCATGCGCGATCAGATCGGCCTCTGCGAGCGCGACGACGTGCTCACGTTCACCTCGCTGTACCTCAGGGAAGACCTGCACCTCGCGGGCCGCTTCAACATCCGCCTGACGGTGCGCTCCGACGCCGAAGACACCGCCTTCACGGTCAAGATCATGGACGTCGACGCGAACGGCCGCGCCGTGAACATCACCGACACGATCATGGCGCTCGCCTACCGCAACGGCGACGGCGTTCCGGTGCCCTACGCGCCGCACAGCGACGCCACGCTGGTGCTGCAGACGTGGCCCACCGAGTGGGTCGTGAAGAAGGGGCACCGCCTGCGGGTCGACGTCAGCTCGTCGAACTTCCCGGCCTACAACGTGCATCCGAACGTGGCGGCCCCCTGGTACGCGCACGCCGAGTCGCGCATCGCGAACCAGACGGTCCTGACGGGACCGGGGCGCGAAGGCTGGCTCGAGCTCCCCGTCGTCAGTCACTAGTCTTCAGTCACAAGTCGTCAGTCGTAAGTCACAAGTCGGGATTCGACCCCCACTCCCCCCCTCCGGCGTTGGGAACCGGGCGCGGCGAGCCGACGCTTGCGTCGACCCGCCCGCCCCCGTCCGTACTGCGTCGATTCGACACACCGGGCGGACCCGGATCCCCTCAAGAGACGCACTCGGCACGGACATTGCTTGGAGACAGGGGCATGCGAACCTGTGTCCTCCGCGCCGCCGCGCTCTTTCTGCTCGTGACCGCCCTGCTCGGGCTGGTGTTGCGGGCCGATCTGGCGTCGGGGGCCTGGAGCAGCGCCGGCTGGTCGTTCCCGTACCTCCGCCATGCGCACTCGCACGCCGGGTTCTACGGCTTTCTCACCGTGCCGATCCTGCTGCTGCTCGGGTTTCCGGCGGGGGGCCGGATCTGGTTCGCCTATCTGGCGGCCGCCGCCGGGGCGGTCGTGGCCTTCGCGACCGGCGGCTACACGTGGCTCAGTATCGCGCTCTCGAACGTCATCCTCGCCGTCTGGCTCGTTGCCGCCGTACGGACGCTCCTGCGCCGTGAAGGGGGATTTCCCGCCGCCGCGGCCGCCGGCCTGCTGCTCGGCGCCGCGCTGATCGCGCCCGTGGCGGTGCTCGGGGCCCGGGGCGACCCGCTGGCGGTCACGGCGGCGCGGCTCTTCGTGGCCGCACTCGTGTTCACCGTCTACGTTCCGGGCACGCTGGCGTGGATCGGGGCCGCTTCGCGCCGGACGGCCGCGCTCTGGGTGCCGGCCGGGCTCGCGGCGGCCGTGTCGGCGGCCGTGCCCCTTTCGCCGCTCCTGGCCCTGCCGCTCGCGCTTCCCCTGGCCTGGCTCCTCGCCGAGCAGGCCGCCGGCTCCACGTTTCCCCGCGGGCTCGCCCCCTGGTGGCTGCTGCTCGCCTCCGCGCTCGTCGCCGGCGCGCTCGTGCCCCATTGGCCGGCGCTGCGCATTGCCGGCGTCCATGCCGTGGTTCTCGGCCCGCTGCTCGTTTCGCTCGCGTGGGGCGCCGGCCGCGTCTCGGCCATTCCCCTGCCGGTCCGGCTGGCCTACGCGCCGGCCCTGGCCCTCATGATCGGCGCCATCGCCCTGGCTCCGTGGATCCCCGTCGGTCAAGGGGCCGCGGTGACCCTGTTCGTGTCCGCATTATTTCTCGTCGTGCTCGTTCCCGCCGTCGGCTTCGCGCTGTTCGTGAAGCCTGCCGACGGGACCGGGAGAAGGGATGCCCATGAATACGCAAACCGCATCGCACGCTCGCACCCGTAACCATGAGCGCACCCGCGTGCGCAACGAAATCGAAGCGCTCGCCGAAGCGATCTTCTGGAGCGCGGTCGCGCGGCGGTACGGCCCCAGGGCACGCCCGGGTCGCGAAGAACGTGACGGGCGAGAGTTCCGCGTCGCGACGCTCGACGGCGGCTTCAGCGTCGAGGTGCACGGTGACGCGCCCCCGGCGGGGGAGGCGCCACGCAGCGTGTTCCGCGTGACGACAGCAGACCTCGCATCCGACGTCGACCGGGCGCTGGAGCGCCTCGCCAATCGCATCCGGATGTTCCGCTCCGGCGCACATTCCTGAGGCGATGTAGCGAAGCGGGTCACTTTTACCGCGAGATCCGCGATTTCTCCAGGACGCCAGGCCCCCTGGCACCGCTCTTGCTGTAGGAAGGGGGCATGACTACCCTCCCTGTCCATCTCGTCCGCAAGTACGATCGGCCCGGCCCGCGCTACACGAGCTATCCGACGGCGCTCGAGTTCTCGCCGTCGTTCGGCCCCGACCGGCACGCCGAGAAGTTGCGCGCAGGGGCCGTCTCGCGCCCGCTCTCCCTGTATTTTCACCTGCCGTTCTGCAAGCAGGTCTGCTACTTCTGCGGCTGCAACGTCATCTACACGGGCAATCGCGAGCGCGCCCACCCCTACGTGGATGAACTGGTGCGCGAGATGGACCTCGTGGCCCCGCTGCTGCAGACGGGACGCGAGGTGACGCAGCTGCACTGGGGCGGGGGGACGCCGACCTTTCTGCGCCCCGAGCTGATCGTGCGGCTGGGCGAGGCGATCCGGGAGCGCTTCCGTTTCGCGAAGGATGCGGAGATCAGCGTCGAAATCGACCCCCGCGAAGCGAGCGATCTGCACCTCGAAGCGCTGCGGGCCATCGGGTTCACGCGCGCGAGCATGGGGGTGCAGGACTTTGATGCCGACGTGCAGAAGGCGGTGCACCGCATCCAGCCGTTCGAGCTCACGGCCGGGCGCATGGAGAAGCTGCGCGCGCTCGGCTTCAACAGCGTGAACCTCGATCTCATGTACGGCCTCCCCCGGCAGACCCTGGCCACGCTCGAAGACACGCTGGCGCGCACGATCACGCTGCGCCCCGACCGCATCGCCTTCTTCAACTTCGCGTATCTGCCGACGCTCAAGAACCATATGCGCCGCATCCGCGCCGAAGAACTCCCCAACGCCGCCGAAAAGCTGGCCATGCTCGCGCTCGCGGTCGACCGGCTGACGGCGGCCGGATACCGCTACATCGGCATGGATCATTTCGTGCTGCCCGACGACGAGCTCAGCCGCGCCCTCGACGACGGCACGCTGCACCGCAACTTCCAGGGCTACACGACCCGCGCCGGCGCCGACATGATCGGCATCGGCGTCACGTCGATCAGCGACCTCGGCGACGCCTATGTGCAGAACGTGAAGACCGAGCATGAATACTCAGCTCGGCTCACTGCGGGAAAACTGCCCACCGAACGGGGCGTGACGCTCACCGCCGCCGACCAGCTGCGGCGCTGGATCATCATGACCCTCATGAGCCGTTTCGCGCTCGACTATGCGGAACTCTCGCGGCGCATGGGAACCGACGCGCAGGAGGCGCTCCGTCCTGAGTGGACGGCCCTGCAGACCTTCGCCGACGACGGGCTGGTGGAGTTTCACACGGGGGGGATGCGCGTGACCGAGACGGGGCGCTTTCTCATCCGCAACATCTGCATGGTCTTCGACGAGTACCTGAACGCGCCCGAAAAGACGGCCCGCTTCTCGCGCACGGTCTGAGCGGCGTCAATCCAGGCCGGCCAGACGGCGGCGGGCCCAGCGTTCGGCCGAGGCGCGATCCTTGAAGATCGCGAACGGGGCGGGCACCGGCTGCATCCAGAGGATGGACGTGACGATCGAGCGCACGAGCGGGTGCGCGATGACCAGGGCGAGCGCGGCCACCCGCTCCTGCATGGCCGCCGCGTGCTTCTTCATGAATTCAGCCTGCGCCTTGCGGGTGACCGGTCCGCCGTTTCTGCCCTGCGCCCTGTCGGTGTCGATCAGGATGGCGAAGCGCTCGGGGCCGCGCAGCCACGCTTCTACGTTCCGCAGATATTCGGCGTTCTCGTCGTCGGTCAGATCGTACATCTCGACGCGAACGAGCGGCCAGGCGGCCTTGTCGATGTAGAGCGGCATCGCAATATTCTGCTACCCGCGCGTGCCTTCGGCAAGCGAAATCGCCGGCACGACGTCGGCCACCAGCGGCAGATGATCCGAGGCCTCGCGGCTGAGCGGCGTGCGGTGGGCGACCGCTTTGCGGATGGAGGCGCGGCGCACGAAGATGCGATCGAGGGGAAAGGCGGGCCAGCTGCTCGGAAAGGTGCGCCGCGCCTCGCCGGCGTCGAAGCTGAGCGCGAGCCGGATGGCCACCGGCGAGGCGGGGAACCATTCGTTGAAGTCGCCCGCGAGCACGACGGGGCCCGCGGGGCGCAGCACCGGCCAGGTGAGCAGCCGCTGCGCCTGCTCTTCGCGCTCGCGGCGCTTGAGTCCGAAGTGGGTCACGATGGCCGTCCAGGTGACGCCGGCCAGCTCGGTGCGGCCGGCCAGGGCGCCGCGCGGCTCGTAGCCCGGAACGCTGAGATCGAGCCGCTCGATGCGGTGAATGGGCCGACGCGAGAGCAGGGCGTTGCCGAATTCGGCGCCACCCCCCTTGAGCGTCGGCCCGGCGAGGCCATGGTAACCGCTGAAGCGGGCCAGGGTGTCGACCTGGCATTCCCCCGAACGGGATCCCGAGCCGATGTCGACCTCCTGGAGCGCCACCAGGTCGGCGTCGATTTCGCGCAGGACGGCGGCGGTGCGCGAGAGATTGTAGCGGCCGTCGAGCCCCACCCCCTGATGAATGTTCCACGTCGCGACGCGGATCGGGGTGGCCATCGGCTACTCCGCCGCCCGGGGTTCGGCTCCCTCGGCGGGGCGAAGATCGCCGGGGGGCGGCGGCTGTACCTCGGCGAGGGCGTCGGCCAGGCTGTTGATGCGGGTGCGCAGGTACCAGCCGACGGCGCCGAGCACGGCCCCGATGCCGACCACGGCGGCCACGTCGGCGGCGCGGGGGAGGCGAAAGACGTGCAGCAGCCGGTTGCCCAGGAAGCTGCCGGCGAGAATGCCCGGGGCCATGCCGACGACGGTGCCGAGCAGATAGTTGCCGAAGCGCACGGGCACGCTCCCCGCGACCACGTTCACGACGGCGAAGGGGGCGATGGGGATGTTGCGCAGGAGCGCGATCGAGAGCACGCCGCGCCCCCGCAGCCACGCGCGCACCCGCTCGACCCGCGGGCCGGCCCAGCCCTGCACGAGCCGTTCGCCGATCGCGCGCCCGGCGCCCCAGGTGACGGCCGCCGAGAGCACGGCCCCCCCGAGGGTGACGGGAACGGCGGAGAGCGGGGGAAAGGTGACGCCGACGGCGACGACGAGCACGGTGACCGGCACGGCCAGCGAGGCGGCCACGGTGAAGCCGGCGAGGGCGACGGCGGTCGAGAAGGGCCACTGGCGCACTTCGAGCAGCGCCTGCTCGAGCACCTCGGCCTTCGCCACCCCCTCGAGCGGCCCCCACTCCCACAGCGCCGTCAGCCCGAGCAGCGTGGCGGCGACCCAGATGATCGGTGGGATGAGGGTCGAGTCGGCCTGAATCTCTCCCTTGCGCAGCGTCGCGATCAGGCGCTCGGGGTTCAGGGCCTGTTCGGGGTCGATGATGGCGGAGTCGGGGAGGAGACGATCGAGGAAATCCACGGACCCCGCGTCGAACTCCACCAGCCGGCCGGGATGGCGCGCGCGCAGCGTGTCGACCGCGGCGGCGAGCCCCGGCGATTCCGTCTCGGCGCGGATCACCTCGGCGGCGGTCGTCCCCAGATGCTCGGCCAGCAGGCGGCGGCGCAGCGCGGTGAATGCCTCCCGGTGCGCATCGCTGCGCGCTTCGAAGACCAGGTCGCACTCGGTGTCGTAGCCCATGGAGCGGTTGCTGAGGTTCGACGAGCCGATCTTGAGCAGCCGGTCATCCGCCAGAAAGAGCTTCGAGTGCACCATGACGCCGGCGGTGCTCCCCCCGGCCGGGAGAGGACAGAGAATACGCAGCTGCCCATGCCGGTCTGCCGCGCGCAACCGGCGGAACAGGCGGGCCCGCAGCACCCCCATCGTGTCTTCTTCGAGCCGGCCGGCCAGCTGCAGTGGGGTAACGATGACGATGTCGGGGCCGTCGTCGCGCTGAAGCAGTTCGGCGAGCAGATCGCCGACCAGACGCGAGGTCAGGTACTGGTTTTCGATGTAGAGCGCCCGCCGCGCCTCGCGAAAGGCGCCGGCGTGGACGTCGAGTACGTCCTGCACGGCCGTCTCGTTGCGAAAGGCGGGGGCGGTCACGGCGATGGCGGCGGGAATGTCCTCGAAATCCGCTTCTGCCGCCGGCAGGGAGAGGCTGCGGCGCGGCGGCGGCTCGAGCGTTTCGCCGGTCGCGCGGGCCCAGCGGCGGCGCGCCAGGTCGCCCAGGGCCGCGGCCGCGTCACCGTCGACCCTGACCTGAATGTCATGGAAGGGGCCGTAGAGGCTGCCGTCGGGGCGCCTGCGACGGGTGTCGATGGGCAGATGGGCGGGGGTGTCCCAGCGATCGCGGGTCAGATCGAACCCGCCGACGAAGGCGACGGCGTCGTCGACGACCACGATCTTCTGGTGATGCGAGGCCCCTGCCGGGAGGCGGTCGTCGAGGGCGAAATGCAACCGGCGGTGGGTGCGTCCGAACCGCAGGGCGGGGAGCGCCTCGCGCTCGGCCAGGTAAATGAACGAGTAATCCCAGAGCAGCAGACGGATGTGCAGCTGCGGCTCGCGCGCGAGCAACCCTTCGAGAAACGGCCCCAGCGTCGCCGGCAGGGGGGCCAGCGAGTCGTCGGGCACGAGCCGGATGCGGCTGTTGATGTCCCACGCCAGGATGAGCAGGGAGTGCCTGGCCTGCGCCGCCGCCTGCGCGAACGCGCGGAAATAGGCGTCTGCGTCGACGAGCACGTTGACGTGGTCGGCCCGGGCCACGGGGAGCCCCGGCGCTATCCGGCGAAGCAGGGGCGCATCCATTGCCCGTCCATTGTAGGAGAACGGCGTCGGCGGATTCTACCGGCACAGCGCTCGCCCGGGGCGCGTCCGGCATCAATCTTGCTGCGGAATGAGCGCCATGGAACAGAACGGAAGCATCGTGACCCTTTTCGTCATGTTCGTCGTGCTGCTGGCGGCCATCTGGTTGCGCGGCTGAACATTCGCTGCAAAAAACCTCAATCCTTTTGCAGACTTCGCCCATTGTGTGCTATAAAGGAACTTGGCTTCACGCCCCCTCGCCATGCACGCGGCCAGCTCCCCCAAAGTCTTTGAAGTCGGTGAACTCACCCGCGAAATCCGCGGGGTGCTCGAGGTCACCTTCGACGACGTCTGGGTATCGGGCGAGATCTCGAACTTCAAGCACCACAGCTCGGGGCACATCTATTTCACGCTCAAGGACGAGCGGGCGGCTCTGTCGGCGGCCTTTTTCCGCCAGTGGAACCGGATGCTGCGCTTCGTTCCCCGCGAGGGTGACCAGGTGCTCGTGCACGGGCGCATCAGCGTCTATGAGCCGCGGGGGAGCTATCAGATCCTGGTCGACCGCATGGAGCCCGCGGGCGAAGGGGTGCGCAAGCTCCAGCTCGAGCGCCTCAAGGCGAAGCTCGCGGCCGAGGGGCTGTTCGATCCGGATCGCAAGCGGCCGCTCCCCCCGTTTCCGGCCTGCATCGGCGTGGCCACGAGCCCGAACGGGGCGGCCATCCGCGACATTCTCTCGGTCACGCGGCGCCGGTTTCCCAATGTGCGCATCGTTATCGCCCCCTGCCGGGTGCAGGGGGACGGGGCGGCGGCCGAAATCGCGGCGGCTGTTCGCGGCCTGAACCGCTACGGCGGCTGCGACGTGATCATCGTCGGCCGCGGCGGGGGGGCCATCGAAGACCTCTGGGCGTTCAATGAGGAACCGGTCTGCCGCGCCATCGCGGCCTCGAAGGTTCCCGTCGTCTCGGCCGTCGGGCACGAGACCGACACGACGCTCGCCGACATGGTGGCCGACCTTCGCGCGCCGACCCCCAGCGCCGCCGCCGAGATCGTCGTGGGGAACCAGGCGGACCTGCGCGAGGGGATTCTGGACGCCGAAGAACGCATCGTGCGCGCCTTCGAGCGCATGCTCAGCGAGCGGCGCGAACGCCTCGCGGGACTGCGGGTACGGCTGCGCGATCCGAAGAGCCGGCTCCAGGAGAAGGCGCAGCGGGTCGACGAGCTGCTCGCCCGGCTCGAGAGCGCCTGGGGCTGGGCGGCCACGCGCCGCCGCCGCGAAGTCGAAACGCTGGCCCAGCGGCTGCGCGAGCAGTCGCCGCGCAAATCGCTCGCGCGCCGCCGCGTCGAGGTGCAGCGGCTCGCCGACGCGCTCGGGTCTGCCGCGCGCCTGCGCCAGGTCGAGTTGCGCGGGCGCCTCGAACGCGAAGCGGCCCGGCTCGAGGCCATGAGCCCGCTGGCCGTGCTCGGCCGCGGCTATGCCATCGCCTTTGACGAATCCGGGGCCGCCGTGCGCGACGCGGCCGTTCTGCGAGAAGGTGCGCGCGTCGAAGTGCGCGTGAATCAGGGACGCTTTCAGGGAAGAGTGGAGAAAACGTGGTCGGAGTAGTGCTGAGTCTGGTTCTTGCCGCGGGGGCGTCGATCGGACCCGTCGCGCCGCTGGTCGAGCCGCCCCGCCCCCGGCAGGGTGACGTGGTCGTGTTCCGGTTCGCCGATCCGGAAATCCGCAGCCTCGATGCCTGGTCGGGCAGCGAGGCGGTGCCCGTGGTGCGCACCGAACAAGGGTGGCTGGCCGTGGCCGCCTACGACATGCTCGCCGCGCCCGGCCCGCGCGAGGTGACGGGAACGGTGACCAAGGCCGGCAGGGCCGGGTCGATGACCGTCCCCTGGCGGGCGGCGTTCACCCTGTACGATGCCGACTTCCCCGTTCAGCAGATCACCCTCAAGGATGACAGCAAGGTCAACCTGAGCGACGAAGACGGCCTGCGGGCGATGCGGGAGCAGAAGGCGGTCGCGGCCCTCTTCGCCTCGCGCCGGCCGCGCGAGTGGTCGGGGTCGTTCTATCACCCGCTCGAGGCGGCTCCGGCGGGGGGACGGTTCGGCAGCCGCCGGGTCATCAACGGCCAGCCGCGCAATCCGCACTCGGGGGCCGATTACGGCGTGCCGCGCGGCACGCCCGTACGCAGCGCGAACGCCGGCTCCGTCGTGCTGGCCGAAGAGCACTTTTTCGCGGGCAACTCGGTCTTCGTCGATCACGGCGACGGCCTGATCACGATGTACTTCCACCTCGATTCGATCGCCGTGAAGGCCGGTCAGAAGGTCGCGCGCGGCGCCGTTATCGGCACGGTGGGCTCGACCGGGCGGTCTTCGGGGCCGCACCTGCATTTCGGGGTGCGCTACCGCGGCGCCCGCGTGAATCCGGCGTCGCTGCTCGAGGCGAAGGTCGACTGAATTTTGAGGAAATCCGATGGCCAAGAAGACCGAAGCATTTGAGAAACAGCTGAAGCGCCTCGAAGAAATCGTGCGCGCCCTCGAAGACGGGCAGCTCCCGCTCGAAGAGTCGCTCAAGGTGTTCGAAGAGGGGGTGCGCCTCGCGCGCACCTGTCACGAGAAGCTCGGCGAAGCCGAGCGGCGCGTCGAGCTGCTGCTCGAAGACGGTATGGGCAACCTGAGCACCGAGCCGTTTCCCGAAGACGACGACGTCGAGGCCGACGAGGGGCTCGAAGACGAGGTCTGAGCCGGCGGAGTTCTGTGATAAACTGATCCGGCGGCGGCTCGCCTGGTCGGGCGCTCGCATGCCACTTTGGAACTCCATCTGCGCCCATGCCCCAGCCGATCGAAATTCCCCTCGTCGAACCCCCCGCATCCGTGAAGGCCGGCGCGCGCCCGAAGCGGCCGTTCGCGCCCCAGTGGGCGGCCTGGATCGGGACGGAGCATGCGGCGGCCTTCGCCGACGCGCGGGCGGCCTGGCGCGCCCTGTTCGCGGCGCTCGATCTGCAGCGCGGAGACAAGGTGCTGCTCTCGTCCTGCGCGACGGCGCCGCTCTGGGACGCCCTTCGCGACGCCGGCCTCGAGCCGGTGCTCGTCGAGCCCGATCGTTACACACTCAATCTGCGCGGTTCCGAAATTCCCCCCGCCTGCTGGGGCACGCTCGGCGCCGTTGTCGTCACGCATCTCTACGGCCGGCCGGCCCATCTCGACATGGTGGTGGCCGAGGCGCGCAAGTTCGGCGTGCCGGTGCTCGAAGACGCGCTCCAGGCGCACGGCGCCGAGTACCGCGGCAAACGGGTGGGCGGCTTCGGCGATGCGGCGGTCTTCTGCTTTCGCCCGTGCCGGGTGCTGGGCGACGAAGAGGGGGGCGCGGCGGTCGTGACGTCCGACGCGCCGCTCGCCGAGGCCCTCGCGGCGCAGGCGGAACCGGAACGGCTCGAAGGGGCCGTGGGCGCGCGTCTCGAAGCGCGGCTGGCGCGGCTCGAAGCGCACCTCGCCGACCGCGAAGCGCTGGCCGACGCCTATCGCGCGCTGCTCGGCGATCTCGAGGGGCTGCGCGCGGTGCTCCCCGAGCGTCAGGGGCGGCACGTCTACTACCGGTTCGTGATTCGGGTGGGCGACGCCGACGGCATGCGCGACCTGCTGGCGGCCGAGGGAATTCAGACGGGGCGTCCCGCCTTTCGCGCGCTGGAGAGCGGCCGCAGCCTGCCGGTCACCGAAGCGGCCGCGCACGACATCCTGTACCTTCCGATGGCGCTGTCGCTGGGCGAAGCGGGGGTCGAGCGCGTTTGCGCGGCCCTCCGCCGCAATCTGCTTACCGGCCGATGACCGGTCTTCGGACGTCGGACGCCGGACGTCGGCCAGACGCTTCGCTCTGACTCATCCGGTCCTATCAGACGCTCGAACTCTAGACTCTAGACTCTGGACTCTAGACTCTCGACTCTGGACTCTAGACTCTGGACTCTAGACTCTAGACTCGGGAGCGGATGTGCTCGAGGAATTCGCGGCGCGTATCCGTGTTCGTGAGGAACTCGCCCCGCATGGCGCTCGTGACGGCCGACGAGTTCTGCTTCTGGATGCCGCGCATCTGCATGCAGAGATGCGAGGCCTCGATGACGACGGCCACGCCGCGCGGCTTGAGCAGGTTCTCGATCGTTTCGGCAATCTGGTTCGTCAGGCGCTCCTGCACCTGCAGGCGGCGGGCGAAGACGTCGACCAGACGGGGAATCTTGCTGAGGCCCACGACCTTGCCGCTCGGCAGATAGGCGATGTGCGCCTTGCCGAAGAAGGGGAGCAGGTGGTGCTCGCACAGCGAGTACATCTCGATGTCCTTCACGACGACCATCTCGTCATGGTCGACGTCGAAGATGGCCTTGTTGAGCACGACGTCGAGATCCATCGTGTACCCCTGCGTGAGTTCGCGCATGGAACGCGCGACACGCAACGGGGTCTGCAGCAGGCCGTCCCGTTCGGGATCCTCGCCGATTTCGACGAGCATCGTGCGCACGGCCTCTTCCATCGGGGTGGTGAGTACGGTTTTTTCCTGCATGATCGCTTCCTCAAGTCTATCGTTGGGCCGGGGCATCCGCCAGCCGTGAGCGTTCCCCGAAAAATTCGAAGGCGTTGCGGTCGGTCTCCACGACGCGCACCTTGACGAGACGGCTCCCCAGGGCGGGGGCCAGCCAGTCCCAGAAGGCGGCCGCCAGGGCCTCGCTGGTCGAAACCGGATAACCGGCGGCGTGGAGAAATCCGTTGATGTTGTGGTGGTCGAGCCGATCGATGTGCGGGTCGACCACGGCGTCGAGCGCGGCGCGCGGCATGACCATGCCGCTCTCGGGGTCGGGTTCGCCGCCGACGGTGACCTCGATGACGTAGTTGTGTCCGTGGCCGTCGTCGTTGGCGCACTTGCCGTACAGCTCGCGATTGCGCGCCTCGGGCAGGGCATCGTTCCACATCCGGTGCGCCGCGCAGAAGTGGTAGCTGCGCGTCAGCGTGACGGCGGGCATCAGTAGTGGACTTCGGCCCACAGGGTCGGATCCTCGTACAGGCGGATGCGCGCCAGCCGGCACCCGGTCAGCTTCGCCGCAATCTCTTGCCCCAGATAGAGGGCCACGTTCTCGGTCGTGGGGATGCGGTTCTGGAACCAGGGAACTTCGTGGTTGAGAAAGCGGTGGTCGATGGGTTCGACGACGGCGTCGAGAATGCGGTCGAGATCGACCAGGTTGATGACCATCCCCGTTTCGGCGTCGATTTCGCCGGCGACCGTGCACTCGAGCACGTAGTTGTGCCCGTGGCCGTAGGGATAGTTGCAGCGGCCGAAAACTTCCCGGTTCCGCTCGTCGCTCCAGTCTTCCCGATGATAGCGGTGGCCGGCCGCGAAGGCCTTCTTGCGCGTGAGGAGCGCTTCTTTCCCCGTTCCGCTCATGTCAGGCTGATCCCTCCGTCGACGGGCAGCACGACGCCCGTCATCCACGCGGCCTGCGGCGTCAGCAGAAAGCTGACGGCGTGGGCGACCTCTTCGGGCTTGCCCGGGCGCCCCAGCGGATGCATGGCGCCGGTTTCGGCGGCGTAGGGAACCATGGGGGTCTCGACGATGCCCGGGGCGACGACGTGGATGCGGATGCCCCGCGGGGCCAGCTCGAGGGCGGCCGATTGCAGAAAGGCCGTGAGGGCGGCCTTCGAGGCGCAGTAGGCCGACGAGCCGGCGACGGGGCGCAGGCCGGCGGTGCTGCCGATGCCGATGAAGACCCCCCCGTCGGCCAGATCGTCGACCGTGGCCTGCAGGATGCGCGCGGCCGCCTCGACGTTCGTCGTGAACATGGCGTGCCAGTCGCTGAAGTGGATTTTCTGCACGGGGTCGCGCGAGAACGCCCCCGCGCTGTGCACGACGCCGCGCAGGCGCCCGACCTCGCGGGCGGCGCGCGCCAGCAGCACGCCGGCCTGCGGCTGGTCGACGTCGAGCGGAAAAGGGTGGATGCGGGGGTTTTCCTGCTCGAGCGCGGCGAGGGGGGCGGCCCGGCGCGAGGCGGCCACGACATGCCAGCCGTCGGCCGCGAGCCGCAGCGCCGTGGCCCGGCCGATGCCCGAGGAGGCGCCTGTTACGATGATGACGTCAGGTTTCGACACAGCTACCCATTATATCAGCGGAGGCTTCACATTCCCGCCGCACGGTTGACACTGTTTTTCCCGGTTCGATAGAATGACTTATTTTACCCTCCTGTTCGCTCAGGGGCAGAAAGAACAGCACATGATCCGCTCCATGACCGGATACGGGCGCGGCGAGGCCGACGCCGAGGGCGAGGGTTTTCTCGTCGAGGCCAAAAGCGTCAACCACCGGTTTCTCGACGTCCGCAGTAAACTCCCGTCCGAAATGTTCTCGCTCGATCTCGACGTCAACCGGCTCGTGCAGGATCGGTTCGCGCGCGGCCGCTTCGAGATTCTCGTCACGCGCACGGCCCGCGCGGCCGGCGGTTCGTCGATCAACCGCGAAACCCTGCTGCGTTACCTCGACGAATTGCGCAACCTGCGCGGCGAGCTCGACGTCGAGGGGGCGGTCACCTTCGACACGTTGCTGACCCTGCCCGGCGTCATCGAAGAAGCCGGCCGGCGCACGAGCGATGCGGCCCGCGACGCGGTGCTGCGCGCGGTGGGCCAGGCGCTCGAGGCGCTCAAGGCCATGCGCGAGCGCGAGGGGGCCCAGCTCGGCAGCGATCTGCGCGCCCGCGTCGAACGGATTCTCGAGGTCTCGGGCGGCATCGAACAGCGCATCCCGCAGCTCAATCAGGCGCTGCACGATCGGCTGCGCACGCGCCTGAAGGAACTTCTTGACGAGGCCCGGCTCGATGCCGGCCGCGTCGAGCAGGAGGCCGCGTTTCTGGTCGAGCGCAGCGACGTCACCGAAGAGCTCGTGCGCCTGGGCATTCACTGCCGCCAGTTTCTCGCCTATCTGGACGAGCGCGAGCCGGTGGGGCGCAAGATGGATTTTCTGCTGCAGGAGATGAACCGCGAGATCAACACGCTCGGCTCCAAGATCGCCGACGCCGACATCGCGCGCAGCGTCGTCGACATGAAGAGCGAGCTCGAGCGCGTGCGCGAGCAAGTGCAGAACGTGGAGTAACCGTGCGACAGGGAATTCTCTTCGTCGTCAGCGCCCCGTCGGGAACCGGCAAGACCACACTGTGCCGGGCCGTGAAAGAGCGTCTGCCGAATCTGTACTTCACGATCTCCTACACCACGCGTGAGCGCCGGGCGAACGAAGTCGACGGCCGCGAGTACCACTTCGTCGACCGGGCCCGCTTCGAAACCATGATCCGCGAGGAGGCCTTCGCCGAGCATGCGAACGTCTATGGCAACCTGTACGGCACGGCCTTCGTCGAGCTCGACACGAACCGCAGGGCGGGCAAGGATCTGCTCATCGAAATTGACGTGCAGGGGGCGCGCTCGCTCAAGGCGCGGTTTCCCGAAGCGGTGCTCATCTTCATCTATCCGCCGAGCATGAGCGTGCTGCGCGAGCGGCTGACGGGGCGGGGGACCGACGCCGAGGACGTCATCGCCCGCCGGCTCGCCATCGCGGCCCAGGAGCTGGCCCAGATGCCGAACTACGACTACCTGATCGAGAATCGGGATTTCGAGACGGCGCAGAACAGTTTTGCGGCCATCATCACGGCCGAACGGGTGCGCCGCCCGTACGTGCTCGAGGAGCTGCCGGAACGGTTCCCGGGAATTCTGTAGCCGCTGGAAGCCCCCCTGTCGTCCCCCGAAGGGGGACCCGAAGAGGAGTCCGAAGACGAGTCCGCAACGGAGTCTGAAGAGGCTGAGTTCCCCGTCCTTGCTTCTCAGGAATCAAGAATCAGGAATCAGGAATTCCGCTCAGAACTCCACGTGGTGCTTCGGCTCGTAGCCGAGCTCGCGCGTGGCCTTGCGGCCGTCGAGCAGCGCCTGGAAGTGCAGGCGGCTCTTGTCGACCCGGTAGTCGTAGGTCGTGATGCCCAGGCGGCGCTGCAGGGTGTTCACCGGACCGATGACCGGCGCCGGCAGCGACATGAGGCGCGCGCCTGCCTGCCGCGCGAACACCGAGAGGGGCGCCGTGTCGCGGCCGACGATGTTGTAGACGCCGCGCGCCTTGCGCTCCATCGACTGCCGGATGGCCTGGATGACGTCCTTGACGTCGATGAGGTTGATCATCGGGTCGAAGCCGGCCACCTTCACGGCCACGCGGCTCTGCAGATATTCGTTGATCTGCGAGTGCACGTTGCGGCCGACGATGTTCGAGAAGCGCAGCACGACGATGTCGACCTTGCGGTTGTCCATGCGGCTGCGGCAGAGCATGTCGGCGTCGACGCGGTCTTTGACCCACTGGTTCGCTTCGGAGTCGAAGTTCAGATCGCTCTCTTCGTCGAGCACGACGTCGCCGTGGGGCAGCACGCGGTAGACGATGCCGCTGCTCTTGAAGATGAACTTGCTGATGCCCGGCGTCTCGATGCACTTCTCGAGCATGTTCTTCGTCCCCACGACGTTGAGCTCGTGAGAGCGGGGCCCGTGCTGCGAAGGCTGGTTCTGAAAGGCGAGGTGGACGACCGTGTTGATCTGCGCGTCCTTGAACGCGTCGGAGAAGAACAGGTTGCTCAGCTCGCGGCCGCGCGTGATGTCGACCTGGCTGTAAATGAACTTCTTCGGATCGTATTCGTCGAAGTAGTAGGGGCGCTCGTCCTTGGCGATGCCGACGATCGTTCCCACGTTCTTGTCGAAGTAGAGATGATGGGCCAGCTGGCGGCCGATGGTGCCGGTGACGCCGGTGATGAGGACGTTGCGGTGCCGGTGGGTGCGGCCGGGGGCGGTACGCTCGTTCACAGGAACACCCCCTTGCGCTCGGCCAGGCCGATGTCGATCATCTGCTGCACCTGCTCCTGCACATCGCGGGCGAGCTCGCGCACCATCTCGGGCGACTGGATCGTGTCTTCGGCGAACTGGCTGTAATAGTGCAGCGGCTTGCCGTAGTAGATGCGGTAGTGCGTGGGAAAGGGGATGGGCAGAATCGTCGGCGTGATCGGGACGTAGGGAAACCCGAGGGCCTTCGCCAGCGGCTTGATGTCGGCGAGCACCGGCATCTGCTCTTCGGCGCCGATGACGGCCACGGGAATGATCGGTGCGCGGTGCTGCAGCGACAGCTCGACGAAGCCCATGTTGAACGGGTAGAGGCGGTAGCGGTCCTTGTACAGCTTGCCGAGCGCCTTGGCCCCTTCGGGAAAGACGACGACCATCTCGTCTGACTCGAGCAGCTCCTGAAAATTCCGGCGCGTGCCGATGACCTGCCCGCAGCGCTGCAGAAAGGTGCCCACGAAAGGGAGCGCGGCGGCGAAGCGATCGACGACGGCCCGCATGAGGCGCGGCTGCTCGAGCCGCTGAAAGATGTCGATGGCGATCATCATGCCGTCGAGCGGCAGGGTGCCGCTGTGGTTCGACGCAAGTATGGCGCGGCCCTTGAGGGGAATGTTCTCGTGGCCGAAACTCTCGACCCGGAAGTACTTGTCGTAGAACGGCTTGACGACCGAATACGTATTGAAGAGGGTCTCGCGGTGGGCGCCGAACTTGTCGTAGCCGAACCCGAGGTCGTCAATGCGTAGTCTTTCGATGCGGGCGATTTCGTCCGGGTTGAGAACCTTCTCGTAGAGCGCCATAGATGTATCGGGAGAGGAAAGAAGTATCTTAGTCCACCCCCCGGTAAAAAGCAAACCGGTCGGTAGGCGTGCCGGCCCGATTCCCGGCCTGCGGCGGGCTTTGGTAGAATGATGCGCTCATGCGCAATCCCGTCACCGAATTGATCCGCAAGTTCGTCTGCGTCGAGGGGAACGGAACGCGATACTTCGGCACCCTCATCGAGGTGAACGAAGACGACGTCATCCTCAAAACCGAAAGCCGTTGGATTACCGTGCCCCTCGAGCGGGTGATCGGTATCCGCGAGGTCGACCCGCGGCAGCTCGAGATCGAAATCATCGAAGACGTCGATGCAGACGAATTCACGCCCGACTGGGTGCGGGAGAACGCCCCCGCCGGAACCGGAAACGCGCAGGTGGAATCGGCCGCCGACGGCGCGGCCGACGACAAGGGTGAAGCGCCGGAACGCGCAACCGGCAGGGTGACCGGCGACCCGGAGAATGGGTCGTGATCGCGCTGCTGCAGCGGGTTCGGGAGGCCTCGGTCACGGTGGGTGAGCGCACGGTCGGTTCGATCGGCGGCGGGATGCTGGTCTTTCTCGCCGTCCTGGCCGAAGACGGCCCCGCGCAGGCCGACCGGATGGCCGAGCGCATCGCCACGTGGCGCCTGTTTCCCGATGACTCGGGGCGTCCGGGGCGAAGCGCCGAGGAAGCCGGCGACGCGGCGGTTCTGGTCGTGAGTCAGTTCACGCTCGGGGCCGACACGCGCAAGGGCCGGCGCCCGGACTATGGTCCGACCGCGCCGCCCGAGCAGGCGCGCGAATTGTACGAGCGGGTCATCGCCGCCCTGCGCGCGCGCGGGTTGCGCGTCGAAACCGGCGAGTTCGGCGCGCACATGGACGTGCGGCTGTGGAACGATGGTCCCGTTACCTTTCGCCTGGAGGCATGACGATGCGGTCCTTTTCTGCGTTCACCCAACGGGCATTTTCTGCGGCCGTCGCCGGGGGGCTGCTCTTGACGGCCGCGGGCGGCGCGGCGCGCGCCGAAGAGAGCCGGCCGTCCATCGATTCGGTCGATCTGGCCGCGCTGCTCGAGAAGGACGGCAATCTGCTGATCGTCGATCTGCGTCCGGCCGGGGAGTTCGTCCGCGGGCATCTGCCCCTGGCCGCGAGCGTGCCGTGGGACGGCGGGACGGTCGCGAAGAAGCGGCTCGCCCTGCTCACGCAGCCGCCGGCGCGCTCCATCGTGCTCTACGGGTTGCCGACGCTCGCGCTCGTCGAACTGGCCGCCGACGTGCAGGCGCGCAACGGGGGCCGCGTCTCCATCTACCCGGCCGGGATCGAAGGATGGTTGGCCTTCAGCGGTGGCTATCTGGAAATCGAATGGGACGGCGTATGGGAGATGCTCGTGCGCGAGCGGCCGTACGTTCTGGATTTCCGCGATGCCGAGGCGTTCGCGGCCGGTCACATCCCGGGCGCCGAACCGGCTCCGGAATCGATGCTCGCGTTGAAGCGGCTCGAGAAGTCGCCGTGGGCCAAGCTGCTCGGCAACCGGCCGGTGATCGCGTACTGCGACGGGGCGGGCTGCGGGATCAGCCGCAAGGCGGCGCGCCGGCTCTCGGAGCTTGGCGTGAAGCGGATCTACCAGTTTCCCGGAGGATGGCCCGAGTTTCTCGAGCGCACGCAGGCGCTCGAGTAGCTGCCGGCCGGAATGGACAGCGGAATTCCGCGCAGGGGCGGAATCAGAGGGGAAAGGGGAAGTTCAGGTTGTTCGGGAGAAACTTCCAGGTCGTGACCTTGAGCCCCTGCACGCGCTCGATCAGATCTTTGAGCTGATGCTCGGTGAGGCGGGCGGCGTCGTACTGCACGTCGACGAGGCCGGTGTCGCCCGCCCACGGTTCGTCGGCGGCTTCGGAGACCATCGAGAAGAAGCCGAGAATGCCGGGGGTTCCGTCGAGCGCTTCGCGAATGCGGCGCACGTCGAGAATCGTGACCAGCCCTTCGACGCGGAAGAGGACTTCCTTCGTGCCGTTCGGGGCCACGGGCGAGTAGATGTCCTGCACGGGCGTGGCGGTGACCTTGGCGGGGGCCGTGTCGGCGCCGGCGTCCTGCACGGCGGCGACACGGAAGCCGCGCTCGATCAGGCGCTTCTGGATCTCTTCCACCGACACCTTGGCCGGATCGAAGCGCACTTCGTAGCCGAGCGAGGCGCCGGCCGGGGCGGGGAGGCTCGGCGTGCCGATGGCGCCGACGCCGGCGACCCCGGGCAGAAAGCGGAGCGTGTTCTTGAAGTACTCGCGGTCGAGCGGTTCGAGCATCCCTTGGGCGTATGCGTATGCGGTGCGCGTGGCCATGAAAAGTCCCGAGTGAGAACGGTAAACGAATATTATGCCGGGGCCGGGCGGTGGGGGCAAGTCAGAGAAATTGACGATTGACGATTTTCGATTGACGATTTTCGGCAAGAACCTTGGAACACTTTGCCCTTGCCTCGTTGGCGCTCAGCGCTTGGCGCTTGGCGCTTCACCCCGTGACGAGTGACGAATTTCCGCAAGAGAGCAGGCCCCCCGCTCGGCGTGTTAGGAGTCGAAGTCTCCGGACGATTGGCGGGCGACGACGGCGAGAAGCGTCTCCAGGTTCATCGGCTTGCTGATCTTGCTATGCCGTTCACCGAGGCCCGCAGGATTCTCTTCGGGGCGCCCCTCGGCCGTGACGAGGATGACCGGTATCCGCGCCAGATCGCCGGGGCGCTCTGCCTGCAATCGCGCAAGCAGTTCGCGTCCGTTCATCTCGGGCATCATCAGATCGAGCAGGATGCAGTCGGGATATTCGGCGGGGGGCAGCCGGCGCAGCAGATCGTATGCGATGCGGCCGTTGGCGGCCTGGAGAACGCGGTATCCTTCCTCCTCGAGCACAAGCGTCATGTAGTGCAGGATATCGGGGTCGTCCTCGACACAGAGGATGGTTCGGGCAGTCATACGGGCGGCGCCGCGACGTCGGCGGGTGGGGGAGGGATGGCCGGCAGTCGAACCTCGAACGTCGAACCGCGGCCCGGTTCGCTCTGCACGCTTATGGTTCCCCCATGACTGTCGACGATCTGTTTCGAGATGTAGAGGCCGAGCCCGAGGCCCGAGAGTTCGGTTCGAGAGACCACGCGTTCGAATCGGTCGAAGATTCGCTCCTGATCATCCTTCGAGATACCGATGCCCGCATCGCGCACGCTGATGAAAACCGAATTCCCGTCGGTCCGCACCGCGATCGACGCCGGCCTGCCTTTTCCGTAGCGGGCTGCGTTGGTCAGGAGATTGACGACAACCTGCTCGAGTCGAAAGGGGTCGCCCGCACACCAGGCGGTTTCACAGAGCGACAAATCAGGGTCGCCTCCCGCGGCGCGCAGCAAAGGGCGCAGTTTGTCGACGGCGCCGCGCACCAGATCGCACAGGTTGACCGGTTGCATCTCCAGGTGCAGTTTGCCCCCGCGGATCCGCGAAACGTCGAGCATATCATTGACCAGGCGGGCAAGGCGGTCGACCTGGCGTTCGGTCTGCTCGAGCATGCTGTGCACGTTTTCGGGCGAGAAAACCTTCGGATTTCCGCGCGCGATGCCGCGCCGGGACGACTGGGTCAGCAGGCTCAAGGTCGTCAAGGGGGTTTTCAGCTCGTGAGAGCAGATTGAAAGGAAGTCGTCGCGGCTGCGGATGGCCTCGACCAGCTCCGTCACGTCCTGGCAGATGACGACGCCCGCCATGATGTGTCCGGCGCGATCGCGAATCGGCGTCGAGCTCAAACGCAGCACGGCGCGTTTGCCGTCGCCGCGCAGGATGTCGACGTCTTCGTTGGTGACGACTTCGCCGCGGGCGATCGAGCGGGCCAGCGGCCACTCATGACCCTCGTATCGCGTGCCGTCGGGATGGAAGCCGACCCACTTGCCATACTCTTCGATGTTCGAGCTCGGGATCAGGTCGTGCCCCCAGACCTCGAACATCTTGTCGTTCGAGAACAGAAGCCTGCCCGAGGGGGCTTCGCCGATGATGACCGCCGCGGGCATCTGCTGCATGACGGCTTCGAAGCGGCTGTTCTCGTATTCGACCGCTTTGAGCAACCGGTCGATTTCCAGCGCATTGCGCTTATGGTCGTCGATATCGGTATTGGTGCCGAACCACTGTTCGACGGCACCCTGTCCATCGCGGACGGGCACCGCGCGGCCGAGGTGCCAGCGGTAAGCGCCGTCATGCCGCCGCAGGAGATATTCGATCTCATAGGGTTCTCCCGTCTGCAGGCTCTGCGTCCAGCGGGCGAGGGTGCGTTCGAGGTCGTCGGGGTGCACGATGGACGCATCTCTCCAGCGCCACCCTTCGCTCTCGCCGGGTTTGATACCGAAATACTCGTAATGGCGCCGATTGAAATAGGTGATATTTCCCTGGGCGTCGGCGATGAACGCCATCTGGGGCATGGCTTCGGCGAACCGCTCGAGCCGCTGGGCGGCCCTCACGCGGAGTTCTTCGAGCGCCCGCCGTTCGGTGATGTCGACTGAGGTCCCGAAAAATCGGACGGGGACTCTGTCTTCATCGTACGTGACCGTGCCGGTGACCTCGATCCAGCGGATGTCGCCGCCGGGCTGCACGACCCGGTACTCCGTATGGTACGGTACGCGCGCGTCTACGGCCTGCCGGATGAGATTGTTGACACGCTCACGGTCGTCGCGATGGATGTGGGATAACGCGTCGTCGAGCGTGTAGCCCTCGGTGTCTTCGGGCAGTCCCCAGTCCCGCCGCATCTGGTCGCTGAATGTCAGGCGGTCGGAGCGGATGTTCCAGTCGTAGAATCCGATGCGTGACGTGCGAATGGCCAGTTCGAGCTGCTCGCGGCTCTCCTGCAGGTCGCGCTCGCTGGCGGTCAGCGCCTCTTCGGTGCGCCGGCGTTCGGTGATGTCGAGGTTCACGCCGAGCATGCGTACGGGCCGGCCTTCGGCGTCATAATCGGTGCGTCCCTTGCCGAGCAGCCAGTGCACGCTGCCGTCGGGCCAGACCATGCGAAATTCGTCTTCGTAGTCCCTGCGACCCTCGAGCGCATCGCGAAGCTTCGCGGCGACCCGCTCCCGATCCTCAGGGTGCATGCGCGCAAAGATTTGCTCGAGGGTGATCTCGTCCTGCTCGACGGATGCGAAACCCATCAGCCTCCACTGCACGCCGCGGAATCTGACGGTGTTGGCGGGAATCGTCCATTCCCAGGTGCCGACGTCGGCGGCTTCGAGAATGAGCGCATGGATGTCGCGCTCGGACTCTCGGGAAGGCGGGAGGTCGTGATCGTTCTGCATGCGATTGCAAACTGGAGTCGACTCGTGGGCTCGACGCCTATGAGCCTATCGGTATCGGGTCCCGAAATCCATAGCGAGGGTCGAAAAACGGTGGGCACGCCGGCTTCCCGGCGCCTTGTCGCCCGGGGCGCGGTGGGGTAAGGTGATCTCCTTCTCCCGGTCTCACAAGGTTCTGCCCATGTCGCGTTTTGCCGGTCTGTACTTCGTCATGCTGCTCACCGCCTGCTCCAGCATCGCCCCCGATCCGGGGCAGGAGGCGGTGCTCATCGACAAACCGATTCTCTTCGGCAGCGAAGGGGTTCGTGACGACGTCGTGCACACCGGCCGCCGCTACGTCTGGTTCACGACCGAGCACGTCATCGTGAACATGCTCCCCCGGCAGTATGCGGTGCACTTCGACGACCTGATGTCGTCAGACGGCGTACCCCTCGACTTCGACGCCATCATCCGACTTCAAGTCACCGATTCGGTGCGGCTCATCAAGGAATTCGGGCCCGACTGGTATGTCTCGAATGTCGAGAAGGAGTTCGCGAACCGCGTGCGCCAGGCCGTGCGCAAACACGGCATGAACGAGACCGCCATCAACACGACCGCCATCGACGACATCGACAACGAAGTGTCGAGCTCGATGGAAGAATACATCCGCTCGGCGAAGATTCCCGTCAAGCTCATCCAGGTGACGGTCGGCAAGGCGAACCCGCCCGATTCCATCAAGAGCCAGCGCATCGAGACGGCGGCTCAGCAGCAGCGCGTGCTGACCGAAGTGCAGCGCAAGCTGGCCGAGGACTCGCGCAAGCTGGCCGAGAAGAGCCGGGCCGACGCCGACAACGCCTACCGGCAGGCCATGCAGCTGTCGCCCGATCAGTTTCTGCAGCTCGAGACGATCAAGATGCAGCGCGAAGCCTGCGGCAACGGCGGCTGCACGTTCATCGTGGGCGAGACGCCGCCGGTGCTGCTCCCCGCGCGTCGCTGATCGGCGGGCGTTTTCCGCGCGTTGCGGTAAGAACACCTGCTTCGCGCAGGGCGCGGTAGGCGGCCGGAAGATACCGGTGCCGCGGGGGAACGAAGCGATACCCGGCGCGCGCGGTCGCCTTGAGCGTCTCGAACTGGAGGCGTTCGGCCGCCGTCGCCCGCAGGCCGAGCTTATGGCGGAACGCCGAGGGGAGCGTCCCGAGCGTGGCCGCGCGCGACCAGCGGCCGGCCACGGCGTACATGCGCGCCCAGGCCGCGTCGGGCAGCAGGGCGAGCTGCGGCGGCTTCGGCACTTCGCGGGACAGCGAAAGCAGATCGCCCACCACCTCGTTCTCTTCGAGCCGATCCCGGATCATGGCGTCGAAATAACGGCGGAAAGCCGGAAGATCGCCGGGCATGTCCGCATCACGAATGCCGAGAACGCGCCCCTGCTGCCGCCACTCGCGGTAGAGTTGCGCCTGCTGGCGAGGCGAGAGCGGGGTGCCGAAATGTTCCTGCGCCTGCTCCATGGCGAAGTAACTGGTCAGGTGAACCCAGGCGTAGGCCTCGCGGTCGAGCGCGTGATAACGGCGCCCCCGGCTGTCGGTCCCCTTGATCTTCCCGTGGAGCGTGAGCAGCTCCTGGGCGGTGCGGGCGGCGACTTCGGGGCCGCCGTAGAGCAGCTTGACGCCGATGCGCGTCGTGCGTTCGAGGCGTCCCCACGGGTCGGTCTTGTAGACGGAATGTTCGCCGACCCCCGCGCCGACGACCGGATGGGCGACCTGGAGCACCAGAATCGTTCCGGCCAGAAAGTACTGGAGGTTGTCGCCAGCGTAGCGCCAGGCGAGCGAATCGGGGCCCAGGGCGGCCGAAGGGTCGATGTGCATGCGAGCGCTCCTCCCGGCGGAATGTTACAACTCTTGCAGAATTGTATCAGGCCGTGCGGAGCGCTGTCGAGGCGGAGCGGGTTCAACTGGCCGGCTTCCCGGGAATCATTCCTTGCCCCAGAGTGGCACCTGCCGGCTGCGGGCGGCGACCGCCAGGTCTTCGTCTTCGGTGGCCAGGCCTGCACGCAGCTGTTCTGCGAGCGCCAGGTATGATGCGTCATAGGCGGTGAGCCGTGACGCCAGGGCGAGTTCGGCCCACGGGCGAATCCGGGCGAGCTCCATCGGTGTGTGAATTTCGATGGGCAACGCCTCGATCAGGTGTCCTGCAGTCTCCACATCCTCTTCACGGATGCGCCGGCGCCGGACGGCCGATACCAGCAGATTGGCCATTTCGTACATCCAGAGCGAATGGGTTGCGAGGCGGCATGCGCCGCGGCGCGCTTCGGCTATCAGCCTGATAGCTTGGGGGTTGTGTTCGTCCGGCATTAACAGCGCGCCGCAGAACGATGCGTCGACAACCCAAAGGGCGGGCTTCACCGCTTGCGTCCCAGGTTGATGAGATCGCGGACGGTTTCCTTGCCGGGGCGAACCCGTTTCTGAAAGGCCTGGAGTGCTGCAATCAGCGGATCGTCGCCGCTATCTTCGGGGGCCCGCTGGAAGGGAGGGGTCAGATGCGCGACCACTTTTCCGCGCTTCGTAATGACGATGGTTTCGCCGGCCTCTACCGCCTCGAGCAGTGCCGACAGATGGGTTTTGGCTTCGAACGCGCCCACGGTTTTCATATTAACTAGTTTACTTCTACAGCAAACTAGTTGGCAAGGCATGTGGAAACTACTTATGCAACCCGCATTCGCTCTTGCCCGTGCCGGCCCAGCGCCCCGCACGCAGATCCTGGCCGGGCTTCACGGGTTGGGTGCAGGGGGCGCAGCCGATGCTGGGATAGCCCATGTCGTGCAGGCGGTTGTACGGAATCTCGTGCAGCGCCAGATAACTGCGGATGTCGTCCCAGCTCCAGTCCTTGAGCGGATTCACCTTGAACAGCTCGAACTTGGCGTCCCATTCGACGGCGCGGGCGTTCGCGCGGTCGGCGTTCTGATCGCTGCGGCGCCCGGTGGCCCAGGCCTCGAAACCCGCGAGGGCCCTGCGCATCGGTTCCACTTTCCGCAGCTCGCAGCAGCGGTCGGGATCGTGCAAGAAGAGCTGGTCGCCGTAGTGTTCGGCCTGCTGTTGCGGCGTCAGATCGGTTTTCGCGACAATCAGATTCACGTCATAGCGGGCCCGCGCCTGCTCGACCAGCGCCAGCGTGTCGTGGAAGTGGAAACCGGTGTCGAGGAAGACGAAGGGAACGCCCTTCTGCACGCGGTGGACGATGTCCATGAGCACCATGGCCTCGGCACCGAACGAGGTGCCGACGGCGAAGCGCTCGCCGAAGGTCTCGAGGGCCCACGCGACGATGGCCTCGGCAGGCGAGGACCGGAGTTGTTCCTGGATTTGCGGGAGACGCTGGATGTCCATGGGGAACCGGGGGAACCGGGAAGTGCGCTGCTCCGTTTAATGTAATCATTACGCTCGGGAATGTCAATCGAAAACGCAGCTAAATGGTCGTCTTATGTGGCCGTGGACTGGAGTGCCGCCGGCGTGCCGAAGGGGCGCGCCGATTCCATCTGGATTCACGAGCGCGCGCGCGGAGCGGAGGATCTTCCGCCGCTGAACCCGCGCACGCGTGTGGCGGCAATGGCAGACCTGCGCGACCGGTTCCGCCGTCACCTCGATGCCGGGCGCTCGGTGCTCGCCGGGTTCGACTTCGCCTTCGGGTACCCCGCGGGGACGGCCGATGCGCTCGCGCCCGCCTCCCGCTTCGCCGGCGAACCCTGGGAGCGGCTCTGGACGCGGCTTGCAGGCGACCTCGAAGATGACAAGCGCAACGGGAACAACCGGTTCGTGGCCTCCGCGGGGTTGAACCGGGAGCTCGCGGGCGACGGCCCCTTCTGGGGATGTCCCCCGACAGCCGCGGGCGAGCACCTGCGCACGACGAAGCCCGCATTCCCCTCGGCCTCCGGTGGACGGGCGCTGGCGGAGTTCCGCCTGGCCGAGCGGTTGCTGAATGCGCGGTCGAGAGCCAAGGTGCGCTCTGTCTGGCAGCTCTCCTATGCCGGATGCGTGGGGAGCCAGTCGCTGCTCGGCATCCATCACCTGGTCAGCCTGCGCGCCGATGCGGAACTTGGCGCGCACGTGCGCGTCTGGCCCTTCGAGTTCCCCCTCGCTTCCGCCGACCTGCCCGAACCGTGCGTGCTCGTGGCCGAGATCTGGCCGGGCCTTTTTCCGCTCGAACTTCGTGTGGGAGAGATCCGCGACGAACAGCAGGTGCGCGCTGTGACGCGAGGGCTCGTTTCCGCGTCGGAGGACGGGTCGCTCGCGACGTGGCTCCACGCGCCCGCCGGCCATGCGCCGGCGGCCGAAGAAGGCTGGATTCTCGGCGTGACCTGACGCCCGCACATAGCGCTGCGGCGGCCTGCGGTTTATCATGTAAGGATTCCATTTTCCGAGAGTCCGCCGTGAAGTTCTATGTAACGACCCCCATCTACTACGTCAACGACGTGCCGCACATCGGGCATGCCTACACGACGGTGGCCGCCGACGTGCTTGCGCGCCATCACCGTCTGCTCGGGCGCGACGTCTACTTTCTCACCGGGACCGACGAGCACGGGCAGAAGGTCGAGAAGAGCGCGGCCGAGGCGGGCGAGACGCCGATTCAGCTCGCCGATCGGGTCGTGAAGCGCTTTCAGGAGCTGTGGCGGCGGCTCGACATCTCGAATGACGACTTCATCCGCACGACCGAAGACCGGCACAAGGCCTTCGTGCAGGACCTCTGGCGGCGCGTCAAGGCGAACGGCTACATCTATCTCGACGAGTACGAAGACTGGTACTGCGTGCCCGACGAGACCTACATCCCCGAGACGCAGCTCGTCGACGGCAACTGCCCCCACTGCGCGCGCCCCGTCGAGAAGCTCAAGGAGCAGAGCTACTTCTTCAAGCTGAGCGCCTTCGAAAAGCCGCTGCTCGAGTGGATCCGCGCCAACCCCCAGGCGGTGCAGCCCGCCACGCGCCGCAACGAAATCGTCAGTTTCATCGAGGGGGGACTGCGCGACCTCAGTATTTCGCGCACGAGCTTCAAGTGGGGCATCCAGGTGCCCGACGATCCGGAACATGTCATCTACGTCTGGTTCGACGCACTCGCGAACTACGTCTCGGCGCTCGGCGGCGAGGGGACCGAGAAGTACAAGACCTACTGGCCGGCGGATTACCACTTCGTCGGCAAGGACATCGTGCGCTTTCACGCCGTGTACTGGCCGGCGTTTCTCATGGCTGCCGGTCTGCCCCCCGCGCACAGCGTCTTCGCCCACGGCTGGTGGACGGTCGAAGGGCAGAAGATGAGCAAGAGCCTGCGCAACGCGGTCGATCCGAACCTGCTGCTCGACGAGTACGGCGTCGATCCCGTGCGCTACTTCCTGCTGCGCGAGGTACCCTTCGGCGCCGACGGCGACTTTTCGCACAAGGCGCTCATCCAGCGCATCAACAGCGAGCTCGCCAACGACCTGGGCAATCTGCTCTCGCGCACGGTGAGCATGCTCGAGAAATACCTGGGCGGAACCATACCCCCCGCGGCCGGCGGCGGCGAGATCCGCGCGCTGGCCGAGCGCACGTGGACCGAGTTCCGCGAGCACATCGAGGCGGCCGCCTTCTCGACGGCCCTCGAAAAGATCTGGGTGCTCGTGCGCGAGCTGAACGGCTTCGTCGACAAGAGTGCGCCCTGGACCCTCGCGAAACAGGGCGAAACGGAGAAGCTCGGAGATGTGCTCTACACGGCGCTCGAAGGATTGCGCTACTGTTCCCGCATGATCCAGCCGGTCATGCCGGCCACCGCCGAAAAGGCCCTGAAGGCCCTCGGGGTGACCGAGACGCCGCGCGAACTCCAATGGGGCGGATTGCCCTCCGGGGCCGTTCTCGAGAAGCCCGAGTCGCTTTTCCCGCGCATCGACGCCGAAGAAAAGCTGAAGGCCGTCTCGGTGCGCAGCCAGGTCGACCTGGCCGGGGTGGGCGCGGCGCCTGCAGCACCCGCGGCCGCGCAGGAACCGAAAGCCGAAAAAGAGAAGAAGCCCGAAAAGAAGGGGAAGGCCCCTGTCGAGCCGCCCGCCGAAATCGGGTTCGAGGAGTTCGGGAAGATCCTGCTGAAGGTCGGCAAGGTGCTCGAGGCCGAGCGGGTGCCCAAGAGCGAAAAACTTCTGCGCCTCCAGGTCGATCTCGGAGAAGACAAGCCGCGCCAGATCGTGGCCGGCATCGCGAACCACTATGCCCCCGAAGCGCTCGTGGGCAAGACGGTGACGGTGGTCGCGAACCTGAAGCCGGCGAAGCTCATGGGCATCGAGAGCCAGGGGATGATTCTCGCTGCCAGCGACGAGGCCGGTCTGCATGTCGTCACCCCCGCGGGCGACGTGAAGCCCGGTTCCCGGGTCAAATAGGACGCATGTTCTTTCTAGGGAATATCTTACCGAATCGGGGCGGCGGCGCGGCTTCCTTTCCGGTACGCTGAAGGATAACCCGAATAGCCCAAGGAGGTCACCGTGAAGGGAATGGTCTTTACCGAGTTCATCGAGATGGTCGAAGAGGTTTTCTCCCCCGAAGTCGCCGATAACATCGTGACCAAGGCCGACCTTCCGTCGGGCGGGGTGTACACGGCGGTCGGCACCTACGATCACGAAGAGATGGTCGCGCTCGTCAAGAATCTGAGCGCCGAAACGAATACGCCCATCCCCGACCTCCTCCAGGCCTTCGGCAAATACCTGTTCGGGCGCTTCGCCTCGGGCTATCCCCAGTTCTTCGAGGGTAAATCGAACGCGATCGAGTTCCTGAGCGGCGTCGACAACTATATCCATGTCGAAGTGCGCAAACTCTACCCTGATGCCGAGCTGCCGGGCTTCGAATACGAACGCCCGAACGAGGACACGCTCATCATGACGTACCGCTCGGCTCGCCCGTTCGCCGATCTGGCCGAAGGGCTCATCCGGGGCTGCTTTGAGCACTTCGGCGAGCAGGTCGACATTCAGCGCAGAACGATCGAGACCGAGCCGCAGACGTGCGTCGAGTTCGCACTGACGCGCCGGGTTGCCGTATGAGCGATCAGGGCAAAGAAATCGAAATTCTCAAGCGCCGTCTCGAGCGCGAGCGAGCGGCGCGCAAGGCGGCTGAAAAGATCGCCGAAGAGAAGACCTATCAGGCCCATCTCGTCAATCAGGAGCTCACGCAGATCGCCGAGCACCTCGAAGAGATGGTGCACGATCGCACGGCTGAGTTGTCCGAAGCCCGGGATCACGCCATCCAGGCGAGCCAGGCCAAAAGCGCCTTTCTCGCGAACATGAGTCACGAGCTGCGCACGCCGCTCAACGCCATCATCGGCTACAGTGAGATGCTCGAAGAAGAGGTCGAGGACCTCGGCGCCGAAGAGCTGATTCCCGATCTGCGCAAGATCAGCTCGGCCGGTAAGCATCTGCTCGCGCTCATCAACGACATCCTCGACATCTCGAAGATCGAAGCCGGCAAGATGGAGCTCTATCTCGAGACGTTCCGCGTCGAGACCATGTTGCAGGACGTCGTGACCACCATCCAGCCCCTGGTCGACAAGAAGGGGAACCGGCTCGAGGTCGTCTGTCCGCCCAAAGTCGGCGAGCTGCACGCCGATCTGACCAAGGTCCGGCAGACCCTGTTCAATCTGCTGAGCAACGCCTCGAAGTTCACCGAGCAGGGGCTGATCCGCCTCGAGATCGACCGGGAACCTGCCCGCGCGGGCCTTCCGGAATTCATCGTCATGCGCGTGACCGATTCCGGCATCGGCATGACGCCGGAGCAGATGGAAAAGCTCTTTCAGGAATTCACGCAGGCCGACTCCTCGACGACGCGCAAGTACGGCGGCACCGGGCTGGGCCTGGCCATCAGCCAGCGCTTCTGCATCATGATGGGCGGCAACATTTCGGTCGCCAGCGAGTACGAAAAGGGGTCGACCTTTACCGTACGGCTTCCCGCGCAGGTGCAGAAAGGCGCGAAAGCCGAGTCGACCATGCCGGTGCGCATTGCGCCCGGACAGTTCGTGCTCGCCATCGACGACGATCCGGCCGTGGGCGATCTGCTCACCCGGTACCTGTCGAAAGAGGGGGTGTCGGTGGAATTCGTCACCGACGGCGAGGCAGGGCTGCGCCTTGCGCGCGAACAGCGTCCGGCGCTCATCACGCTCGACGTCATGATGCCCGGCATGGACGGCTGGGCGGTGCTGACCGCCCTGAAAGCCGACCCGGAGACCGCCGACATTCCGGTGGTCATGCTGACGATCGTCGACAACAAGGAAATGGGCTATGCCCTGGGGGTCTCGGAGTACCTCACCAAGCCTGTCGACAAAGACCGGCTGCTGGCGATTGTCCGGCGGCATCGCTCGCAGGACTCCACCGACATTCTCGTCGTCGAAGACGACAACATCACGCGCGACATGATGCGCAAGATGCTCGAGAAGGATGGCCTTTCGGTGCGCGAGGCCGCCAACGGAAAGCTGGCCCTCGAGCAGGTCGTGAAGCAGGTGCCGTCTCTCATCCTGCTCGATCTGATGATGCCCGAGATGGACGGCTTCACCTTTGTGAGCGAACTGCGCAGCCACTTCCAGTGGCGCGAAGTGCCCATCGTCGTCGTGACGGCGAAGGATCTCACCTCCGAAGACCGCCTGAGGCTGAGCGGCTCGGTCGAGCGCATCATGCAGAAAGGTTCCTACAAACGTGAAGAACTGCTCGCCGAGGTAAAGCGTATTCTGCAGTCCCAGGCACCTACCGTGGAGTCCTGATTCATGCCCCTGATTCTCCTCGTAGAAGACAATGAGGCCAACCGCGACATGCTGTCGCGGCGCCTGCAGCGCAAAGGGTTTGACGTCGCGATGGCAGTCGACGGTGGCGAGGGGGTGCGCATGGCCGGAGAACTTCGTCCGGCCCTGATTCTGATGGATATGGACCTGCCCGTCATCGACGGCTGGGAGGCGACGCGGCGCATCAAGGCGCAGCCGGAGCTCAACCCGATCCCCATCATCGCGCTCACGGCGCATGCCATGTCGGGTGACCGGGAGAAGACGCTGGCGGCAGGGTGCGACGACTACGACACGAAGCCGGTCGATTTCAAGCGGCTCGTGGACAAGATCGAGGCGCTGCTCACACCGGGGCAGTCGGCGCCGGCTTGATCCCTTCGACCTTGAACATCTCCATCTCGCCGATCCCCTTCACCGCAAGCGTTCCCCGTGAAGCGCCGATGCAGCGATCGGCCACGTGCTCCCAGGCCTCGCGGCTGAGGTTCACGTAGCCGGGCACGCCGTGGCTTTCGAGGCGCGCCGCCGCGTTGACCGTGTCGCCCCAGAGGTCGAAGAGGTACTTGCGGCGGCCGATGACGCCGGCCAGCACGGGGCCGACGTGCACCCCGACGCGAATCTGCCAGCCCACCGGCAGCGCGCGCACTTCCTTGATCATCTCGAGGGCGCACTGCACGCTGCGCAGCACGGGGTCGGGGGTCTGGGTCAGCAGACCGCTGGCGGCCATGAAGGCGTCGCCGATGGTCTTGATTTTTTCGAGCTCGAACCGGTGCGCCACCTCTTCGAAGACCTCGACCACCTGCTGCAGGTTGCTGACCACCTCTTCGGGGGAGTGCTCCTGGCAGTAGCTGGTGAAGCCGACGATGTCGCAGAACATGACCGCGACCCCTTCGAACCGGCGCGGGCGCACGGCATTGCTTTCCTTGAGCTCGGTGACGATCTCCGAGGGGAGAATGACGTGGAGCAGATCTTCGTACCGGCTCTTTTCGGCTTCAATCTGCGCCAGGTAGGAGCGCTCCTGGTCGTGCAGGCGCTTCTTCTCGAGGCAGGCGCCGATGCGGGCCTTGAGCAGGGTCGGGTTGAAGGGCTTGGCGAGATAATCTTCGGCCCCGAGCTGGATGCACTTCACGACGCTGTCGATTTCGTCGATGGCCGAGATCATGATCACCGGCACGTGGCGCAGGGCCGGATCCTGTTTCAGGGTTTCGAGCACCTCGTAGCCGTTCATCTCGGGCATCATGATGTCGAGCAGCACGAGATCGAAGGGCTCCCGGCGCATCAGCTCGAGGGCCTGGCGGCCATGTTCGGCCTGCGTCACCCGGTAGCCGAGCCGGGTCAAACGGCGCATCAGCACGTCGCGGTTCATTTCGACGTCGTCGACTACGAGGATGTGCGAGGCGGATTGTTCCGCGGATTGTTCCATGGAGTGGCCGTATTCGGAGTCGCCTTACAGCATAGCCGATCGATGCCCGGATTGCTATCGTAATTTTTGGGCTCAACCGCACGGACAGCGGCCCGGAGGGGGGCAGGAGGGCAGCGTGCGGCGGCGGCACAGCGATAATCGGGGCGGGTTGTAACGAGAAGACACACCGGCCCGCGGGCGCGCGGGGCGCATGGCGTTTCGGGCGCCGGGGCGTTGCAGAACGGTACAGGCGTTCTGCGCGCGGAAACGAAAAAAGCCCCGGGGGGCGACCCCCGGGGCTTCGAGTTTCGAGCGGAAAAGGCCGCTTACATCATGCCCATGCCGCCCATGTCGGGCATGCCGCCGCCGGCGCCGCCGGCCGCTTCCTTCGGCTGGGGCTTCTCGGCGACCATGGCCTCGGTGGTCAGCAGCAGGCTGGCGACCGACGCGGCGTTCTGCAGCGCCACGCGCACGACCTTGGCCGGGTCGATGACGCCCATGTCGAGCATGTCGCCGTAGGTGTCTTCGGCCGCGTTGTAGCCGTAGGCGCCCTTGCCGTCCTTGACCTTGTTGACGACGATGGAGCCTTCCTGGCCCGCGTTCATCGAGATCTGCCGCAGGGGCTCTTCGATGGCGCGGCGGATGATGTTCACGCCGACCTGCTGCTCAGAGGTGGCAAGCTGCAGCTTGTCGAGCACCCGCTGGCAGCGCACCAGGGCGACGCCGCCGCCGGGGACGATCCCTTCTTCGACCGCGGCGCGGGTCGCGTGCAGGGCGTCTTCGACGCGGGCCTTCTTTTCCTTCATCTCGACTTCGGTGGCCGCGCCGACGTGGATGACGGCGACGCCGCCCACGAGCTTGGCCAGGCGCTCCTGCAGCTTCTCGCGATCGTAGTCCGAGGTGGTCTCCTCGATCTGGTTGCGAATCTGCTTGATGCGCCCTTCGATGTCGCTCTTCTTGCCGGCGCCATCGACGATCGTCGAGTTTTCCTTGTCGATCGTGACGCGCTTGGCGCGGCCCAGATCCTTGACCGTGATGCTCTCGAGCTTGATGCCGAGCTCTTCGGCGACGACCTGGCCGCCGGTGAGAATGGCGATGTCCTTGAGCATCTCCTTGCGGCGGTCGCCGAAGCCCGGCGCTTTGACGGCCGCGACCTTGATCGTGCCGCGGATCTTGTTGACCACCAGCGTGGCCAGGGCTTCGCCCTCGAGGTCTTCGGCGATGATGATCAGCGGACGGCCTTCACGGGCGACCGCTTCGAGCACCGGGAGAAGATCCTTCATGGCGCTGATCTTGCGGTCTGCGATGAGGATGTACGGGTCGTCGAGCACCGCTTCCATGCGGTCCGGATCGGTGATGAAGTAGGGGCTGATGTAGCCGCGGTCGAACTGCATGCCTTCGACGACTTCGAGGGTCGTCTCCATGCCCTTGGCTTCTTCGACCGTGATGACCCCTTCCTTGCCGACCTTTTCCATCGCGGTGGCAATCTGCTGCCCGATGGTCTTGTCGCTGTTGGCCGAGATGGTGCCGACCTGGGCGATCTCCTTCGAGTCCTTGGTCGGCTTCGAGAGCTTCTTCAGCTCGGCGACGATCGAGGTCACGGCCTGATCGATGCCGCGCTTGATCTCCATCGGGTTGTGCCCGGCGGCGACCAGCTTCGAACCTTCGCGGAAGATGGCCTGGGCCAGCACTGTGGCGGTCGTCGTGCCGTCGCCGGCCACGTCGGCCGTCTTCGAAGCGACTTCCTTCACCATCTGGGCGCCCATGTTCTCGAACTTGTCTTCGAGCTCGATTTCCTTGGCGACCGAGACGCCGTCCTTGGTCACCGTGGGAGCGCCGAAGCTCTTTTCGATGACGACGTTACGGCCGGCGGGGCCGAGCGTAACCTTCACTGCATTGGCAAGGGTGTCGACGCCACGCAGAATCGCCTGGCGGGCCTTGCTGTCAAACCGAATTTCCTTTGCGGCCATACTGAGAAAACCTCCTACGATTTCCTTGGGTTATCCGACGATAGCCAGAATGTCTTCTTCGCGCATGATCAGGTATTCTTCGCCGCCGAGCTTGATTTCGGTGCCCGAATACTTCCCGAACAGGATGCGATCGCCGGCCTTGACGGCGAGGGGAGCCTTCTGACCGCTGTCGAGCACGCGACCGTCACCCACGGCGACGACCTTGCCTTCCTGCGGCTTCTCCTTGGCCGTGTCGGGGATGATGATGCCACCTTTGGTCTTGGACTCTTCTGCGACGCGCGACACGAGCACGCGGTCGTGAAGCGGCTTGACCTTGAGATCCTTGGCAACTGCCATAGTGAACGAACCTCCTGGTTTCTGTAGAGAAACGGGTTTACAGTCGTGATGCCCGGGGGGCCCGGGCGGCTTGTTAGCACTCACTCGACGTGAGTGCTACTTAAGGGTGAGTATAACGCGTCGCGCCGAAAATGCAAGCGTTGCGCGCCCCTTTTTTTCTGAAATTCCCCGGTCTGGGGGCCCCTTTCAATATAAGGCCGGTTGGCCGGGGTGCAAGGGGTGTCAGACCGCTTCGCGAGGGAGGAGCCGGTCGATCTCGCGGTGCAGGGCGTGATCGGCGAAGGGTTTGGTCAGAAAGGCGTCGACCCCCGCGGCATGGGCCCGGCGCTCGGTCTCGGCGTCGGCGTAGGCCGTGAGCATGACGATCGGCGTCCGGCGCAGCAGGACGTCTTCGCGGATGCGCTGCGTGAGCTCGGTGCCGTTCATGCGCGGCATGCGCTCGTCGAGGATGATCAGGCAGGGACGGGCGACGACGGCGATCTTGAGGCCGGCCAGGCCGTCTTCGGCGACGACCACGCGAAAGCGGTCGCGCAGGATGACCTCGAGGTAGCGGCGGATGTCGGGCTCGTCTTCGACGACGAGCACGGTGGGGCGGTCGTCGGCGTCGGCCAGCGATTCCATCCCCGGCTCGGGCGCGAGCGGATCAAGCAGGGCGGGGAGGATTTCGCCCAGCGTGTCGCGCACCTGCGGATCGCCTTCGGGGGCCGCCCGGGGATTGCCTTTCGGGAGCAGCACATCGAAGGTGCACCCCTGGCCGGGGGCGCTGGCCAGCTGGATGCGACCGCCATGCAGGCGCACGATTTCCTGGGCGAGCGCGAGCCCGAGGCCGATGTCTTCGTCGCCCCCGTCGTGGGCGGCCGGCCCGGCCGGGGGGCGCGCCGTCTCGCCGTTGCCGGTACCGGGGGAATTCCGGTCGCGGAGAAAGCGGAGAAACACCGACTGCAGCCGGTCGTCGGGCAGGCCGAGGCCATTGTCGCGGACCCGCAGGCGCACCTCGGCCCCCTCGTCGTGCAGCTCGACGCGGATGTCGCCCGCCTCGGGTTCCGTATACTTGACCGCGTGCATGAGCAGGTGCAGCAGGACCTTGCGCACCTGCTCGGCGTCGACCTCGGCCAGCAGGTTGTCGACCGGCGAGGCGAGGGTGATGACGCGGCGCAGGCGGGCGCGCTGGAAATAGCCGACGAGATCGCGGGCCAGGGCGACGAGATCGGTCGAGCGCCGGTCGAGGGCCGCTTCGTCGCGCGCGAAGCGGGTCATGTCGAGCATCTCGTTGATGAGCAGGGCGAGGCGCCCCGCGCTGCGCGAGCCGGCGACCAGCTCGCGGCCGAACCCGGCCGCGTCGCTGCGGCGCGCCAGCGTGCGAAAGGTAGTGAGCACGACCGTGAGCGGGGTGCGCAGCTCGTGGCTGACGTTGGCAAGAAAGCGGTCCTTCTCGGCGTCGTGGGCGAGCAGGCGGCGGTTGAGGCTCTCGACGGCGTTCAGGGCGGTGCGCTCGCGCAGCAACAGCTGTTCCTGATAGAAGACGCCGAGGGCGGCGACGACGCAGAACCACGAGAGGGCGAAAAGGTTGCTGACCATGGCGCTGAACTGGGCGGCGACGTCGACGCTTTCCGCATTCACGCCGAGGTAGGCGGTCACGCTGACTGCCTGCAGCGCGGCATGGCGGCGCCACGACATGGGCACCATGACGGCGGCCCCGACCAGCGTCAGCGAGATGCCCCACACGTAGCTGCCCGTGAATCCTCCTTGCAGCCGGGTCATGAAGACGAGGGGCAGGGTGAGCGAGAGCACCCCCAGCGCGACCACCCACTCGGGGCGCCGTCGGCCGAAGGGGCGGCTGCGCAGGGCCAGAGCGGCCAGAAGGCCAACCTCAATCCCGATGCGCCAGCGGGCCAGCGCGGCAAAGCGCTCGGGCTGGGCCAGCCAGTCGAGCCCGAAGAGCGTCAGATTCCCGACGAGGGGAATGGCGAGAAAGATCGCGGTGCGCTCGTACAGGAGGCGCCGCCACCAGTCGGAGTCCAGGATGCGATTCATAGAGGTTCCACATCATACCCCATAGGCGAGAAGGCGACGAGTGGAGCGCTGCGGCGCAACTGGACGGGATTCGAGGGAGTGGTACACTGAACGTTTTCTGCTACGCATCCGGTATTTTCTGCTTGTCTCAGCACATTCTCATTACCGTTCGCGGCCATGACACCCCCGGCATCACGCGGGACCTGACGGCGGTGCTCGCGCGTTACGACGCCGTGCTCGTCGACGTCGAACAGGTCGTCATCCACAACCTGCTCATTCTCGCCTTTCTCTTCGAAGTCGCCCCCCGGGTAGATACCGCCGGCGTGCTCGAAGAGCTGCGACAGGTCGCCCACGCCCACGAGCTCGTCTTCGAGTCGAAGCAGCTGACCCTCGAAGAGCACAAGCGCCATCGCCAGCGTCACCGTTATGTCGTGACGCTCATGGGGGCGAACATGACGGCCGCCGCCATGCAGGGGGTCGCCGGCGTGATCGCGTCGGCGGGCGTGAACATCGAAAAGATTCAGCGCCTGACCGAAGGGGCGCTCACCACCGTCGAACTGGTCGTTTCGAACTGGAGCGAGATCGAACCGCGCCAGCTCAAGGGGATGCTGCTCGAAGCCAACGAACGCTTCGGCATCGACGTCGCCGTGCAGCGCGAATCCATCTTCCGCCGCTCGAAGCGGCTCGTCGTCATGGACATGGATTCGACCCTCATCACCTGCGAAGTCATTGACGAGCTGGCCGCCGCCGCCGGCAAGAAGGAGCAGGTTTCGGCGATTACGGAGCGGGCCATGCGCGGCGAGCTCGACTTCAAGGCCTCGCTGCGCGAGCGGGTGTCGACGCTGAAGGGACTCCCTGCCGACGTGCTCGCCCAGGTGGCGGCCGGCATCTCGCTCACCCCGGGGGCCGAGACCCTGGTGAGCGTCCTGCACCGCCTCGGCTACACGACGGCGGTCATTTCGGGCGGATTCCGTTTCTTCACCGACGGCATCCAGAAGCGTCTCGACCTCGACTACGCCTTCGCCAACGAGCTCGAGATCGAGGGCGGACGCCTGACCGGCAACGTGCGCGGCCGCATCATCGACGCCGACGTGAAGGCCGAACTTCTCGAAGACATCGCCCGCCGCGAGGGGATCGGCCTGGATCAGGTGATCGCCATCGGCGACGGCGCCAACGATCTCAAGATGCTCTCCCGGGCCGGACTCGGGATTGCCTTCAACGCCAAACGACGGGTGCGCGAAGAAGCCGACGGCACCATCACCGGCAGCCTGGACAGCATTCTGTACCTGCTCGGTATCAACCAGCGTGATATCGACGAGCTGACACAGGGGACGGCGACGAGTTGAAGATACTGCTGGCCACCATCGACCCGGACGTCGCGGCGTTACGTCAGAACCTGCTTGCCCGCAGCACCTTCCAGGTGCGCGGCGTGACCTCGGCCATCGCCGCCGCCAACGCGGTGCGCTTCGATCACCCCGAGGTGGCCGTGCTCGACATCGCGCTCCCCGACATCGCCGGCGACGAAGTCGCCCGGGACCTCAAGGCCGATCCGGCGGCGAAGGGGACGGTGCTCGTGCTGCTGGTCGAAGACGACGAGTGGATGATCGAGCGGGCGCGCAGCGCCGGGGCCGATCACGTGCTCGCCAAGCCGGTGAAGGTCGAAGATCTCGAGGCGCTGCTCGCGGGGCTGCTCCATACGAACCTGCGCAAGGCGGTGCGCGTACCCATCCGCATCAAGATCGACGGGGCGTCGAACGCGGGCGAGCTGCGCGGCGAGTCGCTCGACATCAGCGCCACGGGCATGCGCATGCGCATGGCGAGCTGCGATTTCGAGGCGGGCTTCGCGCTCTGGCTCAAGATGCAGGTCAGCGAAGAGTCGGCGCCGGTCATCTGCAAGGCCGAGGTCACGCGCATCCTGCAGTCGGGTGACGGCTACCAGGTGGGGCTCAAGTTCGTGAGCTTCAACGGCGAGGGGGCCGCGGTGCTGCGCCGCTTCCTGCGCGACCAGGGCGCAGCCTGATTTACAATTTACAATTTACGATTTACGATTTGCGATTTGCGATTTGCCGGCAAGTGACCGGACCGTTGGTCGAGTGACCGTCGTGCCTGAAAATCGTAAATCGTCAATCGTCAAATCCCGTGACGAGTGACGAGTTTTCCGGCAAGGGCAAGGAACGCCACGTTCTTGTTGGCTCGTTTTCTCAGCGCTCAGTGCCTGGCGCTCGGCGCTTGTCCAGTGACGAGTGACGGAATTTTCCCCCGCCATCATGGATGCGTTTGCAGCAAGGGTTCCCCCGATGGGGGCACTTCACAGGTGAGCCTCGGCCATCACGGTCTCTTGTTTGCTCAGCGCTCAGTGCTTGGCGCTCGGCGCTTGTCCGAGTGACGAGTGGCACGGAGTCGTCGTGTCTGTAACTCGTCAATCGTCAATCGTAAATCGTCAATTCCCGTGCGCCGCTTCCCACTCGTCGAGCAGGGCCGCCACCCGCGCCTTGGCCTCGGAGAGATCGCGGGCCGCTTCGGCCGCGCGCTCTGGGTCGGCATAGACCTCCGGATCGGCAAGGCGCGCTTCAAACCGGCTCACCTCGGCTTCGCCCTCGGCAATCGCCGCTTCGATTCCCTCGATCAGCTTCTGCCGCTTGCGGTCGGCCGCCGCCGCCGCTTTCTGCGCTTCGCGCTCGGCGATGCGCTCGGCCTTGCTCACGGAGGTACCCACGACGACCGCTTCGGTGGGACGCTCGCCGTTGACGAGGGTGCCCGCGGCGTCGCGGCTCTTCTTCCACTGCAGTTCCGCAAACGTTCCCGGATAGAGCGCGGCGTGGCCGCCGCCGACCTCGACGACCTGCGTGGCCAGCTGCTCGAGAAAGTAGCGGTCGTGGCTCACGAACACGATCGTTCCCTCGAAGTTCTGCAGGGCCTCGAGCAGCACGTCCTTGCTGTCGATGTCGAGGTGGTTCGTCGGCTCGTCGAGCAGGAGCAGGTTCGCCGGCTGCAGCAGCAGCTTCAGGAGCGCCAGCCGGTTGCGCTCGCCGCCCGAGAGCACGCGCACCGGTTTGTGCACGTCGTCGCCGGAGAAGAGAAACGCCCCCAGCAGGCCGCGCACGCGGGGGATGTCGGCGACGGGGGATGCGCTCTGGGCCTCTTCGAGCACGGTGCGCGAATAGTCGAGCTCCTGCGCCTGATCCTGGGCGAAGAAGCGCGCCTGCACGTTGTGCCCGATGCGCACCGCTCCCTCGCACTGCTCGCGGCCGGCCAGAATGCGCATGAGCGTACTCTTGCCGGCGCCGTTCACCCCCACGAGGGCGACGCGCGCGCCCCGTTCGAGGTTCAGGTCGACGTCTTCGAGCACCGTCAGGTCGCCGTAGCGCTTCGTGACCCGTTCGAGCGAGAGCACGATGCGCCCGCTGCGTTCGGCGGGGGGAAAGCGGAAGTGGATGGTGCTGCGCGGCGGGGGGAGCGGCCGAAGTTCCGCCTGCAGTTTTTCGATCTGCTTGGCCCATGCCTGGGCCTGGGCCGCTTTGGTCGCCTTCGCGCCGAACCGCTCGACGTTGGTCTGCAGGCGGGCGATCTCTTCTTCGAGGCGCCGGTTGCGGTTCTCGATGGCCGCCACGTACTCGTCGCGCTGCTCCAGAAAGCGCGTGTAGCCGCCCACGAAGTCGAGCAGGCCCAGGGGCGAGATCTCGGCAATGCGGGTCACGACGGCGTCGAGAAAGGCGCGGTCGTGGCTGACGAGGACGACGCTGTACGGGTAGGCGACGAGAAAGTCGCGCAGCCACTCGCGAGCCTCGAGATCGAGGTGGTTGGTGGGCTCGTCGAGCAGCAGGATGTCGGGCTGCGAGAGCAGCAGGCGGGCGAGGGCGATGCGCATCTGCCAGCCGCCGCTGAAGTGCCGGCAGTCCTTTTCGAACTCAGCCCGGGTGAAGCCGAGGCCGAGCAGAACCTGCGTGACGCGACGGTCCATGTCGAAGCCCCCGCGGTCGCGAAAGGCCTGGAGAATCTCGTCGTAGCGCGCCGCGAGCGCCGTGGCTTCGCCGTCGTCGGCCGTGCCGTCGTCGAGCCGCCGTTCGATCTCGGTCTGTTCGGCCTGCAGGGCGAGCAGCGGGCCGAACGCCTGGCGCGCCTCGTCGAAGAGGGTGCGTCCCGCCGCCTGCAGGCCGTCCTGAGGCAGGTAACCGATGGTCGTGCCGCGGGGGAGGGCCAGGTTGCCCTCATCGGGCTCGACCTCGCCGGCGAGTACGCGCAGCAGGGTGGTCTTGCCCGACCCGTTGCTGCCGCACAGGCCGACGCGATCGCCGTCGCGCAGCTGCCAGTTCAGATCCTGGAAGAGGTAACGCCCCTGGAAGTGCTTGCCGAGATGGACGAGTTGGAGCATGGCCGGAAAAAGGTTCAAAGTACCACATCCCGGCCGTGGCCGGCATCCCGCGCGGGGCAGACGGCTCCGGTCGACGGGGGGCCGCAGAACGGGGGGAGGGTAGTTCGGGATGTTCTTGCCAAGGGGGAAGAAGTCGGTGCATTGACAGAGATTCCGGTTGGCGGTATAACAACCGGGTTCCCGTTTTTGGGGTACGGATTTCCCGATGTGGCAGCCAACTTCTGACTCTCTCTGGGAGCGTGTCGCCGCGATTCGCACGCCTGAAGAGTTGCATGCGCTCGGCAACGAGCTGTGTGAACTCTGGGGCCTGGCGTCCTTTGAAGTCCTGCTGCAACGGGGGGCGACGCAGGAGGTCGTGGCGCGCAGCGGCGCGCCGCTGGCTCCGTACGTCGAGGAGTCTCTGCCCGCCGCTGATGCCGAGCATGCCGGCGTCGGCGAGCATGCCGGCGTCTGGAGCTTCGCCATCGGTGCCGGCGGTTCCGCGGCCGGTTGGCTGCGCGTCTGCTTTGCCGAAGCGCCGGTTGCGTCGGTGCTCGACCAGCTTCGCCAGTTGAGCGGCCGGATGCGCATCGCCGCGGCCGCGCTCGCCGACCACGCCCGCATTCTCGACCTCGAACGCAGGGTGGCCGTGCTCGCCGATCAGGCGCGGCATGCCGAACGGTTGAAGGAAGAGTTTCTTTCGAACCTCAGCCACGAGCTGCGCACGCCGCTGACGGCGATCCTGGGGTTCTCTGAGATCCTGCTCGATCGCAACCAGCTCTCGCCCAAGCAGGAAGAGTGCGTCGGACGCATCCGCGATAACGGCGAACGGCTTCTGAGCCTGCTGAACCGGCTCATCCTGCTCGCCAAACTGCAGGCCGATCGCTCGAGCGCGGTCATCGCCAAGGTCGATCTGGCCGAAGTCGTGCGCGAGGCGGCGCGACCTTTCGTGTCGCTCGTCGAGGCGAAGGGGCTCGAACTGTACCTGGGCGTGCCCGCCGCCGTCGGCGCCTGGACCGATCGGCGCCTGCTGCAGGAGGCCCTGCGGTGCCTGCTCGAAAACGCCGTGAAGTTCACCGACCGGGGGAGCATCTCGGTCGGCGCCAGGCGCATCGACGCCGAACGGCTGCAGATCACCGTCTCAGATACGGGGCGCGGCATCGCCCAATCCGACCTTCCCCTCGTCTTCGACGCCTTCTGGCAGGGTGACGGGTCCATGACCCGGGCCGTCGGCGGCACCGGCATCGGGCTGGCGCTCGCCGGACGCATCGTGCAGCGGCTCGGCGGAACGATTGACGCATCGAGCACCCCCGGCGTGGGCTCGACGTTCACGCTCGTGCTGCCCGACCGCCACGGCGAGGTCTCGCGCGGTGCGGCGCCGGTCGTCTCTGCGGGCGCCCAGCAGTACGGGCTCCCCTTCGCGTGAGCGGAGCAGCCCCCGGACCAATGTGATACAGTAACGGCCATGCCGCGCGCCGCCGTCACCGCATCGCTGGTCGCTTTCGTGCTTGCGGGGATCCTGCGGCCCGCCGGGGCCCCGCTGCGGGCCGACGACACCCCCATCGCCGTGTTTCCCGACGGCGTCTACTACGCCATCGAGTCGTGTCCCGGCCGGTTCCGCGACGAGGCAGATCGGCTTGTGGGCGTGGG
>JAWLHK010000020.1:0-83050 GCA_041690355.1 bacterium | reverse complement strand
GCGATACCGCGGACGTGCTCGGCGCCGTCCAGTGGTTCCTTGTGGCCGCGGGTGAGCACGAAAGAAACGTATGGGTCGGGCCGGCAGCGCCGTTGCACCGTCTCTGTAAAGGGCTCGTCAGCGGCGTCAACGAACAGCCAAACTCCGGCGCCTTGACGCAGTGCGACTTGCGTCAATTCAACCCCCTTTTTCTCAAGGGTTCCGCGCAGTTACACGTGTGCAATTGATTGCACAAACCGGCGAGCCTGGCCATCGGCTTTCTGCCGCCTGCAAGGGGATTCGTGGCCCACGGGCGAGCTCGACCTGGTGACCTGCATGCCCGCAACCTGCACCCACCGGGCGATACCCGAGCGGCCGCGGGCGCCTGCCCACCTCAGCGCCATTCCGCGACCGCGTGCTACGAGGGCGGTTTGAATTCCGCTGACCTCTGGGATATAACAGATCCGTGGTTCGGGGGGGCGAATCCCGGGGCGCCCCCCTGAAAACAACGACCTAGCCGCCCGGACGGGATCTTAGGCCCCCGAATTGGTGGATTTGCGGTCGGCAGATCGGGGGCATAAACAGTAGTTAGGCCGACTCCGTCTCCGCCCATCCGATGAGGGGCCTTGCCCCTTAGCCCCCCCCCTGTTCGAATGTGTCCCTCGCGCTACTTGTTCGGAGTTGACCATCCTATCGGCGACCTGAAACAAATTGAGAACTACAATTTCTCCCACTTCCAAGGTGGCAGTACTGCGATATCGACTTCTTCCCGTAACTCTCGGCAGGCTTTCTACTTTCTTGCTTCTGTGCGATGTCTGCTTAGCAATCTGGTACACTAGGGGTTCATCTACCGAAGCGAATCGAGCGCTAGATAAATCACTTTACTAGGCACGGTACGCGGCTGCCTGTCTGAATGGTATCGGGTTGAAATGAAAAAGCTCAAAGTAGAATTGAAAAACTGCTATGGTATAGCCCACTTGGAACACGAGTTCGACTTCAGAGGCAATAAGCCTAAGGCGTATGCAGTCTACGCGCCAAACGGTTTAATGAAGTCGTCTTTCGCCAAGACTTTTGAAGCCCTTGCAAGCGGCGAGTCACCGAAAGAGGAACGTTTCAACAGACCTTCGACGTGTCTTGTGCAGGCGGACGGAAGTCCTATTTCCAAAGAGGATGTCTACGTTCTAAAGTCGGAGATTGATATCTCTTCGGACGGCTCTGCTATAACCAATATCTTGGTTAACCCAGCCCAAAAGGCTCGATACGATGAGCTCCTTGTTGATCTCGAGAAGATGAAGAGCAAACTCATCGCCTCGCTGCAAAAGGCATCAAAAGTAAAAAAGGGCGACATCGAAGGAAAGATGCTGGCCGACTGGGGGCAAAGCGACTTCGCTGCCTGTGTCGAGAAAATCAAGGGGATCACTGTCGAAGAAGACCTGAGCGCGTTCGAATATGCGACTATTTTCGATCCCAAAGCGATCGAAGTTCTGAAGAGCAAAGAGTTTGCTGAAAAAGCCGATGAATTCAACCAACGCTACCAAGAGCTCTTCAATCAAGCAGGCACAGTCTACCTACGGGGCGTCTTCAACCCGGCAAGGGCGGAAGCGTCTATTGGCGCCCTAAGTAAACAGGGCTTCTTTGCTGGGGGCCATCGTGTTCATCTCAGGGGGGACGCAAATCCCGTAGATGAAACAGAGCTGCGCCAGAAACTGGACGCAATTAATGCAAGGATTGATGCTGATGAAGGCCTAAAGAAGCTTCGCGAAAACTTAGCCAAGAACGCACAGACATTAGCTCTAACAGACTTAATTGAAAAGCTTTCGTCGCACCAGGTTGAATACTTATTGGAGAAACTTAAGCCAGAAAACCAAGACGAGTTCCGCCAAGAACTTTGGGCATTTTACGTTCAAGCCTCCCCAGATGCTTCCCCCTATGTCACTCTTTGGGCTGAAAGTAAAGAGGAAATAAAGCGCATTGAGATCGAGGCCACTCAAGCTGTTCCCACGTGGACGAATGCCGTCGAGCTGTTTAACAGTAGGTTCGTCGATATGCCATTTACTCTTTCGGTGGCTAATCAAGCTGAAGCCGCGCTTGGGAAGGACAAAGCGAAGCTCAAATTCACTTTCAAGGATGGCGCTGACATAGTCGAGTGGTCACGATCGGAATTGAAGACTTTGAGCCAAGGCGAAAAACGTGCGCTCTACCTGTTGAACTTCATCTTTGAGGTGGAGGCTCGGAAGCTCGCGACAAAGGAGACTGTCTTCATCATTGATGATATTGCGGACTCCTTTGACTACAAGAATAAACACGCGATCGTTCAGTACTTAAGGGATGTCAGCCGTATCGAGCACTTCCATCAAATCGTATTGACACATAACTTTGACTTCTACAGGACACTGAATCTTACTTTTGTTCCATATGAACGTTGCCTAATGGCAAACAAGGCCGCAGGCGAAATAATCCTTACCAAAGCTGATGGCGTAAGGAACTACTTCATTGGGAAATGGAAGGACAATGTCACCACCGATGACTGCATTCTATGCGCTACTATCCCTTTTTCCCGAAATCTGATCGAGTATACAAAGGGAAGCACAGACCGCGACTATCTCCAGCTCACCAGCCTGTTGCACTGGAAGCGTGACACAGCCGCAATTACCGTTGGAGACTACATCAAGGTTTACAACCGGCTTTTCGGCACGAGCTACGATACTGGTCGTACGGAACCGCTTCGAGACGTTCTGTTCAGAGAGGCCGATGAAATTTGTACTAAAACAACTCAACCGGGTCTAATTCTGGAGGACAAGGTTGTCCTATCTATTGCTATACGTATGAAGGCCGAGGTCTTTCTTGTGGACCAGATACGTGGCTATATGGGGCAAGACGATTATTGGTGCGAAGAGGAGAACCAGTTTCGGGTGCTAAATGATCAGTACGCAAGCTACGGCCCACCGACAAGACCGATGGCGACGCTCGACAAAGTTAGCATAACGGTCAGTTCAAATATACACCTGAACTCTTTTATGTATGAACCGATTCTAGACCTATCTGTGGAGCACTTAAAAGAACTCTACCGGGAAGTCGAGTCGCTGAGCATCACTCCACTTACACTCTGAGCGTTGTGTAATAGAGAGCACTCTATCTTCTAGCCGCCCCCCCCCTCGACCCTAACACGATACTCGAGCGGGCAGCAGCCTGTTTCGCTTTCTGCTAGGCTTTCATGATGAGTCGGACTCGCCGCTCACTGTCAACCGTTCGGCCAAACGTGCAAGCCCCACAAAAAAGGCTGACCTAGGTGGGGTGGCCTACCGAAGTTGGCAACTTAACAAGGTATTAGAGCCCGCCCGTTATGAAACAGCCCCCTATTCTTTTGGTAAACCGGCGATGACAAGATCCAAGCCAGAGATTATTAAGCAATATGGCAAGCTGCAAAGGGTTAGCAAGGTTGATCCACAAGCCAGGGGTAGAGCTTTTGAAGACTTGGTTTTGGATATCTTTGAGGAGGCGCGGCTTCTGGTTAAACGTTCCTACTACACATCCGATAACAAGTCTGAGCAAATAGACGGCGCGATAAAGCTTGATGGCACTGTTTGTCTTCTAGAAGTTAAGTGGGTGGAGAGCGGCTTGGCGGCGTCAGAGCTTTTTTCGTTTATCGGAAAAGTCGAGAACAAATTTACCGGTACCCTAGGTCTTTTTCTTTCCAAGGAACCATTGTCGGAGAATTTCTTGAATGCATTACGCCGAGGCCGGCGGCAATCAGTAATGGTGATGCATGGCGAAGATATCGACAACTTGTTTTCAATTGACTTTAAGTTGAAGGAATACCTCGCAAAGCTTAAAGAGGAGCTGTCCTTCGATAATATACTTCATTATCCGACAAAGGAATTTCTTCAAGGGATTCAAGATAGACAGAAAGTGGACTCTACTCCGGCTTCCCAAGCGCAAGAGGTGACTAAAGCATATAGAGAGGCTATAGCCGATGAGCGGAAGGAGAACATCCTAGACGAGATAGCCGCCAGACTCGATGAAAACGAGCGAGTCGAACTTGGCAAAGAAATAATTGGCAAGTTTTACTCGTTGTCTACAGAGACCTATGCATCTGACTGGAAGGCTCGGAACCTTAAAGTTCTTCTCCAAGAGATCTTTAAGCTTCTTAAGAGTTCCGAGCAAACTAGTCTCACTTCCGAATATTACGATCACTATTCAGAAGGATTTAAGCATAGGATGCTTGAATCTCTGCAGGATATTTTCGCTCCGTCCTACTCTAAGCTTGACGAATCCAAAAGGAAAACGATCGAAAAGAGATTGCTCTCACAGTGGGAGAACGCTGCCTCGGATTATGATGTTGAAAACCGACTAGCAAGCGCTACAGAACCAATCTTTGACCATCTGTTGGGTAAGACCCAACGTAAACTACTTAATCTATTCGCCGACTTTGTGCTTAGTGATCGTTATTCAGGCTATCCTCAAGTTGAGCTTGCGAAAAGCGCCTTGCGGCAAAACGTGGGCACGGCAGATGACTACGTTAAGGCTAAGATAAATAAAGAAGCTGCCTCTTGGTTGTCGGACGATTGGGGGGCTGAGGATGTTGAGAAGGTCGAGAGGTGGCTGTCGAAGGACTTTAGGAAGATAGCTCCGTTTGTAAGTTTTCCCCTTGAAACCTATATACACGAGGAACTACAACGCCAGTTTGGTTAGCCCAAGTGGTGCTTGAGTAGACTCGCAAGGCAGTTAAATACGTGAGTTTCTTGACTAGTGACAGTGATATCGCGGGTCCTGCACCCAGGCTGGTTTGCGTGGCGCTGCGGAATACCTATACGCACGGACGAGGGATTACTCGGTTCCACACTTCAGTCGGCTCTTGCTCTACCCAAATGCGGCGAACTTGTCGAGATTCGTGATGCTGGCCAAAACAGCCGATGCCTGTGCCTAACACCAACTCGAGCGGAAGCCAACCGTAGCGATTTGTGGTAGGCTCTCAGCGTGAGCTGGTTGGTTCCGCTCAGCTTCATCGTTACCCCCCCAAGCTTCCCGACCGAGAGAAGGCCCTTCCCCAATTGCCCTTGGCACCCGCCACGCTCCGCTCCGGTCACCCCCGCCACGCGCCGCTTCCGGCGGCGCCCAAGCCCGGAGCATTCGCCGGCCCACGCGCCTGCGGCTGCCACCGCGGCCTGAGGAATGCGACGCCACTGGGGTCGGTGAGCACAGCACGGACTTCACGACAAGCTGGAATTCAAGCCGTCCCGCGGATTTCACTCACGGCCCCCCTGTCGTCCCCCGGACGGGGGACGACAGGGGGGCCGGGGGGCGGCCCTCAGTCCAGCGTCACCGTCGTGTTCGGCAGCGGCATCCAGTCGCGGCAGACGATGCCGCGCAGGGAGTAGCACGGCGGGGCCTCGTCGGGAATGTCGGTGCCGGTGATCAGCGGAAGCTTCAGGCTCGTCGGCCTGGCCGGCGTGCGCGCGACCGTGTGAATGACCTCATCGCCGTAGGCCGGATTCTCGTATTCCCAGAAGCCATGGTCGCGCCCCGGCGTGTCGATCTCCAGGCGCAGCCGCGTCCCCTTGCGGAAGGCATGACCGAACGGCCGAATCGGAATCCGCGCGTTCACGTACTCGCCCGGCACCAGCTCGGCAACGCTGTCGGCCGCATACGTGTATTCCACCAGGAACTCGCCGGAGCGCGCCTCGTCGACGCCGTTGCGGAAGCGCAGGTCGAAGACCCCGTTCTGCACGAGAAACTCGGTGCCGTCGGGGCGCACCTCGAGGATGTTCACCTCCACGTGCGCCTCCGAAGCCGTGCTCGCGAACCAGAGATCCACATACCCGCCGTTGCCGACGATGAGCGTGTCTTCGGCGAACGGCGCCGTCGTGTACGCGAGCGCGTAGCCCGCGCCCGCATACGGCCAATCCCAGCCGAGGCGGAAAAGGCTGTCGTGGTAAATGTAGCTCTGGTCCCCCGCCTCGGGGTCATGCCGGTAGTGGTCCAGTCCGTCGTCCCCCACGGGGAGCGAAGCGGGCGCGCCGTCGGTCAGCGTGCCGTCGGGCCCGAGGTACCAGGTCTTCGCCTCGGCCGACGGCGGCCAGCTCGCAAAGCTGCGCTCGAAGCGGGCCACCGGCGCTTCGGTCACGTCGCTGCCGTAGCCGCTCTCGAACAGAATGCGCACCGGCGGTTCGGCTTCGTAGGCCGCGAGCGCGCTCTCGTAATCGGGGAAGTACAGAAATCGATCGGGCTCGAAGCGCAGCCCGTCGGCGTCGAAGATGGCCGCGAAGAGGTCTTCCTGGGCGACGCGTAGAATCGGGCTGATGACCGGAATGCGCCGCGCGACGTAGAATTCGAGGAACTCGGCCCAGCGGGTCAGCGTCAGCGGCAGGTAGCCGTCGGGATGCCGTCCGTTGAACATCGTGAAGCGCTTGACCGGCGCGTTCTCGAAGTCGTCGAGCATGGTCGCAAAGCGCGACCCGGTCTGCTCGTCCTGCCAGGCGCCCGTAAGAAAGACGGGGACGTCGATGCGCGGCACCAGATTCGACAGGCGGCGCTCGCCGGCGTCGGGCGGAAAGGTGTCAAGCGACTCGCTGAACACCTTGAAGTTCACGTTCTGCGAGCGCAGCTGCTGATTGGCCTCGCAGACGGTATCCCCCTCGTCGATGCGCTTGCGCACCCAGTCGCCGCCGCCGGCCTCGGCATAGCGGTCGCGGGCCTCGATCCACTGGCGCGTGAAGCCGCTGTTGTAGATGCCGCCCGGCCAGGCCTGCCGCCAGGGGTCTTCGATGACCGACTGCGGCGCGATGGCGGCCAAGTGCGGCGGGTTGGTCGCGGCCGCGTAGAGCTGCGTGATCCCCGGATAGGAGAGCCCCACCATCCCCACCTTGTTGTGCAGCGTGAACCACTGGCGGCCGGCCACTTCGATGATGTCGTAGGCGTCGGCCGACTGGGCGGGGTTGAAGACGTCGAACACGCCGCCCGAGCAGCCGGTGCCGCGCATGTTCACCCCCACGGCCACGTAGCAGAGCATCAGGTTGGCGATCATCGAGCCGGGCTGCGCCTCGCGCGGGTTCGAGGGGCTGTAGCCGGAATACTCCACGATGGTCGGCCAGGGACCGTCGCCGCACAGCAGGGGATCCGGAATCCAGACGGCCGCCGAAAGCAGGGTTCCGTCGCGGGTCTCGATGTAGTTCATCCCCCGCCCCAGGCTCTGCTTCTCGTACAGCGCCACGGGCGGATGATCGTCGATGCCGAGCACGCGGTAGGGCCCGTAGGTTCCCTCTTCCGTGCGGAAGGTGTATCCCGTGCCCGGCTTCAACGTGGCCCCGTCGTAGGACGGCAGATCGCCGCCCTCGCCGGTCTGGTAGGTCGTCGGCTCGTTCGGAATATAGGCGAAATGCGCCTGCCCGAATTCATCCGTGATGAGCGTGATGAGCTCCTTCCCGTTCGGGTCGAACAGGGTGGCGGCCAGGCCGGCTTCGGCCTCGACGATGGTCAGCTGCTGAACCCCTTCGATGACGCGGAAGGGGGGCTGCGCTGCGGGCGTCGCAGGTTCAGCCGAGCAGGCGCCGGACAGGACGAGGGGAAGCAGGGCGAAGACCGGACGGACGAAAGGGAATTTCATGGGGCACCGGGGGGCACGAAACGAAAAACAAGCGTCGCTTATTTTAACCGCTCGTGAGCAATCGGGCGACCCGGAGGCCTGTCCGGCAGCCGAGGGGAGCCGCTGCGGCCGCCCCTATAACAACCAGCAGCCTTTCGCTTTATTAGCCAAAAAAGCTACAATGGCTATATGAAGGAAATGAGCGCAAGGGATGCCAAGAACCAGTTCGGTCAGCTGTTGGACTGGGCGCAACGTGAACCCGTTCGCGTCACGAAACACGGGCGCTCTGCGGGGGTAATCCTCTCCGAAGAGCAGTACCAGAGGCTGAGGGGTGCGGCTTGGGATCGCCTTGGCGAAACCGTCCAGGCCATGCAAACCCACGCCGCCAGGAAAGGGTTGACGGACAAGGCACTCCAGGCCCTGCTCGACGATGAAGGCTGAGCGTTTCGTCGTCGACACCAACGTGCTCATCAGCGCGTCGCTGCGTGGTTCCGGACCGCCGGCCAGGCTGCTGGAGGCCTTTCGGTCCGCCCGGGTCATTCTCCTCTTCTCCGACGAGACCCTAGCAGAACTTCACGATCGTCTGCTTCAGAAAAAATTCGACGCCTACGTCACGGTCTCACTGCGAAAACAGTTCCTCGCACAGTTGGACGCCGTCTCGGAGCGCGTGTTCATTCCAGGAAGCCGGATGGGGTGCCGTGACCTCGATGATGACAAGTTTCTCGAAACGGCGGTCCTCGGCAATGCGGATTGTATCGTCACAGGCGACCGTGATCTCCTTATCCTTCATCCTTTCCAAGACATTCCTATCCTGTCACCTGCCGATGCACTGACGATGTATTTCGGAAGGTAGCCCGCTCTGTTTCGCCACCTCAATTTTCCGCAATCTCCGTAGCCGCCGGCCCCGCGCTGCGGGTATGATCCCCTTTTCAACCCGCATCACGGAGTCGCCGCATGAACGCACGCATCGCACTGGTTGCCGCTGCCCTCGCCCTCGCCGCCTGTACGGCGCACACCGAGTCCGCACGGACTTCCGCGGAACCTGCGCAGCCCGACGCGAAGCTCCTCGAAGCCGTCGCCGGAGAACACCGGGCGCTGGAGAACCGCACGCGCGACCGGTACCGGCATCCGGCCGAGACCCTGGCGTTCTTCGGCATCCGCGCCGACATGGCGGTCGTCGAGATATCGCCGGGCGGCGGCTGGTACACCGAGATCCTGGCCCCCTACCTGAAGGACGAGGGGAAGCTCTACGCCGCCCACTTCCCCGCCGACAGCGAACGGGAGTATTTCCGGAACTCGCGGAAGAAATTCGATGCCATGCTCGCGGCGAACCCCGAAGTGTACGGCAAGGTCGAGGTGACCGACTTCGCGCCGCCGAAGGCGCTCGACATTGCGCCCGCGGGGTCGGCCGACATGGTGCTCACCTTTCGCAACGTGCACAACTGGATGAGCGCCGGATCCGCCGGGGAAGTCTTCCGCGCCTTCCACACGGCCCTCAAGCCGGGGGGAATTCTCGGGGTCGTGGAGCACCGCGCACCGGCCGGCGCCCCCGAGGATGCGACGGCGCCCACCGGCTACGTCTCTGAGGCGCAAGTCATCCGTCTTGCGGAACAGGCGGGCTTCGAGCTGGTGGATCGTTCGGAGATCAATGCGAACCCGAACGACACGAAGGATCATCCGCGCGGCGTCTGGACGCTTCCCCCCTCGTTCGCGCTGAAGGACGTGGACCGTGAGAAGTATGCGGCCATCGGCGAGAGCGATCGGATGACGTTGAAGTTCCGCAAGCGGTAACCGGGCGCTGGACGCTGGTTTCTGGGCGCTGGGCAGTCGGCAAGGGCAAAGGGCGATTGCACGCGGAGCCGCGGAGTCGCGGAGAGAAGCAAGTACGCGACAAGAGCGTATTCCTCTTTCGGACGTGAGCCCACGGTTCTCACGTTACGAAAAAGAACGCGCTCGTTCCGAATCTTTTCCTCTCCGCGGCTCCGCGCCTCCGCGTGGGATGTCCGGTCTTTACGGATCTGCGATTCCGGTAGCCGCAGCTCCGGACCGTTGAGCGAGGTCTACCATGCGCCGTTACCCCCCCGAGCAGGCCGCCTGACTCCGGCGGCCGGCTTCCACACCGGCCTACGGCACCGGCGTCATCGACGGAAACGATCTCCTGTCTGGCGTGGCATCTCTACCTCCTTCTCCGGTTATTTCTCACATCCGTCTTCAAGCAATCACAACATGCAGGCCTGTCCATCCGGGGTGCACTGCGTGCCTGGCGGGCAGTGCTTGCCATTGCAGCAGTCGACATGGCCCTCGGGAACGCAGCCGCTGACGCAGGTCGAACACGTGGTTCCGCCCGGGCAGCAGGCGCCGTCGCCGCAGGTCACCATGCACCCCTCGGCATACAGCTCGCTGACCTCGACGCCGCAGACGGTACCCTTGACCGTGGTCACCACTTCGTAGCCGAGCGTCGCGCGCGCCTCCAGCGTCACGAGGCCCGGACAGACCTCGCGTCCGTTATGCTGCACGGTGGGCATGCCGTTCACCCGAACTACGGTCTCCGAGTCGTAGACGCCTGAACAGGTGAACCGCGTGTCGGAGTCGATGCCGACGTGCAGGGAGCCGTTGACGACGATACGCCCGCCCTGGTCGTCGATCACCGTGCAGTTGTTGTAAAGCACCGTTCCCAGTCCGGCGATGGAGAAGAGGTCCTCCGTGCAAGGTGGCTCCTGACCGCAGCAGAGCGACGGGCCCGTACAGCCGAGATCGATCGTGTAATAAATGTTTCCGCCATCAGGGCAGTCCGTCGGCGGGGTCAGCTCCTGGGGCGTGCAGTTGACCGTCGTCGAGGCGCGATACGGAGCCGCCGCGGCAGAGCCGTCTCCTGCCTGGTCACCCATGTCCCGCGCCTGCAGCGCGAAGAGTGAGAGCAGCGACCGGCGCTGCGCCGCCGAAAGCCCAGGCTCCGGTTCGGGCTCCTCGGCTCCACAGCCGGCAGCCACAATCAAGACCCACGCGATTCGTCTCCATCGAACGTCCATGCCCGGCAGCCTCCTCATTCCTGCTTCTCTGCACAGCAAAGGGTGTGCCAGCCGACGAATTCCGCTTGAAATGCGCGGCCCGTGTAGCGGTCCCGGGGGGTTCTGTATCGATATGGGACAGCCAGGATGGGCAGACCGGACGCCCGGTGATCCAGCCTGCTTACACCATTTCGTTCTTTACCCGGCGGGCCGCAGTGGTAAGATGGGGCCGTGGATTCAATTCTCTGGCGCCGACTCGACTCGATGGGGCACGATGCCTGCCGCCTGTTGTCTGCACCCGGCGGCTGGCGCCTCGAAGGGGCCGCGGTCTTCTGTGACCAGGGCGTGCCGGCGAATCTTCGCTACGCACTCGACTGCGACGAATCGTGGCAGACGCAAACGGGACTCGTCGAAGGCTGGATCGGCAACCAACCGGTGGATTACCGGATAGAGCGGGCCCGCACGGGTCTGTGGACGCTCAACGGGCGTGACGTTCCCGGGCTGAACGGCTGCCATGATCTCGACCTGGGCTTCACGCCGGCGACGAACCTCACCCAGCTGCGCCGGCTCGCGCTTCCGATCGGCGCCGTGCAGGACGTGTCGGTCGCGTGGCTGGATATCGCGAGCGGTACCCTCGAGCGTTTGCGTCAGTCCTATGAGCGGCGCGATGCCCGCACGTACCGGTATGAGGCGCCCCGGTTCGGTTACGCCGCCGACCTGCAGGCGAACGACGCCGGCTTCGTGGTCGACTATCCCGGTCTCTGGAAGGCCGAATTCTGACGGCGTCTCGCGTTCGGTTCCGCTTTCAGTCGCCGCGTGTTTCCGCCGGGCCGAACCGGTAAACTATCCGGGCGCTAACACCATGGGGAACGATTCGCATGCTATCGAGTCTTTCAGTGAAGCTCGGGGTCGCCGCGGGGGTGATGGCCCTCGTCCTCGACGGAAGCGCTTCGGAACGCCGGGCACCGGACGCCTCAGACGCGTACCGGCTCAGTCCGTCCCTGACCGCATGCTTCTGCCCCTCGACCCATGCGAACACCCTTCTCTCCACACGCGACGAACTGGAGACGATGCTGGCGGGTGCCCCCTGTACCAGCCGTGGCGAAGGGGCCGAGACGCGGGCCAGGCAATGGGCCGACCGATGTCAGGGCCTCATCGATGCCGCCGGGATCGACTTCGGGCGTGAAGCCCTGTTTTTTACCCATCGCTTCTTCAGTTCGGGGATGATCCGCGGCGAGCTCGCCGTCTCCGGGCCCGATCAGGGTGTACTGACGGTCACGGTCAAACGCATCGAGCCCCCCGCAGGCCCGCTCACGCCTGACCTGGGAACGTTCTCGCAGGTGCTCGTCGTCGATAAGGCGCAGGTAAAGGTGATCAAGACCGATGACGGCGGCGGAAACGCTGTCCTGCTTCGCGTTGCAACGCTGCGGCCACGGCAGGAGCCGGCCCCCTCAACCGCGCCTTGACAGACGCCGCCCCGGCCTTCACCATCTGGAGATGCCCAGACCCGTCGTCTACCACATCCCGGTCTGCCCCTTCTGCCAGCGGCTCGAGGTCCTGCTGGCCCTCAAGGGACGCTCCGCCGACGTCGAGTTCCGCGTCGTCGACATCACGCAGCCGCGCGACCCCGCCCTGCTCGCGAAGACGCGCGGCACCACCGCCCTTCCCGTCCTCGAAACCGCTGACGGGCGCATTCTCAAGGAGAGCCTCGTGCTCATGCAGTACCTGGAGGATCTCTTTTCCGATCCGCCCGTGGCCCAGCAGGATCCCTACCGGCGCGCGGTCGAGAACATGATGACCCGGCTCGAGGGCGACTTCGTCACGCAGGGCTACGTCTTCGTGATGAACCAGGATCGTGCCCGCAGAGACGCGCTGCGCGAGGGGATGCTGAGGCAGTACGCGAAGCTGAACGCCTTTCTCGAAGAGCATGCGCCCGACGGAACCTTCCTCTTCGAGGAATTCGGCTGGGCCGAGGCGGTGTACACACCGTTCTTCATGCGCTTCTGGTTCCTCGAATACTACGAGGATTTCGACCTTCCCCTCACCCCGGAGTTCGCCCGCGTCCGGCGCTGGCGTGAGGCGTGCCTTGCCCATCCGGCCGCACAGCAGGTGACGAAGGAAGAGATCGTGAAGTACTACTACGATTACGCCAAGGGGGCCGGCAACGGGGCCCTGCTTCCGGGACGGACCCGCTCGTCGTTCGTCTTCGAGCCCCACTGGCGCGACCGCCCCTGGCCGCCGACAGACAAGTACGGTCACAGCGCGACCGATGAAGAGCTGGGGCTTCGCTAGCCCCTCGGAGAACCCCGCATGCCCACGCACATCGCGCTCCTGCGCGGCATCAACGTCGGCGGCCGCAACCGGATTCCCATGGCCGAGCTGGTTGCGCTGGCCGTGGGCCTCGGCTGGGCTTCTGCGCGCCATTACATCCAGAGCGGCAATCTGATCTTCTCGGCGGCAGGCCGCCCGGCCGGACTCGAGGCGCAGCTCGAACAGGCGATCGCCGATCGCTTCGGCCTCTCCATCCCCGTGATCGTGCGATCCGGGCGGGAGTGGAACGGCATGGTGCGCGCCAATCCCTTTGCGCAGGCTTCGGCAGAAAAGCCCAATTTCGTCATGCTCGGCCTCGCGAAGCAGCCCCTTCGCGAAAGCGCGGCGTCAGCGCTGGCGGCTCGCGCAACGGACGGCGAGCAGGTGTGCCGGAGCGAAGGCGCGCTGTGGATCCATTTTCCGCAGGGGGCGGGACGCTCGAAGCTCACCCCCGCCCTTCTCGATCGGCTTGCCGGATCGCCCGTCACGTTGCGCAACTGGAACACGGTCTGCCGGCTGACGGAGATGATGGGATCCGGCTGAACGACCCGCCAAGGGGCACCCGCCTCTCGCGACGGCTCGCCCCGTCACCGACGGGCGCAGATAATCCCGTTGTGCTATAGTGGCCTGCAATAGGGCAGCCCCTGTCCTGCCTGACCGCTTCTGCAACCAGAGGGATGACACCATGCGAACACTTCGCTTTCTGACGGCGACCGCGATCATCACGAGCCTGACCGCCTGCGACGTCGATGCCGAACTTGAAAACCTCGGCAACGACCTCGAAAACACCCTGATCGAATCGGCGTTCGACGCGCTCCGGCAAACGGCCGAAGATAACGGCGGCGCCGCCGTCCTGCTGGCACCGGGCCAGGAATACGAGCTCGCAGTTACGGATGCCGAAAGCCCGCTGTTCGGGGCCCGTGTCATCATACCGACAGGCGCATTGCCCGCCGACATTGAACGTGCAGCCGCCACGATTCAGACCGCCGGTGAGCCCGGGGCTACTGCCACCGACGCGGTCAAGGCTGCCGGCCCGTTCGCGACGATCGCCATTGTGGGCCTCCCCTCGCTGCAGGCGATTGATCTGCAGACGGACATCTCCATCACGCTTCCGTACGCGAAGGACACCGCATATCCCCTGAACGAGTTTGCGCTCGGCCGCTTCTCGTCGGACGGGATATCGGCGATCGACGGAAGCAGCGTCGATCAGGGAACGCAGACCGTCGCCGGTGAAACCAAGGACCTGGACGCCGCCTTCGCCGCGGCTTGGCGTGTCGACTACAAGGGCGGCGCCGTCGATCCCGGTGCTTTTGCATACAAGGTCACGCACGACGAAGACGTTCTGTGCGTCGGCCGGCAGGATGGTTTTTCGGCGGAGGGGAGCACGTTCATCGTCGCCGGGGGCTTCGGCTTCTCGTTCTCGGGCGGAACGGGAACGACGATGCTCGTGGAATCGGGCCAGCTGCTCTTCGACGCATCGGCCACCTTCCCCCAGCCGCTCCCCGCGGGCAAATTCACGGTGGTGTGCGACGGCAACACGTATACGCATGATTCCGTGAGCGGGCTGAACGTCGTTTCGTGGACCGAGTCGTCTTCTGCCGGCGCCAACTGCTTCGGCGCCGACGACGATTGCACCGAAGCTACGGGCACCGTCGTCGTCCAGGGGCACGTTCAGTACCCGGGTCTCAACGGCGAAACCATCAAGGCCGGCATCAACGTCACGATCGAGAACTTCCTCTGGTACTACTGAGCGGCTTCGCGCACGGAGCGGGATCGCGAAAAAGCGCCGGGATTTCCCGGCGCTTTTTTTTTTCGCCGGCCTGCCGCGGTCGGCCCGCTCGCCCGGGGTGAACACGGCCACGAAAATGGCGGGTACCCGGCCGGCCGTAGTACGCGCCCTTCTCGATCGGCTTGCCGGAGCGCCCGGTACGCTGCGCAACTGGAACACGGTCTGCCGGCCGAGGGAGATGATTTCATCCGGCTGAGGAGCCGCCAGGGCCCGCCCAGCGTTGCGCTCCATAGCCTGCAGTGATAAGGTGTCGGGACACTGCAAACCCGATGGGAGGGGCCATGCACAACCATTTCCGCGTTTTCGCCTGGGCAGCCTTATTTGCCGCCCTGAGCGCCTGTGCATCCGAACCGGATCCGCGCTCGCGTACTTTGGACCCGGATGACGAGAACGATCCGCCTCCCGCGGTGACCATCACGTTGAACGATGTCGAACTCTCGGTCGACGAAGACGCAAGCCTCGACATCGTCGTCGACCCCGCCGTAACCGGCAGCGAGTCGATCCCCGCGATTACCGTCGTAACCTCTCCCGGGCACGGCACGCTGACGGGCGACGGGCTGGCCTGGACGTACACGCCCGACGCCGACTATCACGGCACCGACCGTTTTACCCTCTCGGCGACGCTCGAAGACACCGTAAGCCGCACAGCTACGGTTTCGCTCACCATTCTCCCGGTGAATGACCCGCCGACCATCACGGGGGCCGTCATCCCCGCAGGCGAATACGTTACGGATTCACTCATTCCGGTCGACGCACTGGGCTGGCTCGATGTCGACGGCGACGCGCCCGGGTATCGCTATTCGTGGACGGTCAACGGCACCCCGCTCGGTACTCTTGCTGCGGACTCCGCGCTTCCGGGAACGTTTTTCTCGAAGAACGATGTGGTCTTTGCCGTCGTCACCCCCTTCGACGGCACCGACGCGGGCGCGGCGGTGCAGAGTTCGCCAGTGGTCATCGGTAATTCGATGCCAAAAGCCTGGCCGGTTTCGACCGCCCTTTTCGAAGACGAGCCGTTGATGGCGCCTGCGCCCGTCACCGACGCAGACTTCGATGGCCTGACGTATGAGTTGGTCACCGCTCCCACCCTGGGCCTCGTCACCTTCGACGCGCTGTTGGGCACCTTTACGTATACCCCCGCCCGGGACGTATCGGGTGCCGACGGCTTCGGCCTGTGCGTCAGCGACGGCACGGCCTGGTCGGCGACAGTTTTCATCGCCCTCGCGGTCACCGCCGTCAATGACGCCCCCGTTGCCTGGCCCGACTGGGTGACGACGGCTGAGGATACCCCGTATGCGGGAACGGTCACGGGCACCGACGTCGACAGCGGGTCGCTGACCTATACCATCGCTTCGGGCCCGGCCCACGGGACGCTCGGTCTGCAACCCGACGGCTCGTTCACGTACACGCCGGATGCGGATTTTTCCGGCGCTGACTCGTTCACGTTCCGGGTATCCGACGGTCAGATCGATGCGGCCCCGGCTACCGTTTCGATCACGGTCACGCCGGTCAACGATCCCCCGGCGGTCAGCTCCCTGACGTTCCGGACCCTCGAATCCGTGGGCCGGTCGGGTACCCTCGCCGTGGCCGACCCCGATACCGCCCGATCGACCCTTACCCTCCAGCTGGTCGACGGCGCCGGCGTTTCGGTCCTTCTCAACGACTCTGCCACGGGAAGTTTCAGCTTCGACCCTGAAGCCGGATTTGCCGGGCATGCCACCTTCGCGGTGCGCGCCTTCGACGGCGAGCTTTATTCCCCCTGGGTCGAGCAAACCGTCTATGTGACGGGCCGGCGCGCGGCGGCAAGCGGTTCCGGCTACGCTTGCGCGACGACCACCGGCACCGATGAGCTGTACTGCTGGGGCAACGGCTACATCGGTACCGGTTCGTATTCGCAGTCGAGTGTCCCCGTGACGACCCTGTTGAACCCCGTCGCGGTCATCGACGGCAGCGGCACCTTCATGTGCGCGCTCACGAGCCTCTTCGAACTCTGGTGCTGGGGGTCGAACCTCTCGGGCCGCACGGGGCTCGGCATCACGAGCGGCAGCACTTTCGCGCCGTCCTTCGTTGGGGGGAGCATGGTCGACATTGCCGTCGGCGACGCCCATGCCTGCGCCGTGGGCACCGACGGATCGCTGTTGTGCTGGGGAGCGAACCAACAGTCCCAGGCAGGCGTGCCGACCTCGACTCAATATCTGACCCCCGTCTCCGTCGGCGGTGCCGACTGGATCACGGTCGCGGCCGGTTCGGCCTTCAGCTGCGGCATTCGCGCGCCGGGAACGCTGTGGTGCTGGGGGCTCAACAACTACGGCCAGCTGGGGCTGGGGATGGCCACGAGCTCGGCCGCCACGCCTGCGCAGGTCGGCGCCGACAGCGACTGGGCGTCGATATTCGCGGGCAGCATTCATGCCTGCGCCACCAAGACCGACGGAACGCTCTGGTGCTGGGGGGCCTCCAATGACGGCTCGAACGGCCAACTCGCGCGGATGGACACTCCGACACAGGTCGGTACCGATACCGACTGGCGATCGGGCGCTGCCTCCAACGGGTCCTGCGCCATCAAAACCGACGGTTCCCTGTGGTGCTGGGGCGGGAACTACTACGGCGAGCTTGGGGTCGGGTTCCAGCAACCAGGGCACATCCCAACCCGCGTGGGGAATGACACCGACTGGGCGTCAGTCGACATGGAGGGGAGTCTGACGTGTGGCGTCCGGCGTAACGGGCAGCGCCTCTGCTGGGGCAATAACTGGTCGTCGCAGACGGGAACCCCGGGCGTGCAGGAACGATTGGTGCCGGCACAGGTCGGCAGTGCCACCTGGACGTCGGTCAGCGGGGGCAACTATTCGGCGTGCGGCCTTCAGACCGACGGCACCCCGGCGTGCTGGGGGTATAACGATGGTCAATACGGCCTGGGGCTTGAATTCAGCGCGTCCTATCCCGTTGCGATTACGACAGACACCGGCTGGTCGCTTTTTGAGGTGGGCAGGTCACATGGCTGCGCCGTGCGCGGCGACGGTTCGCTGTGGTGCGCCGGAGGCAATGGGAGCGGGCAACTGGGGAACGACGCTTCCGGTACCTGGACGCTCTCATGGATCCGGGAAAGCACCCTGCAGACCTGGAGCACGGCGCCGGGCGCGCTCGCAACCGGCGAAGACGTCTCCTGCGGCGTCGCCGGCGACCAACGCCTCTACTGCTGGGGATACAATCGGTATCATGCCGTCAGCAGCTCGACCGAGTTCCAGATCCGCGCCCCGTCAGCCGTCAGCTCGACCGCCGACTGGATGGCCGCGTCGATCGGATACGCGCACGTCTGCGCCCTCAAGGTCGACGGATCGCTCTGGTGCTGGGGCGAAAACCGGTACGGGCAATTGGGGCTCGGACCCTCGACCGGCCCCGACGACTGCAACGGCATCGGGTGCGCAACGTCGCCGCGCGAAGTCACGGCGGGCACCTCGTTCGTCAAGATTGCGAGCGGCGACTACCACAATTGCGCGATTCGCACCGACGGCACCCTCTGGTGCTGGGGGTTCAACCATGGCAGCACCCGGCCGCTCGGCACCGGCTCGTCGCCGCACCAGTGCGGCACGACGTACCTGTACGATTGCGCCTATACCCCCGTGCAGGTGGGGAGCGCCGCCGACTGGCTGGACATCGCCGCGGGCGACATGACCACGTGTGGGATTCGCGGCGACGGCGTCAACAATGCACTCTATTGCTGGGGTGACAATTACTCCGGAAAGCTCGGTCTCGGCGACGAAGTCGCACGGACGGTTCCCACCCAGGTGGATTCCGGGGGTCCGCTCGATTGGACCGGGATTGACGTCGCAACCTATGCAACATACGGCCTGCGCGGCGCCGGCACGCTGTGGTCCTGGGGCGACAACGGTGACGGAAACCTGGGCGACGGGACAGCCTGGCTGATTGAACCGGGGATCGTACCGATTCCCTAACGGTTCATGTCGCGGGCGGCCAGCGAGAACCGGAAATCGCACTTCGCGGCGCCGTTTCCGATCGTACCCGTGCGCGTCAGCTCGAGGCCGGCGAGACGGCTCGTGACGTAGTCGATGCGGCACATGAGCGGAACCAGCTCCGGCGCCCCCTCGGCCGCAAACAGGCGGCAGATGCCGCAGGTGTGCACGTCGTAGCCGAAGGGAGCGCTCCGTCCGTCGCCGGAAACGAATTCGAGCGCGAACCCGAGCGGCGAAGGGCGCATGAGGCTGCGCCGCCCCACGCGGGTCAAGACCCGCTGCATCCACCCTTGCCGAACGACCCAGGCTTCGACGCGGCGTACCCAGACCGGCTTCTGCGCCACCAGCTGCTCGGCAGCGCTCTCGCCGGCGAGCGAGAGCTCGGCGTCGTCGGCCCCGCGCGCACGCAGTGCCTGGAAAAAGGCCAGAAACCAGGCCGCGATGACCAGGTTCTCTTCGAGCGGGTTCCCCGGTTCGGCCGGTACGCGGGCGAGCAGCGGCACGAGGCGGGCCGCGGTATCCGCCGCAACGGCATCCCCATCGCCCGGACGCACGCGTTCGGCGGCGTCGCGGAAAAGAGGAAGCCGGCGGCGGAAACGCTGAACGCGTGCAGCCTGTTTTCGCGGGGGAACCGCTTGATCACCCATGCAGGCATGGTACCTTCGGGCCGGGCAGCGGGCCAGTTTCGCGTCAGGAAGCCGTCGCGACCAGCTCGAAAGCCAGATTCTCGGCCGGCCCCGTCAGCTCACCCGGGGTGAACACCGCGGCCACGAGGGGCTGGGGCCCCGGCCGGCCGTAGACAGCCACACTCGCCCCCGGTCCCCCGCCGGTGTGGCCGAACGGTCCGGGGGGCTCGACCGCGTCACCCATGAGCCCGAGGCCGTAGCCCGGCTTGCCGAAGGGGCGGCCCGCCATCGGCTCGGCGACGACCCGCAGCGCCATCATTTCGTGCAGCAGGTCGGGCGCGAGGAGTTGGCCGGAAAGCAGCGCGGCGTGAAACCGGGCCGCCTCGCTGACCGTCGAAGCGACGACGCCGTGCGCCACCCAGCCAACGGCGTAATGGCCCGCCACTTGGCGGGGGGCCGCGTCGCCGCCCAGATAGGCGCTGGGCCCGAAGGCCAGGCCGGCCAGGCCGTCGTCGTCGTTCACCCAGGCCGTGGCCGCGAGGCCGAGCGGCGCGAAGAATTCTTCCCGAAGAAAGTCGTCGATACCCTTGCCGCTCGCCGCGTCGACGACCTCCCGCACGAGCCGGTAGCCGAGGTTCGAGTAGGCCCAGCCTGCGCCGGGAGGAAAAAGGAGCCGGTCGGCCTGGGTGCGCGTGAAGTACTCCTCGCGCGTCCACGGAACCTCACCGGAGCGCACGGCCGCGTGATATTCGGCCAGCCCGCCGTAGTCGGGAAGTCCGCTCGTGTGCGCCAGAATGTGCCGGATGCGGATGCGCTCGGCATGCGGCGCATCGGGAATCCAGCGTGAAAGCGGATCCTCGAGGCCCAGGCTTCCGCGGCCCGCCAGGCGAAGCGCGGCGCAGGCGAGAATCGTCTTCGTGTAGCTGTAGACGAGAAACCGATCCTCCGTTCCGTACACAGTGGCGGCCGGGGAATGGCCGGAGGCCGCCTGCACGCCCGAGTCGAGCGCTCCATTCCGCAGGCGGGCCCAGATCAGCGGTGCCGTTGTCGCTTCGCGCATCCCGACATTGTAACCGCTTCGCGCGGCGAGACAGCCGCAGCCCTCGCTGCCGTGCTCACACTCTTCGCGAACGCCGGCCCGGGACGCACGATGTCGTGCGCTCCTGCCTACATCCCCTGATGCGAGCCGACGGACTCTGCGAGCGGCAGATTGAAATCGAAGTCGCGGCTGCGCAGGAGCACGTTGCGCTGCCCCGGGTGCGTCAGCCGCTTCAGCCCTTCCCATGCTTCGGGAATCGCCAGCGGCAGCGCCGTCAGCGTCGCCCCCGTCGCCAGCAGCCCGTACAGGCTGAAGGCCCGGTGATCCCGCCACTGGGCGACCGTGAGGCGCACAGCCTCGACGGCATCGAGAGCCGTTTTCGCGCCCAGGAGAATCGGAAGCCATGGCCGGCGTGCGACCCTGCGTTCTCCATCGGCCGCGGCCAGCGCCAGGGTGACCGCGTAGCTCCCCAGTCCGATCACGCCGTCGGGCATGGACAGGCGGCCGTATGCCTCCGGCGCGGCGTCGACGCTCTCGGCATCGAAGATGTCGCCCCGCACATCGGGGAGATCGCGCAGAATGCCGAGCTGAAAGAGGCTGACCGCCGCCATGCCCCCCATCGACAGCAGCGTCAGCAGGGCGATGCCGCGTCGGCGCCGCAGGACGGGCTCGTGGCTGAACCGCAATTCTTCGCTGAGCCGGGCCGGGCGCATCAGGCCCCTCCCTTCCGAATCCGCTGAATTCCCTTCACCGCCAGCGGTGCGTACCGTATCACGCGCCCGGGTCCGAGGCGATACGCGGTGAAGAGTCCGAGCGCCCCCAGACCGGCCAGAACGCGCCCCCGGTGGGGCCCGTGCAGGGCGTCATCGAGCTTCTGCTCAGCACGCCGCACGAACCCTGTGTTCTCGACTTTCGAATCCATTGGTTCCATGTTCGCCTCCCTTGGCGGTAGCCGCCGCACGCGGTTCACTCGATGTTCATGGCCTCGCGCGCACCCGCACGCGCCGCCACGCCGGCCGCCCCCGCAAGCAGCGCCACGCCGCCGACGCCGGCGAGCAGCCGGTGCCGGGAGAACCAGGTCTGCACGCTGCGCGGCTTCGAGCGGTCGTCGAAGCGGCCGTGCGCGCCGTGATCGCCGGCGACCGGACGGAACAGGTTGTCGGGCCGGTCGAGCGCCGGATCGTCGGTCTGCTGCCCGTCATAGACATTGCGCGCGAGGTACCACTCGACGTACCAGGGTACGGTCCGGTTACCGACGATCGTTTTGACCGTGGGCCAGCCGACCCAGACTTCGCGGCGACGCCGGTGGGCCGCCCAGTAGATTGCCCGGGCCGCCACCTCGGGCTGAAAGATCGGCGGCACCGGCTGCGCTCGATAGCGCATCTTGTTGCGCTGCCAGTCGAACTGCGGCGTGTTCAACCCGGGCAGATGCACGCTGGTCACGTGAATTCGGCTGCCGTGGTAGCGCAGCTCGGTCCGCAGCGACTCGGTGAACCCCTGAATGGCGTGCTTCGCACCACAATAGGCTGACTGAAGAGGAATGCCGCGGTAAGCCAGAGCCGATCCGACCTGCACAATCGTCCCCCGCCCCCGCCGGCGCATGCGCTCGAGGGCGATTTTGGTGCCCCACACGTAGCCGTGATAGGTCACGTCGGTCACACGGCGAAACTCCTCGGGCGTGACGTCGCGCACGTCGCCGAAGACCGTCGACATGGCGCAGTTGATCCAGATATCGGGTACGCCGAAGTGCTTCTCGATGCGTTCGGCCGCCCGGCGCAGGGCCTCGTAGTCGGCCACGTCGGCGCAGGCGGTCACGGCGCGCCCGCCGAGGTCTTCGACTTCGCGCCGCGCGGCTTCGAGGCCGGCGCGCCCCCGGGCGATCAGCCCCACATAGGCGCCGTGCTTTCCGAATTCGCGGACGACGGCGCGGCCCACGCCCGCCGAGGCCCCCGTGACGATGACGACTTCAGGTTTTTTCGGCGCCATGCTCACTCCTCATACAGCGGCCAGTACCCGGTTACCGAGTCCCCCACTCGTCACGAAACACCCTTCGCCGTACTGCGAGAGCGCTCATCCTCGATCAGAAAGTCTGCTACGGTCTGGCTGGCCATGTGTCGCCTCGCTCCTCAACCCGATTCGGCCCAGGCCATCGTCGAAAGCAGCGCGTTCTCGGCCTGCCGCGAGTCGAGGCGCGTGTGCTGACAGACGATGGGGACGTCGGATTCGATGACGCTCGCGAAATCGGTCCCCCTGGGGATCGGCTCCGGATCGTTTAGGTTGTTGAATCGCACGTGGCGGGTGCGCCGGGCGGGCACTACGATCCGGTAGGCGACCGGATCGCGGTCGGCATAGAAAACGGTGACGGCGACGTGCGCCTCCCGTTCGCCGGCATTCAGGATGCAGACGGTCTCATGGCTCTCCATTTCGGGAGCAGGACCATGGCTTTCGCGGGGAATGTACCCCTCGGCTATGGCCCAGCGCCGGCGTCCAATCGGCTCCATCCCTCGACCTCTTCCCATGCGGGTTGCCGGCGCAGCGCGAAGGGGCGTAAAAAGGCATGCCGCTCCCGGTCGCGCCGCGCGACTCTCCCCGCCACTGTAGGATGGACGCGCCCGCCGCTGCGCTCGCGAGCGCCGACCGGCCGCGGCCGGGTTGACGAAGGCCGTGCAGACGCAGTCCGCAGACTGCGAGGGCGTGTCCGGGGCGACTCAGAGGTGCGGTTTGACCAGCGCCTCGAATTTGGACTTCGGAGCCGCGCCGATCTGCTGCCCCACGATCTGTCCGCCCTTGAAGAGCAGCACCGTAGGCAGCGAGCGCACGTTGTACTGGGTCATGATGCGCGGATTCTCGTCGCCGTTGACCTTGACGATGCGCAGCTTGTCGCCGTAGACGCCCGCCAGTTCATCGAGAATCGGGGCGATCGCCTTGCAGGGGGCGCACCAGGTGGCCCAGAAATCGACGAGCACAGGGGTGCCCGCCTGAAGAACTTCAGACTGGAAATCGGCTTCGGTCACGTCGCTCACATTCGCCATGGTTCACTCCGGGTGTTTCGGATTCCATTCATCGATTCCGCACCACGGCCTTCAGGCCGTGAGCAGATTGAAAAGCTGATCGAGCACGAGCTGCTTGTTCGCGTGGACGTCGAAAATGCGCCGTTCGGCCGCCTCGATGGCCGCGAACTTCTCGGCCAGTTCGTCGGGCGAGTGCCGCAGCGCTTCGGCACGCACGAGCTCGAACTGGTCTTCGTTGGCGATGCGCCGGACATCGGCGCCGCTCGCCAGCAGTACGGCATCGCGGTAGAAACTCTTGAGAAAGGCGAAGACGGGGCCGAGCTCGTCGTTCGTCTTGTAACGCTCGGCCAGATGGTAACCGAGAATGGGGTTTGACTCCCGATCGCCCAGCTTCTGAAAGAGGTCGGTGCGCAGCTGCTCCTGCGTCTCGCCCTCTTCCAGGGCCTCGATGGCGCGCCCCAGGCTGCCACTCGACTGGTGAGCGAGCAGGCGTGCCTTCTGTTCGCTGGCTCCCCGCTTGACCAGCTCGGCGGCCACGAGGTCGAGCGCCAGCGCGCCGAACCGCACCATCTGGCAGCGGCTTCGGATCGTGGGAAGCAGGCGGCCTTCGCTTTCGGCAATGAGGATGAGGACCAGCGTCGACGACGGCTCCTCGAGCGTCTTCAGCAGCGCATTCGCCGCGCCGTCGGTCATGTGATCGGCGTTGTCGAAGAGAAAGACCTTCTTCTTCGCCTCGTATGGTTTGAAGTGGGCCTCGCGCACGGCCTCGCGAATCTGTTCGATCTTGAGATCCTTGTTCGGTTCGGCGGCGATCTGGATCAGGTCCGGATGCTGCTGCTGGCCGATGAGCCGGCACGGGCGGCACTGCCCGCAGGCATAGGGATACAGATCGCCCGGCTGCTCGCAGTTGAGAACGGCCGCCCATGCGACGGCGGTCAGGCGGCGGCCGACCCCCGCGGGTCCGAGAAAGAGATAGCCGCTGCCGACCCGCTCGAGGCGCGCGCTGCGCCCGAGACGATCCTTGACGTCGCGGTGTCCGAGCACGTCTTCAAAGCCGGGCATGTCGCCTCCGCACGCGGGGAAGAACAATCTGCCAGCAGGCTTCGAGCACCCCGGCGGGATCCTGGTCGGCGTCGACGCGCAGGATCCGTCGGGGATGCTGCCGGGCAAGCTCGGCGAAACCCCGCCGCACCCGTTCGTGAAAGCGGCGCGCTTCGGTTTCGAAGCGGTCGCGGCCCGCCCCCCGCCCGCTAACGCGGGCGAGGCCTTTGGCGACCGGAAGGTCGAGCCAGAGGGTCAACTGCGGCGCAACCCCCTGCTGGGCCACGCGGTTCAGCCGGCGGATGAGCGCCGCATCGAGCCCCCGGCCGAAGCCCTGGTAGGCGAGCGTCGAGTCGCTGAAGCGATCGCAGAGCACGACGGTACCGCGCGCCAGGGCCGGGGCGATGACCTCGGAGACGTGCTGGGCCCGATCGGCGGCATAGAGCAGCAGCTCGGCCGTCGGCGCCACCGCCCCCCCGTTCAGGAGCTCGCCGCGCAGGCGCGCCCCGAGCGCCGTGCCCCCCGGCTCGCGGGTCGTCAGCACGGTGAACCCCGCCTCTTCGAGACGGCGCGAGAGGGCATGCTGCAGGGTGGTCTTGCCCGCCCCTTCGCCCCCTTCGATGGTGATGAAATATCCGGCCATGAAAACGTTCATGGTACCCGGAACCCGCCGCCCCCTCCACCCGCGTTCATTCGAAAAGCGAGGGGGCTTTGCGCCGCGCTTTCGCCTCGTGATGGCGGCGTTGCTCGCGCACGAACAGGGTGGGATAGTCGATCGGCTCGTCTTCGGGCGGCGCCATGCGTCCCGAATGAGCGATCGCCCGTACTCGCCGCTGGAAGCTGAAGAGCACCTCTTCGGCCGACGGCATGCCGGGTGGAGTCTGGAAGTCGCGAAGCGCGACGGCAAGCGCCTCGCCGATGGCGCCGGAAATGGTTCTCCGGCGCAACAGCTCCTGATACGAATTCGAAAGCTGTTCGACCTCGTACTCGTGCTTGCGGATCATTTCGAGCGCGACGCGGATGACCGCTTCGGGGGTCAGCTCGCCCGTCTCGCCGAGCACGAGGGCCGCTTGAAAGTAGTTGTAGATCGGGACCACCCGCCGCCCGTAGGGAGCCAGGTGCGTCGGCGGGGTCCGGCGGTCAAGATTGATGAAGATCCGGCGCACGGCATCGAAGGGCGGCACCATGTGGAGCGCCCGCAGGATGCGCGCCCGGGCATCGGGATAAACGCGGGCGAGCTGCAGCGTCCGCTCGAGATCGACCCCCTCGACGCGCCCGGCAATCAGATCGCCGTAGAGGGAATAAATAAAAGCGTCCCACTCGGCGTCGTCGCCGAACAGAATCTCGGGGCTCGGCGGCTCAATGCCGCCGCGCGACTCGAGCAGGACGGGCAGCTTGTAGCCGATCTGTTCCTTGACGGCCCGCAGACGGCCGCGCAGCATGTTCTCGATGTTCGGTTTAAGGACGAGACCATCCCACTGCACGCCGTCGATGCGCAGCTTCTGCTCGATCACCGGACGCATCTGCCGCGGACTGCCGCTGATGAAGTAGATCCGGTTCACTTCGCTTGCGCTCCCCGCGCGCCGCAGCTCACGCAGCAGGCCCGCCGTGCCGGGAACGTTCTGTTTGGACTGCGCCCCCTCGAACGCGGCGCGCAGCAGGCCGAGCGCCGAATCGAAATCGGTGCGCAGGTACGTCTTGTCGAGATCCCAGCGGTAGACTCGCCGGATGCTCACGATGAGGCTCCGTCGCCGGCGTCGGGCGGGCAGGCGGCCAGCCCCGTGCGGATGCGCGCGATCAGATCGCTTCCGGCGACCTTGGCGGCGATCTTGATGGCGTTGTGCAGGGCGCGGGCATGCGAGCGGCCGTGCGCGCGGATGATGGGATATTCGAAGCCGAGTATCGGCGCGCCGCCGTACTGCTCCCAATCGGTGAGCTGCTTGAGCTGCGAGACGCCCCCCTGCAGCATGACGAGCGCGGCCCGCTTCATGGCCCGCTCCTTGTAGGCGTAGCGGGCGAGGCTGAGCACGGTCTCGTGCACCCCCTCGAGCAGCTTGGTGGCGATGCTGCCGGTAAAGCCGGAACAGACGACGATATCCGCCGTCCCGCGCGGGATGTCCATGGCGTCGATGGGGCCGATGTAATGCACGCCGGGATGCTCGCGCAGAGCGGCCGACGCCTCGCGGATTTCGGGCGTCAGTTCGGCCTCTTCTTCGGTGCCGTTGCTGAGCAGGCCCACGCGCGGACGCAGGTTTCTGGACACGACCGATGCATAGGCGCCGCCCATGACCGCATAGGCGACCAGATCGTGCGCGGTCGCTCGCGGGGCGGCCCCCGTATCGAGAATCAGCGAGAACGGGTCTTCTTTTTCGCCGCGGCGGGTCTCGGTGGGAAACACCGAGGCAAGGGCGACGTTGCCGACCCCTGCGATGCGCGCAAAACTGCGGTCGGCCGTAAGCAGTATGGCGCGCGGGTTGCCGGCCGTCACCAGGGTCTGGGCGAGCCCTTCACGAACCAGGCGCGCCGCAATGGCGATGCTTGCGTCGGGTTTCGCCGCGACGGCCCGGCCGGCGTCTTCATACTGGCCCACGGCATCGGGCGCGTGGTAGACGGCGATGCGCTCGGGGTTGTGTTCGCGTTCGGAGAGCAGCGCCGTGAGGGTGCGTTCGTGACCGACGAGCAGAAACTCGACGTTGAGGTTGATGCTCGCGGCGGCGACGGCATCCACGAAATCGGCGGGCCCGTGGTCGCCCCCCATCGTGTCTACGGCAATGCTGATCATGAGACGAGCATTTTAACCCTGAGGGTTCCGCTCAGCAAGGCGCATCGCCCCCCTTGCCGGGCGCACCAAAAGAAAAGCCGGCTCGCGGCCGGCTTTTCGAAAATGCGAAACTCCAAGAGTTACTTCTTGGCAGCCTTCTTGGCCGGCGCCTTCTTGGCGGGGGCCTTCTTGGCAACCTTCTTGGCGGCCGGCTTGGCAGCGGCCTTCTTCGGTGCAGCCTTCTTGGCGGCAGGCTTCGAAGCCTTCTTGGCCGGCGCGGCCTTCTTGGCAACCTTGCCGGCCTTGACGGCCTGCTTCAGCTGCGACGAGGGCTTGAACTTCGGGCTCTTGCTGGCGCCGATCTTGATGGTGGCGCCGGTCTGGGGATTGCGGCCAACGCGAGCAGCGCGCTTCGAGACCGAGAACGTGCCGAAACCCTTGAGCGCCACGTCGCGGCCGCCCGTCAGCGCTTCGGAGATGGCATCGAGAACGTGATCAAGCGTGTGGTTGATCTGGCTCATCGCCACTTCGGTGCGCTTGGCAACCTCGGCGACCAACTCTTTACGGTTCATCTCTCTCCTCCTGGATTCGCGGAAGGGATTTCCGCAAAAATCGAGTTATCATACCATTTACGCTATCGCACGCAAATCCGGCTGCCCTCCGGATACCCGTGGCGAGTACAGTTGCGAAATCTGCGAGAACACCGTGAACGAATCCGAAACCGCCGGGCAATATCAACAGCTGCTGTCGCGACTCGAGGGCCTCACCGAGAGTTCCCGGGCGGCGTTCGGCGACGCCGTCCAGTGCCGCCGCGGCTGCGCGCTGTGCTGCCACGGCCTGTTCGACATCGGGGTGCTCGACGCCCTGCTCCTGCATGAAGCGTGGTTGCGCGCGCCCGGCCCCTTGCGTACCGCCATTGCCGATCGCGCTGAACGGCTGCTCGCCGAGATCGCCCGCCTGCGACCGGGGTGGGCCTATCCGTTTCGCGTCGACGCGTTGGAGGAAGATGAAGTCGACCGGATTCTCGAGACGCTGGGCCTGGTGGCCTGCCCGGTGCTCGGCGAAGACCGAAGTTGTTCCCTGTACGCCGCGCGTCCGTTCTACTGCCGGGTGCACGGGCTCAAGATCCGCGACGCCGGCGGCGAGGCCGACATCGACACCGACTGCGAACTCAACTTCACGGCGGGGCCCCCCGAGCGCGCTCAATGGCCGGGGCACGACTTTACTGAGCTGTTCGGCGCCGAGGGCAATCTTCTGCAACAGGCGGGGTTGGACCCGGATGCCCGCTTCCTGATACCCGCCGTGACGACCCCCCGTTTCGAACAGCGCTTCCTGCGCACCGGGCCGCTGCCGCCTCGTTCCTGACGAAAAAAGCGGGCGCAGACCGGGAGTGCCGATCTCCGCCCGCTGATGATTTCCAGACTCAGACGGCGCGGCGCAGCGCCATACCGACCGCGAATCCGGCCCCGAGGGCCAGCGCGACCCCGAGCACCGGCTGGCGCTCGGCGACATGGCGCGGGTCGACCTTGTCGGCGGCGGTTCGCGCGCCCCGTACGACGGCGTCTTTTGCCGCGGCCGAAGTATCGCTCACGGCCTGGCCGGCGACGGCGCGCGAATCGGAGGCCAGCTCCTTCGATGCCTGCTTCACATCCTGGGCCACGGCCTCGCGCATGACCCGCAGCCGATCGCGCAGCGCCTTACGGGCGTTGTCGGCCACACCGATGAGATGTTCCAGATCGCGTTGAAGCTGGGAGTTTTCCCGTTCAAGCGTGTCCATGCGTTCCTGACGAGTCACGCCGCACCTCCTGAAGATGATGAACGACGTCGCGGGCATGCCTGCGCGGGACCGAGACGTCTTCCTTGAATTTCTGGGACGCTCGGCGGGTCGCCTTCTTCTGCCATGCGTAGGCGGTCGCCCCGAGCACGGCAGCGATGACGAGCCACGCGCCGCCGAAGATGAAGAACCAGATGCCGACGTTTCCGCCGACATTGGCAATCGACCAGACAGCGCCGAAGTTCAGGAGCACAAAGCCGATTGCGGCCACGAATCCGGCGCCGGCGACCATGAGCGCGTTCGTGATGGTGATCTTGAGCTCCCGGCTGATGTCGTCACGGACAAGGTTGGCCCAGTCGCGCCCATAGGACGTGAGGTCGCGCGCCATGCGCTGCGCCTCATCTTCGGCGATACCGGCCCGCTCGGCCATGCCGCGCAGTACGGAGCGCACGTCCTCCGAAACCGAGTCGACGTTGCCGCGAGCATCGTCCCGCAGATTGCGCGCTGCGGCCCGCGTGCGGTCAAAGCTTCCCATGGTTACCCCCTCATCACACTGCGCGCGACCGCACCGGCGACCACCCCGGCCGCCGTCGCGGCGGCGAGGATCTGCAGCGGGTTCTCGCGCACGTAGTCGATCGCGCCACGGGCGCTGCCCTGATCCGAGGCGCCCCCCGATCGCAGAGACGCCCCCTTCTGCTGAGCCCGTTCACGAGCGTGCCTGGCACGGGAGAGAACCTGGTTTGCCCTCTCCTTATATTCCGGATGCTGATTCACCCAGCTGCGGGCGTTCGATCCGTACCGGGCGCCGCGCTCCATCAGCCGCTCGGCAGAGTCGATGAGCTGCTCGAGCCGGCTCTCGGTCTTGCGGATGACGTCTTCGACCTTGCGCGCATACTGCTCGACCTGCTCGGCGCCGTTTTCGGCCTGATCGAGACCGCGCCGCGTCTCACGCCGGAAGCGGCCCGTGGTCGCCGTCAACTTGTCGCGCAGCCGTCCGGTCTGCTTCGTTCCGAAGCCCTGATTCGTCAGCGGCTCACCCGGCGCGCCGGGGGCGCTGCGGGTGCGGCCGGGGCTGCCGGGGCCTGCAAAATCGTTGCGTCTTTCGTCCATGTTATCCTCCTGCGCTTGCCCGATGCGGGCGAAAATGGGTGCCTGTGAAACGGGTGAAATACGCGCATCCCGCGGCGCAGTACTGCGTCGCTTCCTCCCACCTTGCGTCGCCGCACCCGACCCGACAACGCCGAATGCCGGAGATGGAACCGTCTGCCCAGTTGCCCCCTCCGTTGACCGGGTCGGACGGGACCGATAAAATGATCCTTTTCCCCCGGGTTTCTTTCGACCCCCGGATTCCCAGCGAGGAGACTCCGCCATGAAGATTGGCATCAACGGTTTTGGCCGTATCGGCCGCGTCTTTTTCCGCGCCGCCGTCCGCGAAGGCCTCGATATCACTGCCATCAACGATCTGACCGATGCCGCGACGCTCGCCCACCTGCTGAAGTACGACTCGGTGCACGGCCAGGCCGACTTCGACGTCAAGGTGAACGGCAACGCCCTCGTGGTCAACGGGAAGGAAATCCGGATCACGGCCGAAAAGGACCCCGCCGCCCTCCCCTGGAAGGACCTGGGCGTCGACACGGTCATCGAGGCGACCGGGCTGTTCACCGACCGTGACAAGGCGGCCAGGCACCTGGAGGCCGGCGCAAAGCGGGTCATCATCTCGGCACCGGGCAAGAATGCCGACAAGACGATCGTTTACGGTGTCAATCACAAGACGATCGACAAGGACAAAGACGTCGTCATTTCCAATGCGAGCTGCACGACGAACTGCCTGACCCCCGTGGCCAAGGTCCTGCTCGAAAACTTCGGCATCAAGCGCGGCCTGATGACCACCGTGCACTCCTATACGAACGACCAGCGTATCCTCGACCTGCCCCACAAAGACCTGCGCCGCGCCCGCGCCGCCGCACTCTCGATGATTCCCACGACCACCGGAGCCGCCAAGGCCGTGTCGCTGGTTATCCCCGAACTGAAGGGTAAACTGGACGGCCTGGCCGTTCGCGTGCCGACCCCGAATGTATCGCTCGTCGACCTGACGGTCGAGCTGGAGAAGGACGCGACCGTCGAGTCCATCAACGCCGCCATGAAGAAGGCTGCCGAGGGCGAGCTCAAGGGCGTGCTCCAGTACTGCGACGAAGAACTCGTCTCCATCGACTTCAACGGCAACCGCCACAGCTCGATTTACGATGCGAGCGGCACCTTCGCCATCGAGAAGAACTTCGTGAAGGTCATGTCCTGGTACGACAACGAGACCGGGTTCAGCAACCGCCTCGTCGACCTCTGCAAGTACCTCGCCGCCTGATTCCGCCGGACTCCGAGGGGGCTTCTGCCCCCTTTTCTTCCGGTCCTCTCCTCCTCCTGTTCCGCCGAGGTTCTGCATGGCCCTGCGTTCCGTCAACGACCTCGATCTGGCCGGCAAGCGGGTGCTGCTCCGCGCCGATCTGAACGTGCCGCTCGAAGGCACCCGCATCACCGACGACACGCGTATCCGCGAATCGCTCCCGACCCTCCGGCTCTGCCTCGCGAAGGGGGCCCGCGTGCTGGTCGCGTCGCACCTGGGCCGGCCCAAAGGGACCCGGAACGACAAGTACTCTCTGGCCCCCGTGGCCGCCCGGCTGGGCGAACTGCTCGGGAAACCGGTGCGCCTGGCCCCCGACTGCGTCGGCCCCGAGGTCGAACGGATGGCCGGCGAACTCGCGTCGGGCGAGGTGATCCTGCTCGAAAACACGCGTTTTCATGCCGGCGAGGAAAAAAACGATCCGGCGCTCGCCGAGCAGATGGCGAAACTGGCCGACGTCTTCGTGAATGACGCCTTCGGGGCCGCTCACCGGGCGCATGTCTCGACCGTCGGGGTAGCCGAGCGCATCCCCGAAGTCGCCGCCGGCCTGCTCATGCAGAAGGAAGTCGACGCTCTGGGACGCCTGCTCTCGAATCCGGAGAAGCCGTTCTGCGTCGTCATCGGCGGCGCCAAGGTCTCCGACAAGATGGGGGTCATCCGGCACCTGCTCGGCGTCGTGGACGAATTTCTCATCGGCGGCGCCATGGCCTACACTTTTCTCAAGGCGCAGGGGATCGCCGTCGGCGACTCGCTGGTCGAGAACGATCGGCTCGACGACGCCCTCGCGATTCTGAAGGCCGCGAAGGAGAAAGGGGTCGCCATTCACCTTCCCGTCGATCACATCATCGCCTCGGCACCCGACGCCCCCCCCGCGACGACGCCGGGGGTCGCGATTCCCGACGGGCAGAAGGGCTTCGACATCGGCCCCCAATCGGTGGTCCTCTACCAGGCGCGGGTTGCGAACGCGAAGACGATTCTCTGGAACGGGCCCATGGGGCTCTTCGAGAATCCCGCCTTCGCCCAGGGCACGCGGGCCGTCGCCGACGCCCTGGCCGCCAGCAGCGCCTTTCATGTCGTCGGCGGCGGCGACAGCGTCGCGGCGCTGAATCAGACGGGCCTGGCCGATCGCATCGCGCACGTCTCGACCGGCGGCGGCGCGAGCCTCGAATTTCTCGAAGGGCGCGAACTGCCCGGCATCAAGGCCCTGCAGCGCTGAGCCGCGCGCCAGAGGAGACTCCATGAACGAATCCCGCACGCCGCTCATCATCGGCAACTGGAAAATGCACAAGACCGCGGCTGAGGCCCGGTCTTTCTTCGCCGATCTGGCGCGCGAACTCGGCTCTGCCGGAATGCCTGCCGATGTCGAGGCCGGCATCGCCCCGCCGGCCACCGCCCTGCATGCGGCGGCCGAGGGACAGACGCTCGGCGTGCGTGTGTACGGACAGAACGTGCACTGGGCGACCCACGGCGCCTATACCGGCGAGTTATCGGCGGCCATGCTGACGGAAGCCGGCGCCGCGGGGGCCCTCATCGGGCACTCGGAGCGCCGCCAGTACTTCGGCGAGACTGACGCGACCGTGAATCAGCGGCTGAAAGCCGCGCTGGCGGCCGACCTCCAGGCCGTGGTCTGCATCGGCGAGCGGCTCGAGGACCGCAAATCCAATCAGACACTCGACGTGATCGCGCGCCAGCTCGACGGCGCCCTCGCCGATCTTGAAGCGGCCGCCGTAGCGCGTCTCGTGCTCGCCTACGAACCGGTCTGGGCCATCGGCACCGGCGAGACGGCGACCCCGGATCAGGCGCAGGAGGTGCACTCGTTCATCCGCACGCACCTTGCACTGCGGTTCGGCGCCGAAACGCTGGCGGCGGTACGCATTCTCTACGGCGGCTCGGTCACGCCGGAGAACGTCGCGATCCTGCTCGCGCAGCCGGACGTCGACGGGGCTCTGGTGGGGGGCGCCAGCCTCGATGCCGGAAAATTTGCAAAGCTTCTGCACTTCCGGTAAGATAATCGTTTCACTCTTCTGCATTCCCTTCGAGCCTTTCTCAGGGACCCCCGGAGAGAAACAGGATTCGCTGATTTCATGGAAACGTTTCTCAAAGTCATTCACGTCATCGACGCCATCGTTCTCGTAGTGATGGTGCTGCTGCAGCCCGGCAAGGGCGGCGGCATGGGGCTTGCCTTCGGCGGCGGCGGTTCGAGCTCGACGGTGTTCGGCAGCTCCGGCGCCGGCGGCTTCATGGGCAAGGTGACGACGGCCGCGGCCATCATCTTCGGCCTCACGTCGCTCTCGCTGGCCTACATGTCGGGCCGCGGCGCCACGAGCATCATGGGGGGCGCACCGGTTCCGTCCGAGGTCGCGCCCGAAGAGCCGGGTTCGCCGGTGACGGCGCCGGCCGACGAAGCGGTGGCCCAGCCGCTGACCGACGAAACGCAGTAACGTCCGCGAAAAGACTCAGACCCTTTGCCGAAGTGGTGGAACTGGCAGACACACCATCTTGAGGGGGTGGCGGGGAAACCCGTGCGGGTTCGAATCCCGCCTTCGGCACCATACTTGAACCCAACTGTGCAACTTGTGCAGTTGGGTTTTTTGCTGATTGACAATTTACGATTGACGAATGACGATTACTTTCAAATCGGAAATAAGTGCTTTTTCGTTGACGGGTAAGCCGCGACTATACTAGCGTAGCAGGGATGAACCCTGACGCCATGAAGCGCCGGATGCGCCGCTTCGCCAATTCCGTCATCGATTTTGTGGAATCGCTTCCTGAGGGCGCAGCAACGCGCGTCATCGGGCACCAGCTTATCCGATGCTCTACATCGGTCGGCGCAAACTACCGGGCCGCCTGCCTTGGACGGTCCAGGGCCGATTTCATAGCGAAGCTCAAGATTGCCGAAGAGGAAGCCGACGAATGCCGGTACTGGCTCGAACTGCTGCGCGACCGGCCGCATCTGGAAAAGCTTCACGAACGGCTGAGCGGCATCCAGGAAGAGGCCGACCAGCTCTTCGCGATTCTGGTCTCCTCCATCCGAACGACCCGCCGCAACGAAAACTCTCCCTGACACTCACGGGCGAAGACGAGCCGATGTCGGCTGAGGGCACCGACTGGAGCAGAATCGACTCCTGCTCTTGCCGGTCAATCGTCAATCGTCAATCGTAAATCGTCAATTCCGCGTGAGCTTCTTGTACTGGATGCGGTGCGGCCGGTCGGCCCTGTCGCCGAGGCGGCGGCGGCGGTCCGCTTCGTAGTCCTGATAGTTGCCCTCGAACCAGACCACCTCGCTGTCACCCTCGAAGGCGAGAATGTGCGTGGCGATACGGTCGAGAAACCAGCGATCGTGCGAGATGACCACGGCGCAGCCCGCGAAGTTCAACAGCGCTTCTTCGAGCGCGCGCAGGGTGTTCACGTCGAGGTCGTTGCTCGGTTCGTCGAGCAGCAGCACGTTCGCCCCCTCCTTGAGCATCTTGGCGAGATGCACGCGGTTGCGTTCGCCCCCCGAGACCTCGGTGGTCAGCTTCTGCTGGTCGCTGCCGGTGAAGTTGAACCGCGCGACGTAGGAACGGGTGTTCACTTCCTGCTTGCCGAGCCGGACCGTATCCTGGCCGTCACCGATTTCTTCCCAGATGCGCTTCTTGGGGTCGAGCGGCCGATTCTGATCGACGTAGCCGAGCTTGACCGTTTCGCCGATGGAGATCGTGCCGGCGTCGGGCTTCTCCTGCCCGATGATCATGCGGAAAAGGGTCGACTTACCGGCGCCGTTCGGACCGATGATACCGACGATGCCGCCGGGCGGGAGGCGGAAACTCAGATTCTCATACAGCAGCCGATCGCCGAACGACTTCGCGACGTCGTCGAAGGCAATCACGTTGTCGCCGAGACGCGGGCCGGGCGGGATGTAGATTTCCAGATCCTCGCGCCGCTTGTCGGCCTGTTCCGACAGCAGTTCCTCATAAGCAGTGATGCGCGCCTTGCTCTTGACCGTGCGCCCCTTGGGATTCGTGCGAATCCACTCGAGTTCGCGTTCGAGCGTCTTCTGCCGCTTCGACTCCTGCTTCTCCTCGACGGCCAGGCGCGCAGACTTCTGTTCGAGCCAGCCGGAATAGTTGCCCTTGAAGGGAATACCGCGGCCGCGGTCGAGCTCGAGGATCCAGCCGGCGACGTTGTCGAGAAAGTAGCGATCGTGCGTGACCGCGATGACCGTCCCCTCGTAGTCCTGGAGAAACTTCTCGAGCCAGGCCACCGACTCGGCGTCGAGATGGTTCGTCGGCTCGTCGAGGAGCAGGACGTCGGGCTTCTGCAGCAGCAGGCGGCACAGGGCGACCCGGCGGCGCTCGCCGCCCGAGCAGACCTTGATCGGCGTGTCGCCGTCGGGGCAACGCAGCGCGTCCATGGCCTGCTCGAGGCGGCTGTCGAGATCCCAGCCATTCAGCTGCTCGATGCGGTCCTGCAGCTTGCCCTGCTCTTCCATGAGTTTGTCGTAGTCCGCATCGGGATCGGCGAACTTCGCGCTGACGGCCTCGTACTTCTCGAGCAGCTCGGCGACTTCGGCGGCGCCTTCGCGCACGATTTGCTTGACCGTGCGGGACTCGTCGAGCTGCGGCTCCTGGGCCAGCATCCCGAAGCTCACCCCTTTGCTGGCGTTCACCTCGCCCATGTACTGCTTGTCTTCGCCGGCAATGATCCGCAGCAGCGTCGATTTACCCGCCCCGTTCAACCCAAGTACGCCGATCTTGGCGCCGTAGAAGAACGAAAGGCTGATGTCTTCGATGACCTTCTTGTCCTTATAGGCCTTCGAGACCTTCGACATGGAGAAGATGATTTTCTGGTCGCTCATTGCGGCTGTGCTCCCTGGGTGGGCAAAAAAGTAGGATTGGAATCGATCATTGTAACAATTCCCCCCCGGTTCCCGACAGGCTCCCCCGGGCACTCCGCTCCCCCGCCGTCGGCCGGGTCGCCCCCTGCCGTCGCATGCGCGTCTCCCCGGGCGTATGCTGAAGCCATGCGCCGAAGGAGAACCTCCGACCCTGCACCGCGAGGTGCATTTTGGCCGCCCGCGTTTCGGCGGATGGCAACGGCCTGCGTGGCGGCCGCCTGGGTGTTTCTCGCGGCACCGGCCCCGGCACAGGACGTGCCCGCCGAGCTCGAACGGCTGACCGGAAGCTGGACGTCGGCGGCCACGCCCGAAGAGGCCCAGGCGATTATCGGCAGCGCCATTGACGCGACGGTGGCCGAGATGTTCTTTCTGAAGCGGCCGTTCGCGCGCCGCAAGCTGCAGAACATCGCCGTGGCCTGCAGCGCGCTCGACATCGCGGCTGAAGGCACGCGGGTTTCGGTCACGTGTGATGAGCGTCCGCCGGTCGTCGACGAACTCGACGGGGGAACCACGGATTACCGCACCGAGGGCGAGACCTTTCAGGCCGCGCACGCGTGGGACGACGGCCGCCTCGTGCAGGCCATCGGCAACCGCGACGGCGTCCGGCGCAATGTCTACGACTTGTCTGAAGACGGGAACACGCTCACGCTTCAGGTTTCGATCAGCAGCGACCGCCTGCCGAAAGCGGTCACGTGGACACGCGAGTTCCGCCGGGCCGCGGGCGGCGGCGCTCCGACGACCGTGGCTCCCTGAGGCCCCGAGAAGAGGCGCGCGTTGTGAAAGAAAGAAACGGACGCCCCCGGCAGGAGACGCCCGTTCCAAAAGTCCGCCCGCGGGATTACTTGGTCGACGAGGCCTTGGCTCCCTTGCGGGTCAGCGAGGCATGGGCGGCCGCCAGGCGCGCCACGGGAACGCGGAAGGGGGAGCAGCTGACATAGTCGAGGCCGATCGTCTCGAAGATGTCGATGGAGGCCGGATCGCCCCCGTGCTCGCCGCAGACGCCGATCTTGAGCCCGGGCTTGGTCTGGCGCCCACGCTCGAAGCCGATGCGCACCAGCTGGGCGACGCCATCGGGATCGATGCTCGCGAACGGGTCGGTCGGGATGAGCTTGCGCCGTTCGTAGTCGCCGAGGAAGCTCGGGGCGTCGTCGCGGCTCATGCCCAGTGTCGTCTGGGTCAGATCGTTGGTCCCGAACGAGAAGAAATCGGCCTGACGCGCAATCTGATCGGCCGTCAGCGCGGCGCGCGGCAGCTCGATCATTGTACCCACCGTGTACTGTACCTTGATCCCCTTCTCCTTCATCACCGCGTCGGCGACGCGCACCGTCAGCTCGCGCAGGAAGGCGAGTTCGGTTTCGAAACCGACGATGGGATGCATTATTTCGGGATGCACCTTCACCCCCTGCTTCTTGAGCTCGCAGGCGGCCTCGATGATGGCGCGCACCTGCATCTCGTAAATTTCGGGGTAGGTGATGGCCAGGCGGCAGCCGCGGTGGCCGAGCATCGGGTTCGCCTCGTGCAGCTGCTCGGCCTTCTGGCGCAGGACGTCGACGCTCATGCCGCTCTTGCGGGAGACGGCCTCGAAGTCCTTCTCGGTCTGCGGAAGGAACTCGTGCAGCGGCGGATCGAGCAGGCGGATGGTGACCGGCAGCCCCTCCATTTCCTTCAGAATGCCCTTGAAGTCTTCCCGCTGATACTGCAGAAGCTTGGCCAGCGAACCGCGGCGCTCGTCGGCCGAGCCGGCGAGAATCATCTCGCGCACGTAGTCGATGCGGTCTCCTTCGAAGAACATGTGCTCGGTGCGGCACAGGCCGATACCCTCGGCCCCGAAGTTGCGCGCGACGCGGCTGTCGTGCGGGGTGTCGGCATTCGTTCGCACCTTGAGCCGGCGGAACTTGTCGGCCCAGCGCATGAGCTGCTCGAAATCGCCGGAGATCTGCGGCTCGATCGTCGGAACCTTGCCCTCGTAGACTTCGCCGGTGGAACCGTTGACGGTAATCCAGTCCCCTTCGGCGAATTCGCGGGCGCCGACGATCACCTTCTTCTGGTCTTCACGCACCTTGAGGTCCTTGGCGCCGACGACGCAGCACTTGCCCATGCCGCGCGCGACTACGGCCGCGTGACTCGTCATGCCCCCTTCGCTGGTGAGAATCCCCTGCGCGACGTGGAAGCCGCCGATGTCTTCAGGGCTCGTCTGGCGGCGCACCAGGATGACCGGCTCGCCGCGCTTGGCCCAGATCTCGGCGTCGCCGGCGTGAAAGACGATGCGCCCCACGGCCGCGCCCGGGCTGGCGGGCAGCCCCTTGACCACCGTGGCGACCTTCGCCTTGGGGTCGATACGCGGGTGCAGCAGCTGGTCGAGCTGCGACGGTTCGACGCGCAACACCGCCTCTTCGGACGTAATCAGCTTCTCCTTGACCATGTCGACGGCGATCTTGATGGCCGCCGGCGCCGTGCGCTTGCCGTTGCGGGTCTGCAGGAGCCAGAGCTTCGAGCGTTCGATCGTGAACTCGATGTCCTGCATGTCGCGGTAGTGCTTCTCGAGCGTCTTGTAGACGCGCACGAGTTCCTTGTACGCCGCGGGCTGCGTTTCTTCGAGGCTCTTGTGCTCGCTGTCGATGGCCGCCGCCTTGTTGATCGGCCGCGGCGTGCGGATGCCGGCCACCACGTCTTCGCCCTGCGCGTTGGGCAGGTATTCGCCGAAGAAGACCTTGGCCCCCGTGCTCGGATCGCGCGTGAAGGCGACGCCGGTGGCGCAGTCGTCACCCATGTTGCCGAAGACCATCGACTGGATGTTGACCGCCGTGCCCCAGGCTTCGGGGATGTTGTTGAGCTTGCGGTAGACGATGGCGCGCTCGTTCATCCAGCTCTTGAAAACGGCCCCGACGGCGCCCCACAGCTGTTCCGCCGGATCGTCGGGGAAGGCCCTGCCGGTCTTCTCGCGCACGATCGCCTTGTACTTCGGGATCAGCGACTTCCACTCGTCGGCCGTGACCTCGGTGTCGTAGTGGTAGCCGCGCTCCTCCTTCATGGACTCGAGCTCGCGCTCGAAGTTCTCATGCTTCAGGCCGAGCACGACGCCGCTGTACATCTGAATGAAACGGCGGTACGCGTCGTAGGCGAAGCGGGGGTCGCCCGTCTTTTCGATGAGCCCCTGGATGGTCTTTTCGTTCAGGCCGAGGTTGAGAATCGTATCCATCATCCCGGGCATCGAAGCGCGCGCACCCGAACGCACCGAGACGAGCAGCGGATTCCTGACATCGCCGAACTTCTTGCCGAGCAGCTTCTCAACGCGCGCCATGTTGGCCTGGACCTGCGCCTCGAGCTCGCGCGGATAGCGCTGGCCGTTGGCATAGTAGTAGGTGCAGACTTCAGTCGTAACCGTGAAGCCCGGAGGCACGGGAATGCCAAGCCGGGTCATCTCGGCGAGGTTCGCCCCCTTGCCGCCGAGCAGGTCTTTCTGCTTCGCGGTGCCGTCGGCCTTGCCGTTGCCGAAGAAGTACACGTATTTTCCGCCGGCGGGGCGCGGGGCCTTCGCGCCGCGGGCCGCCTTCTTCGGGCCCTCCTTGACGCGCGCAGCAGCCGAACGCACGGCCTTGCCGGTCTTCTTCGCCGCCCGGGTCACGGATTTCGCCTTCGCAGGCTTCGCGGCCTTCTTCGCCGCGTCTTTCTTCGCGCCGGCTGCCTTGCCCGCGGAACGGGCCGCAGGACGCTTCGAGGTCTTCTTTGCTTTGGCCACAGTACTTGCTCCTTCAGCTGCCGGACGCGGCTCCGCCCCCGAGGCGGGTGAAATCGGCGAAGGAATCGAACAGCCCGCGCAGCTTCGCCAGCAGCGCGAGGCGGTTCGCCTTGACCCGGGGGTCCTGAGCGACGACCAGCACGTCCGTAAAAAACCGGTCGACGGGCTCCCGCAGGCCGCTCACGACCCGCAGGGCATCTTCATATTTTCGTTCGGCGAACAGCCGGGCAATCTCGCCCTGGTCTGCGTCGAGGCGCGCGAGCAGATCGCGTTCGGCATCGTGCTCGAAGAGCGCGGCCTCGACCGCTGCCGCAGGCTGGCCGCCCAGCTCCTTCTGCACGATGTTCGCGGCCCGCTTGAATGCCGTCGCGAGCGCCTCGAAGGCGGGGTCCTGGCGGAACCGGTGCAGCGCGCCGATACGGTCGCGCGCGTCGACCGCGTCGTCGAACCCGCGCGCGAGTACGGCCTCGATTTCGTCGAGCGCCATCCCCTGCGTGCGCAGCAGGTTCTCGTAGCGCCCGCGGAAGAACTGGAGAACGTCGTTGCGCACGTCGGCGCGCGCACGCGTCAGCTTCGGTTCCAGCAGATCGAGGGCCAGATCGACCATGGCGCTCAGGTGCAGATCGTAACGGCGATCGAGCAGAATGTTGAGTATCGCGAGCGCGTTGCGGCGCAGCGCGAACGGGTCGGCCGTACCGGTCGGCATGAGGCCGATGCCGAAGATGCCGACGACCGTATCGATGCGATCGGCGAGGCCAACCAGCGCGCCGAGGTCGCCCTGCGGCAGCGCGTCGCTGGCAAAGCGCGGCCGGTAGTGATCGGCAACCGCCTGCGCGACATCGGCCGGCTCGCCCTGACGGCGGGCGTATTCGGCGCCGATGTCGCCCTGCAGCTCGGGAAATTCGCCCACCATGCCCGTCGTAAGATCGGCCTTGGCCAGGAGCGCCGCCCTATCGAGCGCCGGTTCGTCGACGCGGCGGAGAAGGAGATTGAAGTCGCGGGCCAGCTTCGCGAAGCGCTCGTACTTCTCGTAGGAGGAACCGAGCTTCGCCTGGAAGGTAATCGTCTTCAGGTCGACCGTGCGTTCGGCGAGCGGACGCTTGAGGTCCTCACGCACGAAGAAAGCGGCGTCGGAGAGACGCGCGGCAAGTACACGCTGGTTCCCCGAGAGAATGATCTTCTCGGAGTGCGCGTCGGTCTTCATGTTGCTGATGGTGACGAAGAACGGCAACAGGCGTGCGTCGGGGGCGACGACCGAGAAGTAGCGCTGGTGATCGGCCATGGACGTGCTGATGACTTCGGCGGGGATCTCGAGAAACCGCTCCTCAATCGTTCCCCGCAGGGCGTTGGGCCACTCCACAAGATGCGTCACCTGCTCGAGCAGCTCGGGGGCCTCCTTGATCCGCCCGCCGGCCTCGGCCGCGCGCGCCGCAGCCTGCTCGGCGATTCGCCGCTTGCGCTCATCCTGATCGACGACGACAAAGGCGGCCTCGAGTTTCGTCCGGTAGTCGTCGATCGACGACACCGCGAAAGACTTCGGCGCGAGAAAGCGGTGCCCGCGCGTCTTGTTTCCACTGCGGATGCCCGTGAACTCGACGTGGATGCGGCGACCGTCGAACAGGGCGACCAGCCAATGCACCGGGCGCACGAAGGTTTCATCGTGAGCGCCCCAGCGCATCGATTTGGGAAACGGAACCGAACGAATCAGTTCCCCGAGCAGGCCGGGGAGCAGCTTCGCGGTCTTCTCGGCCTTCAGCTTGCGCCGGACGCCGACATAGTCGCCCTTGTCGGTCGCGATGCGCTGCAGCTTCGCGACCGGCACGCCATTGCGCTGGGCGAAGGATTCGGCCGCCTTGGTCGGCTTGCCTTCGGCGTCGAAGGCCACCTTCCACGGGGGGCCCGTCAGTTCTTCTTCAACGGCCGGCTGCGCGGCGGGAAGCTCTTCGACGGCGAGCGTCAGGCGGCGCGGAGTGCACCAGACATGCACGCACGCCGGGTCGACCGCGAGCCGCGCCGACTGAAAGCGTTCGAGCGCCTGCTGGCGCAGACCGGCGATGGCGCCGGCGACGGCATCGGCGGGGATTTCCTCGCAACCGATTTCAAAAAGCAGTTCGGGCATGGATTCTCCTCAGGCCGCCCGATCTTTCAGCATCGGAAAGCCGAGCCGCTCGCGCTGGGCGACGTAAGCTTCGGCACAGCGCTTGGCCAACGCGCGCACCCGGCCGATGAACCGCTGCCTCTCGGTAACCGAAATGGCGCGGCGGGCATCGAGGATGTTGAAGGAGTGCGAGCACTTGAGGCAGTACTCGTAGGCCGGGAGCACGAGGCCGGCATCGAGCACGCGGTTGCATTCGCGCTCGAACTGGTCGAAGAGCTGGAAGTACAGCGCGGTGTCGGCGATTTCAAAGTTGAAGGTCGACCCTTCGACTTCGTTCTGGTGAAAGACATCGCCGTAGGTCACGCCGGGAGTCCACACGAGATCGTAGACCGAGTTCACCCCCTGCAGGTACATGGCGATGCGCTCGACTCCGTACGTAATTTCAACCGTGACCGGTTTCAGATCGATGCCGCCCGCCTGCTGGAAGTAGGTAAACTGGGTGATCTCCATGCCGTCGAGCCAGACCTCCCAGCCGAGCCCCCAGGCGCCGAGCGTGGGGCTCTCCCAGTCGTCGCGCACGAAACGGATGTCATGTTCCAATGGATCGATGCCGAAGGCGCGCAGGCTGTTCAGGTAGAGCTCCTGAATGTTCAGCGGGCTCGGCTTCATGATGACCTGGAACTGGTAGTAGTGCTGCAGCCGGTTCGGATTCTCGCCGTAACGTCCGTCGGTCGGTCGGCGGCTGGGCTGCACGTAGGCCGCATTCCACGGTTCTGGGCCAAGCACGCGCAGCAGGGTCGCCGGGTGAAACGTGCCGGCGCCGACTTCCATGTCGTACGGCTGCTGGATGACGCAATTCTGTTTCGCCCAGTAGGTCTGCAGGGCGAGGATCAACTGCTGAAAGGTCACTGGAGTCCTGGCTGAGGAGAAAAAACGCTGCCGGGGCGCTCGGTCATGAATCCCTTATTGTAGAAAGCCGGGGATTGGAGTGTCAAGAGCGCGAAGCCCGGAAAACGGGGTCAGTTCACGGCCGAAGTGCCGTCCTGGGCCGCTTCGGAGAGCACCTGCGCGATCTGCTCGAAGCCGAATGGTTTCGGGAGAAAACCGTCGGCGCGCGCTTCGAGCAGCAGGCGTTCTGCGTCGTGGCGGATGAGCGCCGAAAACAGCAGGATCTTGCCCTGACGGCGCGCCTCGCGCTGCCGCCGCGACACCTCGACCCCCGTCAGGCCGGGCACGTTCACGTCGAGCAGGATGAGCTCGAAATCCTCCTGCATGGCCCTTTCCAGGGCGGCCGTACCGTTCTGGATGAGAACCGGATCAAAGCCCGCCGTGCGCAGGTGGTAGGCGACGAGTTCGAGCACGTCGCTCTCGTCGTCGAGCACCAGGGCCCGGCGCCGGTCGGCCGGCGCCGTTTCGACGCGGCCCGGTTCGCGCGTGGGAAAAACGATGTCGAAGCGGGTTCCCTGCCCCGGACGGCTTTCGACCGAGATGCGTCCGCCCATGGCGGTGGCAAGGCGCTGGCAGATGACCAGGCCCATCCCCATCCCCGGTTTCGCCCGCTCGTCCTGGGCGCGAATGTAGTGCGTTTCGAAGAGGTGCTTGATGTGCTCGGGGGGAATGCCCGGGCCGGCATCCTGAATCCACATCCGCGTCTCGCCGGGGCCGTCGGGCGCGGCGCCGATTTCGACCGTCGCCCGCTCGGGCGAAAAACGGATGGCATTGTCGAGCAGGTTCCCCAGAATCTGGCCGACCCGCTGCCGATCGGCCCACGCCACCGGCGCCCCCTCGGTGCGCATGACGATCTGCAGCTGTTTCGAGCCGGCCAGGTTGTGAAAGCTGGCCCGCTCTTCTTCGATGACCTCGGCGAGCGACACCTGCTCGAAGCGCAGCCGGGTGCGGGCCGATTGCGGATCCGCCGCCAGCAGCAGGTCTTCAATCAGGTGCTGCAGGCGGGTCGCGTTGCGTTTCGCCACCCGCAGCCCCTGGGCGAGACCGGGCGCAATCTGCTGCCGCAGGGCGAGGTCCAGATAACCGTGTATCGTAACGAGCGGCGTCTTCAGATCGTGCGTGATGGAGCTCAGGAATTCGCTGCGCGAACGCTCGAGCGCGCGCAGATCCTGATAGGCGCGATCGAGTTCGGCCTGCGCCTGCATCCCCCGCAGCTTCTGCTGCCAGACGGAATACGTAAGCATCCACACGACGAGAAAGCCGACCACGAGCACCCAGCCGACACCCATCATGGCCGCCCAGTTCACCGGATACGGCGCGAGGCCGACCGGGCTGCCCAGCTGGGTCTGCGCAACGCGGACGCCGAAGATCGACGCGAGCACGAGCACCCACAGGCGCAGCGCCATGCGCGGCGTCGAGGCGAAGAGGCAATGGGCGAGAAAGGCCAGCTCGACGAAGACCATGAGCGTCGAAACCGGCTCGCGCGCGAACGGCACGAAGAGCAACGTGCTGACGGCAGCCGCGAACGTGGTGTGAACGTGAAAGCGGCGCGGCTCGTCGCGCATCCTGCGGGCGGCGATGGTGACATAGCTCCAGCAGCCCAGGGGAATGAGGAGCACCGTCCAGAGCGGCGCCACGAGCAGGCCGAAGATGCTCAGCAGCGTGAGGCAGAGCGACGAGCCGAAGATGAAGATGTAGGTCAGAAACCGGAGGGCTGGCAGGTAATCGCGCAGTTCCCGGTCGTCGAGCAGGGTCCGGTCGAAACCGCGCGGGTCGAAGGGACCCAGCGACTGCAGATCAAGTTGCCGCCGGACCTCTGCATCCATCAGTCTTTTCGCCCCCGGCTCATGAACCGCGACACCGCCTGGCGGAACTCTTCGGTGCGCCCGCGCGCGGCAATCGCCTGGCGCTCAATCTCCAGGGTCGACTCCAGCGTATTCTGCATGCCTTCGAGAAAGAGGCGCTTCGCCGTCCCCAGCGCGGTCATCGGGCCCGAGGCCAGCTTTTCAGCAAACGCCAGCACATGCGGCATGAGTTCGGTATCGGGCACGACGCGGTTGATCAATCCCCAGTCGAGCGCCTCCTGTGCCGAGAGGGCCCGGTCGCTGAAAATCAGCTCGATGGCCCGGTGATAGCCCAGCGTGCGCGGCAGCAGAAACGAAGCCGCGCCGTCGGGAACGACCCCGGCACGGTGATAGGCGGCGTCGAAGCGGGCGCTTTCAGCGGCAAAGAGCATGTCGCAGCAGAGGGCCACGCTGAGGCCCGCTCCGGCGGCAATACCGTTGATGGCCCCGAGAATCGGCTTCTCGAGGCGCGTCATCTCGAGGATGGCCGCATTCAGGTACATGACCAGGCGCTTGAAGAAGAGGACCGGGTCGCCGCTCATGTACTCCTGCATGCCCTTGATGTCGCCGCCGCCCGAAAAGGCCTTGCCGGCGCCAGTCACGACCAGCACGCGCACATCCGGATCGGTTCCCTCGTCAATGATCGCGTTGGCAAACTGCTCTGCGATCGAGATGCCGAGCGCATTGTACGCGTCGGGGCGGTTCAAGGTAAGAATGGAAACCGCATTGCGGCGCTCAATCAACACTTCTTTGTTCACGTCGGTCCTCAACGTAGGCTCCGGGTTCACGGCTTCTTGCGGAACAGCGCTTCGGCGGCCGCTCGCAGCTCTTCTTTCGAAGGTCCGGCCGCGCCCGCCACCTTCGATCCCGCAAAGCGGAACCACTCGCAGGCATTGGCGGCCTGCCGATCCCGCTGCGGCTCGGCATGGGGCTCTCTGCAGATACCGCCGCGTGCATCGAAACTTGCGCACTGGATGCAGGCATGCAGATCGCCCGCGCAGTGCCGGCATTCGTCGCGCCGCCCCACGGGGAGATCAACGGTAATCGGCTTTCCGCAAGCCGCGCAGTGAGTTTCCATCCGAGAACTGCCGTGTAAGGTGGGCCGCCGAACCCTCTGCCCGCCGGCTGCCGTGCCGGGCCCGTCTGCCGATTCAACGGGAGCCCGGCTGTATGGTAACACCGTGGTAATAGAAACTCAAAATCTCACGGTACCCTTTGCCCGCCGAGGCCATGGCATAGGCACCCCACTGGCTCAACCCGACGCCGTGACCGTATCCGGTGCCGCTGAACACGACCTGGCGATCATTGCGCTTCATTTCAAAGGCGGTGCTCTTGAGCACGGCCGGACCGAGCAGGATGCGCAGACGGTTGGCCGAAATCATTTCGGAACTCCGGGTGCCGACGAGCTTCATTTTGACCGCCCGCTTGCCTGCACGGGCGCCAACGGCGATGCCCCGCAGCCTGCCGATATGCGGATAAGCGCGTTCGAGCCTTGCGCGGACGTCACGCCAGTGGAACCGGGCCTGCCAGCGCATCGGATCACCTTGCAGGCTGTACGGGTCGTCGCGGCTGACGAGATAGGGGAGACTCGCCCCCCACACGTTGGCCGGATCTTCCGTACGGCCGCCGCTGTGGCTGTGAAAGTAGGCAATGACGCTCTGCCCGTTCCACGTCAGGATCTCGTTCGCCGTTTCATCGACCGCGCGGCTCGTTGCAGGCTGTTCGCCGTCGAGGCCGCCGTAGACCTGGCTCATGACCGTGGCTTCGACGTCGTAGGGGAGGCCGTTCGCCCGCTGCATCTGGCTGTAGGCGTAGGTGCGCGCGGCCACGGCCTGCGCCTTGAGCGCTTCGATCGGCCAGTCGTGCGGCACCTCGCGCGGAAGCACGCCATAAAGATAGCGCTCGACCGGAAGCCGGTTCACGGCGATCAGCTTCTGCGCCTCGGCGTGCAGGACGAGCACGCCGCGGTACCCCTTGCCGTTCAGGGTCAAGTGCCGTCCGCGCGCGGGAATGATCTGGAGGGCCGCCGCGGCATGTTCGCCGCACCGTACCCCGGCGCCAGCGGTCGCGCAGTGCAGCGGCGGCGCCTGTCGCGTCAGCAGCTTTCCGGAGGCGTCATACAGAAACAGGCTGCCTTCGCTCGCGATGCGCAGCGAGGGGGCACGATGCACGAGCACTCGAACCGAGGGCTCCCGCGAAGTCTGGGGCGGCGAAGCGACCGGCGTCGCCGTGCCCAGGCCGGGGAGCAGCTTCTTCTCGGGAAGCGGGGAGACCGGTCGTGGGGCCTGCGGCCGATCGCTTCGCCCCTCGAGGTCGCTCAGGGTCGCCCGGATAGAAAACGCCTGGGGGTGGTTCGGCATCTGCTTGAGCAGGTAGGCGAGCTCTCTGCGCGCTTCGCCGTACTGTCCCGACGAGATGAGCAGAAGCGCCAGCGCATAGCGCACGTCGGCGCTGTCAGCGCTCGACGGCTCGAGCATGAGCGCTTTGCGGTAGTGGTCGGCGCCCCCCGCCAGATCGCCGAGCTGTTCGCCGAGCAGCGCCCCGAGCAGCACATGGGCGCGGGCCCGCTCAGCAGGGGTGAGCGAGTGCTCCTGGATGCGCGCGCGCATCTGGTCGACGGCCTGCAGCGGATCGCTGACCGTCAGCAGGCGCCAGGCCTGCTCGTCGAAGCCCGCAGCCGCGACCGCTCGGGCAGGCGCCAGAAGAAGGAAAATCGAGACCAGGAAAGCCGCGCAGGCCTGAAAGCGCAGCGGGGCAGAACACAAACGCATGGCGCGTCGGGATCAGCCCTTCTTGCCGAACAGGCGCGCCAGAAAGCCCGGTTTCTTCTCGGGCTCGGGGGCCTTGGCGGTGATGACGGCCGGCCGGGCGGCGGGCTTCGCCGGAGGCGGAGCAGCCGGACGGGTCTGCGCCGGAGCTGCAGCCGGTCGCGTCGCCGTAGCCGTGGCGGTCCCCTGCGGCGTGGGTGCCTCCCCCTGGGACGAGACGACTTTGTCGGCGCGGTAGGTTTCGCGGCTCTCGGCGGCTTCGGTCGAGAAGGTATGCGTCATCTCGGTACCCGTGTCGGGGTCGCGGGCCGAAACGTGCAGCAGGCAGTCGTTGTCGAGCTTGAACTTGACCTCGACCTTGACGCTGCCGGCAGCACCGTTGCGCAGACCCGAGAAGACGAATTCGCCGAGATATTCGTTGGCGGTCGCCATCGGATCTTCGCCCTGGAAGACCCGGATGCGCATGGCCGGCTGGTTCTCACGGCTGGTCGCAAGCGTGTACGTGCGTTCGCACGGGATGGCCGTGTTCTTGCCGATGATCTTCTTGAATTTGCCGCCGGCCATGCCGATGCCGATGCTCGCCGGCGTCACGTCGACCAGGGTAACCGGATTCTGGCCGCTTTCGAGGGCGTTCGCCAGAATGGCCGCCCCGAGCGCGACCACCTCGTCGGGATGGACGCCTTTGCGGGCCGGCTTGCCGAACAGCTCTTCGATGCGGCGCGCCACCGCCGGCATGCGCGTCTGCCCGCCCACGAGCACGACGTCGGAGACATCAGTCGGCTTCAGATTGCGCTCAGCCATCGTCTGGCGCAGGATGTCCATCGTGCGGTCGAGCAGAGGCTTGGTGAGCTCTTCGAACTTCTCGCGCGAAACGCGCACTTCGAGATTCTTGCTCTGCCCGTTGACCATCGTGATGAAGGGCAGGCTTACCATCGTTTCGCCCGCCGTCGAAAGGTCGCGCTTGGCCTTTTCGGCCGCATCGCGCACTCGCTGCACGGCAAGCCGATCAGCCGAGAGGTCGACCCCTTCGGCCTTCTTGAACTCGTCGATGAGATAGCCGGCGAGCGTTTCGTCGAAATCGAGACCGCCCAGAAAGGAATCTCCTCCGACGGCGATGACTTCGTAGACATCTTCAAACAGCTCGAGCACCGTGACGTCGAACGTGCCGCCGCCCAGGTCGTAGATGCAGATTTTCTCTTTCAGCTTCTTGCCGAAGCCGTAAGCGAGCGCGGCGGCCGTCGGCTCGTTGATGATGCGCAGAACCTGCAGTCCGGCCTTCTCGCCTGCCTTGCGCACGGCTTCGCGCTGCTTGTTGTTGAAGTAGGCGGGAACCGAGACGACCACCCGCGTGATCTTTTCGTCGAGGTAATCCTGCGCGACGTTGCGGATCTCTTCGAGAATTTGGGCCGAGATGTCGGTCAGCTCGTAGTGGTGGCCGGCCACTTCGATCGCCGCTTCGTGCCCTTCGCCTTCAACAATATCGTAGGTGAAGCGGTTCTTGATCGTTTCGACGACGTTGCTCTGAAAGCTGCGGCCGATGAGGCGCTTGGCGCCGTAGATCGTATCCTTGGGATTCGTGACGCTCTGGCGCTTGGCCGCGGCGCCCACCAGCCGGTTACCCTTGCTGTCATGGGCCACGATGGACGGGATCGTGTTCTCGCCGTGGCGCGAGGGGATGACCTTCGGCTTCCCGTTCTCGACCACCGCAACGCACGAATAGGTCGTTCCGAGATCGACTCCGATGACGCGACTCATGCCCGAATCTCTTGCAAAATCATGCTCATGAAAGAAATGGCCAGCTAAAGCATAGCACGCCGGGAAAGTCGGCGCCAATCCAGAATGCGGCCCGGGAATCTCGACCGGCGGCGCGACCGGTTACGGCTCAGTGCACCTGGCGCGGGGTCGCCGGATCGAACGGCTCAGTCGGCGGCGGTGGCGGAAGCGTTTCACCCCGAAGGACGGCCATCAGCTCGACGTAGCCGAATACGACCTCGGTCCGTGCGCTTTCGCCCAGCTCGCACAGGCGGTGCAGGGCCTGCACCTGGGCGCGAACGCGCGCGTGCAGCAGCCGGTAGTCGCTGGGAAAGACGTGGATGAGCAGCCCCTGACGCCGATCGCGGCAGAGAAACCACTTCTCGACCTGGACGCGCCGCCCGCACCTGCGGCAGGGTGCGTTATGCAGCAGCCCCGCCTCGAGCCGGGCACGCATGCGGGGCACGTTCAGATCGACGACCTCGTGCACCCGCAGCCGGATGCGCGCGCCGCAGCCGCAGGCGACCGACATCCAGGAGGACCGCCCTGCGGATCCGTCGGTACGACCTGGGGAACCGTGCAATGGGTGTGTTGAAGACGCCACCTCCCCAACCTAGCACGGTTTGCCCCCCGGGCGGAAGTCGGGGCCCGAAAATAGAAATGCCCTGTCGAAACAGGGCATTGGAAAGAGCAGGCTTGTTTGCGTGCTTATTCGGCGGCCTCGGCGGCCGGCGCCGCAGGGGCGGGCTGTTCGCCCGTCTGCTCGCCGACGACGACGACGCGAAGGTTGGCCACGACGTCGCGGTGCAGCTTGACCGGCACCTTGAACGACCCGGTCGCCTTGAGGGGCTCGGTCTGAATGAGGTGGCGGTCGATTTCGACCCCCTGCCGCGCCAGTTCTTCGGCGATCATGATGTTCGTGACCGAACCGAAGAGCTTACCCGTCTCGCCGGCCTTCTGCGTGAAGGTCAGCTCGAGCTTCTCGATGGCCGCGCGCCGTTCTTCGGCGCCGCCGCGGGCCTTGGCCAGCTTCTTCGAGGCCACCCGCTTCTGGTGCTCCAGGGCGCGGATGTTGTTCGTGTCGGCCAGCATGGCCTTGCGGCGCGGGATCAGGAAGTTGCGGGCATACCCGTCGCGAACGCGAACGATGTCGCCGATGTGTCCCAGCTTGGGGATGTCTTCAAGAAGGATGATTTCCATGGGCGACCTCTTACAAACCAACCGTGGTGAACGGGACGAGCGCCAGCACGCGGGCGCGCTTGATCGCCGTCTGGACTTCGCGCTGGTGCAGTGCGCAATTGCCCGAGATCCGGCGGGGAATGATCTTGCCGCGGTCGGTGATGAAGTTCATCAGCAGCCGCACGTCCTTGTAGTCAATCGTCTGCTTGCGATCAGCGCAGAAACGGCAGACCTTCTTGCGGGATTTCATCATAGCCATGGTTTATTCCCCCTTCCCTTCGTCGGCCGATTCTTCGGACTCCTCTTCGCCTTCTTCTTCTTCGCGCGGGGCGCGGTCGCGGTCGCGATCACGGTCGCGATCACGGTCGCGGTCACGATCGCGGTCACGGTCGCGATCGCGGTCACGATCGCCGCGCTCGGCGGATTCGGCGAAGATGTCGGCCGGCGCCGGCTTGGACTCTTCGGGCCCGATGGCTTCGGGATTGACCTGGTCTTCAACCTTGATGGTGTGAAAACGGATGATCGATTCGTTGATCTGCAGCGTGCGCTCGAGCTCGGCGACCGATTCGCCGCCGCCGGCGTAGACCAGCAGGACGTAGTTGCCGCGGCGCGATTTCTGGATCTCGTAGGACAGCGTCCGGCGACCCCAGAAGTCGGTGCGGATCGGCTTGCCGCCGGTGCGCTCGACCACGGCGCGGCTGCGCTCGGCAATCTCGCGCACCTGGTCGTCGGGCGTCTGATCGGCCGCAATAAAAACAGTTTCGTAACGTCGCATGTCGATGGTTCTCCTTTCGGATGCAACAGCCCCCTCTCGGGAGCAAGGAGTTGGGCCGGGAATTCGACCCAAAGTGAATCCTTTTAGAATAGCAGCGCAGGCAAGGATGCGTCAAGACCGCAACTCAATGCGGCCTCGGTCGCCTGAGCGGCGGCCTTGCTCGGGACCTATGCAGGCGGAAACTCGGCCCGAAAAAAAACGGCGACCCCCAGGGCCGCCGTCCGTTTCGCGTTCCGGTTTTCCGCTTACTGCGGATAGAGCTCGTCGATGCGGCTGAGCAGCTCGCGCGCCTTCTCCTGCTCGATGCGGTTCTCGGGTTCGATTTCGGCGTTGGCGGCGGGGTCGGCCTCGATGACCGCCTTCAGCAGCGTCTCGAACAGCTGACGGTCGTCCTTCTGATTGGCCAGGGTGTCGGCCATGAGGACCTTGGTGCCCAGGTAGTCGGGCGAGATCTTCATCGACGCCTCGAAATACTCGGCGCTCTTGGTCAGATCCTTGCCCATGAACCCCGGAATGATCGAGTAGTAGGCGCCCCAGTAGCGATCCGGACCGCCGTAGAAGTAGTTGCGATCCTTTTCGGTCACGACTTCGACGAAGTTCTTGATGCGGTCCTTGTTGCTGACCTGCGTCGCGAAACCTTCCATCTTGGCCCACTTGCCCAGGCCCGAAGCCGCCCAGTAGACGCACCCGGCATACTCCTTGCCGAGAACCTTGACCGCCTCTTCGGTGCGTTCGCCGGCGTCGACCTTGGCCTTGAACTGCGGATCGATAGCCATGCAGCGCTCGCCCCAGGTGGTGGCCAGGTTGTAGAGTTCCTTCTGTTTCGCCGGGTCGTTACGCGTCAGGCCGTCGGCGAGAAAGTAGGTGCCGCGGGCGATGCGCTCCATGATCTCGCGGCGCTTGACGCCGTCATTCGTGTAGCCGAGGGCCTCTTCGTACAGCTTGATTGCCGCTTCGAGGGTCGCGCGATCCTGGCGCCCGGCCCACTTTTCGTCGGCGGCGCTCAGGGTTTCAGAGAGACGGCCTTCGTCGGTGGCCTCGGCGGCCGGGGCGTCGAGCTGCTCGAACCCCGCATCGCGCTTGGTCGCAAACAGAGAACAGGCGGTCAGGGCCGGAACCAGGCCGGCCACCAGCAGAATCTTGCGCATCATGCGTCTCCTCATCGGGTGGGATGCCCCCGGCAGAACGGGCCGTCGGGCAGAAAGCAGTTTCCCGCCATCTTATCGGGTCGCTCCCGGCAGGTCAAATTCTGATACAATGCCCGGGCCGACCGCTCTACGGCATGGACACCTGTCGCGCCGGGCGCTTCGGGCCCACAATGGTAGGTGGACGCGCAGCCGCCCGGACGTTCCGGACGCCCCATCCGTGACTATCATGCTTCTGCGAACCCGCCATCTGCCGCTCATCGTCCTCTTCACGGCCGCTTTTCTGCTCCGGTCTGCCGACGAGGCGCGCGCCTTTCACTACCTCGAGCACAGCTTCTTCACCGACCGGGCCTGCGCGCCTGCCCAGGACGCCCTGGCGGCCGAGATGGAGGCGCGGCCCGAGGACGCCTCGCTTGCCTCGCGGTATCTGGCTCTCGCCCTCGCCTGCCCCGCGCGCTGGACGCGCCCCTACTGCGCCGGCGGCTACAAGCGGGTCGAGGCGACCCTGAACCGGCTGCCCGAAGAAGACAAGGATCAGGTCGCCATATCCCTGGGTGATTTTGCGGCGCTGCCCGACCACGTGTCCCGTTTCGGTCCCGTACGCGGACTTCCCGGCACGGTGCACCAGAAGGACGGCCTCATCGAACAGGTTTTTCGCTGGCTCGCGGCCGAGCCCGAAGGGGCCGACGGTATCGTCGGCGACGTGGCCGAGGACGCCTGCGAGACCGATCCCGACGTCGACTGGGGCCGCGTCGACGCCGACGTCGCCGCCTACTTTTCGGCGACCGCCGTGACGCCGGCCCGCGTGCCCGGGCCGCTGCTCACGCCGCTGGCGCGCAGTGCGGTCGTCGCGGGGCCGTCCGATCCGTCGGGCGCCTACAGCTTCGACAACCCGCACTTTCTCGATCTCGTTCTCCGCGACACCCATCACTTCGCCGACCACGCCTACGGCGCGTGGCTGGGGTACCACAGCGCGGGCCTCGAGATCTCGCGCCGCTCCTGCGCGTCGGCCATCGGTTTTCAAGGAGCGCAGCTGGCCGATTTCGCCGAAGGACTCCCGGCATTCAGCGAGGTGGCGTGGAGTGATCTGGAAGAGACGATGCTGCAGACCGAGGGTTGCCGCCTGCTGCGCGAGCGGGTGCGCCTGCGGCTGCTCGCGTGGGCCGAACGGGCCGAGCCGCACCGCCTGCACCCCGTCGCCGATCTCCTGGCAAGCTTCGGGGCCGACGCCGGCTCGCCGGGCAGCCAGGCCATGCTCGACCGGGTGGTCACGGCGGTCATGGGGCTCGTGTTCGAGGGGAGCGGCCTGCACTTTCTCGAAGACGGCCTGTCGAGCGGGCACATGCGCCCCGTGCTCTCACGCCGCAGTCTGGGCGAGCGCCGCCACGATCACGACTACGACAGCCGCGAAGGGGTCACCGCGATACTGCAGACGGCGGCCGGCGACTTTCCCTTCGTCGCTTTCGGCGATACCTATCTGCTCGGGCCCGCGCTCACCGGCGCGCCCGACTGCGACTGGAGCCGCCTCGCGACCGGCGACACCGCGCGCCCCGACGAAGTGACCGATTGCCTGATTCGCCATCAGCGCGGGCTGGTCGTGGCCGCCGTCGCGGCCAGCCTGATCGATTGGGGTGCGGGCGGCATCATGAAGGAGCCCGAAGAGAACCCGTGTCCGGCCCCCTCCGGCGCGACGGCCTTCGTCTGCCGCCATCTGCCGCTCGGGCCGACACGAGTCGCGGGGCACGAATCGACGCGTCCCCTTCCCTGGCGTCTGCACACGGGCTCTCTACCAGTGCCCCCGCCGCTTTTCGCCTACGAGTCGCTGGCCGTCAAGGTAGCGACCGATTTGGCCGGGCTCGGCAATCAGATCGGGCTCGACGTCGCTTTCTACCAGGAACTGGGCTCGTGGGCCACCTGGTTGACCAGCTACCGCATCGGCGTGCGTTCTACCGACGGGCGCACCGAGCGACGCAACCGCTTCGGCGTCGTCGAAGACCGTAAGCAGTTCTCGGCCGATTTTTCCTACGGGTTCCACTGGCGCTGGGCGGCGCGGTTCCTCATCGATCTCGAACCGTTCGTCTACGCGGGCCTCGACGGCCTTTCGCCCGACCGCGTCTTCTTCATGGGACTCGGCCCCAGCGTCGGCATCACGGCCCTGCCCGAGGGGTGGCTGAAGCTTCCGCTCGAGCTGTCGATCGGTTACCGCTTTCCGATCACGCTCTATACGTCAGAGTACGGCTTCTTCGGTTCGAGCAACCGCCTCGAGGGGCACTACCTGCAGTTCAGCCTCGGGCTGGCTTACATGTAGTCTTCGGACGCCGGACGTCGGACGCCGGGAAACAAGAACGACCCGACAAGAGCGGAACCGTCGGGCTCCCAGGAGCCCTCCCCCTCGGGGCCGATGATCCCCCACATCCTTCGCATGAACGTGGCTCCGCATCCCGCGGGCGAAGCTTCTTGCACAGAGAGTACCCTGAAGACGGCTCGCCCGCGCCGCTTCCGGCGCTTCCGGGCCCGCTAAATTCACCGACCCGACCCATTTCCCGGGACTTCCGTCCCAGGCTACCTTGAGCCATCCATCCGGAATCAAGCACTGACTTACCGTCAGCCTGCGCCCGGGACTCGGAGCGGATACGCAGGTGCAAGCGCGGGTTTCAGATTTCTCCCGGCGCGTAAAGAAAAACGGGTGCCCCCGATGAGGGACACCCGTCCATTTGGTGGCGGCAGGTGGAATTGAACCACCGACAAGGCGCTTATGAGACGCCTGCTCTACCCCTGAGCTATGCCGCCGGTTTCGAAATTCCGGCTATGTGGAACGGAGTGGAGACGCCCGGGCCGGCCTGGGTTCAGGCCTTTTTGTCTTCGGCGGCTTCGGTCTTGGCGGCCGCTTCGCCGTCGTCTCCGCGCGCGGCCTTCTTGAAATTCTGAATCCCCTTGCCGAGGCCCGCGCCGAGCTGCGGCAGCTTGCCGGCGCCGAAGATCAGCAGCACGATGGCCAGGATGATGAGAAGTTCAGTAGTTCCGATACCCATGGGGGCTCCGTACGAAAGAGATCAGTGTACCAAGAACGACGCAGCGCGACAACCGAAAGTTCCGGCCGGCATTGCGGCGGGCGGTCAGGCGCTCTCTGCCGTTTTCTCGTAGACGATGAGCGGCTCTTCGCGCTTGGTGATGACCTCTTCGCTCACGACGCATTCCTTGATGCCGGTCTGGCTCGGAATCTCGTACATGATGTCGAGCATGACTTCTTCGAGGATGGCCCGCAGCCCGCGGGCGCCCGATTTGCGCTTGATCGCCTCGCGGGCGACGGCGCGCACGGCCCCCTTCGCGAACTTGAGCTTGACCCCTTCGTACTCGAAGAGCTTCTGGTACTGCTTGATGATGGCGTTGCGCGGGCGCTCGAGCACCTCGATCAGGCTCGCCTCGTCGAGTTCTTCGAGCGTCGCCAGCACGGGCAGGCGGCCGACGAATTCGGGAATCATGCCGAACTTGAGCAGATCTTCGGGCTGCACGCGGGCGAGCAGCTCGCCGACGCGCTTTTCTTCCTGGCCGCGCACCTCGGCGCCGAAACCATAGCCCTTCTTGCCCGAGCGCTGTTCGACCAGCTTCTCAAGACCGACGAAGGCGCCGCCGCAGATGAACAGGATGTTCGTCGTGTCGACCTGCAGATAGTCCTGCTGCGGGTGCTTGCGGCCCCCCTTGGGGGGAACGTTGCTGAGCGTACCCTCGATGATCTTGAGCAGCGCCTGCTGCACCCCCTCGCCGCTCACGTCGCGCGTGATCGACGGGTTCTCACCCTTGCGGGCGATCTTGTCGATTTCATCGATGTAGATGATGCCGCGCTGGGCCTTCTCGACGTCGTTGTCGGCGGCCTGGAGCAGGTTGAGAATGATGTTCTCGACGTCTTCGCCCACGTAGCCGGCCTCGGTCAGGCAGGTGGCGTCGACGATCGTAAAGGGGACGTTCAGCATCTTGGCCAGACTCTGGGCAAGCAGCGTCTTGCCGCTGCCCGAGGGGCCGACCAGAAGGATGTTGCTCTTCTGGAGCTCGACGTCGTCTTTGTCCTTGCCGTTCTGCGCGATGCGCTTGTAGTGGTTGTGCACGGCGACCGACAGCACGCGCTTGGCGCGCTCCTGTCCGATCACGTAGCCGTCGAGAAAGTCTTTGATTTCCTTGGGAGTCGGAATGGAGCTGTCGCGGCGCAGGGCCTCTTCGCGGTCGTACTCTTCCTTGATGATGTCGTTGCAGAGCTCAACGCACTCGTCGCAGATGTAGACCGTGGGTCCCGCGATGAGTTTCTTGACCTCTTTCTGACTCTTTCCGCAGAAGGAACAAACCAGGCTGCCCGAGTCATCAAAATACTTTTCCAAACCAGTCTCCGTAGCAGGCGAAACAAAGGCCCCCGAAGGAGCCTTGTATCGTTGTCCGTAGACATTATATCGGGCCCGGGGGCCAAGTTCCACGCCGCAGCGCGTTAGCTTTTACCGCCCTTTTCCTTGCCGCCCCCCAGCTCCGGAGGCACTTTACCGCGGGTGACGACCTCGTCGATCAATCCGTACGCCTTCGCCTCTTCGGCGGTCATGAAGTAGTCGCGCTCGGTATCGCGTTCGATCTTGTCGGCCTTCTGACCGGTGTGGAAACCGAGGATGCGGTTGAGATCCTGGCGCATGCGCAGGACCTCTTTCGCGTGGATCTCGATATCGGTCGCCTGCCCCTGATAGCCCCCCAGCGGCTGGTGAATCATGATGCGGCTGTTGGGGAGCGCATAGCGCTTGCCCTTCGAGCCCGCGGCCAGCAGCACCGCCCCCATGCTCGCCGCCTGCCCCATGCAGAGCGTCGAGATAGGGCACTTCACGTACTGCATGGTGTCGTAGATCGCCATGCCGGCCGTGATGACGCCGCCCGGGCTGTTCAGATAGATGTGGATCTCCTTGTCGGGATCTTCGGCTTCGAGAAAGAGAAGCTGCGCGATGATCAGATTGGCCATCGTGTCTTCGACCTGCGTGCCGATGAAAATGATCCGCTCTTTCAGCAGGCGCGAAAAGATATCGTAGGCGCGTTCGCCGCGGTGCGTCTGCTCGATGACCATGGGGACGAGTTGGTTGTACATGCCGCTACTCCTCATTACGAACATTCAGGTCGAACACGAACATCCCGGTCCTGGGCAACCGGCGATCGAGGGGCCCTCCGGAGTGCCCCTCTCCGGCCGCCGACGCACACAGGCCTTACCCCTCGAGGGCGTCGCTCGGCGTCTCGACTTCTTCGACCTTGGCCTCGCGGATGACGAGCTGCAAAGCCTCGTCGAGCCGCAGCCGGTCGCCGAGCTGCTCTTTCAGGTGCTGGTGGGCCTGGCGCACCGTCTCCAGCGTCGCGCCCGAGCGGGCCGCTTCGCGCTCGTAGTAGCGCTCGATGACGGCGTCGTCGACCTGGAGGTTCTCCTTGTCGGCGATCGCGTCGAGCAGCAGCTCGGTGCGAATCCGGCGCTCGGCGGTCGGGCGCAGTTCATCCCACATGCGGTTCTGGTCGAGGCGCGAGGCATCGATGCCGCGCTGCTCGTAATCGTGGGCGGCGCGCTGCATGAGCTCCTGCGTCTCGCGGTTGACGAGCCCCTGCGAGACCTCGATCGGGTTCGCCTCGATCAGCTTCGTCAGCGCGTCTTCGCGCACGGCCCGTTCCGAATAATCCGCCAGGTGGCGCTCCAGATCTTCGCGCACCCGCTTGCGCAGGTCGTCGACGGTCTGGAAGTCGCCGAGCTCCTTCGCGTATTCATCGGTGAGCTCGGGGCGCACGCGCGCCTTCAGTGACTTCACGGCGAACGAAAGCACCAGCTTCTTGCCGGCCAGGCTCTTGTCGGCCGCGTCGTCGGGCATCAGGACGTCGACGCTCCCCTCTTCGCCGGGCTTGCGGCCGATGAGGGCCGTATCGAGCTCGGGAAAGACCATCTTCGAACCGACGGGAATCGTGAACCCGTCGGCCGACAGCTTGGCGATCGGCTTGCCGTCTTCGGTCGTCTTCAGATCGATGACCGCGTAATCGCCTTCCTGGATCTCGCGCGGCTCGGTCACCTCTTCGAGCTTCGCCCGGGAATCCAGCAGCTGGTCGATCGTCTGCTGCACCTGCGCATCGGTCGCCTCGGCCTTGGGCTTCTGCAGCTTGAGCCCCTTGTAGGTCTTCAGCTCCACGGGCGCCAGCACCTCGACCGTCGCGGTGTACTTGAATTCGCTCCCCCGGTGGGCGTGATCGTTCTCGACACGCGGGTTGTCGACCGCCCGGATGTCGTGCTGGCGCAGGACGTCGAAGTAGGTGTCGTTCACGACCTGATTCGCGACTTCGTGCTGAATGTCATGGCCGTACATCTTCTCGACGACGTTGCGGGGCACCTTGCCGGGTCGAAAGCCCTTGATGCGGGCGTTTCGCTGCAGCTTGCTCACCACGGTTTCAAAGGCCTTATCGACCAGGGGCGCGGGCACCGTTACCTGGATGCGCTTCTGGACGGGGCTCAGATCTTCAACGGATACATTCAGTTCTGACACGGCTAACTCGGGGAAAACTGTTGAGGATTATAGCATACGCCCCCTCACTCGGGAGGCGGGGGCGCCACGAAACGCTCTGCCGGAAGCCGGTCGAACCGCGCGCGTGGCGTCGGGCGCGTCCTCGTGCCTTCCTGCAGTCAAAATCGACCGATCACAACCCTGGTGCGAGAGGGGGGACTTGAACCCCCACGGGTCGCCCCGCTGGAACCTAAATCCAGTGCGTCTGCCAGTTCCGCCACTCTCGCAAAGCCTGATATTGTATCGGATTGCCGGCAAACACGCACGGTGAAACGCCCCCGGCAGCGAACCGAGGGCAGGCGCGCAAAACGAAAGGGGGCCGCCGTGCGGACGGCCGGTTTCAGGAGGCTTGTTCGACCCGGGCGTAGAGTACCGACCGGTTGCGCCCGAGCCCCTTGGCCTTGTACAGCGCCTGGTCGGCCGTGCGCATCAGTTCGTCGACGCTCGTCACGCCCGGCAGCTGGCTCGAGCTGATGCCCATGCTGACGGTGAGCTGGCCGACGTGGGGGGCGGGGCTCGCCTGCACGAGCTTGCGGTAACGCTCGGCCGCCGCAAAACCGCCCTCGGGCGAGGTCTGGGGGAGCAGCAGCGCGAACTCTTCGCCGCCGTAGCGGGCCAGCACGTCGCCGCTGCGCAGCCCCCGCTGCAGCACCGCAGCCACGTGGCGCAGCACCTCGTCGCCCACCTGGTGGCCGTGGGTGTCGTTGACGGCCTTGAAGTGATCGATGTCGATCATGACGAACGACAGATCATCGGCGTGGCGCGAAGACCGCTGAAACTCGGTCTCGAAGATGTGCGTGAAGTGGCGCCGGTTGAAGAGGCCGGTGAGCGAGTCGGTGTTGCTGATGCGCTCGAGCTCTTCGTTCCGGCTGCGCAGCTCGTCCTGCAGCTGCTTGATGCGCAGCTGGACGCGCACCCGCGCGAGCAGCTCGGCATCGTCGACCGGCTTGACGAGATAGTCACTCGCCCCGAGCTCGAGGCCGGTGATGCGCCGCTCGACCTCGCCGCGCGACGTGAGCATGATGACCGGAATTTCGGTGAAGGCCGGATGGGTTTCGGCTTTCAGCTGCAGAAAGCGAAAACCGTCGATGCGCGGCATTTCGAGGTCGGTGATGACGATGTCGATGCGCGAATGGTGCTCGAGCAGCATCCGGATGCCGACGATGCCGTCGTTCGCCTCGAAATAATCGTCAAAGACGTTGCGCCCGCGCAGAAAGTCGACGACGTGGCGACGGATCGAATCCGTGTCGTCGATGACGAGCACCCCTTTGCCGCGCAGAGGCGGCCGCTGGTTACGTTCCTCTTGCAATCGGCTTACATTACTATCACAAGACCATCGCAGGCCGCCATAGCAGGAGCGCGCCGTGGTCGATTTTGTAGCGCGCCGGGACACTGCGCAGCGGAACGCTCCAGCGTGCAGAGCCGCGTCAGGCCGCGGGCGATTCGGGTGGATACCAGCGCCGGTTCACGCGCAGGGCGGCGACCATCTCGCCCTCGGCCCCCCAGCCGGGATAGCTCTGCGGGCCGGCATAGCCGTACCCGGCCGCCAACTCGGCGGGCACGCCCAGCCCTTTCCGGTGGATTGACCCGTAAACCGGCGTCGCCAGCACCTGGGCCTCTTCGGCCTTCGGGCTGAAGAACGGCGCGTACCGGCGCACCACCGCGTGCATGGCGGCGGCCACCGCCGGCGCGTCGACGTCGGGACCCGACGGGGCCATCGTCCAGGCGCGCAGCGTCGCGCGCCCCCCCCCCTCGGTCACGTCGTACCAGGCCTGCGGCTCGTCGGCCCACCATCCGCGTCCGGCGAGGCCCACGGGCAGTTCCTCGGCGGCGCAGGTCCAGGTCGCGCGCACGCGCACGCCGTTCTGGCGCACGCGGCGCAGCACCTTGCGCGGCAGCGCGCCGAGCCCCGGGATGCGGCTCCACTCGCCCACGTCGACGCAGACGGCCATGCGCGCCGAGCGCAGCGTGGCGCCGAGCCCCTCGACGCGCACCCCCTCGCCGGGAATTACGGCATCGAGCCGGCCGGCGGGGAGAAATTCGGTACCTTCGCGCGCCGCCCGCTCACGCAGGACGCGCAGCAGATCGACCAGTTCGCCTGCCGGCGCCGACCAGTCTGCGGCGGTGGCGGCCAGATAGCGCCGGACGGCCGACTGGGCCGGTTCAACGCCGGTCGTCAGCCGCATCCACGTGGGGGCGAGCGCCGGGCCCGGCGGCGGCGAAGCGAACCAGCCGCGCACGACGTCGAACCAGCGCGGCACGGCGAGCTCGGCCGTGAGCCACTCGGCGAAGGGAAAGGGCTCGGGCGGCGGCGTTTCAAAGCCGTCGTCGCGTTCACGGCCGTTCAGACGCTGGAAGCGGAACCGGCCGGGCGCGAGCCCCGCGGGCGACAGGGCTTCGCGCACGCGATGCCAGGCGCTCCCCGGTGCGTCGGGCAGAATCGGGCTCGTCCAGGGGGGATCCGTCGGCTCCTGCTCGCTCTCGAAGAAGAGAACGTGCCCCTGCGTCGAGGCCAGGGCCGCGAGAAGATAGCCCGCCACGCCGCCGCCGATGACGACGCTGTCGTACTGTTTCTTCATGACGCCGGCACACAGAAGGGGGGGAGCTCGGCGTCGACTTCGACCACGCGCCCGCGCAGGCGCACGGCGCCGAGGGCAATCTGGCGCACGACCCAGGGATAGAGCTTGTGTTCTGCCCCGTGCACCCGGTTCGCAAGGCTTTCGGGCGTGTCGGAATGGAATACGGGCACGCAGGCCTGGGCGATGATCGGCCCGGCGTCCATCTCTTCGCTGACGAAATGCACGGTACAGCCCGAGACCTTGCAGCCGTAGGCGAGCACCGACTCGTGGACGCGCAGCCCCGGAAACGCCGGCAGAAGCGAGGGGTGGATGTTGACGAGCCGGCCCGAAAAACGGGCCACGAACTCGGCCGAAAGCAGGCGCATCCAGCCGGCGAGCACGACCAGGTCGACTTCGAGGTCCGCAATCCGTTCGGCAAGCTCGGCGTCGTAGCGCTGCCGGGCCTCGGGTGCCGCTATGCCGCGCGAGGGGATCAGGCGGGCCGGCACGCCGGCCGCCTCGGCGCGCGCAAGGATGCCCGCCCCCGCGACGTTGCAGAAGACGCCGACAACCTGGGCGGGAATCTCACCGCGCCCGACGGCATCCTGAATCGCCTGGTAGTTGCTTCCGGTGCCGCTCCCGAGTACGGCCAGACGGAACATTCCTCAGACGACGGCGACCCGCGGGTCGGCGTCTCCCTTCTGTTCTTCGACGCGGCCAATGACGAAGGCGGTCTCACCCGCGCCGCGCAGGCGCGAGACGACCGTCTCGACGTCGATCTCGGGAACGATGATGACGAGGCCGATGCCGCAGTTGAACGTGCGGTACATTTCGGCGCGGTCGATGCGGCCGAGTTTCTGCAGAAGCTGAAAAACCGGCGGCCACTCCCACGATCCGTGCTGGATGACCGCCCGGGTTCCGGCCGGCAGGACGCGGGGGATGTTTTCGATGCCGCCGCCCGTGATGTGCGCGACTGCGTGAATCGGAAGATCCTTCACGATCGACTGCAGGGCGCGCACGTAGATGCGCGTCGGCTCAAGCAGCTGCTCGCCCAGCGTACGGCCGAATTCGTCGACGCGCTTGTCGAGCTGCAGGCCATGATCCTGGAGAAAAACCTTGCGCGCGAGGCTGTAGCCGTTGCTGTGCAGGCCGCTCGACGACACGCCGATGAGCACGTGCCCCTTCTTGACCTGGCTGTGATCGATGATGCGATCCCGATCGACGGCGCCGACCGCGAACCCCGCCAGATCGTATTCCCCATCGGTGTACATGCCCGGCATTTCGGCCGTCTCGCCGCCGACGAGCGCGCAGTTGGCCTCCTTGCAGCCGGCCACGATACCCTCGACGATCTTCACGGGCTGAATCGTCTTCAGGCTGCCGCAGGCCAGATAGTCGAGAAAGAAGAGGGGCTCGGCCCCCTGCACGATCAGGTCGTTCACGTTCATGGCGACCAGATCGATGCCGATCGTGTCGTGCTTGTCCATGGCGAAGGCGACCTTGAGCTTGGTGCCCACGCCGTCGGTGGTCGAGACCAGGACCGGGTTTTCGTACTTCGAGGCGTTGAACCTGAACAGCGCGCCGAACCCGCCGAGTCCGCTCATGACCTCGGGGCGATGCGTCCCCTTGACGAGCGGTTTGATGTCCTGCACGAAGCGGTCGCCGGCGTCGATGTCGACGCCGGCGTCGCGATAGGTCGTCCGCAGACGCGGAGATTCGGTCGAATCAGACACGTTATTGCACTTCCAGCTGAATGAGTTTGCGGTTCTGCGAAACCGACTTCAGTTTGCGGCCGGTCGCGCTTTCGAAGCGGTCCTGCAGCGCAAAGAGCAGGTCGGTATTGGAGCCCTTGTACCAGACGCGGTAGTTCAGCGAACGATCGGTCGCCAGGTTCTCCTTGAACTCGGGCGCCGTCTCCTTCACGATCCGGTAGATGTCGCGGCGGATCTTTTCGCCGCCGTCGCCCTTGAAATCGCCGCGCACTTCGATGAGGAACTGGAAGCCCTTGATGGCGTCGTCCTTCCAGTAATCCATGACATTGACGAGCACGCGGTCGATGGCGTCGCTGAGGGCCTCGGCCACGGCCTTCTCATCGCTGCCGGCCGTCGCCGCGTACTCGCGCGAAAAGCCGGTCGCGCTGCCGATGCTGCGGGCGGTGGTCGTCTCGAACGCACGTGCGCTGGCCGAGGCCTTCACCGTGCCGTCGCGGCCCACCTTGGCCCGATCGACCTTCACGTCGTAAACGATGTAGATGTCGCCGCCGAGCTGCAGCGCGATCTGCGCCACGGCGTCGGGGGCCGTGCCCACGGCCGCGCGGGTATCGGCCGACATGCCCTGCAGCTTCGTGACCTGCCCTTCGTCGAGCACTTCGAACTTGCGGGTCGTCAGGTAGCCGGTCACATGGTCGGTCGCCAGCCGGCGCCAGGCCTTGGTCTTCACCGCATCTTCGGCAATGACGACGATGCTCGGGTTCTTCAGGTCGCTGAGCAGCTCGCGCTGCGCCTTGAGCACGCCCATGGCCACCAGATCGTCGTTGAGCCGCTTGCGGTTGACGACGAGGTCGAGCGTGAGCTTGACGTCGATGTCCCCTTCCTTACGGCGGCTCTTGATCTTGTAGCTTTCGATGTACTGGCCGGCCTTGCCGAACACTTCGTCGGAGCTTGCCTCCCAGCCGAAACGCTCTTCCTGGCTCTGGACGAGATCCTGGGCGACGCGGTTCACGGCGGCGCGAAAGCCGTCGAGCTTCGCCTCGTCGGTATCGTCGCCCACGCCGATGGCATTGACGCGCACCCGATTGCCGTCGAGGCTTTCGACGACTTCAGCCTGCCAGGACGTCGGACGCACCGACTTGTTGCCGCAGGCGGGAACCAGGGCGAGCACGAGCAGCAACGCCCCAAACCAACGAACCTTGTTCATGTTCATCGTCCACTCCACGCGGGTAATTGGATATTGTACCCGCTCGTACCGGGTTGAAAAAGAAAAATCCCGGCCCTCAGAAGCTCACGGCGATACCGCCGTAGAGTTCGAGGCCCGAGGGATCGTATTGGAAACCGTAGGCGCCCAGATCGAGCGGCGCCGTGTCGCTCTCCTCGTCATCCGAAGACAGCTCGAACTGCGTCTGCGTCGTATAGGCGCGATACCCCGCGCGCGCTCCGATGGAGAACGCGGGAGACAGAAAGAACTCGACCCCGAGGCGCGGCGTCACGCCGAAGCTGCTCGCCGTATAGGTCGCCCACGGATCGATTTCGGGGGCCGTGGCGCCGGGAAAGTCGAAATAGGACTTCAGGTAGCCGAGACGGGCGCCCGGCACGAGCACGAGACGGCGGAAGTAGAGCCGCTTGTCGAGGCCCAGTTCGCCGCCGACTTCCGTGAACCCGCCCCCGGCCAGAAAGTGCAGCCCCAGGGTGCCGTAGAGTTCCGAGACGCGGGTCGCCTGGGCCAGGCTGTAGCCGGCCTCGATGCGGGCCTTGATGCCCGTCGTCGCGTCGCCGACCCCCAGGGCCGGCGCGTCCTGCAGGCGGTAGCGCTGCACGCCGCCGTCGACCAGCAGGGTGACGCCGATCTGGGGATTCTCTTCGAGCAGCTGCCCCTCTTCGAGCCGCCAGCCGTTGCTGACGGCGATGTTCTCGGCGTCGGAGTCGAGACGCTTCTCGCCGTCGCCTACCCGGCGCACCTTGACGTAGCCGGCTTTCTGGCGGCGGCCGTCGGTGAAATAGTCGTAGACCCAGAAGCCCTGATCGAGCGCGAGCCCCTCGCGGCGCGTGAGCGCAAACGTGACGCCGTTGAATCCGGCCGCGCTGACGGGGGTCAGCAGCTTGAACTCTTCGACGGCGCGCACGTCGCGGCGCAGGACGGTGGCTATCGAGCCGAGGGCGCCGGCCACGGCTTCGCGCCGGGCCTGATTGTGGCTGATACCGTAGCCGACCCCCGCCGAACCGTCACCCGATGCGCGCAGCACCTTGAACTCGACGGCGCGGCCCCGGGCAAAATCGACCCGGTAGAAGCGCACCGAAACCGACACGGCGGCGACCCAGCGCAGGCTGACCACCTGTTTCCCGTTCACGTACTGCACGATGCGCTTGCGTTGCAGCGAGAAGCGATCGACCGACGGCTGGTAGAGATAGGCCGAATCGGCGATGCGGCGCAGGTCGGCGCCGGTGATCACGACGTCCTTGAACCGCAGGTCGTACTCGCCCTGCTCCCGGGCGCGCTCGACCTTGACGGCGTCGAGGTACTCGCGCACGGCCGCGGCGGCCTCCTGCGGCGTCAGGGCCTCGAGGTGGCTGATGTCGTTGTAATCGAAGCGCGGCAGTTCGACGCTTTCGCGCACGGCGCGCACGACGCCGGCGTAGAACTCGTCGGGCACCTTCGCGCGCCGCACCGTGCGCAGGTAGCTGATGCTCTTGCGCTCGTAGGTAGCGACGCTGGCATCCTTGCCGAGCTCCTTGGCAGCGTCCTTGGGAGTCTCCGCGGGAGTTTCTGCGGGAATCGCCGCGGGGGGAGTCTCGGCGGCGGCCGGTACCTTCGGCATCGCGGCGTCGGCGGCGGGAGGGCCGTCCTCGGGCGCAGCGGCGGCGAAGGCAGAGGCCGACGCGGCGACCGGTGCCGCGAGAAGCAGTGGGAGCAGAAAGAGCGAAAACAACTGGCGCATGGAACCCGGGGCCTGAAAGAGGGTCAGTTTATCAGTCTGCCCGGCAATCCGAAAGCGGCCGCCCCCGAGAGACCAGACGGCGGGAGGGTTCACCCCCGCCCGCCCGACCGCACGCTACCAGTGAATTCCCTTGAGCAGGTGCGCAAAGGCGACGCTCTCGGCCGGCAGCGGGCGCCCCTCGGCCTTTCCGTTGCGCGTGCTCTCGGGAAACAGCCGGTAGCCGAATCCCAGCACGTAATCGACCACCCGCGGCGCGACCGCGTAGGTGACCTCGCCGAAGGTGCCGAGCCGGGTCGCCACCCGCTTCTGCCGCGTGAGCACCGACGTGAGCACCATGTCGGCCGCCTGCGCCGGCGAGATGGCCGGAAAGTAATCATAGATGCGCGTCGGCGCAATCATCGGCGTGCGCACGAGCGGCATGTAGACGGTCGTGATGTGCACGTGATCGTTGACCACCTCGCTGGCGATGCTGCGGCTGAAGCTGTCGAGCGCCGCCTTGCTGGCCACGTAAGCCGAGAACCGCGGCGCGTTGGTCTGCACGCCGATGCTCGAGATGTTGATGATGTGGCCGAAGCGGCGCTCGCGCATGGACGGCAGAAAGCCGAGGATGAGACGCAGCGAGCCGAAGTAATTCAGCTGCATCGTGCGCTCGAAGTCGTGAAAGCGGTCGTACGACTCGCCGATCGATCGGCGGATCGACCGCCCCGCGTTGTTGATCAGGTAGTCGACCCGCCCCTGTTCGGCCAGAATCTTCTCGGCCACCGCCCGCGTGGCCTCGGCATCGCTGAGGTCGCACGGATAGACGAGCGCCTTGCCCCCCGCCGCGGCGATATCGGCCTGCACGGCGGCCAGCTTCTCGGCCGTGCGGGCGACGAGAATCGGGGTGGCGCCCGCGGCGGCGACCCGGCGCGCGAGCTCTTCGCCGATACCGCTGCTGGCACCCGTCACGACGACGATTCGCCCGCGCAGCACCGACTCGAGCGTCTGCTCGCGGAACAGATCGGGATCCATGCGGCGCTCCCAGTAGTCCCAGATCTTCCACGCGTAGTCCTTGAGCGGGGGACACGCAATGCCGCTCCCCGCCAGGGCCGCCTCGGCTTCGCGGGCGTCGAACTTCGTGCGCCAGTCGGCGAATTCGAGCACGCTCTCGGGAATGCCCCAGAAGTCGAGCATGTCGCGCCGGATCCCGCGCACGACGGGCACGCGACCGGCCATCTGCAGAAGCCCGCGCGGGAAGAGGTCGAGCCCGCGGTTGTCGAGGCGGGCGGTGCCGCGCGGCGCATGCGCCGCGCGGCAGAAGACGTTCAAGGTGTCGCCGAGCGAAAGCGGTTTCGGATCGACGAGGTGAAAACAGCGCCCGTCGAGCCCGGGCTGATGGGCGATGTGATCGAGCGCGCGCGCCACGAAATCGACCGGCACGATCTGCAGCCGGGCCCCTTCGATGCCGATAAGCGGCATCCACGGGGGGAGCGCGCCGCGAAGCTTCTGGATGATCTTGAAGGCGTAGTAGGGTCCGTCGATCTTGTCGGCCTCGCCGGTGACCGACGAACCGATGACGATGCCGGGGCGGTAGATGCGCAGCGGCACGCGGCATTCGCGGCGCGCCACCCCTTCGCCCTCGTGCTTGGTGGCGAAGTAGGGGTGCGCGAGATCTTCGGCCTCGTCGAACATGTCTTCGCGGAACACGCCCCGGTAGCGGCCGGCCGCGGCGATGGAGCTCACGTAATGCAGCGTCGCGCCGCCGAGCCGGTTGGCCAGTTCGACGACGTGCCGCGAGCCGTCGACGTTCGCCCGGCGCGACGTCTCCATATCGGCCTGCATGTCGTAGACGGCGGCGAGATGAAAGATGTGGCCGACACCGGCGAGCGTCTTGAGGTCTTCGTCGGCGACGCCGCAGCCCGGGAGCGTGATGTCGCCGTTGACGAGGGCGATGCGCTGCGCGTCCCTGCCCCAGCGCTCAGCTGCCAGGCGCAGAAACTTCTCGTGCGAGGCGGGGCGCACGAGCACGTGAATGCGCCCCTCGCGCCGCACGAGCTGATCGAGAAGGTGCTTGCCGATGAAGCCGGTCGCGCCGGTAACCAGGTATTCCACGGGTCCTCCCTCTCCGGCCGCAGAAGAATGCCGGGGTGGAATACCATAGCAAACCGCACCGGGGGGCGGCAACCGGATCAGCGGCCGCGTATCTCGCGCAGCACGGCCAGCACCTCGGCGTCGTCGACGCGCACGCCGTAGCCGCGCTCGCCCCGGTGCATGGCGCCGAGGCGCTGCGGCAGCACGTATTCGACCTTGCCTTCGCGCGCCTTCTTGTCGGCCTGCGTGAGGCGGATCAGGATCTCGCTGTCGGCAGCCAGGGTGTCGACCGCCGGATAACCGGCCTGGCGCAGAAAGGCTTCGACCTCCTGCCGTTCCCCCGAAGACCACAGCCCGAGGCGCTCGGCGAGGCGCCCCTCGTAGATCATGCCGAGGGCGACGCACATGCCGTGCAGCTCCGCATAGTCCGCCGCCGTCTCGACCGCATGGCCGAGCGTGTGACCGTAGTTGAGAATCTTGCGCAGATCACCTTCGCGCTCATCCTGCTCGACGACGCGCGCCTTGATGGCGCAGTTTCTGGCGACGAGCACCTGGAGCACGCCCGGATCGCGGGCGAGAATGCGCTCCCACTCGACGCGCATGAAGGCGAAGAGTTCGGCGTCGGCGATGACGGCGTGCTTCACCGACTCTGCCAGGCCGGCGAGAAACTGATCCGCCGGCAGGCTCCCGAGAAGACCCACGTCGGCGATGACCGCCCGGGGCTGCCAGAACGCGCCGACCAGGTTCTTGCCGTGGGGCGTATCGAGACCCGTCTTGCCGCCGACCGAGCTGTCGACCATGGCCAGCAGGGTCGTGGGGAACTGGACGAAGGGGATGCCGCGCAGATAGGTCGCGGCGACGAATCCGGCCATGTCGCCGACGACGCCGCCGCCGAGCGCGGCGATCCAGGCGTCGCGCCCCAGCCGGGCGTCGAGCAGGCGATCCTCGATCCACGCCTTGGTCGTGCGCGTCTTGCTCGCTTCGCCCGCTTCGAAGACGGCTTCGGCGGCAACTTCGTACCCGCCCGCTTCGAGGGCCCGCCGCAGCGTCTGCCCGTAGAGCGGATAGACGCCGGTGTCGCTGACGATGGCCACGCGCTTCGGCAGCTTCCGGTCCTGAAGCAGACCGGCGGCGCGCTCGAGCAGCGCGGGGCCGACGGTGATTCGGTAGCTGTCGTCGACCGCTTTGCGCAGGCTGACGTCGACGGTCTCGACGGAGTCGGTCATGGCAATCCCCACGAAAAAAAAGACTCCCCGGAGGGAGTCTGCAGAACCGGATGACGCCGCAAGGTCACATGCGCTTGAGCGCTTCTTCGATCGCGTCACGAAGCTCGAGGAGCCCCGGAGCAGGCAGAAAGACGTTGTGACGCCGCCCGCCGCTCTTTTCGCTGATCTTCAGATACATTCCGTTGCCGTTCGCCTTCAGGTCGACATAGAACATCTTGTTCTCGACCTGGAACTGCTTCGAGTAGAGTTCTTCGTCGGCGTTCTGATCGCCGCGGTTCGCGTCGGGGACGGAAAGGAGTTTGTTCATCGACGTCACCTAACCAATGAGTGGAAATACAAACGATGCGAGACGATTACTGCTGGTCGACGAAGGAGTCGATCACGATGCCTTCCTGAACGACGACGATGACTCCGCCGGAATACGTCCACTTCTCGACGCCGGGCCCGTAGATACTTTCTTCGGTGACCTTTCGGTCGACGGGTTCGCCCCGCTCGGCGCGCAGAATGTCGGTCGTCGTTCCGCGTGCGACCGGTGCGGCCGGGGCCGACGGAGCGGCCGGCTCAGCGGCCGGCGGCATGGCCGGCGCATCCTGCGCCTCGACGGCCGCAGGGGCGCCGAACGAGACCGACACGGCAACGGCGAGAAGACCCACTTTGAACATCGGAAACCTGGTCATCTTCTTCTCCCAGAATGCTCGCTACTGTAACACATGTCAGTGATCCCCGTCAAAGGGGTCGCCCTGACGACCCGGTACCTACCGGCCCAGCGCGAGCCGGGCGCTGAGGACTTCGGGGAGACCGGCCGCCCGGATCTTGGCGGCGGCGGCTTCGACATCATAAGGAATGCGGTAGGCTTCGTAGCGCCCGGCGTCCAGATCGACGACGCCGTAGCAGGCGCGCGGATCGCCGTCGCGCGGTTGCCCCACGCTCCCCACGTTGATGACCCAGCGCCCCGCGCTCACGTCGAGTTCGGTGTGCTCGATGCCGTCGACCTCGACGACCTCGGCCGCTCCGTCGTGAAAGGCGAAGCACTGATGCGCGTGCCCCACGAAGACGACCCGCACCCCGGCCCCGCGCGACCAGGCGAAGATGTCTTCGGCTTCGCCGCGGCTGAGCACGTAGCGGAACTGTTCGGGCGCGACCGGCGAGCCGTGCGAAAAGAGGTAGTCGCGTTCCCGGTACGTATACGGGGCGCGGGCGAGCCACTCGCCGTGCTCGGGCAGGAGAAGGCCGCTCGTCCACTCGGCGGCGACGCGGGCATGGCTGGCGAACCAGGACTTGTCCATGCGGCCGACGACGACGGCATCATGGTTCCCCAGCAGCGACAGCTGGGCTTCGCGCCGCAGAATGGCGCAGCACTCGTTCGGCTCGGCCCCGTAACCGACGACGTCGCCCAGGTGAATGAGGGCGTCGACGTTGCGCTTGCGCACATCGGCGAGCACGGCGCCGAGCGCTTCGGTATTACTGTGGACGTCTGTCAGGAGTGCAAGCCGCACGGGAGCGCTCAGGAAGAGGTGAGCCGGCGCAGCAGAAAGTCGTTGATCAGCTCCTGATCCGACTTCTTCTGTTCCACCCCTTCGAACGCGGGGGCGGGGGTCGCGTCGGAAGCGGGCGCCCCCGAGCCGTCGGCGGCCGCGGGCTCTGTCGCGTGGAGCGGTTCGCCGAGAAAGCCGGCCTCGACGATGTAGACGGCTTCATGCTTCTCGTCGACGGCCGTCGAGCGCAACAGATCGATCCCCTGTTCGCGCAGGGCCTCTTCGGTGAGCACCCGGTGCAGGATGCCGCGCACGTCGTCGCCGGCTTCAATCCCGATGAAGCGGACGGCCGACACGAGTCTCCAACGCTCCTTGCGCGCCGCGATGTCGAGCACCTCGCCGTCGAGCGCACCGTGCCCCTTGCCGAGAATCCGGTCGACGACCGCCTGGGTAAAGAACACGCGCGTAGAGAGTCCCCGCGTGCCGCCGGCCTTCATGCCCCGGGTGTTCGCGCCCGTGAGCACGGCCCCGCTGATGTCGGCATGGTTCAGGTCGGCCTCGCGCAGGTCGGCGCCCGACAGGTCGGCCCCTTTCAGATTGACGTGGCGCAGGTTCGCGCCGCGCAGATCGGCCCCGCGCAGATTCGCCCGCGAGAGATCGGAGTAGCGGAAGTGCGTTCCGGCAAAACGCGCGTTCTGCAGGTCGGCACCCGAGAGATCGATCCCCTTGAGCTTCTGATTTTCGAGCGCTTCACCCGCCTGGACGGCAGCCAGGACAGATTCACGCGTATGTTCGTCAATCGACAAGGCCTGAAACTCCCCAATACAGGCCAGCATAGCGGGTCGGCCGGAAATTCGCAACCGAAACAGTAGGTTACCCCAGCCTCGGTCCCTGATGTAACACGGTTCTACTCCGACGCCCCCCGGAGGAACTCTGCCCCGTGACCTCGTGCGCCCCGTGTGGCGCCCCGGCAGGCCTTCACGGCGCGATGACGCAGCCTTACAATGGGGACGTCCCGGATGGCAAACGCTGGATGTAACACATGTTTCCTCTGACGCACCTTGTCACACAGACCGCAGACCGCTCGAGGGACAGAGACGTCTTGACGCGCATGACGCATCGTGTTATAAACAGGGTTATAGACAGGACGGCCGCTGGGGGGAGAGCACCGCTGCCTGCATGGAGGAACGCGTGAAAAGAGCCAAAGCCAATTATCTGATCCAGTCCGTCGTGCACAGCCTCAGCCTGCTCGAAGAGTTCAAGGGGGCCGACGACGAGCTGGGCGTGACCGAACTCAGCCACCGCCTGAACCTGCACAAGAACAACGTCTTCCGCCTGCTGGCGACCCTGGAGACCAAGGGGTACATCGAGCAGAACAAGGCGACCGAGAATTACCGGCTCGGGGTCAAGGCCCTGCAGCTCGGACAGACCTATCTGCGGCATTCGGGGATCATGCAGCAGGCCCGCCCGGCGCTTGAAACGCTCCGTTCCGCCTGCGGCGAGACGGTGGCCATCGGGGTGCTCAAGAACGGCACGACGGTCTACCTCGACACGCTCGAGTCGACCCAGAGCGTGCGCGTCGTCAGCCGTACGGGCCAGTGCCCCCCGGCGCACGCCACGGCCCTGGGCAAGATGCTGCTCGCGCCGCTGAGCGACGAAGAGCTGCAACGCCATCTCGGCGAGACCCTCGAGGCCCGCACGCCGAACACGATCGTCGACGGCGAAGCGCTGCGCAAGGCGCTCTCGCGCGTCGAGTCGCAGGGGTATGCCCTGGACCATGAGGAATTCGAAGCCGACGTGCGCGGCGTGGCCGTGCCGGTGCGCGACTACACCCGCCGCGTCGTCGCCGCCATCGAACTGACCGGTCCGGCCTATCGCCTGCAGGACGAACGCATGCGGCGCGACCTGATACCGCTCCTTCTGCAGACGGCCGAGCAGCTCTCGCGGCGCCTGGGCTACGAGAGCGGCCTCAAGATCGCGAGCTGAGCGAACCGCGGCGAACCCCATTGACATTGCAGGCGGCCTGCCCTGTGATGGTCAGTGGAATCGCCCATGACCGACCGCATCCGCCACATCCATCGCAGCGACGACACGCAGATCTTTCTCTGCCCGCACTGCCACGCCAACCTGCACGAGGCCGTCTCGCGCGCCTCGGGCGAGCGGGGCGCCGCCTGCGAGCGCGGCCACTTCATCCCGCGCCGCGGCGGCATTCTGCGCTTCCAGGCCCCGCCGCCCGGCCTCGATGCCGGGCCGCTGCGGCGCTACGGCCTCTACCTGCTCGACTCCTACCGCGGCACCCGCATCGCGCGCGAAGAGCTGCGCCGTTTGACCGGGTGGCTGCCCGAGCAGCTTGCCGGGCAGCGGGTCGTCATCCTGGGCGCGCTCGGCGGCCGGCACGCCGAGTGGCTGGCCCGCTACACGCGCGAACTGGTCCTGTTCGAACCCGACGAGCGCATTGAGATCTGCCGCGATCTTCTCGGCGACCTGCCCGGCGTGCGCTACGCGCAGGCGAATCCGCGGCGCCTCCCCCTGGCCACCGGCTGGGCCGACGCGCTGCTGCTCGTGGGTACGCTCGCGACGACGGCCGATCCCCAAGGGGTTTTCGACGAGGCCCGCCGCGTCGTGCGCGTCGGCGGCGACATCGCGATCGCCTTTCCGCTCGGCGAGCTTCCCGATCGCCGGCCGGTGCGCTGGATGCGCCGCCTCGCCGGCCGGTTCTCGCTGCCGGCGATCGAAGCGTGGCTCCGCGGATTCCACACCATGCGCTATCCGGGTCCGCGCCGGTCCGACGCCGAAGAGCGCCAGCGCCGCCTGGCCCACAACATGCTCGCCGATCTGCTTCTCCTGCGCGCACCTACGCTGACGTCGGCCGCCGAAGTCCTGCGGGTCCTGCGGGCAGAACTGGATCGCGAGACGATCGTCTACCACCGTGCCTCGCCGCCGGCCGTGCGCATCCGCATGGGCCGGCCGCCGCCCCCGCGCGTGCTCACGCTGCCGATCGAGGCAGAACCCTCGACGACGATGAAAACATGAGTGACGAGTGACGAGTTACGAGTTTACGGCAAGGACGAAGATCGCCACGGCCTTGTTGATTGGCGCTCAGTGCTCGGCGCTTGGCGCTTTCCCCGTGACGAGTGACGAGTTTACGGCAAGGACGAAGATCACCACGGCCTTGTTGATTGGCGCTCAGTGCTCGGCGCTTGGCGCTTTTCCGGAGTGACGAGTGACGGGTTATCGGCAAGTACCGGATTCCCCACCTTTCTGCTCGATGCTTGCGTCACTTGATTCCCGTTCGCCCTGAGCCTGTCGAAGGCCAGCGCGCGTGCCGACCAGGATCATCGGCATCGCCTCTGAAGGACCTCTCCCACGCGGAGGCGCGGAGACGCGGAGAGAAACTAGTACCTTTTCTTTTCAGGAAGAACGGACCTGGGCGACCGCCCGATTCCATAGCGCCCTGAAGGGGCGCAGGCCAATCGCCCAGGGCAGGGCCCTGGGTAGCGGTGAGTCTTCTTTCTTTTTTCTTGCCCTTCCCGCGAGCGTCGGCGAGCAGAGCTCCCTTCGAGACCTTGCATCGCTGCCGGTGGAGCGCCAGAGCCACGTGCAGGCCGTGTTCAGTAACATCACCTCTGAAGGACCTCTCCCACGCGGAGGCGCTGGGCCACGAGCGTCGCTCCTCCCGCACCTTGAGAAAAGGAAACGAACGCTCTTTCCGCGTCCTTTCCTCTCCGCGACTCCGCGCCTCCGCGTGGAATGTTCTTGCTTTGGTCTCCACGCGGAAATGTCCCAGACGGAGTCCCCGGCTCTTGTTTCAGCTCTTGCTGCTCAGCGCTCAGCGCTCTTGGTGCTTGGTACTTGGTACTTGGTACTTGGTACTTGGTACTTGGTACTTGGTACTTCGCCCTCAAGCAAGCCGCCTGACTGCGGCAATCTGGTCGCGGAAAGGATACTCCTTGTCCGGTCCGGGCGGAACCTCGAGAATTCCCGGCGTGTCGCGGAAACGCGCATCCGCGAACAGCGCGCGGAACGCTTCGGTCCCCAACGCTCCACTCCCGATGCGCGCATGGCGGTCCACGCGGCTCCCGATCCCCTTCAGCGAATCGTTGAGGTGGAAGGCATGAAGATGCTCAAGGCCGACGATTCTGTCGAACTCGTCCATCGTCGCGGCACAGGCAGCTGCCGTGCGCAGATCGTAACCGGCGGCAAACGCGTGCTGCGTATCGAAACAGACACCCGTGCGCTCCGGCCGCCCGATGGCATCGAGCAGCGTCCGCAGGTGCTCGAAGCGATAGCCCACCGTGGTCCCCTGCCCTGCCGTGTTCTCGAGCAGGATGCGCACGCCGTACCCGCGGGTTCCATCGATCGCCGCGCGAAGGTGACCGGCGATCCGCGGCAGGCAATCCGCTTCGCCCGCCCCCAGATGCGCCCCGGGATGGAGCACGAGAAACGGAATGCCGAGTTGCTCGCAGCGCTCCATCTCGATACCGAACGCGGGGATGCTCTTCGCGAGCACCTCGCCTGCGCCGCCGAGGTTGATGAGGTAACTCGTGTGGACGAGGATCAGGAGGCCCAGGCGCTCGCTCTCGCGCCGGAAAGCCGCGATCTCGTCCTGCGGAAGCGGCTTCGCGCGCCACTGGCTTCCGTTCTTGCTGAAAATCTGTATCGCTTCGCAACGATCCCGCTCGGCACGAAGCAGAGCCTCGTGCACCCCGCCGGCGATACTCTCATGGGCTCCGATGCGCATGTTGAAAAAGCTCCCGAATTATAACACTGTTTTTCCCCGTTTCCCCTTGATGATTCCGCGAAAGAAAGTATAGTGATGACAGTTTGCCACCACGGAAAAAAACGTCACACCAAAGGCCGGACGTGCAAGCCATCTGCTGCATCGAAGACGAAGCGAGCATCCGCGAAATCGTACAGGTCGTTCTCGGCGACCGCGCCGAAATTCTCCCGGCTGCGAGCGCCCGCGAGGCCATCGAGCATCTCGTACGCGAGCCCGCCCTCTTTCTCATCGATCTGCACCTGCCGGGGATGAACGGGCTCGAGCTGACCAAGCTGATTCGCACCATCTTCCCCAGCACCCCCATCGTCGTGCTCACGGCGCTCTCCCGCGAGCGGTACGAAGAGAAAGCCATGGAGATGGGGGCGACCGCCTTTCTCGAGAAGCCGTTCGATCCCGAGCGGCTGCGCAGCGTCGTCGCCGAACTGCTCCCCCGCCGCTCGCTCCCCAACTGACGGCCCCCATGCGGATTGCCGTTCTGAGTCTGCTGCTCACGCTCGCGGGCGAGGTCACGCACCTCGAAGTCGAGGTCATGCGCACCCCCGCGGAGCTGCGGCGCGGCCTGCAGGGGCATCCGGCGTTGCGCGACGACCAGGGGATGCTCTTCATCCTCGACGATCTCGAGATCGCCAACTTCTGGATGAAGGACGTGACCTACCCGATCGACATCGTCTTTCTGCGTCCCGACGGCACCGTCGATCACGTCGCGGCCGCGGTGCCCCCCTGCCCCGAGACGCCCTGCCCCAACTACCGCTCGAAGACGCCGGTGAGCCACGTGCTCGAGCTCCGGGCCGGTCGCGCGGCCGAACTCGGACTCACGCCGGGGCACCCGGTGCGGCTCGCGCCCGAGAAGAATCGCGTGACCATCCCCCCGCTCGTGCAGCCCGTGCCGGCCGCCCGCTGACGCCGCGGGCCAAACCGGGTGCGAACCCCGGGCGCATTCTGTACACTTGGTTGCGGATGCGACACGTTTTCTTCGACCTCGATCACACCCTGCTCAAGGGGAACAGCGCCAATCTGTTCATCCGCTTCCAGATCAAGCGCGGCGAGCTGGGCTGGACCGATCTCGCCCGGGGGCTCTACTACACGCTGCTCTACCGGATGAACCGCATCCGCATCGAAGACGTGACCGCCAGCTTTCTCGGCCGCTACGCGGGCGTCCCCGAAGAGCAGGTGCTCGGCGCGAGCCAGGAGTGGTTCGACGAATTCGTCCGCGACGCTTTTTATGAAGAGGGGATCGCGCTGGTCGAAGAGCACCGCGCCCAGGGGGATCATCTCGTGCTGCTGACGGCGAGCACCGTCTATGCGTGCATGCCCATCGCCGCCCATCTCAAGCTGCACCACTATCTCGGCACGCGCCTCACGCTCGCCGACGGCCTGCTCACCGGCGCCATCGAGCCCCCGCTCTGCTACGGCGCCGGCAAGGTGGAACATGCACGGGCCTACCTTCGCGAAGCGGCCGGCGAAGCGGCCGACCTGCGCGACGCCGTCTTTTATACCGACAGCATCACCGACCTGCCGATGCTCGAAGCGGTCGGCCACCCCGTGGCCGTGAACCCCGACCCCCTGCTCGCCCGCGAGGCGCGCCGCCGCGGCTGGACCATCCGGCGCTTCCGGCGGTGAGGGGGGGGTACCGCCGTCCCGGGAAAGAGCGCGAAAGCGTCTTGCTACTTGTTATCCAGAGAGACGCCCAGCTCGGCGAGGAGCTCGTCGATCACGGCCTTGAGTGGTGGTATCTCGTTGCGGATGACTTCCCACACCCTATCAAGGCGAAGTCCGAGGTAGTCATGCACCAGGACGTTGCGGAAGCCCGCAATCCCTTTCCAGTCAATGTGCGGAAATCGAGCGGTGACTTCGGGTGACAACCGCTTCGTAGATTCGCTCAGCACCTGAAGGTTGCGAAGCACGGCGTCTTGCGTTCGGATATCAGCAAAAAACGCCTTCTCGCCTTCGGCGGTGAATATCTCAACTCGTCGGATACTTTCTGCGATGTGAACGAGATACAGCTTATCCGACTTCACAACGGAACCGCTTGCTCCATCACTTCGTCTCGGATAACCCAGTGGAGAGCCTGGGGCTCCACGATGTCGACTTTTCTTTTCAGCAGCTCCTCCAGTTCGATTTTAAGTCCACTGATATCCAGCAGGCTCCGGTTGGGTTCGAACTCTACGAGCAGGTCGAGATCGCTTTCGCTGGTGGCCTCGCCTCGGGCAAAAGAGCCGAACACACGTACGTTGTGCGCCCCATATTTGGCAGCGATCTGGCGAATTCGCTCTCGCTCTGTCCGTAAAAGATCATGCGTGCCCATGGACTGATTCTACCGCCCTTATCCCAGCTTCAACAAGCGAAACCAATGCAGGACAAGCCCCGACCCTTGCAGGGGTCAACCTGGGGAGCTCCTGCTAAGATGTGGCTAAAAGCGGTCGGCCACCCCGTGGCCGTGAACCCCGACCCCCTGCTCGCCCGCGAGGCGCGCCGCCGCGGCTGGCCCATCCGGCGCTTCCGGCGGTGAGGGGGGATAGCTTGACCTGTTCGAGTCTAAGCGAAGCGAACAGAGTGCATGGTGGACTTCCCCCGATTCCCTAGACACCTACCCAAGGTAAATGGGAGAATCGGAAGCCAAACATGGAAGCGGAAAACTGGAGAGTCGTGAGCGAGCAATCCTCCATGAAGAAGTTGAGGGGTTTACCAAAGATGGTTCGGAGTAGCCTCTGGTTTGTGTTTTTATGCAAAGTCGGCTGTTCTGACGCTACGGATGTAAAAACTCTTGCTGCGCTTCAGGACTCGGTCATTACCGTCGCGCTTATGCCAAATTCTACTCCTGGTTACCCACACATCATCCAGGTAACAGTCGGGGCTGATCCAGCCGAATGCTTCGCCTTGCCGTCGGAAACGAGGGTGACTTTCAACGGGCTCGAACTATCTGGTACGAATTCGATGTTCGGGCGAGGCGGGACTTGCGGATTTCCCTTTTATCAGCGCGAACTAGAGGAGTTACCAACGGGGAGCACCAACGGAATTGTCAAGATCGATGATGGTGAGGTGGGGGCGGAGGTCGTTATCCGCGATATGATAGTACCGCGTTCGGCAAATCTAGCCGGCGAAGCCGTGCTCCGGTGGAACGAAGAAGTTGCCATTCAACTAAGTCCAGATGATGAGGAAGTCGGGGAAGCGTACGCGTCTTTTTACAAGGACGGCGACCTGCAAGCGACCCCGATATTTAAAGCGTCGACAAGTAACTATGACATAGACCTCTTCTATTCAGATGGGATTCTTACGTTTACGCTTCCTCCTACGGGGCCTACCAGCACTGGCGTTCTGGTAATAGACATTCTCCTCACCGAGGCTGAAGTTATCGGGTGCAAAGGTGTCGATATCTGTGAGGCTACAGTAAGTTCGCGCCGAGTCATCCAGGCCGAGTTAAGGGCGGCTTTTCCCGATCCTGTCAGCAGTAGTGAGTAGCCATAGTCGCAGTCTGCCTACCTCCCTGTAGGGCAGGCGCGAAGACCCGAACGTGCCGATACAGGACGGCAAGACTAGCGCACATCAGGGGCCGAGCGAGGGTCCTTCGCCGTTCACCGACCGATATACGGGTGATAATCCCTCGCCCCAAACCGGACGAGACCGGTGTCGGGGTCGTCGTACGTATACGTCGCCAGCGGCTGCCCGTTGCGATCGACCGCGACCAACCGCCCGGCGGGGTCGTAGTGGTATCGGGAAGCGCTCGCTGTCCAGGCCATGGGAAACTGTACCGGGAAGCGGAACGCTTGGCAAACCTCTGCAATACTCCGCGTGTTGCTCGGTACCGCGTAATCCACGGAACCACGACGCAGCCGTTCAGCGCGCGGAGAACTCCACCGCCATGTTGTCATCGGTAATCAGCGGCGCGGTGCCGTAGCGGACAAGCAGGCTCTCCCGGTCGCCGGCGATCGGTTGATGACCCCAGACTCCGTCCTGCTGCGACGCGAAGGTGCCGCCGAGAACTGGTGCGCCATCAATTCTCCATCCGGCAAGCAGGCGGGAAAATCCGTCGGGGTCGGCGGGGAACGGTTGCCGGCTGGCGGCGATGAAATTGGCGTAGGTGGCCGTGAAGGCGAATGCCGTGGCCACCGTCCGGTACACGGCTTCGCTGCCCGTGGTGTTCAGGTAGAGCACGCCGCCGGGCGTAAGGCGGCTCTTGAAGAGCTCCATCATTTCACGCGACAGCAGCTGCGTCGTGTAGCTTCGCCAGTGGAAGGTCGTGTTCATGACGATGAGATCGAAGCGCTCCTCGGGATGGGTGGCCAGCCACGTGCGCGCATCGGCAAAGACCAGACTGTATCGGGGGTTCTCGAGCAGGCTCTTCACTTCGTCATGCCCCCGGATGATCCTGGCGTACCCCGGATTGATTTCAACCGACGTAAGCGACTCGACGCCAGGCGCATTGACGAGCACCTGCGCCCAGGATCCCCCCGAAGCGCCGACTTCGAGGACCCGCTTCGCGTGCGGAGCAAAACGCAGCGCCATGTAGGCGCGATCGATTCCGTTCCGATTCCGCCCGGTATCCAGGGCCGTATTGATGCGGCCGTCGTAAGCTCCGCCGCCGTAGACGACGCCGCTCTCGCTCACGACGATGACCCCCGATCGGTTCTCGACGATCACCGCGGGCGCCGCGTCGTCGACCGTGTTGCCGTGCATGAGGCGAGGATACAGATCCGCGTACAGCGCACCGTGACCGAGCGTCATCGCGGCAAGGGCCGCCGCGGCGCCGAGCCACGCGCGCGCGGAAGGGTATACGAAGCAGGCCAACAGCAGAGAGAGCGACGCCAGCGCGAAGGCGGCCACCGCGACCGGCCAGACGTCGAGCAACAGAAAGCCGGTGACCAGCGGGCCCAGCGTCGCGCCCGCCAGGTTCGCCACGTAAACGCGGGTGATGAGCGTCGCGTCCTCTTCGCCGGACAAGGCTTTGCCGAGCGCCACCAGAAGCGGCAGGGCGAGTCCCTGTGCGGCCGCGCCGAGAAAGACGAAGGCCAGCCCGAAGAACCGTCCCTGCGGAATCGAACGCACCGCCAGACCCGTGAGCGGAAGCGTGAGGTACCCGATGACGCCGACAGCGAGCAGCGAGGCTGCGAGCGTCAGTCGCAGATCGGCAGCCGTCCGTTTCCTCTTTTCCGCGGTGTGTTCGAAGGCGACCCACGACCCGACGGCCAGCCCGGCAAGAAACGCGGACAGGAAGTAGCCGAGCGTCTGCGGCCGCCCCTGGAAGGCGATGTCGAGCCCACGGAACCAGAGGATCTGCAGCGACATCCCCACGAATCCCGTTCCGGCAGCCACGAGGGGAAACGAGAGGCGCCTCATGCCGCCGTCTCCCGTTTGAGCGCGAACGCCCCCAGGGCGACGACTACGTTACCCGCCATGGCCGCAAGAAGCGTCCCGCGCAGACCGAGCGCGCCGAACAACAGCGTTACGCAGACGAGGCTCCCGACCGACGCGCCCAGCGTGTTCGCGACGTAGAACCGCGCCACTGCCGGCGCGGCGAGCTTGTCGAAGCGTACCGCATACGTCGCCAGCAGCGGCAGCGACGCCCCCATGCACATCGTCGGCGGCAGGAGCACGGCAGTGGAGAAAAGGATCGCCGTCAATGGCGCCGAGGAGAGCGCGAGCGGATGCCCCAAGAGGCCAATGCTCAGGGCCGCAAAGAAGGCAATGGACAGCTCGCAGACCGCGAAGGCCACGAGCAGACGCCTGGGATTCCGCGAGGCCCACCTTCCCCCGAGGAGCGCCCCGAGGCCGAGGCCGAGCATGAACGCGCCCGCCACCGCCGCGAAAGATTCACTGCCGGTGCCGAAGACCGCGTGCAGTACCCGCTGCCACGTGAGCTCGTAGAGGAGCGCGGCGAAACCGCTGACGAAGACGAGTGCGGCGTAGAGAACCTGCGGGCTCACGGCGTACCTGCGGCATCCTCTGGACCGAGCTGCCCATATGTGATCCGGAGCGATGCATCGACGAGGTCGCCTGACTTCGCCCGCAAGCGCCTGTACCTGTCGTCCGCATCACCGGAGAGTGCGACAGGTTTCAGGTGAAGGCGTTCGTCAACCTGCCAAAGGGCGTCGCGAAAAAAGCAGAACCCATTTTCACAGGCAAAGTCGACGACCGCCGCCGATTCGGGGGTCGAATCGTCGAAAAGCGACTTCCCATAGGACGAAGAAAGGGCGCCGCCGGTCAACTCGACGAGCGTCGGCAGCAGGTCGCGATGGGTCGTCATGTGGTCATATCTCCTGCCCGACACCGGAAGCAGCTGCGGACCGTAAAGGACCAGGGGCACGCGGCGCTCGGCGATCTCGTCGGCCGGTGACGGCGTGAGCAGCCCGATGAAGCCGTGGTCGCCGGTAATCACGAAGAGCGTGTCCTCGAACCAACCGTCAGACCGGCTCTCGCGCATGAACTCGCCCAGGGCGTGATCAGCATATTGGTACGAGCGGAACCGTTTGTGCACCTGCTCAAGGTCGCGATACCGGTTCCGGTAGGCTTTCGGCAGATAGAAGGAGCGCCCGCGAAAATCGGCGGGCACCTCGTAGGGCGGATGATTCGTGGTCGTCAGGACGACGATGAACTGGTCGGTCCTGGCCTCCTGCAGATGGGCGCGAACGAGGTCGAACAGTTCCCCGTCGCTCATCCCGAGCGCGTAGATGAAGTCGTCGGGCGCGGCAATTCCGGCTCGGAGTTCCCGAAAGCCGATGGCGGGTAACGTCCGGTAGAGTTGGCCCCAGTCATAGCATCCGCCGTAGAAAAAGACCGGGTTGTATCCCAGGGCGTCCATGGCCAGGGGCAGGCTGCTTACCGCCGCAATCCGGGCGTTGGGGTCCCCTCCCCCCGGCGCCTCCTCGCTGTACGCCGAGAGCAGAATTTCGTGCAGGTTGCGCAAGGTGCCGTCGGGGGCCGGAATGTGGCGCGTGAATTCGATTCCGCCCTTCCGGAGCCGGTTCATGTGGGGCGCCACGGCGTTCCCGAAACCGAGTTCCGTTTCATCGAGGGGCCACGCCGAAAAGCTCTCCTCGAGAATCAGGACGACGTGCCGAGGGCGGCGCAGCAGGCGAATGGACTTCGCCTCGGCCGCGGCACTTACCTCGCCGGAAAAGCTCTCCGATGCGCCCGCAGTCATCGAACCCTTTGTGGGCCGGCGGAATGCATCCTTCAACCGGGCGACCGCGTCGGGCATGGGAAGCTCGTACGCCTTCCGGCGCATGACGTTCGATGCCTCGAGCCTGGCATGATAGCCCCGTGCAAGCGCAAAGACCGGATTGTCGGGCACGGAATTGAGGAAGTAGTTACGCGTCACGAAGGGCCGGTAGATCTCGCCGG
>JAWLHK010000019.1:0-84122 GCA_041690355.1 bacterium | reverse complement strand
CGTCAAGATGACGGTTGAACTCATCACGCCGATTGCCATGGATGAAGGTCTGCGCTTCGCAATCCGCGAAGGCGGCCGCACCGTCGGCGCCGGCGTCGTCTCGAAGATCATCAAGTAAACACCGGGAGACGGGGGGCGCCCACGCCCCCCAATCCTTTCAGCCGGCTGGCAAGTTATGCAGGAAACCAAGATTCGTATCAAGCTCAAAGCGTACGACTACAAGATTCTCGACCAGGCAACGGCCGAGATCGTCGATACCGCCAAGCGCACCGGAGCCAAGGTTGCGGGACCGATTCCGATCCCCACCCGTACCCGCCGCTTCACCGTGCTGCGCAGCCCGCACGTCGACAAGAAGAGCCGTGAGCAGTTCGAACAGCGGACGCACCGGCGGCTTCTCGATATCGTCGAGCCGACGCAGCAGACCATCGACGCCCTCATGAAGCTGGATATCGCCAGCGGCGTCGACGTCGAAATCAAGAGTTAAGTAACCAGTTTTGTGCCGCCGGCCTCTTCCCACGCGGAAAGCCGGACCGGAGGTGGCTCCCATGGCTTTGGGTCTACTTGGAAAAAAACTCGGGATGAGCCAGATTTTCACTCCCGAGGGGGTACGCATCCCCGTCACCGTCATCGAGGCGGGACCGTGTGTCGTTACCCAGAAAAAGACGGTCGAGTCTGACGGCTATAACGCCGTCCAGGTCGGTTACGATCCGATCCCGACGCATCGCGCCTCGCGCGCCCAGCAGGGCCACGCGAAGACGGCGGGCAAGGGGGCGTACCGTACCTTCCGCGAATTCCGCCTGGAAGAACTCGACGGTCTCGAGGTCGGCAAGGAGCTGACCTGCGAAGTTTTCAACATCGGTGAAAAGGTTGACATCGCGGGCCGCACCAAGGGGCGCGGTTTCCAGGGTGTCATCAAGCGCCACGGCCACCACGGCGGCCGCGCCACCCACGGTTCGATGTTCCACCGCGCACCGGGCTCGATGGGTATGAACACCGACCCGGGCCACGTGCTCAAGGGGCGCAAGCTTCCGGGGCACTACGGCAATGAGCGCGTGACCATCTCGAACCTCGAGGTCGTGGCCACGTATCCCGAAAAGAATCTCGTGCTCGTCAAGGGCTCGGTTCCGGGTGGGCGTAACAGCACGCTCATCATCCGGAAGAAGAAGTAACGGAGACAGACGATGCCTGTCGTCGATGTACTGAACGTCAAGAAAGAAAAGGTCGGGACCGTCGAGCTTCGCGACGACGTGTTCGCCGTGCCGGTGCGCAAGCACCTGCTGCACTCGGCCGTCCTCTGGCAGCTCGAAAAGCGCCGTCAGGGAACCCGCAAGACCAAGGGTCGCTCTGAAGTTTCGGGCGGCGGCAAGAAGCCGTGGCGCCAGAAGGGCACCGGCCGCGCCCGCCAGGGTTCGACCCGCTCGCCGCAGTGGCGGCACGGCGGTATCGTATTCGGCCCGCAGCCGTATGAGTACGAACCGAAGCTGCCGCGCCGCGTGCGCCGCGCCGCCCTGGCTTCGGCCCTGAGCGGCAAGGTTCGCGCCGGAGAGCTGGTCGTCGTCGACCAGTTCAGCCTGGCCGCCGCCAAGACCAAGGAAGCCGCAGGCGTGCTCAAGACGCTCGAGGCCGCCAAGGCGCTCATCGTGACCGCTGGGGAAGACTCGCAGCTCGAAATCGCGGCCCGCAACCTGCCGAGCGCCAAGGTGCTGCGAAGCGAAGGTCTCAACGTGTACGATATCCTCCGCTACGAGAAGGTCATTCTGACCCGCGATGCGGTGGACCAGATCCACAAGGGGTTTGGCGCATGAACGCATACGATGTCATCAAACGGCCTCTCGTGACCGAAAAGGTCGTCGAAGCCCAGGCCAGCTCGAACACGGTCGCGTTCGAAGTCGATACGCGCGCCAACAAGATCGAGATCAAGAAGGCCGTCGAAGAAATCTGGAAGGTCAACGTGACCGGCGTGCGCACGATGGTCGTGCGCGGCAAGGTCAAACGGTTCGGCGCGCGCCTCGGCAAGCGCAGCAACTGGAAGAAGGCGTACGTCACGCTCGGCGCCGGCGAAAAGATTGATCTTTTCACCGCCTGATGACGCGCTGACGAACGGAGACACACTATGGGTATCAAAAGGCACAATCCGACCTCCCCGTCGATGCGCTATGTCGAGCACGCGACGTTTGAGGAGATCACCAAGGATCGACCCGAAAAAAGCCTGATCGTCAAGCGGCACCGCAAGGCGGGCCACAACAACCGCGGCCGTATTACGAGCCGGTTCCGCGGCGGCGGTCACAAGCGGCTCTATCGCCAGATTGACTTCCGGCGCGACAAGCTTGACGTTCCGGCCAAGGTCGCGGCCATCGAGTACGATCCGAACCGGACGTCGCGCATCGCCCTGCTGAACTATGCCGACGGCGAGAAGCGTTACATCCTGGCCCCGGTCGGCCTCAATGTCGGCGACACGATCGTCGCCAGCCGCAAGGAAGCCGATATCCGCCCGGGCAACGCCCTGCCGCTCGCGCTCATCCCGGCCGGTACGATGATCCACAACGTCGAGTTGAAGATCAACGGCGGCGGGCAGCTCGGCCGCTCGGCCGGCGCCATGATTCAGCTGCTGGGCAAAGAAGAAGAGTACGTGACCATCAAGCTCCCCTCGGGTGAGACGCGGCGCGTGCTGGCCCAGTGCATGGCAACCATCGGCCAGGTCGGTAACCTCGACCATATGAACATTTCGCTCGGGAAAGCCGGCCGCGTGCGCTGGCTCGGCAAGCGTCCGCATAACCGCGGCGTTTCGATGAACCCGGTCGATCACCCGCTGGGCGGTGGCGAGGGCAAGACCTCGGGCGGACGGCACCCGGTTTCGCCGTGGGGCTGGAACACCAAAGGCGCGAAGACCCGCAAGAACCCGCGGACCGATAAATTCATTGTGAAACGTCGCAAGTAAGGTTAACCCATGGCTCGTTCCATTAAAAAAGGACCCTACATCGAGCACGGGCTCGATCGCAAGGTCGTCAAAGCCGTGCAGAGCAACGATCGCCGCGTCATCAAGACGTGGAGCCGCCGCTCGACCATCACGCCCGACATGATCGGCCTGACGTTCGCGGTGCACAACGGCAACAAATTCGTTCCCGTCTACGTGACGGAGAACCTTGTCGGCCACAAACTCGGCGAGTTCGCCCCGACCCGTACGTACTACGGGCACACCGCCGATAAGAAGGCCAAGAAGAAGTAAGCGGAGTATATGATGGAAGCCAAAGCCCGCTACATCCGGATCTCGCCCCGCAAGGTGCGCCTGGTCGTCGACCTGGTCCGCGGCAAACCCGTGGACGAGGCCCTTACAATCCTGACCTTTACGCGCAAGCGCGCTGCGGGCGTCGTGAAGGGGCTGATTCAGAGCGCCGTCGCGAACGCGAACCAGCAGGGAGGTGTCGACCTCGACAACCTCTATGTTTCTCATATCTCTGTCGACGGCGGCCCGTCGCTCAAGCGGTTTCGTCCGGCGCCTCAGGGGCGCGCGCATCCGTTCAAGAAGCGGTCGTCCCATATCAACGTCAAACTGGCTGAAAAGTAAGTCGGAGGAACCCTTGGGACAGAAGACCCATCCGAAAGGTTTTCGCCTCGGCGTAAGCAAGACCTGGGATTCGCGTTGGTACGCGGAGAAGAAGGATTTTGCGAAATTTCTGCACGAGGACATGGAAGTCCGGAAGCTGCTCAAAAAGCGGCTCTATCACACGGGCGTCTCGAACATCGAGATCGAGCGTCTGGCTGATAAGGAAATCCGGATCAATATCTACACGGCCCGTCCCGGTCTCGTCATCGGCAAGAAGGGCTCGGACGTCGACGCCCTTCGCGGCGACCTCGAGAAGATGACCGGTCGCGCCGTGCGCATCAACATCAAGGAAGTGCGCAAGCCGGAGGCCGACGCTCAGCTCATCGCTGAAGCCGTCGCCCTGCAGCTCGAAAAGCGCATCGCCTTCCGCCGCGCCATGAAGAAATCGGTGCAGAGCGCTCTCAAAATGGGCGTCAAGGGCATCAAGATCATGTGCGCGGGTCGGCTCGGCGGCGCAGAAATCGCGCGCACCGAGTGGTACCGCGAAGGCCGTGTGCCCCTGCACACCCTGCGCGCCGACGTCGATTACGGCTTTGCCGAAGCCCGCACGACCTATGGTGTCATCGGCATCAAGGTGTGGGTCTACAACGGCGAAGTATTCGGCAAGGAAAACCTTGCCGCCAGGGAGCGTTAACCATGTTGATGCCCAAACGCACGAAGTATCGTAAGCAGCAGAAGGGTCGCCTGCGCGGTAAGGCCCAGTCGGGAGCCCAGCTGGCTTTCGGCGAATACGGACTGAAGGTTACCGAATTCGGCAACATCACGGCGCGCCAGCTCGAGGCCGGCCGCGTGGCCATCAACCGCTTCGTCAAGCGCGGCGGCAAGATCTTCATTCGCGTGTTTCCCGACAAGCCGATCACGAAGAAGCCTGCCGAAACCCGCATGGGTAAAGGTAAGGGGTCGGTTGAGTACTGGGTGGCCCAGGTCCAGGCCGGGCGCATGATTTACGAAATCGAAGGCGTCGACGAAGCCACGGCCCGCGAGGCGTTTCGCCTGGCGGCCCAGAAGCTTCCGCTGATGACCCGGTTCGTCGAGCGCAAGGAGTCGGTGCTATGAAGGCGCATGAACTGTGGGAGCTCAGCGTCGAAGAGCTCCAGGCGAAGCAGAAAGAGCTCAACGAAGAGCTTTTTCACACGCGCATGAAGCTCGTGAGCGGCGAAATCGAGAATACGTCCAAGCTGAAGAACGACCGGCGTGAACTCGCCCGGATCAAGACCATCCTGCGCGAAAAGCAGCAGGCGGCGGGGTAACACCATGGCTGAAACGACGATCAACAAGACCAAGAAGACCCTGACGGGCGTAGTCGTGAGCGACAAGATGGACCGCACGGTCGTGGTGCGTGTCGAACGGCGCTACCGCCACCCGGTCTACAAGAAGTTCATTCGCAGCTCGAAGAAATACAAGGCCCACAACGAAGGCAACAAGGCGCGTGTCGGCGACACCGTGCAGCTCATCGAGAGCCGTCCCCTCAGCGCGACCAAGCGCTGGGTCGTGACGCAGATCATCGAGCGAGCCGCCTGACCGGCTGCCGCGCAGCCTCGTGACGGAGACAGACCATGATTCAGCAGGAAACCTTTCTCGACTCGGCCGACAACAGCGGCGCCCGCAAGCTGCGCTGCATCAAGATCATCGGCGGCACGCGCAAGAAGTACGCGTCGGTCGGCGACATCATCATCGTGTCGGTGCGTGAAGCGCTGCCGCACTCGAAGGTGAAGAAGGGCGACGTCATGCGCGCGGTGGTCGTGCGCACGGCCAAGGAGGTCGCCCGCGCCGACGGGTCGTACATCAAGTTCGACACCAACTCGGCGGTGCTCGTCAACAAGGACGGCGAACCGATCGGTACCCGTATCTTCGGGCCCGTCGCCCGCGAGCTCCGCGCCAAGAATTTCATGAAGATTGTTTCGCTGGCCCCCGAGGTCCTGTGACCCCGATCGGCCGTTGAGGAAAAGTCATGCATATCCGCAAAAATGACGAAGTCGTCGTCATCGCCGGCAAGGACAAGGGACAGCGCGGCAAGGTGCTGCGCATCCTGGCCAACCGCGACCGTGTGGTCGTCGAGAAGGTCAACGTCGTGAAGCGCCACCAGCGCGCCACGCAGGCCAACCCGACCGGCGGCATCATTAACAAAGAAGCGCCGATTCACGTCTCGAACGTGAGTCTGTTCTGCCCCAAGTGCAATGGGCCGCGGCGCGTGGGTCACACGTTCCTCGAAGACGGAACGAAGGTGCGCACGTGCAAGAAGTGCGGCGAGGCCATCGAGGCGAAGGAATAAGAGGACGGTATGGCTACAGCCACGTTGCAGGATCACTACCAGAAGACCGTCGTTGCCGCTCTGCAGAAGGAGTTCAACTACGCGAACCCGATGCAGGTGCCCAAGGTGACGAAGGTCGTCGTCAACATGGGCCTTGGCGAAGCGGTGCAGAACGCCAAGCTCATCGAGTCGGCCGTCGAGCAGCTCGGGCTCATCACCGGTCAGCGGCCGGTCGTGACGCGGGCCCGCAAGAGCATCTCGAACTTCAAGCTGCGCGAGAACCAGGCGATCGGTGTCATGGTGACGCTGCGTCGCGAGCGCATGTACGAATTCATGGAGCGCCTGTTCAATGTCGCCCTCGCCCGCGTGAAGGACTTCCGCGGCGTGAGCACCAAGGCATTCGACGGCAAGGGCAACTACACCCTGGGCGTACGCGAACAGATCATCTTCCCGGAAATCAACTTCGACAAGATCGAGAAGATCAAGGGTCTGAACATCACGTTCGTGACGACGGCTGAATCCGACGAAGAGGCCCGTTCGCTGCTCCGCAACATGGGAATGCCGTTCCGGCAGTAAGAGGAGAGTTCGCAAATGGCCAAGACTTCGCTCCGCATCAAAGCGGCGAGAAAGCCCAAGTTCGAGGTTCGGAAGTACAGCCGCTGCCAGCGGTGCGGGCGCGCCCGTGCGTACTACCGGCGATTCGCCCTGTGCCGCATCTGTCTGCGGCAGCTTGCCCTCGACGGCAAGCTTCCGGGCGTAACCAAGGCTAGTTGGTAATTTTCGGGAGAAGAAGGTTTCTGTTATGATGACCGATCCCATCGCCGATATGCTGACCCGCATCCGGAATGCGGGCATGGCGCGGCACAAGAACGTGACGGTGGCGCACTCCAAGCAGAAGGAGCGCATTCTCGACGTCCTCAAGACGAACGGCTACATCGACGGCTTTCAGGCGGTCGAGTACGGTTCGAAGCGGGACATCAAGGTGCAGCTTCGCTACGACGAGGCGACCCGTGAGCCGGTGATTGCCGGTATTGAACGTGTTTCGAAGCCCGGCCGCCGGGTGTACGCTTCTGCCGACGAGGCTCCGAAGGTACTCTCAGGGCTCGGCATCAGCATTCTTTCGACCTCGCTCGGTCTGTTGACAGACCGTGAAGCCCGCGCCAAGAACGTGGGCGGCGAGGTCCTGCTCAAGGTGTGGTGAGGTCATGAGCCAGAGCCGAATTGGAAAACTGCCGGTCAAGGTCCCCAAGGGAGTCAAGGTTGCCCAGAGCGGCGCGACCCTGAACTTCGAAGGGCCCATCGGCAAGATGAGCGTCACGCTGCCGGCCGAGATTGCCGCCCAGATCGAAGGCGACGAAATCAAGGTCATGCCCACGGGCGAAACCCGGCGTCACAAGGCCTTTCACGGCCTGTTTCGCACCCTGGTCAACAACGCGGCCGTCGGCTGCGGCACCGGGTTTCAGCGTGAACTGGAAATCAACGGCGTCGGCTATCGCGCCGCGGCCCAGGGCCAGACCCTGAACCTGACGGTCGGCTTCAGCCACCCCGTCGAGTTCAAGCTGCCGCCCACGATCAAGGTCGAGGTCGACAAGCAGACCCGCATCATCCTGAAGAGCGCCGACAAGCAGCTCCTGGGTGAAATGGCGGCCAAGATCCGTGGCGTGCGTCCTCCCGAGCCGTACAAGGGCAAGGGCATCAAGTATGCCGAAGAAACCATTCGCCGCAAGGCGGGTAAGGCCGCCGGCAAGTAATCGATTGAAATCAAGGGGACCGAAGTCTCCGCGTCCGGCGGAGAATCGCCTCCGACAGGTGTAACGATGTCGAAGATCATTCGCGAAAAGCAGAACGCACGCGCCGCCCGCAAGCTGCGCGTCCGCAAGAAAATCACGGGCACGGGCGAACGGCCGCGGCTGGCCGTCTTCAAGAGCCTGCGCCACGTCTATGTCCAGCTCATCGACGACGAAAAGGGCGCGACCCTTCTCTCGGCCTCGAGCCTCGCCGATGAGGTCAAAGGTGCGGGCAAGGTGCAGGCGGCTGCCATCGGCAAGCTGATCGCCGAGCGCGCCCAGGCCAAGGGGGTCGAGAACGTGGTCTTCGATCGTTCGAGCTATCGCTATCATGGCGTCGTGCGCGCGCTTGCCGAAGCCGCCCGCGAAGCCGGACTTAAGTTCTGAGGGGGCAACCTTGGCATACGAACAGCGCAATCCGGATTCGGAATTCAAAGAAAAAGTCGTCCACATCGGCCGCGTGGCCAAGGTGGTCAAGGGCGGACGCCGCTTCAGCTTCGCAGCACTCGTCGTCGTCGGTGACGGCGCCGGCCGCGTGGGCTTCGGCCTGGGCAAGGCCAACGAAGTACCCGAGGCCATCCGCAAGGGCATCGAGCAGGCCAAGAAGAACCTGGTTCATGTCCCGATTTTCGAGGGCACGATTCCGCACGACTTCGTGGGCCGCTTCGGCGCCGCGCAGGTGCTCATGAAGCCCGCCAGCGATGGTACCGGCGTCATCGCCGGGGGTGCCGTGCGCGCCGTGGTCGAACTGGCCGGCGTGCGCAACATCCTCACGAAGAGCCTCGGCTCGAGCAATCCGCATAACGTCATCAAGGCGACCCTGCGCGGCCTCATGTCGATGAAGAGCCCCGAACAGATCGCCCGCAAGCGCGGCCTCGACGCCGCAGCGATGCAGTAAGGAGTGGCAGCCATGGCTGACAAGAAAACCATTCGCGTCCGTCTGGTGCGCGGTTATGCGGGCACCAGCCCGGTTCAGCGCGCCAATCTGCGCGGCCTGGGCCTGAAGAAGCGCCACCAGGTGCGCGAACTCGAAGATACGCCGGCCATCCGGGGCATGATCCGCAAGGTCGTGCACATGGTCGAAGTCGAAGATTAACGAAACGCGCGCCGCGGCGCGCCAGGCGAGGGGCGATTGCCCCGCGTGGGGAGGCCGGCCTCCCGACAGGAGTCGACATGAAACTCAACGAACTGGGCCCCCAGCAGGGCGCCACCCATAAGAAGAAGCGCGTCGGGCGTGGTCCCGGCAGCGGACACGGCAAAACCTCGAGCCGCGGCCAGAAGGGCCAGAAGGCGCGCTCGGGCGGCGGCAAGAAGCCGGGTTTCGAAGGCGGCCAGATGCCGCTGCAGCGCCGGCTTCCCAAGTTCGGCTTTCTCAACCCCTTTCGCAAGACGTTCGCCGTCATCAATGTCGGCGACCTGGATCGCGTCTTCAAGGCCAACGCGGTCGTGAACGAAGACTCGCTGCTCGAAAGCGGCCTGGTCAAGAACGTTCGTGACGGCATCAAGATTCTCGGCGACGGCAAGCTCGAAAAGGCGATCACCGTGCACGCCAAGAAGTTCAGCGCCGAAGCCAAGCGCAAGATCGAGGCTGCCGGCGGCAAGGTCGAGGTTATCGCGTGATCGGCAATCCTGATCAGGGAAAGCTGTCGGAACTGCAGAAGCGGCTCGTGTTCACCGCCCTCATGCTGGCGGTGTACCGAATCGGCGTCTACGTTCCGACTCCGGGCGTCGATGCGGCCGCTCTGCAGGCGATCATTCAGCGCCAGCAGGGCAACCTGATCGGCTTTTTCAACATGTTCTCGGGCGGCGCCCTGGAACAGTTCTCGATTCTCACCCTCAACGTCATGCCGTACATCACGGCATCGATTATCCTGCAGCTGCTGACGATGGTCTTCCCGACCCTCGAACGCATGAGCAAGGAGGGTGAGGTCGGCCGGCGCAAGATCAATCAGTACACGCGCTATCTGACCGTCGGTCTGGCGCTGGTGCAGGCCTTCGCCATCGCCACGACGCTTGAGAGCCAGACCGGGCCTGCCGGTGAGGCCATCGTGCGCGACGGGGGCTGGTCCTTCCGCATCATGACGGCCGTGACGCTTACGGCGGGCACGATCTTTCTCATGTGGATCGGCGAGAAGATCACTGAGAACGGCATCGGCAACGGCATCTCGCTCATCATCACGGCCGGCATCGTGGCCCGGATGCCCGCTGCGCTGGGCAACACCTTCGAGCTCGTGCGCGCCGGCGAAATCTCGCTCTTCGTCATGATCCTGCTCGGCCTGGCCATGCTCGCCGTCGTCGCGTTCATCGTCTTCTTCGAGCGCGCCGCGCGCCGCATCCCCGTGCAGTATCCGCGCCGCGTTGTGGGCCGCAAGATGTACGGCGGGCAGAGCACGCACCTGCCGCTGCGCCTGAATCCGTCGGGGGTCATCCCGCCGATCTTCGCGTCGAGCCTGCTCATGTTCCCCCTCACGCTGGGGAGCTGGTTCGGGCCCGACAGCGCCGTGAACCGGTTCGTCAACCAGTATCTGGGGCCGACCGACGTCGCCTACAACGTCCTGTTTGTTGCGCTCATCGTCTTTTTCTGTTATTTCTATACGGCTGTGACCTTCAATCCGGTGGACGTGGCCGAGAACCTGAAAAAGGGGGGCGCCTACGTCCCCGGCATCCGTCCCGGGCAGAACACTGCACAGTACATCGACCGCATTCTGATGCGCGTCGTGCTGGTGGGTGCGATTTACATTTCGGCCATCTGCGTGCTGCCGTCGATTCTGATGGGCTACTTCAGTATCCCCTTCTATTTCGGCGGCACCAGCCTGTTGATTGCCGTCGGCGTCGCCCTGGACACCATGCAGCAGATCGAAGGCCACCTGATTTCCCGCAATTACGAGGGAATCATGGGTGCCCGGGGCGGCCGTGCCTCGGCGCGCCGCGTGCGGATGCGGTAACGACGGAGCGATGGTGAAGAACGGGAACAATCTCATCCTGCTTGGGGCGCCGGGCGCCGGCAAGGGAACACAGGCCAAGCGCCTCGTCGCCCAGCTGCGCATCCCGCAGATCTCGACGGGTGACATCCTGCGCGCCAAGCGAAACGATCGGGGCCCGCTGGCCGAGAAGCTGAAGGAGATCATGGCTTCGGGGCAGCTGGTTCCCGACGAGATTGTCGTCGAGATCATCCAGGAGCGGCTGCAGAACGACGACGCGGCCGACGGGTTCATTCTCGATGGTTTTCCGCGCACGGTCGGCCAGGCCGATGCCCTCGATCACATGCTCGAGAAGCTCGGCCGCCGGATCTCGCACGTCATTCTCGTCGACGTTCCCGAATCGTTGCTGCTCGAGCGCCTCACCGGACGCAGGGTCTGCCGCGCGTGCGGTGACGAATACCATGTCTCGTTCAAGCCGCCGCGCGCCGAAGGCGTCTGCGACAAGTGCGGCGGCGAGCTGTACCAGCGCGATGACGACCGGGAAGAGACCATCCGGAAGCGCCTGCAGGAGTTTCACGAGAAGACGGCGCCGCTGGTCGATTATTACACCCGCAAGGGTATGCTGCGCCGTATCGACGGAACGGGCGAGATCGAGGCCATCGGCGCCCGGATCAGCTCGCTCCTCGAGAGCGTGGCCTAGGTCTGTAGGTTTTCGGGAGCGACGCCGGTTGGCGGAACTCCATTGCGGTTGACGATCGAAGCGTTTGACGCTCGGTTTTCGACCCACGGTTTGAACACACGGTGGCGGTGACGAATCACGGCCCCGATTTCTGAACCGCCTCGCTGGAGGCGGGCAGGTGGAGCGATGAAAGTTCGATCATCCGTGAAGAAGATGTGTCCGAAGTGCAAGGTGATCCGCCGGCACGGCCTGGTCCGGGTCATCTGCGAGAACAAGAAACATAAGCAGCGTCAGGGCTGATTAGGGGATCCTATCATGGCACGCATTGCAGGTATCGACCTGCCCAAAGGCAAGCGTATCGAGATCGCCCTCACGTATATCTTCGGGATCGGGCCTGCCACGGCGGAGAAGATCCTTGCCGAGGCCGCGATCGATCCGTCGACGCGCACCGACAAGCTGACCGCCGAAGAAGTGAGCAAGATCCGCAGCATTCTGGATGAAAAATACCGGGTCGAGGGCGACCTGCGCAAAGACATCCAGATGAACATCAAGCGGTTGATGGACATCGGCTGCTATCGCGGCCTGCGTCACCGTCGCGGTCTGCCGGTTCGCGGGCAGAGCACGCACTCCAACGCGCGCACCCGTAAGGGACCGCGCAAGACCGTGGCCGGCAAGAAGAAGGTCACCAAGTAAGGTTCTGAGATGGCTACCGTCAAGAAGAAAAAAACCGTCAAGCGCAACGTCCCGAGCGGCGTCGTGCACATCCTCGCCACTTTCAACAACACCATCGTCTCGATCACCGATGACAACGGCGGTGTCGTATCCTGGTCGTCGGCAGGCGTCAAGGGCTTCAAGGGAAGCCGCAAGAGCACGCCGTTCGCCGCGCAGCTCGCCGCTGAAGACGCGGCCCGCAAGGCGGTCGATCAGGGAATGCGTAACGTCATCGTCTACGTGAAGGGTCCCGGCGCCGGCCGCGAAAGCGCCCTGCGCGCCCTGGCCCACAGCGGCCTCAAGGTGTCGCTGATCAAGGACGTGACGCCGATTCCGCACAACGGATGCCGGCCCCCGAAGCGCCGGCGCGTTTGAAGCAGTTTCTGTAACCACGAAACGGTCCGTCGTAACGTATCTGCCCACGGGCAGGCACATCCGCCGGCCGTCCACCACCGACCTCAAGGAGGTTTCGTTTGGCTCGCTACTCTGGTTCCGTCTGCCGGCTCTGCCGGCGTGAAGGACTCAAGCTCTTCCTCAAGGGAGAGCGTTGCTATACCGAAAAGTGCGCGATTGAACGGCGCAGCTATCCCCCCGGCCAGCACGGGCGCGGCCGTCGGAGCAAATTCTCCGAATACGGCGTCCAGCTGCGCGAAAAACAGAAAGTCAAGCGCATCTACGGCGTTCTCGAGCGTCAGTTCCGTCGCTACTACCTTGCCGCCTCGCGCCGCAAGGGGGTCACGGGCGTACAGCTTCTGCTGTTTCTCGAGAGCCGTCTCGACAACATGATCTACCGCTTCGGTTTCGCGGCCAGCCGCAACGAAGCGCGCCAGCTCGTGCGGCACGGTCATTTCACCGTGAACGGTCGCCGGGTCAACATCCCCAGCTACCAGGTCAAGCCGGGAGACGTCATCGAACTGCGGGAGAAGAGCCGCAGTGGCGTCAAGATCACGGCCAACCTGGAGGCAGCCGCCCGCCGCGGTCTGCCGCACTGGCTGGAATACGACGCCAAGGCTTTCAAGGGCACGGTAAAGGTCCAGCCGGCGCGTGAAGACCTGACGATGCCGATTCAGGAACAGCTCATCGTCGAGCTGTACTCGAAATAAGGCTCAGTTCAAAGTAAACGTTTGGTGGAGCGACCGGGCGGAGCGAACACGCTTCGCCGGCTCCAGCGAGGGACACTATGCAGAAGAACTGGCGCGACCTCATCAAGCCGAAGAAACTGGATTACGATCCCGACACCTTCAGCGACCGCTACGGCAAGTTTTTCGCCGAGCCGTTCGAACGGGGTTTCGGGATTACGCTGGGCAACGCGCTGCGGCGCGTGCTCCTGTCGTCCATCCAGGGCGCGGCCATTACGGACGTGCGCATCGACGGCGTGCTTCACGAGTTCTCGGCCATTCCGGGCGTCGTTGAAGACGTCACCGAAATCATCCTCAACCTCAAGGAAGTCAAGGTCAAGCTCGACGGCGAGGGACCGAAGACGATCACGATCGACGTGCAGGGCGAACGGGCCGTGCGCGCGGGCGACATCCAGACCGACGGCACCGTGACGATCCTCAACCCGGATCACCACATTGCCACCGTGAACCGCGAAGGCAAGCTCCGCATGGAGCTGACCGTCAACATCGGCAAGGGTTTCGTCCCGGCCGAGCGGAACAAGGATCCGAAGGCGAGCATCGGCACCATTCCGATCGACGCCATCTACAGCCCGATCACCAAGGTCGTCTACAACGTCACGAACGCCCGCGTCGGCCAGATCACCGACTACGATCGCCTCATGATCGAGATCTGGACGAATGGCGGCGTGCGCCCCGACGACGCCCTGGCCTTTGCGGCCAAGATCCTCAAGGACCAGCTGCAGATCTTCATCAACTTCGAAGAAGAGGAAGAAGACATGCCGCGGGGGGAGCCTCAGCCTGACCTACGCTCCATCAATGCCAATCTCCTGAAGAGCGTTGACGAACTGGAGCTGTCGGTCAGGAGTGCGAACTGCCTCAAGAACGCCAACATCCGGAACATCGCCGAGCTGGTCCAGAAGACCGAGCAGGAGATGCTCGCGACGAAGAATTTCGGACGCAAGAGCCTGAACGAGATCAAGGAAATCCTCACCGAGATGGGGCTTTCGCTCGGAATGAAGCTCGAAGGGCTCAACCTCAAAAAGGAACAGAACCCGTAAGGGGATAGCATCATGCAGCATCAGCGTACCAACCGCAAACTGGGGATGAAGACGGAGCATCGCCTCTCGATGCTTCGGAACATGGCTACGTCTCTGGTCGTTCATGAGCGGGTCCGCACGACCGTGACCCGCGCCAAGGAAGTGCGCCGCGTGGTCGAGAAGATGATCACCCTCGGCAAGAAGGGCGATCTGAATGCGCGCCGCCAGGCGGCCCGGATTATCCGGGGCAACGAGGCGCTCAAGAAGCTCTTCGCCGAGATCGCGCCGCGCTACACGACCCGCAACGGCGGCTACACCCGCATCGTCAAGATCGGCAACCGCAACGGCGACAACGCACCGATGGCCATCATCGAGCTCGTCGAAGCCGAGACCAAGGCGGCGCCCAAGAAAAAACGCGCTCCTGCCAAGAAGACGGCCCCGGAAACTCCGGCGGCTCCCGAAACGCAGGAATGACTTCCCGACAGGGCCGCGAAAGCGGCCCTGTTTTTTTCGGGCCCATGCTTCGTTTCCGCTTCTACACGCGCCGTCAATGCCCGCTCTGCGAAGCGGCCTTCGAGGCGCTGGCGCCGCTGCGTGAGCGCTTCGCGATGACGATCGACCTCATCGACGTCGACCGCGAGCCGGGGGCCCTCGAGCGCTACGGTACCCTGGTGCCCGCACTCTTCTACGAAGACCGGATCCTTTTCCGGTGGCGGGTCGATGACGGGCTCGCAGAGCGCATCGAGCGGCTTTACGCCGGGTCGCGATAAGCGTGGAAGCCCGGCGGCCGAATCCGGTAGAATAACGGCAACATCACACCAAGGATTGCGTACCGTGAAGAAAGGCCTTCTGCTCGCCGGCGTCGCCGCGCTCATTCTGGTCGGCTTTGTCGTCTACATCGTCCTCGACAGCGCCCCCCGCGCGGCTGTGAGCGAGGGAGACGAGGCCCCGAACTTCAAGCTTCCGGGCGCCTTTGGCGGTCAGGGCGAGCTGCGCGACATGCGCGGCAAGGTCGTACTCCTGAACTTCTGGGCCACCTGGTGCGCCCCCTGCGTCAAGGAGATGCCGTCGCTGCGTGATCTGCAGAAACATTTCCGCCGCCAGGATTTCGAGGTCGTCGCCGTCGCCCTCGATCCTGAGGGGGCCAGCGCCGTCGTACCGTTCGCGCAGACGCACGACCTGAATTTTCCCATCGCCGTCGACGAGACCGGATCGACGCAGGACCTCTACGGTACCACGGGGCTCCCCGAGTCCTACCTCATCGATCGCGACGGCATCGTGCGCCGCAAAATCATCGGCCCCCGAGACTGGACCGATCGCGAGTCGGTGCTGATGGTCGCCGAGCTGGTCGGCAAGAGCGGCGTGGCCGCGCCGACGGCAAATCAGCAGGCCCCGGTCACCCAGCCGGCCGAGGCGCAGTGAAGCGGCCCCTGGCGGCGGTTCTGCTTCTTCTCGTGACGGCGGCGCCGGCTCTCGCGTTGCGTCCCGAGGCGCCGCGCATCGGCCACCAGGCGCCGCGCTTCAGCGCAAACCTGATCGACGGAACGAGGCGCTCGCTGACCGATTACCGGGGGCGGGTCGTGCTGGTGAACTTCTGGGCCAGCTGGTGCGGCCCCTGCAAGGCCGAGATCCCCGACCTTCGCGATCTGCAGAGCGCCTACCCGCCCGAGAAGTTCACGATTCTCGCCATCAACGAAGATGACGAGCTCAAGGCGGCCCTCGACTTCCTGAAGAAACGCCCGGTGAACTTTCCGGTGCTCCTCGACGAAAAGGGGCGCATCATGGACGATTACGGCGTACGCGGTCTCCCCACGACCCTCCTGATCGACACCCGGGGCGTCGTGCGCGAAATCGTGTTCGGCCCGCGCGACTGGTCGTCCAAGGAATGGAAGGAACGCATCGACGGCCTTCTTGCTGAAACCGCGCGGGCCGCCGCCCCCACGACGAAAGCCGCCGACTAGTCTTCGAGCGAGACGAACGGGTCGAGCTCGAGTGCCCGCCGGCGCGCCGCTTCGGCCTGGCCGGCTTCACCCAGCCGCGCTTCGGATTCGGCGACGAGCAGATGCGCCCGGGCCTGCCAGTAGGGCCAGGCGCGCAGCCCGCGGGCGGCAACCCGAGCGAAAGCGGCGGCCTGCGCATACTGGCCGGCTTCGAACTCCAGCAGACCCAGATAATACCGGGCCAGCGGATTGTTTCCCCAGACCTGCAGGGCAGACTGAAGGCGTGCGCGCGCTTTGACGGAATCGCCGGCCGTGCGCAGCCGGCGGCCTTCTTCGGCCAGATTCAGCGATGCATATTGGCGCGGTACAGAACGGTCGCCCAAGGCGAGAAGACTTTCACGCCCGACCGCCGGCGGCGAGGTCACGGGCGCTTCGTGGGCGACTGCGGTGGCCTCTTCGGCGAACGGGGCCTCCCCCTCGTCGGGCAGACCGCCGAGTGCGCCCGGATCCGGCGCAGGCACGTAGGCCGTCCCCGCGTGGGGAAACTCGAGCGGTGCGGGGAGACCGGCGTCGAAGCGCGGTTCGGGGGTGTGGCTGCACGCGCCAGCCAGCAGGGCGGCGAGCAAGAGGGCAATACGGGTAGCGGTCATGAATTACTCCGGTCTTGCCGCCGCCGGCAACGGGGCCTGAACGGGGGCCGTCAACGTGGCAGGGGCGCTCGGGGCGGTCGCGGCGGCGGCGGCATGCAGCGGGCACGCGGGAACTTCGTCGCCGGCATCGAATACGAGGCGGATCCTCTGGGCCGCAGGGCAGCCCGTCACGGCGAGGCCGCCGCTCACCCGATCGATCTCGCGAACCTCGGCCCCTTCGGGGAGGATGAACTCCTCGCCCGAAAGGTCGAAGCTCTGCATGAGATCAATCCAGATTGGCAGCGCCGCCTGTGAGCCGGTCAGCCCCAGCGGCGTCGGGGTATCGAAGCCGACCCAGACCAGGGCCACGACGTCGGGCGCGTAGCCCACGAACCAGGCATCTTTTCCGTCACTGGTCGTGCCAGTCTTGCCCGCAAGCGGCGCCGCGATGCCCGCGCTCCGGATCGCGGCGGCCGTCCCGTGGTCGACGACCTGCGCGAGCATGCCGTTGAGCATTGCAACGGCCACCGGATCGGCCGCCGTCCGTAGCTCGACCGGCGAATGCTGCAGGAGATTGCCGCCCGAATCGACCACGCTCGAAAGCGCCCGGGAGTCAGCCATGACCCCGCCGGCGGCCAGCGCGCCGTAGGCCCGGGCAAGCTCGATGGGATACATTTCGCTGGCCCCCAGCGCGGTCGGCAGAAAGTCGGCGACTGGCGTCGTCACGCCGAAATCGCGAAGCGTCTGCTCCAGCGCGGGAACGCCGGTGCGCTCGAGCACGGCCACGGCAGGCACGTTCACAGAGCGGGCCAGCGCGCTCCACGCCGCAAGGGTTCCCGCGTGTGAACGCGTATAGTTCTGGGGCACGTAGTCGACGCCGCGGTAGTGAAAGGTCGTTTCGGTGTCTTCGAGGGGGTAGAGCGGCCCGAATCCGCCCTCGAAGCGCCGGTCCCGGTCGGCAAGCGCCGTCAGAAAAACGAAGGGCTTGATGAGGCTGCCGGGCTGGCGCATGCTGCGGTGGATACGGTCGTACTGGGTCGTCGCGTAGTCACGTCCGCCCACCAGCGCCACGATCTCCCCGGTTCCGGGCCGCAGAACGACGACGGCCGCCTGCAGCTGCTGTTGCGGATCGCTGCGCCGCAGGCGCGTGTAGCGCCGTTCGAGCTGGCCCAGCGTCTGCACCACGGCCTGTTCGGCAGCCTCCTGCACCGGCATCTGCAGCGTCGTGTAGATGCCGAGCCCTTCCTGCGCCAGTCCGTCGAGGCTGTAATCCTGCTGCAGCTGCCGCCGCAGGAGATCGACGAAGTAGGGTGCGAGCTTGCGGGTCTTGCGGGCGCGGGCCGTCTCGAGGGGGGCAATCTTGGCGGCCCGCAGGGCATCTTCCGTGATGTAGCCCGCCTGGTACATGGCGTCGAGCACCAGGTTCCGGCGTGCGGTCGCCTTGTCGACGCGCAGCGTCCCGCCCGAGCTGTACAGGTTGGGTCCGTGGATGATCCCGGCCAGGGTCGCCGCCTCGCCGAGGGTGACCTCTTCGATCGGCTTGTTGAAATAGTAGCGGGCGGCGGCGCCGATGCCGCGCACCTCGAAGCGGCCATGCTGACCGAAGTAGATCTCGTTCAGGTACTTGGTGAGGATCTCTTCCTTGCTGTACTCCCGGTCGATGGCATAGGCCATGACCATCTCGGGATACTTGCGCGTGATCGTCCGGCTGCTGTCGCGCAGAATGATGTTCTTCACCAGCTGCTGTGTCAGCGTGCTGCCCCCTTCGGCCAGGCGCCGCTTGCGGATGTCGTTCACCAGCGCACGCAGCAGGCCGCGCACGTCGACGCCGGGGTGCTCGTAGAACCGGCGGTCCTCGATGGCGACGACGGCCTGGGTCACTGCCGCCGGCATGTCCTGCTGACGGACGAGTTCACGCTCGTGCCACTCGCCGCCGACGAGCACGCCGAGCAGTTCCGGTTCCAGATAGACGATGGGGAGCGGCTCGGGCGAGTCCTCCGATTCGATGCGGACGATGAGCGCGTCGGCCAGCGTGAAGCGCAGCGTGCGCGCCGGGTGACCGAAGGTCGGGTGGTTCAGCGCGCGCTGATAGATGGTGAGCATCGAGTTCCCGTACGCGAACTCGCCGGGGCGTTCCGGTATCCCTTCGACCTTGCGGTACCCCATGCGCTCGAGGCGGCCGATGACCTGCTGGTTTCTGATGTCCATGCCGGCGAAGAGCGGCTGCCGGTCGCTGTAGATGCGGCTCGGCACCTTCCAGCGGTACGTGGCGAACTGACGTTCGACCTCCTGCCGAACATCCCGATAGTACAGCCAGGTGCTCAGCGCCAGAACGGCCGCGCCCAGAACGGCGAGAAGCACCGCCAGGCCCAGCAGCCGGGCCCACCCGATGCGAAACGAGAACTTCATAGGGGTCATTATCGCTGCCGCATCACTGCGATCGCAAACCGCATCGCCGGTCTTTTCAGCGGGTCTGCGCCGGCCTGGGGTCACTGGCCGAAAGCGACAGCAACCGGGTCGCTATCCGATCGCGGCCGAGCACCTCGCTGGCGGCGCCCATCTCGGCCGCCACCCGCGGCATGCCGAACACGACCGAGCTTGCCTCGTCCTGGGCAATCGTCCACGCTCCGGCCTGGCGCAGGCGAAGCAGGCCCCGGGCTCCGTCTTCGCCCATGCCGGTGAGCAGCACGCCCAGGGTCTGCGCCCCGATGCCCGAGGCCGCCACGGTTTCGAAGAGGGTATCGACCGACGGACGGTGGCCGTGGCGCGGCGCCGCCTCGCTCAAGCGCAGAACGCCGCCCGAGTACACGAGGTGCAGGGTGTCGGGGGCCAGATAGGCGTTTCCCGGAACCGGAATCGTGCCCGACGTTGCGACGTGGGCCGGCACGCCGGTCCCTTCTGCCAGCCAGCGAGCGAAGCCATCGATGAAGCCGGCCGTGATGTGCTGAACGATCAGGATCGGCCAGGGGGCATTGCGCCCGATGCCGCGCAGGATCATCTCGAGTGCCGGCGGCCCGCCCGTCGATGCCCCGATGCAAACGAGCCGATAGCCCTCTTTCGGCGCCGGGGCGGCCGCCGCGGGGGCCGTTCGCGGCGGTGACGGCCGCTGGGGAGCATCCCCCCGACGCCGGTGCCGGGTCACGACCGGTACGCGAGCCCAGTTACGGAGGTTGCGCAGCAGCAAGCGCCGGTATTCCGGATCGGCCCCTTCTTCTGCCGTCGGTTTGCGCACGATGTCGATGGCGCCCGCTTCGAGGGTCTTGAAATTGAGCGACGCGTCGCGCCCGACGAGGTCCGAGGCGATCACGATCGGCGTCGGCCGCGTCCGCATGATTTCGCCCGTGGTCTCCAGTCCGTCGAGACCGGGCATGACGATGTCCATGAGCACCAGGTCGGGGCGCAGCGCTTCGACCTGCTGCAGCGCGAACTTCCCGTTGCCAGCCTCGCCGACGACCTCGAAACCGCCTTCAGCCTCGAGGAGCCGGCGTAACGTGAGGCGGCAGGTCACCGAGTCGTCGACCAGCAGGACTCGAACCGGTGTCCCGGACATGGCTAGAGAAGCCGTGCGACCGAGCGGAGCAGCTCGTCCTGATCGAACGCACCCTTCACGATGTAGGCGCTGGCTCCCGCCGCCGCGCCGGCCGCGCGGTGCTCCTCGTTGCCCAGGCTCGTTACGAGGATGACGGGAAGCCGGCTGGTGCGCTGGTCTGCACGGATGCGCTTCACGAGCCCGAGCCCGTCGAGCCGGGGCATCTCGACGTCTGAGATGACCAGGTCGGGCATGCGCTCGCTGATCTGTTTCCACGCGTCTTCGCCGTCAACCGCCACGCGGATATCATAGCCGGCGGCCGCGAGGATGTTCTTCTCCAGCGTGCGGCTGGTCACCGAATCGTCGGCGACGAGGATCTGACGCCGGCGTTCGCTGACCTGCTCGTCGGCCGAAACGGTGCTTCGGCCCTCGGGTGCTTCGAGAAGATCCGAGATATTCAGGATGGGTGCGATGACTCCGCCGTCGAGCACCGTCATGCCGGCGTGCGCCCGCAGCCGCTTGATGTTCCAGGGGAGCGGCTGCATGAGAAACTCGCGTTCGCCGAGCACCTCGTCGACGAGAAACGCCCCCCGGCGCCTCCCCTCGGACAGGACGATGGCCGGGCGGTTCGCGTCGCCGTCGGATTTGCAGTCGAGCACCGATTCGAGACGGGTCGCCGGGAGCGGAACGCCGTCGACTTCGAGCACGAGCTGGCCCTCGACGTGCTGCAGGTGCTTGCGCGAAGCGAGCAGGGTGCGTTCCATGTTCATGACCGGCGCGACGAACCAGCGTGCCCCCAGGCGAACCACGATGCCGCGGGTCGTCAGGCGGGTGAGCGGCACGCGCAGATGAAAAGTCGTTCCCCCGCCGGGCGTGCTCGACACCGAGACGTCGCCGCCGATGGCGCGCACGTTGCTGCGCACGACATCGAGCCCCACGCCGCGACCGGCAAGCTCGTTCACCGTGCGGGCCGTCGAAAATCCGGGGTGAAACAGGTACTCGACCAGCTCGCCCTGTTCCTTGCCGTCGGCCTCGGCGCGCTTCAGCATGCCCTGTTCGACCAGCCGGGCCCGGATAGCCCGGGGATCGACGCCCCGGCCGTCGTCGACGACGGCCAGCTCGACCCACGCGCCGGCGGCCCGGGCCGTGAGGCGGATTGTGCCGTCTGCGGGTTTTCCGGCTGCGACGCGGTCTGCGGCCGCCTCGATGCCGTGCGCGACCGCATTACGCAGCAGGTGCACGAGCGGGTCACGCAGCGAATCGAGCACGACGCGGTCGATTTCGGTATCGCCGCCCTGAATGAAGAACCCGGCCTGGCGTTCGGCGGTGCCGCAGGCGTCGTCGACGACACGGCCCAGCAGCGCGCGCGCGCTGTCGACCCGCACCATGCGCAGCGAGCGGATGGCGCCCTGCAGCTGTCCCGCCAGTCGGTTCCCGTGGTGTGCGTCTTCTCCGAGATTCCGCCGCAGGTCGCGGGCGAGTCCGGCCAGGCGCTTCATGAGCGGATGCCGGCGCAGTTCGGGGATTTCACGTTGCAGCTCGTCGACGCCGGCGGCGAGCCGGTCGGCCAGGTCACGCTCGAGATTCCCCCGGTAGGTACTGATATCGAACTCGGTCGCCAGGTCGAGCAGCCCCTCGAGACGATCGAGACGGATGCGTATCGTGTCGGCGTTCGCGGGACCGGCAGGCTCCTCGCCGGACGTCGGGAGCGCGGTCTGCCGGGCCGGGGTCTCGGAAGGAAGGTCCGTCGCAGACTCGGCGAAACCTTCTCCGGTCGCATTCTCATCGGCCAGCGCCTCCTCGACCGCCCGCCGGTAACCATCGATCTGCGGCGCCTCGCGGCGCTCCTGCATGGCCGCGAAGGTGCGCGCGAGAAGGGTCGCCCCTTCGCGCACCAGCGCGGCGCGCCGCTGCGTGCGCGTCGCGCCGTCGCGCAGGGCGGCAAGCAGCTCTTCGAGGGTGTGCGCGGCATCGCGGACGGCGGTCGCACCCACCATGCGCGCCGCCCCCTTCACGTTGTGCGCGAGCCTGAACAGGAGCTGTACGTCCCACTCGGCAGGCGCCCCCGCGAGCCCCGTGCGCAGACTCTCGAGCTGCTCGTCTACTTCGGCGGAAAATACCGCCAGCAGTTCGTCATCACTCACGCAGCGGCCTTTCCGGTGACAAGCTCGCCGAGCTTCACGCTCACGCTCTGAACCTGCTGCGCCGCCTGCTCGAGCTGGTTGATGCCCGCCGCGTTATCGCGTGTGGCCTGCTCGATGTTCTGCATGGCGCCCGTAATCTGCTCGATGCCGGCGAGCTGCTGGTTCGCCGTTGCGGCAATCTGGGTGGCGGCGTCCATGCTCTCTTCGATGACCCGGCTGAGCTCCTGCACGGCCTGGCCCAGCTCTTCGATCAGGCTGACCCCCTCTTCGACCCGCTTGGTTCCCTGCTCGGTGACCATGACGGCCGCGTTCGACGACTTCTGAATTTCTCCCAGGATGGCGCGAATCTGGCCGGTCGCTTCTTTTGACTGTCCGGCCAGCGCCTTGACCTCGCCCGCCACGACCGAGAAGCCCTTGCCGTGCTCGCCGGCCTTGGCGGCCTCGATGGAGGCGTTGACGGCAAGCAGATTCGACTGTTCTGCGATGGCATTGACGCTCTGCACGATTTCGCCGATCTGGATGTTCTTTTCGCTCAGGTCGAGGATGTTACGCGCGATCCCTTCGACTTCGGCGCGGATGCGCTGCATGGCGTCGACCCCCTGCGAAATCGCCTGCATGGCCTGCGTGGCGCCGGCCACGCTGCGGCGGGCCGTTTCGGTCACGGCCTTGCTGCGATCCGAGGCGACATGCGAAGTCTGGCGGATTTCGTCGACGGTCGTCGTCGTCTGGCTCACGGCCGTTGCGGTCTCGTTTGCGCTGGCGCTCTGCTGCTTGGTGGTCGAAACGATCTGGTGCGCGATCTCCCGTGCCGATTCGGCCGCTTTGGTCAGGGGGAGGCTCACGCTGCGCCCCAGGATCTGCGCCAGAACGACGGCGAGCACGATGGCCACCACGGCGATGATGGCAAAGAAGTACAGCGCCTGCTGGGCCTCGGCGCGCCGGCTTGCCGCGTAGGCGACCAGATCGACGCCGATACGATCCTCTACGTCGCGAAGTCCGTCGATGAAGTTGGTAGCCGTGCGGAACCAGGTTTCGGCGTCGGCGGTGAGCTTTCCCGTACCGTTGCTTTCGAAGCCCTGGTCCCGGTATTTGAGAAGCTCGGCCGCGGCGTCGCCGGTATACCGGCTGCGCAGGAGGCTGACCTGCGCCTCGGTGGCGTGCCCGTCGAAGATTTCCTTGATTGCTCCCTGCGCGGCAACGATGCTCACGAAGGCGCGAAACTGTTCGAGGCTCGGAAAGCGTCCGAATGCAAAGGCGCTGTTCAGCAGCGCTCGCTCGATACCGACGCGTTCCTTGACCATGAGAAAGCTTTCGTAGGCGATGATGCGGCGCGCGGCTTCCGAATCGCTCATGTTGTTGGCGATCTGCCCCACGAGCTGGATGAGGATAGTATTGGTGTGCGTATAGGCGGCAATCGCTTCACTGGCGCGGCTCTGGAGAGAACTCGCGCGATCGCGCACCGACTGCAGTTTCCGCAGATCTTCGAGAGCAAGGTCGCGCTGCCGCAGGAACTCTGCACCGAGGGCGTGGAACGATTCGTTCGCAGCCTGTTTGGTGAACTCCATCAGCGCCTTATCGGTCTCTCCGCGCTGCGCCAGGAGCTCAGACGCGAACTTGGCGCCCTGCGACCCGATGAAGCCGGCCGTCATGCCGCGTTCCTTCTGCAACTCGTGCGTCAGCGTGCTCGCACGCACGGCGAGACCCGCCAGCTCGTCGAGCAGCTCCATCTCGGCGACGACGGCGCTCTTCTCCAGAATGCCGTTGACGGCGAAGAAGACGAGCCCCAGCACGGGGGCAACGAGCATGATGAGCAGCTTCTGACCGATACTCAGACGATTGACCATGTTGACACCACTTTCGAATCAGGAAAACTCAAGAACCAGCTCCGGCCGTTGAAACAGGCGCAGCGGGTCGATAACCAGAACCAGATCGCGCGTGACGGCGCTCAGAAAAGGGACTTCACGTCCCTGGAGGCCTTCGGTGCATTCATCCTCGTAGATGATGCGCGGGCCGATGACTTCGTCGACGCGGACCCCCAGAACACGCCCTTCGAAATCGACCATGGCGACGGTCGCCCGGCTGATCGGCTCGGCGACCGAAGTGCCGAAGAAGGGCTGCAGGTCGCAGAGTGTACCGATGCGCCCGCGCACCTGGAAGAAGGCAGGAATCCACGCCGTCGCGTGCGAGACGAGTACGCACTCGACGCTGCGGATCTCCTGCAGCACCGCGACCGGAAAGGCGAGCAGGACCGACCCGCGGCGCACGACGACGACGTCGGCGTGAATCGCACGGTGCGTGATCGTCTGCTCGCGTGCGGCCAGGCCGGCCGACCGTTCGCGCAGGAGGCTTTCGAGCCGGGCCCCTTCGGGTTCGGCCTGCGTGAGCGACGCCGACGTTCGGCGCTTCAGCTCTTCGAAATCAACACTCATGGCTCATCTCCATCTCGCTCGCGACCCTGCGTTCGCGCAGCGCGTCTTCGGATCGGCCGGCGGTTTCGTAGGCCACGGCCAGCCACCGGTGGCAGTCGTGATTCTTCGGGTCCCAGTAGCACCAGCGCTGGAATGCAGAGACGGCTTCGAGCGGGCGTTCGAGACTGAGAAGCAGAATGCCCTGCCACATGGCCACGCGCGGATCGTGCGTGTTTCCGATGGCGCCCAGGAGCGCGAGCGCCGCGGCGTACTCGCCGCGATCCGCCGTGGCCCGTACCTTTTCAAGAATCGCGTCGACGGTCGGGCGCTCGGGATGGCGCACCGTCGCCGGTTCGGACATCCGGGGGGATACCGCCGGCGTGGCATACCGCGGTGGGCGCAGCGTCTCTGCGGCCGCCTTTGCCGTGGGCGCCTGCCGGTCGCGGTGACGCCGGTAGACCCGCGCGCCGGAGAAGAAGTCGCTCGTCCACTCGGCCCGGTCAAGCGGCACCTGGTCGCTGGGTCCGGGAAAGAAGAGGCCATCGGGCTCCAGCATGGCGAGAAGTCCGTTCAGAACAGCGGCTGTCGTTTCGAGCGACCAGTAGATGGAGACGTTACGAAAGAATATCGCGTCGAAACGACAGCCCTGAGGCGGAGTAATCAGATTGATCTTTTCGAAGCGGACATAGGGCCGCAAAGCGGGACTGACCTCGACGGCGTCGCGCTGCACGCGGAAGAAGCGCGCGTAGCCGGCAAACCCTTTTCGCGCCGACCAGGCAGAGTAGCGCCCCCGTAAGGCCGTTGAAACTCGGTATTGGTCCAGCTCCCAGGCCACGACCTCGGTTCCCGCCGTCTCGCGCACATAGGTCGAGGCGAGCACTGCCGCCGCAGACCAGGCTTCTTCGCCGCTGGACGCGCCGGCGCTCAGAACGCGGCACGGGCGTCCCGCGGCCGCGCGCTCGCGGGCAAAGATGGCGAGGCGCTCGAAGTGGCCCGCGTCCCGGAAGAAGTAGGTTTCGCCGACGGTAACGGCGGCCATGACGTGTCGCTCTGCATCCGGATCGTCGGCAAGATAGCGTCGCGCCCCCTCTTCGGGACTTCCGCCGCCGAGCGCCGCCATGGCCTGCCGCACCTGATCCATGCGGTGATCGGCCACGATGATGCCGGTCTGGGCGTAGATTTTGTCGATGGCGGCAGAGAAGCGGTCAGACTTCATCGGGCGACTCGTCGAAAATCGCATCGCGACACAGCCGGTCGACCGAGAGCAGGAGCCGGGTGGCATGCTGTTCAGGGATTGTGCCCAGTAGAAACGGCGCCTGCGGTACGTTGTCGGCCACAGGGGCGACCGATTCAGGCACGATGTGCACGATGTCGCCGACGGTCTCGAACAGAAGGCCGGCTTCGGCGCGCGTGCCGTTGCCGACGATGGCGAGCAGGTGCGCGGCGCGCACGGCCGTCCGCGGCGCCCCGAGGCGGTGCGGCAGATCGATGGCGGGAAGCGACAACTGTCCGTATCGAAAGGTGCCCAGGAGCCAGCCCGGCGCGTCGGGAACCGGCTGGCACCACGGTACGGGAGCGACCTCGATCACGCGTGCGACCGGGATGGCGCAGGGAACTCCGCCGGCCTGGAGGGTGAGGGCATCGAACGGCTCTGCGGGCAGAGACTGGCCTGAAGCCCCCAGACTGCGCCGCAGGGCAAGGAGCTCACGCTCAAGAACGCGCAGCCGCTCGAGAACCGCAGTGTCTGAACGCTCGTGCATGTTCAGACCGCCAGCGGTTGTCCGCGAACGACGCCGAGAAGGTCGCCGAGCGGCTGGTCCTTCGACACCCATCCGGCCGCACCGATGTTCTGGGCTGCCGCTGCCAGCTTGTCTGCAGGTTCGCCGGAGTAGATAATGATGCGACCCGTAAATTCGTGCTTGCGCAGAAAGCGCCCGATCTGTTCGCCGGAGAGGGTCGGCATGTTGAGGTCGAGGATGATGATTTCAGGCCTGTGGGCCCGGATCATGGTGTGGATGTCGACGAAGCGCTCGGGGGCCATGACCTCGAACCCTTCTTTCTTCAGCGCAGCGCTCACGCCGGTGACGACCGTCTTCGAGTCGTCGATCATCAAGACTTTCCGCATAACACACCTCATGGCCACCGCGTGGTGGCCCGACACTGCGATCGGGCGAACTTCTCCCGGAAGCAGCCGACCCAAAAGCAAGAAGGATGCCAGCGTTTTTGCAGGCACTGTTCTTGCTACGTACAGCGGGGTGCGCATAGTAGGCGAGGAGACAATTTTGTCGGGAATTTTGCCATGCTGCCCCGCCTTGAAAAGGGAGATATGCCCGACTCGTTCCGGAGATGACCGATGCCCTTGACCGCGTTTGTAAAGATTCCGAACAATGAACAGCTCGCGAACCGGTGCAGCATCTTCGGGTTGGCGAGCCTGCGGCTCGAGAGGCTGCAGGCGGCGTTTCCCGAGGTGGCCTTTTCGCTGCTGCCGCTCGACAGCGGAGACCTGGCGGCGAATCAGGACGAAGTCAGCGTTCCGGGTCGCAACCAGCGGATCGTCCTGACCGCCGACGATGCGGTCGTACGTCAGACGGTGGCCAGAACCCTGCGCGCGCTGCTTCCGGAGTCGCTCCCCTGCATCGACATCGTCGACGCCGTACAGCGGGCCAAAAAGGAATGGGAGTTCGTCGTCGACCGCCTGGCCGTCGAAATCTTTCTCGTCGATGAGGGGCTCCGCATCGTACGGCTCAACCGCACGGGGGCCACCGCACTGGGCGGTACACCCGAAGAGTTCGCGGGTAAGCCTTTTCCGCTCGAGCATATCGGCGGTGAGCAGACGTTTCGAAGCGCGCTTCCCGAGTCGCTCGAAAGTTCGCGTTGGTATACTGCCATCACCGGTGCGGGGGGCTGCGAACGCTACGGCCAGGTCCGCCTGTTCAGGGTGCGTGAGTCAGACGAGCGCGAGGCTTTCATCATCACACGATGGGAGAAGACCACCGAGCGCGAGGCCGACATCGCCTCCCTGCGCAATGCGAGACTTGCAGGCGTGGGTGAGGTAAGCCTTGGACTGGCGCACGAAATCAACAACCCGCTCGAGGTCATGTGGTCGGCCGCAGACGCCCTCGCCAGGCGGCTGCAGGGTAATCCGCAGAGTTTACGTTACGTCGAGATGATTCACGAAGAAATCAACCGCTGCATGAATCTGACGCATACGCTGCTCGATTTCGGGCGCCGCCCGCAGCGCGGGGTCGACGACGTGAACCTCGCGCTTCTCCTGCGCGCACTCCCGCTGCGGTACCTGAAGGCCTGGCGCATGTTCCGGATGGATGTGCCCGACGATGTCTTTGTAAGCGGAAACGCAGACGACCTGCACCGTCTGTTCCGCAACCTGGTTGAAAACGCGATCCAGGCCTCGCCTGAAGAGAGCGACATCCGGATATCGGTCCGGTCTGAAGACGGCCACGTCGTGGTCGGCGTCGGTAACGAAGGGCCGCCGATCCCGGGTCACCTCGGCGAGAGCATCTTTCAGCCGTTCGTCTCCGGCCGGAGCAGGGGCCTGGGGCTCGGACTTGCTCTATCCAGGACGATCGTGGAGATGGCGCGTGGCGAGATCTGGCACGCACGGGAGGGGGATGTGACCTGGTTTTACGTTCGATTCGCATTGGCGCAGTCGTCCTCTGCGATGGATGCCTGATGCACGTGCTTATCGTTGATGATGAACGGAATTTTTCCGAGATTCTCATCAATGAGCTCCCCGGCGCATGGGGCAAACGCGCCGTCGAATCCGTTGCCGAAGCGCGGCAGGCTCTGGGCGAGGACACATTCGACGTCGTCATCCTCGACCTGCGTCTGCCCGACGGGAGTGGCCTGGAGCTGCTGGGGGACCTGAAGTCGCAGGCGAATCCGCCCGAGGTCTTCGTGCTCACCGGGCACGGGACGATAGCCGATGCCGTCGAAGCCATGCGCCTGGGGGTCACCGATTTCATCACGAAGCCGGCGGGGCTCGAGCGCCTCGAGTCGCTCATCCGCGCTGCGGCCGGGCGGAGGGGAATCGAGACCGAACTGACCGTTCCGGTCGAGACCTTCGACCTGCTCCCGCCGAATCTGCGCAGGCTTGCCGCGCAGGTCGCCCCGTTGGCCGATACCGATCTCCCGCTGCTCATTCAGGGTGAAAGCGGCGTGGGAAAAGACTGGTTCGCGCGCTTTCTGCATGCAGCGTCGCCGCGCAGCCAGAGGCCGTTTGTCGCCATCAACTGCGCGGCCATCCCCGAGGCACTGTTCGAAAGTGAGTTCTTCGGTTTCGAGCGCGGGGCCTTCACGGGTGCCGAAAAGTCGAAGGCGGGCTATCTCGAGGCGGCCGACCGCGGAACGATTTTTCTCGATGAAGTCGGCGACCTGTCGGCGGCCGCGCAGGCGAAGCTCCTGCGCTTTCTCGATTCGGGAGAGTACTACCGGGTCGGAAGCGCCCGGCCGCTGCACGCCGACGTACGGGTCCTGAGTGCCACGAACGCCGACCTGGGGGAGCGGATCGTCGCGCGCACCTTTCGCTCCGACCTCTACTTCCGCCTGAACGGATTCCGCATCGTGATCCCTCCGCTGCGCGAGCGGCCCGAAGACGTTCTTCACTTCGCGCGCGAGAAGGTCACGCAGGCGGGTAAGCGCCTGACGCCGGCGGCCGAAGCGCGCCTGCTGGGCTGGGGCTGGCCCGGAAACGTCAGGGAGCTGATGCTGGCGCTCCAGCGCGCGATCGCCTTTGCGGGCCGTCACCACGAAGTCGCCGAGGCGCATCTGTCCCTTGCGCTTTCGGGGCGGGCCGGCTGGGAGGCTCCCGCCCCGACCGGGGCCGATCCGTCTTCGGATGCGCTCGAGCTGGAGACGGTTATCGAAGCGCATATCCTGCGCGTGTTGCGCATGGTCGAGGGGAACAAGGCGAAGGCCGCCGAGCTGCTCGGCATCGATCCCAAGACGCTTTATCGGCGCCTCAAGGCCATGCGCGAGCGCGGCCTGCTGCCCGACGAGTAGCGCCGCCCCGTTCGGGCGGCGTGGCGCCGGGGGCGGTCGCTCCGCTGGCTCTCGGCGGGGCGGCCCTGTTAGAATTCCCCATCATGCGCATGTCGGTTCGGATTCGGCAGATTCTCGATATCCAGGAGGGTGAAGGGCTCCCCGTGGCGGCGATGACGGCCTATTTCATGGTCCTCATTTTCGCCTTTCTGCTCGGCCGGACCGTGCGCGACGCCCTGTTTCTCTCGCGGTTCGGGCTCGACGTCCTGCCCTGGATGTACATCGGAACCGCCGTTGCGGTCGGCGCCCTGTCGCAGGTCTACGGGCGCATCGCCGTGCGCCTCCCGCCCCGCATGACGGGCTATGTGCTGCTCGCCGGCTTCGCCGGCTCCTTTTTTCTGTTCCGCCTGACCCTCGATACGTCGTCGGTGTGGATGCTCTCGGGTCTGTACGTCTGGGTCGAGGTCTTCGGCGCACTGGCGCTGCTCGAGTTCTGGAACATCGCCGGCGAGGTTTTCGACCCGCGCCAGGCGAAACGGCTCTACGCGCTGGTCAGCTCGGGGCAGGTGTTTTCGAATCTGCTCTGCGGCGCCGTGGCGGCGACGTTGAGCAGCGCCTGGGGCGTCGAGAATCTGCTCTGGCTCCTGATCGGCGCGCTGCTGCTGCTCTTTCCCATGGCGCTGCTGCTCGAACGGTTCCGCTCGGGCCGGCGCAGCCCCAAGGCGGTCCCCCCGAGGCCCGATCGCACCGACCCGCTCTACCGCCGACGGGCCGACTACACGCTGGCCATCGGCGCGCTTGTCGCGGTCACGTTCATCACGACGAGCATGGTCGACTTTCAGTTCAAGCTCGCCGCCCGCGAAACCTTCGCCGATAAGGATGCGCTGGCCCGATTCTTCGGAATTTTTTACGGCGCCGTGGGCACGGTCGGATTCTTTCTCCAGACGTTTTTCACAGGGCGCATCACCCGCTGGCTCGGTGTGCTCGAAACCCTGGGCATCATGCCCGGATTCTTCATGGCGGGCTCGGTCGGCTTCGTGCTCGTACCAGGGCTGATTGCGGCCACGATCACCAAGTTCTTCGAGAACACGCTGCGCTATTCGATCAACGACCCGGTCACGCAGCTGCTGTACCTTCCGCTCCCGGCAGAAATCCGCATCCGAGCCCTCTCGTTCGCCAGCGGGCTTGTCAAGCCCGGGTCGATGGCGGCCGCCGGCGTGCTGATGCTCCTTCTTGCCGGCTTCATCGAGTCGCATCCGGTCATTCTGCCGCTCGCCATTCTCTTGCTCTGCTCGTTCTGGCTGGCCATGCTCGTCAAGCTGAAGCGGGGGTACCTCGGCGCCGTGGCGACGGGCGCTTCTGAAGGCCGGCGGCTGACGTGGAGCCGTCCGGTTCTCGACGCGAACGATCCGCTCGTGCGCGAAACCCTGATGCGCACGATTGCCGAGGCAGATCCCGACAAGATGGACTACGCACTGGTTCTCGCCGAACGGGTCGATCTGGCGGGGCTGGACGCACTGCTCATCGGGGCGCTTCGCAAGGAGCCGCGGGTGCGTGCCCGGGTCCTGCGTACCATGGAGGCCCGCGGAGATGCTTCATTCTCGCCGGCCATCCGCGAGCTGCTCCAGACGGAAGAACATGCTGAAGCGCGGGCTGCGGCCGTTCGCGCGCTCGGCGCGGTGCAGCGCGACAGGGCGCTCGGGATCCTGCGTAAAGAGGCTGCCGCCGCGGACATCGCGGTGCGCACCGCGGCCATCGAAGCGCTGGTGCGTTACGGCGGCGAACGCGGACTCTCCATCGCCCTCGCGGAGATCGAGCGCATGCTGCGGGCTTCGGATGCCGGCCAGCGTCGGGCGGCCATCGGTGTCGTCGGCGCCAATCCGGTGCCGTATCCCGCGCAGATCCTCGAGGGGTTCACCGAGGATCCGGATGCCGACGTCGCCCGCGATGTGCTCGTGGCGCTGGGCCGGCGCGCCGATCCGGAGTCTCGATCGGCGGTCGAGAAAGCGCTCGGCCGCCCGGAACTTGCGACGACGGCCGCGCGGGCCCTGGCGGGTTTCGGGGCCGAGGCCGTCGAGTTTCTGACGCAGGTCGTCTTCGACCCCCAGCGCGACCGTGACGTGCGGGGTGCGGCCCTCGAGGGGCTCATGACGAGCCCGGCCCCCGCGGCGCGGGCCACGCTCCTGCGCAGCATCCATCTGCTGCCGGATCGGTTCCGGGCCGCGGCGCTGGCCATGCTCTGGCGCACGGCGGGGAGTGACGTCGAGGCCCTGCGGGCGACGCCCGACGCCGAGCCTGTCGCGCTGGCCTCGGCCGCCGAGGCGGCCTGGTTCCACATGGCGCTGCTGCGCCTTCGCGCCGAGGGGCTCGACACGCTTGCCGATGCGGTTGAAGATCGCCTGCGCCAGCTGGAGTTGCAGGCCCTGCGTCTGACGGCCATGCTCGATCCGACCCCTGAGTTGCTGGCCCTGTGCCGCGCCGAGGTCTTGCGCGACAAACAGAAACGTCAGATTGTCTACGAGCTGCTCGATAACATGAGCGGCACGGTCGTCACCCGCGTGCGCGAGGTGCTCGAAGTCTCGAACCCGCAGCGGCTTCGGGAAATTGCAGCCGCCCACCGCCCGGTGCCGTCGACGCTCGACGACACCATCGAATCGGTCGCCGATGGCACGTGGCTGCTTGCCTGCGCCGTCTGGACCGCCGCGCAGCGGGGAGCACCCGCCGCCTTCATCGATTTGCCCGGAGCCGCCATGTTGATGGATCTCGTACAGAAGGTGCTCTTTCTCAAAAGCGCGCCGCTCTTTCAGCACCTCGGGGGCGAAGATCTCGAAAAGATCGCCTCCATCAGCGAAGAGAGGCGCTTCGCGAAGGGGAGCCCGGTGTTCGCCATCGGTGATCCGGGCGATGCGCTCTATGTCGTGACCCGGGGGAGCGTGAAAGTTCATCTCGGCGACAAGGAGATCGCCGTGCTGCGCGAGCGGGACTGTTTCGGCGAAATGGCCATTCTGGACGATCAGCCGCGCAGCGCCTCGATTACCGCCGTCGAAGACGTCGTCTGTCTCATGCTGCGGCGCGATGATTTCTTCGCCCTCATGGAAGACCACTTCGAAATCGTCCGTGGGATCATCCGCGTTCTCACCGAACGCCTGCGCGGCAATCTCAAGCCCGCGCCCCAGCCGGCCGCGGCAGCCGCGCCCGCAAAGTAGGCGCGGCCGGACCAAAAGAAAGGGCGCCCGAGGGCGCCCTTTGGATCAGCGACTGCGCATCCTTCGCAGCAGCGGCAGAGCCGCGAGAAGGAGAAGGTACGGCAACTGCATGCCGCCGGACGCGCAGCCGCCCGCGTCGCTGGTTTCGGACGCTGCAGCGGTCTGCAGATCGCCCGTGATTTCGTTGTGCACCGGCTGCATCTCGGTATCGAGTTCGTCGTAAGCCGGTCCGCGCTCGTAGACGACGGCCGGGAAACGGTACTCGGCCCCCCGTTCGATGGCGAGCTTGTACCCGCTTTCGGGCCGCGCTGCATCCTGCAGGCCGACGACGGGGTCGGCGCCCGACAGCGTGAGCACCGTGTTTTCGCCCTCGGGCTTCACGTCGGTGACAAAGAAGTTCGCGTCGTGCCCCGTGGCGCTGCGGAAGTCAATCCAGCGGTTCACGAAGCTGCCGTCGTCGGGTATCCGGCCGGTCACGGTCACGCGGCTTTCGTCGCCCTTCGTGTAGGCCACATCGACGACCGTTCCGGTGGGGGATTCACCCTGGGCGAGCACCTGCTTGCCCTTCTTGAGCACGCCGCCGTCGGCCAGCACCGTGAAGGCCGTGCCCTCGGACATTTCGGCGTGTACGGCGAAAGGACCGCTGAACGTGAAGGCGCCGTCGGCCGTCTTGTGCTCGGCGTCGTCGGTCGACGAGAAGACATAGTCGGTGCGCCCGTTCTTCAGCCGGATGCGAAGCGCCACGGCATCGCCCCCCTCGTCGGCCAGCGGCATCAGTTCGCTCGCCTCGACCATCGGGTTCTCGAGATACGGCTCGATGACGCCGACGAAGCGGCTGGCCAGGTCCGAACCCTGGTTGCGCACGAGCATGTAGCGGAGCGAGTCGGGGTTGCCCTCGATGTTCTGCGCCGGATAGCCGTTGGCGAACGAAACCTCGCCCTGGTTGCCGAGCATGGTCATGCGCAGGCCGACCTTGTCCTTGGCGGCTTCGGGGGCCTGATTGTGCGTGTCACGCACCTTCCAGTCGGCGCTGAAGGTCTCGGGGCGATTGGCCGCCGTCTCGACGTGGTCGAGGAACTGGTAACCGCTTCCCGCGTAACTTCCGCTGAAGGCTTCGTCATAGAACTCGCCGAAGCCGATGCTCGGCCCGGCATAGGTTCCCGAGCGGCCCTGCAGCTCGAGCCCTTCGGTCGCCACGTCGCCTTCGGCGGCGTGAAACGAGTAGACGTGCTCGCCGCCGCCGCGCACGCGGAACAGGTCGACGACGTAGGAGCGCGCATTGTCGATCTGGATCATGGCCACGCTGCGGCGGTACTGCGAAGTCTGCGGGTAGATGTCGCCGCCGTCGACTTCAGAGAACTGCACACGCGGGGTGTCGAGAAAGATACGCTGATCGCCGGTATACGACTCGTTCTGGCGGCGGCCGTCGACGACAACCGTATTGTGGGCGACCGTATTGCGGATCCACCCCTGCGTGGTCGGCCAGGCGATGGCGTACTCGGGGTACCCGAGATCCGGAAGCAGGTCGAGCCCGTAGGCGAACAGACCCAGGTTCAGCCGGTCGGCGTGCGGGTGGTTGCCGCCGTGGCCCGTGCGGCCGTGATAAAGCCACATCGAGCGGCTGGCGTCGCCCGTGCCGGCCCGGTGCATGGCCAGGCCGTAACCCGGCATGTTATCCGATCGCGTCCAGATCGGGCCGTTGGCGTTCACGAGCGAACGGACCTTGGATTCGATTTCCTTGGCGTCGCCGCCGAACAGGCCGCCGTGCAGCCCCTTTTCGGTGTTGCCGTTCAGGTGGTAGGCGAGCAGGGCGGCACGGACGCTGCCGAACTCGTGAAACGCCCTGACGTAGCGCGAGACCAGATCGGGCATCGGCATCTCGGCGCCGCCGGTCATGCCGGCGTCGCCGACGTGCGGATAGTAGCGGCCCAGGTTCATGAGGCGCCCCGGGTACAGGAGAAGCTTCTCCAGGTGGGGGTAGGTGGCGAACAGGTTGCCGTCACCGGCCATACCCAGCACGCTGGCCAGGGGCATCAGTGCTTCGAGCCAGACGGCGTTGTAATAAGGGGAACCTTCGGTTCCGGCGCCGTCGCGGTCGACCAGGCTCCAGAACAGCTCGGGCAGGTGCCCCCCGTCTTCGCCGGGCGCGTTCAGCCAGTCCATGGCGGCCTCCAGGGCTTCTTTACCCAGAAGGGCGGCGGCCATGGCGTAGGTGCGCTGCGCGCGGCCTTCGTTGGAATGGATGTGCCCCTCTTCGACCGCGTCCATGACCGCGGCCAGCAGGTTGTCTTCGATATGGGCGCTGATCTGGTCGGCATTGGCCTGCGGCGTCAGCCCGTGGCGGCTGCTCTTGTCGGCCAGGAACCGCTGCAGTGCGGCATCGGTCCCGAGTGCAGGCGAGACGGCATCCCAGGCCATCAGGAGGTTGTTGGCGATTTCGTCATCCCAGATCTTGCCCAGGATCTTGCCCATGCCGGTATAGCCGTCGTTCGACGGAATGCCCTGGCTCGTCCATTCGCGCACGTTCATGGCGCGATAGAGGTCGGCCGCGCGCGCGATGAGCAGCAGGGCCTTGTGCGCATATTCGGGCTTGCCGGTCAGCAGGTAGGCCTTGCTGAGCACGGTCACGGCGTTACTGTCCGAACGGGCGACCTGGTGCCAGATGCCCCAGTAGGCATAATAGGCGACGAAGTAGCTGCGCGTACCGTCAGAGTGAACGTAGCCGCTGCCGTCGTCGACGCCGTAGTTGCGGCTCGAGTCGGTCGAGTAGAGCAGGCTGCGGTTGGCATTGCCGGCGCGGAAAACGTTGGCGCCGTCCTTGCCGCTGCGGTAGTAGGCCTCGAAATCGTTGGTGGGCCAGCGCTCGCCGCCGATGGGGCACTGAACCTTCCAGCGGTACTCGGGCAGCACTTTCCACGCATAGTCGCCATGCGCCTCGAGTGATCCGTGAATCGGGCACTTCGGGGGCTGGCTCGCAAATATGGCGCGCGGCACGCTCTGTTCGCTCAGAAAGTTCCACACGTCTTCGTCGCTCATCTTGAGCCAGACGTCGGCGTAGCCCAGAATTTCTTCTTTTTCCTTGCGGGCCCAGTCGAACGCGGAGGCGTTGGCGCGGGCGCCCGATACGGCATTGTCGGTATAGAAGGAACGGGCCTCGGCCGAGACGGTCGTCACGAGCGTCGTCGCGACGCCGAGCAGGATGATGGTTTTTTTCAGCATGGCCGCCCATGTTCGCAAGCCGCGTGCCAGCCTCTGTTTCAAGCCGACGGGCGGGCGTTTTCGGGGCGTGTTCAACCTCATTCGCACGGGCTGCGGGTGCGTTTATACCCGGTGGCAACCGCAAGTCAATCCCCGTGGGCGCCCCGGGGGGCGGCGCCGGCTCTGCGGGCCCGTTTTCGTGCTGGAATGAGGAGAGACACCATGCGCATCTCCGTCATCATTCCCGCCTGGAACGCCGCACCGACCCTCACGCGTGCCCTGGAATCGGTTGTGGCCCAGACGCTCCCGGTCGAGGTCGTGGTCGTCGACGACGGTTCGACCGACGCCACCTTCGAAGTCTTCGAGGCGGCGCGCCGCCGGGCCGGCGCGAGCCACTGGCGTTATGTCCGCCAGCAGAACGCGGGCCCGAGCGCGGCCCGCAATCACGCCATCCGGATTGCCCGCGGCGACTGGGTTGCGCTGCTCGATGCCGACGACTACTGGTATCCCCGCAAACTCGAACGGCAGATCGCCTTTCTGCGCAGCCATCCTGACGCTGCCGTCGCCTGCGGCGGGGTCGATACGGAAGACGAGCGCGGCGAACGCCGCCGCCTGCTGCCGGCGGTGAACGGATACTTCGGCTGGCGGGAGCTGCTGGTCGAAAACGTCGTCTTCAGTCCGACGCCGCTCGCCCGCCGCGAGGCGCTGCTCGCGGCCGGCGGTTTTGACGAGACCAGGCGTCTGGCCGAAGACTGGGATCTGTGGTTGCGCATGGCAGAGCGCTTCAGAATGGCGGCGCAGCCGCTTGCCCTGGCCTGCTACAGCGACGGGCCGGGGGGGCTGCACCGCACGGCGACCATGCTCGCCGCTTCGCGCGAGGTGCTCGAGGCGGCCGCGTCCCGGCGCGGTCTCCCCCCGCGCAAGATCCGCCGCGGCATGGCCGGTCTGCACCTGGCAGAGGCCTGCGCGCGCGCCGCCGATCCGGGGGGCAGCAGGCCCGCGGGCGTAGGAAGGCTCGTCTTCAAGGCGCTCCGCCACGATCCGGCGCGTTGGGGGGCTGCCCTTCGGCTGAGTACGTGGATGTGGCTGCGTTCCTTGCGGCCGAGGGGCGCATGAACCGCGGCGCGTCGGCGCCGCGCGAAAGGCGGGCATGAGTCGCCGCCTCGCCCTGGGCGGCCTCGCCGCAGCCCTGTTGACGTCTGCGGGCTTCACGCTGGCAAACCTGTTCTCGAGCCTCGTGCGCAACAAGGGGCTCGCCGTCTGGCTCGGCCCCGAGGGGTACGGGCAGTGGTCGCAGATTCTCGCCTTCGGCATGCTCGTGCAGACGGCGGCGAGCCTGGGGCTGACGGCCGGGGTCACGCGTTACGTCGCGCAGTATCGGCGCGAAGGGCGCCCCATCGGTCCGCTCCTGCGCACGGCGGCGGCTTTCGTCACCTTCGTGACCGTGGCCGTCGCGCTGCTGCTCGTGGCGGCCTCGCCCTGGCTGGCCCGGCTCGTTCTCGATCGGGGCGACTGGTGGTGGGTCATGGCCCTGACGGCCGCGGCGGCCCCCGTCGTGGCCCTGCAGGCAATTCTGCAGGCCGCCCTGAACGGCGTCGAAGACTACCGCGGCCTCGCCTGGGCCGGCATCGGCAGCGCCCTGGCGGGTCTCGGCGTCGCCTTCGTCGCGGCCGGCACGCTGGGGCCGGGGGGCGGCGCCCTGTTCGTGCTCGGTTCGTTCACGCTGAACGCCGCCCTGCATGCCTGGCGGCTGCGCCGGCATCTGGCGGGCGAGCAGGCGCGCGCCACCTCCCAGGAATGGCGAACGCTTGACCCGGCGCTCGTGCGCGGCCTGCTGGCCTACGGCGGGGTCGCGCTCGTGGGCGCGGTGCTGGGAGCGGCCGGCAGCCTTGCCGCGCGCTCGGCGCTGCTGCACGCCTCGGGGCCCGCGGCCAATGGCCTCTACCAGGCGATGAGCGGCCTGACGCTGCAGATTCTTCCGGTTTTTCTGAGCGGCGTGAACCTCTACGTCATGCCGCGGCTGGGGGGCGTACGCGACGCCGGGCTGACCGGCCAGGTCGTGCAGCGCGTCCTGCGCATCGTCGCCCTGATCGTCGTTCCGGGCCTCGCCGGCGGCGTCATTCTGCGTGAGTGGTTTCTTGCGCTGCTGTTTTCACCTGCCTTCGTCTCGGCGGCCGGATGGCTGCCGGTTCAGTTCAGCGGCGACGTCATGCTGGCGGTCGCCTGGGCCGCGGGATCATTTCTGCTGCCGACCGGCCGCCTGCGGCTGTTTCTTGCGGCCGAGGTGCTGCGCAGCGCGATCTTCATCGTCGTCTCGGTGGCCCTGCTCCTGTCGGGCATCTTCGACGCCGGCATCGGCGCGCTCGCCATCGCGCACCTTGCCGCCTACGGCACCATCTGCATCCTCTACTTCCGGGTGCTCGTGCGCGAGCACCGCGCGGCCATGGGCGGTCTTCGCGCGCTGGCCTTCGGCGCGGCCGCGCTCTGGGTCGCAACCGCACTGCTCAGCTATACCGCCTCTCCCGCGTGGCGCCTGGCCGTCTTCGTACCCCTCCTGGCGATCTACTGGCGCGCCTTCGTCGAGGCCGGCGAGTGGCGCCAGCTCACCGGTCTGCTGCGAGCCGCGGCCCCTGCGCCCTCCCGGCCGTAGAAACGCCGAAAACCCGCATGCGGAGCGGTCGGGTGTGCGGTGCGGACCTCGATTGACCCATCCCGCGCGCCTCTGCTAGCTTAACCGGGCCCATTGCTGTGGAGGCGAATCATGAAGGAACTGGTTGAACAGATTGCGCGGGCGCTCGTCGATGATCCGGAGTCGGTACACGTCCGACAGCTCGACGGCGATCACGTCTCGGTGCTTGAACTCAAGGTGCGCAAGGACGACGTCGGAAAGGTCATCGGCAAGAACGGCACGCATGCGCAGGCGATCCGCACCCTGCTCATGGCCGTCAGCGGAAAGCACAACAAGAAATTCACCCTCGAGATCATCGATTAGCCGGCTTCGGCGGCCAGGCGGTCGATGGTCAGGGCCAGGTCGACATCCTGCTGCGTCAGCCCGCCGCTGTCGTGGGTCGTCAGCGTGAACGTCACGCGTCGGTAGCGGATGTCGATGTCGGGGTGATGGTCGGCCGCCTCGGCCGCCTGCCCGACGGCGTTGACCAGGCGCAGCGCGCCGGCGAACGTGCCGCAATCGAACGTCCGCGTGAGTTTCGTGTCGGCACGCGACCAACCGGGGAGATCGGCAAGGGCGCGGGCGAGGGCGGTTTCGTCGAGAAGAGGGGTGCGGGGCATGAGAATCTCCTTGTCAGGCCCTTGTACCCCGCCCGCATGGAATGTTCAAGGCCGCGGCGCCGGTTTTGAACTCTGCGGTGCACTTCGAGTATGATATGGGTTGGAGAGTTAATCCGTCGGAAACGTGAACGATGTCTCAGAAACGCGTGTACTGTCCCAGTTGCGGGGTTGAAGTCCAGGGCTATGTCGTCGTCCAGAAAGGCAACGAGATCACCCATTGCCCCATCTGCGGTCTCGTCATCCCCGACGAAGATAAGGCGCAGGAAGCGCTGGAGCTGGTCAAGTGTGTGGCCCTGGCCGACGATTCGGATTCGCTGCGCGGCATCCTCGAAAAAATGCTCATCCAGCAGAAGATCGCCAAAGAGGTGGTTTCGGCGGCGAACGGGGTCGAGTTCATCAGCGTGGTCACGAAGCGCATGAAGGCCAACCTGCCGATCTCGCTGGCGATTCTGGACGTCGAGATGCCCACGATGACCGGTGTGCAGGCGGCCATGAGCCTGCGCAACATCGAAAAGCAGGCGGGCCGCACCCGCCCGATCCCGATTCTCTTTTTCACGAGCCGCCCCTGCGACGAGCGTTTCAAGGCCTTTCTTGCGCAGGTCGAGCCGTCGAGCTACGTCAACAAGGGGACGAGCCCCGACCCGGTCGATCTGGCCAAGCGCGTCTACAAAGTCCTCCAGATTCTCTTCAAAGGGCAGAGCCAGGGCGTCTGATGGTGCGCGCCGCCGCTCTTCTGCTTGCGCTCGCCATCGCCGGGTGCGCGGGAAATCGGCCGGTGCCCGACCTTGCGGTTGCCCCGTCGCAGCCGCAGGCGCCGGGCGCCGTCGAGCGCGTACAGATGGCCCCCTACTACTTCGACTACGGCCCCGAAGGGCTCGACATCTACACCGATACCGACCTGTTTCGCCGGGCGGCCGCGGCCTATGACGTCCGGGAGTGGAAGAAGGCGTTCAACCTCTACCGGCGGATCATCGATAAATTCCCCGATTCCCCGTACCGCGTCCTCGCCTTCTATAACGGCGGGCTCTGCCTCGAGCAGCTGCGCGAAGACGAACGCGCCCTCGAGTACTACCGGGCCACCCGCGAGCTGATCGGGGCCGACGCCGCCCTGAACCAGGACGTGCTGCTGCACATGGGCATCCTGCACGAGCGCGGCGGCCGGTGGGGCGAGGCGGCCGGCGTGTTCGACGAGCTTGCGCTCCGGCCCGAGCTCGAAGCCGATCAGGTCCTGGCTTGGCGCGCGCGGGCCGGCATTGCGGCGTTGAATGCCCACGGCGCCGACGAGACCCCTGCCGCCGATTCCGCGATCGAGAGCCTCGAGACCGTCATTGGCGACTTCCGGCGCTATCTGAAGGGGCAGCCGTACGCAGACAACGAATGGCTGGCCCGCGCCGAGTTCGCTCTGGGCGAAGCGCACCACCGCCGGTTTGCCGCCGTCACGCTCGCGCTGCCGCAGGACCGGATGGAGACCGATCTCAACCGTAAGGCCGAGGCGCTGCTGCGCGCACAGCGGCACTACATGCGCACCCTGCAGATTCACAACGAAGTCTGGGCCACGGCGGCCGTCTATCGCATCGGCCACAACTACGAAGAATTCTACCGCGCCCTTCATGCCGCCCCGCTCCCCCCCGATCTGACCGAAGAGGAACGGGTGGTCTATCGGGAGGAGCTGCGCGAGATGACCGAGCCGGTGCGCAAGAAGGCGATCATCGCCTACGACCGCATCATCCGGTTCGCCAACCGGCTTGCCCTGCAGACCGAGTGGGTCGATCGGGCCCGCGAGCGGCTGGTCGAGCTGCGCAGCCTGGGGGAATTCAAGGCCGCCGGCACGGAGGAGGCCCGGCCGGCCACCTCGCTGTCGCCCCCGGCGTCACCCGCAGCGCCGCCGGCGGAACAGTTGCCGCCCGTCCCCTGAAAAAACGATGGAGTTTCAGAGGCTTGGTTTGGCGCGCGCAAATCAAACGCCGGTTGACAAGGCGAGCGCGGTTTTGCTAGAGTGAACAACCTGAAAAACCGGCTTAAGTGCTTGTTTCTGCCCGATTGTGCACCGACTCCCCATGCAGGAACCCTGCCGTACAGCCGCCATCAGAGAGAAGGGACGCTTGAAACGTAACGATAAGAGGCTTGCGGTCTTCGGCCTCCTCATGCTCGTTCTGGCCTCCGTCATCCGCCTGGTGCCGGCGTTCGCCCAGGAGGGGGACGTTAACATCGATATTAATGCCTTCGAAGAGATCCGGCCTGAGATTCAGGAGATCGATCCGGGGGCGTCGACGGGCAACCGTGGGCTCGAGACGATCGAGGTCAAACCGATCGACCTCGGCGCCGAGCCGATCGAATTCGAAGAGTATCGTCCGGCCGAACCCGAGCCCGCCCCGGTCGTGGCGGCTCCCGAACCCGAGCCGACGCCGCCCCCTCCGCCGCCCGTGGTCGCGGCCCCCGAGACGCCGGTCGTGAAGATGGTCGAGCAGGGGCCGGTTCTCCCGCCCGCCAAGCCGGCACCGCTGATTCCGGTCGAGCCGCCGCCTGAACGCGAGAAGCTGCGCGTGCCCGAAGAGATCCAGGTTGCGCAGAGCTACCGGCCTGAGAGCATGGAGCTGACGCTCGACGACAACTACCAGCAGGAACTTCAGGACCTGCAGCGCCAGCTCGCCCTGCTGCGCGAGCGGGTCATCGAGACCAAGAGCCGCATCATCACGTACGGCGAGCGGGTCTCGAAAGGCTTCACGGCCGGCACGCGCGTGCTCGTACGCAACGAGAACGCGCTCGGCGAGGACTTCGTCATCGACTCGGTCACCTACTTTCTCGACGGCCACCAGATCTACAGCAAGAAATTCGCCGGCGACAAGGCGGCGCTCGACGACGTGATCTACAAGGGGAGCATTCTCCCGGGCAAGCACAAGATCGACATGGAAGTCGTCGTGCACGGCGACGAGGGGATGTTCGACTTCGGGCACGGAGCGCGGCTCAAGCTGACCACCAGCGAATACTTCACCGCCAACGAAGGCAAGCAGCTCAACCTGTCGGTACGCCTCTTCGACAAGGGGGGCACGTTTACGAGCATCCAGAACCGCCCCGGCATCAGCTTCGAAGTCGCCGAGGAGGATGCGTACTGACCGATGCGCTGCGCACGCTGGCAAACCAGGATTGTCCTGGGAGGCTGCCTGCTGGCGATGGTATCCGCTGCGCGTCCTGCTCGCGCCGCTGATACCGCCGCGCCTGCGGTGACGGCCGCGGCTCTGCCGCCGATGTTGTCGGCGCCGGAGGCCGACCTCTATCAGCAGCGCCTGCAACGCATTCTCTATCGCCAGCGCTGGGCCCTTGCCACGTCGCTGTACCGCATTGCCGATTACCAGGGGGCCGCGGCCTACCTGATGGCCCTTGTCAACGAACCGCTCGGCGAAGGGTCGCTCTATGAAGCGCGCTTCCGGCTCGCCGAAAGTCTTTTCCACGTCGGCGCCTGGCCCGGATCGGCCTACTGGTTTCGCCGGGTGCTCGAAATGGACCGGCATGGCAAGCACGCATCCAGGGCGGCGGCCCGGCTTGCCGACATCGCCGTGCGCATGGGTGAACTCGACGAAGCGCAGACCTGGTTCGCGCGCGCCGACGTGCCGGGCGAAGAGCGCAGCATGGCCGCCTACGGCCTGGGGCGGGCCCTCTATGCCGGCAACGTCACCGATGCCCGCCGCTATCTCGGCGAGGTCGCGCCGGGCTCCCGGTTTCACGCCGAGGCCCTGTTTCACCTGGGCACGATCGAGGCTGTCTATGCCGGCAACGTCACGGCCGCCATCCGCCTTTTCCAGGCCGCCGATGCCGCCTTGCCTGCCGCTTTGCCTGAGCGGGGACCGGGATCGGGGCCCGAAGGGGCCGAGCGTCTCGCCCGTTTCCGCGAAATCATCGCCCTCTCGACCGCCCGGATCTATGCGGATGCGGGCCGCGCCGAGGAGGCCCTGGCGGCGTACGACCGCGTGCCGGGCGAGGGGCGATATGCCGATGCGGCGCTTCTCGAGAGCGCCTGGGTGCTGCTGCGATCCGACAACGTGTTGAGCGCGCTGGAGCGGGTGCGGCGCCTGCTCGAAGAGCATCCGCAGAGCCCGCGGGTGCTCGAGGCCTCGCTGCTCGTGGGCTATCTCACGATCGAACAACGCCGGTTCAATCAGGCCTATGGGCACTTCGAAGACACCCGCGTGCTCATGGAGCGCCTCGTGTCGCAGCTGCAGCGCTATGCGGTCGACGTCACCTCGCCCGAGATCTTCTACGCCCGCCTCGTCGAGAGCGAACGCGGGGTCACCCTGCCCACGCAGATCGGGCTCTGGGTGCGCGAGGGCGAGAAGGTGCGCGAAGCGGCCACGGTCATCGACGAAGTCACCGGGCTCGAAGAAACCATCCGCGACCTGTATCGCGAGCTGGATCAGCTCGAAGTGCTCGCGGCCTCGCAGCGGGGCACCGGCGACGATCCGGCCGCCCTCGAAAACACCATCCGTCTCGAGCTGTCCGACGCGCTCTACAGCCTGCAGGAGCGCATTCTCGAGCTGCGCCTGCGCCCGTTCATCAAGCGCGCCGACCCGAAGGAACTCGAGGTCCTGCGCAGCGTCCGCCGGATCCGCAACGATCTGGCGAGTTTCCGCTACACGCCGGCCGACGTGGCCTCCGAAACCGTGCGCCGGCAGCAGACGCTTGGCGCGCTGGCGCAGTATCTGCTCCAGATTCACCCCGAGATCGGTCTCGACACCGCCCGTGGGGCAGACGCACGCCGGATCGCCGAAGTCGATCGTCCCCTGTGGGCCGATGAATACCTCATGAAGGCCCGGCGCAACCTGGTCGAGCTGACGCGCGAGGCGAGCCTCGACGACCGCTGGATCGACGCCGCCCTCGAGTACACGATCTATGTCGAGGACCGCCTGCAGGGCCTCATCTTCCGCCGTCAGCGGGTGACCGAGCGCTATGATTTCGTGCGCCAGGCCGGCATCCTTTTCCGCCAGTCGGTCGAACTGCAGCAGGCCCTGCGCGACCTCGGCAACGCCGTCGCCGACATTCAGGAGCACATCTACCTGGGGACGCGGGCGCGGGCCGAGGGTGAACGGGTCGCGCTGACGCGATACCGCTTCGTGGCCCGCGACATCGCAATGGCGGCGCGCACGACCCGCGGCGTCTACGCGCAGGAAGAATTCGGCCGGGTGCGCGAGCGGGTCGCCGGCACGGCGGCGCGCGCCGATCTGGGCGCCCTGGATACCGCCTGGCGCGTCAAGGAACTCGAAGACGAGCGCGTGCGTGAATTGCTCACCGAAAAGCAGGATCGGCTCGTCAAGCTGAAAGAATATTACGACGACACCCTGGCGACCCGCGACGAGGCGGGGCCGTGGCCCGGTGTCGAAGACTTCAGCCCCGAGGCGCTGGCCCGCGAAACGGGGAGCGTCGACAGCTCCTACGGCCGCGAGCTGCTGACCCTGGGCAGCGAAGTCGTCGCGCTGGCCAAGGCGCTGCAGGAAGCCCAGCTTCAGCTCGAGAAGCTGCAGGGGGGCGCCGAGAGCGCCGTCATGACCGAACGGGAACGGGAGCCGCGCGAGACGCCGCTCGAGTTTCAGTTCGAACCGGTGGTTCCGGCCACGGATGGCGGCCGCCCGCTGAATCTGAATCCGCAGGAGGCCCGCTGATGCTGCGGTTCGGCCTGCTCCTCGGGTTTCTCCTTCTCGCTTTCGCCGGACCGGCGGCGGCGAACGAGGCCGTGCCGCCGTACCTCGAGGCCGCGCGGGTCGAAGCGATCCGGCTGCGCATCGAGACCTTCGAGCGGCGGATTGCCGAGCAGCGCGAACGCATCCGCGCGATTATCGAGAAGAAACAGCAGGAAGAGACCGTCCGCATCGAGAACACCTATCAGAACGTCGTTGACGGGCTGCACGCCAAGGAGCGCCGGCGCCGCGATGCGCTCATCGCGCGCACCGAGGTGTTTCTCGAACGGCAGGCTGCCAGCCCGCTCATCGCCGACAGCATGCTCCGGCTGGGCGAGCTGTATTTCGAGCGCGCGAACGACGCTTTCTTCACGGCCATGGCGAATTACGAACGTGAGATCGAGAAGTTTTCGCGCGGCGAAACCGCCGAAGAGCCGATGCTCCCGTCCATCGATTTCAAGCCGTCGACGGCGCTCTATCAGCGGTTTGTCGAACTCTTTCCCGATCACCCCAAGATCGAAGAGGCGCTCTACCTGCTCGGCTACACGCTGCTCGAAGACAACCGCGGCGACGAGGCCGCCGAGTACTTCCAGCGCCTGCTGCGCATCCGTCCCGACTCCAAGTTCGCCGCCGAAGTCCACTTCCGCATGGGTGAGTTCTGGTTCGAGGTGGGCGAGTACCGGACCGCGCTTGCAGCGTACAACGAGACGCTCAAGTTGAAGGACCCCTCGCTGTACGACAAGGCGCTCTACAAGATGGGGTGGACCCACTACCGGCTCGGCGAGCTGGAGCAGGCCAACCGGTACTTCATCGCGGTCATCGATGACGCCGACCGGCGGCGCACCGGCGAGAGCGCCATGCGCCGCGAAGCGCTCAAGTACATCGGCATCAGCTTCAGCGACGAAGGGGGGCTTGCAGCCCTCGAGGCCTTCATGCAGCGCATCGGCGAGCGCCGGTACGCCATCGACCTTTATCTCGGGTACGCCGACGTTCTTTTCGATCAGACACGCTATCTCGAAGGGATCGAGGCCTATCTGCGCGTGACCGAGCTGTTTCCGCTGCATACGGGCAACCCCGAGCTGCTGGTCAAGGTCATGGAGACCTATCAGCGGCTCTCCGATCTGGAGTCGGCCTTCGCCATCCGCAGCCGGCTCGTGCGCGAGTACGGGCCCGCTTCAACCTGGTTTCGCCATTATGCGGGAACGTCGACGGCGCCGGCCGCCGATCCGGCGCTCGCCGGCCGCACGCGTGAGCTGACCGAGAACCTCCAGTACGAATACGCCAAGTTCTGGCACGCCCGGGCGCTCAAGCTGAGCGGCGACGAGAGCGACAGTTTCGTTCCCGTTCCCGAGCCGAAGGGGGACGAGAAGAAACCCGACGACAAGAAGGCGGACGCAAAGAAGCGCGAGGGCCGCAAGGATCTCGATACGGCCGGCGACGTCGAGCCGAACGAGGTGCGCGCCGCCCGCTACTACCAGACGGCCGCCGACAGCTACGCAGACTTCCTGCGCTGGTTCCCCGAAAGCAAGCGGGGGGCCGAGGTCGGGTTTCTCCTGGCTGAAATCCTCTTCGCCAAGCGCCAGTGGGCCGAGGCGGGCGAGCGCTATCGCGGCGTCACGCAGGACCTCGTCACGCCGAACAACAAGTTCTTCGCCGACGCCGCCTGGAACATGGTGCTCTCGTATCGCAACTGGCTGGCAGAGTACGAGACGGGCTTCACCGGCCGCAAGGCGCTGGGCTACTTCGAAGCGATGGTCAAGCGGGGGGGCGAGCCGGTGACCGATGCGACGGAGCAGGCGCAGCTGGGGGCGCTGCCGCAGTTTCCGCAGGAGGCGCAGAAGCTGCTCGAGGCGGCGCGCTATTACATGGACCTTTTTCCCCAGAGCGAGCGCAACGCGACGCTGGTCTACAACAACGGCCAGATTCTGCTGCGGTATGGACGCTACGGAGACGCGCGCGCCGTCTTTCTGACCTTCATCGACACCTGGCCGACGCACGACCTGGTCTTCGACGCCCTGAAGAACGTGGTCATCACCTTTACGCTGGAGCGCAACTTCAACGCGCTCAACCAGTATGCCTACGAGGTGCTCGAGTCGAGCCTGGGCCGCCGCGACGAGGTCGCCCAGTACCTCGGCGGCATTCTGTCGGCCTCCATTTTCAAGGATGCGCAGAGCGAAGAGCAGAAAGGCAACCGGCGCCGCGCGGCCGTCATCTATCAGGACATGGTCGGCCGGTTCCCCACGTCGGAGTTCGCCGACGACGCGCTCTTCAATGCCGGCCTCAATCTCGAGAAGGAAGCCCGCTACTACGAGTCCATCGCCGTTTTCGAGCGTCTCCTGGCAGCGTATCCGACCAGCGAGTTCATTCCCAAGGCCGTCTTTCTGCTCGCGCGGAACAATGAACGGGTGCTGAATTATCTGGGCGCCGTCCGTTACTACCTCAAGCTGGCCCGCGAGTTCCCCAACGAGAAAGAAGGCCCCGACGCGGTCTACAACTCGGCGCTGCTGCTCGAAAAGATGGGCGACCTGGATCGCGCCGCATCGGTGTACCTCGAGTACGTGAACCGGTATCCCAAGCGCACCGATCTGGCACAGGTGCTCTTTTTCGCCGCCGACGCCTACTACAAGAACGAAGACTGGGCCAACGCGGCGCTGGTATATGAGAATTACATCCGCGGCAAGCACGAGCCCAAGGAGCTGCTCGTCGAGGCCTGGTACAAATGGGCGATGTGCGAAGAGAAGCTCGGCAACGCCGAGCGTTCGCGTGAACTTCTCGTCGAGACCACGAACGTCTACAAGGCGTGGACGGCGGGGGGTAAGATCGCCCCGCCGGGCTACGGCGCGCACGGCGCGTTTCTCGCGGCTCAGGAACGCTTCGATGAGTACGCCGCGATGAAGCTGACGCTCCCGGCGTCGCGCATGGCCAAGCAGCTGGAGCAGAAGGCCGCCGAACTGCAGAAAATCGTCGGCGTCATGACCGAGGTCGTCATGTTCGGGGATCCCGAGTGGGCGAGCGCGGCCCTGTACCTCATCGGCGAGGCGTATCAGAATTTCGCTGACACGCTCTTCACGGCGCCGGTGCCCCCCGAGCTGAGCGAAGAAGAGGCCGAGATCTATCAGCTCGAGCTGCAGGATCAGGCCTTCCCCATCGAAGACAAGGCGTTGCAGGCATTTCAGCGCCAGCTCGACACCTCGCTCAAGAACGGCATCGAGAACGAGTGGACCGAGCTGACGCGCACCCGCCTGCGCAAGCTGAACCCGAACCTCGAGCGGGCGCGCGCGAACGAGCGCACCGTGCTGGGCCAGAACGAGTTCTTCTATCGCTTCGGACCGACGACCGACCGGGCCGCCGGGTATGAGATCCGTGACGGCAAGGTGCTGTACGCCGACCAGACCGGCGTCGAGGAAGGCAAGGAGAAGAAGATCGAGCTGACGCGGGCTCAGCGAAGTATTCTCAAGGGCGGCACGCGGTCGACGCTGCTGCTGTCGGGTGAAGGGTTGGTCATCGAGGCCCCCCGGGAGCTGCGCCTTGCGAACTGAGCATTCCATCGCAATCCGCCGCTGGGCGGTGACCGCGGCCATTCTCGCCGTGTCGGCCTGCGCCGGTTCGCAGGGGTCCCGCGTCGAGCACGCCGGGCAACAGGCTCTCGCGTCCGCCCCCGGCACCCTGGCGTACTACGAACAGCTGGCGAAGACACAGGCCGAAAATGCGGATGTGCACTATGAGCTCGCGCTGATGTACGCGGATACGGGCCGTCTGGCGGATGCCGAGGAGAGCTACCGGCAGGCCATCGTTATTCAACCGACCCACATCCCGGCCGCCGTCAACCTCGCCGACCTCTACCGGGCGCGGGGGAACTATGCGGAAGCGATCCGGGTGCTCGAGGAGCTGTTCGCGACGAACGTCGACGACCCGCGGGCGCGCACGAATCTGGCGGCGCTCTACCGCCTGACCGGGCGCCTCGACGAATCGTTGAAGGAGAGCATCAAGCTTACGCGCAAGTACGGCGTGATCTACGGCGCCAAGCTCAACGTCGGACTCATTTACTATGACCGCGGCCATTACGACATGGCCCTGCAGGTTCTGAACGAGCTGCTCAAGGACAACCCGACCGACCCGGTGTTGCGCAGCTCGCTGGGGCAGGTTTACTACAAGCTCGATCGGGTGCTCGTGGCCGAGCGTGAGTTTCACCAGGCCGTCAGCATCGATACGAAGAACGACTCGGCGTGGAACGGCCTTGGTCTCGTCGCCCTGCGCAAGGATGAGCCCGACAAGGCGCTCGAGTACCTCGACAAAGCCGTTGAGGCGAACGTCAATTACGCGCAGGCCTACGTCAACCGTGGTGTCGCCCTGCGCAAACTGGGGCGCTATACCGAAGCGGTCGAAAGTTACGAGAAGGCGGTCGAAATCAACGACGGACTGCTCGACGCCCGTTTCAACCTGGCCGTTCTCTACGACGATTACGCGGGGAATCCGACCGAGGCGGTTCCGGCCTGGGAGGCGCTGCGCGATCGCCCGGATTTTCCGGCGGAGCTGACGGCCGAAGTGAACGAGCGGATTGCGCGCCTGCAGTCGGAGCTCGAGCGGCTCGAGCAGGAACGCAAGCGGCGCCTCGAGCGCGAAGCGGCCCTGGCCGAGCAGAAGCGGAAAGAAGAAGAGGAACGCCGTCGCCAGGCCGAAGAAGAGGCGCGGCGGCTCGCCGAAGAGCAGCGGCGCCTGCAGGCCGAGATGGCCGCACGCGCCGCGACCGAAGCGGCTGACGCTCCCCTGGCGGTGACCGGAGCGTCGCAGTCCGAGGCCCAGGCTTCGCAGCCGGCCACCGACGGAACCGGGGCGACGGCCGGTCTGCCGGTCGATCAGGCTGCAGACCCGGTCACGGGTCCGGTGGCGGTCGCCCCGGAGTCCGCAGAAACCGCAGCGGATCCCGCGGAAACCGCCCCGGCGCCCGGTGGGTCCGCCGAACCCGCGGCGTCCGCGCCTTCGAGCGAGGCCGCTCTGCCCGCGTCCCCGGTTCAGCCCGCGCCGGCGGCCGACGACGCACCATCGCAGGCGGTACAGGATGCGCCCCCCTCGGCTCAGCCGGTCGAGGCGGTCGAGGGAGGGCAGGCGAAACCGGTCGAAGCGGTCGAGATCGGAGATGAGGCTCCGGCCCGGGGCGAAGCGCTCGATCCGGCCGAAGCGCCCTCGAATCCGGCGCCGGGCGACGCAGAACCGGCCCCACCCGCCGCCACAGTCGATCCGGCTGACGACCTGCCGACGCTTGACGAGGCAGCCGCGCCGCCGGCTGAAGCCCCGTCCACGGCTTCGACGCCCGAGCCGACCGAACCGGCGCATGCGGACGAGCCGTCAGAAGCACCGGCCGCGCAGGCGGTCGAGGCGCTGGATCCGGCCGACGACTTACCGCCCCTCGACGAGACAGCTCCGCAGACGACCGAAGGGGCGTCGCCCGAAGCCGGAGACGCAGCGCAGGACCCGTCGCCGGTTCCGTCGCAGGACGGCACCTCGCCGGGGGGAGAATCCCGTGCCCCGTAAACGGCCTAAGCCCTTGAACGGGCAAGAGAATATGCTAAGATGATCAGGCTGTGATGGGGAAGACGCTACCATGGCTGGCGGCCGCCGCAACGGCCCTCGCATTCGCCGCGCCGGTCGAGGCTCAACAGGCCTCCCGACGGGGCGCCATCAAGATGGACACGCTTACCGTCGAAGGTGAGCTGCAGAAACCCCAGGCGAGTTATATTATTCAGCGCTCGAATCAGATCTCGTTGAGCGACAACCTCAAGGGCAAGGCGCCGGCCGTGACGCCGCGCATTGCCGAGTCGCTCGCCGACGACCTGTTCGACCCGCGCCCGTGATTCCGTGAAGTTGAGGCATCCATGAAGATTCAGGTCACCCTTAAGCAGTCCGGCAAGCTCGTCAAGACCGTTCAGGCTGCGCTCGAAGAAGGATCGGCGCTGCGCATCGGGGGCGATCTTGCACCGGCCGGATCGCCGTTTCCGCAGGGGCACGCTCTGGTCGCGCTCCAGGGGGGGGCCGTCGTGCTTCGCCTGGCGCCGGGCATGGATCTGAAGCTTTCGAAGGGGAACACCGTCGCGACCCTCGCCGAGTTGAAGGCGAAGGGGTTCACGGTGGCCGCCGAGGGTATGGAAACGATGCGTCTGCCGCAGGGGGCGAGCGCCGAGGTAAGCCTGGGCGGCTGGTCTCTCCACATCGGTGAGGCCGCCGTGGCCGCGCCGGTCGCGGCTCCGCAGGCTGCCGCGCCCCGCGCCGTTCCGGCCGGAGCCGCCGGCGGCGGCGTCCTCGCCGGCGACCTGCTCGCCGCGTACCGCATTTTCTCCGAAACGCGTTTTTCGACCTTCATGAAGGTCGCCGTGGTCAGCCTGCTCGTGCACCTGCTGATCATGATCTTCTTCTCGACGCGGGTCATCGTGAACGATCCGTTCCAGACGGCCGAGATTCCCGAGCGGTTCGCCAAGTTCATCGCCCCGGTCGAAGAAGAACCCAAGCCGGTCGAACAGGCCCCCGCGAAGCGCTCTGAGGCGCCCAAGGAAGAAGCGCCCGTCCAGGAGGCCGCACCCGCCGAGAATGCGCCCGCCGAAGGGGCGAAGAGCGACTCCGAGCGTAAGGCCGAGATCAAGGAGAAGGTCAAGAAGACCGGCCTGCTCGCCATCATCGGCTCGAAGGGGAGCAACGGCGCCCTGCGCGACGTGCTGAGTGAAGGCGGGCTCAACAGTGACCTCGACAAGGCACTCGACAGCATGAAGGGGAGCGGCCTCGGCGTGGCCAAGACCGGGTCCGATCTGAAGCTCGGCGGCACCCGCGGCGGCGACTCGTACGGCACCGCCGACATCGGGGCCATCAACACCGGCGGACCCGGGCGCGGCGCCGATCTGGGCAAGAAACAGGCCACGCAGGTGCAGTCTGACATCGCCACCGGCGAAATCACCGCCAGCGGCGCGCTCGACAGCGCCGCCATCGCGGCGGTCGTGAAGAGCAAACTCTCGGGCATCAAGTACTGCTACGAGAAGGAACTCAAGAACAATCCCAAGCTGTCGGGCAAGGTGCTCGTCGCCTTCACCATCGGTGAGACGGGCGATGTCGTTTCGTACTCGGTGCTCAACTCCACCCTGGGCAACGCCGAAGCCGAGCAGTGCATGCTGCGCATGATCCGGCGCTGGAAGTTCCCCGCGCCCAAGGGCGGCCAGGTCACCGTCGAGTACCCGTTCATCTTCACCTCGAACGGCTGATCGGGCATGCGGCGCTTCGGTCCAGCGGCAATCCTCGGCCTGGTCGGGCTTCTGCTCGCCGTGGCCGTGCTGCCCGCCGAGGCAAAGTCGAAGCGCAGGACGAAGGCCAAGCCGGCGAAGTCGAGCGTTCTCAGGGGGCCCATCCCGAAGCTGCCGAACCGGCCGGTGCAGTTCGACGTCGCCTCGTCGGGCGAAGAAGAACTGTTTGCCGAAGCCGTGACCGGAACCCCGCTCGAAGTCACGACGGCCGCCGCCCATGTGGCACCCTGGACGCTGGCGCAGTGGCGCGAGCAGATGCACCGCGACGTGGCCGCGCTGGCCCGGGAACGGGACGGAATCGCCGAACGCTACGACGCCCTGAACCGCGGCGCCTTTGCCGTCGCGGCCCGCTACCTGGCCGGCGTCTACGACTCCGTCGCCCAGCTTCACCTGCTGTCTTCTGCGACCCTGGCCGCCTTCGACAGCCAGTTTCCCTCCGACCGCTGGGCCGAGCCTTCGGCGGCCCCCCCCGATCTGGCTCGCCGCGTGCGCATGTACCTTGACCGGGCCCGCGGCCTCACGGCGACCGCAGACGCCTACGTCGCCCGCGCCGTCGAAGGCAAGGGCATGACCGTCACGCGCATCGCAGAAGATCCCGAGCGATAGTCGGCGGCCGGGCCCGGCTGGCCGGGCGGGTTCCGGATGCAGGCCCTGCCTGACGGCGCTTCTGGTGCCGAGCGTCGGGCATGCGCCGTCCTGCCCAGCACCCCCCGGTCTCTGTTCTTCGCAGCCTTATTACCAGGCGGTGTCGCTTGTCGGCAGTCCGGAGTCCTGCAAACATGGTGCGCAGGGAAAAATGCTCGTGCGCCACACTCGAGAACGGGATGCGCCCGCACCGGATGATTTCGGGCGGACGTTCGCCGCGTCGACCGGCGACGCCCTGATACCGCTGTCGGCGGCGCTGGCGGTTCTTTATCTCGTGTTTACGGTCGGCCACCTGCGTCTGATCGAACCGCCGAACGACCTGCGCATGGCCGCGGCCGCCCTTCTGACCGCCGTATTGTTCGGCGCTCTGGCAGTCTTGCTCCACAGTCGCCGTCCGTTGGCGCACCCGAATCCGGTGGCGATGGGTGTCGGCGTCGTCGTGCTCGCGAATTCCCTGCTGCACCTCCTTCTGCTCGGGGATGTTCGCCAGACCACGAACCTGATGCTGATTGTGGCGGCCGCCGGCCTGTTTTTCGCCTCCCTCCCCTGGCTGGCGGGCACTGTGGTCCTCATCGCCGTCGCCTGGGGCGGGGCCGTGTCCCGGCTCGGCGTGCCCGAGCCCGTCTGGATGCACTATGCCTTCGGCCTTGCGACGGCGGCCCTGATCTCGGGGGTCGCATTCACGGTACGGCGCAGCATCTTCCGGCGCTGGTATCGGGCGCATCGGGCGCAGGAGAAACAGCGGCGTATTCTCGAGGCGAATCTCAAGACGCTCGCCGACAACGTACAGGACATCATCTTCCGCGTCGAACTCGCGCCCGAGCCCCGGCTGACGTTCATCAACCGGAGCGTAGAGCAGGTGGTCGGATATGATCCCGAAGCTTTCTACGCCGATCCGGAGCTGGTGATCCGGCTCCTGCACCGCGAAGACCGCAAACGTCTGCTGCGGCAGCTCTCCGATCGTTTCTCGCATTGGGAGGGGCCCCATGAGCTGCGCTGGAAGACCCGCGCCGGCGACTATCTGTGGCTGGAGCTGAACGTGGCGCCGATCTTCGACCATGGGCGCATCGTCGCCGCTGAAGGCATCGCGCGGGACGTCTCGCAGCGCCGGGCGGTCGAACAGCGCGTCCAGGCCCGTGAACGCTGGCTGCGCCTTGCACTCGAGGCGGCACATACTGCCATCTGGGAGATCGACCTGCAGACCGGTTCGATGATCTGGTCTGAATCGGCCGAGCGCCTGTTCGGAAGCGGCCTGGGGGCATTTCCCGCCACCCTCGATTCGTATCTGGCCGCCGTACACCCGGTCGATCGCATGCGGGTCAGGGAGACGCTGACGAGCCGGACCGAGGCGCTCGTGTCCGAACACCGCATCGTCCATCCCGACGGCTCGATCCGCTGGTATGTTGCCCGCGGCCAGGTGCGCACGGCCGGAAACGGTGCGCGGGGGGCGTGCGTACTCGGGTCGCTGCACGATATTACGGAAGCGAAGGATCTCGAGGCCAAGCTGCGGGAGGCGCGTGACCGCGCCGAAGAGGCGAACCGGCTCAAGACGGCCATTCTCTCGAACATGAGCCATGAAATCAGGACCCCGCTCACGACAATCCTCGGGTATGCCGAACTCCTGGGGCGCGGTATGGTGCCCGAGGACGCGGCTCGCTTCGGCCAGGTCATTTTCGAGGCGGGCTCGCGCCTTTTGGCCACCCTGAGCAACATGATCGATCTGGCCCGCCTGGAGTCGGGGCGTTTCGAGCTGCAGCCGACCCTGCATGATGCGAACGAGTCCATCGAGCGCGTTCTGGTGCGCACGCGTCCCCTCGCCGAGCGCAAAGGGGTCAGGGTGCTTTTCCATCCGGCGAACGCCCACTGGGTCTACAGCGACGTGCGCGCCGAGGAGCATATCCTGCAGAACCTGCTCGACAACGCCGTGCGCTTCACCGATCGCGGCGAGATCTGTGTCCATGTCCGCATGCTGTTCGATCGCTCGACCCGGGAGCCGCTGGTTGCCGTCGAAGTGTCCGACACAGGCGTCGGCATCCACCCGTCGTTTCTTCCGAATGTCTTCGAGGATTACCGGCAGGAGTCAGAAGGTCTTTCCCGCACGTATGAGGGCATTGGACTGGGGCTTCCGGTCGCGCGCCGGCTCGCCCGGGCACAGGGGGGCGACGTCGACGTCGCCTCGATCGCAGGGAGGGGCACCCGGGCGGTCGTCATCCTGCGCGGCGTGCTCACCGAGGCGCGCACGGCGGCGCCGTCGGGCGAGAGTCCGGCGCATGAGCACCACATTCTCGTCGTTGAAGACGACCCTGGGTGCGGCCGGCTGCTCCAGGAAATCCTAGTCCGCGAGGGCTCGGTGGTCTGGTGCGACGACGCGCTCCAGGCGCTCGATCGGGCACGCGACGAGCACTTCGACCGGGTGTTCATGGACATCGACCTGCGGGGCCAAAACGGTGTCGAGGTTCTGCACAGACTGCGCCGCATGGACGCCTATCGGGAGACGCCGGTCTTTGCGGTGACCGCCTATGCCATGAAGGGAGATCGCGAACGCCTCATGGCCGAGGGCTTCGACGGCTACGTATCGAAACCCTTCCATCCCACGGAAATTCTCGAATTGGTCCACCGCGACGAGCCTGCCGCGCATTAAGCAAGACATTCCGCCCGTAGCATCTGAACACCCTGCTGGCGGCCGGCTGGTACAATACCGGACGTATGCGAATTGCGTTTCTCCTCGCCCCGGCGCTTGCCCTCCTTGCCCTGTCCGGATGCCCGGGGACACGTGCCCAGGGCGTCGTCGAGCCGTCTCCATCGTTCCCCCTCGTGCGTGTGGTCGACGGCGACACGGTCGTGCTGCGCATGAACGGCCGCGAAGAGAGCGTGCGTCTCATCGGCGTGGATACCCCGGAGAAACATCCCAGCCGCAAACTCGATGCCGACGCGCGCCGGAGCGGCCGGCCGGCCGAAGCGATCCAGGCGCTCGGGCGCGAAGCCTCGCGCGTCACGGCCGGGATTCTCGGCGAGGGGCCGGTGCAGGTGGAGTTTGACGTCCAGGAGCGCGACAGGTACGGCCGCCTCCTGGCGTATCTCTACGTGCGGCAGGAGAACGGGCGCGTGATGGTCAATCGCGAGATCCTTCGCCGGGGGTGGGCCGACGTTCTCACCATTCCCCCCAACGTCCGCTATGCCGAGGAGTTCCGCGCGATCGCCCGGGAAGCGAAAGAGGCCGGCCGCGGACTCTGGGGCGAACCGTCGCTTCTGACGGGGGAGACCGGCTCAGGCAGGGCGGATCCGGAATGGACCGGAGCGGCGGAAGGGTGCGAACCGGCGGGCGGGGCGTGTCCCGAAGGCTGTCCCGTCAAGGGGAATGTGAATCGGGCGGGAGAGCGGATCTACCACGTTCCCGGCGGGAGCTACTACGGCGTGACCGTTCCCGAAGCCTGTTTCCCCGTTGGCGCCGCGGCTGAAGCCGCCGGATTCCGCGCCTCCCTCCACTGAAGGCGCGAATCGCCAAGCGCTGAGCGCTAAGCACTAAGCACCGATGCTGATTCCGGTGCCTGAAGGCAAATCGTCAATCGTCAGTCGTAAATCGTCAATTCGCGCTACCAGGTCGGTGCCTGCGTGAGCAGCGTTTCGATGCTGCCCGCCTCGATGGGGAAGGAGAAGAGAAATCCCTGGGCGTAGGGGCAGCCCAGCCGGCGCAGCGTCGCCAGTTGCCCCTCGGTCTCGACCCCCTCGGCAATGACGTCCATCTTGAGCGCCGAACCCAGGCTGAGGATCGTGCGCACGAGCTCCGTATTGTTCCCCTCGCTCTCGATGCCGCGGATGAAGCTGCGGTCGATCTTGAGGGCGTCGACGGGAAACCGGTGCAGGTAGGCGAGAGACGAATATCCGGTGCCGAAGTCGTCGATGTGCAGGTGCACGTCGCGGGCCTTGAGTTCGTTCAGAATGCGGGAGATGTCCCCCGCGTGATCCATGAGGAAGCTTTCGGTGATTTCGAGCTTCAGGCTGCCGCGCGCAATCGGCGCGCCGTCGAGCGTGTTCGTCAGACGCTCGAGAAAGTCGGGCTGCGCAAATTGCCGGGGCGAGAGGTTGACGCTCATCGTCAGCGGTGTCTCTGCCGGGTAGACACTCTGCCAGTGCCCGAGCTGCCGGCAGGCTTCCTGCAGCACCCACTGGCCGACCTGCTGGATGAGCCCCGTCTCTTCGACGACCGGAATGAACTCCGGCGCCGGAATCATGCCCCGCTGTGGATGGTTCCACCGCAGCAGCGCCTCGAAGCCGGCGATGCGGCCGCTCTCGAGGTGAATGATGGGCTGGTAATAGAGGCGGAAATCGCCGCGCTCGGCCGCCCAGCGCAGATCGGTCTCGAGCCGCAGGCGTTCGAGCGCCTGCACGCGCATGCCGGCGTCGAAGACCACGTGCCGCGCCTTGCCGAGGCTTTTCGCCCGGTACATGGCCGTGTCGGCGTCGCGCAGCAGCTCTTCGGGGTGCAGGTATCCGTCAGCGTGATAGGCGATGCCGATGGAGACGGTCGTGAAGACCTCCTGCCCCTCGAGCAGAATCGGGCGCGAGAGATCGTCCTGAATGCGCTCGGCCAGGCGCAGGGCGTCGTCGCGCTCGCCCAGATCGTCGATGAGAATCGCGAATTCGTCGCCGCCCAGGCGCGCCACCGTGTCGTTCGGGCGCATGCAGGCCTGCAGCCGCGCCGAGAGCGCGATGAGAAACTGGTCGCCGGTGGCGTGGCCCAGGCTGTCGTTGACGATCTTGAAGCGATCGAAATCGAGAAAAAGCACCGCGAACAGGTACTCGGCGTTGAAGCGCCCCCGCTGCATGCAGCGTTCGAGCCGATCGAGAAACAGGGCGCGGTTGGGCAGCGACGTAAGCGGATCGTGCAGCGCATCGTGCAGCAGGCGCTCTTCGAACTCCTTCCGGTGCGTGATGTCGGTCTGCGAACCGGCCATGCGCGTCGCCCGGTCGTCGGGGTCGCGCACGGCGAGGCCGCGGCTGAGCATCCAGCGGTAGGTGCCGTCGCGGTGGAGAATGCGGTGCTCGTTCTCGAAGTGGCTGGTTTCACCGTCCAAGTGATGCTTCAGATCGAGCTGCAGCCGCGCGATGTCGTCGGGATGCACGCGCTGCAGCCACTCGTTCGGCGCGTCGGAAACCTCGGCTTCGGCGTAGCCGAGCATCGACTTCCAGCGTTCGGAGTAGTAGATGCGGTTGCTCTGCAGATCCCAGTCCCACAGGCCGTCGTTGGCGCCGCGCGCGGCGAGCTTGTAGCGCTGTTCGCTCTCGATGAGGGCGACGTGCGTGCGGTCGCGCTGCAGCGCATTGACGAAGATCTCGCCCACGATGCGCAGCAGGGCCACCATGTCTTCGCTCCAGGGGCGCCCCTGGTGCACCGTCTCGATGCCGAGGTAGCCCACGAGCGTGCTGCCGACAATGAGCGGCACGCCGACCATCGAGCGGGTTCCGTGGTACTGCAGGCGCATGCGCTCGGCGGTCGCGACGTCGGGCAGATCGGCCACGTCGGCCAGACGCACGGCCGAAAGGGTCTCCAGTTGCGCGGCGAGCCAGGGGCTTTCGTAGAGCGGCGTGCCGGCGATCTCGGCCAGGCGCGGGGTCACGCCGGCGCCGGTCCACTCGATGGCCTGGGTGAAGACGTCTTCGTCGGGGTTCACGAGCAGCACGTAGGCGCGGTCGATCGAGGCGAACTCGCCGATCGCCTGCAGGGCTTCCTGAATGCCGCGGGTGCTCTCGCCCGGCTGCAGGTTGATGAGGTAGGTAGAGATGCTCGTGATCAGCTCTTCGAATTCGAGGCGGAACTTCAGTTCGGCTTCGATGCGCTTGCGCTCGGTGATGTCGCGGCCGATTCCCTGGAAAACGGTGCGTCCCCCCGCGCGGTGAATGAGGCGCGTGTTCAGCTCGAGCGAGATACGCCGGCCGTCCTTGGTGAGCACGTCGATTTCGTAGTTCACCGTGTGCTCGCCCCGCGAGCGCAGTTTCATGGTCGTCATGCGCCGGGCCAGCTCGACGTGTTCGGGCACGATGATGTCGAGCAGGTTGCGGCCGATGGCTTCTTCGCGGGTATAGCCCATGATGCGCAGGGCCGCCGGGTTGATGTCGGTGATGACGCCGCGCAGGTCGTGGACGTAGATGAAGTCGTTGGCGTTCTCGAACAGCTCGCTGTAGAGCCGGTCGCTTTCGTTGCGGGCGCGGTTCGCCTCGATGCGGGCGCTGATGTCGCGCACGGTGAAGCCGCGCGCCTCCCTGCCAAGCAGCGGAACACGGCGGAAGCGCACTTCGGCGTGAAACTCGTCTCCCTGCCGGTTGCGCACCTCGGTCTCCCACGGCGCCTCGTCGGCCTGGGCCAGACGCCGCAGGAACTCGGCCTGGCGGGTGGGTGGAATCAGCTCGGTGGGCGAACGGCCGAGCAGCCCGGTGCCGTCGCAGGAAAGCAGCTCGCAGAGCGCCGGATTGACCTGACTGATGCGCCCGTTCACGACGACGGCGGCCCCTTCGAAGGGGATTCCGGCAAGCACGTCGGCTTCCTGCAGGGCGATCAGATACAGCCCCTCGGGCTGCAGCGTGCTCTGGACGCGCCAGAGCGCCCCGCCGACCGTGACCCGGGCGGGCAGGGCGGGAAAGCGGTCGAGCGAGGGCAGCGCTTCAATCAGCGCGAGACCGTCGGCCGGGAAAGGGGAGGGAAGGCCCAGCGGCGCGCCGTCACCCTCGACCTGCACGATGCGCCCTTCGGGGGTCACCGACAGAAAAACGGCGCGCAGCAGCGAGAGCCCGGGACGGAGCAGATCCGTAGGGCCCGCAACGAGTCCGCCTCCCTCTGATACCGGCTTGTTGCGCATGGTATGCCAGGGAACAGCATACCACAAACACGGTTTGATTTCAGCCGCTTAGCTGGGCATGGGCCGGGCAGGCAGAGCGCTCAGGCCGTTCGGCCGGCGTTTGCCTTGCGGCGCGCGTCGGCCACCCGGCGCAGGGTGGCCACGACATCGGGAAAATCGGGTTCGATCTTCTCGTAGGCCTCGGGGGCCAGGCGCACGAGGCCGGTTCTGCCGGTCGCCGTCACCGTGGCCGACGCGGGGGCGCCCGACAGCAGCGACATTTCGCCGAAGAAATCCCCCTCGCGCAGACGGGCGAGCTCGCCGGCGGCCCGGGTGTGCACGGCCACTTCGCCGCGGGCGATGACGTAGAGCCCGGCTCCCGGTTCTGCTTCGCGCAGAATGACCTTGCCGGGCGAGACCGGCAGATAGGTGAACGCTTTCAACAGCGCCCGGCGCTTGCGGGCCTCCATGCCGCTGAAGAGCGGGCAGATGGAGAGCAGATTGTGCAGCACGCGGTCGCGATAGAGCTTCTTGAGCACGGCCTTGACGCGGGGATGCTCGGCGCACAGCCGATCGAGCGTCTCGCGGGAGAATTCCAGCACCTCCAGCGGCTCCGAGGCGAGAACCGACGCGTTACGGGGCGCCCGCGACAGGTAGGCGAATTCGCCGAAGACGCTGTTCTCGCCCAGGGTCGCCAGTTCGAGTTCCCGGCCCGAAAAGTCCTTCTTGACGACCCGCGCGGTGCCGCCGGTCACGATATAGAAGGCGTCGCTGCGGTCGCCTTCGCGAAGCACGGCGTCTCCGGTTTCATAACGGCGCACCTCGACGTGGTCGATGAGTCGCTCGAACTCGGCCCGATTCAGATCGGAGAATACCGGTACACGGGGGAGCCGGGAGATGAGCTCCTCGGCCGAGGGGCGGGGCGCTTCGGGATCGAGAACTTCGAGCTCCGCGAATTCCTCTTCTTCCTGGAGGATTTCGATTTCGGCCTCGCCGAGCACGATTTCGTCGGACTCGTCATCGTCGTCGAGGATGACGACCTCTTCGCTCCCCTCGGCGTCGTAGAGGGCATCGGCTCCGGCGCCGAAGAAGTAGGAGTCGGTCTCGGGCGGGGGCTCGAACTCGTCGAGCAGCTCCAGCGAGAGGGCGGGGCCGTCTTCGGCGACGGGCTTCGGGCGTGCCGGTACGGGGGGCGGCTCCGGCGCGGCGGCGGGCAGCACGACAGAACCTTCCTTGCGGGCATACAGGGCCGAGAGCAGCTCCTGCGTCTGGCGGTGCTCCGGGTCGAGGTAGAGAATCATCTTCGCGACGGTCACGGCCTTGGGCAGAAGCCCCTGGGCGGCATACCGCTTCGCAGCCTTCTCGTACCACTGAATGGCCTCGGGCATGCGGTTCAGCTTGAGCAGCTGCTCGGCAATCGTGACCCGGTGGGCGGCCTCGCCCGGCTCTGCCGCGGCCAGCCGCATGTAAAGCTCCACCGCCTTGGCGTGGTCGCCCTGCGCGACGCTGGCCTCGGCCTCCCGCTTGAACTGTTCGATATCCGCCATAAGCAGGCAGTTTACGGGGCCGGCGGCTGGTTGTCAAAAGGCGCCGTCGGGGCGGCGCCTCGGTTTGTCAGGCGCAAGCCTCGGGCGGGGCACGGGGTCGCTCTACTTGCGGTCCTTGCGCCCGCTGCGGCACACTGAATCCTCATTATCCGGCATGTCTTTTCTCGCCCGTCTCCAGCTATCCCGCGGTCGCCTGCGCTCTGCCTTCCGCGTCGCCTCGGTGCCGTTCGCCATTTATTTCCTGGGTCTCCTGGGTATTGCCCTGTTCGACCTTTTCGCGGCGCGTTCCCTTTCGGTCTCGCAGGCGGCCAGCTGGGCCTACCTGAAGTCCTCGATCTTCACCGCCGCAGGCTTCTGTATTTTCGGTCTCGATCAAGTGCTCGTCCGCAGACCCGACGCTTTTCGAACCCTGGGGCCGCTTGTCCTGATCCAGATCGCGCTCATCGCCATCCCTGTTTCCTGGGGGATTGCGGCCCGTTCGCATTCTTCCTTCTCGGTCTGGGAGATGGCGTCGCTGCTCTTCTTTACCACTGCGCTGGTCGCCTTTTCAGCCATGTTCCGCGGCGCGAAGCAGTTTGCGCAAGGGCAGCTGGCGTTGAACGGATGGAAATTTTTCTTCCTGCTGTTCGGCGCAGGTACGTTCTATCTCACCGGCACGATCAGCCTCTACGACAGCCTCCTGGGGTCGATTCTCGTCGCGCTGCTCATCGGTCTCGCGGGTGAGAGGGCCACGCGAAGAACAGCGGCGTTCTATGCCCGGAGCAAGCCCATGCCGGTTCGGGAGGCCTACAAGGAAGGATCCTACTTCTTTCTGTTCAGCGCGACGCTTGCTTTTTCGGTCAACGGCGAACAGCTCGTGCTTGGGTGGCTGGGCGACGAGCATGGTGCGGCGGCGCTTCTCGCCCACTTTTCGGTATTTACTCCGATGCTCATCTTTCTGAACGGATTTCTCGGCTACCTCGTGCAGCCCTACATGCGTGACATGAAGCAGCTTTCGGTCGCCACGGCGCAACGATTGTTTCTGCTCATTGTCTCAGGCTCGTTGCTGTTGCTTATCCTCTCGCTCGGGGTGGGAAGTCTGGCGTTCACCGTTCTCTTTGACGGTAAGTACGCGCTCGATCCCGTTTTGACCGGGCTCGTGCTTGGCGTTGGCTTTCTGCGCAGCATCTATCTCTTTCCCTCGTCTCTGCTCGGCATGCGCGGATCGCGTGGCGAGCTGACCGCCTTTCTCGGTCTGCAGATCCTCGGGCTGATCGGCTTTGCGTTCGTGATCGTTCTCTCGCAGCGCTGGTCTCCGCTCGGCGGGGCGGCCGTCGTGCTGGCTGCAAGCGTCCTGAACTGGACCTTGCGCGCCGGAGGGGGCTCTTATCTCGCGTTCCGCATGCTCAGGCACCAGGTGGCGTCATGAAGAAACGAATGGTGATCATTGCTCCTCTGCCGGCCATCCGGAAACGGACGCGGTTGACCAAGATCGCGCGATACTTCGGAGAGCGAGGGTATTCGATAGCGTTCTGGGGTTGGGAGCGTCTTCCAGGTGAGGCGGAACCTGCTCAGGCTGGCGCGTCGGATCGCATTCTTCTTCGTGGGGGTGGGTACTCTGCATCTGCGGCCCGTGCGCGTTACCCGCTGTGGGGTCTTCGAGTCCTGCAGCACGCCTTGAAGCTGCCTGCAGACACGGTTGTCTGGGCCCTCGGGCTCGAGACGGCGCTCCCCGCCGTTCTTGCGGCGAGGGTGAAAGGGTTCAAGGTCATCTTTGACGACGCCGATCGCTTTCTGCTCCTTCGCACTTTTCCCCGTCCACTGTACAAGGTGGTGCGCGCACTGGAGGTTCAGGCCTCAGAGCGTTCGCTGATGCACATCATTCCGGGTGAGGAACGCTACGACTACTCTTCGTCGAAATTCTTCGTGCTGAAAAACATGCCGAGCAAGGTCGAAGTCGATGGGCTTCCCCTTCCCGAGAACTGGGACTCAGGGGGCGATCTCTGCGTATACGTCAACGGCTGGCTCGGTGACGGTCGCGGCATGGGCCCCGTTCTGGATGCGGCCCGCAGGCTCGAGGGAGAGCCGATCCGGTTCATCGCCGCCGGCCGTGTCGACTGTGATGCCGCGCGGGAATTCGTTGCGCTCCCGAACGTCACGTATCTCGGCGAGCTGCCGAACCGCACGGCGCTGGCCTGGTATCAAGTTGCAGACTTCGTGTTCACCTACTACGATCCTAAAGTTCCCATCAACCGGTACGCCGAGGCGAACAAGTGGGGCGACGCCATGGTCCTGGGTGTGCCCGTTCTCGTGAACAGGGAAGTGGAGACCGCGCGGTTTCTCATGGCCGCAGGCGCCGCCGCAGCGCATGCTTATGAAGATACGGCAGGGCTTGCCGAGTTTCTGAGAGGCGTCGCGCATGATCGAGGGCGGCTTGCCGCCATGCGAGAGGCGGTGCAGACCCTTGCGGACAGGCACGGGTATTTCGAAGACGGACTGGGCAGGATCCGAGAGCGGATCGAAAAGGAGCAGTAACGGATGGCCAAGGTTTCGAAAATCGAAAAAGCGATCGCGTTCACGCTCATTCGCTTGACCTCTTACATCCGCCCGCGCTGGTCGACGGCGCTGTCGATCTTCTTCTACGGACGTTGGGGTATGCGCTTTAACGGGCGCCCGAATTACCTGTCATCCAAGATCTGGATCGATGGTACCGATTACTCGCTCATCGAAATTGGAAACGAAGTCACCATGTCGAGCTTCATTCGCGTCCTGACGCATGACTGGGCGCTGCACACGGTCGCAAAGGGCTTCGACGTCAAACAGGATGCGCCGCTCGGCCGTATCAAGGGGATCAGCATCGGCGACTATTCGTTCGTCGGTACGGGGACGATTCTGATGCCGGGCTGCAGGATCGGCAGATGCTGCATCATCGGTGCAGGCACCGTCGTTCGCGGAGAGGTTCCGGACTATAAAATTCTGATCGGCTCGCCGGGTCAGATCGTCGGCGACGTGCGCGATTACTTTCAGAAGACGGGTATTACCGTCGCTGCCGAAAAGTGAGGGCGTTTTATGGCGCTTTCGGCAGACGCGATGGAACCCGCCCGCTCGGCCAGCCTGCCAGCGGCGGTCTTTCAGACGATGGCGGCGCTGTTCCTTTGTGCCTTTTTCTATTCGGGTTTTCTCCCGTGGCTCCTTGGCGAGGGTGAATATCTCGGGCCTCAGATTGGCCTGGTATTCCTTTTTGCCCTGATGGTGACCGCCGATGTCAACGAGCGGTTTCTGGTAAACCTCGTACTTGTATCCGTTCTGGTCCTGGCCTTCGTTGGCCTCGGGCTCCTTCCTCACCTCACCCACGGCGTGGCGAATCCGGGCAAAGCGCTGGCCCTGATCCTGGTCCTTGTCTTTGCCGCCTTCGCGGCCAGCTATGCATCATCGCGCCCGTGGATGGTGAGCGCCACCATCCGCATGATCGTTTGGTTTGCAGGGCTGGTCGTTCTCGGCGCACTCCTTCTCGGTCTTTCACGGGGTTCGATGGGCGAAGAGCGGCTCTCGGGCGAGGGGGGCAATCCCATTTGGATTGCCCGGGCCGCGGGCACGTTCGTGCTCTTTCAGTTTCTGCACGGATTTCGCAGAACATCCTGGGCTCTGGTCCTTCCGCTCGCTGCCGCCGGGATGCTCGTGATTCTCCTTTCGGGATCGCGCGGCCCGCTGGTTGCACTCGTGCTTACCATGGGGATTTTTCTGCTGGCCCGAGCCTGGACGCGCCCGTCCCTGCTGGTGAAGTCGGCCGCCGTCGCCGGGATTGCAGCCCTTATCGTAATCCCCCTTCTTCCCCCGGTTTTTGCAGAACGGGTCGGCTCATTCGTCACGGGCGAGTTCACGGCGAGCGACTCCGACCGCCTGCATATGCTCTCGATGTCGGGGGATCTGTTTCTCGGGCAGCCCCTTGGAAGAGGGATCGGGTCCTTTGCGACCCATTCCAGGCATGCCTATCCGCATAACATCGCGCTCGAAAGTCTGGTGGAACTTGGATGGCCGTTTTCTATGTTTCTGTTTTCAATGCTCGCCCTGGCAGGCGTCGCGGGCCTGCACGTGCTCGGACGTAAGGTCAACCTGATGGGCGCGCCGCAATTTCTCGCTGCGCTTTTCTTCTACTCGATGTTCAATGCGATGTTCAGCGGCAATCTGACGAGCCCTAAGGAAATGTACTTTGCGATGTTTGCACTTCTGCTTTCGTTCGCCAGGTCGGCCCCGCGGCAGGCAGCTTTCACGCCTGCGTCAGGTGGTCTGCAGCGATGAAAGGCAAGGCTCCCATCCGCCTGCTGCTGGTCAGCATCGGCCTGGCTCTCACCTACAAGTACGCCATGCAGGTGCAGGTGCCGCATTATGGGATGCGGCAGACCCTGCACGATTCCATCCTCGCCGGGACGGCGGATTCCCCTTATCGCTATCGGGTGCTCGTCCCCTATCTGATGGAGGGGCTGACCCGCCTGTTCGATCTGGTCACGACGCGGAAGAACGCGTTTCTCGCCGCGTATTCGATCTACGATGCGGTCGTTTTCAACACCTTCGTACTGACGCTCTTCGCCTTCCTGCGCCGCTGGTACTCGAAGGGTGGGGCGCTGGTCGCGACCCTCTTCTTCGTCGCGCTGATGCCGCTGGCGTTTTTTGACCACGGGTTCCAGCCGTGGTCCTGGCTCGAGGCCGCCCTTTTTCCGCTGGGCCTGCTGTTGCTTTACGAGCGGAAGGCTGGATGGTTTGCGCTGGTTTCTTTGATCGCGGTACTCAACCGCGAGACCGGCATCTTTCTCCCGCTGACGGCCGTGATTGTCGCCTGGTTCTCCCGGCGAGACGCCTCGCCGCAGGGCTTCGGCTTTCCCGTCGCCCTGGGAACTCTGGCGGCCTGCATCGGGATTCTCGTGGGACTCCGGTTGGGGCTCGGCCAGGCCGAGCATGTGCACACGCTCGGCTCCATCGCGAAGCGGAATCTATCCGGGGTGCATCTGGGGAAATCGATTCCGCAGATCGCGCTCTTCCTGGGGATCGCGTGGACCTTCCTTCCGGCAGGCATCCGGCAGGCGCATCCGTTTCTGCGCCGGGTCGCGTGGATTCTGATTCCCTATGGGGGAAGCATTCTGGTCTTCGGGATCTGGAAGGAAGTGCGTCTTCTCGTGCCGCTGGCGCCGCTGCTGCTGGCGCTCGCGCTGGCCCGGTTCGAGCCGTGGACGGCGTCGAGGCCGGACGGAGAGGGCGCCGCGCCGCTCGCGTAAGGGTTTGCTCAAGGACTTCCGTCACGGAATACTCCCCCGGGGGCGTCATCGAGCACATGGTGCACCGCCGTGGGGGCCGCGCAGCGAGCACGCGCCGCCCCCCAGTCCCCCATGCTCCCCAGTCTCCCCAGTCCCAAGCCGCACCCGAGGCCACCCCGGGCGCCCGCCATCCCACCGTGGGACCTCCAGGGTCCCGGTGTGTTAGACTGGTTGGTTTCTCCGTCCTCCTCCGGAATTTCAGGCGTTCATGAAGCAGATTGTCCAGTCTCTCGATTCCGGCGCCGTCGAACTGCTCGACGTGCCCGCCCCCCGGCCCGCCCGCGGCCACGTGCTCATTCGGACCGCGGCCTCGGTGCTCTCGGCCGGTACCGAACGCATGCTGCTCGACTTCGGGCGCGCGAACCTGATCAACAAGGTGCGCCAGCAGCCGGATAAGGTCGCCCAGGTGTTCGAAAAGGTGCGCACCGACGGACTCATGCCGACGATCGAGGCTGTGCGGTCGAAGCTGGCGCAGCCGATTCCCCTCGGCTATTGCAATGCCGGCGTCGTCGTTGAGGTGGGCGCAGGGGTCGAAGACCTGCGTCCCGGCGATCGCGTCGTCTCCAACGGTCCGCATGCGGAACTCGTCATGGTGCCGCGCAATCTGTGCGCGAAGATTCCCGAAGGCGCCGAGATCCCCGACGAGCAGGCCGCTTTCACGGTGCTCGCCTCCATCGGCCTCGAGGGGATGCGCCTCGCTCGGCCCGAGCTGGGAGAATCGTTCGTGGTCATGGGGCTCGGCCTCATCGGGCTCGTGACCGTGCAGCTTCTGCGCGCCCAGGGATGCCGTGTGCTCGGCGCCGACTTCTCGGCCGACCGGCTGGCGATGGCCCGCTCCTTCGGCGCCGACACGGTGAATCTGGCCGCCGGCGAAGATCCGGTCGCGGCCGCCCTGCAGTTCTCGAAGGGGCGCGGCGTCGACGGCGTGCTCGTGACCGCCGCCACCGACTCGTCGGAACCCATGCACCAGGCAGCCTCGATGTGCCGCAAGCGCGGGCGCATCGTGCTCGTCGGGGTCACGGGGCTGGAGCTGAAGCGCCAGGATTTCTATGAGAAGGAGCTTTCGTTCCAGGTCTCGTGTTCCTACGGTCCCGGCCGCTACGACGCGAACTACGAACAGCGCGGGCTCGATTACCCCATCGGTTTCGTGCGCTGGACCGCCGAACGCAATTTTGAAGCCGTGCTCGACATGCTGGCCGAGAAGAAGCTGGCGCTCGAGAGCCTGATTTCGCACCGGTTCCCCTTCGCCGAGGCGCCGAAGGCCTACGATCTGCTCGTGGGCGGCGGCGACTCGCTCGGCATCGTGCTCCAGTACGAACGGCCCGCGGGAGAACCGAAGGAGAAGCTGCTCGAACGGGTGGTTTCCGTCTCGGAGGCACCGCGCCGCACTGATCGCCCCGCGGTCGCCGTCATCGGCGCCGGAAACTATGGGCGGCAGGTGCTCATTCCGGCGTTGAAGAAGGCCGACGCCTCGCTGGAGATGATCGTCTCGAGCGGCGGGCTCAACAGTGCGCTCACGGCCCGCTCGGCCGGGTTCCGCACGGCCGCCAGCGACGTCGACGAAGTCTTCGGCAGCCGCGAGGTGGATACCGTTTTCATCCTGACGCGCCACGACAGCCACGCCGATCTGGCTATCCGCGCGCTCAAGGCCGGCAAGCACGTCTTCGTCGAGAAGCCGCTCGCCCTGACCCGCGAAGAGCTGGCGGCCGTCGAAGCGGCCTGGCGGGAAGCCGGCGGAGAGAAGGGCCCCGTGCTCGGCGTCGGCTTCAACCGCCGTTTCTCGCCGCTGACGATTGCGCTCAAGAAGTCGCTCGACGCCGTGCGCGAGCCCAAGACGTTTACGATGCTCGTCAACGCCGGCGACATTCCGGCGAACCACTGGGTGCACGATCGCGACGTCGGCGGCGGACGCATCATCGGTGAAGCCTGCCACTTCATCGACCTGCTGCGCCATCTCGCCGCTGCGCCGATTGCACAGGTGCAGACCATGAAGGTGCGCAGCGACGCCCTCGCCGTGACCGAAGACAAGATGACCATCACGCTCCGCTTCGAAGACGGATCCATCGGCACCGTGCATTACTTCGCCAACGGCCACAAGGGGTTCCCCAAGGAACGCCTGGAAGTCTTTGCGGCCGGCCGCATCTATGCGCTCGACAACTTCCGCGCGCTCGACGCGTGGGGGGTGAAGGGGTTCAAGAAGAAGCGCCTGATGTCGCAGGATAAGGGGCACGCGGCCGGCGTCGAGGCCTTTCTGGATGCGGTGCGCGGCAAGACCCCCGCGCCGATTCCCGCGGAAGAGATCTTTGAAGTGACCCGCGCCAGCTTCGACGCCGTCGAGAACGCCGGCTGAACGGTTGCCGATGGCGTTTCTGCGCGATTCCTGGACCACCGTGCGGACCTTCGGCGTTCGCGGTCTGCGCAGACGGCTACGCTACGAAGCCGAACTTCGCGCGGGGATCCTCCGGCGCCGGACCCCTGTCGCTGCCTGGGAAGCGGTTGCCGGCTATGACGGCGAAATCCTGGTTCCCTGGGTCCGCCCGGTGGGGGAACCCGAGGAATATCGTCGGTACCTTGAAACGCTGGGCGTCGATGCCGCCGCGATTGTGCGCGAAGGAGAAGAGATTCTCGCCGGGCGCATCCGCTATTTTTCGGGGCCCGTCTTCGACGTCGGATTTCCGCCCCGTTGGCACGCGCATGCCTTGACCGGCGCTGAATTCCCTGCCGATTGCCATTGGACACAGGTCCCCGATCTTTCTCCCACGCTCGGTGACATCAAGACTGTCTGGGAACCTTCGCGGTTTACCTTCGGCCACACGCTCGCCCGCGCCTACGCGGCCACGGGCGACGAGCGGTTCGCCGAGGGGTTCTGGCAGGCCTTCGAGAGCTGGATGGCCGCCAACCCGCCGAACCGGGGGCCGAACTGGAAATGCGGGCAGGAGACGAGCCTGCGCATGATCTCCTGGCTGCTGGCCACGGCGATGCTCGAGCCGACCTCGGCGACGACGCCCGAGCGAAAGCGGATGCTGGGACGCGCCCTGCTGGCGAGCGTGCACCGCGTGGAAGCGAATATCACGTATGCGCTTTCGCAGCGCAACAACCACGGGCTCAGTGAGGCCATCGGTCTGCTGACCGGCGGCATCGTCCTTGCCCGCCATCCCCGCGCCGCGCACTGGCGTAAAACCGGTGCCCGGCTTCTCCGGGAGCTCGTGCGCGAGCAGTTCGCCGCCGACGGGGGGTATATTCAACAGTCCCTCAATTACCATCGTCTGGCGCTCGACCTGTTGTCCTGGACGCTCCTGGCGAGCCGCGCCGCGAACGTCCGGCTGGCAGACGATATTCGAGACGCCGTGCGCCGGTCCGCGGACTTCCTCTCCGCACTCCTCGATCCGGCCACGGGCGAACTGCCGAACTACGGCGCCAACGACGGCGCCCGCCTGTTCGCGCTCGCGTCGTCGGACTATCCCGACTTTCGTCCATCGCTGCAGCTGGCCGGGTACGCGCTTCAAGCGGCTCCGCCGTTTCCCGCGGGGGCGCACGACGAGATCGTTCTGTGGCTGTCGGGCGTTGACTCGATGCCACACGGAGCGGCTTCGACCCCGCCCCCGGTTCCTTCGCTCCGGGCAGAAACCAGCGGCTACTATACGCTGCGCGGACCCGACTCCTGTGCGTTTCTGCGCGCGACGACCTACCGGACGCGTCCGTCGCAATGCGACAACCTGCATGTCGACCTGCGTGTTCGGGGGGTAAACCTGGCTTTCGATCCGGGAACCTATTCCTACAATTCGCCGCCGCCGTGGAACAACAGCCTGGTGTCGACGGCCGTGCATAACGTCGCCGCCCCGCAGGGGCGTGAACAGATGCGGCGCGGGTCGCGCTTTCTCTGGTATGACTGGGTCAGCTCGACGAAGATCGCCGATTTCGCAGAGGGAGATGTGGAGTACGTCGAGTTCGAGCACGACGCGTTTCTGCGCGGACCAGTTCCCGTGCGCCAGAGGCGCGGCGTGTTCCGCTTCCGGGATGCGTACGTGGTTCTCGATGCGCTCGAGGCTGACGCCGACCTGAGCATGGAGATGGGTTGGAATCTGGACCTGCCTGCCGGCGCGGTGTTTCGGGAGGCCGAACGGCGCCTCGAAGGCGAGGTCGGCGGCCTTCCCTATTCCATTACCATTGCATCTTTTCCGGCGGTAGAGTGGCGCCTGATCCAAGGCGGTGCGGACACGGGTCCCGCTGCATGGATTTCTCGCCGTTACCTCGAGCGTAAAGCGGCCTGGCGCCTCCAGGGGAACATCCGGTCCCGGTTGTGGCACGTCGTGACGGTGTTTGGCGGCGAGGAAGCCGTGGTTCACCCGGACGGTGTTCAGTTTCTTCATTCGGGTCAACGGGTGAAGTTTTCCGTCGGATGGCAACCCGGCACATCAGGGATTGTCAACCGTGCGACGGTTTCCGCTACCGGCGCATGAAGCCGTTTTTCCGGGCGAGTTCATTTCTGATATCCTGTCTCCTTTCGGTGACCGCACAACCGTGAGTAAAACTTGTCTCTCGATTCCCAAGAACTGAACCTGTTTGATCTCCTTCGCTTCATCGCTCGCCGCAAATGGGTCATCGCCACGAGCACCTCGGTTTTTGTTCTCGCAGGGCTGCTCTATACGCTTTTTGCGGAACCCATTTATGAGGCGACGGCAGTGGTCGAAATCGGCTTCAAACGCCCCGGCGACCCCATCGAGAACGCCGATTCGTTGCTGTCGAGGCTGAGTCTTGAGCACAAGCTCGAAGAGCGCTCGCCTGAGAAACGGCCCTTCCCCAGGGTCTATGAAGTCTCGGTGTTCAAGGCGGGGAAAGGGAATCTTGACCTTTTTCTTTCCATGGTAGTGGAGGGTAAAGACCCCGAAAGCGTGAAGGCGTTTGCCGGCGAGGCTTCCGGACGGCTTCTGACAGACCTGCGGGCACGTTACGACAAGATCATCGCCGTAGAAACGAGCCGCATCGAGACCATGCGCGAGGTACTCGAGAACGCGAGGACCTCTCTGCGGCACCTCGAAACCCGCGGCGTCCCGTCCCGGAGCGGCGAGATGGCGGTTCTCACGCACATCTACGAGCAGTCGTCACTCCAGCAGAACATTGCACTGATTCAGAACCAGCTTGCCGACCGTCAGGTCGTTCTGGAAGACCTTCTCGAGCATCCTCCCAAGCTTGCGTCGCAACCGGTCGCTCCGGAGGGCCCGGCGCGTCCCATGCGCGCCTTGATTCTGGCTGCAGCATTGATCCTGGGCCTCGTAACGGGCGCTTTCATTGCGCTTCTCCTTGAAGCGGCGCGCCACAGCGCCGGAAATAAGCGGCTTCAGGCTACTTTGTGACTGAGACGGCCCCGACCATTCGGACCGCCGCCCGGATGGAAATCTGGGCTGCGTACGGTCTGCTTGCCGCCTGTTTTCTCGGTATCGCGCCGGTAAACGCGGCTCTCGGCGCCGGGCTCGTACTGGCCGCCGCCGGCCTCTGGCTGCGCCGCTACTCTCTTCCCGGAAACCGTCTCTGGCTGGTACTTCTCGGCGGGTACCTGCTCAGCCGTATCGTGGCCGCCGGATTTTCGCCGGACCCCGCTCACAGCTTCCGCTACATCGCGAAGGACTGGCGCATGTTGGCGCTCGTCTGGGCGGCAACCGGCGTTCTTGCACGCCCCGCAGGCCGGGCCTGGGTGATTCCGCTCGTCGCCCTTGCCGCGAATTCCGTCGTCGGCATTCTCGAGGTCGCAGGCGTTTCGCTCGCGTGGCTCGACGGCCTGATCAACCGCTCCATTCGCTACGGCGCCAATCTGCGCACGGGTTCGTTTCTGGGACTCGCCATGACCCAGGGGGGCGTCATGATGCTCGCCCTCTTTCTGCCTGCGCTGGTGAAGATGCCCCGCTGGGCAGCCGCTGCGTGCTGGACGCTTGCGGCGCTCATGCTTGCCCTCAGCGGCGTGCGGGGGGCCTGGATGGGGGGCATCGCGGCGGGGGTTTGGGCTGTTTTCCGCTTCCGGCGCGGGCGCGGCTACGTGGTCACGGCGCTCGTGATCTTCAGCCTTATGGTTCTCGCGCTGCCGACCACGCGGGCCCGCATGGCGAAGATTGACGAAGACATGCAGGCCGGGCGCAACATCGGCTACCGCGTGGAACTCTGGAAGGCGGCGACCCGCATGGCCGGCGATCACCCCGTGACGGGGGTGGGCCCAGGGCGCTTCAAGAAGGAAATCGCCGATTATGTACCCCCCGGCGTCAAGGCGACCGCGGGGCACGCTCACAGCGTCCCCTTCCACATGCTGGCCGAGGGGGGCGTAGTCGGGCTGGCGGGGATCTTCTTGCTGTACCTGGGGCTGTTTCTCGGGTTTGTCCGAAGCCGGGGGCGTCCGGCGCGGCTTGGCGAAGCCCTGATTGTCGCCATGGTCGTCGCCGGTTTGACCGAGCTGAATCTTTATGACGGCGAGGTCGGCGTCCTGTTCTTTCTGATTGCGGGCCACGCCCTGCACCTTGCCGGCGCCGGTTTTCCGCTGCGCGTAGGCTCGTCCTCTCCCGATCCGCAGCCGGTCGCCTCCGCGCCGACTTGAAGGGGGTCGGCGCGGGCCGATACAATGTCGGTTTCGGCCCGGGGGCTTTCCCGGCGGAGAGCCGCCGCGTTTTCCATGCATATTCTTTACCTTCACCAGTACTTCGTTCCGCCCGATGCGAGCGGGGGCACCCGTTCCTACGAGATGGCGCGCCGGCTGGTCGCGGCGGGCCATCGGGTGACGATGGTCACCTCGACGGCCTATTTTCCGGCGCGGTACGGGCTGACCGCCCCGCGCAACACCCTTACGCTCGACGGCATCGACGTCGTCGCCATCCGTTCTGACTACTCGAACCGGATGAGCTACAGCCGGCGCCTGCTCGCGTTCGGCGAGTTCGCGCTGCGCTCGGGCCTCGAGGCGCTGCGCGGCAACCCCGACGTGATCTTCGCGACCAGTACCCCGCTCACGATCGCGGTACCGGGATTCCTCGCCAGCGTGCGCCATCGGATCCCCATGGTCTTCGAAGTGCGCGACCTCTGGCCCGACCTGCCGATCGCCATGGGGGCCCTGAAGAATCCGCTTCTGGTGAAGGCCGCACGCGTGCTCGAGCACTTCGCTTATCATCGATCCGCTCGCGTCGTCGCGCTGTCGCCGGCCATTCAGGCGGGAATCGAGCGCACCGGGTATCCGGCGGATCGGATCGCCGTGATCCCGAACAGCGCCGACAACGAGCGCTTCAAGGTGGGCCCTGAAGCCGGCGAAGCGTTTCTTGCGGACTATCCGCATCTGCGCGGCGGCCCGCTGGTCTGCTATGCGGGGACGCTGGGCAAGGCCAACGCCGTCGGCTATCTGGCCGAAGTGGCGGCCCACATGAAGTCGCTGGATCCGTCGGTCCGTTTTCTGGTCATCGGCGACGGATACGAGCGCGACGCCATCGAGAAGCGGGCGCGGGAACTCGGGGTGCTCGGGCAGAACTTCTGGCTCGAGCGCCCGATCCCGAAGGAGAAGATGCCGGGTCTGCTGTCGGCCGCCACGGTCTCTACGGTTCTTCTGGGACCCGATCCGCTGCTCTGGGAAGGGTCGCCCAACAAGCTGTTCGACGGGCTCGCTTCGGGCACGCCGGTCCTGATCAACTACGGGGGCTGGCAGGCCGAGATGCTGCAGCGGGCGGGCGCCGGCATCGTGGTTCCCAACGACGCCCCGGCCGCCGCGGCGCGCGAGCTTCATGCTCTTCTCGGTGACTCCGCACGTCTGCGCACGCTGGGGGCGGCGGCCCGTCGCGCGGCCGACGAGGAATTCGATCGCACCGCCCTGGCCCGCAAACTCGAAGCCGTGCTGCTCGCCGCCGCCGGCAGACAACCCATCGAGAGAGATGTCACGCCTGATCGCGCGCCTGTGTAAGCGGGCCCTGGATTTGATCGCGGCGACCTTCGGGTTGTTCGTGCTGTCGCCCGTGCTGCTCGTGCTGACGGCGCTCACGCTCGTCTTTCACGGCTGGCCGCCGTTCTTCACCCAGGTGCGCCCCGGCATTGGGGGACGCCCATTCCGCATGATCAAGTTCCGCTCGATGACGAACGAGCGCGGCCCCGACGGCAGCCTGCTCCCTGACGAGCAGCGGCTGACCCGCTTCGGGCGGTTTCTGCGCGGCACGAGCCTCGACGAGCTTCCCGAGCTGTGGAACGTGGTGCGCGGCGACATGAGTCTGGTCGGCCCGCGGCCGCTGCTCATGCAGTATCTGGATCGGTACACGCCGGAGCAGGCGCGCCGTCACGAAGTCAAACCGGGAATTACCGGATGGGCCCAGATCAACGGGCGCAACGCCCTCTCGTGGGATGATCGGTTCCGCCTGGACGTCTGGTACGTCGAGAACTGGAGCGTGCTGCTCGATCTGCAAATTCTTTTCCGTACCGTGTGGAAAGTCGTGCGCCGCGAAGGAATTTCGGCGGAAGGGCACGCGACCATGCCGGAGTTCAAGGGGGCGGGGCATGACTGATCTCGTCATTTACGGAACCGGAGGCCTCGCACGCGAGGTTGCCGAGATCGCCATGGCGGTGAACGAGCGCAAAGCGACCTATCGCCTTCTCGGTTTTCTCGACGACAACCCGGACAAACATGGCCAGACCTGCGGAGGCCTCCCCATCCTCGGTGGGGAAGAGTGGATGCGGGAGAATCGCGGGGTCGGGGTCGTGCTGGGGATCGGGAATCCTGCGGTGAAACGCAGGCTCGCGGCAAAACTCGATGCGCTTGAAGTACCGGTGGCGACCTTGGTCCACCCCGATGCCTGGATCGGTCAGCGGGTGACACTCGGAAAAGGAAGCGTGGTCTGTGCCCATGTCAGCGTGACGACCGATATCGTCATCGGGGCTCACGTGATCCTCAACCTGAACGTTACCGTGGGGCATGATGCGGTTCTCGGTGACTTCGTGACCGTCGCGCCTGGTGTGAACATTTCGGGCAATGTAACGGTGGGCGAGGGATGCGATCTCGGCACCGGGGGCGCCGTCATACAAGGCAAGACGATCGGCCCCTGGTCGGTCGTCGGCGCGGGCGCGGTCGTCGTCCAGGATCTCGCCGCCAACGTCACCGCCGTCGGGGTTCCGGCCAAGGTGATTAAAACCCGGGAAGAAGGCTGGTACCGATAGCGATGTCGACGCAAACCGTTGTACAGTTCGCCCCCTGGCCCCACTTCGAAGAGGATGAAGTGCAGGCCGTCGCCGAGGTGCTTCGCTCGGGCAAGGTCAACTACTGGACCGGCACCGAAGGCCGGCGCTTCGAAGAGGAATATGCGACGGCGCTCGGCGTGCAGAAGACCATTGCCGTGGCCAACGGAACGGTCGCGCTGGAGCTTGCGCTGTACGCGCTCGGGGTCGGACCAGGAGACGAAGTCATCACCACGCCGCGCACGTTCATCGCCACGTCGTCATCCGTCGTCTTCCGCGGCGCGCGCCCCGTGCTGGTCGACGTCGATCGCGACAGCGGAAACATTACGGCCGAGACGATTGCGCCCGCCATCACGCCGCGCACGAAGGCGATCATTCTGGTGCACCTGGCCGGCTGGCCATGCGAGATGGATCCGATCCGCGCGCTCGCGGCACGGCACGGGCTGGCCGTGATCGAAGACTGCGCCCAGGCCCACGGCGCGCTCTACCGGGGCCGCGCCGTCGGCTCGCTCGGAACCATCAACGCGTTCTCCTTCTGCCAGGACAAGATCATCACGACCGGCGGCGAAGGGGGCCTGATCTCGACCGACGACGAGTCACTCTGGCGCAAGGTCTGGGAATACAAGGATCACGGCAAGAGCTGGGCCGCCGTGTACAACCGCGAGCATCCGCCGGGGTTCCGCTGGCTGCACGAAAGCTTCGGCACGAACCAGCGCCTGACCGAGATGCAGGCGGCCATCGGGCGCATCGCCCTGCGCAAGCTTCCGTCCTGGACCGAGAAGCGGAACCGGAATGCGGCGATTCTGCGCGATGGCCTCGCGCAGGAAGCGGCCCTGCGGATTCCCCAAGCGCCCGCGCACATGCGGCACGCGTACTATAAGTTCTATGCCTACGTGCGACCCGAGCGCCTGCGCGAAGGGTGGACCCGCGACCGGATTCAGCAGGCGGTCGCCGCGCGGGGCATCCCGTGCTTCACGGGGAGCTGCAGCGAGATCTATCTGGAAAAGGCGTTCGTGAACGCGGGTTTCGGGCCTGCGGAACGGCTGCCGGTCGCGCGGGAGCTGGGAGAGACGAGCCTCATGTTTCTCGTGCACCCGACGCTGGCCGAGCAGTCGCTGCACGACACTGTCGAGGTCGTGCGGGACGTGCTGCGCGAGGCGACCGCGTAGGACGCCCCTCCGGGGCGGGGCGCGAGAGAACCGGCGCGCAACGTAGTGACGGCCGGTGCGGCGCTTCCAAGGGAGGGCGCGCGACGGAACCCCGCGGGTCCATCCGGTCGCCCCTCATTGATCATTGATCATCGACCATTGATCATCCGCGGGGTTTCTTGTCCGCCGCCAGGCGGCCAAGAAACTCCGCGACCGCGTCGATCATCCGCTCGGCCGCATGCCCGTCCCACCCTTCGGGGGCCCGCCCGCGCTTGCCCCTGCCGGCCAGGGCTTCTTCTGCGAGCTTGAGGGCCAGGGCGTCGTCGCTGCCGACCACCGTGTTCGTCCCCTCGGCGACCGTGATGGGGCGCTCGGTGTTCTCGCGCAGCGTGAGGCACGGGACGCCGAGCGCCGTCGTCTCTTCCTGCACGCCGCCGCTGTCGGTCATGACCACGGCCGCGGCGCGCATGAGGGGCAGGAACCGGTTGTATCCGAGGGGGGGAAGGGCGTAGATGGCCGGCGCGCCCGAACCGTCGGGCTCCTTCAGGCGGGGTAGCATGCCGGCCGTTTCGAGCCGCTGCCGCGTGCGCGGATGGATCGGGAACAGGACGGGAACCCGTGCGGCAAGCGTCCCCAGCAGATCGACGAGTGCGGCCAGGCGCGCGGGCTCATCCACATTGGACGGGCGGTGCAGGGTCGCCAGCACGAACGGCTTGCCGTCGGCCAGGCCGAGTTCCCGAAGCACCGCGTCGTCCTTGCCGATCCGCTCGACCTGGTAGAAGAGGGTGTCGATCATGACATTGCCGACGAAGCGGATGCGCTCGGGGGCGACCCCCTCGTTGCGCAGGTTCTCGTCGGCGTCGCGGCTCGGCGTCAGCATGAGGCGCGAGATGGAGTCGGTGAGCAGGCGGTTGATCTCTTCGGGCATGTCCCAGTCGCGGCTGCGCAAGCCCGCTTCGACATGAATGACGGGAATCTGCAGCTTCACGGCGGCCATGGCGGTCGCGATCGTGGAATTCACGTCGCCCACGACCATCACGGCATCCACCGGCTCTTCCATGAGGATCTTTTCGTAGGCGATGAGCACCTTGCCGACCTGCTCGCCGTGGGTGCCGCCGCCGATGCCGAGGGCGATGTCGGGCCGGGGCATCCCCAGGTCGCGGAAGAAGGCGTCGTTCATCTGCTCGTCGTAGTGCTGGCCCGTATGCACGAGGCGAATGCGAATCCGGCCGTCGGCCTGGGCGGCGCGCAGGATGGGGGCGGCTTTCATGAAGTTCGGGCGGGCGCCCACGATGAGATCGACGCGGTACAAAGCGGTCCTCCTGACAGTGGCTGAACAGTACAGTATACGCGCCGCCCGGCCGTTTCCGCCAAAACCCTCAGGGGCGCCCCGGCGAATGGCGGGGGAGGGCGGCGATTGGAGGGGGCCGGGATAAGTGTGTATAATGTTTCAGAAATCCCACGGGCGCGCGCACAGTGTAGGCACGCTGTCGCTGCGGCCGGTTCCAGGCATTTTCCTTGCGCACATCACCTCGCCTGAAATTCGTCGCCGATTTTACCGCCTGGGCCCTCGCGACCCCGATCGCGTTCTGGCTGCGCCTGGATTCGCTGTTCCCCCTCTACCGGCGCGAGATGATCTGGCTGGCGCTGCTCGCGCTGCCAATCAAGATGCTGGTCATCTACCGGCTCGGCCTGCACCGTCAGAGCTGGCGCAAGATCGGCATCCGCGATCTCGTCACCCTGATTCAGGGAATCGTGATCGTTTCGCTGCTCATGGTCATCGGGGCGGTCATCCTGCAGAAGGCGAACGTCTGGATGCCCCGCAGCGTGCCCCTCATCGAAGCACTCATCGCGCTGATGCTGCTCAGCGGCATGCGCCTGCTCGCCCGGGTGCGGCATGAGTATCGGGGAACCCGTTCGGTCAGCGGCGACGCGAAGCGGGTCGTGATCGTCGGGGCCGGAGAAGCGGGCACCATCATGGCCCGCGAGCTGATTCGCCATCCCGAGGCCGGCCTCCTGCCCATCGGTTTTCTCGACGACGACCCGACCAAGCAGCGTCAGACCTATCTGGGGCTCAAGGTGCTCGGCCGGGTCAACGATCTGGTCGCGGTGAGCAGCGACCACGATGTCGACGAGGTGCTCATCGCCATCCCCTCGGCGTCGGGTTCTGTCGTGCGGCGGGTGCTCGAGCTGGCCCGCGAGGCGGGGGTCAAGGGGCGCATTCTGCCCGGTATCTACGACCTGCTGAGCGGAAAGATTTCCATTTCGGCCATCCGCGAGGTGGATGTCGAGGACCTTCTGCGCCGTGAGCCCGTGCGCCTGAACCTCGATCAGATCGCCGGCTACCTGGAGGGTAAGCGGATTCTCGTGACGGGCGCCGGCGGTTCGATCGGGTCCGAAATCGTGCGCCAGGTGAGCCGGTTCGATCCGGAGTGCATCGTCCTGCTCGGGCGGGGCGAGAACAGCCTCTACCATATCGACCAGGAGATGCGCCGCGACCACCCCGATCTTCGCGCCCATGTCGAGGTGACCGACGTGCGCGACCGCGACCGCCTGGCCCACGTCTTCGCCAAGCACCGGCCGCAGGTCGTCTTTCACGCCGCGGCGCACAAGCACGTGCCCCTCATGGAGGGGAATCCCGATCAGGCGATTTTCAACAACGTCGGCGGCACGCGTAATCTGGTGGAACTTGCGCTGGAAGCCGGCGTAGAGCGATTCGTCAACATATCGACCGACAAGGCGGTCAATCCGACCTCGGTCATGGGGGCCACCAAGCGGATCGCGGAATACGTGGTCAGCTGGGGCGCCCGCAACGCCGCGCCGGAACAGGTGTTCGTCAGCGTCCGGTTCGGCAACGTCCTGGGCAGCCGGGGGAGCGTCATCCCGCTGTTCAAGGAACAGATCCGGCGCGGAGGGCCGGTCACGGTCACGCACCCCGACATGACGCGGTATTTCATGACCATCCCCGAGGCCTCGGAGCTCGTGCTGCAGGCCGGGGGGCTCGCCGAGAACGGGTCGGTCTACGTGCTCGACATGGGCGATCCCGTGCGCATCGTCGACCTTGCCCGGGATCTCATCCGCCTCTCGGGGCTGCGGCCGGAGCAGGACATCGAAATCGCCTTCAGCGGCGTGCGGCCCGGCGAAAAGCTCTACGAAGAGCTGCTCACGTCCGAAGAGGGCACGGTCGCTTCCCGCCACCAGAAGATCTTCGTGGCCCGGAAAACCGATCCCGGCTTTAGCTCGCTCCCCGCCATGCTCGAGACCCTGTTCTCGGCTGCTGAAAGCCGTGACGGCGACCGGATTCGCGCTGTCATCAAAGACCTGATTCCCTCCTACCAGCCTCCGGCCGGCACAGTCGTCAAGGCCTGACTCGGGACTGCGTTCAGTTTCGGGTTTCAGTTTTCGGTGCGTTTGAATGACGCGGCGCGCCGTCTTTGCAGCCGTACGTCCACGCTCCAGTTTTTTGGAGTTCCCCCATTCTGTGACTTGCCTCACGGCAGGGCGCCCCGGCGTTTGCTACAACCATACGGGTCGACTAAAGTATTAGGGCTGTCCAAGCGACCGCTCGAACGCCTGTCTGGGAGGAAACGGCATGCTACGCCTGCGCCTGATTACCGCTGTGATTCTGCTCTTCGCCGGAGCCTGCTCTGCCGAACTTCCCCACGAGGGACCTTACGATCCCGACTCGCCTGCCGAACTGCAGAAGAAGGGGCGGCTGACCGGGCAGATTCTGCTCGAAGACGAGTCGGATCACGCGGGCGTCGACGTCGTGCTGCTGAACGACGACCGTACCTACACGGTAGCGACCGCTTCGGACGGGTCTTTCACGCTGACCGGCATCGTCCCTGGTGACTATTCGCTGCGGGTCAGCACCCGCCACTACCAGGAGGTCGACGATACCGTTTCGCTCCCCATCGCCGGTGAGGTCGACCTTGGCGAACAACAACTGCCCCTGAAGACGGCGCCTGTAGTGGGCACGGCGCTGAGCGAAACGCTGCAGAATGAAGTGCCGGTACGCGAAGGCGGCGTCTTCATCACGCTGACCAAGGTCGGTTCGGTTCGCACGGCCGCGCAGCAGGCCCCCTTCGCGCCGCTCGCGTATCGTACGGCCGCGACAGAGACGACGGGCGCCACGCGCACCTACAATACGGTCTCGGCCAATGACGGGTCCTATACCGTGAACGGCGTCGCCGCCGGTCTCTACGAAGTCGAGGCGTCGAAGCCCGGCGTGCCCGGCCAGACGGTGGGTACCATTCTGGTCACCGGCGAAGACGGCGCCACCGAAGTCGACGACGTCGTTCTGCGTCCCCTGACCGGGTTCTTCAAGGTAATCGGCAAAGTGCGCCGTGCTTCGGACGGAGCGGTACTCGACAGCAATCTTTATACCCGCTCGGCGGCAGATGTGCGCCTGGAGCTGACCGAAAGCAACGCGGATGAAGCCGCCATCGGCCACAGCCCGTCCGGCCGCGCAGCCGACTGTATCTTTGGCGACCGCTTTGCGCTCAGCGGTACCGTCGTCTACAACGATCACGCCCCGGCCGGCGGTGCCCTGGTCGAGGGAGACAACGTTCTCTGCGTCCAGTATTACGACGCAAGCGGCCGCTCAACGCCGCCGTATGTGGGGAGCATCGTTCTGGATACGACCCCTCCGTCGGGCGCCTCGGTGCGCATCAACGGCGGTGCGGTCTATACCACGTCTGAACAGGTCACCGTCGAATTGAACGCGGTCGACGGCGGCTCCGGCGTCGAGATGATGAACCTGTACGTACTGACGGGAGCCGCCGACAACGCAGTCCCCTTCAACCTGAGCAGTGTCGAGTCGCTCGGCAGCAACCCTCCCGATGGGGTGCACGGTTTTAATGCGATTTTTTACGACAGGGCGGGCAACTTTTCGAGCCCGGTGTCCGATACGATTCTGCTCGACAGAAACAATCCGGTACTGGCGCCCATCGTGATTCGCGACCCCTCGAGCGGGACGCCGATTGCCGCCACCACCTCGACCGTCGTGCTCGTGGATGTTCCCGCAACCGACACGTCACCGATGGAAATGCGCCTGTCGACGCGGGCGGATTTCACGGGCGCATCCTGGCAGCCCTGGCAGTCGCAGGTTCTCTTCAATCTGTCGACCCCCACGAGCGCCCTCGGACAGACGTACACTATCTACGCGCAGGTACGGGACGCGGCCGGGCAGCCGTCGGTCGAACGTTTGGAAACCGTCCACGTCGATACGATTGGGCCGGTCTTCAACGCGGCTTCGGCGCCTGCGGTCACCAACACGACTTCAGTCACGCTGGATCTCACGGCGACCGGCGCCGATCAGATGCTCGTCTCGGCCAGCCCGAGCCTTACGGGCACGTGGATCCCCTTCGACGCCTCGCCGACGGTCGGTCTGAGCGGACCCGACGGCAGCAAGTCCCTCTACATCCAACTGCGCGACACCGCGGGCAACCTTTCCATCGTGCGCTCGGTGAGCACCGTGCTCGATACGGCCGCTCCCGCTACCCCTTCGCTCAGCACTGCGAATGTCTGGGTGCGCACCGCAACGATCACCCTTCAGATTGCTGCACAGGATGCTGAGGAGCTACAGGTTTCGCAGCAGGCCGATTTTTCCGATGCGACCTGGACTCCTTTCGCGTTTCAGAAGTCCTTTGTTCTCGCCGGCGGCGACGGCGCAAAGGCAGTCTATGCGCGGGTACGCGACGGCGCGGGCAATGCCAGCGATCCGGCGGCCCTTGCGGTGACACTTGATACGGCGAAGCCGGTGGTCACGCTCTTCCGGGCCGAAGATGCCGAAGGGACGGTGCTCACCCAGACGAACGAAACCCGCTTTTACCTGAATCTCGGCGTGACTGACGACAGCCCGGTCACCGTGCAGTTCAGCCGCGACGGGGTCTTTTCCTCCTCGCCGGCTGAATCCATTCAGAATCCGAAGGCATGGGATGTCACGCCGCCGACGAATCCGGCCGGCGACGACCGGACCGTATACGCCCGCATTACTGACCGCGCGGGGAACTCGATCGACGCTACCCCGGTTACGGTTCTGGTAGACACGATAGCCCCCTCGAACCCTTCGCTGTCCTTTGCCGCAGCGCTCACGAACCAGACGACAGTAACCATCGCGGCCTCGGCGAATAACGCCGCCGCGGTCGAGCTGGCAGAGGATGTGGGCTTCGTAACGGCGGGTCCGGCGCGCGCGGTTCCGCTCATGGGAGTGGACACGAGCTACACATTCATCAACACCTCGGACGGCCAGAAGACGCTGTACGCGCGCTTCGTGGACGGTCTGGGGAACTATTCCCCGATCGTCTCCGCGAACCTCACGCTGGATACGACGGCGCCTGAAAACCCGAGCTTCAGCATCGCGGGCGGCGCGTACACGCAGTCGCAGATCATCAGCCTGAATCTGAACGCCGTCGGGGCGACGGATGTTTCGATCTCCGAGGGGGGGACATGTACTGAAGACTGGCAGAGTTACGCACAGGTCAAGTCGTATACGCTGTCCTCGGCGGTCAACGGGCCCTATGCCATCCGCGTCTGGTTCCGCGACGCGGCGAACAACCGCACGGCGTGCCTTCCCGCGCAGATTGTCACGCTGGATGATGAGGCGCCGACGACGCCTTCGATTGCGATCAACTATGGTGCGGCCTCGACGACGAATTCCATCGTGACGCTTGTGCTTGACGCCGCCGGGGCTGATGAGGCCCGCTTCAGCGAGACCGCCACGCTGGCGGATGCCGCGTGGGGCCCGGTCTCTTCGCTTCCCGTAGAACGCGTTTTTGCGCTCTCGCCGGGTAACGGCACGAAGACCGTTTATGCGCAGTTTCGCGACACGGCGGGCAACACGACCGGCATCATCAACGATTCGATCATTGTGGACACCCGCACCATCAGCGCGCCGTTCGTGACGATTCAGGCGAGCGTAACCTCGGCGACGACGGTCGACGTGCTCTTGGGCGCCTCGAATGCCGACTTCATGAAGCTGTCTACGGATTCGACGCTCGCGACCGCGGCGTGGATTCCCTACACGCCGGTGACGCAGGTGACGTTCACGGGGGCCGACGGCGTCAAGCGGCTGTACGCGAAG
>JAWLHK010000018.1:70729-84332 GCA_041690355.1 bacterium | reverse complement strand
AATCCCTGTCGCGCACCTGTGACCCGGCGCAGGCTTGCAGAACAAGGGCAGCGCCCAGGACGACGGACATGAACGAGCGTTTCATCTTAAGGCTCCTTCTCTCTCTCTCACTTCTGGGGAGGCGCGGTTCGACGCAAACGGCGCAACCCCTGGGAATTCATTTTTCTGCCGGCGCTCCGACACGTAAGAGCGCCGACCTGCAGGCAGAACGATCGTTACCGACGACCGCTCTGCACGACGGGAAGCCGGACATCGACGCGATTCGTCACGACTTCACCCTTGTAATTCACATACTTTTCGAGCACCACGAGACCATCTGCCGTAATGCTCACGATCTTGCCGTTGTTCTTGCCGATGGGCACACCGACCTTGGCGATATAAGCCTTGCCGTTGGGGGCCTGCATGGTGGCGACCGGTTCGGCGATGCCCCAGATGATGCCGCGGATGCGGAACTGGGAGAGGTCGTACTCACAGAGCGGCCCGCACGTCGGATTCACGATGCGATCCTTGGCCAGGCCGACGGCCGGCTGAAAGGGGTCGCGAATCGAAACATCGTAGGTGTACTCAACGACAGTCGTTTCCGTGGCCGCAGCAGGGATCTGTGCAGCCGCCGCCGGCTTCGGCGCAGCGGGCTTCGGCTTCGGGGCCGGAGCTGCGGGCGGCGGCGGCGGGGCGACGTCTTCTTCGCCACACCCCGAAACGAAGACAAGAATGAGAAGCACAGACAATACTGTGAAGCGCGTCATGATTACCTCCCGCCCTTCTTCTTGTTCTTGGGATCGGCGCCCGGGTTCTCGACGAACGTGTACGTTTCTGCCTGAACGTCTGCGTCGAGGGTAACCTCGCCTTCGCGAACCCCCTTACCGCTGAGAACCCGAAACTTGACGTCGCGCACGGCAATGATGCGGTTGAGCCGTCCGATCTTTTCGAAGAACTTCGCCAACCGGTTGTACGGACCCGTCATCTTGAGGTTCAGCGGCACGACGGCATAGAAGCCCTTACCGCGATTGGGAGCCGGCTTGAACGATTTGACGCCCAGCTCCTCTTCCTTGGCCAGGTTCGGCAGATCGATGAGAATCTTGTCGATCTCGGCCGAGTTCGGCAGCTTCGTCAGGGCCACCGCGAACCGTTCGTTCAAGCGGCGAACCTCTTCTTCGAAGGTCGGCAGGTTGTCGGCGATGGCCTTGGTCGCATTGTACTCGCGCTGCAATTCAGCAAGCTGCTGGTTCAGCTGATCGAGCTCCTGCGATTTGGGCAGATAAAGGAAGTAGTAGAAAAGGCCGCCGATGAGTGCAAGAACGGCGACGAGCACGGCCGCCTTGGTCTTGACCGGAACCTTCTCGAGCTGCTGCCAGTTGATATTGACCTGAAGCGCCATGGTTACCCCTGCTTGTCCTTGGGCGTGGCGGGCACTTTCGGCTCAAACTTGAGCGAGATTGAGAAGCGCACGATGTCATATCCTTCTTTGGTCTGACGCACGGTTTCTGACAGAAGTACGCCGGCGACTTGAGGATTGCTGCTCAGGTTCTGCATGAATTCAGCGATAACCTGATTGTCGGTCGCCAGGCCCGAAAGCTTGATTCCGCGGCCGGCGAGCTCGTAGTTGTCGAGCCAGAGCTGCTCGGGCACGGCGCGGGCGATGCCGTCCATGGCCCGGACCGTATCGAGGCGTCCGGCTTCGAGTTCGTGGATGACTTCGAGTTTCTTCTCGAGGTCGGCCTTACGCTTCTTGATGTCTTCGATTTCGCCCACGATCTTCTTCAGATCGTTGATGGCGTTACGCGTGTCGGTAATCTGCTGCTGAGCCGCTTCGACCTCCCCGTTGATCTCGGAAAGGAAGAACCAGCAGATGCCGAGCGTCACGATCAAGGCCAGGGCCCCGACGGCACCCTGAATCTTCAGGGCGTCGTTGCGCGAAGTCTTCTGGACCGGAAGTAAGTTGATCTTGATCATTCTTCGTCCAGCCTCCTCATGGCCAGGCCGACGGCAACCGCCAGGGCCGGAGCCACCTTGGCGAGCGCGGCGGGATCGACGTTCTTGCCAAGGGCAATGTTATTGAAAGGATTCATCAATTCAACGGGATAGCCGACCGTCCGTTCGATGATCGTATCCAGCCCCGCGGTGAGGGCCATGCCCCCGGCGAGATAGAGCTTCGTGATGCGATCGTCCGGGTTCGTTGCAGAGTAGAAGTCGAGCGAGCGTGCGATTTCGCCGGCGAGGTTCTGGCTGATCTGGCGCACGATGTCGTTGACTTCCTGCGGGATGATTTCGTCGCTGCCCTCGTCGCCGCCACGCTTCATGCGCTCGGCCTCTTCGTACTGGATGCCCAGATTCTTCTGGATCATCTCCGTAACCGCGTTGCCGCCGGTGTTGATGTCGCGCACGAACGACGAGACGCCGTTCTTGATGACGTTGATGTTCGAAACCCCGGCGCCGATATTCACGACGGCAACGACCTCAGCCAGCCGGTCGGGATAATTCAGTTCGAAGGCATTGCCGACAGCGAAGGCGTCGATGTCGACGCAGAGGGGGGTCAGACCGGCCTCGGCGATGACCCCGGTGTAGTCGTTTACCAGGTCTTTCTTCGAAGCGACCAGGATGACACCCATCTTGCCGGCTTCTTCGCCATCTTCGCCGAGGATGTGAAAGTCGACGTTCACGTCGTTGATATCAAACGGGATGTGCTGTTCGGCCTCCCATTTGATGTTTTCCTGGAGCTCCTGGCGGGTCATGACCGGCAGGGCGATTTTTTTAATGATGACGCTCGTTCCCGAAACGCTGCTGGCGACGTTCTTGTTCTTGGTCTTGGTCTGGAGGACCAGTTCCTGAATCGCGTCGACGATGGCGCTCGAATTCATGAGCGCGCCGTCGACGATGACGTCGGGCGACAGTGGGGCCACGCCCCAGTTCACCAATTCGTAGGCGTTCTTTCTCTTCTTCAGTTCGACCATCTTGATCGAGCTGGAGCCGATATCGAGGCCAAGCAGATCTTTACGCTTTCCAAGCATGGCGCCTCTCAGTCTTCTTCCGCAAAAACATTGTTCCGCTCAGACAGCTTGAATCCAAGCGCAAGGATGATTTTTCGCTTCGTATCCATGCGGCAGTTCTCGCCGCGTTCGATGCGATCGATGGTCAGCGTGCTGACGCCAGCCTTGCGGGCAAGCTCTGCCTTACTCATCAGGCGGTCTTCCCGCAGCCGTTTTACAAAATTCTTTGCCAAGGCCATTGCTCCCCGGACCCTTCCTTCGCATGCAACCGGACCCGTGTTACTCAGCGTAGGCTCATTAATCCACTTTTCAGGCAAAGTGTCAAGCGTTTGACCCAAAACTACCTTACAGTTCCACTTAATTAAGCTTAATTTACCTACAGATTGTGGGGCAAAGGGCGAAGGTACACAATATCTTGTGTGATTACGGCTATTTAGACTAGATTCCTGTAGCATTTTGTAGTTTTTCAGCTGCCGACACCTTGAACAACCGCTCCCGAAGCGGGCCGGCGGGTTTCCCGCGGCGCGAACCGCGGTTGCCGGGCCTGCGACCGCGTCGAGATTCTATCGTCTTTCGAGTGCGGGCACCAGATACGGAGTGGACGGGAAAGCGAAGCGCATCACTCCATTTACGATTGACGATTTACGATTGACGAATTTCAGACGGCAAGGCTCCAGCCCATCTCCCAATGCCGTGAAAACCAAACAGAAACGCCCCTCTCCACATGTGGGAGAGAGGCGTTGCTGAAGAGAAAACTCGAACGGGCGCAAGTCAGTCCATTCGAACGGTCAATTGTAAATTGTCACTCGTCAATCGTAAATTCGTTCAGGCCGGTTCCTTCTTGACGCCCACCGTCTTGATGTGCAGCTCGCGCAGCTGCGTTTCGGCGACTTCGCTCGGCGCCTCGGTCATGAGGCACTGTGCCTTCTGGGTCTTCGGAAACGCAATGACGTCGCGGATGGAGCTGGAGCCTGTCAACAGCATGATGAGCCGATCGAGGCCGAAGGCGATGCCGCCGTGCGGGGGCGCGCCGTACTGCAGGGCGTCGAGCAGAAAGCCGAATTTCTTCTGGGATTCTTCGGCGCCGATACCGAGCAGTTCAAACATGCGCTGCTGCACGTCCTGGCGGTGGATACGGATGCTGCCGCCGCCGAGTTCAACGCCGTTGAGCACGATGTCGTATGCCTTCGCGCGCACCTGCTCGGGGGCGGTGGCCAGCTTCTCGAGATCCTCGTCCATCGGCGCCGTGAACGGATGGTGCATGGCCACGTAGCGATTGGCCTCCTCGTCAAATTCCACGAGCGGAAAATCCGTGACCCAGATCAGCCGGTATTCCCCTTCGGGAATCAGGTTGCGCTTCTCGGCCAGGTGCACACGCAGATTACCCAGGGTCGCGTGTACGACCCGGGCACTGTCGGCACCGAAAAGCAGCAGATCGCCCGTTTCGGCCTCGGCCCGGCGCTCGATCTCTTTCTTCTCTTCTTCTTTGAAGAACTTCGCGATCGGGCTCTGCCAGCCGTCGGGCTGCAGCTTCACCCATGCAAGCCCCTTGGCGCCGTAAACTTTGGCAAACTCGGTGAGGGCATCCAGATCGCCGCGGCTCATCTCGGCGCCCCCCTTTACGGTGAGCACGTTGACGATTCCCTTCTTCTCGACTGCTTCGCGAAAAACCTTGAAGTCGACGTTCGCACAGAGATCCGACAATTCGTGCAGTTCCATGCCGAAGCGCATGTCGGGCTTGTCGACCCCGAAGCGGCGCATCGCTTCGGCGTAGGTCAGGCGCGGGAGTGGGAGGGGAATTTCGACGTCGAGGATGTCTTTGAAGATTCCGCCCACGAGGCTCTCCATGAGCGGCAGAAACTCGTCGCGGTCGAGAAAGGACGTCTCGATATCGATCTGGGTGAATTCGGGCTGGCGGTCGGCGCGCAGATCCTCATCGCGGAAGCAGCGCGTGATCTGATAGTACCGGTCATATCCCGAGACCATGAGAATCTGCTTGAACAGCTGCGGGCTCTGCGGCAGTGCGAAGAACTCTCCGGGGTTCACGCGGCTCGGCACGAGGTAATCGCGTGCCCCCTCGGGCGTGCTCTTCGTGAGCATGGGCGTTTCGATCTCCAGAAAGCCGTTGTCATCGAGAAACCGCCGGGCCAGCGACGAAACGCGGTGCCGGGTGATGAGGTTGCGCTGCATGAACGGACGCCGCAGATCGAGGTAGCGGTACCGCAGCCGCTGCATCTCGTTGACGTTCTCGTCGTCTTCGATGAGAAATGGCGGGGTCTTCGCGGCATTGAGCACGCGCAGCTCATCGGCATAGACTTCGACCTTGCCGGTCGGCATGTTCGGGTTCTCGGTGCCTGCCGGTCGGGCGCGCAGCACGCCGGTAATGCTGACGACGAACTCAGAGCGAAGCTCATGCGCCTTTTCGTGCACCGCTTTCTGCACGTCGGGCGAAAACACGACCTGGGCAATACCCGTGCGGTCGCGCAGATCGATGAACACGAGACCGCCGTGGTCGCGGCGGCGATGAACCCAACCGGCCAGGGTGACGCGGGCGCCAATGGGCTCGCCTGCGATATCGACACAGTAGCTGCTGCGGAACATAGGATGCATTCCTCGAGAAACCAAAGGGTGCGTCGGACACGACATGGCCGGCGTAGAAGCCGGCGCGCAATCAACCGGAGATGGTGCCCTCGACACGAATCGAACGTGCGACCTGCCGCTTAGGAGGCGGCTGCTCTATCCAACTGAGCTACGAGGGCCAACTGACCTGCGAGGGCCAACTGACCTGCGAGGGCCAGAGCCCGAGTGTAGAACCGACGCCGGCCGAAGCACGTAAAGACGACCATTGTAGCCAGAGTACGGGGGAATGTCACTAGCGGGGTGCGCTGCAGACCGCCCCGCAGCGGCATGCTCTGCAGGCTGCGCCGAGGCCGGTTCCGGGGCGGCCGCGAGCCGCCCGTTCGGCCCGGCCAAGGAACCGGGGAGTGCAGGGTTCAATGAAGAAGTTCAGCGGGAAACGAGATTCGTGGGATCGATCGGCTTGCTGTTCTTGCGCACTTCGAAGTGCAGATGGGGCCCCGAAGCGCGCCCCGTCTGTCCGACGGTGGCAATGATCTGGCCGCGCGAGACGAAGTCGCCCTTCTGAACCTTGTTCTCGCGGTTGTGCGCGTAGACGGTCGCGTAGACCCCTTCGTGCTTGACGATGATCAGGTTGCCGTAGCCCGACACGCCGTCGCCGCTGTAGATGACCCGCCCGTCGGCGGCGGCGAAGACCGGCGTCCCTTCGGGGGCCGAGATATCGATGCCGTCGTGCTGCAGACCGTCACGCTTGCCGTAGCGCGAGTAGACCTGGCCGCCGTCGACCGGCCACAGAAAGGCCCCCTCGCCCGCCCGCTGGTTGCGCACCGAACGCTTGTCGAGGTCTTCGGGGTGCACCCGCGCGACTTCGACCTGCTTGCGCGGGGGACGCGCAGGGTTCGCGTCGGAGACTACCGGCGGGGGCTGAACCGCCGGCGGACTCGGATCGGCGGCCTGCTCAGCGGGCGTGCCGGGGCGCACGGGTCGCGGCTGCGAGGCGCCCGGGATGAAGAGTTCGCGCCCTGCAAAAATCGTGTTGTCGCGCATGCCGTTGACGAGGCGAATCTCGTCGGGGCTGACGTCGTAGGAGCGCCCGATGGAATAGAGCGTCTCGCCCGCCCCCACGCGATGATAGACCCCGTAGGTTGTCCCGCAACCCACAGACGCCGTAACCAGCAAGGCGAAAAAGAAGCGAAGGATCATGTAATTGACACGCACGTTGGCATTATTTTATCGCGAGTGGACCGAAAGTCAAGCGCTCCACTCAATTGACGATTTACGATTGACGATTGACGAATTCAGGCAAGAGCGCTGGTAAAAACCTTGAATTATTGGCCCTTGGCGCTCGGCGCTCCGCGCCGCTCAGAGGCGCGTGGTCACGAAGGGGACGAAGGCCGCCGGGCCCAGATCCTCGACGGTGAAGCCGTCTCCCTCTGCCGCGCGCACGACGACGCTCATGCGGTCGCGCAGCGGGATGACCATGCGCCCGCCGGGGGTGAGCTGCGCCACGAGCTCGGGGGGAACCGATGGAGCGCCGGCGGTGACGAGAATGCGCGTGAAGGGGGCTGCCTCGGGCCACCCCGCACCGCCGTCGCCCGTCCGGAAGCGGACGTTGCGGTAGCCGAGTTCCTGCAGAATACGACGCGCGCGAATGGAAAGGCGCTGGTGACGCTCGAGGGTGTAGACCTGGGCCGCCGCTTCGCAGAGGACGGCGGTGGCGTATCCGGAACCGGTGCCGATTTCGAGCACCGTCTCCTGTTGCGGCTGCAACGCCTCGACCATCTGCGCCACGGTCGACGGCTTGCTGATCGTCTGCTTTTCGAGAATCGGCAGGGCGAGATCCTGGTACGACTGCGCGGCGAGTGCGGGGGCCACGAACTGGTCGCGCGGAACGCGCAGAAACGCCTCACGGAGCGCCGCGGTCTTCAGAAGACCACGCTGCTCGAGGTCGGCGACCATGCGCTTGCGTGCGACGGCGTACTGCTGATGAACCATGGTGTTCTTCCGGCCTCGGCTAACGGGCCTGCGGGAGCCACCAGCCGTCGAAGGTCCACGAACGAACCTCGTCGAGCGAGCGAAAATTGGTGAGGTCGAGGTGCAGCGGGGTCACCGAAATGTAGCCGTTGAGCACCGCCGAGATGTCGGAGCCCTCGACCGGCACATGCCGCAGTTCGTCGCCGCCGATCCAATAGTACTTGCGTCCGCGCGGATCGGTCTTCTCGACGATGGAGTCGCCATACTGACGCTTGCCCATGCGCGTCACCTGCACGCCTCGGATGTTCTCGGCGGGAATGTTCGGGACGTTCACGTTGAGCAGCGTATCGGCGGGCATCCCGTGCTGGGCCACCTTCTCGGCGAGCCGGCCGGCAAACGCCGCCGCCGCCGAGAAATCGTACTCGGTGCGGCCGACGAGCGACACCGCGATGGAGGGGAGGCCGAGCAGCGTTCCCTCGATCGCCCCGGCGACCGTGCCGCTGTACGTGATGTCGTCGGCGACGTTGGCCCCTTTGTTGATTCCGGTGACGACCAGATCGGGGCGCCTGGGGAGCAGCATGCGGCCGTTGATGGCGACATTCACGCAATCGGTCGGCGTACCGTCGACGGCAAACCAGCCGGGGCGGATCTCTTCGACGCGCAGCGGGTGGTGCAGTGTCAAGGCGTGTCCCGCCGCACTGCGTTCCCGATCCGGAGCGACGACAAAGACTTCACCGATGGGCTCCATTGCTGCGGCAAGCGCCTTGATGCCGGGCGATCGGATACCGTCATCGTTCGAAACGAGAATGACCACGCTGTACGTCCTGAGATGTCCCGGCCAGAGGTGCCCCGGGGGGAAATAAAGTGGCGGCACCGGCCCGTCGGCCCGCCGTCGAAGCAGGCGCGACCCGAGCCGCCTGTTCAGTCTACGAAGTCGCACCCATCCTGGCAAGCAGCAATCACCGCACAACGCAGCGCTTTTCGGGCAGAACCCCTTCTACGCGAAGCATTCTGAGCCACCGACCTGCAATGCCGAGGCCGCCCGTGATGGTTCGAGCGGGGCGCGTGCCCTAGAGTGAACGCCGTGAAACGTCCGGTTTCCATCCTGCGCCGTCCCGACGTGCCCCCCGAGGAGGCCCGCATGCGCGGCCTGCAGCCGCCGGTCGGCCACCAGGTGCCGCCCGCCCGTGCCGCCGACCGCTTTCTTTTTCCCTTACGCCTGCTGCGCGTGGGCACGGCGCTGCTGCGGCGACGAAACGTTCTGCGCCAGGCGCCGTTCGGGAGCGCAGAATACCGGCAGGCCGCCGAAGCGCTGCTCCGCGCACTGGGGATCCGGGTGCGGACGTGGAACAGCGAGCGGCTCCCCCACGACGGCGCGGTCGTCGTGTGGAATCATGCGAGCCTGCTCGATCCGCTCATCCTCTCGACCGCCCTGCCCCTCCCCTTCAGGGCAGCCTGCCGCCCGTCGACGGCCCGCCGGCCGTGGGCACGCCGCCTGCTGCGCCAGCCGTTCGCCCTGTTCGACCCGGCTGCGCCCGGCTCCGGCGAGGCCGAGGCGGTCGGGTACGTGCGTTCGGGCGGGCTGATCATGCTGTCACCGTTGGGGGCGCGCTCCTGGGATACGCGGATCCTCCCCATGGACGAAGTGCCGCTGCGCATCGCCCTCGAGGCGGGGCGCCCGATCGCCCCCGTTCTGCTGCACGGCGCACAGCAGGTGCTGCCGCGCGGGCGGCTCGTGCCGTCGAGCGGAACGGTGGATGTCGAATTCCTGCCTCCGCTCGACAGCCGGCCCTATGCAGATCGGCTTCCCAACTTCCGCGCCTCGGTGACCGGAGCGTTGCGCGGGGGGAGCCTGCGCCGACCCTCGGCTGCCGCCCTCCCCTGATGCCGCATTCCGCGCACAGCGCCGTTGCGGGCGGGCCGCGGGCGCACTACACTAAGGTTCCATGGGGAATCTCCCCGGGCGCCTGCGGCTGATCGGCTCGCGCCGAGAACGACAGAGTTACCATGAAGAAGAAACTTGCTCTCGGCGCCGGCATTCCGCTCGCGCTGCTCCTCGTCATCCAGCTCATTCCGGTCAAGCGGGAAAATCCTCCCGTCGGCACGCCCATTGTCACGCCGCAGCACATCGATGCCATCCTGCGCCGCGCCTGCTTCGATTGCCACTCCCACGAGACGCGGTGGCCCTGGTATGCCTGGGTGGCGCCCATGAGCTGGCTCGTGGCGCGCGACGTGAACCACGGCCGCGAGCACCTGAATTTTTCGATGTGGAACGTGTACTCGGCCAAAAAGAAGCGCGAGAAGCTCGAAGAGGTCTGGGAAGAGGTCGCCGAGGGAAACATGCCGCTGCCGATCTACGTGGTCATGCATCCCGAAGCCGCGCTCTCTGACGACGACAAGACGGCCCTGTACACCTGGCTGCGCAGCATCGGCGTCCGGCCGCCGAAAGCGAACGGGAAAGACGGCCACAAACACTGACGGCAGGCTCTCCGGCGGGTTTGCGCATTCCGCAGTTCGCGCTATACTTTTCGATTGGCACTGCGCTTCGGGGGGGAGACGCTCCATGGGAATTTCTGTACAGGGTAACGTCATACTGGTTGTTCACGACGGCACGGGCAACGAACAGGAGGCCCAGGCGCTGTGCACGAAGCTGCATCAGCTCGTCATCGGGCTGTCCGAGGGCGGACGCAAAGTCGGCATCTTCCACGACGCCAGCGACCTCGCCCACGCGACCGAAGGGTATGCGCGCCGCTTCGCCAGCTGTTTTGAAGACATCCGGCACCTCCAGCCGGTTCAGGTCGCGCTCGTCGACCGCGCCATCCTGCGCGTGCTCGCCAAAGTTGCCATGACGCTTTCGGGGACCGACATGAAGATCTGCCGGTCGCGTGACGAGTGCATGGAATACCTGCGCGAGCGGGGCTTCGCCGCCTATTGACCTCCCGCGCCGCCAACGTTCGCCTGCGCCCGGCCTCTTCGGCCGACGTTCCCGGTCTTGCCGCGTTGTTCGCCGAGAGCGTGCGCGCGCTGGGCCCTTCGCGCTATTCCGCAGAGCAGGTCGAAGCCTGGGCCGCCTTCGCGCAGGAAACCGAACGCTTCTCTGCCTTCATCCTCGACGCGTGGACCCTCGTTGCCGAGGATGACTCGGGTCTGCTCGGCTTTGCCGGATTGGGCGCCGACGGGCATGTGACTTCGCTTTATGTTGCTCCTGCAGCGGCCCGGCGCGGCGTCGGCTCGCGTCTGCTGACGGCGCTCCTCGAAGAAGCCGGGCGGCGCGGCCTTCCGCTGTTGTACACGGAAGCGAGCGAATTCAGCCGTCCGCTCTTCGGGCGGCACGGTTTCACGGTCGAAGAGGTCGAACGGGTCGAACGCGGTGGCGTTCTCTTTCTGCGCTACCGGATGGTGCGCCGCCTGGTTCTGCCCCATCGCCCCCTGACATCCTCCCGTCCCTGATCCAAATTGGTTTTCAGAGGGATCCTGTGGCAAGCTATACCGCATGCCCAAGCTGATCGGTGCTCCCTCCCTTGTCGAAGCCGCCGGAACCAAGCCGAAGCGAATCGAAGAGTTCGTCGGGCGGGTCAACAGCGGCGACACGAACATCAGCGTGGCCCGCATGCGTTCGCCCGGCGGCTGGACCGAGCCGGGACAGACGCCGGAATTCCGCGAAATCACCCTCGTCCTGAGCGGCATGCTGCGCGTCGAGCACGAGGGGGGCGTCCTCGAAGTCCGGGCCGGCCAGACGGTCATCACCGAGCCGGGCGAGTGGATCCGCTACAGCACCCCCGAAGAAGATGGCGCCGAGTACATCGCCATCTGCACCCCCGCCTTCTCGCCGTTCACCGTGCACCGCGATCGCCGCTGAGCGCGGCGAAGCGCCAAGCGCTGAGCATCAAGCACCAATCTGAAATAAGGCCCAAGGTTCGCTGAGGGTACCATCACCGGCCATGTTCAGCGCTTAGCGCTTAGCGCTCGGCGCTCGTGCCAGTCCGGCACCATCGACAACCCATTCCGCGTGCGGTGGCTTATGGTACCCTTTCTGGGATGAACGCGGTCGAAGTCAGTGGACTGGTGAAGGAATACGAGGGGGGCGTGCGGGCCGTGAACGGCCTCGACCTGTCCATCCCGGCGGGCGAGTGCTTCGGCCTCCTCGGACCCAACGGCGCGGGCAAGACCACGACCGTCGAGATTCTCGAAGGGCTTCTGGAGCCGACCGCCGGCGACGTGCGCGTTCTCGGTCAGACCTGGGGCCGGCACAATGAGGAACTGCGTCAGCGCATCGGCGTCGCCCTGCAGGAGACCCAGCTCACCGACAAGCTGACCGTCTACGAGACGCTCACCCTGTTCCGCAGCTTCTACCGTCGCGGACGCACCGTCGAAGAGACGCTCGCCGACGTGAGTCTGGAGGAGAAGCGGAACAGCTGGGTGGGCAAGCTCTCGGGCGGACAGAAGCAGCGTCTGGCCATCGCGTGTGCCCTCGTCGGCGCGCCGGATCTGCTCTTTCTCGACGAGCCGACGACCGGGCTCGATCCGCAATCGCGGCGCCAGGTATGGGACCTCGTCAACGCCTACAAACAGAACCAGCGAACCGTGCTGCTGACCACGCATTACATGGACGAAGCCGAGAAGCTCTGCGATCGGGTGGCCATCGTCGACCACGGGAAAATCATCGCGCTCGGCACGCCGCAGGAGCTCATCGGCGGGCTCGGCGCCGATCAGGTCATCGAGTTCGCGACCGATCGTACGCTTCCCGCCGCCTTTCCGTCCGATCTGCCGGGCGTGATTGAAGCCGGCGACGCGGGCGGACACTGGCGCCTGACCGTGCGCAGCCTGCACGAGACGCTACCCGAGCTCGTGCGAAAACTGCGGGAACACGGCGTGGCGCTGACCAGCCTTTCGACGCGCCAGGCCACGCTCGAAGACGTCTTCGTATCGCTCACCGGCCGAAGCCTGCGAGAGTAACGATGCGGAATTCACCTCTCTGGCAACTCACCCTGGCCCGCCTGCGGGAGTATGTGCGCGAGCCGGGCACGCTGTTCTGGGTCTTCGGATTTCCGATTCTTCTCGCGCTGGCGCTGGGGCTCGCTTTTCGCTCGGGCGCGCAGCCGCGCATGCCGATCGTCGTTCTCCCCGGCGCGGAGCAGGCGGCGCGCGTGGCGCTGCTCGACCGGGAGCACTCGCTCATCGTGACCGGGGCCACCGAAGCCGAGGCCCAGCTGTGGCTCTCGCGGGGACGCGCCTATCTGGCCGTAGGCGGCGGCACGCCGGTGGAATACCGGTACGATCCGACCCGTCCCGAAACGCAGGCGCTCGTGCTCCGGGTCGATCGCGTACTGCAGACCGCCGCGGGACGAACCGACCCGCTGCCCACGCGCGAGGAGACCGTCGTCGCGCAGGGTTCGCGCTACATCGACTTTCTGCTCCCCGGCCTCATCGGCATGAACATCATGAGCGCGAGCATGTGGGGCATCGGCTGGGTCATCGTGCAGACCCGCACGCGCAAGCTGCTCAAGCGTTTTCTGGCCACGCCGATGCGCAAGCGCGACTATCTGTTCTCGCACATGATCGCGCGGCTCATCTTTCTGTTCTTCGAAGTGGCCGTGCTCCTGGGATTCGGCCACCTGGCCTTCGACATCCGCATCCAAGGAAGCATCCCGCTGATCGGGCTCGTGGCGGTGCTCGGCGCGATGTCGTTCGCGGGGGTCGGGGTGCTCACGGCCAGCCGCGCGCGCACGGCCGAGACGGTGTCGGGGCTCATGAACGCGGTCATGCTGCCGATGTTCGTGCTGTCGGGGGTCTTCTTCTCGGCCGAAAACTTTCCGTCGTGGATGCAGCCCGCCATCCGCATTCTTCCGCTCACGGCGCTGAACGACAGCCTGCGCGCGATCATCAACGAAGGAGCGGGCCTGGCGGCCGTGAGTTTCCCCCTGGTGGTTCTGGCGGCGTGGGGCGCCCTCACCTTCGCGCTCGCGCTGCGCATCTTCCGCTGGTCGTGACGGGGCGGCGATTCCGGGTTCCTGATCCCCCTCTCCTTGCGGGGCGGCGATTCCAGGTTCCTGATCCCCCTCTCC
>JAWLHK010000018.1:0-70719 GCA_041690355.1 bacterium | reverse complement strand
CCGACGGCGCGGGGCCGACGGCGCCTCACGCCCCGACGGGGGTGAGGTCGCCCTGCCTGTCGTGCCGGCGAGCGCTCAGCCGGCCGCGATCTTCTGCAGCGCCTTCACGAACACGTCGACCGGCTGCGCGCCCGAGAGCCCGTATTTGCCGTCGATGACGTAGAAAGGAACCCCCTCGACGCCGAGGCGCGCAGCCAGATCCTGACTGGCATGCACTTCGTCGGTCAGGCGGCCGCTGTCGAGCAACAGATCTGCTTCAGTGCGATCCAGGCCGCCCGCTTCGGCGGAAGCGAGCAGATCGTTGCGGTCGTTCAGATTCCGCCCCAGAACGAAGTAGGCGTCGAAGAGCGATTCGGCCACGTCCCAGGACCGCCCCGATTCCGCCGCAAAGAGGATGAGACGGTGCGCGTCGACGGTGTTGTTGGCGCGCTGGATGCGATCGAAGCGGAAGTCGATGCCGTCGCCCCGCCCCTGCTCGGCCACGTACTGCGTTAGCGCGGCCATGCGCGCCTCGCTCCCGAATTTCTTCGCGGCGAATTCCTGCCACGGCAACCCTTCGGGGGGAAGTCCGGGCTGCAACTGATACGGCCGCCAGGTCATGCGCGCGTTGATGTCGGGAAGCTGCGTGAGAGCCGCGCGAATCCGGCGTTCGCCGATAAAGCACCAGGGGCAGGCGATGTCTGCGTAAATGTCGATCTGCATCCGGAACATTGTAGCCGGTGCGCCCGGGCCGGGCGGCCATTCCTGATTCCTGATTCTTGATTCCTTAGCAGGCAAGGACGTAATTGCAGTCCCCTCCAGCACTTCCCACTCTCCTTGCGAAGGAGAGGGGCCGACGGCGCCCCAAGCGCCGACGGGGGTGAGGTGGCCATCCTGCGGGGGTGAGGTGAGCGGAGACCTCCCAACTCTCTTCTGCTACCCTGTTCCGACATGCACGCGCTCCCTATCGATCCCCTGCTTCCCGAGATTGCCGCGGCACTCAAGCGCGGAAATGCGCTCGTGCTCGAAGCTGCGCCGGGGGCCGGCAAGACGACGCGCGTGCCCGCGGCCCTGCTGGCGGAATCGTTTCCGGGCGGACGCGAGATTCTCGTGCTCGAACCGCGCCGGCTCGCCGCGCGCATGGCCGCCTATCGTATCGCCGAAGAAATGGGCGAGCCCATCGGCAGAACCGTCGGCTACCACTTCCGCTTCGAGAACGTGGGGGGACCCGAAACGCGCCTGCGCTTCTACACGGAAGGCATGTTCCTGCGCCGCCTGCTGCGCGATCCCGAGCTGCGCGGCGTCGGCCTGGTCATCCTCGACGAATTCCACGAACGCCACCTGCAAGGGGATGTCGCCCTGGCGCTCCTCCGACGGCTGCAGCAGACGTCGCGGCCCGAGCTGCGCCTGCTCGTCATGTCGGCGACCCTCGACGGCGCCGCCATCGCGCAGTGGCTCGACGGCGCGCCCCACCTGGTCTCGGAAGGACGCCGATTCCCTGTCGACATCGAGTATCTCGATCTGCCCCACGATCTGCCGATGGAAGATCGCATGCTCGCCGGCTTGGAGCGGCTGGAGCGGCTCGGTCACCGCGGCGACGTGCTCGCCTTTCTGCCCGGCGTCGGCGAGATCCGCCGGACGGCCGACCGTCTTGCCGCGCGATTCGGCGGAGCGCACGACATCCTTCCGCTCTATGCGGATCTCTCGCGCGAAGAGCAGGAGCGCGCCGTGCGGCCGGGACGGCGGCCCAAGGTCGTGCTCGCGACCAACGTGGCCGAAACATCGATCACGATCGACGGCGTGACGGCCGTGCTCGACGGCGGCGTCGCTCGAATCCCCTCGATCCAGCCGTGGACGGGGATGCCCACGCTGCGCCTGCAGCGGATCAGTCAGGCCTCTGCCACCCAGCGGGCGGGGCGTGCCGGCAGAACCGCACCGGGAGTCTGCGTGCGCCTGTACGGCAGCGGCGATCATGCGGCGCGGCCGGCCTTCGAGAAACCCGAGATCGAACGACTCGATCTGGCCGGAACCCTGCTCGAGCTCGCCGCACTTGGGGCGACCGACGTGGACTCGTTCCCCTGGTTCACGCCGCCGCCCGAAGCGTCCCTTGCGCGGGCCCGGACACTGCTCGTGCAGCTCGGCGCGCTGACGGACGCGGGAACCATCACGCCGCTCGGGAAGCGGATGGTGCAGTACCCGGCGCATCCGCGGATTGCCCGCCTGCTCGAAGAAGGGGTCGCGCGGAAGGTGGGAGCCGAGGCGGCGACCGTCGCGGCGTGGATCTCCGAAGCGCGCCAGGCGCCCGACAATGAAGTGGCCGGACTCCTCGACGCCCGCTTTCCGCGCGAGGAGCCGGCGCTTGCGCGCGTGCGACAGCAGTTTCTCGAGCGCATGCCCGATTCCGCCCGGAAGCGTTCCTCACTTTCCCCCACGGAGGTCGAGTCGGCGGTGCGCCGCGCCGTGCTGGCCGGGTTCCCTGACCGCATCGGCAAGGTGCGCGAAGTGGCCGGCCACCTGAGCCGCGCGCGTTCGGGGGCGGGCGCCGAAGTCCTGCTCGCCGCCGGCGGAACCGCGCGCCTGCTCGATCCCCATCTGCCGAGCGGAACCGAATGGGTCGTCGCCGTCGACGTCGAAGAGCGCGCCCAGGCCGGCACGAAAGGTGACCTGCGGCTGCGCCTCGTGGCCGCCATGGATCCCGACTGGCTGCTCGACATGGACCCGAGTCCGCTAGTGGAACAGGTGGAGGCGCGCTGGCTCGAGTCCGCGAAGCGCGTCGAAGTCGTTTCGCAGCTGCGGATCGATCGGCTCGTGCTCGACGAGTCGAAGGTAGATCCCCACGCGGCCGGCACCGCCTCTGAAGCGGCCCAGGCGCTATTGGCCGAGAAGGCGGCCGCCGCCGGACTCGCCGCGTTTCTCGATGTGGACTCGGTCACGCAGTGGCGGGAGCGGGTGCGCGTGGCCGCCGAGGCGTTTCCCGAGCTCGGCCTCCCCGCGACCGGCGAGGCCATCGAAGCGGATCTGCTGCGCGCCCTGGCCCACGGGCGCACGTCGTTCGCGGAAATCCGGGACGCCGACCCGCTGGGCACGTGGACGGCACAGCTGACGGCCGAGCAGCGGCGCATCCTCGAGGAATTCCCCGATCAGCTGCGCCTTCCGGGCGGGCGCCGGATCCGGATCCACTATGAACCGGGACGGCCGCCCTGGGCCGAGAGCCGCCTGCAGGACTTCTTCGGCATGAAGGCAACGCCGGTGCTCGGCCGGGGCCGTGTTCCCCTCGTGCTGCACCTGCTCGCGCCGAACCAGCGCGCCGTGCAGGTCACGACCGATCTGGCGGGGTTCTGGGCGCGGGCCTATCCGGCTTTGCGGAAGGAGCTCGGGCGGCGCTATCCCCGGCACAGCTGGCCCGAAGATCCGCTCACGGCCGAGCCGCCGAAGCCGCGGGGGCGGTAGGCGGGGGGGGGATCGAGGCGGGGCCTCTACCTTCCCCCTTCCCCTTCCTTCTCCATCCGCGGCTCCGCTGCCGCTGCGCCGGGTGGAGAAGGACGGGGAGATCAGGGAGCGAAAACAAGCTTCGGACCCTCTACCTTCCCCCGGCCCCTTCCTTCTCCATCCGCCGCTCCGCTGCCGCTGCGCCGGGTGGAGAAGGACGGGGAGTTCAGGATCAGGCTTCAGGAATGGCCGCGCCTTTGATCGACTCGAGAAAGGCAAGCAGGCGCGCGTTGACCTGGTCGGGGAAGTGGAGCGGAAGGCCGTGCGAGGCATCCGCATATTCCTCGTACACGGCGCCGGGAATCGCCGCGGCAAGCCGCCGGCCGCATTCCGGCCGCCCGATCGGATCGTGGGCGCCGGCCATCACCAGCGTGGGGATTCCCTTCAGCTCGCCGAGCCGATGCTCGGCATCGTGTTTCGCCATGGCCCGCACCTGGCGGAAAACGACATTCGGCTGATCCGCCAGGTCGCGGCCGATGAGCGCGCCGGTCTCCTCGGCTAGCCGCGGGACGTCGACGGTGTCGAGGCACGCATCCGGATAGAGCATCTCGAGAAAGGCGCGGCGGCGCATGGCGCGGGTTCCGATCCGGGCACGCAGGCCCAATCCGAGAAGGCGCGGGGTAAGCCGGGCGGCGTCGGGTCCGCGCGACGTCGTGCACTGGAGCACGAGGCTGCGCGTGCGTTGCGGAAACGCGAGCGCGAACTGCTGCGCGATGATGCCACCCATGGAGTGCCCCATGACGTGCGCGCTCTCCCACCCGAGCGCATCGAGTACCGCGGCCGCGTCTTCGGCCATGGCCTCGATGGTGACCGATCCGCGCAGGGGAAGGCTCTTGCCGATCCCCCGGTTGTCGAAGGTGGCCACGGCAAACCGGTGCCGGAGCCCTTCGACCTGCGGCCCCCAGCCGCTTCCCGTCACGCCGACCCCCTGGATCAGGAGGACCGGCTGGCCGGTACCGGCGACTTCATAGGCGATTCGTGCGTCGGGGCGATCGAGGATGGGCATCGGATCATTATGGCCGCCGTGGGGGCGGGGGTGCCACTTCCTTCGGCGTCTCCCTCTACCTTCCCCCTTCCCCTTCCTTCTCCATCCGCGGCTCCGCTGCCGCTGCGCCGGGTGGAGAAGGACGGGGGGTTCAGGGCGCGAAAACACGCTTCGGAACCTCTACCTTCCCCCGGCCCCTTCCTTCTCCATCCGCGGCTCCGCTGCCGCTGCGCCGGGTGGAGAAGGACGGGGGGATCAGCTTGCGCGGCCAGGGTACGAAAAAAGCCCCATGCACAGGCATGGGGCTTTGGAAATCAGGAACCGTGTTCCAGGCAGGTCAGGACACCGACTCGCGGCGTTCGACTTTCTTGCGGCGCTTCTGGGCTTCCTGCGACTTCTTCCGGCGCTTCACACTCGGTTTTTCGTAGTGTTTCCGCTTCTTCATTTCCCGGAAGAAACCTTCGCGAGCCAGTTTCTTCTTGAGAATGCGGATCGCCTTCTCGAGATCGCCTCGGACTTCTACTTCACCACCGTCTCGCACGCTGTTCACCTGCCCTTCGTTTGGATTCGACGGTCAAAGGGTTGATCTTACCATCTAGGTGCACCAGGGGCAAGGAGGAGGGGCGTGGGGCCTGCTGCAATTCCTGATTCCGGATTCTTGATTCCTGAGGCAGCAAGAACCTGGAAAGGACCTTGGCTGCCGCCGTATCCTTTTCCCCTCTCCTTACCAAGGAGAGGGGGCGACGGCGCCTGCGCGCCGACGGGGGTGAGGTGGCCTGCGGATCACCCCAGCGCCTTCACCCACCGCTTCGCCCAGGCGTTCAGCGGCTGATACACCACCAGGAGTTCCTTGCCCAGCGGCGTGAGCGTATATCCGTTGGGTTCCGCTTTGTGGATGAGGCGGGCTTCTTCGAGGTCGCGCAGGCGCGCATTGAGAACCGTCGGAGACACGCCGCCGCACGCCGCCTGAAGTTGACGGAAGGTCAGGGGCGCTTCCCGCAGTTCCCAGATGATGCGCATGATCCACTTGCGGCCCAGCAGTTCGATGATGCGGAAGATGGCAGGAGGCTCGTGGGCAGGCATGAGATTCTCTTTCTGTAGCTGGTCGCTCGTAGCTGGTCGCTGGTTTCCACGCACTCCAGAGGGACACCGGACCTGACATGTCCATTCCCCTTGCGCTACGCTTTCCGTAGCAGTATCCTTAAAACAAAGCTACGCTTTCCGTAGCATACCAAAGGAGGCTGCCCATGTCGACCACTGTGAATTCCACCCAGCCGCGCATCGCGCCCGTCGAACCGCCGTATGCCGCGGAGGTGCTGCAGTCGTTCGCCGTCGTCATGCCCGACGGGATGGAACCGTTGAACATTTTCCGCACCATGGCGCACAACCCGCGCGTGCTCAGCCGCATGGTGCGCGGCGGGCTGCTCGACCGCGGGAGCATCTCGATGGCCCAGCGCGAGCTCGTCATCCTGCGCGCGTGCGCCCTCTGCCACGCCGAATACGAGTGGGGCGTGCACGTCTCCATCTTCGGCGCCAAAGCCGGTTTCACCGAGGCCCAGATCGCCGACACCGTCCGCCCGGCGCCCGACGCCACCCTGTGGGCCGAGGAGCAGCTGGCCATCCTTGCCCTCGTGGACGAACTGCATTCCGGCGCGTCCGTCTCCGATGCCACCTGGGCGCGCGTGCGCACGCACTTCGGCGAAGACCAGGTCATCGAGCTGGTCATGCTCGCCGGGCTCTATCACGCCGTGAGTTTCGTCGTGAATGCCTTCCGCGTCGCGGGAGAGCCGTGGGCGGCGCGGTTTGCGTAGCGGGGGGGGGTAATCAGGCGGCGACTTCGACGTACTTAACCTTGCTTGCCGCCTCGGGGATGGGCAGACCGTCCTCGCGCAAGCCCTCCAGATGGAAGGCGATAGCCGACTGAATCTCGGCTTCGACTTCCTCCGGCGTGGCGCCGGTCGCAACACACCCCGGGAGATCAGGCACGTATGCAGAATAGTTGTCCCCGGCCTTCTCGATCACGACTGCGTATCGCATTTTTTGTCCTCACCTCCAAACCTATCAAGCAGAGGATTCCGGCGCAAGAGCGGGCCCGCTCAGTCCATCCCGCGCCCGTTTTCACCCTGTGAACCGAGGAGCCGCGACCATCCTTACCCTGGTCGACGAGCAGCTTGCGAGGCGCGACGGGCTTGACCGGGCCTCATCGTTAAGGTAGGATGACGGTAGGATGAAGCGGAAGATATCCATCACACTCGACGATGACCTGCTGAAAGCGCTCGATCGCGGCGGCTACGCCGAGCGGTCCCGGTCCGAGCTCATCGAAGAGGCGGTCGCCGCCTACGTGGTCCGGCACGAAAAAGCCGCGCGTGAGGCGCGCGAACGCAAACGCCTCGACCGGCTGGCTGACGCCTTGAATGCAGAGGTCGAAGACGTGCTCGCGTTTCAGGACGCCGAGTGAGGCGCGGCGAGCTGTATCGGGTGCGCCACCCGTCGGGCGACCCGAAGCGGACCCGTGTCTTCGTGATCGTCAGCCGGCAGGTTCTTCTCGATTCCCGTTTCTCGACCGCGGTCTGCGCACCGGTCTACACGGCCTATCATGGGCTCGAAACCGAAGTCCCCGTCGGCGCCCCGGAAGGGCTCAAGCACGACAGCAGCATCCACTGCGACGCTTTGGTGTCGCTTCGCAAGGAAGTGCTCACCGATTTCGTGGGGTCCCTGGGAACCCTGAAACTCGAGGAGCTGGACCGGGCCCTTACGATTGCGCTCGACCTTGAGGACATCGGTTGAGTCTCGGCCCGCGCGGCGCGCGGTCACAGTGTTCCCCTTCCCCAGCCCCGCGTGGGCTCCCTATCGCTGGGTTGCTTACCAGAGCGGTCGCTCGGTATAGTGTTGGCACGAAAGCCGTATCGCATCCTGCCCGTCGCGTACCAATTCGCCCTGCCTGCCGGGGGAGAGACAAACGCTGTCGACCGTTCGACTGGCGCCCGCCGGGTTGGAAGGCGGCGAGGGGCCGGTCAATGGATGTTAGACCGAAGGGGCTCCTCCTGCTACCCTTAGCTTTGTGACTCTACCCCCAGATAAGAGGCCTCGAGCCCCACTCTCCGACACGATTATCGTTGCCGTCGCTAACCTGGTAAACGATGCGCAGTCAGATAGACACCGTGAGCCCTCGCACTCCGACATTGATTTTCAAGTACATCGCGCAGGTCTGACTCCAGCGGACCCAAAGGCTCAGGGCCAGGTTGTCGGTAAAGCAAAGCGGGTCCGAGCAATACTATCGGACGCCATCGATAAGGCGCCTGTCAAAGGCGAGATATTCGTTGCTGCACTTCTTTCTGTTATCCGAGCAAAAGGAGGCTTTCGAAAGGACTCCCCGAATTTTGTCGGGGAGCATACCGTAACAGATGCCATTGCGGCTTTTGAGGCAGAAGGCTACTTATTGGGACGTGACGGCACGCTCAGCCCGCTTTCCCTCGATACACTTTCTGGCATTGACCTTAGTCGCGCTTTGGAAGCCTATGTTAGGCGAGCGCGGCGCGGCAGCGAAGACGCTGCTTTGTTGCTTGGTACAGGGAAAGACCTTCTCGAAGCGACAGCAGCTCATGTGATCTGCGAACGCTTCGGCAGTTATCAAACTCACGCCAATTTTCCCACATTGTTAGGGCAAGCATTCGTAGCCGTAGGGTTTGAGGCACCTGCTGGGCAAGAACCGGCCAGGATGCCAGCGATACAGCGTTTCCAGCGCGCCCTTTATGACATGGGCTGTGCGGTGAACGCATTACGCAACAAAGAAGGAACTGGTCACGGTCGGCCTTGGGTTTCAGGAGTTTCCACGGAAGAAGCGCGTTCCGCTGTCCAGGTCATGGGTATTGTGGCCGGTGCACTGTTAACTGCTCTTCAAAAGAAGGGGTGAGGAAGTCCGGATGGATCCAATCAATCGCCTTCGCCAGTATCATGAGCAAACTCGGGAGCTAGCACTTGCCCTCGAAGAACGGCCTCTTCAAAACTGGCTTCTAAGGAATGGCTATTTCCCGGAGTCCTATGTCCTACCCCCGTGTTTTACGGTTGTGAAGCACCCTCAAACTGGACGGCCTTACTTTATCGTTAAAGAGAATGGGAAATACAAACCAGAGCGCACAGAGTGTGCAACGATTCATTTTCCTAAGACAAGACTAACTGACCGCACTTTCGGCATCATTGACCCGCTAGTCCACCATGACATAGTCATCGCTCTCACCTCGAACTGGGCGCAAATTGTCGATGCTATGCTGCCAGCGGAGAGTGACGTAGTATGCTATAGCTTCCCGATCCCAATCGACTCGAGACACCCAGGACGCCTCAACAAGCTTCGCTCGGGTCGCGCGATTTATGAGTATATACGGGTGGCCGAAGACCAACTCGTCTCGGTAGCATACGAATATTCACATATTGTGAAGGCTGACATCCGAAACTATTACCGGTCAATCTACACACATACTATCGCTTGGGCGATTCACGGAAAAGATTTCGTCCGCGCCAAGCATAATCTCCGCGACTTCTCGCTTATAGGGAACAAGCTGGACAGTTTGTTCCAGAACGCCAACGATGGTTGCACAAACGGTATCCCAATCGGCCCGGTTGTCTCGGACGTCATTGCCGAAGTGTTGGCTGCAGCTGTAGATCTCGTTTTTTCAAAGCAACTGCGCAAGAGCAAAATCCGGTGCCAGGCGGTAAGGTTTAAGGACGATTATAGAATACTCGTACAGTCCGAAAGCGATGCGGTTGAAGTTGTGAAGCACCTGCAGACAGCGCTGAAAACCTTTAACCTAGAACTTGGAGAAGAAAAGACAACGATTTCGTCATTGCCAGATGGGTTATTTAGACCTTGGGTTTCTATGTATCATCTAGCTCTTCCGAGGCCGCGTCGAAGCTACACCTGGAAGGAGTTCAGAGAGCTGTATTTAGCTGTCCTACGGATAGACCGCGAGTATCCAGGCACGGGCGTAATCGATCGGTTCCTCGCAGACATTGTGACTGCCGATGGAAGTCTCAAGGTTTCACTGGCCGGTGGCCAGACCGAAAATATAATCAGCATGCTTTTCATGATGGCGCGACTTCGCACCAAGTCCTTTCCAAAGGTTCTAGCAATTTTAGAGGCTCTGCTTCCAAGTTCCGCTAAATCACAACGACATGCAACGATTGTTGCGCATCTCGAAGACTACTTAATCGCTCTTTCTCGTGACGAACAACGGAATAAATATCTTATAACGTGGATATCTTATTTCATTACCAGCAATAACCTTCATGGCTACCTTAAGCGAAAGCCAGAGCTTCGAGACCCTCTGACTCGAATGACTTTCTTAAATCAGAACGCCCTGTTCACGGACCGCGCCGATTTCGGATTGTTTCGGGATTGCATTGAAACTAGAAAGAAAATGACGCTTCATCAGTATCTAGACGTGTTCAATCCACCAGATGAAGATGCCCCATTGTCCGTCTCTGAGGTTGACGACATCCCACCCGCAGAAAGTGCACTCATATAGTCTCACTCTAACAAGCCTACTTCATGCGGACTGCGGCCTGCTTAGCGATGAGGTAAATTTGGGATACCGCGGGGCCGCCGCCGGCGACCTGGAACTTGGGCAGACCGGAACTTCCTCCCTGAGTAGGTCGGCACTCCATGCAGCGAAAAGGAGTCAGCAACGTGCTTTCAGTTGAGGTTCTCGCTACGGAGGTCGAGTTGGTTGCCGCACTCCGTGGCGTCGCGGATTGGTCGAGCTATATCGACCTGGCCTACGCTTGGGCCTCCTCCGGCGAAGGTACTGCAAATCACTGGAAGGCTCTGCCGCTCGGAAAGGTGCGCAGGGCGATCCTCGGCGTTCACTTCAACCGTACCGAGCCGTTCGTCCTCCGACAACTACACGCACTCCGTGTGCTTCGTGTGATTCACCAAGCTGGCGGAGTTTTTCATCCGAAGCTGCTCGTCGCAAGCAACGGTTCCACTACGCGTATCGTCATTGGATCGAGCAACTTCACGTCTGGTGGCTTCGGCGAGAACACCGAGGTCAACCTGATGCTTGCGGGTCCCCAAGGCAACGAGGTTATTCGTAGTCTGGTCAACGTGTTCGATGAAGCGTGGGGTGCCGGCGTCGAACCAGACGACTCATGGCTGGCGCGCTACGAACGGGCCTATCGAGACGCCTCGCAGCTGCAACATCCAGCCGTGCCAGGTCTCCCACCGCTAGAGCGCCCGATTCCACTCCAACCAATGGCTGCGTCGCACGGGTCTCAACATACGAACCAGCCCCCGTCAAAGCCCAATGGAAGAGAGCGAGTTGAGGGCGCACCCCCCGAGTCGCATGTTGATCTGAATGTTGTCTACGAGATTCTCCTTACAATTGTCCGAACAAAGGACACGATCACCTATCAGGAACTTTCGGACGCCTACTTCGTAAGGGCTGATGTCAGGGTTGAGCGGAGGAGATGGGGTACCCCGTTGGGCCAGGTTAGTCGGCGCTGCACCGAGCACGCGCTTCCTCCCATCAGTAGTATCGTGGTTTCGGAGACCGACAAAATGCCCGGTGACGGATACTGGGGCATCCCAGGAGCTCCGCGTAAGAAAGACTGGAATGCATGGGATGTAGTTTGTCGTCAGGTCTATGCCGCAACATGGCCGACAGAGCTGCCATGACCTTTTGGTGGTGCAGCTGCCCAATAGATGTTAGACCGTGAGGCATCATCACCACAGCAAGAGTTAGCCCCGAACGGTCCATGTGCCAGAAACGAAGCAGGATGTGCAGTCTCTGCGAGCGCTTCAATCGCCACGGGACCTTCGACCCGATCAGACTAGCGAAAGAAGAGATCGCCGCCGGCCGCTTGGAGCCATCGGACTTTTGGCCCAGTGGCTAAATAAGGATCTCAAGCCCGCCGATTTCTGAAATTTCAGAGAGAGGTACCTGGGACGACATTCCTATCTACTACTTCTCCTGCACGGCGTGCAGCCAAATACTCAGTTTGGGGGTCGAGACATACACGGGCGGCAAGTGGGAGCCGGTCTCAAGGGGTTAACGATAAGTCGGCGATCGGCATCGACGTTGCATATACTAGACTTTCTTTGGCCGTCATATCGCTTTTCATTGACCGTTGCCGGGAGGAGACACTCCTCCTAGTCTAACCCGATACTCGAGCGGACTGCGGCCGTCCCCGCTTTCTGGTGGATTCTTAGCAATACGTGGGCCTTGCCGCTCACCATCACTCCGTTATCGCTACCCCCCTCCCCCCCCCAGCAAGCGCTCGAGAAGCCACGTCAGCAGCAGGAGAGCGCCCGCGCCGCCGAAGAGCAGGAGCAGGCACGCGACGACGGCGCCACCGCGTCTCCGACGTCCGGGGCGCCGTTCAGCAGCGCATGCACGGTGAGCACGGCCGGCAGGATGGCGAGCGCGAAAATGGCGACCTGCCGGCGGGCGCGGGAACCGGGCTGACTCCCGCCTCCGGGCTTGCGGCCGGGAAGGACCGGATAATTTCCCCACCGGTTGGTCCGTGCTTCTACCTCGGGAGAACTCAGGCGCAGTATACTTGACCTACGGTCTTCATGCCGTCGACCTTCTTGCCGACCGCAATTCCACCTGCCAATGCGTCAATCAGTCGAACGGGCCGATTCGCTCAACCTGCTTTGCTTCGCTGCATTGGTAGTGAAAGGATAAATATTTCAGGTCTCTGGCATTCCTATCGTAGTAGGAGAGGTAGGCTGCGTCGAAATTCACAAATTCAAGGGATGGGGCGCCGCCTTTTTCAATGTCCATGACATGGGCAGTCCAGCGGCCCGTACCTTTTTCCACGAAGACGAGTCCGCCGAGGTCCAAGCTTTCGACGGCCACGCCGATGCGTCCGCCGGAAACAGCGATGGACGAGTAAATCGCCGTGTTCCCCACAAGGTCATTTAGACTTTCAATCTGCCAGCCTCCTCCTCGCAGCGTTGCGTAGCGAGTTTCGCCCGGCCACACGTGGTAGGAAATATGTGGCGTGTCGTTCTCGTCCAGCACGAGCTGGGGCGCCCAGCCGGCATCCCCGTTGCTATCGATGGTTGTGAACGACCACGATCCTCCCCGATTGGTGGCGTACCGGAGTTCCTTGTAACCAGGGTGCTGGTAGGCAATATACACGTTATCTTGGTTGTCGACGGCAATAGACGTGAAGTAGCCGACGTTTCCAGAGGACTCGAGGGTCGTAATCACCCAGTTGCCGGATGCGTTCGTGGCATATTTCAAATCTTTCGCATCAAAATCGTGATAACTGATATGCGCGGCCCCGGTCGAGTCCAATGCAAGCGAGGCTCCACGGCCTGCATCAGCGCTATCGTCGACAACTTCAATGCTCCAAACGCCGCTAGAGGTTGCCGTCGCGTACTTGAGGGCTTGGCTCATTTTGTAGTAGGCGACGTGAGGAAGACCGTCGGCGTCGACGGCCAAGGACGGAAACCAGCCTACCTCGCCGTCTCCATCCAGCAGGCGGTGTTCCCATACCCCGGTAACGTTCGAGGCAAAACGAAGGTTCTGGCCCGACGCCTGGTAGTAGGCAATGAACTCTACCCCTGTCGCCGCCCGTGCGTACGACGACATTTCTCCCGCGTCACCCGTGGCGTGTACGATGGTCTTTTCGTACACGCCGGGCGCGGTGTTGAGGTAACGAAGGTAGCCGTCATCTTCACTGTAGGCGATATGAAGCCGACCGGCTCGATCAAGCGCAATTGACGAATGCTGACCGCTTCGAGCCGAAGCGTCGAGCGTTGCGTTTTCCCAGCCGCCGGAAAGGTTGGTCGCAAGCTTGAGGCTATCATTGCCGTAATCTCTATAGGTGATGAAGACCCTGCCCTGCAGGTCCAGGGCAATTCCAGGGTCTCGACCCACGCTCACGCTCGGGTCTACGGCTTGTCTCGTCCACGTTCCAGTCGTGTTCTCGGCGTACCAAATCTGGCTGTCGTACTCATAGGCGATGTGCAGCCCCCCTTCTCCATCTACCGCCATATTTGTATAGATCGAAGCGGGACCGATTAATTCGCGGGTCCAGCCGCCGCTCTTGTTGGTCGCGTAATAGAGCCGGTTCTGGTCCACGTTGAGATAGCCAATATGAATTCGGTCATCCGAATCGACGACGATGGATGAATATTGACCTGTATTGCCAGCCGTATCCAACGTATAGCTCTGCCAGCTCCCCGATTCATTCGTCGCGTAGCGGAGGTCGTTCTCGGTTTGATAGTGGTAGCTGACATGCGCGGCGCCTTGGCTGTCGACGGCGATCGAGGTCTGCCAGCCGGTCGTGCCCGTCGCATCCACCGTATAAACCTGCCAGCTTCCGGAGGCATTTGTGGCGTACTTTAAATCGTTATTCGGATAGCCGTCGTAGTAGCTGAAATGGGCGTACCCATGTGCATCAAGGGTCATGTCGGCATATTCACCAACTCTGCCGGCCGACTCGACGGACTCGGTAACCCATTCGCCGCCTTTGTTCGTCGTGTACAGGAGGTCGTTTTTGTACAGATCCCAATGGCCGATATGGATCGCCCCCGCCAAATCCATTTCAATGGCGACGTACAAGCCACCGGCACCGAGCCGCTTTCGGTAGGGGCCGGGTGCATCGAACGTGCTCCGGTAGCTGAGGCTGTTGTCTTGGTTCGACTGCCGAAGGATCAGCTCGTAATCCATCGCCTGCTCCGGAAGGGCAAACGGGGCGGCGTATCCGGCAAAAACCTGATTCGCCGTGAGATCCGTAAACGTAGCTGTGCCGAATGCGTTTCGCTTTGAAAGCGTGGATTCAATCGTGTAGGTGCCAACCCCCGGTGACCATCCCAGCGAAAATTGGTCCGGACCGGCCTCCACACTGCACACGACACCCACCGGATCGAATGGCTTTGCGATGGCAATGTTGGACCAGGCTGACGTATTCCCGAGATCGTCGGCAGCCCGAACGCGGTAGTTGTGCGTGTAGCCGGTCGTCATCGACACATCGCTCGCGTATTCGAACTGTGAGGGACCGGGTGTCGCCTCGGCGACGAAAGAGGTCGACAAGCCTTCGACGAAAACCTGAAGCTCATAGGAGGCGAGATCACCTTCGATCGCCTGACTCCAGCGGAGCTCGACGCGGGTGGATGAGAGGGCAAAACCGTCTCCGTCGATGTCGAAGACCTGTAACGCCGGCGTCTCGGGGGGCGATTGATCGAGGGTAATCGTCGCCGCCGATATGGCGCTCGCGTTCCCGGCCTCATCCCGTACCTGAACGTATACGGTTTTGACGCCGTCGCCTGAATAGAGCTGCCAGGGTAAAGAAGGGGTAACCGCTTGCCATGGCACGCCCGACAGGTCGGCCAGGTTCGAAAGCCGCATCTCTGCTGCGTCATCGGGGTAGCTGAGTTGCAGGGTGACGATTTCTCTGGCCGTTCGCAGCGCGACGCCCTCGCTACCGAGAATTTCGACGGCAGGGGAGATCGGTGGCGTGCCGTCGTACCTCAGGGGAATCACATACGGCAAAGAGAGGTTTCCTGCCCGGTCCTCGACCTGTAACCATAAGTCTTGCTCGCCTTCCTGCGTCAAGCCGTGAATGAACGACGGAACGTAGTTGATCGTTGACGTCGTGGCCGCTCCGAAGCGGTAGTGGATGCGATGCACCCCCGCGCCGGTATCACTGGCAAAGACCTCGGCCGTTACGATGTCGTCAGTTGTGTACTCGCGGCCGCCATTCAGTTCCAGAAACGGCACAGTCGGCGGAGTGGCGTCGAGAAAGATCGTCGAACGGATGTCGGGGCTCGATGCTCCCGCGTTGTCTTTCAGTCGCATGCATGCCGTCTTCAGTCCATCGCCGGCCGATAGTCGAATGTCCATGGCCGCCTCGAGTTCCTGATCGATACCGTAGATGCAACCGTTGCCTCTATCTTCGCCAAGCTGCACAAACGATGCATTGTAAGCCGTTGCAAGGACCGTCACGTCACGGGTCACCGTATAGGCGAGCGAGACGGAGCCGTCGCGCAGGGTCCCGCGGATTGAAAAAACGCCCGAGAGCGGCTTGATGACCTGCGGTTTGACGGTGACATCTTCGGTCTCACCGGAAACGTTGAACTCGGTTTCCGTCGAAACGGCACCCTCTTGTTTGACGATCATCGTGTAGGTGCCGGCCTTAACGCCGTCGTATTCGTATGTCCCATCGGAGTCGACGGTCGTAAAGTCAGTGAAGGAGTCTTCGTCGTCGTCCAAAACCTCCGCTGACCTACGGAGCGCGGGGCCGGCTTGGCTGCTTGCTCGCGGACCGTAGATGCGCCGGATTCTGATTTGGCTGCCTGTAACGTCAAGCAGGCTCTCGTCGTCTGATTTGATTTCACCGCGAACGGTGGCCGTACGTAGCGCCAATCCGCCGGTCGGCAGCTCGAGACGCTCACCGAGTGAGAGTTCCAGAACCTGGCTGATCTCCTGAAATCCGCGTGCAGAGTAGGTAATTCGATAGCGTCCGGGAACTAAACCGTTCGTGGAGAAAGAACCGTCGGCCAGGGTCACGGTTGACTTTTCGGTTGGCCCCGAAAAGAGGATGTTCACCCCCGCGTAGTCTGACTCTCCTTCAAGCGTAATTTTGCCCGAGACCTCGGCGGGCGCCTGCTTCGCCGCGTCGGTCATGGGATCGAAGGGGCCTTGGTGTTCCAGCTCTGCCGAACACGCATAGTGCACAAGCGCTGAGGCAACCAGAATCAAATGTCTCTTCATAATGGCTCTTATGGCTTCAGCGATCTCAGTGCCGACAGAAGCATGTCGATATCCTCTTCGTCGTTGTAAACTCCAACGGAGGCACGTACGGAGGCTTCGTAGCCGAAGCGCCGCAGGGTGGGCTGGGCGCAGTGATGCCCCGCGCGTACGGCTATGCCACGGCTGTTCAAGTACTTCCCGACCTTTTGCGGGTCGTGACCCTCGACAACGAACGATACAGCACCAGCTTGCGTGAATGGTGCGCCTATCGTTGTCACATGCGGGAGGTTTCGTAGCCGCTCGAGAAGGCGGTTCAGGAGTTCGTGTTCATGCGCCGCAATTGCCACTCGCCCCAGTTGCACGACATACGCGAGGGCACTACCGAGACCGACGGCACCAGCCAGGTTTGGCGTTCCCGCTTCAAAGCGTGCGGGCAGGGATGCGTACTCGATTCGCTCGAAGGTGACGTCGCGAATCATGCTTCCGCCGCCCTGCCATGGGGGCATGCACTCGAGAATGCCCTTTCGCGCCCACAGCACGCCAATGCCGGTGGGTCCGTAGATTTTGTGACCTGAGAACGCGAAGAAGTCGATATCGAGACAGGCAACATTCACCGGTAAATGCGCAATCGACTGCGCTCCGTCGACCAGAACGGTTGCGCCGTGCGTTTTGGCGATCTGGGCCATCAGCCCGATGGGTAGCACCGTGCCGATGGCGTTGGCGACCTGAGTAAGGGCGACGAGCCTGGTCCGGGAATTAAGCATTCGCCCATAGGATTCGAGATCAATGTTCCCGTCGTCATCGACGGGAATGACGCGGAGCCTGGCTCCAACACGGCGGCAAAGTTCGAACCACGGAACAATGTTCGAATGGTGCTCGAGCTGGGAGACAAGAATCTCATCTCCTGCTGAGACATTGGCCGCTCCCCATGACTGTGCGACGAGATTGATGGCCTCGGTCGTGCCCCTTACGAAAACGACCTCTTCTGAACTTGCCGCGCCGAGAAAAGCGCGAACCCGCTCGCGGGCATTCTCGTACGCATCGGTTGCACGGGCGGCAAGGGTATGCGCGCCGCGATGAACATTGGAATTGTCGAACCGATAAAAGGCGTTCACGGCCTCGATGACTTCGTTCGGCTTTTGTGTCGTCGCGCCGTTGTCGAGCCATACAAGTGGATGACCGTTGACCTTCTGGTTCAAGGCCGGAAAGTCTTCTCGCACCGATGCTCCCGTTCTAGCGCGCAGGCCGCGGGATCCCGTTAAGGGTGGCCCGTCGGCTCGCTGTCGGTCAGGCTGCCTGCCTCTCGCGTGTTCTACCGGTGGCAGTATCTCTGGTGAGGGCTCATTGCGGTGGGGAAAGTATTCCGGCGTCTGGATGGGGGCGATCCTCTCGAGGGAAGGCGTTCGAAGCCAGTAGTACTCGTCCTTTGCGGAGGCTTGACTGCGTAGAAGCGTCTCTGGAAACCGTACCCTCTGCAGACCGGAGGTCGTACTCGCCTCCGGCACCGCGGTTCCGTGGTCGGCGGATGGTTGAAGACTCCCAAGATGGAGACGCAGAGATTCGGCGAGGGCCTGAACCTCCTCTTGCTCTACGCCTTCTTTGCCTTCATCCCTTTCGAGCATCAGTTGCCTGCATTATCGTAGTAATGACCGATCTCCACCTCATCCAAGACCCCTACCGCATCATCTGACAAGGTGGCCAGGGCAAAGTAGGCGCTTACAAGATAGTTAGCGACGGCGTTTTGATCGACACCGTTGAAGCGGATCGCGATACTGGGCATTCGCTCGTCGCCGACGTTCGCCTGGCGAAGCGCGACCACGCCCTGCCTCTCTTCACCCACGCGCATGAGAAGGATCCTGGTTTTGGGCACACCGCTGCTGAAGTCAATGGGCATCTTGTCTGAAGGTACCAATGGCACTCCGCGCCAGGTCAGAAAGGGTGACCCAAACAACGTCACCGTAGGTGGTGGTACGCCACGGGCGGTACACTCGCGTCCGAATGCGGCGATGGCTCTCGGGTGGGCCAGAAAGAAAGCCGGCTCTTTCCAGACCTTCGAAAGCAGCTCATCCATGCCCTCGGGCGTAGGCGGACCCGAGCGGGTCGGTGTTCGCATGGCAGCGCTGACGTTTGCGAAGAGGCCGAAACCGGGATTGTTGATCAACTCCCACTCCTGGCGCTCCTTGATCGCTTCGATGACCAGGCGAGCCTGCTCCTGGAGTTGGTCGTAGGGCTGTTTATAGAGGTCCATGACCCGGGTTTGCACACGCAGGGTCGTCGTGATCGAAGAAAGCGTGATCAGTCTCGGATTTTCTTCATAGTCAACGAACGTCGACGAGACTTCCGTTTCAGCATTGACGGTCGTGAGATTGACACTGACTTCTTCTTTCCCGGTTCTGTAGGCCGCGGTCTCTTCGACAGCGGCTTTCAGTTGGGGGTTTCTTTTCAGGAGCTTCTGAAATGACTTTTTATCGATAGAAAGTAACGTAGCCGGGGTGATGGCTCGAACGCTTGCATTGCGTGGTTCATCACGAAGCAGTGCGACTTCACCAAAATGCGCACCTGAACCGAGAACGTTGAGTACGGCCCGCTCTCCCGATGGGCTTTGGCGGTAGACTTCAACTTTCCCGGCGACGATGAGACACATCTCGTCGCCGGCTTCGCCTTCGGTGAGGATATCGTCGTATTGTGCTACCTCTCGGGTGCGAAACCCATTGGCAAGTTCCTCGAGATCAGAATCCAAAAAGTGACGGAAGAGGGGAATCGACTTCAGGTGATTCGCTGAGGGTTTACGGGTTTCACGCAATAGCGTAGGGTCAAGACGACTGAACTCCTCGCCGACCACGCGTACGCGGTTGACGCGGTACATCCCGGCTTCAACGTCGACCCAAGGCAACATCCGCAACAGCCAACGCGGGCTGATGATGCCCATGTTGGCGCGTGTCTTGGTGACGTCGGCGAGATTCCGGGCGGCGGTTTCGCCCAGGCTTGTTAGGATGTGGCCGGTTGTTTCTGACATGAAAATTCCTCTTTCTGAGCCGGCTACCCGATTCGGCCGACCGCTTGTAATTCTTCCACTTCAGTCTTGCTCATGACTGGCTTCAGGCTTTCCAGTACATCTGGCAAGTCTTCTTTGGCGCAACAACCTTGCACCATGCCAAGATAGGTTTCACGCTGGCCGCCCTGGAGACGAGCCAGAATCCAAGGGGCGATTTCGCGGTAGACCGGCATGTCGTAGGCGAGGATCTTGCGTACGACCTCGACCGATTCGGGATAGGTAAAGGTCCTGGGGAGAAGCTCCATGAGAATTTCTTCTTCGTGCTTCAAATGTTCGCGGTGGGTTTGAATGAAGGAGAGAATGTCCGCGTAGAGCTCGGGCGCGACCTCGGCATCGTGCTGAGACGACTTCAGGCGCTTCTCGATGAACTCAATCTGCTTGGCCTCGGCATCGTGCTCTTGCGTGAAAGGTGCGGTTAAGCCCGGGTGCCGTTCTTCCAGTGCGCCATAGAAGACCTTGTCTTCCTGGGCGGCATGAAGCTGGATGCAGTTCCAGACCGACTGAAAGGCACTTTCCAGGTCTTCGACCGGGGCTTTGTTTTCGGCCGTCTGCTCCAGAGCTTCGAGTCCTCTGCGGATGGCCTCATGGGTGAGTCGCATGATCGCGAATGGTTGGCAGGTCGACATCTATCCTCGCCTTGTTTTGGGTTTATCGTTTTTCTTGCCTTCGCGAGAATTACTTCCAGAAAGCGTGTATCGTGCCGCCGTAAGGCTGGCTGTCTAACTGTGCTTCGAGGACGAGGAGTTTATCGCCGGCAATGGCTAACTGCAGGATCTCGACCCAGTAAAGGCTGGGGTCGAAGCTATCGATCCACACCTTTCCGGACGTGCCAAATTGCATATCGCTTGTGCCGTCAGCAAGGGCTTTGAACAGCCAGCCACGTTCGAAGTTCCAGTCCGCGCTGTCTGGACTTCCCGACACGACGTACGCGTTGTTCTCGCCATCGAGTGCCAGATGGGTGTGCCAGTAGGGGTACACGTAATCACTGCCCGTGGTGTCGGCCGTAAATGTTCCTGCGTTCGCATAGGTCGCATCCGTGATCCCGTTGGGCATGAAGCGTTGAATCGTCAGCGCTTTTTTCCCTTCGTACACGGTGCTGTAATAGATGCGATCGTCGCCGTCAATTTCGAGCGACGAATCGATGTTTGTATCTTCGGTAAGGGGCACGTAACCTGCGTAACCGAACGACGTATCGATATTGCCGTCGTTCTGCAGTCGTATGAGGTTCACAATGCGCTTGGTCGTATTGCACGACGCAGTGAGTCGACCGTTGCTGTCGATTGCGATACCGTCGCACTTCGCATTGGTATCGTAGCCAACGAGAACTCTTCCGTTCGTACCGAATGAGTCGTCAAGCGAGCCGTCGTCGTTCACGCGAAGGATCATGCCTTCCCAAGTGACCCTGCCGGCGAGAAGGAGCTTCCCATTCTGAGCGAACTCGGCGTCCCAAAAATAGGCATTCAGGCCAAGGTTAACCGTCGTGGTCCCATCCGTTCCAAAGCTTGTATCTACAGAGCCTGAAGCGTTATAGCGAGACACGACAAAGTTGGAGTTGCTGCGGTAGAAGACCCAGATCCTGTTGAGGGAGTCGACCTTCAGCGATTTGATGCTGTATGTATATTCCGCGGCATTGGCATCGTTCATCAGCCCGGCTTCACCGAACGACGGGTCGACCATTCCATTCTGGCCGAGCTTCTGCAGGTAGATCGCGCCCGACGCATTGGGTACGGCGGAAAGAATGATGATGCTCTGATCGCTGGTCACCTCAAAATCGACGGGTCGGATACCGCTGAGGGGAAGCGTCACATCGGCGGTACCCGCGTTGCCAAACGTTTTCACGTAAGAGCCGGATGCTGGAATCCGTAGGGAGATCGCGGCTTCCAATGTATTGTTCCCGTCCGACAGAACGAGTTTCGGCGTGTATTCGCCGGCCACCGCGGCATGGGTCGCCGTCAAGGTGAGCATGCCGGACTTTTGAGTGCCCGACAGGTCATCGGCCGTGTAGTCGACACCCGCTGGTAGTCCACTTACCGTCGCTTGAACTTTTCCCGAGTAGTCGTCTTCGGGCAAAATTTCGTAGGCGAGTGTGAGCTCACCACCACGAGGCAACAGGATATCGGCGGGTGTTACCGTAAGCTCCGTTCCGAAGCCTGGCTCGGTTCCTGTTGGGTCGCTCTGTTCTTCTTCCGTCGTGGGGGGAGGGTTTGTGGGGGGAGGGTTCGCATTCGATCTCGAATCATCGACCGGCACATTGCTGCTGCATGCCTGTAACCCAAGGGTCGTCAGAAATACCCCCAGCCAGAATACTCGTTTGGCCGTTATCGCGTTCTTCTTGATCTGTAGTCGTGCCATGGGAGTCTCCATGGAGGCGGATGCCGCCCCATATTCCAACGAAATGTCCTTATCGATCTGCCCCAATAGTTAATCATATGGATAACTTTCTGGCAAGGCGCTACGGCCCCACTCCTCAACGGTTGTCAGTTTGAACTTGAATGCTAGTGTTTTTTCCCGTGTTGATTTGGGGAGCGACTCTTCATCGGTTTTGATTTTGGGGGCAGGCAGGATGCCCGAACAGAGTCGCTGAAGAATAACTGCAACATCAAATCGGCGTGTTGAGCCACAGGCTGTTCGCCTGTAAGGTTGTTCTCTCCCGACAGGATTCTGACCTCTTCCTTCGATGCAAAGACGAGGCTTGCGGCGCCGAGCATTGCGTAGAATAAATTCACGTCAGGATAGGCGGGAACACGAAATAGCGGCGATACGGACTGATATACAGACTGAAACATCTCGAAACCGGGGCGTATGTACGTTTCGACGAGCCACCTGAGCCGCTCGGTCTTTCGAATGTTTTCGGTTACGAGAATCTGAATGGTCTCAGGGTAATCGGCCGTCGCCCGAATGAAGGCATGCATCATTTCCCGCGCGACCCGCTCTGTCGGGAGCGTCATGACCTCGACGTAAGCGCTCTGAATGCGCCCCAGAAATCGCGTAAAGAGCGTCTCCATTGCAGCCTTCCAGAGGTTCTCTTTGTCACCGAAGTAATAGCGAATCATGGCCGCGTTTTCGCCAGAGCGTTTTGCGATTGAACGCGTCGTAGCCCGGTCAAACCCGTGCTCGGCAAACTCTTCGAGCGCTGCAGTGAGGATCTTCTGCTTGGCTTCTATGGCCCTGTCTTGTTGTGGTTCGGCGCCTTTTTTCTGTGCCATTGCGCATTATCGTAGCAGGGACGAACGGAACATTGAAGCTTGGACACGGCAGCCTGGAGCTCGCGGGAGTTGCGGGTAACGGCTTCTTCAGCGATCTGTAGGCTCTGAAAAACTGCCGGGCAGCCGCCGGTGAAGCAGCCCGTCAAACTACCTCGCACCGAGCCCCACCAACAGACAAAGATGCCGCTGTAGTTCAGGCGGATGGCAGCGTACACGTAGTCCGGCGCAAATCGTCGCCGCCCTAACGTACATGGCCCGATGCGCGCGAAACACTGGACGTTTTCTTCGTGGGATGTGAGCAGCGGGGCTGATGCCGGCCGCTACCCTTCCCCACTTCCCAGAAACCGCTCGAAGCTCCACGTCAACAGCAGGAGAGCGCCCGCGCCGCCGAAGAGCAGCAGCAGGCACGCGACGACGGCGCCCACCGCGTTGCCGAGTCCCAGCGCGCCGTTCAGCAGCGCATGCACGGTGAGCACGGCCGGCAGGATGGCGAGCGCAAAAACGGCGACCTGAAGGCGGGCGCGGGAACCGGGTTGACTCCCACCCCCGGGCCTGCGGCCGGGAAGGACCGGATAATTGCCCCACCGGTTGGTCCGAGCTTCTCCCTCGGGAGCACTCAGGCGCAGCAGCATGATCCCCGTCCCGTAGGCAGCGAAAATCAGCCCCCGCGCCGGCCCCTCGGTGCGGTAGATTTCCCAGGCCATTGCCGTGAACAGGCCGGCGACAATCACCTCGGTGCCCCGGAACCGGCCGGCAAGGATTTTCCAGTACGGGCGCATGCGGATATTAATAGGGCGGCTCGTGACCAGCACGTGTCCACTGGTCAGACGACCCCCTCTGCTACACTGCCCCCATGGCCGACCGCTTCCAATTCCGCGCCGGGCCCGAAGAAGACGGTCACCCGCTTGCCGACGGGCTCGCCCGCCGGCAGAAACTGGCCGCGGCCGATGCGCGCGCGCTCGTGAAGAACGGCGGCGTGCGGTGCTCGGCTTTCAGGCTGGAACAAGCCGCTCGAGCGGACCGCGGGCCGGTTCAATGGCCGTTGCTTGGAAGCACCTACAACGGATGATTTCGTGGTTCAATCTTACTAGTAAGATTAGGAGCCACCGATGCCCCCATCACTCGCAACAACCAGAATGTCCTCCCGCGGCCAGGTCGTCATCCCGCAATCCATACGGGACAAAATGGGCCTGGAAGAGGGCGTCGAATTTGTGGTGGTTTCAGAGGGTGATTCACTCATGCTGAAAGTGATTTCTCTCCCGTCCGCTCGTGAATTCAAGGTTCTAAGCGAAGCACTCCAAGAACAGGCGCGCGCGTCCGGTCTTCGCCCAAAGGATATATCGAAAGCCATTCGCCGGGTTCGCGGCCGAAAGTGAAGATCGTACTCGACACAAACGTCTTACTTTCTGGCCTGTTTTTTGGCGGACTGCCGCGTCGAATCGTCGAAGCGTGCATAGCCGGTCGTGTTCAACCTATTGCGACTCCCGAGATATGGCTGAATACGATGAAACGGCAACGGAATTAGCCAAGGACCACGCGCTTCCCGCCCTGTCGAGAATGATGCTCCTTTTAGCCAGCCGCGTTGCGCTCGTCACCCCGGGGGCCCTGGAGCAGCCAATCTGCCGAGATCCGCAGATTCTCCCACGTACTGTAACCAGTGGCCTCTACGCCTGACACCGCCTCCAAGTGGACGCGCATAGCGGTGCACTTTTTGACATGATTGGTATTCACGGCGCGTCTCTGGGGCTCGTCCGTCAGGTAGTCAACGCTTCTGCCCCCATCAACGACAAAGGGTTTGCAATGCGCGATCTCAGTAGGCGCCTACGACAGTCAGGTTTGCGCCTGGTTTGAGATGCAACATGACCGCTTCACTCGTGCCCACATAATTACCGTCGACCCAAACGCCCGAAAACCGTTTGTCACCTCGCAGATCAAGACGCACCCTCCACGTTCGCCCATCGTTTGCGCTTCGGCTGATTGTGACCACTCGCCCCTCTTGCCAGCGTTGGGCCTGCAAATCGAACGAGTCATTACCAAAGCGTATTTGGCGGACGGCCGTCTCGTGCCAACCAGGGGGAAGATTCGGCGCCAGATCCATCTGGGCGGATGTGGCCCGAGGTTGATATCCGGTCAAATAGTGGATCATCGCCGCCACTACGATGCCGCCTTCCCAAGGCCTGTATCTGGCATAGGCATCACCACCGAGACCGTTGGGCGCGTGAATCAGGCTGTGCACGGAAGTATCGGGCATGTGGCCTTCTTCGAAATGACCGGAGGGGGTTGCCACAGCGTCAAGTGCGTGAAAGGCGTCATGAACAAAGGGGTGATTCAAAAGCGAGAGATTGTACAGAAGGAAACCCGGAACCATGCCGGTGAAGGTCAGTGTTCCCGGTGTGTGTAAGAGTGTGTCATCGGTGAGCAGCCTATCCAGCGCGGTTTTAACGTTGCGCTGTTGACTCGGTTCGCTTGGTTTCGCATATCCCGTCCAGAGCGGTTGCATCGCGACATCTTCGTAGGGCTCGGGCGTAGGATTTGCGTGGGCGTAACTCGCGGTGGCAGCGTAGTATCCGTCATCCGCGATCCAGTACACCTCTTCGGCGGCTTTTCTAACTCGTTTGCCGAGGACCGCGACTTCGGGGCTTCCGCCGCGTTCGGTGAGCCGGTCGGCGGCGGCCGCCAATAAAAATGACGAGTTCGCCGAGTATCCCTCCATCTCGGGAAGCTTGCCTCTACCGGAGAAAAAAGGGAATCGAAAGGTTTCGTCGCCACTGAAGGGCAAGAGCCCTTCGTCGCTCACCTCTTGTCTAAGGAGCGTCGCCTCCAAAAAGGCCATCCGCGGAGCATCCAGGATGGATTCGTTGCCGGAATAACGGATCCATAAGTCATGCAGCAGTGTCGCGTAGCTTGGCGCTTCGGCGGCTTCGTATTTCCCCATCATTTCGGCGGTGGCCCAAAAGGTTTTGGGATCCACAGGTTCCTCAAACCCCGAGATATCGACATCGAGCGGAAAGGAATTCACGATACCATGCAAGACGACGAGCGAGCGGTAGGTCACGTCGAGAATTGTACGCGCGCGCTCAATCAGGCCGGCTGCAAGCAGCAGCCGAATTGGCCCTTCTGCGTCACGCAGCCACCCCGACGTGTACCGGTTCATCGGGCTAACGAGGCCGTTTTCGGCGGTTTGCACGTCGAGTGTTACGAGCATCCCTTCGTATAGATCAATGACTTTGGGGTCGGGTGTCTCGAGTTTGACGGCTTCGTCGAGCATCCGGCCGGTATGCTTTCGTGACGAAGACAGCAAGTCAACCGGCGAGTCCGTGGGAACGGCCGCCCCGCCGAAGAGGTACCAACATACGAAGCTTTTTTCTTCGTCCGGACCGAGGGTTCCGACGGGAAACGTCATCGTTGACGGGTAGGCCGTTGCCCCGGTATTCGGACACTCGATACGCAGTTTGTGGCGGCCGCGTTCTTGAAGAAGCGCATCGACACTGTAAGCGGCCGGCTCCTCTTTTCCCCGCGATAGAGCGATCTTCAGCGCCAATTCATCGACGGGCATAAAACCGGCGTTCCGAACCGTGATAAATCGCATAATCACGTCGTGACCGGGGGGAGCCACGTCTGTGGTCTCGACCGAAAGATCGCCGGAGGCGACGAGCGTTCTGACAATCGCGGTTCGGCGGGGCCGCTGCGCTTGTTCGTGTTCGATCGGCGCCTCCGTACCCGCCTGAAGCAGGTGGATGGAGCTGTCGCCGAAGAAGCCGGCGTTTATCTGGTAGCCGGGGCCAATCGCGTTCGTTAAAGTATTGCGCGGCTCGTCGAGGCCTATCAGACCGAACACTCGACCGTTGCCGATGCCGAAGCTTCCCGCTTTCTCACGAGTCGTTGGAGGCCCGCTGTGACCGAAGGCGCTCGGGTCGGCAAGCCAATCAAGGTCGCGCAACGCGTTGGGTACGGGGATTGGCGCGCCCGCTTCGTTTGGCCAGGAGACAGCTTCCTCTGTCGGCTGCGACCATTGCGATACATCGGGAACCATCGGGAGCTCGCTTGCGGGCGTGCAAGCAACGACAAGACAAAGCGTAAAATAGGCGGCGCGCTTCACATCCAACCTCGTTTGCATGAACTATTTTCTCAAATATTTTGAGATAGGGGTATGGAGAATAAGCAATGCTCCGGAGAGGTCTCGTCACCACTTCCGTGCCGGCCCCGAAGAAGACGGGTATCGGCTGAACGCGAGTCCGGCCGCTACCCTTTCCCACCCCCCAGCAAGCGCTCGAGAATCCACGTCAGCAGCAGAAAAGCGCCCGCGCCGCCGAAGAGCAGCAGCAGGCACGCGACGACGGCGCCCACCGCGTCTCCGACGCCCGGGGCGCCGTTCAGCAGCGCATGCACGGTGAGCACGGCCGGCAGGATGGCGAGCGCAAAGATGGCGACCTGACGGCGGGCGCGGGAACCGGATTGAGTCCCGCCGCCTGGCTTGCGGCCGGGAAGGACCGGATAATTGCCCCACCGGTTGGTCCGTGCTTCTACCTCGGGAGCACTCAGGCGCAGCAGCATGATCCCCATTCCGAAGGCTGCGAAAATCAGCCCCCGCGCCGGCCCCTCAGTGCGGAAGATTTCCCAGGCCATGGCCGTGAACAGGCCGGCAACGATTACCTCCGTCCCCCGGAATCGGCCGGCAAGGGTTTTCCAGTACGGGCGCATGCAGACATCGTACGTCACCCGGTGGACAGCCGGTGTCAGCATACCTGTGAGCGAAGGGCGGAACTTTACCCCGGGGCTTCGGTCCGCTATAGTATCCCGACCGCTCTGCTATGGAGACTCCTCGATGCGCAAGGTACTTCCCACCGCTCTGCTCCTGCTCGCCGCCTGCTCTTTTGCGTCCGTCCGCCCGGGGCCGGAACTGCCCGCTGCCGACTATGACTACGCCGCCCTCGAGGCAGACCTGCGCGCAAAGGCGGCCGAGGAGAACGGCCCTCTGAACGAACTGCTGTCTCCCATGCAGCGGTGGGAGCTCGAGCGCTCGGCTGAACGAGCGGCCGTGGCCGAAAACCCCGTCGAGAACGCCTGGCACCATACCGGCCCCTACGTAGAGTCGCTGTTTTCGCCCGGCGACGGCAATCTCCCCTTCGAGCAGCTTGCCTGGGCCGTCTGGGAGATGGAACGGGCCGGGGCGGAATCCGGCGCCGATCTCCGCCTGCTGCGCACCCGGGTCTTCCTGTACGGCATCCTCGGCAAATTCGGTCTTCAGGGGGCCGTAGGCGCCTATGCGCAATTTCAGGCCCGGGAGGGCAAGGAGCTCTCGCGAGCCGAGATCGTCGAGCTTCTCGCCTACGAAGCCGAGTGGAACCGGCGGGTCGGCGCGCGGTTCGCGGCCGCCGCCCTCGAAGCCCTCGAAACGAAGGAAGACATGTTGCGGGCCGAGGTCCTGTTTCATATCCTCGGGCAGGCCGTCGCGCAGGAAGATGACCGGCAGGTGCTCGCGACCGCGCGCGAAATCCTGCGGCTCACGAATGCCGCAACCCCCGCCCTGTGGCAGCTCAGCGGCGGTCTCTGCCGCAAGCATGCCGAGCTTGCGTGCGTCCGGCAGTCGATCGCCGGACTCGAGTACGCCCTGCCATCAGCAACGCCCGAGGACAGGGCTTCCATCGAGGAAACGCTCGGACAGCTGCGGTCGGCCGAAACGACCATCGAACACGTTGCGGAGTGGCGCGCCGAGAAAACGTACGACTCCGACCTCGCCATCGCCATCGCCCTGCACCAACTCGACAATGCCGCCGAGGGGCGCAGGCTGCTGAACGAACTCGCCGTGCGGGAACCCGACCGGGCCGAGGCCTACTTCCACCTGGCGATCCTCGCCATGAACCAGGGGGATATTCCCGCCCTGGCCACCCAGCTGGGCGCATTGCAGCACATCGAAAGCCTGACCCCCGAGCAGGTCGCCACGGTAACCTTCTTTGCGACGGCCACGATGCTGCATGCCGGACGCGAATCGGAGACGGGCCTCAAGCTGGCGCGCGTGGCCGAGCGGATGCGCGGGCGCCTTGCCGGGCTCGCGTCGGCCGAATCAGAGTTCACCAACCTCCTGCTGGATCTGATTCAGGACACGGGCAACGGCCGGGCCGCCCTGCACAAGGCGTTCGCGCCGCGACTCGCCGCCTTTGCCGCGCGCCATCCCGATTCCGCCTACGCGTGGGATGCAAAGGCGTTTCCCGCCGTGCTCACCGACGCTCCGGTGGCCACGCTCGACGACATCCTCACGTGGCCCGGAACGCCCACCGAGGAGTGGCGCCGGCTGCGCGAGGGCCCCCAGCTCGAGGCGGCCCTGGCCCTGACGCGCAAAGTGCCCGGGACCACGCAGGAGGGACACCGGCGCATTCATGCGCTGGCGCGGGAGCGCGCGGCCGAACGGCAGGAGGTCGCCTTCAGGGCGCTCGTTTCCGACACAGAACTTCTGCTCCCGCTCGAAGGCGACCCCGCGCGCGAGTCGCTTCTCGATTCCTATGCGTCGCTGGCGAGAGCGGCGACGGCCTCGACCGATGCCGACCTGCGCAGCCGCCTCTGGAACAATACGGCCGTCCTGCTTGCCCAGCGGGGTGAATACGCAGACGCACGGACTGCGCTCGAGCGTGCCCGGGCCGAGAAAGACGGCGGACTCGTGCGCGTGAACCGCCTCGTCCTGACGTGGCTCGGCGGAGACACGACAGGCGCGCGGGAACAATATGACGCGCTTGCCGCCGAGGACCCGAAGCTGTTTCAGCGTGAAGAGCTGCGCCGGCTGAAGGAATACTTTGCGGACGGACAGCCGGCATCCCCGGCGCCGCCGGCAGCCGACGTCGCGCCGGTATTCCAGTACAGCACGGGGATTCTCCTGGCGTTGAACGACACGAACAAGCTGCGGGTCGGCCTGCTTCCCCGCGCGGAACTGTTTCTCGTGCTCCTGCCGAAGGTCCCCTGATGCCGCGCCGACTCCTCTACCTCGTTCTTCCGGCAGTCCTGTTCGGGTGCGCAGGCCCCCGCGGGGTTCCGCCGCAGCTGATGGCCGCCCTTCCCGCCGAGCCGCTCACGCCCGACCGGCTCGAGCGCGAGCTGGTTCCCGAGCGCCCCGCATCCTTCTCGGCCCTGCTCCCCGAAGGGCAGGACCTGATGAAAACCCTGGGGTTCATGGGTGCTTTCATCGCCGGGATGGATGCCAAGGCCGGCGAGATGGGGAAGGGACTGATGGAACTCTCGGTCATCGAGCGCAACCCGTCGTTTCCCGTCACCGACGCCGCGCGCACCTTCCGCATCCTGAAGGCGTACCGGTTTCTCGACAGCATGTTCGGCATGTACGGCGAGATGATGCGCCTGGGAAACATGGGCGGCTTCTGGCAATCCATGCTTGCGTCGGCCAAGGATGAAGAGGCCCGGGCGTTTCTGCAGAAGCTGATGCGCGACGCTCCGGAGCGCACGAGCGGCCTGGCCGCGTGGTGGGCCGTGCAGATGCTGCGGGTCGCCGAAACCGACGAACAGCGAACCGAAGCGCTGACGATACTGGCCGACCGCGCCGCGAAACGGGAGCGGTTCGAGCTGGCGGCGCAACTGTCTACGCTGCGGGTGGAACGTTCCCCCACCATCGAAGCGCAGGACTGGGTGGAACTCGCCCGCGCGTGGAGCCGTGCCCTGCGCCCCGAGCCGGCCCGGATTGCATGGGAAAAGGCCCGGGACGTCGAGCCCCCCGCCGAACCCGAGAAGCTCGACGCGACCCTCCGCCTCGTCGAGGCTGCCGCCACCGCAGCGGCTGCGGATCCGGCCCGGCCGGAATCGCTGGCCCGGCGCGCCGTAGCCCTGTTCGACCTCGAGCGGGATGCCGACGCGCAGCGCGAGGTCGATCGCATCCTGCGGACCGATCCCGATCAGCCGCTCGCCCTCTCGCTGCAGGCACGCCTTGCCCTCCGCGAGGGCCGCTATGCCGCCGCCGACGAACTCTTCCGTCGCACGGCGGCGCGCAAGGGGCTGCAGCCCGACCATGTGGATCTGTGGGCGCAGGCCCTGGTCTACGCGCAGTTTTCTTCGTCCCTGGGTCAAGAGGAGGGCGGCTCCTTTGCCTCCCGGGCGACCGACAATGTGAACGCCATCCGGCACATGGCGGGCGCCCTGACGGCCTCGAATCCGACCCGCGCGCGCCTGTTCTCGCTCTATGCCGAGGGGCTCGAAGACCTCACGCGGAACATGAGGGCCGGCGGATCGAATCTGCCGGTGGGGCTGCTCCCCGATCTCTTCCACCGGGCCCTGCGCATCCGCGCCATGGATCCCGAGAGCATCGAGACGCAGTACCTGCTGGCGGTCGCGATTCCGTTCGCGCCGTCGGCAGACATGGGCCTTCCGGCCTGGATGGCGCAACTTCCCGAAGGTCCGGCAACGAATCCACGGGTCCAGTTCGCGCGCGTGCGCTCGGCGCTCGTTTCCCGCTACGATCTCGCACCCTCTCCGGTGCGCGAGCGGCTCGAAGAGATGCTGGCGGGGCTCCCCTCGGGAACGACCTGGGCGACCGACGCAGCCCTGGCCCGCGGCGACTACCATGCCTTGCGGGCGTCGACCCACCGGAGCCTGTCTGCCTGGGGGCAGGCGCGTGACGCTTATCAGGAGGGAATCCGGGCCGTCGAGGAAGACAAAGTGCCCGACGTGCTGCGCCATAATCACCGCGTCGCCTTGTTCCACCTCGGCGACTACGCCTCGATTCCGCGGCGCGAACCGAAGGCGGATGAGAAACCGGGACTCAAGGACGCCCTGGCCGACCTGCTCTGGGTCGCGGCCCGGGCGCGCCTCGCGACGGCGCCGGAGGATGCTTGCACGACTGCCCTGACGTGGGCGCGCAACGCGGACCTGGATCGCGGCATCCGCTTTCAGTTCTATGCCTGGTGCGCCGAAGCCTTGCGCGCGGGGGGCCGCCATCAGGCGCTCGCGGATCTCTACGGAGAGCTCGAGCGCGACATGTTCACCCAGCTGGCGTCACCGGTGGAGTGGGGTGCGACGGGGATTTCGGACATCTGGTCGACCACATTCAATCTCGATTGGAAAGAGCGTCGCTCGTCGACCAAGGGAAACCACACGAGCACGACGGTCGTCGCCGGCCCGAGTGCCGCCCAATGGTTCTATCCGGTCTCGTCCGTCACGCCGGAGACGGTTCGCTTTCTGCGCGGCGGGGACTAGGAGGACTGGGGGATGCGCCTGCGCTCGTAGAGAACGGCGGGGTGCGCTTCTCGACTTTCAGGCTGGCACTCGCGGATAAGTCTCCAACCGGGGTTACAGATCGAGCTACGCAGCTTTGATTTCAACCCTGAGCTTCAGGCCAATTCTTTTCAGACTGTCTTCAATCGCCTGCGCCACGAACTGGTTCACCGAATACCCCATTGCCTCAGCAAACTCGGCGGCTTTTTCAGGAGTTACAAACCGGCGACCTTTCTCGATGTCGCACAGGTGGGCGCGCGAAACGCCCAGCTTTCTGGCAAGGGCCGCCTGGGAGAGCTCATCACAGACGCGCAATGACTCGATCATTTTGCCAAATGTCATCTCAGCGCCGCGGGCCTCTTCCAAGGTCCTTCTGGCTTGGCTCTTCACTTTTCCAGTACTCATGTTTACTGACATTGTACCCTGATTCTGGGTACACGCCCTGACGCGTCCGATATCCGTCCAAGGACATACCCTAAGCCCCATACGCAGCCCAAACGGAAAAGGCAATCCGCTCTGCTACACTGTCCCGATGGCCGACCGCTTCCAATTCCGTGCCGGACCCGAAGAAGATGGGCATCCCCTTGCCGAGGGGCTCGCGCGCCGGCGGAAGCTCTCCGCAGTTGATGCGCGCGCGCTCGTGAAGAACGGCGGCGTGCGCGTGAACGGCAAGGTCGTGCGCGATCCGAAGACGCGGCTCGAGCTGGGGGATAAGATCGAGGGGCAGCAGCGCACCGTTCCCCGCGGATTCAACCTCGTCTACGAAGACGACGCCGTGCTCGTCGTGCACAAGGGGCCCGGCGTCCTCAGCGTCCCCGACCGCACGCCGACGCCGGCGCTCCCCGACATGCTCGGGCAGCTGCTCACGGAACGCGAGGGGACCCCCACCCGCGTGCACCCCGTGCACCGGCTCGATCGCGACGTGAGCGGCCTGCTCGTCTTCGCGCGCACGCCCGCCGTGCGCGACTGGTTCCGCGCGCAGTTCGCCGAGGGCGAGGTCGACCGCGAGTATCTGGCGGTCATCCGCGGACGCATGCGCGCGCCGGCGGGGACGCTGGAGTCCTGGCTCGATACCAACGCGGAACGGCCGCGTCCGGTCGCTCCCGGCCAGGGGGCCCATGCCCTGCTCCAGTACGGCACGCGCATCCAGACGAAGACCCACGCGCTGCTGCACGTCCATCTGGAAACGGGACGCAAGAATCAGATCCGCGCGCAGCTGGCCGAAGCCGGTCATCCGCTGCTCGGGGACCGCAAATTCGGCGGCATCGAGGAACTCGGCTTCGACCGCCGCCGCATCGGCCTGCACGCCTGGCGGCTGCGGTTTCCGCATCCGGTCACGGGCGACGAGAAGACCTTCGTGGATCCCGTGCCGAAGACGTGGGAAAGAGTGTTTCCGAAATTGAGAATCGACGATTGACGATTGACGATTTGTCGGCTCCCCCACCGCGTGACGCAGGGTGACGGGAACTCCCCCAAAGGGGGAGTGGGTATGTGAAAACGTTGGTGGAAACCCCCACCGCATGACCCGTGGTGACCAGGACTCCCCCAAGGGGGAGTTGGCGCTTATGCCGATGACCCTTCACGCAGCGTCTTCGATGTGCAATGCTGCCCGGATGAGAGCACGCCAGTCCGGATCGCCCGCCCATGTTCGGCTGCTTGCGAAAGAACTCCGGCGAACAGCAACGTTAAGTGAACGCCTCCTCTGGTCTCGACTCCGCGGGCACGCACTGGGTGGATACAAATTCAGGCGCCAGGAGCCTTTGGGCCGCTACATCGTGGATTTCTGTTGTACAAGTGTAATGCTGATCGTCGAGATTGATGGAGCCTCTCATCTCGGCCGCGAAGGGGACGATCACGTCCGCGACCAGTGGCTGACCTCACTCGGATACGAGGTGCTTCGCTATTCGGCAGCCGCCGTCGAGGATCGACGCGAGCGAGAAAGCGTCCTCCAAGACATCCTCAACCATTGTCGGAATCGGGGCCGCCCATAGAAAGGTTCACTTGCCCACTCCCCCCTGGGGGAGTCCGGTGCAACACCATCACCCGGTGGGGGTTTCCATGATCCTTCGCACCTGCGGCAACCGGCAGAAGGCCGCAAACTGCGGATCGGCGGTGAGGCGGTCCCAGCCCGCCCAGCCGTGATCGCGGGCGAGCTTGAGCATACGCACGGCGTACTGCGTCTTGCCCTGAAACGCCGACAGCATGCCCACGTAAAAGAACTTTTCGGCCTCCTGCGCACGCTCGTGTTCCGCCAGGTCTTCGCGGACGTGCATGAGGTACTGCTGGAAGACGAAGCTCGCGGCCCCCTCGGTGGCGGCCCGCCCGACGAGCGCCCCGATCACCGCGCCGACGGCGAGCAGCAGCGTCGGATGCGCGAACCCGGCCCGGTCCATCCCCGTGACCCAGAAGATGCCCACGAGCGCGCCGACGAACATCCCATAGCGGGCCACCTTGAGCAGCCGCCAGAAGCCCCAGTCATAGCGGGCGCAGGACCCGCAGATGTCCGGAAAAAGCCTGTCATTCTCGACACTTGTCTCACAGATCCGGCATACGGGTTCCATACGATCAACATAGCACACCTGTGGGCACGCGGGGGGCGTTTCTGGAGTGACGAGGGACGACTTACTAGTGAGCGTCGAGTGACAAGTTACGAGTGACGAGTGGACGAGTAACGAACTCAGAACCAAATGGGCAATCAAGTTGACTATTCGGTCAACCTGGTTTACTATCAGTGCATGCCTTCCAAGCGCCTTCCGAAACGTCCCACCCGTCTCCTTGGCAAGGAGAGGGGTCGACGGCGCGAGAGCGCCGACGGGGGTGAGGTCCTCCAGCGCATCCGCGTCGACCGCCCGAATGACGAGCAGCCGCTCGCGCGCCACCTGATCCTCCTGTTCCGCGCATTCGAAGACGAGCTGCTCACCGGCCTGCATGCGCATGCGGAGTTCCGCTCCATTACTGCGGCGGACCATGATGTCCTGCGGTACATCCGGCCCGAGGGGAGCACGGCAGTCGAAATTGCGCGCCTGAACGGAACCACGAAGCAGGCCGTGAGCAAGGCCATCGCCTCGCTGGAGCGGCGCGGATTCGTGGTAAGAACTCCCGACCCGGTCGACCGCCGCGCCGTTCGCATCACCTTCAGCGACAAGGGATTCGGCCTGGTCACTGAAGCGGTGCGCATCATCGGCGCCATCGAAGCGCGCCAGGCGAAACGGGTCGGGGCCCGCGAATACCGGAAGCTCAAGCAGATGCTGCAGTCGCTGTTCGAAGCCTATGCCCCCGAAGACGAGGAGAACCATGCAGACCCTGACCCTCGACGGAGAAACGCTCGCGTACGTGGATGAAGGGCGCGGCCCCTGCCTGCTCTTCGTCCACGGCACGCCGGTCAACTCGCAGGAATTCGCAGAAGCCATCGCGCAATCGAAGGACCGGTTTCGCTGCGTGGCGATCGATCATCTCGGGTTTGGCGCTTCGGCGAAGCCGGCCGACGGCGACTATTCCCTGACGGCGCACCGGCGGCGGTTGGCCGCGCTGCTCGACCATCTGGGGCTCGAGCGTTTTCACCTCGTCGTCACCGATTTCGGCGGTCCGATCGCCCTTCCCCTCGCGGCCGCCCGGTGGGATCGGGTGGAGAGTCTGACGCTGATGAACACCTGGGGCTGGCTGCTCGAAGACGCAGAGCCGTCGCTGCGCAGGCAACGGTGGCTCATGACCTCGCGCTTCATGCGCTGGATGTATCTGCGCTTCAACTTCTCGGCGCGCGTGATGATCCCCTCGGCGTGGGGAAAACGGAAGCCGCTGACGCCGGAACGCCACCGCATGTATCTGGACCGGTTCCCCACACCGGCCTCTCGCACGGGGACGGCCGCTTTTCTCACGGCTCTCTTTGACCGGGCGGATTCGGAGACGTGGACGATCGGGGAGCGCCTTGCCGCGCTTCCGCCGAAACCCACCCGCATTCTCTGGGGCGCCGCCGACAAGTTCATTTCCACGCGGAACCTGGAACGCTGGCAGCGGATCTTTCCCCACGCGGAGGTGCAGGTGCTGGATGACGTGGGGCACTTTGTGAGCGAAGAAGCGCCGGAGGCGCTCAGCGAAGCGCTGAGCGCCATTCCTAATTCCTGATTCCTGATTCTTGACCGGCAAGGACCTGGGAAGAGCGAGGTACACCTTGGATTCGGTCCCCCCTGCTTGCGAAGGAGGGGGGCGCCATGCAGGCAGCGGGCGGTCACTGCGCCGAGAATTCGCCGCCCGTCAGCTCGTCGACCGCGAATTCCCCGATCTTCGGCAAATCGCCCCAGGTGATGAGCCCTTCGCCATGCAGGGCCGCGAGCAGCGAGGGGAGCTTTGCGCGAGAGCGCGCGGGAACGACCGCTTCCAGTTCCCCCACGGAAGCGGAACCGTAATGAGCGAGCTTGACCAGCGCAGGCGTCACGGCGCGGGGAAACGTGAGGGCGCGATCGGGGCCGGCGAGCAGCGTGCAGCTCCCCTTGCCCTCGCGCACCGAAAAGGCTCGCCAGGCGGCGACCCGATCGCCGCGCCGCCCGGCGGCAGGACGATCGCGCGCGCCGTCGTCGGTCGCCAGCAGTTCCCCCCATTCTGCGGCGGCGTCGCCCGAGAGATGCGAAGCGGCGCGCGTGAGCAGGCGCTCGAGCTGCGCGGGAGTCTCTGCCGGCGCTTCGCCAAGGCCGAGATGGTGAAGCCAGGCGGGGACGCGATCCGCCGCCCGCGCGGGTTCCCAGTAGACGGAAAGTGCAACCGACCGCTTGCGGCAGCGCACGGCATGCGGCGTCCACGGCGGCAGATAGAGAAGCGAACCAGCCGGAAGCCCGCCCTCGAACCAGCCCCCATGCCGCCCGTCGGCCTCGCGCACGGGCTGCGGGCGGACGGGCGCCACGGCTTCGCCCGGAGGACCGAAGCGAACAAAGCGCTCGCCGTCGAGCTGCAGCCAGAGCAATTCGTTCTCGGCGTCATCGTGCAGCGGCATGGCCGGTCTCCCCGGGCGATCCACGAGAAACAGAAAAGAGCGCACCGGCCGGCCGGAAAGCCCCAGGGCGCGCCCGGCGTGATGGATCCAGCGGCGCAGCCTTGGCATGTACTCATGCGGCTGAACGAGAAAGAGGCTCTCGCCCGCGGCCACGCGCCGGGGAATGGAGCGCGGTTCGGGATGCTCGTCCTGCCGGCCCTTCAGCGCGAGATGCGCGGGGACGCCCGCATTCACCAGCGCGAGAATCTCTTCGGTCGTGAGCGCCATGTCCCGGACCGCTTCGGCGCTTCCGAGGCGGAACAGGGGAAGGCCCGCCTTGCGTGAGGCACGCAGCGCGCGCGCAACGGTTGCGTCAATCTCTGTCATGGGACGCGGCGCCATGGGTCAGAAACACCTTCTGCGTCGGGTATGCGAACTCGACGCCGAGTGTAGAGAGCTCGCGGAGGAGCCGGAGATTGATGCGCTGCTGAATATCCACCATCTGATTGTAGTCGGGACCAAGCACGTAGTAGACCACCTCATAGTCGAGGCTCGACGATCCGAAGGCCACGAAATGCGCCCGGTCGAAACGGGTATCGGCCTGGTCCTCGACGATTTCGCGCACGATGGCCGGGATCCGCTCCAGCCGCTCGACGGGCGTCTCGTACAGCACGCCGAAGCGGAACAGGACGCGCCGCTCCTGCATCCGCTTGTAATTGCGGACGCGCGATTCGGTGAGATCGCGGTTCGAGACGACGATCTGCTCGCCGCTCAGGCTGCGCAACCGTGTCGTCTTGACGCCGATGTGCTCGACGTTACCCATCACGTCGCCGACGATGATGAAGTCGCCGATCTCGAAGGGCCGGTCGAAGAGGATGGCGAAGTAGCTGAACAGGTCCCCAAGAATCGTCTGGGCGGCCAGGGCAATGGCGATGCCCCCGATGCCGAGGCCCGCGACGAGGGCCGAAATGTCGAAGCCCAGGTTGTCCAGAATGAACACGCCACCGAGGAGCCACACGGCGGCCTGCACCAGCCAGAGCAGGCTCCCCAGGTTCCGCGTCCGCGCCTCGCTGTCACCGGCCGAGCGCCAGCGCCGGTCGAAGAGAAACGTGACCACCGCGACGGCGAGCCGGATGGCGAAGAAGCCGACGGCGACGGTCAACGCGCCGTCAATCGTTTCCGAGACTCGCTCGCTCAGGACGAGCCGGTGCACGGCGGCGAAGAAGAGGATGAAATAGAGCGCCGGCGAGACGTCTTTCTTGAGTCGCCGGATGAGAAAATCGTCCACCAGCGTATCGGTCCTGGTCGCCAGCCGTCGCAGGGCGGGCAGCAGCGTCACCTGGGCCAGCTTGACCGCCACGACGCCGGCGAGAAACAGCGCGAGGCTCGTGAGGTAGGACTGCACCGGGTTGCCGAGAAACACTCGGTTCAGCAGGTCATCCATGGAAGTGACGAGTTACGAGTGACGAGCCAGGAAATTGACGATTGACAATTTACGAATGACGATTTACCGGCAAGGGCGAGGATAGCTAGAGCGTTTCGAAGGCTTCCTGGATTTCCTTCTGGGCGTTCGGGTCGACGATGAGCAGCAGGTTCTGGTTCGTCAGGATGCGGCGGCCGAGTTTCCGGTACGTGCCGAAGTAATCGACGAAATTCGTGGCCGGAACGTCACTCGCCGCCTGCAGTACGATCATCTGCTGCCCGCCGACGTACATGTCGACCACCCGGGTCTTGAGCAGCTTCGTCTGCTTGGGGTTGGGCTCGATGCGGATGCGATGGACGTCGCGAAGCCGCATCGCCGACACGAGGTCTTCGACCGTGTGGCCGGGCGCTTTCTGCTGCGCCGTGCAGGCCGTGAACGAGAGAAGCAGGACAACGACGAGAAAAAGCGGGTTCCGCATGCAACGCATCTCCTTGAAAAGAGGACGGAATCCCGTTCATTAAAGCCGAAACCGCCCGCAGGTTCAACGCGGAGTGGCGTGGTTTTCTATCTGGCCGCTATTCGAAGCGGATCGCTTCGACCGGATTCAGCCGGCTCGCGCGCCAGGCCGGGTACAGGGTCGCGAGCAGCGCAATGAGCACCGAGGCGGCCGCCACCAGAATGAAGTCGAGGGCCGAGGTCTGCACCGGAAGGCTCGAGATGTAGTAAATGTCGTTCGGCAGCTCCCACCCGTACTTTTCGAGCCCGATACAGAGCCCGTATCCCGCCACCAGGCCGATGGTCGTACCGATCAGACCGATGATGAGGCCGTCGATGAGAAAAATGCGCATGATGTGCCGCGCGCTCGCCCCCATGCTCTTCAGAATGGCGATGTCCTTGCCCTTCTCCATGACGACCATGATGAGCGTCGAGACGATGTTGAAGGCGGCGACGAGAATGATGAGCACGAGAATGATCGACATGACGATCTTCTCGAGCTTGAGCGCCGAAAAGAGATTCCGGTTCAGGTCCATCCAGTCGCGCGTGTAGTAGGGATACCCGAGGTGGCGCCGCACCTCCTGCGACACGTGCGCCGCCCGGTCGATGTTCCGCACGCGCAGCTCGAGCCCCGTCACCTGGCCGTCCATGTTGAAGAAGCGCTGCGCTTCGGGGATCGAGATGTACGCGAGAGACGAATCGTACTCGTACATGCCCGACTTGAAGATGCCCACCACACGAAAGCGCTTGAGCTTGGGCGCCATCCCCACCGGCGTCAACGTGCCCGTGGGCGACACGACCGTCAGCACGTCGCCGTAGAATGCCCCGAGATTCTTGGAGAGTTCCTTCCCGATGATGACCCCGGGCAGGGTCACATCGGTGGCGCTCGCGAACGACGCAGCCGCCGGCGGCTCTTCGAGATAGGAGAGCTTGCCCTCGACGACGTAGTTCGCGAGGTTGGTGACGCGAGTCAGCGTCGCCGGCTCAACCCCGCGCACCACCGCCCCCACGACATTGGCGTCGGTCGATAGCATGGCCTGGCTGAAGATGAACGGCGTCGACGCGACGACTTCGTCAACCGCTTCGGTCCGCTTCGCGACGTCGGCGGGGTTCTCGATCCCCCCGCCGTAGCGCATGACGAGCACGTGCGAGTAGGTCCCGAGGATCTTGTCGCGCAGGTCCTGCTCGAAGCCGCTCATGACCGACAGCACGACGACCATGGCCATCACCCCCACGGCGACCCCCATGATGCTGATCGCCGTGATGACGGAGATGAACCCCGTGCGCCGTTTCGCCATCAGGTAGCGAAGGCCGACCATCCACTCGAACGTCATCGGTGCCTACTGCTTGCGGAGCTGGGGAAAAAGGATGACGTCGCGGATGCTGCCGGCGTCGGTGAGCAGCATGACGAGGCGGTCGATGCCGATCCCCTCGCCGGCAGTCGGCGGCATGCCGTACTCCAGCGCGGTCACGAAATCTTCGTCGAAGACCATGGCTTCGTCGTCGCCGCCGGCCTTGGCGTCGGCCTGGGCCAGCAGGCGTTCGCGCTGATCGACGGGATCGTTGAGCTCCGAAAACGCGTTGGCGATCTCGCGCCCGGCGCACAGCAGCTCGAAGCGGTCGACGACTTCGGGGTTCTTTTCGTTGCGGCGGGCCAGCGGGCTGACCGAGACCGGGTAGTGCGTGACGAAGGTCGGGTTCACGATCTTCGGCTCGACCAGCTCATCCATCAGTTCCACCTGCAGCTTGCCGGCGAGGGCCTTGCCGGGATACTGCTTCTGCACCTTCTCGAGGTCGATCTTGACCTGGTTGCGCTTCAGCACTTCGAGCAGGTAATCGGCGTCCTGGAGACGGGCGCGGTCAACCTGAAGATGTTCGACGAGCGCATCCTCGATCGTCATGCGTTTGAACGGGGCGCTGAAGTCGAGCGTCTGTCCCTGATAGGTCAGGGTCGTCTCGCCCCCCTTCAGCTCGCGCACCATGCCCGAGAGCATCTGCTCGGTCAGGTCCATCAGATCCTCGAACGTCGCGTAGGCCTGGTAGAACTCGAGCATCGTGAACTCGGGGTTGTGACGGGTCGAAATCCCCTCGTTGCGGAAGTTGCGGTTGATTTCATAGACCCGTTCAATTCCCCCGACCACAAGACGCTTCAGGTAGAGCTCGGGCGCGATGCGCAGAAAGAGCTCCATATCGAGCGCGTTGTGATGCGTCTGGAATGGTTTGGCCGTTGCGCCGCCCGGTATCGGATGCATCATCGGCGTCTCGACTTCGAGGTACCCGCGCTGATCCAGAAAATCGCGGATGTAGCGGATGGCCCGGTTGCGCACGCGGAAGGTTTCGAGCGTCTCTTCGTTGGCGATGAGATCGAGATAGCGCTGGCGGTAGCGGATCTCGACGTCGCTCAGGCCGTGCCACTTCTCGGGGAGCGGGCGCAGCCCCTTGCCCATGACGCGGAACTCGTCGGCCTGCACAGTCAGCTCGTTCGTCTTCGTGCGGAACAGTTTGCCGCGCGCCCAGACGAAATCGCCGACCTCGACCAGCTTGAAAACCTCGAACGCCTCTTCGCCGACGACGTCCTTCTTGATGAACGTCTGCAGCCTGCCGCTCCCGTCGCGCAGGGCCACGAAGGCGGCCTTGCCGAAGCTGCGGATGGCCATGCAGCGACCGACGATGGAGAACTGCAGGTTCTCGCGCTCCAGCGTTTCGCCGTCCTTCTCGCCGTGGGCCTTGAGGATGTCGGCGATCCAGTCGCGCTGCGGCAGTTCGTTCGGATACGGATTCACCCCGCGCTTCTTCAGCTCGTCGAGCTTATGGCGGCGCTGGCGGATGTACTCGTTCTCGTCGGCCGGAGCCGCGGCGTTGCGTTCGTCACTCACGTTCGTACTCATACTTCTTCTCCGACGTCGCCGGCGTTCATGGCGCGCTCGCTGCGCTTGCCCATGAGGTATCCCTCGATGAATTCATCGATGTCGCCGTCGAGCACGTCGTTCACGTTGCTGGTCTCGACACCGGTGCGCAGATCCTTGACGAGCTGGTAGGGCTGCATGACGTAGCTGCGGATCTGGCTGCCCCAGCCGATGTCCTTCTTGCCGGCTTCGACCGTTTCGGCTTCTTTGCGCTTTTCTTCCTCGCGCTGTTCGTAGAGCCGCGCCTTGAGCATCTTCATGGCCTGCTCGCGGTTCTGGTGCTGCGAGCGCTGGGTCTGGCATGCAACCACGATGCCTGAGGGAATGTGCGTCAGGCGCACGGCCGAACTCGTCTTGTTCACGTGCTGCCCGCCGGCGCCGCTCGCGCGGAACACGTCCATCTTGATGTCGGCGTCGCGAATATCGATTTCGACGTCGTCGTCGAGTTCCGGATAGACGAAAACCGATGCGAAACTCGTGTGGCGGCGCTTGTTGGCGTCGAACGGGCTGATGCGCACCAGGCGGTGGATGCCGACCTCGGCGCGCAGGTAGCCGTAGGCGTACTGCCCCTCGAGGCGGATCGTCGCGTTCTTGATGCCCGCTTCTTCGCCCGGCAGGTCGTCGAGCAGTTCGACCTTGAAGCCCTTGCGCTCGCCCCAGCGGATGTACATGCGCAGGAGTATCTGAGCCCAGTCCTGCGATTCGGTTCCGCCGGCGCCCGAATTGATCATGAGCAGGGCGTTGCGGTGGTCGTGCTTTCCCGAGAGCATCCGTTTGAATTCGAGAGAGGCCACGCCTTTTTCGACTTCTTCGAACAGCTTCTCGACTTCGGCGAATTCATTCTCGTCACCCGCCTCTTCGGCGAGTTCATGGAGCACTTCGGCGTCGTCGACCTTGGCCGACAGCCCGCGCCAATGTTCGAGGTCGCGCTTGTATTCGGCCTGCAGGCGCGTGATCTCCTGGGCCTTCTTCGAATCGTTCCAGAATTCAGGCTGACTGGTCAGCTCTTCCCACTCCTGGACCTTGATATCTTTGTTGCCGAGGTCAAAGATACCTCCATAGCTCGTCGAGCCGTTTGCGGTATTCCTGTGCACGTTCCAGCATGATCGCTATCCTCGATGAATCTCTGTTGTCGTCCGGGATGCCGTCTCCCCGCGCCGCATGCGCAGGACCGGCACGAAGGTAAGCGCGGTCAACAACAGCGTAACATAAGCAAACACATCGCCATAGGCGGTATACAGGGACGCCTGGCGAACGAGCGGCAGCTCGGCCACCCGGTAGCCCCGCTCGAAAATCGGCAACGGCTCCTGCATGGTTCCGTCAGCGCCGATGACCGCCGTCACCCCCGTGTTCCCGGCCTGCAGCACGGGAACGCGGTTTTCGACGGCGCGCACGACGGCCATGCCGATGTGCTGCCACGTGGCCGACGTGCGCAGAAACCAGGCGTCGTTCGTGATGACCGTCAGAAATTCGGCCCCGTCCTTCACGAACAGGCGCGCCTCTTCGGGAAATACGCTCTCGAAGCAGATGAGCACGCCGAACCTGGTTCCCGCGGCGGCCAGCACGTCGGGCCCCTTGCCGGGCGCGAAGCTGCCGACGACGGGCACGAGCTTCTCGATCCACCCGAAGACCTGCGGGAGGGGCACGTATTCGCTGAACGGAACCAGGTGGGCCTTGTCGTAGCGCCCCACCGTGTTTCCCTCGCCGTCGATCAGATAAGCGCGGTTCAGGTACCGCAGCCGCTCGCCGCGATATTCGGCCGCGGGCGCCCCGATGAGGACGTAAGCCCCCGTCTCCCGGGCCAGTTCGCGGATGCGCGCGCTCTCGCCGTCGCCCATCGGGCGGAAGTAGAACGGGGCCGCGGTTTCGGGCCAGAAGACAATCTCCGCCCCGTCGGCGACCGCGGCCTTCGTCAGGTCCTCATAGATGCTCACCGTCTGTTTGCGCATTTCCGCGCTCCACTTCAGGTGCTGCTCGATGTTTCCCTGCGCGAGTCCGACGCGGGTCGCGCGCGGCGCCTCGGCAATCGCCTGCCGCACGTCTTCGAGCCGCCAGGCGCCGTAAGCGAAGGCGGCGGCGGCGAGCGCAACCGCCACGAGAGCGGGCCCGCCGCCGCGGCCGGTGCGTAGGCGCTCAATCAGGGCGGCGATGCCCGTGCTCGCGAAGGCCAGAACGAAGAGCAGGCCGTGCACGCTCGCAAGATCGGCGATCTGCAGGATCGTGGGCGAGCCGGCCAGCGCATAGCCGGGATGCCCCCAGGGAAATCCCGTGAACAGCTCGCCGCGAATCCACTCGGCCGCCACGAGAAAAACCGGCACCGTCCAGTACATGGACAGGCGGGGGTAACGGAGCTCCACCCTGCGCGCCCACCAGAACGCCCCGGCCATCCACAGCGCCGTGTATGCGACGAGCAGGGCGAGGGGTATCCACGAGATGAGCGGCGTGATGCCCCCGAAGACGCGCACGACGACTTCGATCCAATAGAGCGTGATCCCCAGGGCCACCGCATGGGCCGCCCAGGCGAGCAGAAAGACCCGCTTGGGCGACTGGCCGCGCACGGCGAGCAGCAGCGGCACCCAGGCCACCCAGGCGAGCATGCTCCAGTCGAACTTGGGCTGCGCCGTGCCGAGCAGGACGCCCGTCAGCGCCGCGAGCAGCCAGGGGCGCGCGTCTTTGCGGAAATCGAGGTTCAGGGCCGTCACCAATCCAGTTGCGCGCTGCCGGCCACGCTGCGAAAGGTGAGCCTCACCGCCGTCGTGCTTGCCGGGAGCGGAAATTCTGCCCGGTACATGCGCCGCCACGGTGTCCAGTACGGAAAAAAGCGCCGGTAGAATTCGTCTTCCTGCGTGAGCGGCAGAACCGAATCCGGCTCGAACACGCGGCCGTCAACCTGCGCCGTCAACGTCCACAGGGCCCCGTAGCCCGAGGGCGCACGCAGGTCGCGGCTGTCGGAGGTCAGCGCGATCACGAAGGTCGCGCGCCCGGGCCGCATCTCCTCGGGAATCGTGACGCCCGGGCCGTAGGCGTCGTGCCACTCGGCGCGAAACGCGTCGCGAAAGGCCGGCGTAAGCAGCGTGGCGTCGAGATGCGACTGTACGTTCACCTCGCTCCCCGCCTTGCCGCGCCGCGAGGCGTTCTCGAGCGCCGCCCGGTAGCCCGCGCTCCCCGGCAGCGCCCGCTCCGAGGCAAGCGGCCGATAGGCAGAGCAGGCCGGACCCGCCACGAGAGCGACGGCCACGGCAGACGCCCCCAGCCACGCCGTCCACGTACGCGCCATCAGTCCCCCTGGTGAAAATCGCCCTTCGTGAACAGCGAGACCAGCGGGTAGCCGGCCGCCTCGACGGCTTCTCGTCCCCCTTCGGTCCGGTCGATGACCGCGGCGATGAGCGAAACCTTCAGGCCTTCTTCCTCAATCCGCTGGGCGGCCTTGAGGGCGCTGCCCCCGGTCGTGACGACATCCTCGAGCACGACGACGGTCGAGCCGGCGGGCAGGTTGCGGCGGCCCTCGATCCACTGTCCCGTGCCGTGCCCCTTGGGCTCCTTGCGCACGATGAATGCGGGAACCGGCCGCAAGGCCTGCAGCGACGCGAGGCTCACGGCCGTCGCCAGCGGATCGGCGCCGAGCGTGAGGCCCCCCACGCCTTCGACCTTGACCCCCTGCGCGACGATGGCATCCCAGAGCAGCTTGCCGATGAGGGCGGCCCCTTCGGGATGCAGCGCGGTCTGCTTGCCGTCGAAGTAGAAGCTGCTCCTGCGGCCCGAGGCGAGCGTGACGTCACGCTGCTGGTAGCTCAATTCTCTCAGCAGTTCGGCGAGGCGCTGTTTTTCGGCGGTCATCGTCGACATTGGCGTTTCCTTAGCGCGGCAGGATTTCGAACAGGCGCATCTGCGGCGAGCGCGCCTCGGTGATGGCGACCGGATACTTGCCCGTGAAGCAGGCATTGCAGAAACCGAACTCGCCGGCAACCTTGTTCAGCCCTTCAACGCTGAGGTACGCGACCGTGTCGGCCGTGACGTATTTCTCGATCTCGGGCAGCGAGTGGCTCGAGGCGATCAGCTCCGCCTTGTTCGGCGTGTCGATGCCGTAGTAGCAGGGGCTGATGATCGGCGGCGAACTCAGCCGCAGGTGCACTTCGGCGGCGCCGGCTTCGCGGATCATCTTGATGATCTTGCGCGAGGTCGTGCCGCGCACGAGCGAGTCGTCGACCACGACGACCCGTTTCCCCTTCAGATATCCGCGCAGCGCGTTGAGCTTGATCTTCACGCCGAAGTGGCGGATGTTCTGCGACGGCTCGATGAAGGTGCGGCCGACATAGTGGTTGCGGATCAGGCCGAGTTCGAACGGGAGATTCGCCTCCTGCGCGTAGCCGATGGCTGCCGGCACCCCCGAATCGGGGACGGGGATGACGACGTCGGCTTCGACCGGGCGCTCCTTCGCGAGCTGCCGCCCGAAGGCCTTGCGCATCTCGTAGACGTTGTGTCCGAAGATGTGGCTGTCGGGGCGCGCGAAATAGATGTGTTCGAAGATGCAGCGGGAGATCGGCTTCGGCTCGAAGGGCTTGAAGGACTGGATACCCTTGCGGTCGATGACCACCATCTCGCCGGGCTCGATCTCACGCACGTACTCCGCTTCGATCAGGTCGAAAGCGCAGCTCTCGCTGGCGAGTACATAGGCATCCTTCAGGCGCCCCAGCACCAGCGGACGGAAACCCCACGGGTCGCGCACGCCCACGAGGCGGTCTTCGGTCAGAATCGTGATCGAGTAGGCTCCTTCGACGCGCTTGAGGGCCTCGACGATGCGGTCTTCGAAGCTCGCCGCCTTGCTCTGGGCGATGAGGTGCATGATCACCTCGGTATCCATCGTCGACTGGAAGATGGAGCCGTAGGCTTCGAGCTCGTCGCGGATGTACATCGCGTTCGTCAGGTTGCCGTTGTGCGCGATGGCGATGGCGCCGCGGGCATACTCGACAACGAACGGCTGGGCGTTCTTCAGGTGCGAGCCGCCGGCCGTGGAGTAGCGCACGTGCCCGATGGCCGAGTCGCCCGGGAGCTTGGCGAGCGTCTCTTCATCGAAGATGTCGGCCACGAGCCCCATCTGACGATGCGAGCGCAGGCTGTAGCCGTCGCTCGACACGATGCCGGCGCTCTCCTGCCCGCGGTGCTGCAGCGAGTAGAGACCCAGATAAGTCAGGTTGGCCGCTTCGGGGTGTCCGAAGATCCCGAATACGCCGCACTGGTCGTGAAAATGCTCGTCGAAAAAATCAGCCATGGGCTGCCTGCGCGTCCATCAGTTCGGGTAAGGCGCCGCGCCAGATCCGTTGGATCTCCGCGACCGGTACGTCAATCATGCCTTCGATCACGAGCCGGCTGCCGCCGACGGTGCCCAGGCGCGAGGCCGGGAGCCCGATCGATTCGGCCCGCTCGAGCACGCGGCGTGCGTGAATAGCGGGGACACTCATGATAATGCGTGACTGCGATTCTGAAAAGAGATGAACGTCTGCCCGCAGACCCCCTTCCAGCCGCACGGTGGCGCCCTGCGGGGCCGCCCCCGTGATGCAGCATTCGGCCAGCGCGACCGCGAGCCCCCCTTCGGAGACATCATGGGCCGACCGGACGAGGCCGAGTTCGATGGCCTCGCGGCAGAACTTCTGCACCGCCTTTTCGCGGATGAGGTTGAGCTGCGGCGCGTCGCCGGCAACCTTGCCGTGCACGGTGGCGAGGTATTCCGTTCCGCCCAGTTCGTCGAGCGTCTCGCCGAGGAGCAGAATGACGTCGCCGTCGTTGACGAATCCCTGGCCGACACGCTTTTCGACGTCTTCGAGCAGCCCCACCATGCCGATCATCGGCGTCGGATAGATGCCCACGCCGTTGGTCTCGTTGTAGAGACTCACGTTGCCGCCGGTCACCGGGGTCTCGAGCGTCTCGCAGGCCTCACGCATCCCCTCGATGGCTTCGACGAACTGCCACATGACTTCGGGACGTTCCGGATTCCCGAAATTCAGACAGTCGGTCACGGCCAGCGGCAGTGCCCCGACGGCGCTCACGTTGCGGGCCGTTTCGGCGACCGCGATGGCCGCGCCGCGGCGGGGGTTCAGGTAACAGTAGCGACCGTTGCAGCCGCTGCTCAGCGCGACCGCCTTCGTGGTCCCCTTGATGCGCACGAGCGCCGCGTCGCCGCCCGGCCCCGCGACGGTGTTGGTCTGCACCTGGTAGTCGTACTGCCGGTAGATCCACTCCTTGCTGGCGACGTTGACCGAGCCGAGCACCTTGCGGAAGGCGTCGCTCAGATCAGGCAGCGGAAGCGCGGCGATGTCGAGGCGCCGGAGCTCGTCGACGTAGGCCGGACGCTGGGCCGGCCGATCGTACCGGGGCGCATCGTCGGCCAGCGGCGCAACGGGGAGATCGGCGACCTGTTCGCCGTGCCAGAACAGGCGCGCGCGGCCGGTATCCGTGACCTCGCCAATGGCGACGCAGTCGAGATCCCACTTGCGGAAGATGTCCTTGACCTTCTCTTCGCACCCCAGCCGGGCGACGAGCAGCATGCGCTCCTGGCTTTCGCTCAGCATCAGCTCGTAGGGCGTCATTCCCTCTTCGCGCATGGGCACGCGATCGAGGTGCATGTCGATGCCCGTGCCGCCGCGGCCGGCCATCTCCATGGACGAGCTGGTGAGCCCCGCGGCCCCCATGTCCTGGATGCCGACGACATAGTCGGTCTGAAACAGTTCGAGACAGGCTTCGAGCAGCAGCTTCTCCGTGAACGGATCGCCCACCTGCACGGTCGGGCGCTTGCTCTCGCTCTCCTCGTCGAACTCGGCGCTCGCCATCGTGGCGCCGTGGATGCCGTCGCGGCCCGTCTTGGAGCCGACATAGAAAATCGGATTGCCCACGCCGGCGGCCGTCCCCTTGAAGATCTTGTCGGCCTTCACGAGCCCGACCGTCATCGCGTTGACGAGGATGTTGCCGTTGTAGGACTGATCGAACACGACGTCGCCGGCCACCGTGGGCACGCCGACGCAGTTGCCGTAGCCGCCGATACCGTGCACGACGCCCGAGACGAGATACTTCGTGCGCGGGTGACCCGGTTCGCCGAAGCGCAGGTTGTTCAGGTTGGCGATCGGACGCGCGCCCATCGTGAAGACGTCGCGCAGAATGCCGCCCACGCCGGTGGCTGCGCCCTGGTAGGGCTCGATGAACGACGGATGGTTGTGGCTCTCCATCTTGAAGACGATGGCCAGGCCCTCGCCGATGTCGATGACGCCAGCGTTCTCACCCGGCCCCTGGATGACCCGGGGTCCCGTGACGGGGAGCTTGCGCAGATGGATGCGCGAGCTCTTGTAGGAGCAGTGCTCGCTCCACATGACCGAGAAAATCCCGAGTTCCGTCAGGTTCGGTTCGCGCCCCATGATCTCGACGACGCGATCATATTCTTCGGACTTCAGGCCGAACTGCAGGGCCTGCTGCCGCATGTCGATCATACGCGCACCTGGGAGAGAATGCCTTCGAAAACCCGCCGGCCGTCGACGCCGCCGAGCAGCGGCTCGGCCATGCGTTCGGGGTGCGGCATCATGCCCAGCACGTTGCGGGAGCGGTTGATGACGCCTGCGATATTGCGCGCCGAACCATTCGGGTTGGCGTCTTCGGTGACGTGCCCTTCGGTATCGCAGTACTGGAAGACGATCTGCCCTTCGCCGTCAAGCTCGCGCAGCGTCTCATCGTCGGCGAAGTAGTTGCCGTCATGATGGGCGACAGGCATGCGCACGACTTCGCCGTTGCGGTAGAGCTGTGTGAAGGGCGAACGCGTGTTCGCGACACGCAGATTGACATCCTTGCAGACGAACTGAAGCGAGCGGTTCGCCATCAGCGCGCCGGGCAGCAGACCCGCCTCGGTGAGAATCTGAAAGCCGTTGCAGATGCCGATCACCGGACGCCCCGCATCGGCGAAGCGCACCAGCTCCTGCATGATCGGCGACTGCTTGGCGATGGCGCCGCAGCGCAGATAGTCGCCGAAGGAGAACCCGCCGGGAACGATGACGGCGTCGATCCCCTTGAGCGAGGTCTCCTTATGCCAGATGTAACGCGCCGGCTGCCCGAGGCTGGTGACCGCGTGGTAGCAGTCTGCGTCGCAGTTGGAGCCGGGGAAAACGAGGATGCCGAATCTCATTCGAATTCGTACCGATAGGATTCAATGACCGTGTTGGCAAGCAGCTTCTCGCACATGTCCTTGACGCGGGCCTCGGCCTGATCGCGGTCGGCGTCGGCCATGTCGAGGGTAATGAGACGACCGACCCGCACGTCGCGCACCTCGTTGAATCCGAGGGTCTCGAGCGAATGGTGAATGGCTTTGCCCTGGGGATCGAGGACCCCCGGCTTGAGGGACACGAAGACACGTACACGCATGGTTAAGCACCTACCCGGCGGAGCATTTCCTGATAAGCCTCTTCAACATTCCCCAGATCGCGGCGGAAGCGGTCCTTGTCGAGCTTCTCGCCGGTCTTCTTGTCCCAGAAGCGGCAGGTATCGGGCGAGATTTCGTCGCCCAGCAGAATCTTTCCCTTGTGGCGGCCGAACTCGAGCTTGAAGTCGACCAGCTGGATGCCCCGTTTGAGGAACCAGGGGCGCAGTACCGCGTTCGTCTTGAGCGCGAGTTCGCTGATGCGCGCGACTTCCTTGGGCGTGGCCAGCTTGAGTGCGGCGATATGATACTCGTTGATCATCGGATCGCCGAGCGCGTCGTCCTTGTAGTAGAACTCGAGAATCGTCTTGGGCATCGGCGTGCCCTCGGCGACGCCGAGACGTTTCGCCAGGCTGCCGGCGGCAATGTTGCGCACGACGACTTCGACCTTCACGATGTCGAGCTTCTTCACGAGCATGTCGCGCTCGCTGAGCAGGCCGACCAGGTGGGTCGGCACGCCCTTTTTCTCGAGCATGCCGAACAAGGTCGTGCTCATTCGATTGTTGACGATACCCTTGCCGCCGATCGTACCCCGTTTCTGGGCGTTGAAGGCGGTGGCGTCGTCTTTGAAATGCTGGATGACGAGGTTCGGATCGTTCGTCGTATAGACGATCTTCGCCTTGCCTTCATAAATCTTCTTCTTGCGGACGGGCGTCGCCGCCTTCCGCCGGGGTGAGGCCATGGGAAACTCCGGCCAACGCTGGCTGTCGTTCGAGGTTCAGAAACGCTCCTGAACCGGCTTCAGGCATGCGTCGTGTGAAACGAACATTGTAGCACCCCGCCACCCGTGGCGTCATGTCGCCCGAAGCCGCCCGGGGGGTGGAGCGTCGAGGGCCACCAATCATCAGTCATGAGTCGGGAGTCAGGATGCCCGGAAAGATTGAACCGTTAGGATTCCACGTGGATCGGGCCGTGCCCCATGTGGCGGGCTGAAGGTCCGCCAGGCCTTCAGCCCGGGGCAGGGCCCCGGGGAAACGTGGGCACCATGCGAATTCCCATCGGGCCCCGGGGAAACGTGGGCACCATACGAATTCCCATCGGGCCCCGGGGAACGTGGGCACCATGCGTGTTCCCATCACGGCCCCGGGAAAACGTGGATACGCATGCACGTTTCCATCACGGCCCCAGGGGTGAAACGTGGGGGAATGGAATTCCCGCGACGCGGCGCGGAGGCGGTCAGGCGCCCCCGAAGACCCGCCGGAAGATCGTATCCACGTGTTTCGTGTGATAGCCCATGTCGAACAGGCCGTCGAGGTCGGTCGCCGTGAGTTTCGCGGTGACCTCGGCGTCGCCGCCGAGCTCGGCGCGGAAATCGGCGCCGTGCTCCCAGACCTTCATGGCATTGCGCTGTACGGCCGCGTAGGCCTCTTCGCGCGTCATCCCCTTTTCGACCAGCGCGAGCAGCACCCGCTGCGAGTGAATCAGGCCGCGCAGCTTGTTCAGGTTGGTGTCCATGTTCTTCGGATAGACGACCAGCTTCGCAATCACGCCTTCGAGGCGGCGCAGGGCGAAGTTCAGCGTCACGGTGGCGTCGGGGCCGATCATGCGTTCCACCGACGAATGGCTGATGTCGCGCTCATGCCAGAGAGCCACGTTTTCCATGGCGGGCACGGCATAACCGCGCAGCAGGCGGGCGAGCCCCGTGATGTTCTCGGTCAGCACGGGATTGCGCTTGTGCGGCATGGCCGACGAGCCTTTCTGGCCGGGCGAGAAGTATTCTTCGGCTTCGAGCACCTCGGTGCGCTGCAGGTGGCGGATTTCGACCGCGATGCGCTCCATGGAACTCCCGATGACGCCGAGAGCCGCGAAGTAGGCGGCATGGCGGTCGCGGGGAATCACCTGCGTGCTCACCGGCTCGGGACGCAGGCCGAGCCGCTGGCAGACGAACTCCTCAACGGCCGGATCGACGTTCGCGAAGGTGCCGACGGCGCCCGAGATCGCGCCCGTGGCGATTTCCTCACGCGCGGCGCGCATGCGGGCCAGGCTGCGGTCCATCTCTGCATACCAGCTCGCCAGCTTGAGGCCGAACGTGATCGGCTCGGCGTGAATCCCGTGCGAACGGCCCATCATGGGCGTGAACTTGTGCTCTTCGGCGCGCTTGCGAATCGCATCCAGCACGGCCTGCAGGTCGGCGAGGAGGATATCGGAGGCCTGCGTCAGCTGCACGGCGAGGCAGGTATCGAGCACGTCCGACGAGGTGAGCCCGAGATGCAGGAAGCGACCGACCGGGCCGATGTGTTCGTTCACGGTCGTGAGAAAGGCGATCACGTCGTGCTTGACCGTGGCTTCGATTTCGAGGGCGCGGGCGACGAAGGCGTCATCGATGACCAGGGCCGCGGTCTTCTCCTTGATCTCGCGGATGGCATCTGCGGGCACGAGGCCCCGCTCGGCCATCGCCTCGGCCGCCGCCACTTCGATCTGCAGCCAGATGGCGAATTTGTTGTGTTCGGTCCAGATGCGGGTCATTTCGGGGCGGCTGTAGCGGGCAATCACGGTGAATCTCCTTCACGAATCGGGCGTGCGGCGGCCGGGCGCCGTCGCTGGAAGTTTAGAACAGGGTCAGCTGGCCGGCGCCGGCCAGGGGTATGAACGGAGTCGGCACCCGCTGCGGCGAGATGCGCCACTCGGTCTGCGGATGCGCGCGGCGCAGCGGCTCCATCGCCGCCATCGCCTTCTCCGGGGAATTGTTGGTTTCGCTGAGGTGGCTGAGAAACACGCGCTTCACCCCCGAAGGGAGCACGCTGCGCAGCAGGTCGTGGCTCTGCGCGTTCGACAAGTGGCCATAGCGGCTGGCCACGCGCTTCTTGAGCCGCATGGGATAGGGGCCGTCCCAGAGCATGGCCTCGTCGTGGTTGCTCTCCATGAGCAGCGTGTGGCAGCCCGCGAGCCCCCCGGCGAGGTCGGCGCGCACTTCCCCCAGATCCGTGCAGATGGCCATGGCGACCCCGGCGTTTTCGATGCGCAGGGCGACCGTGTCGGGGGCGTCGTGCGTGAGGGCGAAGGAGCGAAAATCCAGATCGCCGACGCGGAAGGAGGAACCCGGCAGAAAGCTCTCGACGGGTCCGTGCAGGCGTTTCTCAATCCACTTGCGGCTCCCCGGCGTGACGTAGATGGGCGTACCGTGCCGGCGGGTCAGTACCCCCAGGCCGCCCACGTGGTCGCCATGGCTGTGCGTGACGACGACGGCGTCAAGCGTCTCGGGGCCCGCGGCGCCGACGGCCGCGAGGCGGCGTCCGAGCTCGACGAGGCTGAAGCCGCAATCGACCAGGATGCGCGTACGGGCCGACTCGACGAGCAGGGAGTTTCCCTTGCTGCCGCTGCCCAGGATGCTGAAGCGGAACACGGTTGTCTATCCGGTAATCACTGAGGGCCGGCGATGGGCGCCGGCCGGAGCTCGGCAGAAAACCGTCAGTGTAGCAAGGGAGGGAGTCGGGAGTCGAGGGTCAGGAGTCAGGAGTCGGGACTCGAGAGTCGAGGGGCCAAGTGCCGAGTCGGGCAGTCGCACCCCCTGACGTTCGAAGACCCAAGACCAGGTTCACACATTGAAGCGGAAGTGCATGACGTCGCCGTCCTGCACGACATACTCCTTGCCTTCGAGGCGCAGGTGCCCCTTGGTCTTCGCGCCCGCTTCGCCGCCGTCGGCCACGAAATCCTCATAGGCGATGACCTCGGCGCGGATGAAGCCCTTCTCGAAATCGGTGTGGATGACACCGGCCGCCCCGGGGGCCTTCGTGCCGCGCGTAATCGTCCACGCGCGCACTTCCTGCACGCCGGCCGTGAAGTACGAGATGAGCCCGAGCAGCGAATAGGATGCGCGGATGACGCGGTCCAGGCCGCTCTCCTCCATGCCGAGGGTGGCGAGAAAGTCAGTCTGCTCTTCGGGGGGAAGCTCGGAAATTTCGGCTTCGATCTTGCCGCAGATGGCCACCACCTGCGCACCGTCGCGTTCGGCGATGGCGGCGACTTCCTTGCGCAACGGGGCGTCGGGATTCGAAAGATCGTCTTCGTTCACGTTGGCGACGTAGAGCACCGGCTTCGCCGTCAGCAAGCCCAGCTGGCGGAAAACCGATTCCATCCCCTCGGGCGCTTCGACCGTGCGCGCGGGCAGACCGGCGTCCAAGGCCTCCTTGAGCCGCTTGTACAGCTCCATCTCGGCCACCGCCTCCTTGTTCCCCGATCGCGCGAGCTTCTCCGTGCGCTGAATCCGCTTCTCGACGGTGTCGAGGTCGGCCAGGTTGAGCTCGATGTTGATGATCTCGATGTCGCGGCTCGGGCTGACGCCCCCTTCGACGTGCACGACGTTGGGATCTTCAAAGGCGCGCACGACGTGCAGGATCGCCTCCACCGAGCGGATGTTGCCCAGGAACTGGTTGCCGAGCCCCTCCCCCTTCGACGCGCCCTTCACGAGTCCCGCGATGTCGACGAACTCCATCGCGGCCGGCAGAATGCGCTGCGGCTTCACGATTTCGGCCAGCTTGCCGAGGCGCGGGTCGGGAACGTTCACGATGCCGACATTCGGCTCCACCGTGGCAAACGGGTAGTTGGCCGCGAGGGCGCCGGCCGACGTCAGGGCGTTGAAGATGGTCGATTTGCCGACGTTGGGCAGGCCGACGATACCGATGTTGAGAGCCATGGACAAAGACTCCTGAAAAACAGGTTCCGCGAAAACCGGTCCGCAGACCGGCCGGGTTACTTCTGACGGCGGTGGAGGTCGTTCATCGCCGGTTCGATACCGTGGGCGACCCACTGTCCGACGGCCGCTTCGGCCAAATCGAGCTGCAGCTCGACCCCCGGCTCCTCGTCGCGGGAGAACGCCCCGAGCACCCACGCGGCCGTGTCGCCGCCGTGCGGCGCCTTGCCCACGCCGAGGCGCAGGCGCACGAAGTCGGCACCGATGGCGGCCGTGACGCTCTTCAGTCCGTTGTGGCCGGCCGAGCCCCCGCCCCGCTTGAAGCGCGCGGCGCCGGGGGGCAGGTCGACCTCGTCATGGATAACCAGTACGTCGGCGGGGGGGATCTTAAAAAAGGAGGCGGCCGGTCCGACGGACCGGCCGCTCAGATTCATGAACGTCTGCGGTTTGAGCAGGAGAACGCGCTCACCCGCGAGTTGCAACTCGGCAGCCTCGGCTTCGAACTGCCGGCGGTTGAAGGACGCACCGGCCCGTTCGGCGATGCGTTCGACGGCGCGGAAGCCGATGTTGTGCCGGGTGCGCACGTACTGCGACCCCGGGTTGCCGAGTCCGACGACGAGCTTCACGACGCTTCAGATCGAGCGCCGGCTCAGCTCTGGCCTTCGGGCTTGGCGCCGGCGGCAGCGGCACCTTCGGCGGCCGGCGTCGCGGCGGCTTCGGCCCGCGGGGCCACGACAGCCACGACCGACGTTTCGGTGTCGATCATCGATCGCACGCCTTCGGGAAGCTTCATCTGCTTGACGTGAATCGACTGCCCGATGTTGAGCTCGCTGATGTCGATTTCCAGGGCGCTCGGGATGTCCTTCGGCAGCACTTCGATAGGCAGCTCGCGCAGCGTCTGCTCGACGATGCCGCCGTGCACGATACCGGCCGCCTTACCCACCACGTGGATGGGGACGGTCACGTGCAGCTTCTGGCCGGCGACGAGCTCGATGAAGTCGGCGTGGATCGGCGCATCGGTGACCGGGTCGCGCTGGACCTCCTTCACGAGGGCGGTCTTGCCTTCGACTTCCTTGGGGCCCTTGAGCTCGAGAATGACCGTGTGGGCCAGCTTGCCGCCCACGAGACGGCGCAGCTCGCGCAGGTTGACCTCGATGGCCACCCCTTCGCTGCCGTGCCCGTAAAGCACGCCGGGCAGCTTGCCTTCACGGCGCGAGCGGCGCGCCGAACGGCTGCCGAGATCCTTGCGGAGATCCACTGTAAGACTGACGCGTTCCATAAATCCGATTCCTCTCTGTTTGCGGCAAGTCGTCAGATGAAAAGGGAGCTGACGCTTGCTTCCTCACTGATTCGTTTGATGGCTTCGCCAAGCAGCTCAGCCACGGACAAGACCTTGATCTTGCTGCAAGCCTGCGCTTCAGGCTTGAGCGGAATCGAGTCGGTCACGACGAGCGACTCGATGGGCGATTCTTCAATGCGCTTGATGGCCGGCCCCGAAAGCACGCCGTGCGTGGCGCAGGCGATGACCGAGGTGGCGCCGTGCTCGAGCAGGGCCTCGACCCCCTTGGTGAGCGTACCGGCCGTGTCGACCATGTCGTCGACGATGATGGCGCGCTTGCCCGAAACGTCGCCGATCAGGTTCATGACCTCGGCCACGTTGGCGCTGGGGCGGCGCTTGTCGATGATGGCCAGGTTCGTATCCAGACGCTTGGCGTAGGCGCGCGCGCGCTCGGTGCCCCCGGCGTCGGGCGACACGATGATCGTGTCTTCGTTCGTCACCGGGCGCAGGTGCTTGATGATGACCGGCAGGGCATAGAGGTTGTCGACGGGGATGTCGAAAAAGCCCTGAATCTGGCCGGCGTGCAGGTCCATCGTCAGCACGCGCTGGGCGCCGGCCGCCTGCAGCAGGTTTGCGACCAGCTTGGCGGTGATGGGCGTGCGCGGGCCGCTCTTACGATCCTGGCGGGCATAACCGTAATAGGGAATGACGGCCGTGATGCGGCGGGCCGAGGCACGCTTGAACGCGTCGATCATGATCAGCAGTTCCATGATGTTCGCGTTGACCGGTTCGCAGGAGCTCTGGATGATGAAGCAGTCGCGCCCGCGCACGTTCTCGCCGATTTCGACGAAGATTTCGCCGTCGGAAAAGCGCTTGGCGGTCATCCCGCCGAGGGGGATGCCCATGTAGCGGCTGATGGCTTCTGCGAGGCGGGGATTCGAATTCCCCGAAAAGAGCAAGGGTCCCGGATTCATTGCAAAACTACCGCGTCTGATTCATGTCGCCGGTGTATGGTTGGGGCGCCAGGACTCGAACCTGGAGATGCCGGTACCAAAAACCGGTGCCTTGCCATTTGGCGACGCCCCAATGCGTCAAAAAAAACAAAAGACCGCCCGTGGCGGCCTGCCTGCCCGTAAGCCGGCAACCGGACTCAGGTACGGACTTCCTCCATCGAGGCGCCCCCACCCCCCGTGCTCTCTAGCGAAAACGCCTCGAGCACGCAGCGCTCCAGGTAATCGCGACACTCCGTGTTGAGCGGATGCGCCACGTCGCGGTAGGTTCCATCGGACCGCTTCCGGCTCGGCATGGCCACGAAGAGCCCGCCGTTGCCGTCAATGATCCGGATGTCCCGGACAACGAAGCAGTCGTTGATCGTCAAGGTCGCAAACGCCTTGAGCCGACCCTTATCGACTACCTGGATCTTCACGCCCGTAACCCTGAAACCATCCAGCATCGCCAACCCCCGACCACCAGTGTTCCCGGACGCAAGCTCTATAGTATAACGAGAGCGCGGAAAGGTGTCAAAATCAACCGGCGCCCGAGCGCCGACTACCCCCCATTGACCTCGCGCAAGGTGTGAAGGTCGCGGTTGATGACGATCCGCTTCCCCTCCATCGTAATCAGCCCCGCGCGGACCAGGTCGTTGAGCACCCGCGACACGGTCTCGCGGCTTGCGCCCGCCATCGAAGCGATGTCCTGCTGCGTGGGCCGGACATCGATGACAATGTTTTCACCCTGCAGCTTGCCCTCGGTGCGCGCCAGCTGCAGCAGTGCGCCGGCAATGCGCCCGTAGACGTCGAGCAGAGCCAGACTGCCGATCTTCTCGTCGGCGAGCCGCAGCCGCCGGCTGAGTTCGGCCATGATGCGCAGCCCCATTTCGGGGCGCTCGACCAGGGTCTGAAGAAAATCGTCGCGCTTGAGGATATAGACGACGCTGGGTTCCGTCGCGACGACCGAGGCCGAACGCGGCTCTCCGTCGAGCAGGCTCATCTCGCCGAAGAAATCGGCGCTCTTGAGGATGCTGAGGATGACCTCGCGGCCGTCGTCGCCGTAGAGCACGACCTTGACCCGCCCGTCTTTGATGAGAAAGAGGCTGTCGCCCGGATCTTCCTTGTGCAGGATGACGGAATCCTTTTCGAAGGCCACTTCCTGCAGAAGCGAAGCCAGGCGCTCGAGATCCGGCCCCTTCAGGTCGCTGAAGATGGAGATCTTGCGCAGAAGCTCGTGACTCTCGACGGATACACTCATAAGGTTGACTACGTTTTAGTCAATTTGAGCCAGATTGTCAAGGACGCCGGCGGGGTAGCGCCTCGGATACCGAACGCCGCCCTGTCTCCATCCTACCGCGCTTCGCCGGCGGAGGGAACCGCCTACTCCATGCGATAATTCGGGGCTTCCTTGGTGATGATGACGTCATGCACGTGGCTTTCGCGCAACCCGGCGCTCGTGATGCGGATGAAGCGGGTGCGGGTCTGCAGATCGGGAAGCGTGCGGCAGCCTGTGTAGCCCATTCCGGCACGCAGACCGCCGAGCAGCTGATGAATCGTGCTCGAAATGGAGCCGCGGTACGGCACGCGCCCCTCGATCCCTTCGGGCACGAGCTTGTTCGCCTGCTGCACGTCGGCCTGGAAGTAGCGGTCTTTGCTTCCCTTCTTCATGGCCTCGAGGCTGCCCATGCCGCGATAGACCTTGTAGGAGCGCCCCTGGTAGAGGATGAGGTCACCCGGACTTTCGTCGGTTCCCGCGAACAGTGAGCCGATCATGACCGCATCGGCCCCGGCGGCCAGCGCCTTCACGATGTCGCCCGAGAACTTGATGCCGCCGTCGGCGATGATCGGCACGCCCGCGGCGCGGCCGACCTTGGAGGCTTCCTGAATGGCGGTGAACTGGGGCACGCCGATGCCCGCCACGACGCGGGTCGTGCAGATGGACCCCGGCCCGATGCCGACCTTGACGGCATGGACGCCGGCATCGATGAGCGCGCGCGCGCCCCCCTCGGTGGCAATGTTGCCGGCGACAATCTGCAGGTCGGGAAACTGGCGGCGCGTATCGCGCACGGCCTGCAGCACCTTTTCGGAGTGGCCGTGTGCCGTATCGACGACGATGACGTCGACCCCCGCGCGCACCAGCGCGTCGATGCGGGCTTCGCGATCGTCGCCCGTGCCCACCGCGGCCCCCACGAGCAGGCGGCCCATGGAGTCCATGACGGCATTCGGATGGCGGATCTTCTTTTCGATATCCTTGATGGTGATCAGGCCGACGAGTCTGTCGCCTTCAACGACGAGCAGCTTCTCGATGCGGTTTTCATGCAGGATGTCCTTGGCCTTTTCGAGGTCGATGCCGGGCGCGACCGTGACCAGGTTGTCCTTCGTCATGACCTCAGAGACCGGCCGGTCGAGACTGCGCTCGAAACGCAGGTCGCGGTTCGTGAGAATGCCGACCAGCTTGCCCCCGCGAGTCACCGGCAGGCCCGAAATCTGGTTGCGCTCCATGATGGCGAGCGCCTCGCGCAGCGGCATGTCGGGCTCGATGGTCACCGGGTTGACGATCATGCCGCTTTCGCTCTTCTTGACCTGTTCGACCTCGAGCGCCTGCTCTTCGACCGTCAGGTTCTTGTGGATGATGCCGATACCGCCGTTCTGCGCCAGGGCGATGGCGGTGGCGCTTTCGGTCACGGTATCCATGGCCGCGCTGACGATGGGGATGTTCAGGCGGATGCCCGTGGTCAGCCGTGTGCCCAGTTCGGCTTCGTGCGGCAGAAACTCACTGTGGTCGGGCAGCAGGAGAACGTCGTCAAAGGTGAGGCCTTCAGCAATCCGGTTCGGCGCGTCGATCATAATCTGTCTTCAACTCCGTGCAGAAAAAGAACCGGCCGCAGCGGCCGGAAGTAACCGATAAAGATTTCCCTCGAGCAGCCCGCCCTCGCTGATCAGCATGTCGGCGGCCTGGCAGGCGTCAAGGGTCAGAAGTGTAATCAGGCAGCCGGGCACGATGATGTCTTCGCGGCCCGGCTCCATTCCCGGCACGGCCCCCCGTCGCGCCCGCGGCAGCGCCGTGAAGCGCTCGAAGCTCTCGCGCACGAAGTCGCGGCCGAGCCGGTGGCCATGGATCCGCTCCCGATCGTAGGCGGGAAGCCCCAGGTCGACGGCCCCGAGCGTGCTCGCCGTGCCGGCGGTTCCCACCAGTGTGGCCCGCGCAGCTCCGAGCCGGCCGCGGATCTCGGCGGCCATGTCGTCAATCAGCGGACCGATCTGCCGGCGCGCCTCGGCCAGTTCGGCCTCCGAGAGCGGGTCGCTGCGCAGCACATCTTCGCTCAGCCGGACGACACCGAAATCGAGGCTCCGGTTGAGCTCGGGGCCTCCGTCGCGCCAGAGGATGAACTCGGTCGAGCCGCCGCCGATATCGAAGATAACGACGGGCCCCTCGACCGACAGCCCGGCCATGGCGCCGAAAGCCGACAGGCGGGCCTCTTCGTCGCCGTCGATGACGTCGACCCGCAGCCCTGTCTCCCGTTCGATGTCGGCAAGAATCGTCTGCCGGTTCGTCGCCTTGCGAAACACGCTGGTGGCCGTCGCCCGGTAGCGCGAGACGCCGAAGCGGTCCATGGTGCCGGCGAAGCCGCGCAGGGTGTCGACAATCCGCTCGCAGGCGGCGGCCCCGATGCCGTTCTCGGGCGAATAGCCCCCGCCGGCGCGCGTAATCACGCGCTCGTGGTGCAGCACGCGGATGCCTCCCGGGTTGTCGGGTGCCGCGGCGGCAATCAGGAGGCGAAAGGTGTTGGTCCCCAGGTCGAGGGAGGCCAAAATCGGTGACGCCATATCAGATTATACAGGAGGCGGGCGCCGGGAGTCACGTTGGAACCTTACGCGTACCCACGGGCCTCAGGGATCGGGGGGATTTACAATTTACGATTGACGATTGACGATTTGCCGGCAAGGACCAGACATCCCATCCCCCCTCGCCCTTGCCTCATCGGCGCTTGGCGCTCGGCGCTTGATGAAAGCGGAAAGCACGCCGCGCTTGCAGCGTCTCAATCGTCAATCGTCAATCGTTCAATTCCCTGCAGGGTCGTAGCGGAGCTCATACTCCACGTCGCGGGGGAGCTGGTCGCTTTCGATACGCACCCGCATGAGCATGCCCCCGTCGGGCTGGGGCACCAGTTCGTCGCGGCGAATCCCTTCGTCGCCCGCGAAGACCTGCACGAGCTTGCCACGGCGAACCTGCTGCCGCAGCGCGAACCGGTCTCCCTCGCGGGTCACGTGTTCGCCCAGCTCGCCGCTGAAGGGCGAGACGACCGGGTTGCGATCCTTGCAGGCCATGTGCGCGTCGCCGTCGACGAATTCGATGCCGAACCCAGGGCACGGCTCCGTAAATTCGGTGAGCTGCCGGCGCGCATAGCCCCGGGTGAGAAAGAACATGTCGTCGACCACGTCGTCGATGGCCTGCTTGATTGTCGCCTCGGCCCCCTCGGGATCGGCCAGCACGTAGTCGCCGGTCAGGCGATCGAGTTCAGCTTGGTCGACCTGCAGCTCGGGCACATCCGGTGCCTCCTCTTCCGTCTGCGGCGCGGGCTGGGCCGCGGCAAGCCCGGGGGCCGAAAGGGGGAGCGCCAACGAGAGCGCAGCGGCGAGCAGGAGTCGAGGCACGATGTCGGACCGGGATGAATGCTTGCGGAACATGGCTTCCCTCCGTTGCACTCCATTGTGGATCCGTCACCCGCAGAGCGAAACAGGCGCCGCCCGGGCGCCGGGGCGCGGCGGGCGGGCGGCTTCTGTGAACGGCTCCTCGACGCGACCGGCCCTCAGTGGCCGAGTTCGCGGCGCACCTCGGCCGTCGCGGCGGCCGCCACCCAGGTCTTCACGTGGGCGGCATGCCGACGCTCCTCCTCGAGCGCGGCCTGAAAGCGATCCGCCAGGGAATTCTGGCCAATCTCCTTCGCGAGCGAAACCAGCAGCTCCCACCCATCGTTGTCGGCACGCTCGGCAATCAGCAGCGCATCCAGCGATTCAGCCAGCCCGGCGCGCGGATCGGCGATCACCTTGACCACCCCCTCCGAAGCGAGGGCCGCCAGATCGGCCGCCGGCGTCATCGTCGTCGGGTCGGCTCCGAGCACCTCGATGGTTTCTTTGAGCAGGAGCAGATGCTCCCATTCTTCGCGCCGGTGCCGAACGAGCTCCTCACGCATGGGCCCCCCATCCCAGGCCTTCGCCTCGTCAAACTTGGCGAGCACCGCGTCGTACAGGCGCACCCCGGCCCGCTCGAAGCCGAGCCGTTCGCCCAGTCGATTCACGAAGACCGTCGGTTTGTTCCCCTTCAGCGTTTCCTTCGCCACCGTGAGCAGCCCCTTGCCCGTCATCGGTGGCGGCACCTTGCCGACGGGTGCCGCCACGCGGATCCACGCTTTGCGCTCGCGGGTCATGGCGAGGTCGTCGGCCGAGGGTACCGGCTGGTCGCCGGCATTCTCAAGCATCCCCTTGGATTCGAACGGCGACGCTTCGATCCCCGTCCGGTTCATTCCCGTATCGCTTGCCTGTTCAGCCATGGCATCCTCCTCAGGCCGCGTGTTCGCGCGAAGCAAGTTCAGTTCCGGGCCGCCATGCATAGCGGTCCGCCACGGTATTCGAGGGGTTACCCTCGCTGTTGAGGTGATCCCGGTATGCCCGCGTCGCCTCGCTTTCGTCGGTGCCGAGCCCCCGCACGATTTCAGGGCCGTGAGCCGTCAGATTTTCTTCGTCGCGAAGCACCTGGCGTACGTAGGCGCGGTGGCTCGTGTAATCGATCGGCTCGGGCAGCTCGCGGGGGAGGACTTCTCCGGCGTCGCGCCCTTCACGCTGTTCGAACAGCTCACGCACGAAGTGCAGGTGGCCCAGCTCGTAGTCAACAAACCGCTCCCAGATTTTCTTGACCCGGGGATTGCTTTCAGACTGCAGGCACGAGTAGTAGTTGTAGACTTCGGTCGCCTCGTGCAGCAGCCACTTCTCGAGCCACGTCTCTTCGGGATCGCTCAGTGACTCGTACTGCGTCACGTGCTGCTCTTCGATAGAGGCGATTTCGGCGTAAAGCTGTCGCGCGACCGGGTCGGTCCACGTCGGACCGATGTTCATGTAGAAGTCGCGCGTCTGGTACTCGCCGGCCGCGATCGTGAGCGCGTTCAGTTTGGAAATCGGCGCGGCGCTCTTGCGGTCATAGGAGCGGCGCAGATCGTCTTCCGGCGCGCGATGCTCGTCGACCGTCGGCCGTCCGGGTTGCACGTCGGTGTAGCTCTGCAGGATGTTGTTGGCGTCCTTTCCCTCCAGGCGGTCGAGCAGCGCCGAGTAGCGGTACATGTGGTCGAAGTCTTCGAGCATGCCGAACCGGTAGACCTGCGCCAGATAGGGGTCGGGCTCGTGCTGGGCGACCGACGCCGTGACCTCGATGGCTACCTGCTCGTAGCCGATCGTCGTTTCGAGCGGCGACTGATCAGCCGGCAGCAGCCAGTTGACCATCGTCTGCTGGTGGTGCTCAACCCGCCGCACACGGGCCAACGCAAGTCGCAGGTCGCGATCACCGCGCGCGAAGTAATGCTGAAAGCGGTTCGCTTCCTGTTCGATACCGTTCATGAGAATGATGCGCACACGGGTAAAGGCGTCATCATCAAGCTTGCTGATGGGGGGCGGGGACAGCTCCCGCAAGGTGAACTTCTGGCGTTCGAGCGGGGTTCCCCTCTCCGACAACAGATCCAGTGCCATGCTCTCTGCTCCTAGTAAATGAAGTCTCTCTTCACGTTACGGGAGCGCGCCGGACCTGCGACCTTGGCCGCGGGCGCGGATGGAGGTCGTCTATCTCCTGGGCACGCTCATCCCCCTCAATCGGCGGGGGGATGCACGGGGGCCGGCGGAAAAATCGGCGCCATGTTTTCGACGGCCTCGGTGATATGGCGCAGCAGAAACGGTTTCTCGAGAAACGGCCGGCCGCTCGCGCGAAGAAAGGAGCGCATGCCGACCAGATCGACGGCGCCAGTCAGAAAGATGAAGCGGGCGGCCACATCGGGGCGCGTGGCGAGGGTCTGCTCGTAGATCTGACGCCCCGAGGTGTCGGGCAGCAGCAGATCGCAGAAGACGACGTCGAAGGGCTCAGGCCCCTCCAGCAACCGCCGGGCCTCGGCGCCCGTATGCGCCATGCATACCTGAGCAACCGGTTCCAGGACTCGCGCGACAAGTTCGCACACCGCCGGTTCGTCATCGATGACGAGAACTCTTCGAGCAAGCCTTGCCATGATCCTCCGCGAAAAGGGCCACTATACCCTGTAGCGACCCGCTACGTACATACCATATTCATGGTATGCCGTCCGGATGTCCCTCAGGGGGTCGTCGGCGTCCCACCGGTGCGCAGCTCGTCCCGCGCCCAGCGCGGCATGCGCTCTTCCTTCACCTCGCCCCGCAGCTGCCCGCAGGCCGCGAGGATATCCTCACCGCGGCGCTTGCGCACGAAGACCTGGTAGCCGGCGGCGTGCAGTTTCTGCTGGAACGCCTGGATGTCCTGCGCCTTCGGTTCCGCATAGGGCGCGCCGGGAAAGCTGTTGAAGGGGATCAGGTTGATCTTGGCCGGCAGGCCGCGCAGCAGCCTGGCGAGCCGGGTCGCGTCCTCGAGGCGATCGTTGACTCCGCCGAGCAGCACGTATTCGAAGGTGATGCGCCGGCGGCGGGGCAGGTCGAGGTCGCGGCAGGCCTGCAGCAGGGCGTCGATGGGGTACTTCTTTTCCATCGGCACGATTTTCAACCGCTGCTCGCTGGTCGGCGCGTGCAGACTGATGGCGAGGTTGGCTTTCGTACGCGCGAGCATGGGGGCGATGCTGGGGACGATGCCCACCGTCGAGACGGTGATGCGCCGCGGGGCCAGCCCGAACCCCCAGTCTGCCGTGAGGATTTCGATGGACTCCACCAGATTATCGAGATTCTGCAGCGGCTCGCCCATGCCCATGAAGACGACGTTGCTGAGTGCGCGGTCGTACTTGTTGCCGGGCCGGGCCCCCGCGAGCGCCTCGAGATCGCGCTCGACAAGCGAGAATTGCCATGCGATTTCGCCGGGCGTCATGTTCCGCGTGAGCCCCCCGCGGGCCGTGAAGCAGAAGCGGCACCCCATGGCGCAGCCGACCTGGCTCGACATGCAGAGCGTGCGCCGCTCTCCTTCGGGGATCATGACCGATTCGATCTGCTCGCCGTCGTGCAGGCTGAAAAGGTACTTGCGTGTGCCGTCGACCGACTCCTGCATCGTCGCCACCGACGGAGGCGTGAAGTCAATCGCTTCGGCCAGGCGCGCGCGCAGCTCCTTGCCCAGATCGCTCATGCCTTCCGGGTCGGTCACCCCGCGGCCGTACACCCAGCGCAGCAGCTGGGTTGCCCGGTAGGCGGGCTCGCCCAAGTCGGCGAGAAATGCGGTCAGCCCGCTGCGGCCCCACTGGAAAAACGACGGTTTCATGAGCGCCCGCTGCAAGCAAAAAGCCCCGCGAACGGGGCCTTGGTCATCGAAAGAAGATTGCGTGCGGCCGATGCATCCTTACAGCGCGTCATCCCGCACACCGTCCCATTTGCCGTCGACCCGCTTGCGCAGCTCCTTGCCGACCTTGAAGAACGGCAGCCGCTTTTCGGGGACGAGAATGCGCGCGCCGGTCTTCGGGTTGCGCCCCTCGTACGCGCCGTAGAGTTTGGAAACGAAGGAGCCGAAACCGCGAATCTCGACACGGTCTCCGCGCTGCAGGGCGTCGGCCATGTTCGTGAAGAACAGATCGACCACCTCCGCGGCAATCTTGGGCGGAATCTCGCACTTCTGGGCGAGTTCGAGAATCAGGTCCGACTTGTTCATACCTACACTCCCTCGACGTGTTCCGCGTGCGGATCATGAGAACAATACCTAGTGTTTCAGTATACTTAGCGACCCGGGTTTGTCAAGACGACCCTCGACCCGCCCGGCGGGCCGCCCATCGAAGCGAATGACGTCGCGGTCTCTTCTGCAAGGCGGTCCTCGCCCGGCGGGCGCCCCGCGGTGGTATACTGTCGGCCATGGGACATGCGCACGGCGGTTTCGCGCATCGGCACGACCATGGTCCCGCGTCCTCCCCCGGCGATCGCTCCGGCCACAGCGATGGCTCCGGCACGACCCGACGCCTGATCATTGCGCTCGTCATCAATTTCGTTTTTCTGCTCGTCGAGGCCATCGGCGGCTGGCTGACGAACAGCCTTGCCCTGCTCAGCGACGCCGGCCACATGCTGACCGACGTCGGCGCGCTGGCCCTGGCCGTTTTCGCGCGCTGGCTGGCGGCACGGCCCGCCGGACTTCACCGGACCTTTGGCTTCCGGCGCGCCGAAATCATCGCCGCCTTCGTCAACGCGCTCCTGCTGTGGGTCATCGTCGGCGTCGTCGTCTGGGAAGCCATTCAGCGATTTTCAGCGCCGGCCCCGGTCGATGCGATGCCCATGGCGTTCATTGCGGCCGCCGGATTGCTGGCCAACGTTGTGAGCGCCTGGCTCCTGCACCGCGACCACCGGCACGACCTGAACGTCCACGGCGCCTATATTCACCTGATCGCCGATGCGGCCGGTTCGGTCGGCGCGCTCGGCGCAGGCCTCATCATGCTCGGCGGCGGTAGCCCAGTGGCCGACCCCATCGCATCGCTCATCATCGCCGCCCTGATCTTCTGGGGTTCGTTCGGCCTGATGCGCGAGTCGGTCGAAATTCTCATGGAAGCGGCGCCGGCCGACATCGATCTCCGCGATCTCCAGGAGGACCTGATCGGCATACCAGACGTCCGTGGGGTGCATGATTTTCACGTGTGGCGCATCAGCACGGGCCTGATTTCGCTCACCGGGCACCTCATCGTCACCGGCGAGGCCGACCGCGATCTCATTCTCATGCAGTCCCAGGGACTGCTTCGCAGCCGCCACGGTATCCATCACGTCACCTTGCAGATCGAAACGGAAGATCTGCACCGATTTCTCACCACCGAGGAAACGACCGTGCGCCTCGATCCGCGGCGTCACACGCCCCCGCCCGGCAGCCCTGAAAAGTCCTGAATGGCGCTGCTGCACGGTTTTCGCGGGAAGCCGCCTGACTCGGCGGCGCCTTCCTGATACCCTGATTTGTTTCATCTGTGAATTTTCGGAGCACCCGCATCATGACTCTGGCCGAGAAACTGAAGGAACTTCGCGCGCAGGAAGGCAAATCGCGCGGGCTCGATCGCCCGCTCACCCAGAGTGAAGTCGCGCGGCTGATCAAGACCGAAACGGGCCGCGGCATCACCCAGGCTTATCTTTCGCAGCTCGAAAGCGGCAAGCGCAGACACCTGACGGCCGACACCCGCGAGCAGCTGGCACGGTTCTTCAAGGTGCACCCCGGGTACCTGGTCGACGATCTGCCGGCCCCGCGCCGCCGCAACGCGACGACGGCGCTCGGCAAGTGGCTCGCCTCGGGCCACGATCAGCTCAAGGCGGTCGATCCCGGCCTTGCGGCCCTGCTGCAGGAACTGGCCGCCGATCGCAACCCGCGGCGCTATTTCGATCTGCTCGTGGCCCTGCGCCGCAACCGCGAGGAGCTGCGCCGCCTGATGAAGGAACACCACCTGCAGTGACCTTCTGTCGCCTGGCGGAATAGAAAAGGGCTCCCGAGGGAGCCCTTTTCGTTTTCAGTGCTTCACGCCTGAGCACTCCTTGCGCTCAAGTCAGAGGGACGGGCGTGGCCGGAAAGTTCCGCTTCAGCTCGTCGCGCCCGCCGCCTGCGTCTTCGGCAACACGCGCACCAGGATATAGGTCGAGATCGCGAAGAGCGGAATGATCGCCCACTGCCCCGGCGTGAGGCCGGCGTACTTCACGTCGGCGAGGCGCAGGAAGTCGAGCCCGAAGCGCACCGGCGTGTAGGTCGTCAGGAACAGCAGCAGGAAAAAGCCGGCCGGCCGCGACTTACGCCCCATGAACAGAAAGAGGGGCACGAGCACGAAGAGCGTGTAGAGCAGCTCGAGCAGCCCCAGGTCAAAGAATCCCATCGTGCTCAACCGATCCATCGGCGGCAGCTTCTCGAGCATGCCGGCGCTCGCGTAAACCCCGTAGATGAAATCCTGCGCCGCCTCGGTCTGCAGGCTGATGCTGATCGGGAAATCGGTCACGATGCCCGGGTGGTCGTGCGCCGTGCTGCATCCCATGCGCCCGAAGACCCAGGCGAAGGGGAATGCGAACGCGAGCGAATCAATATAGCGCCATCTGGTGACCGACGGCATGTTCGGCTGCTTGATGCGGAAGTAGAGGGCGATGCCGATGAGGCCGCCGAGCATGCCGCCGAACGAGCTGATGCCGTCCCAGACCTTGATCAGATAGAGCGGCTCGCGCATGAGCCGGTCGGGGAAGTAGAAGAAGACGGAATACAGGTGGGAGATGATGAACCCGATGATGATCGCCCACCAGACGACGCCGTCGGTCACGCGCGGGTCGAGCCCTTCCTGCTTCGCCCGGCGGCTGGCAAGCCATTCCCCCGAAATGACGGCGAGCGCCACGAGAACGCCGAACGCATGAATTGTAATCGAGCCGAGATGCAGCGCGGGCTGCGTGAAATACGGGATCATCGGTCACCCAGTCGAGGATGGAAAGAAAACCATTACTCTACCACAGGGCACGCCGCCATGGAGAAATGCCGGGCGTGAATGCAGTCGCGGAAGAGGCGTTCGCCAAATCCCCGCGCGTGCCATGCGGAAGGTCGCGTGCTACCATTGCGCCATGGAACTCTTACGCTCCGACATCCGGGACGGGGTGGCCTTCGGCACCTTCGACGACCCCGCCTCCAAAGTAAACAAGCTCTCGATCGCCCTCTGGGAGCAGATCGATCGGCGGCTCGCCGAGTGGGAGAGCGACGACCGCATCCAGGCCATCGTGCTCGCCTCGGCCAAGCCGAAGATCTGGATCGCCGGCGCCGATATTGCGGAACTGCAGACGGTCACCGACGCGGCCGGCGCGCGCACCATGGTCGACCGGGCCCACGTCGTGCTCGATCGCCTGGCCCGCCTGCGCAAGCCGGTGGTGGCGGCCATCCAGGGGGCCACGCTGGGCGGCGGACTCGAGGTCGCCCTCGCCTGCCAGGGCATCGTGGTCGCCGATGCGCCGACGGTCCAGCTCGGCCTTCCCGAAGTGAAGCTCGGGCTCATTCCCGGCGCCGGGGGAACCCAGCGCTTCCCGCGCGTGGCCGGCATTGCGGCGGCGCTCCGTTACGTGCCCACGGGCGACAGCTTCGACGCCGCCGAAGCGGTGCGCCTCGGCGTCGCCGCCCGCATGGTTCCCCCCGGGGAGCTGCTTGCGGCCGCCACGGCCTACGCGCGCGAGCTCGCCGGGATGGACCACGTCCGCCCCTGGGAACGGGAGGGGGGCGCGCTCTCCCTGCCCGCCAACGTCGATTCCCTGCGCGCCGAAGCCGAGGCCGCCATCGATCCCGCGCATGCCATGGCGCGCGCCCGCCGCACGGCCATCGACACGGTGCTGCGCGGGGCGGCCGTCGCGACCCGCGACGGCATGGAGATCGAAAAGCAGGCGTTTACGGATCTGCTCGTCTCTCCCGAAGCGAAGCAGCTCATCGAGGCCTTCTTCCAGCGGTGAAGCGGAATGAGCGTCGGGCATGAAGTAAGACGGTTGCTGTGGAAGACGGGGCTCGACCTGGTGCGGTTCGACCCGGCTTCGCACCTGCTGGCCCGGCGGCGGCGGCTGCTGGCGACCTATGGAATCGACACCGTATTCGACGTGGGGGCCAACGCGGGACAGTTCGCGCAGCAGCTCCGGCGCGATCTCGGTTTTCGGGGACGCATCGTGTCGTTCGAGCCGCTCCGGGCGGCCTTCAAGGCGCTCGAGCAGAAGGCCGCCCGCGACCCTGCCTGGGACGTGCATCGGTGGGCCCTGGGAGACAAGGCCGAGACGCGCGAGATCAACGTTGCCGGCAACTCCTGGAGCAGCTCTTTGCTCGACATGCTCCCCGCCCACGTGCGCTCGGCGCCGGAGTCCCGGTACGTGGGGCGCGAGACCATCGAGGTGAAGGCTCTCGACGGAATCTTCGCGGACGTATGCGGGGATGCGCGGAATGCCTACCTGAAGATTGACACCCAGGGGTTTGAGCGGCAGGTTCTCGACGGCGCTTCACGTTCGCTCCCCCGCATCGACACGGTGCAGCTCGAGATGTCTCTGGTTCCGCTCTACGCGGGCGAGACCTTGTTCCCCGACATGACGGCCTATCTGGCGGAACGGGGCTATGTGCTCGTCTCCCTGGAAGGCGGCTTTGCGGATCCGAAGACGGGCGAACTTCTCCAGGTCGACGGTATCTTCCACCGCCCGGAAAGCGCTAAGCGCTGAGCGCCCGACAGCAGCAAGGGCCAACGTGGCAGGCTCATTTCCCGGAAATTCGTCACTCGGCTTCACTCGTCATTTGGGTAGCCCCCTCGCTGTCGCGCTCCACTCTGTTCCGCGCCGTCAGCTCGGGGCGAACGGTCGTGTGGTCCTTGCCGATAAATCGTCAATCGTAAATTGTCAATCGTCAATCAGCAGGTTCCCGACTCGTCACTCGTAACCCGTCATTTGGGTGGCCCCCTCGCTGTCGCGCTCCACTCTGCTCCGCGCCGTCAGCTCGAGGCGAACGGTCGTGTGGTCCTTGCCGATAAATCGTCAATCGTACAATCGTCAATCAGCAGGTTCCCGACTCGTCACTCGTAACCCGTCATTTGGGTGGCCCCCTCGCTGTCGCGCTCCACTCTGTTCCGCGCAGTCAGCTCGGGGCGAACGGTCGTGTGGTCCTTGCCGATAAATCGTCAATCGTAAATTGTCAATCGTCAATCAGCAGGTTCCCGACTCGTCACTCGTAACCCGTCATTTGGGTGGCCCCCTCGCTGTCGCGCTCCACTCTGCTCCGCGCCGTCAGCTCGAGGCGAACGGTCGTGTGGTCCTTGCCGATAA